>NZ_JBQFTC010000020.1:0-574 GCF_056538425.1 Ruegeria sp. BG5 | reverse complement strand
ACCTCGACATCAATGACGTTGGTGATCGGCTGGCCGCTCACACGCACGCCTTGATCGTCAAGCGTCCACTCCGCATAGCGGCCATCTTCATGCTGCAGCAGGAGCAGGTAACCCGGACCGTTGCTTTCAACCTGAATCGCGCTCCAGCCGGGCAGGCTGTCAGGGCCGATCTGGTCCCCTCTCCATGTCACTTCCGTGCTGCCGTCGATCAGGTAAACCCCACGCGTCGACGAGGCCAGCGTTGTCGCGCCGTCATTTTCAACGGTCGTCGTGAAATGACCAATCGTGCCATCATTGTTCAGATCAGCACCATAGAACACCTCGACATCAATGACGTTGGTGATCGGCTGGCCGCTCACACGCACGCCTTGATCGTCAAGCGTCCACTCCGCATAGCGGCCATCTTCATGCTGCAGCAGGAGCAGGTAACCCGGACCGTTGCTTTCAACCTGAATCGCGCTCCAGCCGGGCAGGCTGTCAGGGCCGATCTGGTCCCCTCTCCACGTCACTTCCGTGCTGCCGTCGATCAGGTAAACCCCACGCGTCGACGACGCCAGCGTTGTCGCGCCGTCAT
>NZ_JBQFTC010000019.1:0-1001 GCF_056538425.1 Ruegeria sp. BG5 | reverse complement strand
GGCTTTTTCACCCAATCCCTGTCCGACCGCGACCCGGAACTTTTCGGCTCGATCACATCCGAGCTGGGCCGCCAGCGCGACGAGATCGAGTTGATCGCGTCCGAGAACATCGTCTCTGCCGCCGTGATGGAGGCGCAGGGCTCGGTCATGACCAACAAATACGCCGAAGGCTATCCCGGTCGGCGCTACTATGGCGGCTGCCAGTTCGTCGATATTGCCGAGAATCTGGCCATCGACCGCGCCAAGGAACTGTTTGGCTGCGGCTTTGCCAATGTGCAGCCGAACTCTGGCTCTCAGGCCAACCAGGGTGTATTTCAGGCGTTGATCCAGCCCGGCGACACCATTCTGGGCATGAGCCTGGACGCAGGCGGACACCTGACCCATGGCGCGCGCCCGAACCAGTCGGGCAAGTGGTTCAACGCGGTGCAATATGGCGTCCGCAAAGAAGACAACATGCTGGACTATGGTCAGGTCGAGGCGCTGGCGAAGGAACACCAGCCCAAGCTGATCATCGCCGGAGGCTCGGCCATCCCGCGTCAGATCGACTTTGCCCGCATGCGTCAGATCGCCGACATGGTCGGCGCGTATCTGCACGTGGACATGGCGCACTTTGCCGGTCTGGTGGCAGCGGGCGAACACCCCTCTCCTTTCCCGCATGCGCATGTGGCGACCACGACGACTCACAAAACCCTGCGCGGCCCGCGTGGGGGTATGATCCTGACCAATGATGAAGATATCGCTAAGAAAGTGAACTCGGCGATCTTCCCCGGCATTCAGGGCGGCCCGCTGATGCATGTGATCGCGGCCAAGGCCGTGGCCTTTGGCGAGGCGCTGCGGCCTGAGTTCAAATCCTACATCCAGCAGGTCGTGACCAACGCGCAGGCGCTGTCGGACCAGCTGATCAAGGGCGGTCTGGACACGGTGACCCACGGCACCGACACCCATGTGGTTCTGGTCGACCTGCGCCCCAAGGGCGTCAAGGGCAACGCCACCGAAAAGGC
>NZ_JBQFTC010000018.1:0-1178 GCF_056538425.1 Ruegeria sp. BG5 | reverse complement strand
AATTATTCAATAATTTTGGAAACAACACCCGCACCAACGGTGCGGCCACCTTCGCGGATGGCGAAGCGCAGACCGTTTTCCATCGCGATCGGTGCGATCAGCTCAACGCCGAACGACACGTTGTCGCCGGGCATGACCATCTCGGTGCCTTCGGCCAGGGTCACGGTGCCGGTCACGTCAGTTGTACGGAAGTAGAACTGCGGACGGTAGTTCGCGAAGAACGGGGTGTGACGACCGCCTTCTTCCTTGGTCAGGATGTAGGCTTCGGCTTCGAACTTGGTGTGCGGTGTAACCGAACCCGGCTTACACAGAACCTGGCCACGCTCAACACCGTCACGATCCACACCACGCAGCAGGGCGCCGATGTTGTCGCCTGCTTCACCGCGGTCCAGCAGCTTGCGGAACATTTCAACGCCGGTGCAGGTGGTTTTCGCGGTGTCGCGGATGCCGACGATTTCAATCTCGTCGCCAACGTTGATCACGCCACGCTCGACACGACCGGTCACAACGGTACCACGGCCCGAGATCGAGAACACGTCTTCGATCGGCATCAGGAACGGCTGGTCAACAGCACGCTCAGGCGTGTCGATGTAGTCATCAACAGCCGCCATCAGTTCCTTGATTTTCTCTTCGCCGATTTCCGGGTTGTTGCCTTCCATCGCGGCCAGAGCCGAACCTGCAACGATCGGAATATCGTCGCCGGGGTATTCGTAGCTGGACAGCAGTTCGCGAACTTCCATCTCAACCAGTTCCAGCAGCTCTTCGTCGTCGACCTGGTCAACTTTGTTCAGGAACACGACCATCTTCGGGATGCCAACCTGGCGGCCCAGCAGGATGTGCTCACGCGTCTGCGGCATCGGGCCGTCAGCAGCGTTCACAACCAGGATCGCGCCGTCCATCTGGGCGGCACCGGTGATCATGTTCTTGACGTAGTCGGCGTGGCCGGGGCAGTCAACGTGCGCATAGTGGCGGTTGTCGGTCTCGTATTCCACGTGGGCGGTCGAGATGGTGATGCCGCGCGCTTTCTCTTCCGGCGCGCCGTCGATCTGGTCATACGCTTTGAAGTCACCGAAATACTTGGTGATTGCTGCGGTCAGCGTGGTCTTTCCGTGGTCAACGTGGCCAATCGTGCCGATGTTGACGTGCGGTTTTGTACGCTCAAACTTTTCCTTTGCCAT
>NZ_JBQFTC010000017.1:0-2930 GCF_056538425.1 Ruegeria sp. BG5 | reverse complement strand
CGTTGCGCGTCCCGGACCAGCGCCGCAAGCCGATAGAAGCCGTGTGCCATTTTTGTGTAGGGCGTCAGCAGGAAGAAGGTCAGGACCGATCCGAGGTGGATGGCCAGCAGTGCGGGCATCAGAGGCGTTGACCCGAGGGCATAGAGAACCAGCCCGCTGAGGCCCACAAACCCGAGCAACAGGATGAAGCCGATATCCCCGCCCCAGGCCGACGGATCGCCGAGGTCTCGGTCTGACTTTTGCTTGAGCAGCGCCATCGCACCACATCCCACCGTCAGCAGCAGCCCCCCGGAAATCCCGAACAGTTTCGGCAACGACCAGAACCCGTAAGGCGCGTGCATTCCGAAGACATAGTGCATGATCGTCGCCACCGAGGTCGACGCAAAGCACAGCAGGAAGCCATACATGATGGCGTGGTGGATGTGGCGTCGGCCCTGACTGAACCGGTCTTCGTCCTCGAAGTTGCAGCCCTCGCCATGGCCTGCGGCCAGATCCTGCATCTTGCCCGCACGTTTGAGCGCAACCGTCAGATCAGACATCTGGATCGGTTTGCCGCCAACCTCGGTCCAATAGCGCCTCAGGCTGAAGGCGATGCTGAACAGAGGCAGCAGGAATGCAGGCGCAAAGATCGCGACCATCGCGTTGTGGGACAGGACGGCATAAAACCCTTCGCCTCCGCTGGAACCGATGGCGCGGGTCGCCCAGAACAACAGGGCAAATCCGACCACAAGCGCCAGGGCGATGGCCCCGCCATGGGTGTGGAACCGTCGTGCCAGCGGCTGCGGCCATGCCAAGCTTTCCCAACTGTCGCGCCGCACTTCGGCCAGCGCCTTGGGCAGGTTCAGGTCAAACGCGTGCGGGGCGGTGTACTGGCAGGCGTAGTAACAGCCCCGGCAGTTATGGCACAGGTTGGCCAATTGCGTGATGTCCCCATCCGAGAACGCGCGTTCCGCATGAAGCGACGGGAAGACCGAGCAATAGCCCTCGCAATAGCGGCAGGCGTTGCAGATCTCGGCCTGGCGGCGGGCTTCCTGAATAAGATCAGTTTGCATAAGCGGCGGCCTCTCGTCCTGCGATGCGTCCAAAGACAGTTCCGATGGTCATGCCAAAGCCCGCCAGATAGCCTTGCCCAAGGATGGACCCGGCCATCGTTTCCCCGGCCGCCCACAGGTTTTTGATCTTACCGCTGGGCGTCGAGCACTGGGCCGTCTCGTCAACCTTCAACCCAAGATAGGTAAAGGTCACGCCGGTCCGCAGCGAGTAGCCATAAAACGGCGGTTCGGTAATTGGGCGCGCCCAGTTGGTCTTGGGCGGGATCAGGCCCGAGGTCGCCACCCCGTCCAGTTCGGTCGGATGAAACCCGCTGATGTCGCCGCAAGCGGCGTTGAATGCGCTGACGGTTGCTTTCAGTTTGTCCGCAGGCAGGTCCATCATCCCGGCCAATTCGTCCAACGTGTTCGCCTTTAGCGGCGGGAACACGGACGGCATGAACAGGTTCCGCGACTTGGCGTCGATGATGGCATATCCCACCTGATCCGGCTGCGCCGCCACCAAACGGCCCCAGATCGCATAGCGCTTGGGCCAGACGTCTTCGCCCTCGTCATAGAACCGCTCGGCATGTTTGTTCACGACGATGGAAAACGGCACGCAGTCCAGACGGGTGACGATGCCGCCGTCGAATTTCGGCGCGCGCCCGTCAATGGCAACGGCATGGCATTGGGTCGGGTCGCCGACGCTTTCTACGCCTTGATCCAGCAGATCAGACAGGACCACGCCTCGGTTGTACGGCGTTCCCCGGATCAGAAAGTTCTTCGCAGGCTCACCCCAGGCGCGGGTGAGCCAATCGGTGTCTGCCTGAAAGCCGCCGGAGGCAACGATGACCGCCTTGGGCGCGATGCGATGAGACTGGCCTTCATAGGTGTAATCGACCCACTCGATCTGGTCGCTGTTCAGTTCCAGATGCGTCACAGCGGCCTCATACAGCACATCTACACCCAAACCTGCCGCCGTCCGGTAATAGGCATTCACCAGAGATTTGCCGCCCCCCATGAAAAACGCATTGGTCCGTGCCAATGACAATGTGCCGGAAAGCGACGGCTGAAACCGGACCCCGTGTTCTTGCATCCACGGCAGGCATTCTTCCGACGTTCGGATCGCGAGGCGGGCCAGATGTTCGTCGGTTTTACCGCCGGTGACTTTCAGCAGATCCGAGAGGTATTCATCTTCGCCATACGCCGCGACGAGCGGTCCCAACGGGCCCGAATGCATACAGCGAAAGTTGCGCGTATGGCGCGAGTTTCCGCCGCGATAAGGTTTTGGCGCCGTTTCAAGGATCAAAACGCGCGCGCCTGCCTCGGCTGCAGTCATCGCAGCGCAGAGAGCCGCATTGCCGCCACCGATCACAGCGATATCGTAAGCTTCCTTTGGGGTGGCCATATCCTGTCTACCTACTGGCTTTCGTCGATTGAGCGGTCGCGGTCCTGCAACGCGCGGATGCGCATCCGTTGTGCCGCCTGAATATGCGCGCGCATCTCTGTCTCGGCCGCCGCACCATCGCGGGCCTTCAAAGCCGCCATGATGCGCCGATGCTCGGCCACTGCGGCCTCGGCGCGGTCGCTATCCAGCAATTGCGAGGGCCCAAGGATCAACAGCGCCTTTTGCAAGGACAACATGGATTTTGCCAGAAACCGGTTCTTGGCCGCATCCAGCAGGGTCGCGTGAAAGATCTTGTTGATTTGGGTCGCATCGGGGCCAGTACCCGCCTCGGCCAGCCGGTCGTTCAAAAGGTCCAGCTCATCCAGTTCGACATCCGAGGCCGCGCGGGCTGCCAGACGGGCCGCTGTCCCTTCAAGCACCGCGCGCATCTCATAGAGTTCCATGACCTCGGCGTAATCCAGACTGCGCACGGTGGCACCTTGCCGTGGCACATG
>NZ_JBQFTC010000016.1:0-4467 GCF_056538425.1 Ruegeria sp. BG5 | reverse complement strand
GAAACGCACGCCCTTGTACGCCTTGCACGTTGAGTTGGGAGGTAAGCTGGTTGATTTTGCGGGCTGGGAGATGCCTGTCCAGTATCCGCTGGGGATTATGGGGGAACACAAGCAGTGTCGTGAGAAGGCGGCGGTGTTTGATGTGTCTCATATGGGTCAGGTGATCCTGCGCGGTGAGAATGTGGGCGAGAAGCTGGAGGCGATCTGCCCGCAGGCCTATGCGACCTTGAAAGAAGGCAAGGCGCGGTACGGGTTTTTCACCAATGCCGAAGGCGGGATCATGGACGATCTGATCGTGTCGAACGCGGGGGATCATTTCTTTGTGGTGGTGAACGCGGCGCTGCGGCATCAGGACATTCCGCATATGAAGGCGAACCTCGAAGGCGTAGACGTGACCGAGATCTTCGACCGGGCGCTGGTGGCGGTGCAAGGCCCCAAGGCCGAGGATGTTGTGGGGGAACTCTGCCCTGCGGCGCGGGATCTGAAGTTCATGGAAACCACCGTGGCCGACATTATGGGCACCGAATGCCGCATCTCGCGGCTGGGCTATACCGGCGAGGACGGGTATGAGATCTCGATCCCCGAGGACAAGGCGATCGAGATCACCAAGGCCTTTCTGGCGCATGAAGATTGCGAACCGGCCGGTCTGGGCGCGCGCGACAGCCTGCGGCTGGAGGCGGGGCTGTGCCTTTATGGCAATGACATCGATCAGAGCACCTCACCCATCGAGGCCAGCCTTGGCTGGGCAATCCAGAAGCGCCGCAAGGAAGAGGGCGGGTTCCCGGGTGCCGAGCGTGTCCAACGCGAACTGGCCGAGGGTGCCGCCCGCAAGCTGGTGGGCATCAAGCCCGATGGCCGCGCCCCGGCGCGTCAGGGCGTGGAAATCCAGTGCAGCAATGGCAACACCATCGGTCAGATCACCTCGGGCAGCTTTGGCCCCACGGTGGGTGGCCCGGTGGCGATGGGCTACGTGTCCGCCGGTCACGGTGAGCCGGGAGAGAAGGTGAACCTGATCATCCGGGGCAAGGCGCAACCGGCGCAGATCGTGGCGCTGCCCTTTGTCACCCAGAATTACAAGCGTTGAAGTCAGGAGAGAGACAGCATGGCAACCTATTATTCCGAAGAGCATGAATGGCTGACCGTCGAAGGGGACGTGGCCACTCTGGGCATCACCAAACATGCCGCCGAGCAGCTGGGCGAAGTGGTCTTTGTCGAGCAGCAGGAAGTGGGTGACGAGTTCGAGAAGGACGGCGAGATCGGCGTGATCGAATCCGTCAAGGCGGCCTCGGAACTCTACGCCCCGGTGGATGGCGAGATTGTCGAGGTCAACGAGGCGCTGGCCGACAACCCCGGCGCGCTGAACGAAGACCCCGAGGGCGAGGCCTGGATCTACAAGGTCAAGATCGCGGACGCGTCGCAGCTTGAGGATCTGATGGACGAAGCCGGCTACAAAGCCTTCATCGGCTAAGAAATCACGGCGGATCCTTGCGGGGGTCCGTCCTTCATCTGGCTAAAAATATCCCCGCCGGAGGCATCCGCCACAGCGGCCGGGCGAGACATTCCCTGAGGAGCGCAACGATGGCCTTCAAACTGACCGATTACGAAGCCTATGACTTCGCCAACCGCCGCCATATCGGGCCCAGCCCGACCGAGATGCGCGACATGCTCAAGGTGATTGGCTTCAAGACGCTGGACGAGCTGATCGACGCCACCGTCCCGCCCGCGATCCGGCAGACCGAACCGCTGGACTGGGGTCCGGCGATGACCGAACGCGACGCTCTGTTCCACATGAAAGAGGTGGCGAGCAAGAACACCGTTTTGACCTCGCTGATTGGTCAGGGCTATTATGGCACCACCACGCCCGCGCCGATCCTGCGCAACATCCTGGAAAACCCGGCCTGGTACACCGCTTATACGCCCTATCAGCCCGAGATCAGCCAGGGCCGGCTTGAAGCGCTGCTGAACTTCCAGACCATGGTCAGCGACCTGACCGGGCTGGACGTGGCCAACGCGTCCTTGCTGGACGAAGCCACAGCTGCCGCCGAAGCCATGGCGATGGCCAAGCGCGGCGGGCGTTCGAAAGCCAACAACGCCGCCTTCTTTGTGGACAAGAACTGCCACCCGCAGACCATCGCGGTGATCAAAACCCGGGCTGAGCCTCTGGGCATCGACGTGCAGGTTGCCGATCCGGACACGCTGGATGCGGGCGCCGTCTTTGGTGCGATCTTCCAGTACCCCGGCACCCACGGCCATGTGCGCGACTTCACATCGGAAATCGCGGCGCTGCACGAACATAAAGCCATCGCCATTGTCGCCGCCGACATCCTGTCGCTGGCCCTGCTGAAATCCCCCGGCGAGATGGGCGCGGACATTGCCATCGGTTCGACCCAGCGCTTTGGCGTGCCGATGGGCTATGGCGGCCCGCATGCCGCTTACATGGCGACCACCGACAAGCTGAAACGCTCGATGCCGGGCCGGATCATCGGTGTCAGCATCGACAGCCGCGGCAACAAGGCCTACCGGCTGTCGCTGCAGACCCGCGAGCAACACATTCGGCGCGAGAAGGCGAACTCGAATGTCTGCACCGCGCAGGCGCTGCTGGCGGTGATTGCCTCGATGTATGCGGTCTATCACGGCCCCGACGGCATCAAGGCCATCGCGCAATCGGTGCACCGCAAGACCTCGCGTCTGGCCGCTGGTCTGGAAGAGGCAGGCTTTGCTGTTGAGCCGGAAGTGTTCTTTGACACCATCACGGTTGAGGTCGGCCATCTGCAGACAACGGTGATGGAGGCCGCCGTGGCGCGCGGCGTCAACCTGCGCAAGGTCGGCGAGACAAAAGTGGGCATCAGCCTGGACGAACAGACCCGCCCCGAGACCATCGAGGCCGTCTGGGGTGCCTTCGGCATCGACCGCACCGATGACAGCTCGAACGTCGCTTACCGCCTGCCCGATTACGCGCTGCGGGAAAGCGAATACCTGACCCACCCGATCTTCCACCAGAACCGGGCCGAGGCCGAGATCACCCGCTATATGCGCCGTCTGGCCGACCGCGATCTGGCGCTGGACCGGGCGATGATCCCGCTGGGGTCCTGCACCATGAAGCTGAACGCCACGATCGAGATGATCCCGGTCACCTGGCCCGAGTTCGGCAATCTGCACCCGTTCTGCCCCGAAGATCAGGCGCAGGGCTATCACGAGATGATCGCCGATCTGAACGACAAGCTGTGCCAGATCACCGGCTATGACGCGATCAGCCAACAGCCCAACTCGGGCGCGCAGGGGGAATATGCGGGTCTCTTGACCATCCGCAACTACCACTTCGCCCGTGGCGAAGGGCAGCGCAATGTCTGCCTGATCCCGACCTCGGCCCATGGCACCAACCCGGCCTCGGCCCAGATGGTGGGCTGGCAGGTTGTGCCGGTGCAGGCGGATGAGAACGGCAATATCGACCTGAATGACTTCCGCGCCAAGGCGGAAAAGCATTCCGATCATCTGGCCGCCTGCATGATCACCTATCCGTCCACCCATGGCGTCTTTGAGACCACCGTGCAGGAGGTCTGCCAGATCACCCATGACCATGGCGGTCAGGTCTATATCGATGGGGCCAACATGAATGCCATGGTCGGCCTGTCGCGTCCGGGAGACATTGGCGGCGATGTCAGCCACCTGAACCTGCACAAGACCTTCTGCATCCCCCATGGCGGCGGCGGCCCCGGCATGGGCCCGATCGGCGTCAAGGCGCATTTGACCGAACACCTGCCCGGCCACCCGGAATACGGCACCGCCGTGGGTCCGGTCTCGGCGGCGCCCTTCGGCTCGCCGTCCATCCTGCCGGTTAGCTGGGCCTATGTGCTGCTGATGGGCGGTGCCGGTCTGACGCAGGCGACCAAAGTGGCGATCCTGAACGCAAACTATATCGCCGCACGTCTGAAGGAGGCCTATCCGATCCTCTACACCTCGGAAACAGGCCGGGTGGCGCATGAATGCATCCTCGACACAAGACCGCTGGACGAGGCGGCGCATGTCAGCGTTGACGACATCGCCAAACGTCTGGTCGATTCAGGCTTCCACGCGCCCACCATGAGCTGGCCGGTGGCCGGAACCCTGATGGTGGAGCCCACGGAATCGGAACCCATGGCCGAGCTCGACCGCTTCTGCGACGCCATGCTCTCGATCCGAGCGGAAGCGCAGGACATCATCGACGGCAAGATCGACGCGGACAACAACCCGCTGAAAAACGCCCCCCACACGGTGCGCGATCTGGTCGGAGACTGGGACCGCCCCTATAGCCGCGAACAGGCCTGCTTCCCCCCGGGCTCCATGGGCGTCGACAAATACTGGTCCCCCGTCAACCGCGTCGACAACGCATACGGAGACCGAAACCTCGTCTGCACATGCCCCCCAATGGACGCATACAAAGACGCAGCTGAATAACAACAAACCCCCCGCCACAAAAAGGCGGGGGGT
>NZ_JBQFTC010000015.1:0-5977 GCF_056538425.1 Ruegeria sp. BG5 | reverse complement strand
CCCTTCACCGGCGCTGCTGAGGCGCTCGGGACGCGGCGGGAGCGGCGGAGACGCATCGGAGAGACGGTGGGCATTCGGAGGTTTTTGATTGGGCGGTAGCGCTGAGTGATTGGCGTTATGGTCTGGTTTTGGGTCTTGGGTGTTTTGTTCTTTGACATTGATGGATAACTGAAGAGATATGTGGGCGGTTTGGTTCGTTTCGACGGATTGAATGTCTGTATATCGCGCTGGTAGGGGTGACTGTCCCGATGACCAGTGTCAGCTTCACTGTTTGTACGGCTTTCGGTTTCTGATGAAACCAGAAGCACAGACAAACAGATGACTTTTGGTTGTACTCTTGGCTAGCCGGCTGAGGGTGTCGCTTAATCGTGCTCGAGTAGCCGAATAGGCGGTAGCACAACCAAAGATGTGCAGAGGTTCGAACGTCAAGGATATGGTCGTAAGATCATTTCAACTTGAGAGTTTGATCCTGGCTCAGAACGAACGCTGGCGGCAGGCCTAACACATGCAAGTCGAGCGCGCCTTTCGGGGTGAGCGGCGGACGGGTTAGTAACGCGTGGGAATATGCCCTTTGGTACGGAATAGCCTCTGGAAACGGAGAGTAATACCGTATGAGCCCTTCGGGGGAAAGATTTATCGCCAAAGGATTAGCCCGCGTTAGATTAGGTAGTTGGTGGGGTAATGGCCTACCAAGCCTACGATCTATAGCTGGTTTTAGAGGATGATCAGCAACACTGGGACTGAGACACGGCCCAGACTCCTACGGGAGGCAGCAGTGGGGAATCTTGGACAATGGGGGCAACCCTGATCCAGCCATGCCGCGTGAGTGATGAAGGCCTTAGGGTCGTAAAGCTCTTTCGCCTGTGAAGATAATGACGGTAGCAGGTAAAGAAACCCCGGCTAACTCCGTGCCAGCAGCCGCGGTAATACGGAGGGGGTTAGCGTTGTTCGGAATTACTGGGCGTAAAGCGCACGTAGGCGGATCGGAAAGTTGGGGGTGAAATCCCGGGGCTCAACCCCGGAACTGCCTCCAAAACTATCGGTCTAGAGTTCGAGAGAGGTGAGTGGAATTCCGAGTGTAGAGGTGAAATTCGTAGATATTCGGAGGAACACCAGTGGCGAAGGCGGCTCACTGGCTCGATACTGACGCTGAGGTGCGAAAGTGTGGGGAGCAAACAGGATTAGATACCCTGGTAGTCCACACCGTAAACGATGAATGCCAGTCGTCGGGTAGCATGCTATTCGGTGACACACCTAACGGATTAAGCATTCCGCCTGGGGAGTACGGTCGCAAGATTAAAACTCAAAGGAATTGACGGGGGCCCGCACAAGCGGTGGAGCATGTGGTTTAATTCGAAGCAACGCGCAGAACCTTACCAACCCTTGACATCCCGGGACCGGTCCAGAGATGGATCTTTCACTTCGGTGACTCGGTGACAGGTGCTGCATGGCTGTCGTCAGCTCGTGTCGTGAGATGTTCGGTTAAGTCCGGCAACGAGCGCAACCCACATCCCTAGTTGCCAGCAGTTCGGCTGGGCACTCTATGGAAACTGCCCGTGATAAGCGGGAGGAAGGTGTGGATGACGTCAAGTCCTCATGGCCCTTACGGGTTGGGCTACACACGTGCTACAATGGCAGTGACAATGGGTTAATCCCAAAAAACTGTCTCAGTTCGGATTGGGGTCTGCAACTCGACCCCATGAAGTCGGAATCGCTAGTAATCGCGTAACAGCATGACGCGGTGAATACGTTCCCGGGCCTTGTACACACCGCCCGTCACACCATGGGAGTTGGTTCTACCCGACGGCCGTGCGCTAACCTTTTGGAGGCAGCGGACCACGGTAGGATCAGCGACTGGGGTGAAGTCGTAACAAGGTAGCCGTAGGGGAACCTGCGGCTGGATCACCTCCTTTCTAAGGATGTATCTAGTTAGATTTGTTCGCAAATCTCGTGATACACTTAGCAGAAGATCAACAAACAAAGTTGGTCAAACTCATGGACCGAGCCGTCCTCATATCTCTTCAGAAAATCAGGATCTTGCGAATAGGCGCGAGGTCCGGCAAGGGGCCTTAGCTCAGCTGGGAGAGCGCCTGATTTGCATTCAGGAGGTCAGGAGTTCGATCCTCCTAGGCTCCACCAAGCCTTTTGCAAAGCAAAGGGCGTTGTCGCGGCAGTTGCTTTTGCTTGCAAAAGCAATGAGAGCGACCGGCAAGCGGCCCCGTACAAAGTGGGTCGGTAGCTCAGGTGGTTAGAGCGCACGCCTGATAAGCGTGAGGTCGGAGGTTCAAGTCCTCCTCGACCCACCACTTTCCTTCGATTTGACCGTTAAGCACTGATTTGAGTGCTTAGCCGTCCAATCGGACGTCAATTGACATCGTATAGAGAGAAATCAATCAACACTGTTTGATCGCGCCGAGTGTGGCGTTGATCTCAGTCGTTCTCCTCTTCGGAGGGGCGGGTTGTGACACAGGTGTTTCCTCGCCTGTCCACGACTATCCCGGCTGAAACGAACAGAGTTGTCCAAGTCAAGTACACTAACCCGCATAACTTAACGGTTATGCATTGTCTTCCATTCTCTGCGTGGGGCCGACCGACATCGGCAGCGCGGGTTCCAGGATGGAAGGCGGGAAAGTATGCTTTTGGTTCAGTAAGAGAGACGGGTTGTTACCAGCGCCTGTCATTGGATTTGCTTCGCAAATCCTGTCTTTCTCTTTCTGGATCAAATCAAGCGCGAGAAGGGCGTTTGGTGAATGCCTTGGCAGCAAGAGGCGATGAAAGACGTGATACTCTGCGATAAGCCATGGGGAGCTGAGAATAAGCTTTGATCCATGGATTTCTGAATGGGGCAACCCACCTGAATGTTTGTTATTGTTAGCTCTGCTAATCAATAATGAGCATGAACAGGTACTTAAGACCTGAATACATAGGGTTTTAAGAGCAAACCCGGGGAACTGAAACATCTAAGTACCCGGAGGAAAGGAAATCAATTGATACTCCCCTAGTAGCGGCGAGCGAACGGGGACCAGCCGAGCCAGATAAGTGACTAGAACACGTTGGGAAGCGTGGCCATAGCGGGTGACAGCCCCGTATAGGAAGCTTTGATGGACGTATTAAGTAGGGCGGAACACGTGAAATTCTGTCTGAAGATCGGAGGACCACCTTCGAAGGCTAAGTACTCCTTGCTGACCGATAGCGAACCAGTACCGTGAGGGAAAGGTGAAAAGCACCCCGACGAGGGGAGTGAAACAGTACCTGAAACCGAACGCCTACAATCAGTCGGAGGATCCTCGAGATCTGACGGCGTACCTTTTGTATAATGGGTCATCGACTTGGTCTCACGAGCAAGCTTAAGCCGTTAGGTGTAGGCGTAGCGAAAGCGAGTCTTAATAGGGCGAATGAGTTCGTGGGATCAGACCCGAAACCGAGTGATCTAGGCATGGCCAGGTTGAAGGTAAGGTAACACTTACTGGAGGACCGAACCCACATCCGTTGAAAAGGATCGGGATGAGCTGTGCCTAGGGGTGAAAGGCCAATCAAACTCGGAGATAGCTGGTTCTCTGCGAAATCTATTTAGGTAGAGCGTCATCCGAATACCCCGGGGGGTAGAGCACTGGATGGGTAATGGGGCCCCACAGGCTTACTGATCCTAACCAAACTCCGAATACCCGGGAGTACTAGATGGCAGACACACTGCGGATGCTAACGTCCGTAGTGGAGAGGGAAACAACCCTGACCTACGACTAAGGCCCCCAATTCATGGCTAAGTGGGAAAGCAGGTGGGACGACCAAAACAACCAGGAGGTTGGCTTAGAAGCAGCCATCCTTTAAAGATAGCGTAACAGCTCACTGGTCTAAACAAGTTGTCCTGCGGCGAAGATGTAACGGGGCTCAAGCCATGAGCCGAAGTCTAGGGATGCGTAAGCATCGGTAGCAGAGCGTAGTGTGACATAGCACTCATCCTGTATTATCGCCGGTCATTTGGCGCGAGCAATCGCGCTCAAGTAGCCGAATAGGCGGTAGCGCAGGATAGAGTGTTTTCGATGAAGCGGGCGCGTGAGCGATCCCGTGGAGAGATCACTAGTGAGAATGATGACATGAGTAGCGACAAAGAGTGTGAGAGACACTCTCGCCGAAAGTCCAAGGGTTCCTGCTTAAAGCTAATCTGAGCAGGGTAAGCCGGCCCCTAAGCCGAGGCCGAAAGGCGTAGGCGATGGGAACTAGGTTAATATTCCTAGGCCAGGAGGATGTGACGGATCACAGGTGTAGTTCAATCTTATCGGATTGATTGGGCTGCTGAGTGGTTCCTGGAAATAGCCCTCCATCAGACCGTACCCTAAACCGACACAGGTGGACTGGTAGAGCATACCAAGGCGCTTGAGAGAACGATGTTGAAGGAACTCGGCAAAATACCTCCGTAAGTTCGCGAGAAGGAGGCCCGGTTCCTAGGCAACTAGGGGCTGGGGGCACAAACCAGGGGGTGGCGACTGTTTATTAAAAACACAGGGCTCTGCGAAGTCGCAAGACGACGTATAGGGTCTGACGCCTGCCCGGTGCCTGAAGGTTAAAAGGAGAGGTGAGAGCCTTGAATTGAAGCCCAGGTAAACGGCGGCCGTAACTATAACGGTCCTAAGGTAGCGAAATTCCTTGTCGGGTAAGTTCCGACCTGCACGAATGGCGTAACGACTTCCCCGCTGTCTCCAACATCGACTCAGCGAAATTGAATTGCCTGTCAAGATGCAGGCTTCCCGCGGTTAGACGGAAAGACCCCGTGCACCTTTACTACAGCTTCGCACTGGCATCAGGATTGTGATGTGCAGGATAGGTGGTAGGCTTTGAAGCGGAAACGCAAGTATCCGTGGAGCCTCCCTTGAGATACCACCCTTCGCACTCTTGATGTCTAACCGCGGTCCGTTATCCGGATCCGGGACCCTGCGTGGCGGGTAGTTTGACTGGGGCGGTCGCCTCCTAAAGCGTAACGGAGGCGCGCGAAGGTTGGCTCAGAGCGGTCGGAAATCGCTCGTTGAGTGCAATGGCAGAAGCCAGCCTGACTGCAAGACTGACAAGTCGAGCAGAGTCGAAAGACGGCCATAGTGATCCGGTGGTCCCGAGTGGAAGGGCCATCGCTCAACGGATAAAAGGTACGCCGGGGATAACAGGCTGATACTGCCCAAGAGTCCATATCGACGGCAGTGTTTGGCACCTCGATGTCGGCTCATCTCATCCTGGGGCTGGAGCAGGTCCCAAGGGTACGGCTGTTCGCCGTTTAAAGAGGTACGTGAGCTGGGTTTAGAACGTCGTGAGACAGTTCGGTCCCTATCTGCCGTGGGTGTAGGAGACTTGAGAGGAGTTGCCCCTAGTACGAGAGGACCGGGGTGAACGATCCACTGGTGGACCAGTTGTCGTGCCAACGGCAGTGCTGGGTAGCTATGATCGGACAGGATAACCGCTGAAGGCATCTAAGCGGGAAGCCCCCCTCAAAACAAGGTCTCCCTGAGGGCCGTGGAAGACCACCACGTCAATAGGCCGGAGATGTAAGCGCAGTAATGCGTTCAGTTGACCGGTACTAATCGCCCGATAGGCTTGATTTGATCCAGTAACAGAAAGACAAATCACCAAAAGCATACACTGACCTTGACAATGGATGACTAAGACGCGGGAACGCGCATTCGTAAACGAATACGCTGCCTCCCGCCCGTCGCTTTTGCTGCGCAAACAGCGACGGTGTTGATTGATTAATACAACCGTGCAGGACCGCGCATTCGCAAGCGAATACGCTGCCTCCTGCGCGTCGCGCTTTTGCTTCGCAAAAGTCGCGACGGGGGCTTTTCCTCGGTTTGGTGGTCATAGCGCAAGTGAAACACCCGGTCCCATACCGAACCCGGAAGTTAAGCACTGCCGCGCCAATGGTACTTGGGCTTAAGCCCCGGGAGAGTAGGTCACCGCCAAACCTAGTAAAAGCCCATATCTCTCTTACGAT
>NZ_JBQFTC010000014.1:0-10998 GCF_056538425.1 Ruegeria sp. BG5 | reverse complement strand
GTCTGGACACGGTGACCCACGGCACCGACACCCATGTGGTTCTGGTCGACCTGCGCCCCAAGGGCGTCAAGGGCAACGCCACCGAAAAGGCTCTGGGCCGGGCGCATATCACCTGCAACAAGAACGGCGTGCCGTTTGACCCCGAAAAGCCGACCATCACGTCGGGCATCCGTCTGGGCAGCCCTGCGGGCACCACGCGCGGCTTCGGCGAGGTCGAATTCCGCCAGATCGCCGACTGGATCATCGAAGTGGTCGACGGACTGGCCGCCAATGGCGAAGACGGCAACAGCGCGGTTGAGGCCAAGGTCAAGGCCGAGGTCGCAGACCTTTGCGCCAAGTTCCCCATCTATCCGAACATATAAGACGAAGGACCCAAACTCATGAGCTTTCATAACATCAACCAAGCCCCCGCCCGGCTGAACCGCAGCGAACTGGCCGTGCCCGGCAGCCAACCGGGCATGTTCGAAAAGGCCGCACAGTCGGACGTGGACGTCATCTTTCTTGATCTCGAAGATGCCGTAGCACCTGACGAAAAAGAGCAAGCCCGCAAGAACATCATCGAGGCGCTGAACGATATCGATTGGGGCACCAAGACCATGTCGGTGCGCATTAACGGTCTGGATACGCATTACATGTATCGCGATGTTGTTGATGTGGTCGAACAGGCGGGTCAGCGGCTGGATTTGATCATGATCCCCAAGGTGGGCACGGCGGCAGATGTCTATGCGGTCGATATGCTGGTCACGCAGATCGAAGATGCCAAGGGCTACAAGACACGCATCGGATTTGAGCACATCATCGAAACCGCTCTGGGGATGCAGAATGTCAGCGAGATCGCGGCAACCTCGAAACGCAATGAAAGCCTGCATTTTGGGGTTGCGGACTATGCGGCATCGACCCGCGCGCGCACGACGATCATTGGCGGCGTGAACCCGGATTACTCGGTTCTGACGGATGCAGATTCTGAAGGTGGGCGGGCGACGCATTGGGGCGACATGTGGCACTATGCTTTGGCCCGAATGGTCGTTGCGGCGCGGGCCAACGGACTGCGCCCCATCGACGGACCTTTCGGCGATTTTCAGGATCCCGACGGATATCGCGCAGCAGCCAAACGCGCGGCGGTTCTGGGTTGTGAAGGCAAATGGGCCATTCATCCCAGCCAGATTGCCCTGGCAAACGAGGTCATGTCGCCCTCGGACGCCGAGGTGACCAAGGCCCAACGCATTCTTGTCGCCATGGCCGAGGCCGAGGCACAAGGTAAAGGCGCGGTGTCACTGGACGGGCGGCTGATCGACTATGCCTCGATCCGTCAAGCCGAGGTGCTGGTGGAAAAGGCCGGGCAGATCGCAGCCGCCTAGATGACTGCTTGGGTCAGGTACTGGCGACCAGAATTACGGTCGCCACACCAATCCAGCACCATCTCGTTACCCGGACAGTTTCGCCAGATCACTGCTCAGGGCGCGGGCTTCGGCGATGCTGCGTTGCAGGGCGGCAAGCTTGGCATCAGACGTCGCACCGCCGGGAGTGGCGTTCAGAACCCGATCAATGCGCGCTGCCGTGGCTGGATCAGCACCGCCAAGCGCGTCGCGCTGTTGCAGGATCCTCAGCTTCAACTGCGCCAATTCGGATTCCGACGCCCGGATCTGCGCGGCCAATGCGTCATTCCGGGCTTGGGCCTCGGCAACTTCGCCCTCGGCGGCGGTGATCCGATCGTCATAAGCCCCCGTCGCGATCCCCGAGACGCCCGAGAAGAACCCGCCTTCGGCAGGGTCGGTGGTTGTCTGGCAAGCGGCCAGAAGCACACAAGGTAAGGCGAGGCGGAGCATAGTCACACCTTTCATAGTGACGAGGCCAGATCGCCCGCGATGCCGCGCATCTGGGTTATCTGATTGGACAAAGCCGCCAGATCGCCATCGATGGGCGAAGCAGTCTGTCCGCGGGATATGGTCAGGTTACGCGCCTCGTTGAACTCGGCCTGTCGTTTGGTGGCCCCGTCGATGGCCAGCTCCATCTGTGTCAGGTTGCCGTTTGCCTCGGCCAGTTCGCGCTGCAATGCGGCCTGATCCACGGTGCCCGAGGCGACCTGCGCGTTCAACGCATCCAACTCGGCCTTTTGCGCTGCCAGAACCTGATTCATTACACTGATCGTCGTCTGCATTTCCGACGCGTTGCGGTCGAGGTCCTTCTTGATTTGCCGCAGCCGGGACTCGCGCCCGGCATAGTTGCGCTGAACAAATGCCACATAGGTTCCCGCAAGGGCGCCAGCGCCCAACCCGATGGAAAACCCGGTGCCGATATCGTCGCTGTCACCAATGCCAAAGCCGATGGCCCCGCCGGTAACGCCCCCTGCAACGGCCCCTTGCAGGATGGTCTTCTGCATCGCCGCCGCCTGTTTCGCCAGATCGGCCTCGGCCTGAGTCGAGCCGCCAGTGCCCGCAGGCGGAGCAGCGGTTTGACTGGTGTCGCTACAGGCCGAAAGGGCCAGCGACACGGCAAGCACAGCTGCGCTTATTCGGGGGGTATGAGATCGGCCAGCCATTGGTAACTCCCTTTTTTGCTGTCCTCGGCCTGCGCAACATGGCGCAGGAACAAGGCGGCGTCATCTGTCAGCTGGGCGCTTGCAAGGCCCAGCGAGTTTGATCCCGATGCTGCGCTGATGATCGAGGTATCAACATCGGGTGGAAAAAAGACGACAGACCGTCTGAGGACTTCGTCGTAGTAGCTGCGGCTTTGGTCCAGCCGTCGCAGGATGATGCCTCGGGATCGGTAGATGTCATACACGTCATTGCGCGCCTGCTGCAGCACCGGCAGCGCGTCGGGGTTCGAGCGGGCAATCTCTTCGATCTGTCCCAGCGCGTTTTCGGCAATGGCCAGTGTGCGTTCAACACTGCGCAGGGCAACAAGGTCGGTGCGAAGACGTTGCAATGTGGTTGCGGCCAGAAACACCGACACTTGTGCGGCATCCTCATACAGTCGCTCGGCCGAGGCGGTCTCTTGCGCGGGCAGGCGGCGGCGATAGCTGTCCAGCGCCGGACCCAGATCGCGCGTTTGCCCGTCGCTAAGGTGTCCAAGGGCCACCAGCGCGGTCGCCAGTTTTTCCGGGTTGGCTTCGGACAATGACGCGCCCAATGTCGCCAGGGATCCGGATGATCCGGTTTTAAGTGCGGCGATCCGGTCCTTTGCGAAGGCCGCGAACAGACCATCGGGGTATTCATGCAAATAGTTTTCAAACACGCGGGCATCCGAACTGGACGAGATACTGCGCCACTGCGCCAGATCCGCCGCCGTTGTATCCTGCGGTGCGTCCAGGGGCAGGCCGGGGGCAAAGCTGTGTTCGTCCAGCACGGATTCTTCGACCCACGGGATCTGGCGCCCTTCGGTCTCAAGCACGACCTGCTGCCGCACCCGTCCCAGCATAAGGCGCACGTCCAGATCGGGCGTTGCAATATGGTCCAGAAGGCCGGTGGTAAAGACGCTGTTGTCACCCAGCCCGTCATAGGCCACGTTGCCGGGATCGGTCGCATAGGCGATCAGCAGGCCCGCGCTGCCGCGCATTCGAACCAGCCCTTGTGCGACCATACCACTGTCGGAAAACGGGTTATTGCGGCAGGCATCCAGCAGCAGAATGCCAACATCCGGCCCCGCTTTGGACATCACGTCGCGCACCCTGTCCAGCGTCAGGGAACTGCGTCTGAGTGCGGCCACATCACTGCCCGCAAAATCGGTGCCAATCAAATGGTTCTCGCCGCCAATCTGAACGCCGTGGCCTGCGTAAAAGAACACCGCCATCTCGGCCCCTTTGGCGGCGGTGCCGAATTGATCCAGTGCCTGTTCCATCCCGGCGACGTTCTGGTCGGTCGCCCGGATCACGCTGAAACCCAGCTCGGTCAGGGCCGACCCCAGCGCGGCCACGTCATTCACAGGATTGCGCAGCGCCATGTCCGGCGAGGCATAATTCGAATTGCCGATCAGAAGCGCCACGCGGGTCGAGGCATGTCCCTGCGCGGCCACGAAGACCAAACCAAGCAGGGCAATGGTCAGAACGCGGCTGAGTGCAAAGAACGGGCGGGCTACGGGCATGCCGTTACGTTAGCGCATGGCGCTTTCAAATAACAATTGGCGCAATAGGACAGGGCAAAGACAAATGGCCAAATTACCATAGGTCCGCGTTCTGCCCGCGCGGTATCAAACGACATGACCGGTCAGTTAACCTCGTGTCCTAAGCCGCCGCCGAGGCCACCGGCAAGCGCATCATCAAGGCTGCCATTTCGTCAAGGTCGTGATCCGAGACGGGGCAGGCAGAGTTCTGCGACATGGAGTGATTTGCGGGGATTTTCATGGCTGCGGCAAGGTCAGCATCCGTCAGACCCGCACAGACAGAAGGCAGTTCTGCGGCGATGCCACAGGCGCGCATCAGGCCTATGTAAACGTCGGGCAGTGCCTCTGCCGCAGCCGGTCCTCCAAGGGCCTGGGCTGCCAGGGCGTAATTCTCGGCCCCGTCCGGTCGGGCGACAAGCCAAGGCAGGCTGACCTCCAGCGCAAGACCGGTTGCATGTCCGTGGTGGACCCGTGCCAATGACCCAAGCGCATGGCTGATATTATGCCCCATATGCGTGTTGCAATTGTGCAGGGCCAAACCGGCGACGGTGCTGCCCCAAAGAACGCGTCCGCGCGCCTCAAGATCAGACCCGTCTGCCACCACGCGGGGCAGGGCGTCCGACAGAATGCGCAACGCTTCCAGACCATAGAGCAGACCGGCGGGGCTGGTTGAACGTGCCGTTGCCCCTTCAAGCGCGTGCGCGACCGCGTCGATGCCGGTCCAGGCCGTGATGTGCGGCGGCAGGCTCAGCGTCAGTTCGGGGTCCAGCACGGCCTGTGCGAACATCAATTCCTCGCCGAAATACCAGTTCTTCAATCCCTCAGGCGTGGACACGATCGATGTGCGCGTGACCTCGGACCCGGTTCCGGCCGTTGTCGGGATCGCGATTGCGGGCAGACCGTCCTGCGGCAACGGTTGCGCTGCCAGCGCAAAGTCGCGCGCCGGTTTTTGGCTGTTGGCTATGGCCGCAACAAGTTTGGCCGTGTCCATGGCTGCCCCACCGCCCAGACCAATAACGCTTGTGGCCCCGGTTTCCCGCGCCTTGGCCGACAGGTCATCAACCAGAGTTTCCTTGGGCTCACCCGCGACATCTGCGGCAAGAACGAAAGGCACGTTGTTTGCAGCCAATTCCTGCGTCAGCCGGTCCGTAACACCGAGGTCGGCCAGAATGGTGTCCGCGATGATCAGCACCGGACCGCCGCCCAAATTCGCCACGATATCCGGAACCTTCGACAAACGTCCGGCCCCAAAAGTCAGCGGAGGCACCCGGCCAATGTTAAACGTTTGCATTGCAACCTCGTTCTATAAGTGACGCCTTTTGCAAGCATCTTTGACGAGCAGTCATTCACGGCGCAAGCGCCGAATTTGTCCGCATGAACGAGAACCGCCAAGCCAGTGGGTGTGTGGCGCGAAACTCACAGTTTTATTGTCTGTCGGGAAGCCTATGGGCGCGCGGCTAGCAGGCCGCGCCCTGCAACCCGTCTTTCGACAATTGCTGGTCCTGCAGGCGATCCAGTTCCTGCAACGCAACCTGTGGATCGCCGGTGCGGGACAAGGCGCGGTCATAGGCGCGGCGAACGGACCGGGGCCGCCAGGGCAGCGCCGCGTTTGCCAGCCACATACGCAAAGGCGGGGGCAGCCGGTCGAACTCGCGCATGGGATCTTCCCGCCGCCGGCGTTTTTTCAGTTTCGTCTGGCCCAGATTGCCCGCCATTCTTATGCGTCCTCGGTATCGAAAACCGGGTCCAGCACCAGAACCAATCGTGTTTCCCCAGACCCTTCGATGGGTGGGGACCGATGCAACAACCCCGAAGCCGGTGTCTCGGGCCAGCGCGAGCCGCGCATCACCATGGGGCACCCCGTTGCCAAGGTGAACAGTTTTTGCGGCTCTGCCCCATTGGACGAGATGCCATATTGCGTGCCGGTTCCCCGATAGGTGCAAATGAGTCGCGCCAGGATCGCGTCGATGTGGAACTTGCGGCAGGCGTTTGTGGTGACGACGCCAAGGCGCACGCGCAGATATGGCGCGCGCATGATCCCGGCAAACCGGGCCGAGAGGTCGGCGATGTCCTCGATCAGCCATGTGCGTTCGGGACCTTCCTCAGTACCTGCGATGTCACAAAGATGCTGAACGGCCTCTTTTACTGCACCGGGGCGCAGCACCATGCGTGTGGCAGGCAACTGATCGGGATGCAGACCGTCGATCCAGGTCTGAAACCCCAGCGGCGGTTGCCTGCGCCAAATCGCTGCCGCACAGCCGGGTTTACGGATCACGGACAGGTCTTCGGGCCTGTCCGCAACACCAACGCCGATTGCGGCATTCCTGATCTCGGTATGTGCCAAAGTCACGCCGCTTCCCCTTCGCGTCGCCAGCCCGGGAAGGGGTCAGGCAAGTCCAGTGGCAGGACCTCGGGACCCGAGGCCAGATGTTCGGGGACCAGACAGTCGTCCAACCGCACTTTCAATACCGGCCAGTCAATACCCGAGCCGATGAACACAATCTCTTGCCGCCGATCACCCCAGGGTTCGGACCAATGGGCCTGCATATATTCGCGCGCGCTTTCATGATCCGGCCACCGCTCTTTCGGGACCGAAGCCCACCACGTGCCCAAAGGTTTGACGGAAGACAGCGCGCCCGCCATGGAAAACTCGGCCACCCAGTTCGGACGCGTGGCCAGCCAGAAATGCCCTTTTGCGCGGATCACACCCGGCAGGTCCCCATTCAGCACTTTCAGGATCTTTTCGGGCTCAAAGGGCTGACGCGCGCGGTACACGAAACTGGTAACGCCGTATTCCTCGGTCTCAGGCACGTGGTCCGCAAACCCATAAAGTTCCTTGGCCCACATCGGATGCTCATGCGCCCTCTCGAAATCGAACAGACCTGTATCCAGAATGGCCTCGGCGGCCACGTCGGAGTGATTGGTCTCGAAGATGCGCGCGTCGGCGTTCAGGCTGCGGATGATCTTGCGCGCGGCATCGGTTCGGTCCGGCCCGGCATCGGCCACCTTGTTCAGAATGACCACATCGGCAAATTCGATCTGTTCCACCAGCAGGTTGACCAGCGTGCGGTCGTCTTCCTCGCCCATGGTCTCACCCCGGTCGCGCAGGAAATCGTGGCTGGAGAAGTCCTGCAGCAGGTTCACCGCATCCACCACCGTCACCATCGTATCCAGCCGCGAAACATCGGACAGGCTTTCGCCCAGCTCATCCCGAAAATCAAAGGTCGCTGCGACCGGAAGCGGTTCAGAAATGCCGGTGGATTCGATGAGCAGATAGTCAAAGCGGCCATCTTCAGCCAGTCGGCGCACCTCTTGCAGCAGATCATCGCGCAGGGTGCAGCAGATGCAGCCGTTTGACATCTCGACCAGTGTTTCATCGGTGCGGCTGAGTTCCGTGTCCGCGCGCACCAGGTCCGCGTCGATGTTCACTTCGGACATGTCATTGACGATCACGGCGACGCGACGGCCTTCGCGGTTGTTCAGGGCACGGTTCAGCAATGTGGTTTTGCCCGCGCCGAGAAAACCGGACAGGACGGTGACGGGAAGTCGGGTATCGGTCATTGCCTTAAAGCTCCGTGGGGTTTTGGGTGTCTGTGGGATGTGGTTTGCGCAGCAAATCGAGGCTGCGCTGAATCTCGGGCCGGTTCAGGTTGCGCCCGATCAACACGATGCGGGTGCGGCGGTCTTCCCCGGTCCAGTTCTTTATCGGGACAGGCGGATCAAAGATGTGTTGGACCCCGTGGAACGCAAATGGCGTCTCGATCCCGTCCAGAAACAGGATGCCCTTAACACGCAGGATGTCCTTGCCTTTGTGGGCGATCAGAGTGTCGAACCACTTGTCAAAAAGGTCGTCATCCAAGGCCGCGTCCAGAACAATCGAAATGGACGCTATGTCGGTGTCATGACGGCGAAACTCGGTCGTCGATACGGGGCTGTCCGCCGAGCCCGGCAGCAGCCCGGACAGGTTGCCAAGAGGATCCTCATTTTCTTTGGGTGTCGTCCAGGCCAATGCGTCCTGTTGGCCTGCGGTGTCGCGCATGCTTGTCAGGTTCCACATCCCGGCCGCGCTGAAATCGCGTTCCGAAACGCGCATGATGCTGGCGGTCGGGTTCAGGTCACGGAGTCGTTTGGTCACGGCCTTTGATTCAGTGTCAGAAACAAGGTCCGTCTTGCTGAGCACGATCAGATCGGCCAGCGCAACTTGCGAGACGGCCTCGAATTGCGCATCCAGCGTCCCGGGGCCGTTGACGGCGTCCACAACGGTGACGATGCCATCCATCCGCGTATTCCGCGCCAGATATGGATCGACCAAAAGCGTTTGCAGGATCGGTCCGGGATCGGCCAGGCCCGTGGTTTCAATCACGATCCGGTCAAAGTGCAGCATGCCTTCGTCGCGCCGGGCAAGCAGCTTGACGAACGTGTCCGACAGATCCCCGCGGATTGAGCAGCACAGGCAGCCGGATGACATCAGCATCACGTCGCCGTCCACCGATTCAATCAGATCGTGATCCAGACCCGCCTCGCCGAACTCGTTCACGATCACCGCAATGGGTCCCGAACTGGACTCCGCAAGAATTCGGTTAAGCAGTGTCGTCTTACCCGCCCCTAAGAACCCGGTGAGCAATGTCACTGGGACGCGCAGATCATTGGTCGGGTTTGGCGTGGTCTTTGAGGCGTGAGTCATGAACATGGGCGTGAGATAAATGTAATAACATTACATCACTAGGGGAAAATAATTCGAGTGTCCAGATGGCGCAGGGCGATAGGGTCAAAGTGCCTTGATCATGCGCCTTTGACTTAGGAAGATGCCACAGAGAAAATGGGTGTGAATTGAAGTTCAGGTGGGTCAGGCCGCCTCTTCAATACTGAACTAATGGCGTATGTAAGATATAAGTATTTGTTATGGTTTAGGTATTCTCCGCATGCAGATTAGGTGCGCGGGTTTTGTCGACCGCCCGCTCTTTGTTGTTGAGAAGAGGCCACAGTCAGTAGTGTCAAGGTGACACGCACTGGACATCCTTTAACCAAAAGATCAATTTCTCGCTTAAGGCGAGAGCCTCGCCACAATAATGACAACTTGGACATGAATCTTCTTGTCCAAAGAATTTTTTAGGGCCTTACAATGGTTGTTAATATTTCAACTCCTCCTTCGTCGTCTCCACTGAGCGCGATCCAAGGAACCCGCGCGTATGGTAACGGTGATCCGAATACGACGACAACGATTACCTACAGTTTTCATCAATACGCAGGCTCTAGCCCTTGGACGAATGCCTACAAAGACGATTTCAAAAAGGCTCTGGCTGTCTTTGAAACTGTAGCCAACGTTAAGTTTCAAGAAGTCTCGATTTGGCAGGATCCCGATATCTACGAGGTTCTTGCACCGAATTCCAACCCGTACTTCTTCGATTCCCCGTATACGCTCGGGTATCACTATACGCCCTCAAATAACCCCTCCGAAGGTGCCTTCAGCACGGATTACTGGGATGCAGGCCCAGGTGGGAACGGTGATGCCGGAGGCTACTTTTTCACGACTCTGCTGCACGAGCTGGGCCATGCACTTGGCTTGGCTCACCCGCACGATTCAGGGTTGGGTACAACAGTCATGCGCGGCGTCACAGGACCGTTCGATTCTTTCGGAGCATCGGGTTTGAACCAGGGTGTCTACACCGTCATGAGTTACAATGACGGTTGGACCTCCAAGAACGGAATTCTGCCGGTGGACGCCAAATGGGGTGGCGCTACAGGATTGGGTGCGCTGGATATTGCTGCGCTGCAAAACATGTACGGCGCGAACAATTCGTACAACTCGGGAAGCAATACGTACGATCTGGCCACCAGCAACGCCAGCGGCGTCGGGTATCAGGCCATTTGGGACACAGGCGGATCCGATACAATCCGTTATTCTGGCAGTGGGATCACAGTTATCGATTTGCGACCCGCCACCCTTGATTATTCGTCTACGGGCGGCGGCGGCGTGTCTCATGTTGGGGGCGTAAAAGGCGGGTTCACGATTGCGGCCGGTGTTGTTATCGAAAACGCATCGGGTGGATCTGGGAAGGACACCATTTTTGGCAATGCCGCCGTAAACACTCTGAATGGTAACGGCGGCAACGACACCTTTTTTTCAGCCTCCAACGGATCGAACAACAACACGATCAACGGCGGTGGCGGCAGCGATACAATCTACCTCGCCAATGGATCCGGCGCAGACACTGTAAACGGTGGATCCGGTAACGACGTCGCCATTGTCAGAAACAATACAGGTTCGTTCTCGGGTGGAACTGGCACTGATACGGTCAGATTCGTAAGCGCCATCAGCAAGTATCTGTTCATCAACAATGGCAGTACCTACGAGTTTCTGGACGTTATCACCGGCAGAACCTTTACAGTGTCCAGCGACGTGGAGCGTTTCGAGTTTTCGAATGGAAATCTGGGCTACAACCTTACTCAGTTGACGAACGCAACTCAGATCTCGGACGTCGAAACGACTGGAACCGCGCTTCAACACGCCGCGCAAGGTATCTACCTGATCGGTGGTCCGGGTTCGAATGTCGCAGTTACTTTCAATGGTCAGGTTATGGGGGAGAATTCCCTCGTTGGCTGGACGGCCATTCAAGTTGAAGACGATGGCCAAGGATACCTTATTCTTTGGCGCAATGACGATGGCCGTTACGCGGAGTGGACGCTTGACGATCAGGGCGCGCGTTTGAGCGGTCGCCCGATTGCGAATGTTGTCGATGTCGAGGTGTTCTACGGCGTTGATCTGAACAATGATGGCACAATTGGTCATGTCACGACGACCGTTGAAGATGACGGCGCGACAACGCTGGCGTCGTCGACGCGTGGGGTTTACCTGATCGACGGCAGCACGGAAGTGACGTGGAGAGGGGACCAGATCGG
>NZ_JBQFTC010000013.1:0-27298 GCF_056538425.1 Ruegeria sp. BG5 | reverse complement strand
GATCGGTCCTGACCTTCTTCCTGCTGACGCCCTACACAAAAATGGCACACGGCTTCTATCGGCTTGCGGCGCTGGTCCGGGACGCGCAACGCAAGCGCGGCGCATAGCCATCGCTTCCATGCCGTACGGGGCGCGGAACGGGTTCTGATCGCCACCAATCTGCATCAGTCCAACGGATGTGCTAAGATGCGCCTTGGGTGACAATCGCGACGGAGGAGATCGATATGAGTGCGGGTGTCTGCGCAATCATCGGGTACGGTCCGGGTCTTGGGGCCGCATATGCCGAAGTGTTCAGGAAGGCCGAATACACCCTTGCGCTTCTCAGCAGGTCGGGGGCCGGTATCGGGGGCGCAGGCGCATCTGACCCGCAGGTCAAACCCTTTGCCTGCGATGCCGGAGATCCCGACAACCTCAGAGGCGCCTTGAAAGCGGTCGAGGATGAGTTCGGCCAGATCGACGTCGCCATATACAATGCCGACCTTGCTCAGTTCGGAACGCTTGACGATGTGACCGAGGTTCATTTCGAACAAAGCTGGCGCGTAGGCGCATTGGGGCTGTTTGTTACGGCCAAAGTGCTGGGGTCGCAAATGGCCGGGCGTGGGTCGGGCGTGATCATCGTATCCGGGGCTACGGCAGCGCTGCGCGGCAATCTCTGGACAACCGCTTTTGCGCCGTCAAAATCCGCGCAACGTGTGCTGGCAAATGCGCTTGCAAAACAACTTGGACCGAAGGGCGTGCATGTGGCCTACATGGTCATCGACGGCGTGATCGACACAGAAGACACCCGGACGGGTTTCGCGCCCGACAAACCGGATGACTTCTTCATCAACCCTGTCCACATAGCTGAAACCGCGCTGATGCTGGCGCGACAGGACCGATCGGCCTGGACGTTCGAGTTGGATATTCGCCCATTTGGCGAAAAGTGGTGACGCGGCTATCGGTCAGGTTTGTTTGCGCGCAATGATGATGAATTGCGTTATCGAGAAAAAGAACCGGCCTGCCTCGGCAAGGCTTTGTTGTTCGTCAAACCACGCCTGCGCAATGGCGGGGTCGACATGCGCGTTCGCAACGGCAAATTGCCTCATCAGATGCAACATCATGGTTGCCATGCCGTCCGGCTTTAGCTGATGATCTACCAGTGTTATCGACCGAACCTCGTCCACCTTATCACCCCGTGCCTTGATCAACGCAGGTAGTCTTTCCGGCACAGACCCGCTGACAAAATGCTGGTTCCATGAGGATCTCATGGCCTGCATCCTCTCTGGCGCATCGCTGAACAAGATCAGGGTGTCAAAATGCAGATCGCTGACAACCAGCCGACCACCGGGTTTCAGGCAGCGCATTGTGTCGGCTAATGCCCCGTCAATATCGTCGACATATTCGAACACCTGCACCGAAACCGCCTTGTCCGCCATGGCGTCTTCGAACGGAAGCGCATTGGCGACGCCGGTACGGAATTCGACGCAGGCATAGTCACGGCAGCGGGCTTTTGCAGCCGCCGTCATGTCGTCGCTGGGGTCAATCCCGATGACGCGGCCCTTCTGTCCAACTGCGCGGGCCAGTTCCGCAGTCAGCAAGCCGTTGCCACATCCGATATCCAATATGGTTTCACCCGGCGCAGGGCAGAGGGCATCGAATGAAGCCTGTCGCCTGCGCGTTATGTCAGCGCCCTGATACGCGTTTTCCAGGATTTTTGTTGTCTCGGCATCAAAATTCAGCATCTTGTTCCCCCTACCACTCCGCCGATCTTAACAGATTGGTCGCTTTTGAGTCCGAAACGGGTTTTTGAAACAATGGAAAGCGCCCCGAGCGCCTGGGTACCGCCAAGTTGGTGGCTGGCTAAACGGTTCCCCGATACCCAACTGCCGCCCGATCTTTTGCGGCGCTGGAATAGGCCCAGGATCTGAAGGCTTCGACGTTTGGAGTGACCCATGTGTCCCGCCCGCCAAGGAGGTATGGCGCAACGAAAGTCACATCATAGCGTTTGTGACCGACCAATGCCGGGTGGGTGTTGCAATAAGTCAATCTGGCGTCAATTGACGAGCGGCAATCAAATTCATGACTCACAGGCAATCTCTTCTTATGCTCGGGCAACGGAGGGGGCAGTATGTCAGAAAAGCTACTTGGCGGGTGCAAATGCGGTTTGGTCCGCTTTGAGGGCGTGCGCGGGGACGCCCCGATGTTTCGATGCCATTGCCGGGATTGCCAGCAACTGACAGGCTCGGGCCATTCCGAGATGATGCCGCTGATCGCAGAAACCTTCAGAATTGGCGACGCTTGCAAAACCTATCAGATGACAGGCGGATCGGGTCGCTTGACCTTTAGCGGGTTTTGCCCGAATTGCGGATCACAACTGACACGCCGCAGTGAAATGATGAGCCAGTTGATCTATGTTCACGCCGCCGCGCTGGATGATCCGTCCAAATACGCCCCCGAGAAGTCGATCTATTCTGACGCTGCGCAATGTTGGGATGATGCGGTGATCCCGCAAGATACCTGAGCGATCGCGGCCATCTTGTGCAATCAAGGGCGATAGCGCTTCAATCGGAATTGCTTTTGGATTGGATGCGCCAGACAAGCTGATCGAACCGCTCCTGGCAGGCAGCCACGCGGGGGCAGGAAGGCTGTCGGAAAGTACAAAAACTTCGAAAATTGGACTCCGGGCGCAGATTCGATGGATAATTGCCTCGGCGCGACCCACGTCTGATTGAAGGAGGCCGTAGGGATGTCCAAGAGCCTTCGCCCACTTACCGACACCGCCTGGCTGGCAGATCATCTGACCGACCCGAAGCTGCGGATCATTGACGTCCGATGGAAGTTTCGGGAGGAAAACGGCAAGGGCGTGGCCTTTGATGACAGGTCAGAATATCAGGCCGAGCATATCCCCGGCGCAGTCTATGTCGGCATGTCCACAGAACTTGCCGACAGTACACAGACCATTCCTGACATGATGCTGGGCCCGCACGACTTTGGCCGGAAAATGCGCGATCTTGGTGTTTCATGCGACAGTCATGTTGTCGTCTATGATGACTCGGGCCTGCCGCTGGCATCCGCGCGGCTTTGGTGGGCGCTGTCGTATTTTGGCCATGACAACGTGCAGGTCTTGGACGGTGGACTGCAGCAATGGAAGCTGGAAGACCGACCCACCGAATCCGGCGATATTTCCGTCAAGCCGGGGAATTTTGAAGCCAGGGCGCAAGACGGCTGGATCGCCCGGAAGGCTGAGGTCTTGTCTGCGCTTGGAAACCCGAACGTCAGGATTGTCGACTTCCTGCCAAACGATCTCTATCGGGGGCAGGGCTCTCATACATGGGGCGGGCGGTCCGGGCATATTCCCGGAGCGGTCAACATCCCCGCGATTTCGAATATCGATCCGGACTTGGCCGATACACCCATAGCCGAACGGGCAGAGAAATTGCGGCAACGGGGCTCATTCAGGCTGTCGGACCAAAAGAGCCTGCTGCAACATTACCGCGATAAAGGCATAGAGACTGAAAATGAGGTCATTGCCTATTGCGGCCGCGGTTTGGCGGCTTCCAATGGTCTTCTTGCGTTGCGCTATATGGGGTTCGACACATCTCGACTTTATGACGGGTCATGGGCCGAGTGGAGCGCGGACGAAAATCTTCCGATTGAAACGTCGTAAACAACGGCCCACGGCCCTTGCATACTTTCGGTTTTGCACTCAACATCCCGGCTGCCAGCCACAAAAAAGGATGACAGCTTGGTTTCCGACGATCTCGCCAAATCCCTGTGCCAATGGCGGCAACACCTGCATCAAAACCCAGAGTTTGGGTTCGAAGAACAGGCCACGGCGGATTTTGTCGTCAAGCGACTGAAGGAATTCGGGATCGAGGATATCGAGACCGGAATTGGTGGCACCGGTGTCGTCGCCACGCTGCGGCGGGGACGTGGTGATAGAACGATTGCACTGCGCGCGGATATGGATTGTCTGCAAATCCATGAAACCACCAATCTGCCTTACGCGTCGTCCAAACCCGGCCTGATGCATGCTTGTGGTCATGATGGACACACGACAATCCTGCTGGGCGCTGCTGCTGTTCTGGCCCAAGAGGGTAGGTTTGACGGAACCGTGCGGCTGGTTTTTCAACCGGCCGAGGAATGGGGGCAGGGCATGAAGGCCATGATCCGAGACGGGTTGGGATCGCGGTTGGGATTTGACGAAATCTATGGTCTGCACAACAAGCCGGGCCTTCCCGTTGGGGCGTTTGAAATCCGACCCGGCCCATTCATGGGTGCCGAGGACGGGTTTCGCATAACCGTGCGCGGTCGCGGCGGCCACGCCTCGCGCCCGCAGGACTGCAAGGATGCGATCCTGTGCGCCTGTTCCATCGTCAGCGAGCTTCAGACGATTGTATCCCGGGCGATAGACCCCTCGGCCCTTGCGGTTGTTTCGGTGACGTCGATTGCGGGTGACAATGTCAAGAACGCCATTGCCAGCGAGGCGCGCATCGAAGGCGATTGCCGCCATTTCGACGATGCCGTCAGTCACCGGATCGAAGAATCGATGCGCCGCATCGCGAACGGCATGGCCATGGCCCATGACTGCGACGCAGACGTTGAGTATGAGCGTGTGTTTGTCCCACTGGTGAATGACGCTGAAGCGACGCAGCACGCGCTGCAGGCGGCGAGATCGGTGTTCGGCGAAAACAGCACGGACCCGGATGCCCGCCCCATGGGTGCATCCGAGGATTTTGCTCAAGCTTTGAAACTTGCGCCCGGTGCGTTCGGTAATTTTGGCAACGGCGACAGCGCACCGCTGCACAACGCCGGGTATGATTTCAATGACGCAGCGCTTGTTCCCGGTGTTCAGTGGTTTGTGGAACTTGTGCGCAACCGGCTGCCCGTTGGTTCGGATTAGACCCCGCTATTTGCAGATCGGCAGTTCCAAGGGCGGCTGCTTGGGCAGAGAGTCCCTCCATTGGTTTATGATCGGTTGGAGGGTGCGTTTGGGCCAGAATTTCGGTGTGCCAATGGCTTGCAGACACACGGCGTTCCAATAAACGCCCGCGCGCGACAGTGATCGCCCCTTGCTCACCGCTTTTGCAACCGCGTTGATGTCTTTGGATTCCGGATAGATATAGAGCGTCGTCGGGTTGCCCTCTACCAGTGCCAGGATCTCTTCCGAGGCGGATTCCGACCACGTGGTGCAGCCGTTGCTGCGCCCGCCCGTGTAGTTCACCAACCGTCCATAAGGGACATAGCCGTCATCATCAGCATGAGAGCTTGTGGGGTTCTTGAACCGACATTGCCATTTCAGGAAAACGGCAGGATGGCCACCAATGGCCCTTTCACGCGCATTGCTGGTTTCGCCTTCGCCATCGAACAACAGAAACGTGCGATAGAACGGCTTGGTCTGGCCGGACTGGCTGTAAAACCCTTTGAAGGACGTTCGGGTTTCGGCGGTGACATAGGCCCCGCCCGCCGTCAGCTTTGATCCTTCGGCATTGCTGAAATTCTTCGCACATTGCCGCCCGTTTGCGAAATTGGCGCGTTGCAGTTTTCGCCCATTGCCATACCCGGATGAAACGGCGCGGAATGTCCGCTGAGATTCACAGATGACATAGAACCTGCGTCCGGGGCTGCCGTTGCGGGCAGTGCTGGGGCGGGTCGCGTCTTTGGCAAGATAACAGGGGTTGCTGACCTTACCCTGCCGGGTTTTCTGCTGATACAGTGCCCGCGCCCTTTGCAGTACGACAGGCGCGATCTGGCCGTCGCCCGTTCCCACATGCTTTTGCAGCCAGACGGGGATTTCCGATGACAGGGCATTGGCCCGTCCGGGCAAGGCCGCCGCCGACGCGACAAGGGTCATGATGGTGACTGCAAGACGGATCGATTTCTGTCGCAACGGGAAATCTCCTGCCAGAATGTCCTCAGTTTCAATCTATCACAACTTGCAGGGGTTTGGGGGCACGGCAGACACTTAAGACTGCTGCCTGTTGCCACAAATCCTAGGTTTCTTGCGCGTGGCCCTTTAGCCGGATCACCAACGGCAGCATCGCCGCAACCAGCACGGCCGCGAACAGAAACGGTGCGCCCGGGAAATAGATGCCATCACTGTCCACAGACGCATGAAAAATCCCGGTCAGTGCAAGCGGGGACAAAACGGCCGCGACCGAGGACAAAGACGCGATGACCCCTTGCACCACACCTTGCCGATCCTCATCCGTCTGGTTCGACGCCATTGCCGTCATCAGGGGTGGAACCATGTCAGACAGCGCGGCGAGCAGAAGAAAGACGACCAAGGCAGCAATTGACCCAGTGAAGCCAAACCCGATCATGCCGATCAGCGCCGAGACCATGCCCAGCATCAATGTGCGGTAATCCCCCATCCACCGGATGAAGATCGGCATCAACCCGCCCTGAACAAACGCCAGCAGCACGCCATAGCCGGCCAGCGACAATCCGATATAAAGGGTTGGCCAGTCGAACACCTCGCGCGTCCAGAAGGCCCAGAGTGTCGGGTAGACCATGTTCGCAAACTCAAAGATGAAAATGCACAAAAGCGGGACCGCAAGCCCGGGCAGGCGGAAGGCGTCAAAGATCGACTTGAACGGGTTCAGATCACGCTTGCCAAACGGGCGGCGTTTGTCCGGCGTCAGGCTCTCGGGCAGTACAAACACGCCGAACAAGGCGTTGCCCGCCGACAATGCGGCGGCAATCCAGAACGGCGCGGCGATGCTGATTTCCGCAGCGATGCCGCCAACGGCGGGGCCAAGGACAAATCCAACCCCGAAGGCCGCGCCGATCAGGCCAAAGTTCGCTGCCTTTTCCTCGGGGGTCGAGATATCCGCGATATAGGCGGTTGCGGTGATATAGGTTGCCCCGGCCAGACCCGCGAGCGTTCGCCCCAGCAAAAGCAGCCAGAAACTGCTGGCTAAAGCCATGATGACATAGTCAACCGCCAGCATGGCAAGGGCCGCGATCAGTATCGGTCTGCGGCCAACCGCGTCCGAGATGCTGCCAACAATGGGACCGCACAGGAACAAAGCCCCTGCATAGGCTGCCATCAGCAGCCCGCCCCAGAACGCCCCTTGCCCCGTATCGCCTGCGCCAACCCGGTCCATCAGATCCGGCATGATCGGAAACACGATGCCGATGCCGATGGCGTCAATCATCAGGGTAATGAGTATGAAAAGAATGGCTCGGTTCTGAAACATAATACCCTGTCGAACAAAAGGGGTGATACTGCGCCAGACAGAGTTAGCCGCTTTAGTCCCCCTGCAACAAGGTCACGATGATCGCGGGCCAGCCTGCTTGAGCTGAAGGCGTGGCGAGTCTGGGATCAAACCAGGGTCACCGCCTGGGTTGATTTGGCCCGCGCCACCTGCCTAAGGTCGGCGAAACCAAACGAAACCCCGGAACAGGCCCCTATGAAGCTGGAATTTCACCATATCAACTTTGTGTCCGAAGATGTCGGGCGGCTGCACCAGTTCTATACCGAAACGCTCGGGCTGGACGATATTCCGATCGAGAATTTCCCCCGACCTGCCGAGTCGGATGATCGCGGCTATAGCGGCCAGATCCGGTTTGCCACCGACGGGCATATGCAGATGCATCTGGCCGAACGAGATCTCGGCGTTGCGTTCAAACATGGGGAATCCATCAATCCCGTCGAGCGTGGCCATATCGCTTTCCGCACCGATGACATCGCGGCCTTCAAGGCGATGCTGGACGACAAAGGTGTCCCGTATTCAGATTATGGCACCGCCTTTGCCAAGGAATGGCATCAGGTCTTTTTCCTTGATCCCGAAGGCAATGTGATCGAGGTCCATCAGGCCGTCTGATCCTGTTACAGGATTGGCAACGGCCCGCGTGTCTTGTTCTGCCGCAAAACAAAGTTGCTGCGGGTGTCCCGGACCAGACCGGATTTCAGCAGCCGTTTCATGATGAACACCTCAAGGTCCTCGGGGGTTCGGGCATAGACCTTCAGAATGAAATCATGATCCCCGGTGATCGAGGCGCATTCGACAATCTGCGGTTCGGTTTCCACCAGTCGCAGGAAATCGGCGATACTGTTCTCTTGATGATCACGCAGCGCCACGTGGACATAGGCTATTGCGTTCAGTCCCACGGCTTTGGCGGTGACCTGCGCGCGATAGCCCGAGACGACGCCCGACGCCTCAAGGTCGCGAACGCGCCGCCAGCATTGTGAGGCCGACAGCCCCGTTTGCTCGGCCAGTTCCTGCATCGACAGACGACCGCTGGATTGCAGGACACGCAGAATGGCTATGTCTGACTGGTGAAGCATTTGGTTCGAAATTCCACAGTTAGCGAAACATTACGGTCAAAATAGCTCATCTGAACGTCCGCACCAAATCAAATATCGCACTACTTTGGGCGTATCCTGTCAGACAGGAGGACGCGCCCATGCCCAAATCGACAAAATACACCGCCAAGCACGCCGATGATCGCGGCCATATCGACTACACCGATCAGGAAAACGCGGTGTGGGCTGATCTTTACGCTGCACAGGAAGACAATGTTCAGCGCTACATGGCGCGCGAGTATCTGGACGGGCTGGTCCGGCTTGACCTGCCAAAGACGCGCGTGCCGTCTTGCGCCGATATCTCTGAGCGATTACTGGACCTGACCGGGTGGCGCGTCCAACCGGTTCCGGCGCTGATCGGGTTCAAGACTTTCTTTGGCATGCTGGCCGAGCGTGTTTTCCCTGCGGCCTCATTCATCCGAAGCCGCGAGGATTTCGACTACATCGAAGAGCCCGACATTTTCCACGAAATCTTCGGGCATACCCCTTTGCTCAGCGATCCTCGCTTTGCTGCATTCAGCCATGCGATTGGGCGGGCGGGCGTCCGGGCCGATGCGGCGGATTATGCCTGGCTGATCCGGCTGTATTGGTTCTCGATCGAGTTTGGACTGCGTCGTCAGGACGGTCAGATCAAGGCGCTGGGCTCGGGTCTTGCGTCCTCGCCGACCGAACTGGTCTATGCCGTGACCAGTGATATCCCGGATCGTGACCCATTCGACGTTCTGACCATTCTGCGCACGCCGTACCGGATCGACATGCACCAGATGGGGTATTTCGTGCTGGACGATCCCGAGGATCTGTTTGCGGCGGCCGAACGCGACCTGCTGGCCGATGTGCGGCACGCGCGGCGCTTGGGTCTGTTGCCAAACAAGTTCCCCGAAAAGGTCACCGCAGCCGAGTAGAACGCCTAGCCGAGGCTCTTGTACATATAGGTCGTCGGTTCGAACACCGGCTCGAACGGGTTGCGGCAGTAATTGGGGATTTCTCCGGCAATCTGGAAGCCGATGTTTTGGTACAGGATACGAGAGGGATCGCTGCTGCGTGTATCCAGCACCAGCATGGTCCGGCCCAGCTCTGACGCCCTGTCTGTCAGGGATTTCATCAAGGCTCGCCCCAATCCACGCCGTCTGGCGTCGGGATGGACCAGCAGTTTGGCGACGTCCGCGCGATGTGGTTGATTGGGCATCACGGCGGGGATCAGTTGCACGGTGCCCAAAATCCGCCCGTCGCCATAGGCCACAAACAGGTCCAGCGTACCGGCGCGCAGGTCCGGTCGCACGCGGTTCTGCCAATAGGCCCGCGCATCCTTTTTCGAAAACGGAAGAATGAACCCGATGCTGGCGCCCGTATGAACACAGGCGTGCAGGATGTCGGCCAGATCATCATGGGCATCGTCAAAATAGGCGTCCGTCAATCGCGTGATCATATCAGCACCAGAATGTATCGCGCGCCCCGCGTTGCACCGGTTTCAAACCGGGTTGGCCCGCACAGGTGATAGCGCAGGCAGTCGCCACCGCTGAGCGTATGGGGCGTTCCGTCCACGGTGATCGTCAGACCACCGTCCAACATGATCAGGTGATGCTCTTGCCCCGGTTTCGGAGGCGTCTCGTATCCAATCACCGTGTTGCGCGGTAAGTGGCATTCCAGAACTTCTCCGGTCAGGCCCGTCGAGGGCGGTGAGACGGACCTGCGGGTAAATCCGGTCTCGGGATCGCTCCATTCCGTTTGCCGCTCATAGGGGACCTTGGGGTCAAAGCTGTCCTCGACCATCATCAAAAGGCGCGACATCGGCAACCCGTAAGCGGCGCAGAGGCGGCCCAGGTTTTCGGCGGTTGGGCTGACCTCACCCTTTTCCATGCGCGACAGAGTGGCCCGGCTGATGCCGCTTTGATCTGCCAATTGGTCCAGCGACCAGTTGTGGCTTTGGCGCAGTTCACTCAGGCGTGAGGCGAGGCGGTCTGAAAGAGTATCTAACATAGTCCATATTTGAGAAAAACTCACCAATATGGGAATATCGCTTAAAATTAAATTGTTTGCAAATGAAAAAGGGGCGCAGAATCCTCTGCACCCCTTCACTTTTCCAAGTTGGCCGGTTGTTACTTCCAGCCAACCTCGTTGAAGATTTTCTGCGCTTCGGGCAGATTCTGCGCGACTTCGGACAGGTTGATCTCATCCGCTTTGAACTCACCCAGCGACTTGACCGACTCGGCCAATTCGACGCCTGCGACCGTCGGATACTCGTCATTGCCTGCCGAGAAATACTGCTGCGCCTGATCGCTGGAGAGGTATTCAAGGAACTTGATGGCGTTCTCTTTGTTGGGCGCATTTGCGGCAACGCCACCGCCCGACAGGTTCATATGCGCGCCATAGCCGTCCTGGTTCGGGAAGACCCAGCCGATGGAGTCCCGTTCGGCGGACAGGCCCTTGACCTCCTTGCGGATCGAGCGGGCGAAGTAATAGGTGTTCGACACGGCGATGTCGCATTCACCCGAAACCAGACCGCGCAGCTGGTCGGTGTCGCCGCCCTGCGGGTCACGGGCCATGTTGGCAACAATTCCTTCGGCCCAGCTTTTGGCTGCATCCGCGCCTTCATGGGTGATGATCGAAGCCAGCAGCGTCTGGTTGTAAACATTGGTCGACGAGCGGATGCAGATCAGACCTTCATATTCGGGCTTGGCCAGATCGGCATAGGTGGCCGGCGGGGTGGCGACATTGTCTTTGTTGTAAAAGATGATCCGGCCGCGCTGCGAGAATCCGAACCACTGGTTGTCGCTGTCCTGAAGGTTTGCAGGGATACGCTCTTCCAGCACGGCGCTGTCGATCGATTGCAGAACACCGGCGTTCTTGGCGCGGGCCAGCCGCGACGTGTCAACGGTCAGCATCACATCCGCGGGAGAGTTCGCCCCTTCGGCTTCCATGCGGGCGATCAGCTCGTCGGCCTTGCCTTCGATGCGGTTGATCTTGATCCCCGTCGCCTCTTCAAAGTCGGAATACAGGCGTTCGTCGGTGTCATAGTGGCGCGACGAGTAAAGGTTCAGCTCGCCTTCGGCAATTGCAGATGTGGCGATCAAAGCCATCAGGCCAGCCGCGATGCATGTCGTGGATTTCAACATGGTGTCTCCAAACGTTGCAGATTCTTCCGGGTGGTTCCCGAGTGATTTAGTCAATTACCAAATTGCGAGTCGTTTGCAAGCAAATCCGACAGAAATAGTCGATAATTTGTTCAGATTTGAATCGCGCGCCCGATCCGTTACATTCGGACCATGTCCAAAGTGGTGTCGAACAAGACAGTATTGCCAGCAGGTGGCGGCGCATTTTCGCTTCCATCCCTGTCGGTCGGCATCTTTCTGAACGATCAGCCAACTCACCGTTTTGCCCACGGCACGTCCATTGCAACGCACCTGCCCCTGAGCAAGAATCAGGGCTGGATCCTTCCGGCGGGCAGCGATGGGGTATGCGAGTTTGACGAGGATCTGGAATTTGTCATGGTCAGTCTGGACAACGCGATCCTGACCGAATTTGATCTGAGCCGTGATTTTGAATTTCAGCCCATCGTGGGCGACATTGACCCGCTGCTGACGAACCTGAGCCTGACGGCAAGTGCATCTTTAGGTGGCGGTCTGTTATACCGCGAGACCATTCAAAGGGCGCTGGCCGCGCAGATCGTCGAAACTGTCCGACCTGCCGCGGATTGGCATCGCGACATTGAAGATGCCCGGCTGCGCAAAGTGCTGGACTATATTCAGGACAATCTGAGCCAGGACCTGTCGCTATCGGCGATGGCCGATCTTGCCGCGATGAGCGGGGCGCATTTTTCCAAGGCTTTCAAACACGAGGTTGGGGTTGCACCCCTTCAATATGTGATCGCGGCCCGGCTGGATCGTGCATCTGTTCTGTTGCGCACTTCAAAGCTGACCGTGGCTGAGATCGCCTGGCGCGTCGGCTATCAGGATGTCAGCCGGTTTGGGCAACATTTCAAACGCAAGTTCGGCGCAACACCGGCCAAATTCCGGGCGGGATGACCCGCCCGAACTGGTGGAGCGTGCTGGTTACTGGCTCGCCCGCTCTGCTGCGATGCTGACCAACCCTCGATCCCCGGTTTCCCAAAGTGCGGTCATGGTCAGGGATGTGACACGCCAGCGGTCGCCGGACTGAACCAACGCGTAAGAGTATCGGCCACCCAATGTCCAAAGACCGTCATCAATGCGGTGGGTCGCTGTGAAATCGGCCTCGGCGGTGGCGGTATTGCCATTGACCGAGGTCACGGTTTCATTCGTCACCATGTGATGCGTGCTGTCGAAACCGGGCAGGAAGCCGGACCATGCAGCAATCAACGCGTCAGCCGGTTGCGTGGCAGGATCGCCGCCCCAAAGGCTGGTGTAGTCGGTTGTGACCGTGTCGGCAAAAGCGCTGCGCACGCGGTCCCAGTCGTGCCGGTCGGCCCCGGCGGCGATGTCCGTGATCGATCGGTTGATCTGGGCCTGATCAGCGAAAGCGATGGTTCCGGCCAGGGTCGCAATTGCGGCTGTAGAGATCAGTGTTTTCACCATTGTCGTGGCTCCTGTTTTCTCAGGTTGAATGAAAGCGGAGGCTTGGGATTCATCGGTCTGACTACTCGGCCAAACGTCCGGGCAGAGGCGCGAGCGGATACTGGGCCCAAAAGAACGCATTGGCCGCATCCTGATCGCCGGACAGGTTCGTCGCTTCAACGATCTTGCCGTTCTCGATGCGGTAGACCAGCGCCCAGATCGTATCGACATTTGCCGCGCCATCGACATTCGACCATCCGCGATGAATATCGACGACATGAGTTTCATCCGCACCAAAGTAGATCGGTTCGGCCTGAAATCCGGCCGACCCAAGCTGTTCGAAGAACGCCAGAACCTCAGTGCGGCCCTGTTTGGTGCCGCTTAAGGGATGGCGGCCGGGGATGTGCCACCGCACATCCTCGTCCATCACGGCAGCAATCGCTTCAAGGTCGTTTGCCCCATAGGCGGCAAAGAAATCCTGAACGGTTTTGATGTTCTCTTCCGGTGTTGCGGCCATTGCCAAGCCTCCGATCAGTAGTGCGGTTGAGGTCACAAGGGGTGCAAGCAAGGGTTTCATCCTTGCTCCCCACGAAAATGCTCGGCCATGGCGTCTGCGGCCCGCGTGACGTCTTCGGGATTGTCGTAGAAATCGAACTGGGTCACGTCTTCGAGCCATTGCATGGTCGCGTCCCCGGCAAACCCGCCAAGAAAACTGCGCACGCCCTGCGGGATTGCGGCGCTTTCCGAATGGACGATGGCCAGTGGTTTATCCAGACGCTGCGGGTTGTCTGCGGGGTAGTATGTCAGCCAGCCTTCCCAGCCTGCGTTGTTCCACTGATTGTCATATTCCGGGATCGCGCCTCGGTCGGCTTCGTAATAGTAGCCGCCGATGGGCATAAGCACGCCCTCAGCCCCTTCCGGACCTGCCGCCGGGATGATCTGACCGCCTGACGCCTTGGCAGCGCGGGACATTTCAATCAGATCGGCCACACCGTCAGCGCCGCCATAAACGGTCTCGACGATCTCGCCGTTTTGCAACCAGGGGGCAACGAGGCCAACCCGCTGCACCAGATCATTCCCGGCGGAAGCGTCGACCATATACCCGGCCGAGGCACAGATCCCCAGACCGTTGATCCGAGAGGCATCGACTTCGGGCAGGGTCGCCAGAACTTCAAACGCCTTGGCAATATCCGAAGTCTTTGCCTGTGGGCTTTCGACAAACCGGACGCCTTCGGGCAGGTCACCGGATTTGCCCCAGCCGCGGAAGTCGAAGGTAAAGGCGGCAAAGCCGCGCGCGACCATCTGGCGGGCGTAATTCGCAGGCATCTGTTCCTGCACCGATGTCCAAGCGCCCGTGACAACAACGGCGGGCAGGGGCGTGCCGTCATATCCTTCGGGCAGGTAGAGGGTGCCCGACATCTCGGCGCCCTCGTTTTCGAAGGCAACAGTCCGTGTTTCGATATCGGCCATTGCGGTCGACGCCATCAGGGCGGCGGCAGTTGTAAGTGAAGCGCGTTTCATAACTCTCTCCATCTGTGATGTGGTCTTCGGCAGCCAAGATGATGGGTCGGGGCCGGTTTGAGAGGCGCGATTTCTGGGATTCACTATGCGAATCCTGTCAAATGCACCCGACATTGCCGGTCAGGGCGCGGGCACCATATGTTGAGGCGAATGGCAGAGCGGGAAGGCGACCTATGCAAGACAAGAACGACCTGATCACCTGGCTGATTTCGCAGGGTCGGATGCTGGGTGACGAAACGCAGATCGTGTCGCAATACTGCGCAGGCTTGCGGGAACTGGGCGTGCCTTTGTCGCGGGTTCGGATTGGTCAGAACTACTCCAACCCGCTGATCAGCGCGTGGGGCATCATCTGGACGCCGGAAGGGTCTCGGAAATACACGGTTCCAATCACGATCCGGGTCTCAAGCGCATGGCATGGCAGTCCGTTTCAGGCGGTTGTGACTTCGCGCCAGCCCCTGCGCAAGCGGCTGCTGGATCTGGACCTGTCGGCAGAGCATGAGGTGTATTCCGAACTGCGCGATGCCGGTGCCACGGATTTCCTTGCCATGCCGCTGGAATATGGCGACGGTTCGGTTCAGGGGTCCAGTTTCAGCACGGATCACCCGGATGGCTTTTCGGACGCGCAGGTGCAGATCATCGAAGCCACCCGCCACGCATTGTCTTCGGCGCTGGAACCGATTGCGATGCGCGAGTCGCAGAAAAGCCTGTTGCAAACCTATCTGGGCGAAAGTCCGGCGCTTGAGATTGGCAATGGCAATATCAAACGGGGCGAGCATAAGTCGGTCTCTGCCGCGATCCTGTTTGCGGATTTGCGCGGGTTCACGGCGAAATCCGAGGTCTGGCCCGAAGAGAAACTGCTGACCATCATGGGTGACTATTTCGAGATGGTTGTGGGCCCGATTCGGGACCATGGCGGTGACGTGCTGAAATTCATGGGCGACGGTGTTCTGGCTTTTTTCCCGGCAGAGCCTGATGCGGAAACCGCTTGCCAGTCAGCAGTGTTGGCAACGGCCGAAGCCTTGTCCCGGCTTGCGGCGTATAATCAGGACGCTCAAGTCGCAGGCGCCGAACAGATCGAGTTTGTCGTCGGACTCGACTATGGACCTGTGACATTCGGAAATATCGGTAGCCCGGACCGGTTGGATTTTACTGTGGTGGGGTCAGCTGTGAATGTCGCCAGCCGGGTTCAGGGGCTGTGCAAGGACCTGGGTGAGCAAATGCTGATGACCAAGGATGTGCAGCGCCATCTGAACAGGGAAACTGAAACGGTGGGCTGCCATCAACTCAAAGGGCTTGGCGAGGCGATCGAAGTGTTTCGGACCAACCCTGCTACCTGACATGCCACGCACAAAAAAAACCGCGCTTTACAGCGCGGTTTTTTCGAATTGGGTATGTGCAGTTCTTAGCCCTGGCGAGCTTTGAACTTGCGCTGCGTCTTGTTGATCACGTAGACGCGGCCTTTGCGACGCACAACCCGGCAGTCGCGGTGCCGGTTCTTGAGCGAGCGGAGCGAGTTCTTGACCTTCATGGGTCTGTCTCCAATCTGCGGCGCCTTCATCAAAGACGTGGCCAGCGCCTGGGTTAGTCGGGTGCCCCGGAAGCCCGGAACAGTGAAACGATGGTGGGCGGTACAAGGATCGAACTTGTGACCCCTTCGATGTCAACGAAGTGCTCTACCGCTGAGCTAACCGCCCACTTTCCCTTTGCGTGCCCTGCCCCATAACGAAATGGGGCGCGGATCACCGCGCCGGTAGCGGGGTCTATAAAAGGAGTCGTTCAGGGGTTCAAGGGGTTTGGAAGAACAATTTTCCGGTCTATGTTGAGTGCGAACACGGAGAGATCATGCCGAACGCAGCCTTCATACTGGATATGCCCGAGAATCGCGCCTCATGCGCCGTGTTTTCGTCGCCCCATAGCGGTCGGGACTATCCCGAGGCATTGCTGAAACGATCGGTTCTGAACCCAAACGTGATTCGATCCTCGGAAGATGCTTTTGTGGATCAACTGTTTGCCTCAGCGTCAGAGTTCGGCGCGCCGCTGATCAAGGCGGCCATGCCGCGCGCCTATCTGGACCTCAACCGCAGCGCGGATGAGCTTGATCCGGCGCTGATCAGCGGTGCGCGCAGGCAGGGGCACAACCCCCGCGTCGCCTCGGGGCTTGGGGTGATTCCCCGCGTGGTGGCCAATGGCCGGGCGATTTATCGCGGCAAGTTGACCATGGATGAGGCGCGTCTGCGCATCGACACCTATTGGCGGCCCTACCATACGCGGCTGAAATCGCTGCTGGCCGAGTCGCATGAAAAATTCGGGCAGGCGATTCTGATCGATTGCCACTCAATGCCGCATGAGGCGGTTGCCATGGCCAGCACCTCGCGCAGCCAGCGGCCCGAGATTGTTCTGGGCGACCGGTTTGGTGCGTCGGCGTCCACCGAGATTGTAGACCGCATCGAAGCCGCCTTTGCGGCGGCGGGGCTGACGGTTGCGCGCAACGCGCCCTTTGCCGGGGCTTATGTCACGCAAACCTACGGGCGGCCCGGTCGCCAGCAACACGCAATTCAGATCGAGATCGACCGCGCGCTGTATATGGATGAAGAAAAGATCGCCCCGAATGCGAACTTCATGCCTTTCTCAAGGCTGTTACGTCAGGTGATCGCCGAGATCGCCAGCATCGGCGCGCAGCCTCAGCGTCTGGCGGCGGAATAGGGCCTAGCGCAAGGCGCGCCCTTTCACGATGGCATCTGCGCCGAACCGTTCCCGGATTTTGTCGGTCGCACGCTCGGCCTGAGACCGGCGTCCGGCGTCAGGGTCCAGCCAATCCCCTGATATGTCGGCCTGATCCGCTGAACACAGATCGGACAAGCCACAGCCCAGCAGCCGATAGGGGCCCTGATCGCCCACCTGATCGAACAGGCCACGCGCAGTGCGATAGATTCGGTCGGCAATCTGGGTCGGATCGCGCAGCGAAACCCGCCGGGTGATGATCTTGTGGTTGGCCTTCTTCAGCTTCAAGGTGACAACTCGACCGGCCAGATCCTTGGCCTTGGCCCGGTCTGACACTTTCAGCGCCATGCGCCAGATGTGACCATCCAGAATGTCGGTGCTGGCGGTATCTTCGAAAAACGTGGTCTCATTGCTGATCGATTTCATCGGCTCATGCGCCGACACGCGCCGCTTGTCCTGACCGCGCGCCAGATGCCACAGGCGATAGCCCATCGAGCCGAACCGCGCCGTCAGCGCCTCCTGATCCCAGCGCAGCAGGTCGGAAAAGGTGCGAATGCCCGCCCGTTCCAGCGACTCCTGTGCCGCCGGGCCAATGCCCCAGATCAGACGCACGGGCTTGTCATGCAGAAACTCTGCCGTCTCGGCCTTGCCGATCACCGAAAACCCGCGCGGTTTGTCGAGGTCCGAGGCGACCTTGGCCAGAAACTTGTTGTGGCTCAGACCGATTGACCCGGTCAGTCCCAGTTCATCCTTCATGCGCTTGACCAGACGTGCCAGCATGACCGCAGGTGGCGCGCCGTGCAGACGTTCCGTCCCGGACAGGTCCATAAACGCCTCATCCAGTGACAAGGGTTCCACCACCGGCGTCAGTTCATCCATCATCGCGCGAATCTCGCGCGAGACCTCGACATAGACCGACATGCGGGGCTTAATCACCACCGCCTCGGGGCAAAGCTGTAGCGCCTTGAACATCGGCATGGCCGAGCGCACGCCCCTGATGCGCGCCACATAACAGGCCGTCGACACCACGCCCCGTTTCCCACCGCCGATAATCACAGGCTTGTCCGCCAAATCCGGATTGTCGCGCTTTTCGACCGAGGCGTAGAAGGCATCGCAATCCATATGCGCGATGGACAGGTCGAACAGTTCGGGATGTGACTTGACCCGAGGGCTGCCACAGGTCGGGCAGCGCCGTTCGTCGGTGACTGTGGTCAGGCAATCTCGGCAAAGACCAGGCATGCGCGTCCTCGGGCATTCCGCGAGTGGGTTGGGCACCCCTTATACCACCGATAAGGGGGGATCAAAGGTCCGACAATCTGTGTCTGATCTCAAAAGAAGACCCCCCGCGCGTCAGCGGGGGGAGGTAACGAACCTCAGGAAGACACGGTTCGTTGGGGAGTGTTTCATCCCCAAGACTCGCCGATATCTCTATATTTAGATAGGTTCCAAGCCCCAGACCCTAAACTTGCGCGTTTTCTGTGTATTTTCGGGCACAGCTTGTTTCAGCGGTTTTAGGGGTCAAAAATGACCTAAGGTCAAGTTAATCAAGACATTTGTTAACGCATTCAGGGTTTGATTCCCGAAACCGTTCAGTGCCGTGTCAAAGAGTTTAATTCGCTCAGAACGGCCTCGGCCGCCGCTTTCGGATCGTCCGCCTTATAGATCGGACGGCCCACCACGATGTGATCTGCCCCGTCGCCGATGGCGCTGGCCGGGGTCGCGACGCGTTTCTGATCGCCCAATGCGGCCCCGGCAGGACGCACGCCCGGCGTAACGATCAGCCGACCTTCGGCCTGGGGCAGGGCGCGGATCAGGGCGGCCTCTTGCGGGCTGGCGATAACGCCGTCGGCCCCGGCCTCCAGCGCCTTGGCCGCACGTTCGACGACCAATTCCTGCACGTCGCCTTCTTTCAGCAGGCTGGCATCCAGATCGTCGCGGTTCAGCGAGGTCAGGATGGTCACGGCAAGGATTTTCAGGTCCTTGCCCGAGGCCCCCTCTTTCGCGGCGCGCACCACATGCGGGTCGCCATGGACAGTCAGAAAATCCAGATCGAACTGCGCCAGCCCGCGCACCGCGTTTTCCACCGTGTTGCCGATGTCGAACAGTTTCATGTCCAGAAAGATGCGCTTGCCGTGATCCTGTTTCAGCTCATTGGCCAAAGCCAGCCCACCGCCGGTCAGCATCCCCAACCCGATCTTGTAGAACGAAACGCTGTCGCCCAGCCGCTCGGCCATGGCCAGCCCCTGCAGGGCGTTCGGAACATCAAGGGCTACGATCAGGCGGTCATCGGACATTGGGGCGCTCCTGTTTTTTGGCAAACGTCTGCGTCCTAACGGGTTCGGGCGCGCCTGTCTATGCGCGATAGCTGTCAGGGGCCGTTGTGTTCTGTGCTAGAGTGACCGGATTGAACGTAAATAACGAAAACAAAGGGACGTGAAATGAAGAAACTGCTGTTGCTGGGCGTGGTTTTGACAATGGCCGCCTGCGAAGACCCTACGCCTGACGCTCCGGAAACAGGGGCTGCACCGGCCCCGACGAATGATGATTTGCGTCTGGTACGCGGCTACCGATCCGAAGATGATTGGTGCCAGCTGACCGGCGAAACGGCCTTTACCGGCAATTTCCTTGATCACACCGCCGATCTTGTTTCCTGCCCGACAGGCAGCGATGCGGCGCAGTCTCTGGTCGATGACCTGGGTGCTGTTCAGGTGGCCGAGACCGGAGGCTACACGGTCTACACGATTCAGCGCGAATAGTGTGGGAATCTGCGCTCTAGCCTCTTGAACCGGCAAAGATATTTCCCAAATTGAATGCGAGGCCCAGACCGACGCGTGCCGCCAAGCGGGCGCAGCAGACTTAGGGCGCTTGGAAAAGGAGAATAGCAATGGACTTGAACAAGTTCACCGAGCGGGCACGGGGATTCGTGCAGGCCGCGCAGACGATTGCGCTGCGCGAGGGGCATCAGAGGCTGGAGCCCACACATATACTCAAGGCATTGATGGATGACGATCAGGGGTTGGCCAGCAACCTGATCACCCGCGCAGGCGGCGCTCCGAACCGCGTGGTCGAGGCGCTGGATGCCGCGATGGGGAAAATTCCCAAGGTCAGCGGCGACGCGAGCCAGATTTACATGGACGGCCAGACCGCCAAGGTTCTGGACGAGGCCGCCAAGATTGCCACCAAGGCGGGTGACAGCTTTGTGCCGGTCGAACGCGTGTTGATGGCGCTGTGCATGGTGAAATCCAAAGCCAAGGAGGCGTTGGAGGCCGGGGCCGTATCTGCCCAGAAACTGAACGAAGCGATCAACGACATCCGCAAGGGCCGCACCGCTGACACTGCGTCGGCGGAAGAGGGCTATGACGCACTCAAGAAATATGCGCGCGACCTGACTGAGGCGGCGGCTGAGGGCAAGATTGACCCGATCATCGGGCGGGATGAGGAAATCCGCCGCTCGATGCAGGTTCTGTCGCGCCGCACCAAGAACAATCCGGTTCTGATCGGGGAACCCGGCGTCGGTAAAACCGCGATTGCCGAGGGTATGGCCCTACGCATCGTCAACGGTGACGTCCCGGAATCGCTGAAAGACAAAAAGCTACTCGCACTCGACATGGGTGCGCTGATTGCCGGAGCGAAATACCGGGGTGAGTTCGAAGAACGCCTCAAGGCCGTTCTGACCGAGGTGACCGAAGCCGCCGGTGAGATCATCCTGTTCATCGACGAGATGCACACGCTGGTCGGTGCCGGTAAATCCGACGGCGCGATGGATGCCGCGAACCTGATCAAGCCAGCGCTTGCCCGGGGTGAGTTGCACTGTATCGGCGCGACCACGTTGGATGAATACCGCAAATACGTCGAAAAAGACGCGGCCCTTGCGCGCCGGTTCCAGCCTGTGATGGTCACTGAACCGACGGTCGAGGACACGATCAGCATCCTTCGTGGCATCAAGGAAAAATACGAGTTGCACCATGGGGTACGCATCTCGGACTCGGCGCTGGTCTCGGCGGCGACGCTGTCGCATCGCTATATCACCGACCGTTTCCTGCCCGACAAAGCCATCGACCTTGTTGATGAGGCCGCGTCGCGCCTGCGGATGGAGGTGGACTCCAAGCCGGAAGAACTCGATCAACTCGACCGCCAGATCCTGCAGATGCAGATCGAGGAAGAGGCGCTGAAGCTTGAGGATGACGCGGCATCCAAGGATCGTCTGGAAACCCTGCAAAGGGATCTGGCCGATCTGCAGGAAAAATCTGCCGAGATGACAGCTCAATGGCAGGCCGAACGTGACAAGCTTGCGGGTGCGCGTGATCTGAAAGAACAGCTCGACAAGGCGCGCGCTGATCTGGAGATCGCCAAGCGCGAGGGCAATCTGGCCAAGGCGGGGGAACTGTCCTACGGCATCATCCCCGAGCTCGAGAAACAGCTGACCGAGGCCGAAAACGCGGAAAGCAACGCCATGATGGCCGAGGAAACGGTGCGCCCGGAACAGATCGCATCCGTGGTCGAACGCTGGACCGGGATCCCGACCGCCAAAATGCTGGAAGGTGAGCGTGAGAAGCTGCTGCGGATGGAAGACGATCTGCATTCCCGCGTGATCGGTCAGGATGCGGCGGTGACTGCTGTCGCCAACGCCGTGCGCCGGGCACGTGCGGGGCTGAATGACGAAGGTCGCCCGCTGGGCTCGTTCCTGTTCCTCGGACCGACCGGCGTGGGTAAGACAGAGCTGACCAAGGCCGTGGCGAACTTCCTGTTCGATGACGACAACGCGATGGTGCGCATCGACATGTCCGAGTTCATGGAGAAACACGCGGTTGCCCGTCTGATCGGTGCCCCTCCGGGCTATGTCGGCTATGACGAAGGCGGTGTGCTGACCGAAGCCGTGCGGCGCAGGCCCTATCAGGTCGTGCTGTTCGATGAGGTCGAAAAGGCGCATCCGGATGTGTTCAACGTGCTGTTGCAGGTTCTGGATGACGGTGTTCTGACGGATGGTCAGGGCCGCACTGTGGACTTCAAGCAAACGCTGATCATCCTGACGTCGAACCTTGGGTCTCAGGCGCTGAGCCAGTTGCCCGAAGGTGCGGACAGCGCACAGGCGCGGCGCGATGTGATGGACGCGGTCCGGGCGCATTTCCGGCCCGAGTTCCTGAACCGTCTGGACGAGACCATCATCTTCGACCGGCTCAAGCGGGGTGATATGGATGGTATCGTCGATATCCAGATGGCGCGTCTGCAAAAACGTCTGGCGGCCCGCAAGATCGAACTCGCGCTGGATGATGGGGCCAAGGAATGGCTGGCCAACGAAGGCTATGACCCGGTCTTTGGAGCACGTCCGCTGAAACGCGTGATCCAGCGCGCCCTGCAGAACCCGCTGGCCGAGGCCTTGCTGGCCGGTGAGATCAAGGACGGCGAGACCGTTCCGGTCACCGCAGGGTCGGACGGGCTGATCATCGGCGACAGGCTGGGCACGTCAGATCGCCCGCGCCCGAATGATGCCGTGGTGCATTGATCCAACAGAAACCAGAAGACCCGCCCTATCGGCGGGTCTTTTTCTTCGGAACTAGCCTCTGCGACGCACCAGTATTCCACGGCTTGTCCGGGATGGTGGGCCCGCAGGGAAAGCGTATTCGCGTTCGCATTCAAATCCTGCCTGGTCCAAAAGCCCTAGTATCTCATCCCTGCCGAACGTGCGGTGCCGCCATTGCAGCCAGATGATCGCATTGCACCAATGCGGCTTTGATACCACAAGATACAACCGACCGCGGGGGTGCAGAAGATCGCGTATGTGTTCAAGCGCGCGCATGGGGTCCGGGCAGTGTTCGATCACATGCGCCGCCAGCGCCACATCTGCAGGTTCAAGATCGACGGAACCGAGCAGCCCTTGTGCAATATTTGGCTCAACACCCCTTACGCGCAGTGCATTTTGGCCTTGCGCCAGCATGATGGGGCTTGGCTCAAGCAGCGTCATGTTTCCGGGCGGTCCATGAATGGCAACCCAGGCCTCTGCGAATGATGCGGTTCCGGCACCGACATCGACAACGCGCGCCTCATGCTGCGGTGTGCGTTGGCCTGCCGAAAGAAATCCCAGATACGCGTCATAGTAACCAAGGACGCGCATCTTATCCCGCCATTTCGGCGCGGCGGAGTCATAGCGCAGGGTGGTATCCGTGGTCGTCCTGTCCATTGGGTGGTGTGTCCTCGGCGCCCAAGACCTGTGAGGTACGTAACAGGTGACTGGCCCGCCGGTCTGACGCGCCAGTTTCCTTGTGCGTTGGAAATGTCAGATCAACGCAAATATCCGCGCCGGGCCGCCAGTGCCCCCTTTATGCTTGGGCGCGCCGATGACCAGCGTTGCGCCCGAGGCAGGCACGCGGTCCAGATTGGCCAGACACTCGATCCCGAACCGGCCCGAGGGCAACCAGGCATAATGGGTGGCGAAATCGGCGGACATGCCGTGATCCAGCGACAGCGTATCGACGGCAATCGAGCGTGCTCCGGTATCCTCCATCAGCATCTGGGCGGCTTCGACGTGGAAGCCGGGATAGTGCTGTGCCTCACCGTCGAAATTGCGGAACTCGTCCGTGGCCGTCTTGCCCGCCCAGCCTGAATGCATGGCAACACAGGCCCCGTCGGGAATGTCGCCATTGGCAGCAATCCAGGCTTTCAGATCATCCGGGGTGACGCGCGTATCCGCATCCTCGGCCGCGCGGGCGGCAATGTCGACGACGCATAAGGGGGCAACCAGATCGGTGACCGGGATTTCATCAACCGACAGGCCATCTGCCGAAAAATGCAGGGGGGCGTCGATATGCGTTCCCGTGTGCTCGTTTATGGACAGGTTGAACAGGTTGAAGCCGTGTTCGCCAAAGTTAAAGACCTGCTCGGCTGAAATGCCCGGATCGCCGCCCCAGGTCGGAAACTCGGGGCTCAGCGTGTGGGTCATATCCTCGACCCCGCCATGACCCGCCGCCAGTGCTGCTGGAACGGTCGCGGCTGTTGCGGTGGCCGCTATTCCGCTGGCTGCGGCGGCTTTGAAAAAGCTGCGTCGCGACAGCATCCTGTCCTTGACGGCATTCATTACACAGATGTCACACATTCGTCTTCCTCCCGTTGCGGCAGATAGGCCGATTTACTGGCCCCGCTCCCGCGTTGGGATACGGCACCTGCCTGACAGAGTGCCGCGCCGTCTGTGCGCTTGTAAAGATCGCTGCCGTTTCAGGGGCGGGATTGACGGCTTTTGCGCAAGGCCCGCAAGTCTTCGGCAGACATGCGCGGACCGGTGTTGGATGGCGGCGGCGGGGCTGGTTTTGCGTCAAATTTGGTCGGATCGATGGGGGCAAACGGATCTGCGCCGCCACTGAGCCGAAGATGGGCCAAGACCCCACCCGCGCATTGCAGGCTAAAGCTCCAAAGCGCGACCACCAGATAGGCGACGATAATTGCAGCCAGCGACCAGTCAAAGCGGAACGGTTCGCTGCCGTCCAACATTGCCTCGATTTCCATCACGTAGGATTCGAGCGAGCCCGTAGCTGTCAGAACCAGAAACAGCGCAAAGATCACAAAGTAGAATACGACAATGGACAGGTAGCTAAGCGCGACGATGCCGAACAGCTCCCAGAAAGACGATCCGAAATGCAGGAACGGCGTATAGGGGCGATTGTCGGGATCCCGCCCGATCGAGGCTGATGCCATGGGCACCAGCAGGCTGGCCCGGATCGCGCATACAGCGACAAAAGGAAGGACCGAGATGGCAATCAGCGTCTCGGGCCTTGCCACAATATTCAGAAGGTCCTCGCTGTCGAACGTACCAAGGCCCAGGCTGGTCGGCGACATCATCAGGCCCGAGAACCCAAAGACCGGAACAGATGCAATCCCGATCACCATGGCTTCGGCGGCACCATAGGCAAGCGCGGGCACGATCAGGGCCTTATAGCCGTGGCTTGGACGCATATGTTTGGACTGAAACCCGAAACGGGCCCCGACCAGAATCGGAATCACGCTGGATGAGGCGCTGATCAGAAACAGTATCAGCAAGAAGGCTCCGGGCGCGATGAAACCGATTAGCCCTCCGATCAACCCGCCGACCAACCCGTAAAGAAGCAATCCGATGACCAGAATCGGAAATGTCAGGACAAACCGCCAAAGAATCGAAAAGGACAGGACGAAGGATTGAAAAACAAGCATAGGGGGCAATCTGATCAACCAATGGATGTGACCGGCCTATCGAATTGCGCGTCTCCGGGCCAGAGGCTTTTTGACCTCATGACCCGACGCACGTGTCTTCCGGTTGCACCCATGCCTGTGGGGGTCCGGTATTGATCACGCGGAACGTTACAATCCGTTCGCTCAATCGTTACGCCTGTTTCCTTGGCTCTGTGCTATCAGCGCATTACGTCACCTTTGACGCTGAAACTTGACGGAGATCCAAATGGCGCATCGCTGGACCAACACTTTGACACATGCCGATGTCACCCCCCGGGCGGCATTTCTGAACCGGCGGCAGGTAATGGCCGGGCTGGCAGGTGTCGGGCTGACCGCGATGGCGCGGCCCGCAGCGGCGCAGGAGGCTTTGAAGCCCAACACCTGGGAAGAGATCACCAGCTATAACAACTTCTATGAATTCGGGACCCGTAAGGATGATCCGGCGAAATACGCTCATACATTGGTGACCGAGCCGTGGAGCGTGCAGATCGACGGTCTGGTCGACCGCCCCGGCACCTATGACTTTCAGGACATCATGTCCGAGATGACCGTCGAGGAACGCATCTACCGCTTCCGCTGTGTCGAGGCCTGGTCGATGGTCATTCCGTGGAACGGGTTCGAACTGGCCGATCTGCTGAACATGGCGGGCGTGCAGGAAGGTGCCAAATATGTGGCGTTCGAGACCGCCTATCGCCCGGAAGAAATGCCCGGCACGCGCTTCCCGATCCTCGAATGGCCCTATCGCGAGGGTCTGCGTCTGGATGAGGCGATGCACCCGCTGACCATCATGGCGACCGGCATCTATGACCGCCCGATCCCGAACCAGAACGGCGCGCCGCTGCGTCTGGTGGTTCCGTGGAAATACGGGTTCAAGTCGATCAAGTCGATTGTGAAGATCACGCTGACCGAGGATGAGCCGCCCACCAGCTGGAATATGTCCGCGCCGCGCGAATACGGGTTCTATAGTAATGTGAACCCGAATGTGGATCATCCGCGCTGGTCGCAGGCCTCGGAACGTCAAGTCGGTGGCGGGCTGTTTGCCAAGCGCGTCCCGACGCTGATGTATAATGGCTATGAACAAGAGGTCGCCAGCCTGTACGAAGGCATGGACCTGAAAGAGAACTACTGATCAGATGCAGGCGGTGAACCAGATACTGCGCAAGATCCCTGTTTGGGCGATCTATACCTTGGGGGCATTGCCTGCCCCCTGGTTTCTGTATCTGGCCCTGACCGGCGGATTAGGGGTCGAGCCGATCAAGGCGCTCGAACATGAGTTGGGCGAACTGGCCCTGCAGCTTTTGATCCTTGGTCTGGCCGTCACCCCACTGCGTCAGCATCTCGGCCTGAACCTCATCAAGTTCCGCCGTGCGATCGGGGTTCTGGCCTTCGCCTATGTCGCGCTACATCTGCTGGTCTGGCTGGTGCTGGACGTACAATTGCCCAGCCAGATCTGGGCGGACATTGTCAAACGCCCCTATATTACCGTCGGCATGGCGGGGTTTGCCCTGCTGTTGCCCCTGGCTGTGACATCGAATAACTGGTCGGTGCGCCGACTGGGTCCGCGCTGGCGCAAACTGCACAAGCTGGTCTACCCGGCGGTTCTGCTGGGCGGGGTTCATTATGTCATGTTGGCCAAAGGCTTCCAGCTTGAGCCGCTTCTCTACCTTGCCGCCATTCTCGGCCTGCTGGCGTTCAGATTGCCACTGTCAGGTCTTTTGACGCGCGCAAGACAGGCCGATTCCGCCTGAGTCTGAGCCGAGTCTGTGGGTAACCACGTGAATAACATCACAGCGCCCCTGATTCCTGCGATGTGATGCGTGTTGGTGTGCCACATCTGTAGCTCAATGCCTTTCTAACTTATTGTTTTTAAGCGATAAAATGAGATTTCTAAGTTTTTTCGCCGTTTTCTGATTTTTCTGCTTGCGGCTATGAAAGGTTATGCTTAGAACGCCCTTCACCGGCGCTGCTGAGGCGCTCGGGACGCGGCGGGAGCGGCGGAGACGCATCGGAGAGACGGTGGGCATTCGGAGGTTTTTGATTG
>NZ_JBQFTC010000012.1:0-31815 GCF_056538425.1 Ruegeria sp. BG5 | reverse complement strand
CAGCGGATACTGGACAGGCATCTCCCAGCCCGCAAAATCAACCAGCTTACCTCCCAACTCAACGTGCAAGGCGTACAAGGGCGTGCGTTTCATGTCGGACATAATTCTCACCTTTCAATCAGCGGGACTGGTCGCGAACGACCATGACGGTGCAATGCGCGTTGCGCACCACTCGGGCCAGGTTCGGGCCAATCTCATAATTCGGGAAATCGCCCTTGGTCGATGCCATGACGATCAGGTCAAAGCCGTCCTTATGGGCCAGCTTCAGGATTTCGCTGTAGACGCTGCCTTCTTCGATATGCACCGGCACGTCCGAGGCATTGCCGTGATCCAGAATGGCCTGAACCGCGCCGCGCACGTGGTCTTTGGCACCCGCGCCATAGTTGGCAGGCAGGTTCGGCAGCTGGATGATCTCGGGGATGACGGCCACCGCATGCAGTTCGGCACCGTAGAATTTCGCCTGTTCCAACGCGACCGGCAGCGCAGTCTTCCACGAGCGGTCGTCAGTGTGATCGATTGGCAGCAGTATTTTCGTCGCCATCACGTCTCTCCTCGAGATAGGGAAATCTGTTTCAAAGGCGGGGGGCCGGGTTGGCCCCCCGTTTTTGCAAGGGCCGGGATTATTCGGCAGGCGTACCGCCGGGCTCTTCCGACTTGCCTCCGCTGGCAAAGAACTCTTTCGTCAGCTTGAAGACGATCGGGCTCAGCAGGGCCAGGGCGATCAGGTTCGGAATGGCCATCATGGCGTTCAGCGTGTCTGCCAGCAGCCAGATGAAGCCCAGATCCGCAGTTGCGCCGAAATAGATCATCACAATCCACAGGACGCGGTAGGGGATCAGCGATTTGACGCCCAGCAGGAACTCGACGCATTTTTCACCGTAGAAGGACCAGCCGAGGATGGTGGTGAAGGCGAAGATCGACAGAGCGATGGCGATCAGATACCCGCCGATACCCGGCAGCGACAGTTCAAAGGCGTGGCTGGTGAGCGCTGCACCGGACTCACCCGATGTCCAAGCACCAGACGAGATGATTGCCAGGCCGGTGATCGAGCAGACGATGATGGTGTCGATGAACGTGCCCAGCATCGCGATCAGGCCCTGATTAACCGGACCTTTGGTCTCGGCTGCGGCATGTGCGATTGGGGCCGAGCCCAGACCGGCTTCGTTCGAGAACACACCACGCGCCACACCAAAGCGGATCGCGGCCCAGACGGCGGCACCCGCGAAACCGCCTTCGGCGGCGGACGGGGTGAAGGCATAGGTAAAGACCAGCGACAGGGCGTTGCCAATGTTGCCAATGTTGATAAGCAGAACCAGCAGACCGGCGACGATGTAGGCGACCGCCATGAACGGAACCAGTTTACCGGCAACCGCACCGATGCGGGTGATGCCACCCAGGATCACGGCTGCGGTCAGAACCATCAGAACCACGCCGGTGACCGAGGTGTTCAGGCCGAAGTTCGATTCCAGAACCTGCGCCACACCGTTGGCCTGCACGCCGTTGCCGATGCCGAAGGCTGCGATTGCGCCGAACAAGGCGAACGCAACTCCCAACCAGGCCCATTTCGCGCCCAGACCGTTTTTGATGTAGTACATCGGGCCGCCGACATAGTTGCCCAGTTCGTCCTTTTCACGGTATTTCACCGCGCAGACGGCTTCGGCATATTTGGTGGCCATGCCCACCAGGGCGGTCATCCACATCCAGAACAAGGCGCCCGGACCGCCCAGGAAGACAGCAGTGGCCACACCGGCAATGTTCCCCGTGCCGATGGTTGCCGACAGCGAGGTCATCAGTGCGTTGAACGGGCTGATCTGCCCTTCGCCCTGACCCTCACGGCCTTTGAACAGCAGGCTGAAGCCCGTGCCAATGCGCAGGATCGGCATGAATTTCAGCCCCACCTGCAAGAAGAAGCCGACGCCAAGGATGAGGACCAGCATCAGCGGCCCCCACACGACGCCATTGATGGCCCCTACGATTGAATTTAACGCTTCCATGGTTTCTCCCTCCCGATAGCGTTGGTTTATGCCCCTTTGGCGAGGGCCCGCTGGCGGGCCTGCCTGAGGGCGGCAAAATCTTCGTCCGCGTGGAACGACGACCGGGTCAGCGGAGTGGCTGACACGTGCAAAAAGCCCTTGGACCGTGCGATCTGTTCCAGTTGGGCAAACTCCTCCGGTGACCAGAACCGGTCGATCGGGTGATGTTTCGGGGTCGGCTGCAGGTATTGGCCGACGGTCAGGAAATCGACCTGTGCCGCGCGCAGATCATCCATCACCTGCCGCACGTCGTTTAGGCTTTCGCCCAGACCAACCATCAGGCCGGATTTGGTGAAAATCTCGGGATTTGCGCGCTTGGCATCGTCCAGCAAACGCAGCGACGCATAGTACCGCGCACCGGGCCGAACCGTCGGATACAGATGCGGCACCGTTTCCAGATTGTGGTTGAACACATCCGGGGCAGCCGCGAACACGGTGTCAGCCGCATCGCCCTTGCCCAGAAAATCGGGTGTCAGAACCTCGACCGTGGTGCCGGGGTTCTGGTGGCGTACTGCGCGGATGGTCTGGGCGATATGCCCGGCTCCGCCATCGTCCAGATCATCGCGGTCCACCGAGGTGATGACCACATGGCGCAGGCCCAGCTTTTTGACCGCCGCCGCAACGCGCCCCGGCTCGAACGCGTCCAGCGCGTCGGGACGACCGGTGGCAACGTTGCAAAAGGAACAGCCACGGGTGCAGACCTCGCCCATGATCATCATGGTGGCGTGGCGTTTGGACCAGCATTCGCCGATATTGGGGCAGGCGGCCTCTTCACACACCGTCGCCAGATTGTGGTCACGCATCAGGCGGCGGGTTTCGTAGTACTCGGCGCTTTCGATCTTTTTCCGGCGGATCCACTTTGGCTTGCGTGGAATGGCGCTGTCGGCTTTCTTGGCCTTTTCCGGGTGGCGGGGGCGAAGCTGAATAGTCATCTGGCTGCTCCCTGTTACGCGTGAATCGCGCGGCCCATGGCATCAAGGCAGGCTTCCTTGACTGCCTCGCCCATGGCCGGATGTGCATGACAGGTGGAGGCGACCTCGGACACGGTTGCGCCTTTGGTCATGGCCAGAACCAGTTCGGCAATCAGATCGCCGCCATGGGCACCGCAGATATGCGCACCCAGGATTTTGCCGTTCGGACCCGCCAGAACCTTGACCGCGCCGTCGGTGTCTCCGGTCGAACGGGCGCGCGAGTTGGCCATGAAAGCGAACTTGCCGACCGCGAATTCGGTGCCCGCCTCTTTCAGCGCCTCTTCAGTCAGTCCAACCGAGGCGACCTCGGGGTCGGTGTAAACCACGCCCGGAACGGTGTTGTAATCCACATGGCCTGCTTCACCGGCCAGCATCTCGACACAGGCAACACCGTCTTCTTCGGCCTTATGCGCCAGCATCGGTCCGGGGATGCAATCGCCGATGGCATAGATGCCGGGAACCGATGTGCGGAAGGTGCCATCGACCTGAACAAACCCACGCGGGTCCAGCGCGACGCCCAGATCTTCCAGCCCAAGCCCGCGCGTGACGGGGCGGCGGCCAACGGCGATCAGAACCTTGTCGGCCTCGATCACTTCTTCCTTGTCCTTGCCGACCCGGTCCAAGGTCAGGGTCAGGCCCTCATCGCTTTTGTCGATGGACTTTAGGGCCCGGCCAAGCTGAAACTTCAGCCCGCGTTTCGACAAGGCGCGCTGCGCCTGTTTGGCAATTTCGCCATCGATGCCCGGCAGAACGCGGTCGAGATATTCGACCACCGTGACCTTGGCCCCAAGCCGCGCCCAGACCTGACCCAGTTCCAACCCGATGACGCCCGCACCGACCACCACCAGATGATCGGGCACCGCGTCCAAAGCGATTGCGCCGGTCGAGCTGAGAATATCCTGTTCGTCAATCTCGATCCCCGGCAGGGGGGTCGGCTCGGACCCTGTTGCGATCAGGATGTTTTTGGCCTCGTAGACCGTGTCACCGACCTTTACCTGCCCATCGGCGGGAATGCTGGCCCAGCCCTCGATCAGTTCAACGCCGTTTTTCTGGAACAGAAACGCGATGCCCTTGGTCAGATCGCCAACGATCTTGTCCTTGCGTCCCATCATCGCGCCCACGTCGATGCTGGCCCCCTCGACCGCAATGCCATGGGAGGAGAGATGTGCAATTTCGGCATATTTGGCCGAGGAGGTCAGCAACGCTTTGGAGGGGATGCACCCCACGTTCAGGCAGGTTCCGCCGAGGGCCCCGCGCCCTTCGACGCAGGCCACTTTCATGCCCAGCTGAGCCGCGCGAATGGCTGCAACATAGCCGCCCGGCCCGCCGCCGATGACAATCAGGTCGTAGATCATGTCTTGGTCTTTCAGTAGATCGGGTGGCTGGCGCAGATCGCGCGGACTTTCCGGCGGGTGGCTTGTTCAACCGCTTCGTCACCGTCGGGGGATTGTGCCAGCGCATCCAGCACGTCGCCGATCAGGTGGCCGATCTGCTTGAACTCTTCGGGGCCAAAGCCCCGGCTGCAGCCAGCTGCGGTGCCCAGTCGGATGCCGCTTGTCACGGTGGGTTTCTCGGGATCGCCCGGCACGCTGTTCTTGTTGCAAGTGAACCCAGCCCGTTCCAGCGCGGCTTCGGCGTCTTTGCCGGTCACGCCGATGGGCCGCAGATCGACTAGCATCAGGTGGTTTTCCGTCCCGCCGGAAACGATGTCACACCCGCGCGCCATCATCACATTGGCCAGGGCCGCTGCGCTGTCGATCACGCGCTGCATGTAGGTTTTGAACTCGGGCTGCAGCGCCTCTCCGAACGCGACGGCCTTGCCTGCGATGACATGCATCAGGGGGCCGCCCTGCAAACCGGGGAACACGGCCGAGTTGATCTTTTTCGCCAGCGCTTCGTCATTGGTCAGGATGATCCCGCCACGTGGACCGCGCAGGGTTTTATGGGTGGTCGAAGTCACCACATGGGCATGTCCGATGGGCGAGGGGTGCAGGCCCGTCGCAACCAAACCGGCAATATGGGCCATGTCGGCCAGCAGCCATGCGCCGACCTCATCGGCAATGGCGCGGAAACGGGCAAAATCGATCTTCTGAGAATAGGCCGATGCACCGGCGATGATCAGCTTGGGCTTTTCGGCCTTGGCCAGCGCCGCGACCTGATCGTAGTCAATCAGCCCCGCATCGGTCAGGCCGTACTGGACCGGGCGAAACCACTTGCCGGATTGCGCGGGCTTCGCACCGTGGGTCAGGTGGCCGCCTGCATCCAGCGACATGCCAAGGATCGTATCACCGGGGCTGAGCAGGGCCAGCTTGACCGCGCCATTGGCCTGCGCGCCGGAATGCGGCTGGACGTTTGCGTATTCACACCCGAACAGCTGCTTCAGCCGGTCGATGGCTTCCTGCTCGACCTCATCCACATATTCGCACCCGCCATAATAGCGGCGGCCCGGATAACCTTCGGCGTATTTGTTGGTCAGGACTGAGCCCTGCGCGTCGATCACAGCCTGGGAAACGATGTTCTCGGATGCGATCAATTCGATCTGTTCAGCCTGACGGGTGCCTTCGCGGGCAATCGATGCGGCGATAACGGGATCGGCTTCGTGCAGCGGTGTTTTGAACATTTTCTCCTCCTCGATAACCGAATCCTCGGTTCGAAACTTTGTTTCCTATAGTGGAAAAAGTTCCCCCAAGGCAACATCCTTCTCACTTTTGTGAAGTTGCGAGATGATCGGAGACTCGGTAACCTTCGATAAAATAGGGAGATTTTTATGGGCGAAGACCAACGGATTGAGGCGTCCACCCACGAGGAAGAGGGCGAAGGGGCCGCATTGGGGCGGTCAATTCGCGATGCGCGCCGCGAAAAAGGCTGGACTTTGGAAGAGGCCGGGCGCGCCGCGGGAATCGGTCGCTCGACCCTGTCGAAGATCGAAAACAACCAGACCAAACCCAGTTTCGAGATCGTGCGCCGCCTGACTCAGGCACTGGACATGAACCCGCCACAGCTGTTCGTGCAATCCGGTCAGTCCGGCCTTACGGGTCGTCGCGATTTCACACCCAAGGGCGCGGGCGAGATGCGCGAAACCGCAACCTATCTGCACGAGCTGTTGTGCTCGGAACTGACCAGCAAACGCATGTTGCCCTATGTCGCCACGATCCGCGCGCGGGACATTTCTGAGTTCGACCAGTGGGTGCGCCATTCCGGGGAAGAGTTCATGTATGTCCTCAGCGGCGAGTTGATATTTATCTCGGAACACTACCGCCCCCTGCCGATGAAGGCCGGGGATTCGCTTTATTATGACAGTGGGATGGGACACGGCTGTATTTCGACCAGCGAAGAAGATGCAAAGGTGCTTTGGGTCTCGCTGGAATAGGGCGTTTCGCTATTCGTCTTTCAGATAGGTCCATCGGTAGTGCGGCGGTGTCGGCCCCTTGTTGCGCCCGCCTTGCTGTATCTGCTCCCACGCGTGAGCCAGAATACCGACCGAGCGGGACAGGCAGAACAACCCACGCGCCAGCGGCGGGGCAAAGCCAAGCTCGGCATAGATCACCGCCGTAGCACCATCGATATTCATCGGAACGGGTTTGCCTTTGCGATGTGCAAGTTCGCCCTCGATCGCCTGTCCGATCCGCATGAAATCCCCGCTGCATGCCCCTTGATCGACGGCTTCAGTGACCAACTGCATCAGGCGCGGGGCGCGCGGGTCGGTTGGGGTGTGAAAACGGTGGCCGAAACCGGGCAGGATCTTTCCCTGCGTGGTGATCCAGTCATCCAACGCAACCGGCAGATCCTGCGTGTGATCCACGACAAAGTGATAAAGCTGCACCGCCTGCTCTCCGGCCCCGCCATGCACGTCCCCCAACATGTTGACCGCGCTGGCCATCGCGTTGTTCAGGGGCAGACCGCAGGTCACCGCCATTCGGGCCGCCGCGATTGAGGGCGCTTGCGGGCCGTGATCCACGGCGGCCACCAGCGCGGCTTCGAACAGATGGGCCTGCGCCGGGCTGGGTCTGTCGCCGCGCAGCATGAACCAGATCATCTCAGCGAAACTCAGGGTGCCGATCAGGTCTTGGATCGGCTCGCCGCGCAGGTCAATCCGGCCCGGTTCCATGTCGATGATCGCGGTTTTCCACCAGTCGGAGACGTCGCTCAAATCACGCCCTCCTGTTGCAGGGCGTCGGTCTCGGACTGGGTCAGGCCAAGCGCGGACCAGATCGCGGCATTGTCCGCCCCCAAATCCGGCGGCGCGGTTTCTGGGTGGTTGCGTGTGCCGTCCATGACAACCGGGCTGCCAGCCAGGTGCAGGATTTCGCCCTGCACGTCCAGAGGCCCGATCAGACCACGCCCTGCCAATTGCGGGTCGTCGAGCGCATCGGCGACGGTCAGAACCTGCCCAGTGGGCACCCCAAGGCCATTCAACTCCTGCACCCATTCTTTTGCTGGCCGCGTGGTCAGCGTGCGCTCTAACTCCGCGCGCAAGGCATGGCGGTTTTTCTTCCGATCCTCGCGGGTTGCGTAGTTGGGGTTTGTCAGCAGGTCTTCGCGACCCAGATGCCGGGCCAGGGCCTGCCATTGCTCATCCCGGTTGGCGGCGATGTTGATCGGGCTGTCTGCGGTGGCAAATGTACCGGACGGGGCCGAGGTTGTGTTCTCATTGCCATGCGCGGCGGGCGTCACGCCGCCGATCAGGTAATTTGACACGACCCAGCCCATTGTGGAAATCACCGCCTCGGTCATCGCGACATCCAGAAACGCGCCGCGCGGGGTGGCGTTCAGGGCGGATGTGATGGCGAAGGCCGCTGTCAGCCCGCCGACCGTATCGGCCAGCGGATACCCAACGCGATAAGGCGCTGTATCGGGCGCGCCGGTGATCGACATGATCCCACTGATGCCCTGCACGATCTGGTCATAAGCCGGATCGTCGCGGCGCGGCCCGTCCTGCCCGAAGCCGCTGATGGCGCAGTAGATCAGGCGGGGGTTTTCGGCCTTCAGGACCTCATAGCCCAGACCCAAGCGATCCATCACGCCGGGCCGAAAATTCTCGACCAAAACATCCGCCGTGCGGACAAGCCGTTTCAGCAGTGCCTTGCCGCGTTCGGATTTCATGTCCAAAGTGACGGATTTCTTCGCCGCGTTCTGGGCCAGAAAACTGATCCCCATCCCGGCCTTGTTGCGTTCGGGGTCGGCCCCCAGCACACGGGCCAGATCGCCGGAACCGGGGCGCTCGACCTTGATCACTTCGGCCCCCATCAGCGCCAGCTGATAACAGCAATAGGGGCCGGCAAGCACGTTCGTCAGATCCAGAACGCGGATGCCGGCCAGAGGGTCAGTCGCCATCAGCAACACCGGCCGCCCGCGCCTTGGCCCGGCGTGCGCGGTAGCTGGGCAGCAGTACCAGAAGGACGGCGATCACCAGCAGGCCTAGCGTCATCGGACGTTCCCAGATGAAGGCGATGCCATCATACAGCTGCATCGAGCGGGCAAAGTTATCCTCCATCATCCCGCCAAGGATGAACCCGATCAGCAGCGGGGCCAGGGGGTAGTCGGCGAATTTCAACGCGGTGGCGCAGATGCCGAAGCCGACGAGGATCAGCAACTCGGTGGCGTTGTTCTGGCCGATATAGGCGCCCATCAACGTAAAGAACAGGATGAACGGGATCAGGTAGTTGCGCGGCACAGCCAGCACTTTGGCGATGTACGGGATCAGCGGAAGGTTCAGGATCAGCAGCACCAGATTGCCGATGAACATCGACATGATGACCGCCCAGAAGATCTGTGGCTCATCCAGCATCAGGCGCGGGCCGGGGGTCACGTTCAAAGCGATCAGAGCGCCCAGCAGGATCGCCGTGGTCCCGGATCCCGGAATGCCGAGCGTCAGCAGCGGCACGAATGACCCGGTACAGGCCGCGTTGTTGGCGGATTCAGGTGCAGCGAGGCCTTTGATCGATCCTTTGCCGAACTCGTCCTGTTCTTCTTTCGGAGCAATGTTGCGCTCGACCGCATAGCCGAGGAAGCTGGCAATTGTCGCTCCGGCCCCGGGCAGGACGCCGATGAAGAAACCTTGCACCGATTGGCGACCGATCACGGGCGCGATGGCTTTGGCCTCGTCCCTGGTAATGCGCAAGTCTTTGATCTCTCCATCATCGCCTTGCAGGTCCTTGGGTTTCAGAACCAGAAACAAAGCTTCGGGCAGGGCGAACATAGCCATGGCCAGCGTGATGAACCCAAAGCCGGATTGCAGGTCCATGATCCCCATGGTGAAGCGGGGCAGGTTGAACAAAGCGCCTTCGCCGACGGTTGCCATGATCAGGCCGAGGATCGTCATGATCAGCGCCTTGGCCACCTGACCCGACCCGGCAAAGGCCGCAATGGCAGACAGGCCCACAACCATCAGGGCGAAGTATTCGGCCGAATGGAACAGCAGCGCGACCGAGGACAGGGCAGGGGCGAAGACCATCAGCAGAATGGCCCCCAATGTGCCGCCTGCGAAACTGGCGATGGCGGCGATGGTCAGCGCTTTGCCGGCCTTGCCTTGCCGCGCCATCGGGTAGCCATCGAAGCTTGAGGCCACGGTGCCTGCGACCCCCGGCGCGTTCAGCAAAATGGATGAGGTCGAGCCGCCGAAAATCGCGCCGTAGTAGACGCCCGCCAGAAGGATCAGCGCAGCAGACGGATCGCCCATCGAAATCGCGACCGGGATCATGATGGCGATGATCGACATCGGCCCAAGGCCGGGAAGCATGCCGATGAACGTGCCGATCAGACAGCCCGCGATGACCATCAGCAGGTTTTGAATTGAGAATGCCGTTTGCAGGCCGATCAGAAGTCCTTCGAGCATATCAACCTCCGAAAATGCCCGGCAGGGGGCGCATGTAGATGCCCAGGACTTCCTGAACCAGATACCAGACCGCGCCGGTGGCGATGAAGGCAACAGGCAGCATGATGTGCCACTTGCGCTCGCCCAGAATGAATGAGCCGAGGATCAGGAAGGCGGAGGTTGAGATCAGAAAGCCAACGGGCCGCAGGCACAGGGCATAGATCACCATCAGGGCCAACAGCATCAGGGCCTGATCAAGGTGGTACTCCCCCAGACGCCGGTAATCGATATCGGCTTCTTTCGGTTCTGACTTTTCGAACCCCAGCAGGATGATTACGCAGGCGATTATGCCCAGTATCGACAGCACTTTGGGGAAGGTGCTTGGCCAAATAGGGTTGCGCTGCATGAAGGGGGGCAGGCTGCCATCCATCGTAAACCAGGCGGCATAGCCATAGGTCAGACAGACCCCAAGCAAAACAAGCGCGATCCAGCGATCCAGCGCCATAACATCCCCTCCCTTACGTGTACTTTTTGTGTGGCAGAGCGGCGAACCGCTCTGCCATGGGTGGTGCTTACAGGAAGCCCAGCTTCTTCATCAGATCGCTGATTTGCTGTTCCTGCTGCTCGAGAAAGGCCGAGAAATCGTCGCCTGAATTGTGGATGTTCACCCAACCATTGCGCGCGCGTACTTCTTCCCATTCGGGTGTGTCATACATCTTGGCGATGGCGTCCTGATAGGCGGCCAGCTTGTCCTCGGGCAGGCCGGGGGCCGCGAAGAAACCGCGCCAGTTGACGAAGGTGGTGTCGATGCCCTGTTCCTTCATGGTCTGCGCGTCCGGTGCTGCGTCCACACGCTCATCCGCCGTCACACCGATGATCTTCACCTCACCCGCATTCGCCAGATCGACGGCTTCCGAGAAACCGGTCGACAGCGCTGCGATCTCACCCGACAACAAGGCTGCCATGGCTTTGCCGCCCGCGTCATAAGGGATGTATTTGACGCCAAGCGCGTCCTTGCCTGCTGCTTCCATCACCATGGCCGCAACCAGATGGTCCATGCCGCCCGGGACCGAGCCGCCGCCGATGGCTGTTGCACCCGGGTCGGCGTCATAAGCCGCCAGCAGGTCCGCCATCGAGTTGATCGGGCTGTCCTTGCCGACAACAATGGCCGCGTAGTCGCCGATCGTGCCGGACACCAGCGTCAGGTCGCGGAAGTTGTGCGGGAACACCCCGGTCAGCGAGCGGATCACGATGGGGGTCGAGTTCACCATCAACGTGCCGTGGTTGCTTTCGGCGTTTTCGATCAGATAACCGATGGCTTTACCGCCGCCGCCGCCCGACATGTTCTCGTAAGACGCGGTGCCCACAAGGCCCGCTTTGGTCAACGCCTCGCCGGTTCCACGCGCGGTGCCGTCCCAGCCGCCGCCTGCGCCGCCGGGGATCAGAAAGTGGATGCTGTCTACAACCTCATCCGCGAATGTCGGCCCTGCAAGACCAACAGCGGCCACAGCCGCGATCAGGGCGCGACGGCCCAGTTTGAATGTCGTCATGTTTTCCTCCCATTTGACAACCGGCCGCTTGGCGGCTCAGATTATCGTCAAGAAAAACACATCAACCTGACATCAACCTGTCACGCGCGAAAATACTGCTTACGCCTCATGAAATTCCTGCTGGTCGAAGACAATATGGACCTCGCGAATGCGATCAGTTCGCGGATGCGGCTGGATGGCCATGTCGTTGATCATGCAGCGAAACTGGATGATGCAACGGCCTATGTGGACACCGAGGAATATGACCTGATCCTGCTGGACATCATGCTGCCCGACGGCGACGGTCGCGACTTTCTGAAACGGCATCGGGCCAGTCATCTGGACACACCTGTCATCGTTCTGACCGCCCGCAGTCAGGTGTCGGATCGAATCGGATCGCTCGATCTGGGGGCAGATGATTACGTCACCAAACCCTTCGATCATGCCGAGCTTGAGGCCCGCTGTCGCGCCGTGCTGCGGCGCAAATCAGGGATCGCCAAATCGACGATTGAGATTGGTGGGATCGTTTTCGACCCTGTCGCGGGTCATCTGGGTGTGGGGTCCGAGACCGTGTCGCTGCGCAACCGCGAACTGCGCCTGTTGGAGTTGTTTCTGAACGCCCCCGGTCAGGTGTTTTCCAAACAGAAGCTGGCGGATCGGTTGTTTTCCTATGACGACAACGTCTCGGATAACGCTATTGAGGTCTATGTGGGCCGCCTGCGCAAGCATCTTGAAAGCTCGGACCTGAAGATCACCACGTTGCGCGGGCTGGGGTACAGGTTGGATCATGTCCGCTAGCGCTGCCGTCTCGGGGTCTTTACGCAACCGGCTGGTGCTGACCCTGATCGGAGGCGCGGCCATTCTGGCGCTTTTACTGTTCTTTGCCGTGCGCAGCTACGCGGCCCGCGTGGCGCAGCAAGGGCAGGACAATATCCTTGGTGCGTCGGTCACCTCGATCCTGGATGCCGTGGCGCTGCGGGACGGAGAGCTTGAGGTCGATATTCCTTATGCCGCGTTTTCCATGCTCAACACCCCGTCGGATGACAGGGTGTTTTATGCAATCTTTCAGGACGGCCAGCTTTTGTCCGGCTATGACGATTTGCCCGTAACCAACAGGACCCCGGACGGTGGCTGGACCTTCCGCTCGGGTCAGGTCCGGGGCGAGGCGATTAGGCAGGTCAGCGCCAGCCGGACCTTGGTCGGGCTTGGCACCCGGACACAGGTAGAAGTGGCCTTGGGGCAAACGCAGGACGCGCTGGCCGAGACGCTGGATCAGATCTCGCGTAATGCTGCCTTGCTGGGGCTGGGGTTCTTTGCCCTGGCCGCCGGCTTGTCCTTTTGGGCGACCTCCACCACCATTGGGCAGTTGAACAAGCTGACCACATCCGTCACGCGACGGGGGCCGCAGGACCTGAGCCCGTTCCGAAAACCGGTGCCACGGGAAATGGCGCCGCTGGTGACGTCGCTGAATTCCCTGATGGGGCGGCTGGACCACTCGCTGAGCCAGTCCGAGGAATTTATTGCCGAGGCCGCGCATCGCGTTCGTACCCCTTTGGCAACGGTCCGGTCTTATGCGGATGCCACGTTGCAGCGCGTGGAAAAGGAAGAAAACCGCGAGGCGTTGCGGTCGATGGTGCGGGCCATCGACGAAAGTTCACGCGCGGCGGGGCAGTTGCTGGATCATGCGATGATCACCTTTCGGGCCGATCATCTGGAACGGGAAGAGATCGATCTGGTCACCCTGATCCGCGATCTGGTCCAGCGCCTGACACCAATTGCCGAGATGAAGGATCTGTCATTGTCGCTGACAGGTGATCCGGCGGTGCCTTATTCGGGCGATCTTATCCTGATCCAGAATGCGGTGCGCAACATGATCGACAACGCGCTGAAATACGCACCCGCCGACAGCACCGTCAGGATCGAGGTCACAACCCCGCCCAAAGTCACTGTCAGCGATCGGGGGCCGGGTTTCCCACCGGACGAGATTGACCTGCTGACCCGCCGGTTTGAGCGCGGCCAGAACGCCATTGGAACCATCGGATCCGGTCTTGGTCTGACGATTGCGCAGGATGTGGCGACGGCGCATGGGGGCACACTGACCCTCAGCAACCGGCAGGAGGGCGGCGCATGCGTTACCTTATTGCTTTAGCGTTTCTTTTGTTGCCCTGCGCTGTGTCGGCTCAGGACTGGGAAGATCGGCAGGTGTTCAACGCGGATGCCGGTGGTCCGGTTCTGCGCGTTCTGTCCAGTACCGACACGGTGTTGTTTGCGCCACTGATCGAGGGTTTCATTTCCGAAAATCCAATGATCGGGATCGAGTATCTTGTGACCACCACCGCCGATATCGACCGTCTGGTCCGCGCCGACCCGGATGCGTTTGACATCGTCATCTCAAGCGCGATGGACCTGCAGTTGAAACTGGCCAATGACGGGTTTGGTCTGCCGCTGACGGACATACCCCATCCGGACTGGGCGCAATGGCATGACAGCCTGTTTGCGTTTACCTCGGAACCGGCCTCAATCGTAATCAACCGTGCCGCTTTCGAAGGCGGGCCGATCCCCGAAACCCGACAGGAGTTGATCGAGATCCTGCGTGCCCGTCCGCAGGATTTTCGCGGCAAGGTCGGGACCTATGATATTCGGGACTCGGGGTTGGGCTATCTGTTTGCAACGCAGGACGCGCGGGCCTCGGAAACCTATTGGCGGTTGATGGAGGTGATGGGAGGCCTCGGCGTTCATCTGTATTGCTGTTCAGGTGCGATGATCGACGATTTGACGGATGGCACCATTTCCGTTGCCTATAACGTGCTTGGCAGCTACGCGGCGGGGCGAGCGGATCGGGATGGTGTGCTGCAGGTCATCCTGCCGACGGATTTCCAAACCACAATGATGCGCACGGCGATGGGATTGGCGGGTACTCCGGAACCCCAAACCGCCGAGCTGTTCGTGCGCTACCTGATCGCGCAAAACGCGGGCGGAGCGGCCTCGCTGCCGACGCTGCAATCGGACGGGGCCGCAAACGCGCGCGGGACGATTGTTCTGGGCCCTGCATTGCTGACCTATCTCGATCAGTTGAAACGGCGGAAATTCCTGAGCGACTGGGAAAACGCGGTTATTCAGAGGTAGGGTCGGATGCTGTCAGTGCGGGCGGCAACTGATCGCTCCATTTCCTCAGCTCATCCAGAAAGCCCAGGGCGGTCCGGCCGAACGCGGTGATCGAATACTGAACTGAAACCGGTGCGGTGTTCATCACGCGTCGGTGAACAAGCCCTTGCTCTTCAAGCTGCCTGAGGCGTTCGGCGATCATCTTCTTGCTGGCACCTCCGATCATGCGGGACAGGTCGTTAAAGCGCACAGGCCCATCCTTGAGGTGCCACAGAATGGACCCGGTCCACTTGCCACCGATGATCCGCATTCCACGTTCTATCGCGCAAGGTTCGGCGCAGGCATTGGTGGCGATGCGACGCCCATCTTTGTCCTGATTGATCTGTGCCCGCATCTTTCGCGCCTTTTCCGGATTACTAGGTTACAAAAAGTATACTGGTTGCTTTTCCTTCCCGCAATTCACAGGTTCACGATACGCCAAGCCCGACTCGGCATGGCCGCCCGCAAACCCCGAACGCACTGAGGATGACCATGTCCCAAGCCGAAATTCATCTGTACACCGCCGGAACCATGAACGGTTACAAGCCTGTCATTTTTCTGGAAGAGGCAGGTATTCCCTATGACCTGACTCATATCAATTTCTCAAAGCAGGAACAGAAAACGCCCGAGTTTCTGGCCCTGAACCCCAATGGCAAAATCCCCACGATCGAAGACCGGACCGAAGGGCGGGCGATTTTCGAAAGCGGTGCGATCCTGTGGCATCTGGCCGAGAAATACGGAAAATTCCTGCCGTCCGATCCGGTCAAGCGGTCCGAGGTCATGCAATGGATGCTGTTTCAGGCTGGCCATGTTGGGCCGATGATGGGGCAGGCAATGTATTTTCAGCACATCGCCGCCCCGAACGGCCATGAGGAGCCATTCTCCATCCGCCGCTATGTCGACGAAAGCCGCCGGCTGATGGAGGTGATGAATGATCGCCTGAACGGGCGCGACTGGATCGCAGCGGGGGAATACACGATTGCGGATATGATGCTGTATCCTTGGGCGCGGGCGTATGTATGGGCTCGGGTGAAGGTGGATGACCTGCCGCATCTGAACGCGTGGTTTGACCGCATCGACGCGCGCCCTGCGGTTCAGAGGGCGCTGACCATTCCCAAGGCAAACCCGCAATTCTGGGATGCTGATGCCGATGCCAGCGCATTCGCCAGGGAAAACGCCGCGCGGTTCTCGGGTGATGTCAAAAGCTGATCACTCGCGGAAGGCGCGGTTGAAGTAATCGGACATCGGTTTGACCAGATAGGACAGGGGGGTGCGCTCGTCTGTCTTGATCATTGCCTCGACCGGCATGCCGGGCAGCAAAGCCTGACCGTTCAAGCGTTCGACCTGCCCGTCATCCGGCACAAGCTCGGCCCGGTAAAAGGTAAAGCCGGTCTGATCGTCGGTGAATGTGTCGGCCGAGACGTTGATCACATGCCCGTCAATCTCGGGCGTTTCCCGCTGGTTGAAGGCAGGAAAGCGCAGGGCGACCGGTTGGCCCACATGCAACTGATCCACATGGATTGCGTCCACCCGTGCCGCCACCACCAAAGGCGTGTCCTGCGGCACCACATACATCATCGGTTCAGCCGGTTGGATCACCGATTGCAGCGCAAACACCTGACTGTCGTAAACCGTACCCGAAACCGGTGCGCGGATGTCCAGCCGTGACAGACGCTCGGTCAGGGACAAACGCCGTTCCGACAATTCCGCGACCTGAGATTGCACGTCGCGCAAGGTGGTGATCGCCTCTTCCCGGCGGGTGGCGGCCAGTTCAAGGATTTGAATCTCGGTCGCCGCGATCTGACCTTTCAGCCGGGCCACTGCGGCCTCAAGTCGTCCGATTTCACCGGTCAGGTTGGCTTCTTCCCGTTGCAGGGCCAGCACCCGGCTGACTTGGGTCAGGCCGCGGTCCAGCAGGCTTTGCTGATCCTCAAGCTCTTGCTGGATCAGATCGACCTGACGGCGCAGCGAGACAAGCTGCGCCTCGGTTCCGTCAATCTCGCTTTCGGTTTGCACCAACTGTTTGCTCAGCTGTTCGGTCTGCTGGGCCAAGGTGTTCAGCCGTGCGTCGAACAGGCGTTGTTGCCCGTCGATCAGGTCCGGGGCGATGCCGTTTTCCTGTTGAACTTCGCGCAGACGGGCGGCCAGGTCTTCAGGCGCGGCATTGTCGCGTTCGGCCTCAAGCCGGGCACGGCGGGCCAGCAGCTCGAACAGCTGCGCCTCGACAATGGTCTTTTCCGACGACAGGAAGGTGTCATCCAGCCGCAGCAGCAGATCCCCGCTGGAGACAACGGCCCCGTCGCGCACGAAAATTTCGCCGACCACACCGCCATCGGGGTGCTGTATGACCTGACGGTTGCTTTGCACCTCGATCACACCGGACGAAACGATGGCCCCGGCCAGACGTTGCGTGACGCTCCAGACACCAAGCACGCCCACCAGAAAAAACAGCGCAGCAAAGCCGACCAAGGCAGGCAGGGTGATCCGCCACGCGGAACGCCCATCCGGTTTCGAAGTGTCCGTCATCTCGAAGTCACCTGGCTGAGGTTTCGTTTGATCGCCCCGGCATTCTGGACCATGGCATTCAGAACCTCGTCGCGGGTGCCGAACTTGACCACTTGCCCCTTCTCGACCACCGCCAGATTGTCACATTCCGAGATCGCCTGCGGCCGGTGCGTCATGATGATCGCCGACTTCCCGGCGGCTTTCAGCCCGCGCACAGCGGCATTCAGCGCCTCGGTTCCGTCTGCGTCCAGCGCCGAGTTCGGCTCGTCCAAAATCAACAACACAGGGTCCCCATAAAGGGCGCGGGCCAGTGCGATGCGCTGTTTCTGACCGCCCGACAACTGACTGTCATTGCCTTCCAGAAACGTGTCATAGCCCTTTTCAAGAGACAGGATCAGCTCGTGCGCGTTCGCCTTTTTGGCGGCATCGACCACGGCCTGAGAATCGGGGTTCTGGGACATGCGCGCAATGTTTTCGGCCACTGACCCGTTGAACAGGGTCACTTGCTGCGGCAGATACCCGATGTGCTGACCCAGATCGTTAGGGTCATATTGGTCCAGCGTTGCACCACCCAGACGAATTTCACCCGCGGCGGGGTGCCAGAGACCCAGCAAAGCCTTGGCCAGAGTGGTCTTGCCCGACCCGCTTTTGCCAATCACACCAAGCGCTGTTCCGGGTTCAAGGTTCAGCGTGACATTGCGCAAGGTCGGTGCAGTGGCACCCGGCGGGATGACCGTCAGCCCCTTTGCCGCCAGTTGCGCTGAAGGTGTCGGCAGCTTGGTCCGTTCAGCCTCGGGCGGGGTGTGGTCCAGAAACTGGTTTAGCGAGGCCCAGGCGGTACGGGCCTTTTCGACCATGCCCCATTGTCCGATTGATTGTTCGACGGGCGCAAGCGCGCGGCCCAGCAGGATCGATCCGGCAATCATCGCACCGGGTGAAAGCTCGTTCTGCAACACCAGCCAGGCCCCAAGCGCCAGCATGGCCGATTGCAGGAACAGGCGCAGCGATTTGGTCAGCGAGGTAAAGCTGCCGGTCCAGTCACTGGCCGCAATGGTCTGGCGCAACGCGTCCGAGCGCTGGTTCAGCCAGCGTAGCGTCACGTCCTGCTGCATCCCTTGCGAGCGGACAACTTCCGCCGCCTGTCGCGCGTGTTCGGAAAAGGCATTCGCCCGCGCTGATGCGGCTTGCGCCTCGGCCACTTTGCGGCGGGTCAGGGCCTGATTCAGCAGCGCAATCACGATCAGCAACCCCCCACCCGCGACGGCCAGCCAGCCCAGCAGCGGGTGAAAGATGAAAATCGCGGCCAAAAACACCGGGGTCCAGGGGATATCCATCACCGCCAGTAAAACCGGGGAGGCACACAGGTTCTGGATCGACTCGAGATCGCGCAGTGCCGTTGCCGGGGCTGCACGGGCCTGCGGGTTCAGCGACCGGCGAAGGGTGGCGTCAAACACCCGTGCGTCCAACTTCGACTGGAACCGCGCACCAAACCGCGCGACGATGCGCCCGCGCGCGAAATCCAGCATGGCCATCAGTCCATAAAGCAGCGCGACCAGCAAAAACAGTGCCGTCAGCGTTTCGACCGCGCGCGAGCCCAGAACACGGTCATAGACCTGCAGCATGAACAACGGCCCGGTCAGCATCAGCAGGTTCACGAAGATGCTGAACAGAAAGGCTAGCGCCAGAAAGGTCATACCCTGATTGCGCGTATTGCGCAGTTCATGACGTGGGGCAGCCGGCATTTGGTGCTGGGGTCTCAAAATATTAAATCCACATCAATCAGGTTGGGCCGGCGGTTAAGAAAGCCCGGCCATTGTTGCGAAGAACCAATCCTTTTTCGAGGAAGAAATTGCAAATCACAAGGCAAAGTAGCGGCGGCTTTCGGCCATTCCCTTGGCGAGCATTCGCCTTGCCGGGGAAATTCGCATAAGGTGGCGCGTCTTTGTTGTGGCCACCGGGCTTATCTTGCTGCCAGAAACTCTGACACGCGGGACAAGCCCTGTTTCAGGATTTCAGGACCGTTGGCATAGCCGATGCGCACATAGCCCTCCATCCCAAGGGCTGATCCGGGGGTGAACATCACGCCGGTCTCCTGCAACAGCTTTACACAGAAATCGCGGGAACTGATTGGCAGGTCGTATTTCAGCAGGGCCGTGGTGCCGGATTTTGGTTTGACCCAGGTGATTTTTGGTTCCTGCGCCACCCAATCCTGCAGGGTTTCCAGATTGCCGCGCGTGATCCGCTGGCTGCGGGCCAAAAGCTTGTCTTTGTTCTCTAGCGCCAGCGCAGCAAAGTGATCGTCGATCATTCCGACCGAGATGGTGTCATAGTCGCGGTGAATGGTCACCGCCTCGATCACCTCGGTTGGTGCGGCGATCCAGCCCAGCCGCAAACCCGCCAGTGAGTACGCTTTGGACATGCCCGCAGTGCTGATGCCTTTTTCGTAGATGTCGGCAATCGACGCGCTGATGCCCGAGCCGTCCTGATCGGTGCCCCGATACACCTCATCACACAAAATCCACGCATCCGCCGCGCGGGCAATGTCGGCGATGTCTTCCAACATGGCCCGGTCCATCAACGCGCCGGTTGGGTTGTTGGGGTTGTTCAGCGCGATCAGCCTTGTCTCTGGTGTCACAAGGGCGTGCAACTCGTCCAGATCGGGGAGGAATTCGTTTTCCTCGCGCAGCTGAAGATGATGCACATCCGCGCCGATGCTGGCGGGGATTGAGTAGTGTTGCTGATAGGTCGGCACCACGGCCACAACCCGGTCTCCGCGTGAGACCAGAGTTTTATGGATCAGCATATTGGCCCCGATCGTGCCGTGGGTGACGATTGTGTTTTCAACCGACTGGTTTTCATACAGCGCCGCAATGGCGCGGCGCAGCCGGTCGGACCCTTCGATGGCGCCATAGGTCATTTTCAGGTCCAGAAGCTCGGACAGGTCGGTTGCGTTTCGCCCTGTCAGGGTCAGCAATTCCTGAATGGTCAGGCTTTCCACGCAGGTTTCGGCCAGATTCCAGTCGCATCTGGTTTCCCATTCGTTCATCCAAATCTCGACGCCGAAAGGTTCGATATACATGGCTGAGGGTCCTTGAGTCGTGTGCTGCCTTGGCTGTCCTTAGATCAACGCCTCAAGCTGGTCCAGAACATCAACACTGACGGCCACGCCATTTTCTTGGGCTTCGGCCCGCCGTCTTAGCCGTCCGTCACCGGGAACGCGGGCGTCGCCACTGCCTTCGATTTCGGCGCAGATCCGGGCGACGTAGTCCGCAAACGCATCATTGCCAAATCGCGCCGGGTCCAGCGCGATCAATGTTGCGCCGCCCTTGATGTTCAGCGCGCCATGCGCCTCGCGCGCGTCGTTATTGACGGACAGGGTGCCGCCTGCAAGGGCTGCGCCCAAAACCTCAACCAGAAAGGCAATTCCGGCCCCTTTGTGACCGCCAAAGGGCAGCAGGCTGCGGGTTTCCAGAATGGCGTTCGGGTCCGCAGTCGGGTTGCCTTCGGTATCCAGCCCGGCGGGGTGCGGCAGGTCATGCCCTTCGGCAGCGGCCATCTTGATATCCAGAAACGCAACGGCCGAGGATGCCTGATCCCACACCACCGGTTCGGCCCCGTCGCGCGGGCAGGCAAAAGACATGGGGTTGGTGCCAAACACCGGGCGTTGTCCGCCCTGCGGCACCACCAAAGACAGTGAGTTGACCACGGCGAGCGCCACCAAACCCGCCTCGGCCAGAGGTTCCGTATCGAACCGCAGGGCGGCCAGATGGTGGCAATTGGCACAGGTGAAGGCGGCAATGCCATTCTCGCGCGCCATGGCGATCAGCTCGTCACGGGCGGCGGTGGCTGCGATCTGATAATACCCGTTGTCCCCGTCGCCACGCAGAACACCCGGCGCGATGCGCTTGATTTCCGGTTGCGCGGACGGGTTGGCATAACCCGAGGTGAAGCTTTGCACATAGACCGGCAGGTTGCGCAGGCCGTGGCTGCGCGGCCCGTCGCGTTCGGATTGTGTGACAATATCGGCCAGAACGTCGCTGCCACGCTCATCCATACCGGCGCGGATCAGCACTGATTTGGCCAAAGACCGGATTTCGGTCAGCGAAAGGGTTCGTGTCGAAGCGTGTGCCACAGAAAAATCCTTTGCTTTCAGGCTGCAATTGGGACCGGTTCGGATCTGGCCTGCGGCCCGAGCGTTGCATGTCTTTCATAGGTTTGAAAGGGCGACGCGCCGGTTTTCCGGGGCAGGGGGCAGCGATTTGAATTGAAAGCCGGGTCCAAAGAATGCTTAACACTTGGCATAAAGACGAAAACAAGTGACGGGGAGAACCAAGATGAAGAAGATTCTTATGGCAACGGCGGCCGCAGCTTTGATGGCAGCCCCGGCGCTGGCCGAGACCAAGGTGGGCATGATCACCACATTGTCGGGCGGCGGGGCCGGTCTGGGCATCGACGTGCGCGACGGGTTCATGCTGGCGATCCAGCAATCGGGCCGCGACGATATCGAAGTTGTCATCGAGGATGATCAGCGCAAACCGGATATCGCGGTGCAGCTTGCCGACAAGATGATCCAGTCCGAAAAGGTGGATGTGCTGACCGGTATCATCTGGTCGAACCTTGCCATGGCCGTTGTGCCCTCGGTCACGGCGCAGGGGAAATTCTATCTGTCTCCGAATGCCGGACCCTCGCCGCTGGCCGGTAAGGGGTGTCACCCCAACTATTTCAATGTCGCATGGCAGAACGACAACCTGCACGAGGCTGCGGGCGCCTATGCCAATACCGCAGGCTATAGCAACAGCTTCATCATGGCCCCGAACTATCCCGCCGGGACCGACGCCCTGACCGGATACAAGCGGACCTTCGAAGGCGATGTAGCGAGCGAGGTCTATACCCAGCTGGGTCAGACCGACTATGCCGCCGAAATCGCGCAAATCCGCGCCTCGGGCGCGGACAGCGTGTATTTCTTCCTGCCCGGCGGCATGGGGATTTCCTTCCTCAAGCAATATGCCGACAGTGGCGTGGACATTCCGGTCGTGGGTCCTGCGTTCAGCTTTGATCAGGGGATTCTGCAAGCGGTCGGGGATGCGGCACTTGGGGTGGTGAATACGTCTCAATGGAACAAGGATATCGACAACCCGACGAACGCGGCCTTTGTCGAAAGCTTTCAGGCGGAATACGGACGTCTGCCGTCGCTCTATGCCAGCCAGGGCTTTGACACGGCGAACCTGCTGATCTCGGCCATCGAGGCCGCAGACGTGTCCGATGCGGACGCGTTCCGCGAGGCGCTGCGGGCCGCGAATTTCGACAGCACGCGCGGCGATTTCTCATTTGGTCCAAACCACCATCCGGTACAGACGATCTATGCGCGCGAGGTCGTTCAGGAAGGCGATGTCTTCACCAACAAGATCATCGGCACCGCGCTTGAGAACCATTCCGACGCATATGCTGCTGACTGTAGCATGTAGCACCACGCCCCGGGGTTGATCCCGGGGCTTCCCCTTCGTCCTTTGACCAACCCTCCCGGATCGGATTCGGGACACCGGAACGCGTGATGTCCACACTACTTGTTATCGAGCAGGTCCTGAACGGATTGCAGTTCGGTGTCATGCTGTTTCTGATGGCAGCGGGCCTTACCCTGATCTTTGGCGTCATGGGCCTGATCAACCTCGCGCACGGGTCGCTCTATATGGTTGGCGCCTTCGCGGCCGCTTGGGTTGCGGGTGCGACAGGTTCGTTCCTGCTGGCGCTGATCGCGGCTTTGGCGGCGGCGGCCATGGCCGGAACGCTGATCGAGATGGTGGTGATCCGGCGGCTGTACAAAGCGGCGCATCTGGATCAGGTGCTGGCGACCTTTGCGCTGATCCTGATCTTTTCCGAGGGCACCCGGTACGTCTTTGGGTCCTTCCCGCTGTTTCTGGATGTGCCCGATTACCTGTCGGGCCCTGTGACCCTGCCGGGCGGTATCCAATACCCGCTATACCGCCTTGTCCTGATCGGGATCGGCCTTGTGGTGGCGCTTGGCCTGTGGTGGCTGACGGCGCGTACGCGTATCGGCATCCAGATCCGCGCAGGCGAGAATGATCGCGAGATGATTGCCGCACTGGGCGTCGATATCTCGAAGCTTTATACGCTGGTCTTTGCCCTCGGCGCAGCGCTAGCGGGGCTTGCCGGAGCTTTGGTCGGCGCGATCCAGTCGGTGCAGGTTGGGATGGGCGAGCCGGTGCTGATCCTTGCCTTTGTGGTCATCGTGATCGGCGGCATCGGCTCGATCCGGGGCGCGTTTATCGGGTCGCTGCTGGTGGGGCTGACGGACACGCTGGGCGGTATCTTCCTGCCCGAGCTGTTCAAGCTGTTCATGGAAAGCGGCGCGGCCACGCAAACCGGCTCAGCGCTTGCCTCGATGTCGGTTTATATCCTGATGAGCATCGTTCTGATCTGGCGACCCTCTGGCCTGTTCGGGGCGCGCGCATGATCTCGGAACGCCTTATCAACTGGGCCGTGATCGCGGGCCTTGTGGCGCTGCCACTTTGGGCGCTGAGCGTAGATGAGATCTTTACGATCACCCTGACCACCCGCGCCGTGATCCTGGCGCTGGCGGCGGTGGGCCTTAACATCGCGCTTGGCATCGGTGGCATGGTGTCTTTTGGGCATGCCGCTTTCTTCGGGTTGGGCGGCTATTCGATGGGCATTCTTGCCTATCATGCGCAAACCTATGTGCCGCTGGAACTGGGGCCGTTCACGATAGAAGGCACAAAATCGATGCCGGTGATCTGGCTGACGGCGACGGTGATTTCCGCTCTGGCCGCCTGGGTGATCGGGCTGCTCAGCCTGCGCACGACGGGCGTGTATTTCATCATGATCACCCTCGCCTTCGGGCAGATGTTCTACTACTTCGCCATTTCCTGGGGCAGTTATGGCGGCGAAGACGGCCTGTCGATCTATGTGCGCAACGGGTTTCCCGGGCTGAATACGCTGGACCCGATCCAGTTCTTCGGGTTGTGCTTTGTTGCCTTATGCCTGGCGCTTTTGCTGCAATGGTGCTTGCGCAATTCACCTTTCGGGCTGGCCCTGAATGCCGCCCGCCAGACGCCCGAGCGGGTCGAAACCGTCGGCCTGAACCCGATGCACCTGAAACTGGTGGCCTTTGTCATCTCGGGCGCAGTTACCGGATTGGCGGGCGCTTTGTTCGCCGATCTCAACCGGTTCGTCTCACCCACCATGTTCAGCTGGCAGCTTTCGGGAGAGTTGATCATCCTGATCGTCATCGGCGGGGTCGGGCGGCTGATGGGCCCGGTCATCGGCGCGGTGATTTTTGTTGCGCTGGAGCACTGGCTGGGTGGCCTGACCGATTTCTGGCACGTTTGGCTGGGCACGATCCTGTTGTTGATCGTCCTGTTCGGGCGCGGCGGGGTGATTGGCCTGTTGACGGGTAAGGAGGGCGCGCATGTCTGAGCCGATCCTTGCCACGCATGGCCTGACGAAATCTTTTGGCGCTTTGACAGCAACAGACGATGTCTCGATCGATCTGCAACCGGGTGAGATACACGCCATCATTGGCCCGAACGGGGCGGGAAAATCCACCCTGATCGGACAGATCAGCGGCAGCCTTGCCCCCGATCAGGGCCGCGTCGATTTGATGGGGCAGGACGTCACGGGCCTGAGCACCGCCGCCCGCGCGCAGGCCGGGCTGGGCCGGACATTCCAGATCTCGGCCCTGGCGATGGAGGACAGTGTTTTCGAGAATGTGCTTCTGGGGGCCATCGGCGCGACCTCGGGCGCGTGGTCTCTGTTTCGCCCGGTCACGCGCAAGGCTGACCTGAATGCCCGCGCGACAGAGGCGCTGGAGCGCGTCGGGCTTGCCGATGTCAGGGATACCCGCTGCGCGGACCTTTCGCATGGTCAGCGCCGCCAGCTTGAAGTGGCCGTTGCCCTGACGCTGAAACCAAAGGCCTTTGTCATGGATGAGCCGATGGCCGGGCTGGGGGCGGAAGGGTCCAAAGCGATGACAGGTTTTCTGGACGGGCTGCGCGCCGAGGCCCCCATTCTGCTGGTTGAACATGATATGGATGCGGTCTTTGCCTTGGCAGACCGGATCAGCGTTCTGGTCTATGGCCGGATCATCGCCACAGGCAGCGTCGATGATATCCGCAGGTCGCAAGAGGTGCAGGACGCCTATCTGGGAGACAGCGCATGAGCCTTCTGTGCGTTGAAAACCTGACCGCCTCTTACGGTCCGTCGCAAACCCTGTTTGGCGTAAACCTGTCACTGGATGCGGGTGAGGTTCTGGCCCTGATGGGGCGCAACGGCATGGGCAAGACAACAACCGTGCGTGCGATCTGCCGCATGATGCCCTCGGATGGCCGTCTGGAGTTTGCGGGGCGCGCGTTGCACATGTTGCCGAGCCATAAGGTGGCCCGTCTTGGGGTCGGGCTGGTGCCCGAAGGCCGGCGCTGTTTTCGCGACCTGACCGTGCGCGAAAACCTGATCGCTGCTGCACGCCCCGGCGAATGGACGTTGCAAACGGTGGGTGCGCTGTTTCCCCGACTGGCGGAACGTTCGGGTCAGCGCGCGGCATCCCTGTCGGGGGGCGAACAACAGATGCTGGCCATCGGGCGCGCGTTGATGACAAATCCGCAGCTTTTGATACTGGACGAAGCCACCGAAGGTTTGGCACCGATCATCCGGCAGGAAATCTGGGCCGCAATTGCCCGGCTGAAACGCGACACGGGCATGGCCATTCTTGTGATCGACAAGTCGCTGAAAGAACTCTCGGCAATTTCAGATCACGCGGTGATCCTGGAACGTGGAAAAACCGTGTGGCAGGGGACAATGGCCGAACTGACCCCGGAGATTTCGCAAAGATATGTCGGGATTTAAGCCCGAGGCTTGCGGCTGAGCAGTCCGTATTTCAGCGCCCAGGACCGAAAAGACCGACGCTTGCGCCTATCCTGTTTCAATGCCTGCTTTGCCTGCGCACCGCCTTTGCGGTTGAATTCGTACACGTCAATTACCCGTTCGGCGCAGCCGCAGGCTTCGCCCATTCCGACCTTGGCGAAATAGAATTTCTCGAACCGTTCCGGTTTTTGCATGGCGCGCCTCCTGCTGTCATTGAACCGATTTGGCCGCGACTTGCCAAATCACTTTGTCGAATGCGCACGAGGCAGAATGTGTCCAGTCAGCCGCCAATATAGGTCCCATGCTTGGGTCGGTAGAAGATTTTCTGGTCATGCAGTCGGCCCAGAAGGTCATGCATCCGGCGTACCGTATCCTCAAGGTTTGTGCGGTCTTCGTTGGAATTCCCGGTAATTTCGGTGGCATAAGACGTCATCGCCTGTCGCAATGCCTGTTCGATCAGGTCCATATCCTCGACCGATAGTTCGAACATATCGTTGTATTGGGGCATTCCGGGACCTCCTGCCATAGGCGCGCAGGATCAGTTTGCCCTGAAAACCGCGCGAATTCCACCTGCGAACAAGCGGGCCTAGCCTTTGGGCATCCGGGCCGAATAGAACTGCGCAATTGCCTGCGTCCTGTTTTTGACCGAGAGCTTTTCGTAAATATTCGACAGGTGGAACTTCACCGTGTTTGTCGAGATTTGCAGTTCCTTCGACAATTCGCGGTTGGACATACCCTGCGCCAGTGCGTCGAGGATTGCGCGTTCCTTGCGCGACAGGCTTTCTATCGGGTCCTGCTGCATCTTCCGGACGTCGATGAAGGGGAACACCATCTTCCCGGCGGCAACCTCGGCACAGGTTTCCAGCAGCCCCTCGACCGCGCCGGACCGGGGGGCAAAACCGGCAGCCCCGGCTTGCATGGCCAGGCGCGGAATATCTCCGCCCGCTTCACCATAGACGACAAACCGTGGTGCGTTGGCCTGATCGCGCAGCACTTCGATCAGCTTGGCGGCCCCCAGAACCGGCAGCGTCCAGTCCACCACGCCCACGTGAACGGGCACACGCACCACCGTTCCCAGAAACCCCTCGGCAGTAGCGGATGTGGCTACCAAAGAGAATCGCGGATCCCGCTCAAAGATTTCCGACATGGCAGACAGAACCAGCGGGTTGCTGTCCGCCAGCATGATCTCGATCGGAGATTTTGGAAGTTCAACCATCTGATTTTGCCCTGATTTTCCGAGAACCTACCCATTTGGGTGGGCCGATCTTTTGTATACCTCGGTATTTTTACCGTTATGGGTAGGAAGATACCCATACTATTGGGCATCCAAAAGCAGTAGTAAGTTACGTTGCGTCATAGGGCAAGTCTGCGTTTTCTACACGGCAACAAAACAGTTCGGGCGCGCCGCCCGCTCCACAGCCGAGGATGACACAGTATGACATTCCAGATTTACCCTCCGCTCGAAATCCCCGAGACCCTTGCCGCGGGCCCAGGACCGGGCAACACGGATGCGCGTGTGCTTCAGGCCTTCGCCAGGGCAGGTGTCGCGGATCACATGCAGGGTGATGTGCTGCGCGGCATGATCGAGTGCAAGCACATGCTGCGGAAGATCTGGGGGACGGACAACGCCCATACCTTCGCCGTGGCCGGAACCGGCTGGAGCGCGCTGGACACCATGTTCTCGGCCGTTGTGCCCGGCGACAAGGTTGTGGCCTTTGCCAATGGCACCTTTTCCGGCATCGACGCGCTGACCCTGCGGATCAAGGCCGCCACGCCGCAAGAGCATGCCGCCAACCCCCTTGATCCCCAAGCCGCCAGCGTGACGGTGATCGACGTGCCCCATGGCCAGCCGGTGACAGGCGAGATGGTCGAGGCTGCTCTGGCCGAGCACAAACCCAAATGGGCGTTCATGGCGCATTGGGAAACCGGCTCGGGTCGCGTCAACGATCTGCGCGGGTTCTCGGATGCATGTCAGCGGCATGGCGCGATGGGTCTGATCGACGCGGTGTCGTCGTTGGGCGTCGATGATTTCTCAATCGATGACTTTCCGGGCATTGCCGGTTGGGCGTCCTGCCCGCAGAAGGGCCTGTGCTGCCTGCCGCTGACTTACGCGCCGGTCAGCTTCACGGATGCCTATATCGAGACACTGATGGCGACCGGAGCGTATTCTTACGTCCACAACCCGATCTTCGAGGCCCGCCATTGGGGTATCGTTGACGGGCAGGATGTCGAGAAAGGTACCTATCACCGCACCCATTCGGCCTATGCGGTGGCCGCGTTCCATGAATCCCTGCGCCTGACCCTGATCGAAGGTCTGGCCAAGCGGTCGATGTCATACCGGACCCACGAGCGCGTGCTGCGCGATGCGGTTATCGAGATGGGGTGTCAGGTCACCTCGGACATGCCCAGCCTCGTGGTGCTGAACCTGCCCCCGGAACTGGCGGGCCGCGAAATGGAGCTGGTGCAGAACTGTCGCGCCCGGGGCTTTGGCATATGGCCGACGCTCAGCGCGCCGGTGCAGGTGCGGATCGGCATCCTCAACCAATTGAACCGCGAGGCGGTCAGCCGGATCGTGCGCCTGTTTGCCGAAGCCATTCAGGAACTGGGCGGTCAGGTCGACGCGGACGCAATCGAAGCCCTTTTGGAAAGCCGTTACGGCACCTCAATCGCTGCATAATCAGGAGCGGATCAGATGGATATCCATGAATATCAGGCCAAGGAAGTCCTTTCGAATTTTGGCGTCGACGTGCCTGCGGGCGCGCTGGCCTACAGCCCCGAACAGGCGGCCTATCGGGCGCGTGAACTGGGCGGCGACAAGTGGATCGTCAAGGCGCAGGTCCACGCGGGCGGGCGCGGCAAGGCGGGCGGCGTCAAGCTGTGCAACACCGAAAACGAGATCTATCAGGCCTGCGATGACCTGTTTGGTCGCAAGCTGGTCACCCATCAAACCGGCCCCGAAGGCAAAGGCATCTACCGCGTCTATGTCGAAGCCGCCGTGCCGATTGATCGCGAGATCTATCTGGGGTTTGTGCTGGACCGCTCAAGCCAGCGGGTGATGATCGTGGCATCATCCGAAGGGGGGATGGAGATCGAGGATATCTCAGCCGACCGTCCCGAAAGCATTGTGCGGTCGATTGTTGAACCGGCGGTCGGGCTGCAGGAGTTTCAGGCCCGCGAGATTGCGTTCAAATTGGGTCTGGAACCCAAGTTGATCCAGCAAATGGTGCGCACTCTGCAAGGTTGTTACGCTGCCTTCAGCGATCTGGACGCCACCATGGTTGAGATCAACCCACTGGTCATCACTGGCGACGACCGCGTTCTGGCGCTGGACGCCAAGATGAGCTTTGACGACAACGCCCTGTTCCGTCATCCGCAAATCGCTGAACTGCGCGACAAAAGTCAGGAAGACCCGCGCGAAAGTCGCGCAGCGGATCGCGGTCTGTCTTATGTCGGGCTGGGCGGCAATATCGGCTGTATCGTGAACGGCGCCGGGCTGGCGATGGCGACGATGGACACGATCAAGCTGGCCGGGGGTGAGCCTGCCAACTTCCTCGACATTGGTGGAGGGGCCTCGCCCGAGCGGGTGGCCAAAGCCTTCCGGCTGGTTCTGTCGGATGACAACGTACAGGCAATCCTTGTGAACATCTTCGCGGGCATCAACCGCTGCGACTGGGTGGCCGAAGGTGTGGTTCAGGCGCTGAAAGAACTGGACCTCGACATTCCCGTGGTCGTGCGGCTGGCCGGAACAAATGTCGAAGAAGGCCAGAAAATCCTCGCCAAATCCGGCTTACCGATCATCCGCGCCACCACACTAATGGAAGCCGCCGAACGCGCCGTGGGCGCATGGCGCAACGATTTGTCCCAAAACACCAAGATGAGGGCTGTGTAATGAGCATTCTTCTCGATCGTGATACGCGCGTCATCGTGCAGGGCATCACCGGGCGCATGGCCCGGTTCCACACCAAGGACATGCTGAAATACGGCACCAATGTCGTCGGCGGCGTGGTGCCCGGCAAAGGCGGCGAAACCGTCGAAGGCGTTCCGGTCTTTGACACCGTCAAACAGGCCGTTGAAGCGACCGGCGCAGATGCCAGCCTTGTCTTCGTGCCGCCCCCCTTTGCGGCGGATTCGATCATGGAGGCCGCAGATGCCGGTATCCGCTACTGCGTCTGCATCACCGACGGCATCCCGGCGCAGGACATGATCCGGGTGAAACGGTACATGTACCGCTATCCCAAGGACAAACGCATGGTTCTGACTGGGCCGAACTGCGCGGGTACGATCTCACCCGGCAAGGCGCTGCTGGGGATCATGCCGGGGCATATCTATCTGCCCGGCCATGTGGGGATCATCGGGCGCTCGGGCACGCTGGGCTATGAAGCCGCCGCACAGCTGAAAGAGCGCGGGATTGGTGTGTCGACCAGTGTCGGTATCGGCGGCGACCCGATCAACGGATCGTCCTTCAAGGATATCCTGCAGCGGTTCGAGGACGACGAAGACACCCATGTCATCGCCATGATCGGTGAGATCGGCGGCCCTCAGGAAGCCGAGGCGGCGGAATACATCCGCGACCACATCACCAAGCCGGTGATCGCCTACGTCGCGGGTCTGACCGCGCCCAAGGGCCGGACCATGGGGCATGCGGGCGCGATCATCTCAGCCTTTGGCGAAAGCGCCAGCGAGAAGGTCGAGATTCTGTCTGCCGCCGGTGTGACCGTTGCCGAAAATCCGGCGGTGATCGGTGAAACAATCGCTCGGGTCATGGAGGCTGCGTGATGGTCAAACCTTCTGTTCTTGTCACCCGCCGCTGGCCCGCCGCCGTCGAGGCGCAACTAGCTGAGAACTACGACGCGGTTCTGAACACCGGCGACAAACCCATGTCCCCGTCTGAGATCCGGCAGGCTCTGAAATCCTATGATGCGGTGCTTCCCACCGTCACCGACACGCTCAGCGCTGAGGCGCTGGACGTGCCCGGTGCGCAGACCAAGATCCTTGCCAATTACGGTGTCGGCTACAGCCATATCTGCGAGCCGTCGGCGCGCGAGCTTGGCATGACCGTCACCAATACGCCCGACGTGCTGTCTGAATGCACCGCCGATATTGCCATGACCCTGCTGCTGATGGTGGCCCGCCGCGCCGGTGAAGGCGAACGGGAACTGCGTTCAGGCAACTGGACAGGCTGGCGGCCTACGCATCTGGTCGGTACCAAGGTCAGCGGCAAGACGCTGGGCATCATCGGGTATGGCCGCATCGGTCAGGAAATGGCCCGCCGCGCGCATCATGGCTTTGGCATGGAGGTGCTGGTTTACAACCGCAGTCCGGTGGACCCGGACGTGTTGGCGCGGTGCAATTCCACTCAGGTCGGGTCGATTGATGAGTTGCTGCCGGCTTGCGACTTTGTCTCGCTGCATTGCCCCGGCGGGGCCGCGAACCGACACCTGATCAATGCGCGCAGGCTGGATCTGATGAAACCGGACGCCTTCCTGATCAACGCCGCACGCGGAGAGGTCATCGACGAGCGGGCGCTGGTTCAGTCCCTGACCTTCGACATGATCGGTGGTGCGGCGCTGGATGTATTCGACGGCGAACCGCGCATTTGTTCGGACCTTCTGCACTGCGACAATCTTGTGATGCTGCCTCATCTGGGCAGCGCCACAAAGGAAGCGCGTGAGGCGATGGGGTTTCGGGTGCTGGATAACCTCAGTGACTTCTTCGCCGGTCGCACGCCCCGCGACCGCGTGATCTGAACTGTTCCCCAAACTTCCTCCCGCCGTGACCCGGTCGGGAGGCTTCTTCAGGAGGTTTCCACGTGAACGCCCCCCACCGTTCCAATGGCTTTTTCACCCAATCCCTGTCCGACCGCGACCCGGAACTTTTCGGCTCGATCACATCCGAGCTGGGCCGCCAGCGCGACGAGATCGAGT
>NZ_JBQFTC010000011.1:0-45905 GCF_056538425.1 Ruegeria sp. BG5 | reverse complement strand
CAATCAAAAACCTCCGAATGCCCACCGTCTCTCCGATGCGTCTCCGCCGCTCCCGCCGCGTCCCGAGCGCCTCAGCAGCGCCGGTGAAGGGGTATTTACGGATTGGGCCCGGGACCTGCAACCCCCATTTTGAAAAAACTTCACATTTCTCGGCAGAAACTTACCAATCTTAATGAAAACAACATGTTAGCTTAAAAAATCCCGCCAACAACGGTCTTCTCCATTCCTGGAAACACGGCAGGGAATGGCCATTCAGCGGAATCGTACCCAATGCTTGGTATGCGCCCGAGAGTCGGGCCAACAAAAACGCCGCCCGAGTCTCCTCGGGCGGCGTAATTCCTGCGATGGGCGCGGAATTACTTCAGGTCGAAGCGGTCCGCATTCATCACCTTGTTCCAGGCCGAGACAAAGTCGCAGACGAATTTGCCCTCGGCACCGGCCTGACCATAGACCTCGGCCAGCGCCCGCAGTTGCGAGTTCGAGCCGAAGACCAGATCGACGCGGGTGCCGGTCCACTTGACCTCACCGCTGGCACGGTCGCGGCCTTCATAGACGCCCTTGCCCGACGGCTTCCATTCGGTGCCCATATCCAGAATGTTGGTGAAGAAGTCATTGCTGAGCGTTCCCACGCGATCCGTGAACACACCATGCTTGCTGTCGCCGAAATTGGCACCCAGCACACGCAGGCCACCGACAAGGGCTGTCATCTCGGGCGCGGACAGGTTCAGCAACTGCGCGCGGTCGACCAGCAGTTCCTCGGGCGAGACGGTGTAGTCGCCCCTCTGGTAGTTGCGGAACCCGTCTGCGATGGGCTCCATGACCGAGAAGCTGTCCACATCCGTCTGTTCCTGCGTTGCATCGGTGCGGCCCGGGGTGAACGGAACCTCGACATCCTGACCGCCAGCCTTGGCCGCCTGTTCGACACCAACAGCACCGGCCAGAACGATGATATCCGCCAGCGAGACTTTCTTGCCACCAGATTGCGCACCGTTGAACGCCGCCTGAACGCCTTCCAGCGCGCCCAGCGCCTTGGACAGTTTCATCGGCTCGTTGACGTCCCAGTCTTTCTGCGGCGCAAGGCGGATACGGGCCCCATTGGCACCGCCACGCTTGTCCGACCCACGGAAGGTCGACGCCGAAGCCCACGCGGTCGAAACCAGTTCGGACACCGACAGACCAGTTGCCGCGATCCTGGCTTTCAGGTCGGCCACATCCGCATCGTCAATCAGGTTGTGATCCACAGCGGGAACGTTGTCCTGCCACAGCAGCTCTTCGGTCGGGGCTTCCGGGCCGATATAGGCAGACCGCGGACCCATGTCGCGGTGGGTCAGCTTGAACCAAGCGCGGGCGAAGGCATCGGCGAACTGGTCGGGGTTTTCATGGAAGCGTTTCGAGATCGGACCATAGATCGGGTCCATGCGCATCGCCATGTCGGCGGTGGTCATCATGGTCTTGACCTTCTTCGACGGATCATGCGCCGCCGGGGCCATGTCTTCCTCTTTCACGCCAACCGGTTCCCAGATCCACGCGCCCGAGGGGCTTTTGGTCAGGTTCCAGTCATAGCCGAACAGCAGGTCGAAATAGCCATTGTCCCACTGGATCGGGTTCGCGGTCCATGCGCCTTCGATGCCCGACGTGGTCGTGTCGTCACCCTTGCCTGAACCGAACTTGTTGATCCAGCCAAAGCCCATGTCCTCGATCGGGGCGGCTTCGGGATCTGGGCCAACCAGATCGGGATCGCCTGCGCCATGCGCCTTGCCAAAGGTGTGACCACCCGCGACCAGAGCGACGGTTTCCTCGTCATTCATCGCCATCCGGCCAAAGGTGTCGCGGATATCGCGGCCCGAGGCCAGAATGTTCGGCTCGCCATCCGGGCCTTCGGGGTTCACATAGATCAGACCCATCTGCACTGCGGCCAGCGGGTTTTCCAGATCACGCTCGCCCGAATAACGGCTGTTGGGGTTGTCGGTCGGGGCGAGCCATTCGGTCTCGGCCCCCCAATAGATGTCTTCCTCGGGCGCCCAGATGTCTTCGCGGCCACCGGCGAAACCAAAAGTCTTGCCGCCCATCGACTCGATGGCGCAGTTGCCCGCCAGAATCATCAGGTCGGCCCAGGAGATCTGGTTGCCGTATTTCTGCTTGATCGGCCACAGCAGGCGGCGCGCCTTGTCCAGGTTGCCGTTATCCGGCCAGCTGTTGAGCGGCGCAAAACGCTGGTTGCCGGTCGAGGCCCCGCCACGGCCATCCGCCGTGCGGTACGTCCCGGCGCTGTGCCACGCCATACGGATGAACAGACCACCGTAATGGCCATAATCCGCAGGCCACCAATCCTGCGAATCTGTCATCAGCGCATAGAGGTCTTCCTTCAACGCCTTCATATCCAGCTTCTGGAACTCTTCGGCATAGTTGAAATCCGCACCCAGAGGATTCGACGCGGGCGCGTGCTGATGCAGGATCGACAGGTTCAACTGGTTTGGCCACCAGTCCCGGTTCGACCGGGTCCCCGCGCCATGCATCACAGGGCATCCACCTGTTTTGGGGTTATCACTTCCGTCCATATCGATCTCCAATCCTGGCTCAGGTCTTGCGGCTTAGCGCGGTCAAAATTTACGCGACAAGATCACAGTAAGATGTCGCCGATGTCGTTTTCAATTTCCTGTCTTGGAAAACAGAACCTTGCGACAGCGTGCACCTCAATCTCTGCCATCTCGCGTCGCGCCCGGTATAGCAAAACCGCGCCATGAGAATAAGTTTTGTTTTTGGATTGTTGTGATAGATTTTTCCTATGGTTAGCCGCAGCTCGCCAGGGTTCCAACTTGACCTGGTTGTGAGCCGGGCACAGTTACCTAGTGTCAACAGTTGAAATGCTGATTGAAATTTCCCGTAAGTCGGGCACAGTCGGACCCATTCCCTTGCGTCGTTTGCCCGGACCCTTTGGCCCAGTTGGCGCAATCAATTGATAAAGGCACATAAATGGAATTTGACTACGTCATTGTAGGCGGCGGATCCGCAGGCTCGGTCTTGGCCAATCGCCTCAGCGAGGATCCCGACATAACGGTCTGCCTGCTTGAGGCCGGGGGAAAAGGGGACCATATCGGCATCCGTATGCCCGCCGCAATTGTCGCGTCTTTGCCGGGGCGTCCGAAGATCAGCAACTGGGCGTTTGAAACAGTTCCGCAAAGCGGTCTGAATGGCCGCAAAGGGTACCAGCCACGCGGCAAGGCCCTGGGTGGATCCAGCGCAATTAACGCGATGCTTTATATCCGGGGCCAAAAGCAGGATTATGACGGCTGGGCCGCGCAAGGCTGCACCGGCTGGGATTGGGACAGCGTCCTGCCCTATTTCAAACGGGCCGAGAACAACGAACAGGGCGCGGATGAGATGCACGGGGACAGCGGCCCGCTGCAGGTATCACATCAGAAAGAGCCGCGCCCGGTCACACATGCCTTTTTGGAAGCCGCCGAACAACTGCAACATCGACGCATTCAGGACTTCAACCGCGGCGACAATGAAGGCGTCGGACTGTATCAGGTGACGCAGTTTCACGACCCCGCCAGGAATGGCGAGAGGTGTTCCGCTGCAGCCGCCTATGTCCATCCTGTCATGGACCGCGCGAATCTGACCGTGATCACCCACGCTCATGCCAAAGAACTGACCTTAAAGGACAAACGCGCAACCGGAGTGATCTACAAGAAGAAAGCCAAGGGCGCTGACCACTCGGTCTCGGCCAAACGCGAGGTCATTCTGTGCGCCGGTGCACTGCAGTCGCCACAGCTGTTGCAACTGTCCGGCATCGGTGCGGCGGACGAGCTGCGCCAGCACGGGATACCTGTCCGGCACGACCTGCCAGGTGTCGGCAAGAACCTGCAGGACCATCTGGATTTCATCCTGACCTATCGCAGCAAGGACACCGACAATTTCGGCATCGGCCTGATCGGCGCCGCCCGCCTTCTGGGCCACATATGGCGCTGGCGCAAAACCGGAGTGTCCATGGCTGCCACCCCCTTTGCCGAAGGCGCGGGTTTCCTGAAAACCTCAGCCGATCTGGACCGCCCCGATATCCAATTGCATTTCGCCATCGCCATGGTCGACGATCACGCCAGAAAGCTGCATTACGGCTATGGCTACAGCTGCCATGTCTGCAAACTGCGCCCCGAAAGCCGCGGCACTGTCGGCCTGCACAGCACCGACCCATTTGCCGCCCCTGCCATTGACCCGAACTTTCTGTCTGACGATCGCGATCTTGAGACGCTGATCAAGGGTGCTCGCATGATGCGCCAGATCATGGACGCCCCCGCGCTGGCCAAATTCCGGCACTCCGAGATGTTCGGGACCGAAACAGCCAAAACGGATGCGGATTGGGAACGCCATATTCGCGACCGCGCCGATACGATCTACCACCCGGTCGGCACATGCAAAATGGGCGTGGACGATATGGCCGTGGTCGACCCAGAATTGCGTGTGCGTGGGGTTCAAGGGCTGCGCGTTGTCGATGCTTCGATCATGCCGACGCTGGTATCCGGCAACACCAACGCGCCAACCATTATGATCGCCGAAAAAGCGGCCGACATGATCAAGGCCGCTCAGTAAGCGTTCATCAGCGCCTCTAGCCCGACCCGGTAATTGGGGTACAGCAACCGCACCCCAAGTTCATCCTTGATGCGGTTGTTCCGCACGCGCTTGTTTTCATTGTAAAAACTGCGCGCCATCGGGGTCAGGTCCGCCTCTTCGTACGGAACGGCAGGCGGCAGGGGCAGACCCTGAAGCTCGGCGGCGTAGCCGATCACGTCCTGAGGCGGCACCGGCTCGTCATCGCAGACATTGTAGACCGCGCCGGGATTGGGCGCGGCGATCGACGCCGCCAGAACCTGCGCGATGTCATCCACATGGATCCGCGAAAACACCTGCCCAGGTTTGATGATCCGCCGCAATCCGCCGCGTTTGAGTTTGGAAAACGGTCCGCGTCCGGGGCCGTAGATTCCGGCCAGGCGAAAGATGTGAACGGGCAGGCCGGGAATGGCCGACCATTGCTGCTCGGCCTGCAATCGCCACCGGCCCCGTTTTGCAGTTGGGGCAGGCGGCGTGGCTTCATCCACCCAATCGCCCTGATGATCCCCATAGATTGCAGTGGTCGACAGATAACCGACCCATTCGAACTGTCCGGCCCGCGCTGCGATCTCGTCGCCCAGCGCCTTCAGAACCGGATCGCCCTCCTCGCTTGGCGCGGTCGAGATCAACACATGCGTGACCCCATCCAGATCCGGCACTTCACCGGGCCAGACCATCGGTTCTGCGCCCGACGCCCGAATTGCATCGGCACCGGCCTCGTCCCGTGTCGTGCCGATCACGCGCCACCCGTCCGCCGCCAGCCTGCGCGACAGCGCCTGCGCCGAATACCCATGTCCAAAGGAAAAAAGCGTCTGTGTCATACCCCCTAGATGATCCGAGCCGGTCCGGGATGCAAGCGCCGCATAGACGCACTTGATTCGAATCCCCTCATGCGCCTTTCTTTTGGGTATGAGCCAGAAAACACCCGACCTGCACACCGCCTATTCGCTGACCTCGCCCGAGGACAACAGGCGCCTTTATGCCGAATGGGCGGGCGATTATGACGACAGCTTCGCCGCGCGTGAGGATTATCAGCTTCACATCCACACCGCCCGCGCCTTTGTCAGTGCCTTCGGACAAGGCCCGGTGCTGGATGTGGGCGCAGGAACAGGCCTCTGCGGTGCGATTCTGGCCGGGTTGGGCGTCGGCCCCATCGATGCCACGGATATCAGCGCCGAAATGCTGGACCAGGCCATGCGCAAGGACATTTATCGCGACGCCATCGAAGCCGACCTGAACCATGGTATCCCGGTGCCGCGCCACAGCTATTCCGGCATCGTATCCTCAGGCACCTTCACCCACGGCCACCTTGGGCCCGAGGTACTGCCCGCCCTATTGCGCGTCGCCCGCCCGGGCGCCCAGTTTGCGCTCTCGATCAATGCCAGACATTTCGAAAAACTGGGGTTCGCCGACGCGCTGCACCAGCTCGCACACGACCGCATCCGCAACCTGACCCTGCCCGAGGTCCGCATCTACGGCGACCTCGCCGCCGGCCCCAACAAAGACGACACCGCGTTCATCGCGTTGTTCGAGCGCAGCTGATCCGCCCTTCATCTGGCCAAAAATATCCCGGGGGAGTCGCGGCGTGCCGCGACGGGGGCAGAGCCCCCTATCGCCCTTTCCAAACCGGATCGCGCTTTTCGGCAAAGGCGCGCGCGCCTTCCAGATTGTCCTCGGATCCATACAGCACATCCACGCTGGCCAATTGCCGCCTGGTGATCCGATTCATCACGTCCTGAAACTTGGCATCCTCGGCTTCGCGCACAATCTCCTTGATCGCCGCATAAACAAGGGGTGGGCCGCTGGCCAGCAACCGGGCAAGTTCCCACGCGCGGTCCATCAACTGATCTGCGGGCACGACCTCATTGACCAGCCCCCAACGATGGGCCTCTTCCGGGTCGAACCAACGCCCTGTCAGAAGCAGTTCCATCGCGATGTGATAGGGAATGCGTTTGGGCAGCTTGACACTGGCCGCATCAGCCACCGTGCCCGAGCGGATCTCGGGCAAGGCAAAGCTGGCGTTTTCCGAGGCGATGATCATGTCGGCGCTCAGCGCCAGTTCCAGACCGCCGCCGCAGGCAATGCCATTGACTGCCGCAATCACCGGCTTGTTCATATCGCGCAGTTCCTGCAACCCGCCGAATCCGCCAACGCCGTAGTCGCCATCCACCGCATCACCGTCGGCTGCGGCCTTCAGATCCCAGCCGGGGCAAAAGAACTTCTCGCCGCCCCCGGTCAGGATCGCGACACGCAGTTCCGGATCGTCCCGAAAGTCGCGAAACACCTCGCCCATGATGCGGCTGGTGGCCAGATCGATCGCGTTGGCCTTGGGCCGGTCCAGAATGACTTCGAGAATGGCACCGTCGCGGCGGGTTTTGATCGGACTCATGAACTTGCCTTTCGGATCAGCGCATCGACTGCAACCGCGCCCTCGGCGGTGCAGATCAGCGGGTTAATCTCAACTTCTTCAACTGTCGCGGCATTGGCAATGACATAGTTCTGAACGGCCATGACCGCGTTCAGAATTGCGTCCATATTGGCAGGCGGTTTGCCCCGGTACCCGGCCAGCAGCGGCGCGCAGGCCAGTTTGCCCAGCGCCTGCTCAACCGTCGCGCGCGAGGACGGGACCAGAACCGAAACCGTATCGCGCAGAATCTCGGTCAGCACCCCTCCGGCCCCCATGGTCAGCACATAGCCATGCGCCGGGTCTCGTGTGACCCCGATCAATAGCTCGGCCACCCCGCCTGTCGCCATTTCCTCGATCAACACCGTCTGGGTGCCGATCGACTTCGCGGTCTTGGCCAAATCGCAAGGCGAAACCCCAAGACGCACCGCGTCATGTTCCGACTTATGCGCCAGCCCGACACCCTTCACTGCAAACGGGCCAACCAGTTCACCGGCCACGCACCCCGCGTCCTCAACCGCAACCACCCGGTTGCGCGGGATGGGCAAGCCAAACGCGGCCAAAGCCGACTTGGCCTCAGCCTCGGTCAGCACGTGATCAGCGGGCGCGTCCGACGGCAACAGCACCGGCTCTGACAGTTCCGGCAACGGTCGCGCCGCCGCTTCGACAGAGGACAGCGCCTCATGAAGGCCCGAGAACGGGACAACCCCACCTTCCAACAGACGTTGCGCAACATGTTCGGGCATCAACTCGGGCAGGGTCGCAGTCACTGCAAAAGGTCGCCCGGTCTGCGCCACACAGTTCAGCGCTGCCTGTGTCGCGCACGCCCAATCCGTCGGATCCGTATGCGGATAATCGACAATCGCCATGGTCAGCGCCTTATCCGGCCCGGTCATCCCGGACCACGCACGCGTCATCGCATCCGTGTCCCGCCAGATATAAGTGTGGTAATCCAACGGGTTGGCCAGCGCCACCATCGGGCCAAGTGCGGCGCGCAGATCCGTGCGCTGCTGGTCCGTCAACGGTGGGAAATGCAGGTCACGCCCTTCGGCCATATCTGCCGCCAAACTCGCCTCGCCGCCTGAACAACTGATCGAGGCCAGCCCGTTGCCGTCCAAACGCCCGGTAACATGCAGCAGTTTGAGGCATTCCAGAAAGCTCGGGATATCGTCCAGCCGGGCAATCCCCAGACGATCCAGGAAAGCCTGCGCCCCGGCATCCCCACCCGCCAGCGACGCCGTATGCGAAATCGTGGCCGCCTGCGCGTGGTCCGAGCGGCCCATTTTCAGCGCGACAACAGGAACATCCCGGTCGCGCGCTTTTCGCGCCAAGGCTTCCCATTTCCGCAAATCGCCGAAGCCCTCGATATGAACGCCAATCGCGGTGATCCGGTCATCGTCCAAAAGGGCCGAGGCCACATCCGCCTGATGCGTCTGCGCCTGATTCCCGCAGGTCAGCATGAACGCCAAAGGCAGGGCCCGGCGCTGCATCGTCATGTTGATCGAAATGTTCGAGCTTTGGGTCAGGATCGCCACCCCACGATCCACAGGGCGCATTCCGTGCTGATCCGGCCAGACTGCCGCGCGCTCCAACCCGTTGACGAACCCATAGCAGTTGGGTCCGAGGATCGGCATGTCCCCCGCTGCCGCAACCAGCTGCGCCTGCAAATCAGCGCCCTGATCATCCTCGGCCCGCGCCTCGGTAAAGCCGGACGCAAAGCACACAGCGCCACCTGCCCCCGCCGAGGACAAAGCCGCAACGGCCGAAATCGTCGCGTGCCGGTTGATACCGATAAAGGCCACATCCGGCGAGTTGGGCAGGTCTTCGATGGTGGCAAAGGCGGGCAAACCCGCCACTTGCTGCGCCTTGGGGTGAACCGGCCAGATATCCCCTGAGAACCCGAACTTTCGGGCCTGATTGATCACTTCCGCGCACCAGGCCCCGCCGCCGATCACGGCCATGGATGAGGGGTTTAAGACACGCCCGAGTGGCCTCATGCGCCCAGCGCCCTCAGCAGGTCCCGGCTGATGATATGGCGCTGGATCTCGCTGGTGCCGTCCCAGATGCGCTCGACCCGTGCATCGCGCCAGAACCGTTCCAGCGGATAGTCATCCATCAGACCCATACCGCCGTGTACCTGTATTGCGGCGTCCGTTACCCGCGCCAGCATCTCGGATGCGTAAAGCTTGGCCGACGCAATCTCGCGATTCGCGGGCAGCCCTTTATCCAGCCGATCCGCCGCCGCCAGCGTCAGCAGGTCCGCCGCATCGATTTCGGTGATCATGTCGGCGATCTGGAAGGACACGCCCTGAAACTTGCCGATCTTCTGGCCGAACTGTTCGCGCGTCGCCGCGTAATCCAGCGCATAGTCAAAGGCCCGGCGCGCGCGTCCAACGGACATGGCGGCCACGGTAATGCGCGTGGCGTAGAGCCAGGTGTTCATCACCTCGAACCCGCCATCGACCTCGCCCAGAACCTGTGCGTCGGGCAGACGGCAATCGTCGAAATCCAGAACCATGTTCTTGTAGCCGCGATGGCTGACCGACTTGTATCCATCCCTGATCGTGAACCCCGGCGTGCCGCGATCCACCAGAAACGCGGTGATCCGCTTTTTCGGCCCTTTGGGCGTCTGATCCTCACCCGTCGCGATGAAGACGATGATGAAATCCGCGTGTTCGGCCCCCGAGATGAAGTGTTTGGCGCCATTGACCACCCAGTCCCCGCCATCGCGCACGGCGGCGCATTTCATGCCCCGCACATCCGAGCCTGCACCGGGTTCGGTCATCGCCAGCGCATCCATCCGCTCACCGCGAACGGCGGGCATCAGGTAACGCTCGACCTGCTCGCCTTCGCAGGCCATCAGGATGTTCTGCGGACGTCCGAAGAAATGGTTCAACGCCATCGAACCGCGCCCAAGTTCACGTTCAACAAGCGCAAATTCCAGATGGTTCAGACCGGCGCATCCGACGCTTTCGGGAAAGTTGCAGGCGTAAAAGCCCAACTCGATGGTCTTGCGCTTGATTTCTTCTGCAATCTCATGCGGGACTTCGCCGGTGCGTTCGACCAGCTCTTCATGCGGGTAAATCTCGTTCTCGACAAAGCTGCGCACGGTCGAGGCGATCATCTCCTGTTCGTCGGACAGGCCATATTGCATCTGAATTCTCCACATCAGGTCGTGCGCGTATCGTGACCGGGGTTGAGAAACACCTCGTGCGGGAATAGACGTTTATCATGCAGAAATGGACTAAATCCCCCTCTGCACCGCAGCAAATCGGTGTGCTTCTGTTCGAGGGATTCTCGAACCATTGTCTGGCCAACACGGTCGAGCCGTTGCGGGCCGCCAATACGCTGTCGGGGCGCAATCTGTATCAGTGGCGGTTTCTGTCGCTGACCTCGGGGCCGGTAACCTCATCCTCGGGCCTGCAGGTGGCACCTCATGGCCCGTTGCAAACCGCCAACGGCGACACCCTGATGGTGATGCCATCTTATGGGTTTCGCACCCATGGCAACTGGCAGACGCAGGCTGGGCTGCGGTCTGCGGCCGAACGTTATGACACGCTGGCCGGGCTGGACACCGGAAGCTGGCTGTTGGCTTTGGCGGGGTTGTTGGACGGGCACCGCGCGACGATTCATTGGGAGGAGCTGACAGGCTTCACCGAACGGTTTCCCGACATCGACACCGTGCGCGAAAGATACGTGATCGACCGCAATCGCATCACCTGTTCCGGCGCGATGGCCGCCTTTGATCTGGTTCTGCACCTGATCGGCCGGGATCAGGGGCAGGCGCTGGCGCTTGAAGTGGCGCAATTGTTCATGACCCGCGATTCCGCCCGGTCGCACGAGGGCGGCGCGGGTGCAACCAGCGGCTATGTCAACAAGGCTTTGGCGCTGATGCAGGAACATCTGGAACGCCCGCTGCCGATCTCCGAAATTGCCAGCCGGGTGGGTCGGTCGCAAAAGGCGCTTTCGGTGCGGATGCAGGCCGAGTTGGGGACCGGGCCCGCGCAGGTCTATCGGCGTCTGCGGCTGAACCTTGCCCGCAAGCTGGTGGCCGAGACGGATTTGACCATAGGTGAGATCGCCCTGCGCGCCGGGTATGACGACCCCAGCGCGCTGACACGGGCATTCAAGGCCGAGTTCACCATCACCCCCCGCGCGCTGCGTCTGTCGCAGACACGGGGGTAAGTTCGGTCACCCAAACATCCGCTTTTTCCGGGCCCGCGTGTCGGCGGTTGCTTCGGGGGATCCGTCATGGAACGTCCCGAACCAACGGTCCCACGGCATTTCCTGATTGCCATAGTTACATTCGTAGTAGCGGTGGTGCAGCTGGTGATAAAACGTGCCCAGCGCCAGACGTTTTTTGTCTTTGATCAGAAGCTCTTCATAGCCTGTATGGCTCATCGCGGCTCCGGCGCCCTGAAACACGATGTGGAAATACAGATGAATGGGGTGCGAGGGCACGATCCAATGGATGCAGAGCGTTGTCAGGTAAAAGAAGTGCTCGACCGGGTGCATCGACAGGCCGGACCATGGGCCGATATTGACGTTCCGGTGGTGCAGGCTGTGGACCTTCTTATACAGAAACGGCTGATGCAGCAGCCGGTGCACCCAATAGAAATGAAAGGCCGACCACATGGGGATCAGGATCAGCCACAGCACAAACCAGGCCGGGTTTTCGGCGAAGGTGATGACCGGCACATATCCGTTGGCCATCAGCCACATCGTCACCACCTGAAACCCGGTCAATTGCAATACGCCTGACCCCAGAGACCAGAACATGTTGTCCTTGACCTGATCGCTGAAGCTCCACAGCGCGTTGTTTCTGCCCTGCTCTCGACGTTCAAACTTCAGCTTCTTGCCTTGCGACTTGCGGATATAGAAATACCAGTGCAGCCCGCCAGCCACCGCGAAGATCATTGCGAAGTTCACCAGCCAGATCTGAAATATCCAACCAAAGGCAAATGTTTGCGCGGTCTCAAGCGACGGATAAAAGAACGCCCACAGCGCGACCGCGAGGGCCAGCATCAATACCCGCTCGCTGAGCGTCAGCCAGTTTCTGGCCACCCAGCCCAGCAGGAAGGCCGGGCGCGGCGGCCACTGGAAAATGGATGGGTTCCGAAGCGGCAAATCCGGGTGATAGTTCCACTCTTTGCTCATGTCCTGCATCGGTGCGTTGTCCGACATGTCAGCTTTCCTTTGTCGCGCTGGTTTTCACACCCGGTCCTGCCGCCAGCGGGGATCGGGTTGGGCGGGCTGACGCCTTGATCAGGTTGCGTAGTCCGAGCCTTCGGCGTCCAGAACCGCTTTGATCTCGCGCAGATGCGCCTCGGCCTGACCGGGATAGTCATCCAGTTCCTGCGCGGTCTTTTCGGCGATCTCATCGGACAGTACGCGCAGGGGCTGGCCGGTTTGCAGCGCGCGAATATAGGTTTCGGCAGCGCGTTCGAAATAAAACAGCCGGTTGAACGTGTCCGCAGGGTCGCTGCCGATGATCAGAACACCGTGGTTGCCCATGATCATGACCTTTTTCTTCGGGTCCGACAGCATCGAGGCGCAGCGTTCCCCTTCGCTGTCAAACGCCAGCCCGCCGAATTCCTCGTCAATGACATAGCGGTTGTAGAACGTGGCGGTGTTCTGATCGATCGGCGGAAGATTGCTGTCGGCCAGCGAGGCCAGAACCGTGGCGAAGATCGAATGCACATGCATCACGCAGCGGGCATGGGCGCAATGGCGGTGGATCGAGCCGTGCAGGCCCCAGGCGGTCGGGTCCGGCGCGCCGGGCAGGCTCATCACCTTGGGGTCATTGGCATCCAGCAACAACAGGTCCGAGGCGCGGATTCGGCTGAAATGCATCTGATTGGGGTTCATCAGGAACTGCGTGCCGTCGTCATTCACCGCCAGGCTGAAATGGTTGGCCACGGCCTCGTGCATGTTCAGACGCTCGGTCCAGCGGAAAGTTGCGGCCATATCGACACGCTCGGACCAGTGGTCGATATTGGGGCGAAGATTGGCGACACTCATGGAAACGCTCCTTTGGCGGCTGATCTTGGCAAAGCCTGCCTTGCGCCGGGGTGTTTGACCAACAAATAATTTTCCCCCGTTCCATTAGTAGAACTTATGCCAGAGTTATGTTGGTTCGATTCGCACATCTATGGACGTTTGCGCCAATTGAGGTCGGCGCAAGATCGGGGCGGGGGACCTCCCGCCCATCGTCGCGGCCCCTTGCGGGGCAGCTTCTCTGGTTGGGCCGGGCAGCGCTGGCGCGCTGCGGCCGTGCCATATGATGATTTCATGATACGGGATTACCGGGGTTGCACCTGACCGCGCATTCGGGAAAGTTGAGCCATGGAATACTCACCTTTCCCAAGCTGGCCCGATGTCGCCCCTCGTTTGATTGCCGTAGCAGCCGGTCGCGAGGCGGCAGATACGGTCATTCGCGGTGGCATCTGGGTGAATGTGCACAGCCGCGAGCTGTTGCCGGAACATTCCGTCGCCATTGCCGAGGGGCGGATTGCCTTTGTCGGACCTGACGCCGGGCACTGCATTGGCCCCGACACCCAGATCATCGAGGCGCAGGGGCGCTATATCCTGCCCGGTCTGTGTGACGGTCATATGCATATCGAATCCGGCATGCTGACCCCGGCCGAATTTGCGCGGGCCGTGATCCCGCATGGCACCACCTCGATGTTCACTGATCCGCACGAGATTGCCAATGTGCTGGGTCTGGACGGTGTGCGCATGATGCATGACGAGGCGCTGCTGCAGCCGGTGAATATCTTCACCCAGATGCCCTCTTGCGCGCCCTCGGCCCCCGGATTGGAAACGACCGGCTATGAGATCACGCCCGAGGATGTGTCGGAAGCAATGAACTGGCCGGGGATCATCGGGCTGGGTGAGATGATGAATTTCCCCGGTGTCATCCACGGTGATCCAAAGATGCTGGCCGAAATAGCTGCCACCCAGCGCGCCGGGAAAACCGTGGGCGGGCATTATGCATCGCCTGATTTAGGGCCTGATTTTGCAGCTTACGTCGCGGGTGGGCCAGCGGATGACCACGAAGGCACCTGCGAGGCTGACGCGATTGCGCGCGTGCGACAGGGGATGCGGTCGATGATGCGCCTGGGCTCGGCCTGGTATGACGTGGAAAGCCAGATCACTGCCATCACTGAAAAGGGGCTGGACCCGCGCAATTTCATTCTGTGCACGGATGACTGCCACTCGGGCACGCTGGTCAATGAAGGCCACATGAACCGGGTTGTGCGCCACGCGATTGCCTGCGGCTGCGATCCGCTGGTGGCGCTGCAAATGGCCACGATCAACACCGCCAGCCATTTCGGGCTGGAGCGTGAGATCGGCTCGGCCACGCCCGGGCGGCGGGCCGACATTATCCTCAGTTCCGACCTTAGCACGCTGCCGATTGAGACGGTGATCGCCCGGGGGAACGTTGTGGCCGAGAACGGCGTCATCACCGTGGACTGCCCACATCTGAACTGGCCCGACAAGGCACGCAACACGGTGCATTTGGGGCATAACCTGACCTCAGGCGATTTCGAAATCAAACCGCCTGCGGGCGCGAACAGGGTTCAGGCCAACGTCATCGGCGTTGTCGAGAATCAGGCCCCGACCAAAGCGCTGAAGGCAGAGCTGCCGATCATCGGTGGGCTGGTCGAGGGTGAAGGCGATGTCTGCCAGATTGCATTGGTGGAACGGCACCGCGCCACGGGCGGCGTGACAAACGCCTTTGTCTCGGGCTTTGGCTATCAGGGGAAAATGGCCATGGCCTCGACCGTGGCGCATGACAGCCACCATATGATCGTCGTGGGCACCGACCGCGATCAGATGGCCCTTGCCGCAAACCGTCTGGCCGAAGTTGGCGGCGGGATCACCCTGTTCCGCGACGGGCAAGAGATTGCGCTGGTCGAACTGCCCATTGCCGGTTTGATGTCCGACAGCCCCGCCACGCAGGTCGCGGCGAAGGCGGAACAGATGGTCGAGGCGATGAAGGCCTGCGGATGCCAACTGAACAACGCGTATATGCAGCACTCGCTTCTGGCGCTGGTCGTGATCCCGGAACTCAGGATATCCGACCTGGGGCTGGTGGATGTGCGGACATTTGAAAAGATAGACCTTCTGGAACCACTGGCATGACAACAATAAAAACACCTGACGCACCAAAACCGGAACAATTCACCGACCCGGACGCCGCCGTCGCGCGGCTGGAGCTGCTGTATAAGCAAGCCACCGAGTTTCTGTGCGACAGCTTTGCCTCGGCCCTGCAAAGCGGCGCGCCGTCTGAACGATTCAGAGCATATTACCCGGAAATTCGTATCAAGACGTCCTCTTACGCACAGGTCGACAGCCGGCTGAGCTTTGGTCACGTGTCCGAGCCCGGCATCCACGCAACAACCGTGACGCGGCCTGATCTGTTCCGGTCCTACCTGACGCAACAGATCGCTTTGCTGATCAAGAACCACGACCAGCCGGTGACCATCGGCGCATCGGACACCCCGATCCCGGTGCATTTCGCAGTGGCCAACAACCCCGATCTGGTGGTTCCGCATCAGGGCGCGGCCGGGTTCACCCTGCGCGACGTGTTCGACGTGCCGGATCTTACCACCACCAATGACGACATCGTCAACGGCGTGCATGACCATGATGAGGTCGGCCCGCTGGCCCTGTTCACTGCGCAGCGCGTGGATTATTCGCTGGCGCGCCTGTCGCATTACACAGCCACCGACCCCAGCCATTTCCAGAACCACGTTCTGTTCACCAACTACCAGTTCTACGTTTCGGAGTTCGAGAATTACGCGCGCGAACAACTGGCTGATCCGAACAGCGGCTATACCAGCTTTGTCTCGACCGGGAATGTCGAGATCACGACCGCGGACGCGACGCTGGAGCAGCCTTTGAAACTGCCGCAGATGCCGACCTATCACCTGAAACGGGCTGATGGCTCGGGGATCACGTTGGTCAACATTGGGGTTGGCCCGTCGAATGCCAAAACCGCGACCGATCATATCGCTGTTCTGCGCCCCCATGCCTGGCTGATGGTCGGGCACTGCGCCGGTCTGCGTAACACGCAGGCGCTGGGGGATTTTGTTCTGGCCCATGCCTATCTGCGCGAAGACAAGGTGCTGGACGATGACCTGCCCGTCTGGGTTCCGATCCCGCCATTGGCCGAGATTCAGGTGGCGTTGGAACACGGCGTGGCCGAGGTTACCAAGCTTGAAGGGTATGAGCTGAAGCGGATCATGCGCACCGGTACGGTCGCCTCGGTCGACAACCGCAATTGGGAACTGCGCGATCAATCCGGTCCTGTGCAACGCCTAAGCCAATCGCGCGCGATTGCGTTGGATATGGAAAGCGCGACAATCGCCGCAAACGGCTATCGCTTCCGGGTGCCCTACGGCACTTTGCTATGTGTGTCGGATAAGCCGCTGCATGGGGAATTGAAGCTTCCCGGCATGGCCTCATCCTTCTATACAACGCAGGTCAGTCGCCATCTGGCGATCGGAATACGGGCGATGGAGCACCTGCGCGGTATGCCGCTAGAGCGTTTGCACAGCCGGAAATTGCGGTCTTTCGACGAAACAGCCTTCCTGTGACGCAAAAAAGCAACGAAATCCCCATATTTTTAGGGGTTTCGGCGCTACTATTCGTTGTGTTCGCCCACAATATCCCGTTACAGTTACGCGGTGAGGCCCTATTTATCGGGCACGTTAAGGAGACCAAGAAATGGCAAAGCCTATGACAAAGACTCAGCTGGTTGCTGCTCTCGCTGAGGAAATGGGAACCGACAAGAAATCCGCAAACTCCGCGCTTGAGGCCATCACCGGCCTGATCACCCGCGAAGTTTCGGCTGGCGGTGCCGTCACCCTGCCCGGCGTTGGCAAAATCTACTGCCGCGAACGCCCCGAGCGCATGGTGCGCAACCCCGCCACCGGCGAGCAGTTCAAGAAAGAAGCCGACAAGGTGGTCAAAATGACCATCGCGAAAGCACTGAAAGACAGCGTGAACGGCTGATTTCAGTCTTTACGGACAATGACGAAGGGCCGCCGGTTGGGGGCCCTTTTTCAATGGAGGCTCAGCAAAACCTCCAGGTCGCGACGGCTGAGACGTTCCATCAGGGCACGCTCTTCTGCTGTTAGTCGTGCGTTTTTGCGGATGTATTTCTCCAGATAGGCCGCAATGTCACTGGTGGGTCGGTAGTAGAGATCGGGATCAGATGCGCTGAGCGCCTCAATCAGACGCAACAGAGTTTTCTTCTGCTTCTCTGCATCCAGATCTTTTCTGTTTTCTTCCAACATTGCATAGCCTTCCCGATTTCCCGGAGATAAGGATAGCGCGCAACCACCCGCTTCCAAGCCCGGGGAAAAGAAAACGGGCGCCCTTCGAGGCGCCCGCTATTGGCTTCGTGTGGTTTGGATCAGTGAACCGTCTCGACCTTGTGGAAGTCCAGATCGCGGCCCTCGGGCATTGAGTCGATGCTCAGTACCTCTTTGCGCTTGGTGATCAGGATATAGACCACGCAGGCCAGATAGAGGCCGACCACAACCGCGCCGATCCACTGGATCTGCAGCCACTGGCTTTGGAACAGCAGGGTCAGGATGAACAGCATGGCAACGTTGCCGGCCACGTAAGGCAGCTTGCCGAACCGTTCGACCGTCATGTTCAGGTTGTCCGTGTACAGGCGGATCAGCGAGTCCAGCGAGTTGATCACGAAGGTCACGCCCACGATCACCATGGCGATATTGGTGATGCCCGCCGTGTCGATGCCGTTCAGGTGGTAGTAGTAGAGAACGGTGAACCAGATCCCCAGCGGGATCGACGGGAAGATCAGCAGCGCCGCCAGCAACTGCCATGTGGTCAGACCACCGACAAAGCGCGAGGTGAACTGGCCGATCATGATTGACCATGCAAACCACCAGAACAGGTAGAAGGCGTGATAGTCGGTCAGCGGCAGAACGAACTTGTGGATGTTGGCAAAATACGCGCCGATATTGCTGCCGGTTTCAAAGAACCCGGTCAGGCCCATGCCGCCTGCAATCCACATGCCGATGATCAGCGTCAGGAACAGGAAGGTCGAGCCCACCGACAGGATCCGCACGTATTTCAGGTCGGTCGACGAATAAGCCGCCGCCAGAATAACCACGAATACAATGACATAGAAGGTCGTCACGACGGATTGACCATCGCCGATTTCGGGGATGTAACCGGGCAGGTAGATCAGGAACAGGCTGGCGGTGAAGGCACAGGTGCCGATGATCACCACGTTGTTGATCAGTTTGACCAGCGGGATCTCGAAGAACTTCACACGCGGTTCGATCACGCAGAAATAGAAGGCCGTCAGGAAGTAGAACGCCCAGATCAGGAAGCCCCAGAACCCGAACTCGATCGCCAGCGGGTTGGCGAAGGCGTAGGCCGGCTCTTCGGCATAGCCGCCGAACTCGGTCAGGGGGAACATGATCAGGCCAACGTCCAGCCCGGACGTGAACAGGATCGCGATAAAGGTGAACAGGTGGACGGGGGTGACGCCGACACAGCGCAGGTTCCACCATTTCACCACGAAGAAAGCGACCAGGCCCAGGGCCAGCAGGACGCCGAAAGATAGAATGTACTCCAGTAGCACTGACACACCTCCCTTATTTGGTCAGATCGCACCCTTGTATGTTTAATTGGCTGGTCAATCAACAAAAATGGACGAAATGATCGTTTCGGCCAAGTATTAGCCGATCTGATCCCGCTTTGGGATCAGAAAACGCAGTATCAGTCTGGAAGGTTCAGGGCTGAGAGGTTCAGCGCAACATGCCTTCGACCCTGGTCAGCAATTTTCGCGAATCCGGCCTGATATTCGACCCGTAGGTGGCGGCAACTTCGCCCTCAGGATCGATCAGGATCTTGTTGAAGTTCCAATTGGGCACAAAGCCCGTCTGCTGGGCCACAGCCTTGTAAAACGGATGCGCATCCCCACCCGTAACCGGTGTGATATCGGTCATTGGCAGGGTCAGACCATAGTTCATCTCGCAGAACTGTTTGACCTCATCTGCGGAACCCAGCTCCTGATTGAAAGAATCCGAAGGGACGGCCAGCACCACCAGACCGCGCGGCGAATACGCCTCGTGCACGTCCTGCAAGGCGGCATATTGGCCGGTGAATCCGCATTGCGAGGCGGTGTTGACCACCAACACGGGTTGCCCGCGCCAATCCTCGATGGACAAAGTGCCGCCATCAATCGACGCAAACTCGCCGGTTAGCGGGGCCGCCTGAACGGACCGCCCCACCAGAATCAATGCGGTCAAAAGCAGTAATCTGAGCATGGGCTGTCCTCCTTTTGTTAATAATACGCCTGAAACCGACCTGCAGATCACTTGCACGAAGCCGAGAGGCGGTTGAAATATGCCTTTGCATTCGCGGCCCCGCACCCCAATTATTGGCTCAAAGAAACAAGACCCGGAGACGCCATGACCCGCTATACCAAAGACCCCGAGGCCATTGCCGCTCTTTCCCCCGAAGAATTCCATGTAACCCAGCGCAACGGCACCGAGCGCCCGGGAACCGGCAAGTATCTGGGAAACAAGGAACCCGGCATCTATGTGGACATCGTATCGGGCGAGCCTTTGTTCGCCTCGACCCATAAATACGAATCCGGTTGTGGCTGGCCCAGCTTCACCAAGCCGATCATCCACGAGCATGTGGAAGAGTTTCGCGACACCACCCACGGCATGATCCGGACCGAGGTCCGCTCGAAACATGGCGACAGCCATTTGGGGCATGTGTTCCCCGATGGCCCTCGTGAACATGGTGGGCTACGATACTGCATCAATTCCGCCTCGCTGCGGTTCGTCCATCGCGATGAGATGGAAGCCGAAGGCTATAGCGAATACCTGATTCATGTGGAGGATATCTGATGACCGAACAACGCGCCTTTCTGGCCGGAGGTTGCTTTTGGGGCATGCAGGACCTGATCCGCAAACTGCCCGGCGTATCCCGCACCCGCGTCGGTTATACCGGCGGCGATGTGCCCAACGCCACCTATCGCAACCACGGCACCCATGCCGAAGGGATCGAGATCTGGTTCGACCCGACGCAAATCACCTATCGTGAGCTTCTGGAGTTTTTCTTTCAGATCCACGACCCGAGCACACCAAACCGACAGGGCAATGACCGCGGGATGAGCTATCGCTCGGCCATCTATTTTGTGGATGATGCCCAGAAACAGGTGGCTCTGGATACGATTGCCGATGTGGACGCCAGCGGCCTGTGGCCCGGCAAGGTCGTGACCGAGGTCGAACCTGTCGGCGAGTTCTGGGAAGCCGAGCCGGAACATCAGGACTATCTGGTCCGCATCCCGCATGGCTACACCTGCCATTTCCCGCGCAAGGACTGGGTCCTGCCCAAGCGCGACGCGGCTGAATAACAATCTCCCCTCAGACTTCTGAGGGGGTCTAACCCGTGGCCACCCGAGGGCGACCGCTGGCTTCAACGGTCAGCATCGCCTCGACAAACACATCCCGTTCTTCCACCCGCGCCGTTCGGATGTCGCGGTCGACGACGACCCGGATGTCCTCGGCCCCGGCATCGCGTACGGCACCCTCAGCCTCGGCGCGCAGGACCCGTTCCAACAGGGCCAGCGCTTCATCCGAGGCGCCGAAATCCTGCGGGCCGTCCTCAAGATGAACGCGGTACCGGCCTTCGGTCGGAGAGGTCACTGTTCCCGACCGCCGCAAAGTCAGCCGCCCGACAACCGCACCGATGGCGTTGGCGACGCCCGCATGGTCCGGCAGCACCATCTGGCAACGCAGCCGATCCCCCACCGCAGGGTAGTAGCTGGGGGCCGAGGCGCCCAGCCCCACCACATCCACGTTCAGCGCTGCATCCAGCGCCAACAAACCCCGGTGCTGCGCCAGCCCGCGTTGGGTCAGAACATGCCGGGCCAGGTCCTTGGGTGCGAGGCCGAAATCATCGGCCTCTTCGGCAAAAGCAGCCTCTAACAAGGTCAAACTGGTCTGTTCGGTCAGTTGGTCGATGATCATTTGCGCCAGCTGCTCGGGCGATGTGGCCAGCATGTCGCCCGACCCGACCCGCTTGCGCGCCACCAGTTCCAGCGCCTTGCGCGCAGCACTTGCATCCCACGCATCGACCCGCCCCAGCACATGGCTGGCATCGGATGGTGTCACCCCCGAGACCTGAACAATTCCGCGATCCACCAACCGGGTCAGCGCACCATTTTCCATCCGCGTCCGCAACAAGCCACCAAGCGGCAGAACCTGATCGCCCAACCTGTCCAGCAGCGCCTCTTCCCGCGCGCCAACCCCATCGGCATGGACACCCGGCACACGGCGGGCGAACCGCGTGTTATGCTCACCGACCGTTGTTGCGCGCAGTTGTTCGTCCAGAACGGCGTGGATCACCTCGGGCGCTTCCGATGCGATCAGTGACACAGGCAGAACCCGCCGCGGCCCCAGAAAGACGCCGCCGCCCAGACCTTCGGTCACCACATGCACCTGACTGTCGCCGCCCAGCCCATGGGTCCGCATGGCGACCGCCTCGACCATGGTGCGAAACCCGCCAACCTGCGCGCCCGCCGGATCAATCGCCGGTTTGCCGTCCCGGATCAGCGCCACGTCAGTGGTCGTCCCGCCAATGTCCGAGACCAAGGCGTTCTCGGCCCCCGTCAGCCACTTCGCCCCTACAATCGACGCGGAGGGGCCGCTGAGGATGGTCTCGATGGGTCGTTCGCGGGCCTGTTCGGCGCTCATCAACGCGCCATCGCCGCGCACCACCATCATCGGCGCGGTAATGCCCAAGGCCAGCAACTGATCCTGCGCGCGCCCGATCAGACGGTCGATCATCCCGATCAGCCGGGCATTCAGCACCGCCGTTACAGCGCGTTTAGGCCCGTTCAGCTTGGCCGACAGGTGATGAGAGCACGTGACCGGCGCCCCGGTCCTTTCCGCGATGATCCGCGCCGCCTCCAGCTCATGCGCCGGGTTGCGGGTCGCGAATTGGGCGGCAACGGCAAAGCCGGAAATCCCTTTGTGAGAGTCTAAGAACGCCTCCAGCGTCTCTGTATCCAGCGGCCTCACTTCACCGCCCGCATGGCTGTGCCCACCAGCAACGACCAGCGCCGGATCGCCCTTCAGCGCATCCTTCAGCCCGTGCTTTTCAAGATCACTTTCTTTGAATCCGATATAGATCAGCGCCACGCGGCCGCCCTGCCCCTCGACCAGAGCGTTTGTTGCCAATGTGGTCGACAACGACGCCATCGAGATCTGATCGGGCGTGACCTGCGCCTCGTCCAACACGGCCGAAATTGCTTTGCCCACCCCGATCGCCAGATCGGTTCGCGTTGTCAGGGATTTGGCCGAGGCGATCACCTCACGCTCATCCCGGATCAACACCGCATCGGTATAGGTTCCGCCCGTATCCACCCCCAAAGCCAACGCCATCGGGTCCTCCATCTGTTCGCTTCGCATGGGTTTAGAGGTTTGGACCGCGACGTCCAGCCTGTTTGCGGCATTCAGGGCAGTCGATTCACCGCCCAGCGCGCCGCATCTGCCACCGCTGCATCAGGATCGTTGGTCAAACCCTGCGCCACGGCGCGCAACGCCGCCTGCCCGGAATTGCCAATCGCATAAAGCACATTGCGCACAAACCGATCCCGCCCGATCCGCTTGATCGGCGAGCCCGAAAACTTCGCCCGGAAGGCGGCATCGTCCAAGACCGCCAGTTTCGCCAGCGCGGGGGCCTTCAGATCATCGCGAGCCGCATACCGGAGGTCACTGGCAGCAACTGCAAACTTGTTCCAGGGACAGGCCGCCAGACAATCATCGCAGCCATAAATCCGGTTTCCCAGCTTGCCCCGCAATTCTTCGTCCACCGGGCCCTTATGCTCGATGGTCAGGTAGGAAATACATCGCCGTGCATCCAACTGATACGGGGCCGGAAATGCATCGGTCGGACAACTGTCCAGACAGGCACGACACGATCCGCAATGATCCGTCTCGGCCATGTCCGATGCAATGTCCAAAGTCGTGAAAACAGACCCTATGAAGGCCCAATTGCCCCAATCCCGGCTGACCAGATTGGTGTGCTTGCCCTGCCATCCCAACCCTGCCGCATGCCCCAAGGCCTTTTCGGGCACCGGAGCAGTATCGACAAACACCTTCACCTCACCCCCGGCTTCGGCAATCAGCCACCGCGCCAACCGCTTAAGGCGCTTCTTGACCAGATCGTGGTAATCCTTGTTCTGAGCATAAACCGAAATCGCCCCGCGCTCGGGATGTGCCAACACCTCGGTCGGGTCATGCTCGGGCGTATAGCTCTCGGCCAACATGATCACCGAACGCGCCTCGGGCCACAGCGCCGCCGGATCGCCACGCCAATGCGTCCGCTCGGCCATCCAACCCATCTGCCCGTGATAACCGGCGTCCAGAAATGCCGCCAACCGGTCTGGCACTTGCGGCACATCCCAAGGCCGGCAGACCCGACAGGACACAAACCCCTCGGCCGAAGCTTGCTCTACCAACTTGTCCTTTAAACCCGATCCGCTCTTCATCTGGCCAAAAATATCCTCGGGGGTGAATTGGCCTGCAAGGCCAAGAGGGGGCAGACAGCCCCCTTACCAGCCTATCAGAAATCCAGATCGGCGTAATGGGGCGGGGGCCGGAACCCTGGCACCTGATCCGCCAGGATCGAGCGAAACGCCGGGCGCGACTTGATCTTGGCGTACCAGTCCTTCACCGCCGCGCTGCGATTCCAATCCACATCCGAGATATAATCCAGCGCCGACAGATGCGCCGCCGCCGCGAAATCGGCCAGGGTCATCTGATCCCCGGCCAGCCAGCGCCGGTGATCCAGCAGCCACGCCATGTAATCCAGATGATACTTGATCGCCCGCGCACCTTCCTTGACGTTCTTGCTGTCCGGATAGCCCTGCCCGGTCATCTTCTTGTTGACCCGCTCATACAGAAGCTTCGAGGTCACCTCGTTATGAAACTTGTCATCGAACCAGCCAACCAGCCGACGCACTTCAAACCGGGCTTCGGGCGTTTTTGGCATCAGCGGCGGTTCGGGTCGGGTTTCTTCGATATATTCACAGATCGCAGCGCTTTCCGACATGATCTGCCCATCCAGCCGCAACACAGGCACTTTGCCTGCCGGGTTGCGACGCAGGAAATCCGGGTCTTGCTCCCAGTATCTTTCTTCGACCAGTTCGACCTCGATCTTCTTTTCTGCCAAAGACAGCCGAACCTTGCGGCAGTAGGGGGACAGGGGAACGTGAAACAGACGCGCCATGGACTTCCAATCGAACCAGTGAATACTCTTCTGCTTTAGCCCCGAGAGGCGTCAGGTTTCAATCCTCGAAACAATCCGCGCGACCATCTGCGCGGATGGTGGCCGCCCCCTCGAGAATCGCCGCGGCCCGTCTGCGGGTGAAAACCGACGGGTCCGTGACCGAGCGATTGCGCGGCGAGGGCAGGATGGCCGCAATCCGCCCCGCCTGCGTCGGGGTCATATTCGCCGCGCTGACACCGAAATTGCGCTGCGCCGCAGCCTCGACCCCGAAGATACCGGTCCCGGTTTCGGCGACGTTCAGATAGACCTCAAGAATACGCTGCTTGCTCCAGAATATTTCGACCACCGGCGTGATCGAGGTTTCCATCGCCTTGCGCACCCAACTGCGGCCCTGCCACAGGAACACATTCTTCACCACCTGCTGCGTGATGGTCGAGGCCCCTCGACTGCCGCCATCCTCCAACGCATCCCGGATCGCTTCGACGTCAAACCCCCAATGCAGGCAGAAATTCGCGTCCTCGGCCGCGACAACCGACCGGGCCATGACCGGATTGATCTCTTCGATCGGCACCCAGTCGCGCTCGACCTTGCCCAACCGCCGCCATTCCGACCAGATCGTGTGGGTGATCGGAGGGTTCACGACCGAATAGAGCAAGATCAGTCCAATCAAGAAACACACAATGCCCAGCGCCGCGCGCGTTACCCAACGGCGCAGTTTCTGACCCAATGGCGTTGTCTTTTTGCGTGCCTTGCTTTTCTTACCGCTCGATTTGCGGGCTGCTTTCTTTGCCATATCTCAGCTATACGACGCACGAGGCCGCTTTGAAACGGCCTAAATCGCGATTGCTCGTGCTTCGCGCGCAGGTACGACCGGGCGGGCGGTGTCGGGCATCCTGGCCCCGCGCGCCTTCAATTCCGGGAACAGATGCAGGATTTCGGCCTGTGTTTCCCGTTCAGGCGTCGTCAGGGCGTGACCGGGGTAATAGCTTTCGCTTTTAGCGCCATTGGCAAAGATGATCTCGTGCCGTTCGAACAACAGGTGGATATAGTCGACCTGTCCGCCTTCGATCCGCCTCACCGTGTCGCCGTTCACCAGACAATGGGCGGCAATCAACGCCTCGGGGTGGCCAAACAACAGCGGCGCGCGCCAGTCCTCGATCAGCATCCGGTGTTGTGGTGAGACCAGCAGCGGTTGGTCCAGCCCCAGCACGCCCGCCTGGAACTGAACGGGTGCCAATTTGCCTTCGGCCTCAACAGTGGTGCGCCCGACCCAGATCAGCGGTTGCGGGCCGTGATCCACAGTGGTGACAAGGTCGCCTGCAATCAGCGTTTCCACTGCCCGCGGGCCTTGCGGCGTGGCGATCATGGTGCCCGGTGTAAAGCATGGCGGGCCCAGATCGGTGGTCACGTCCAGCGGGCCTTGCGTGGTCACAAAGGTTGTGGACGCCAGCGTGCCGGGCTGCAGAACCGACCCGTCCGTGGGCGTGAACACGCGCGTGCCATCCGCCAGGTAAAAGGTCGTGCCAGTGTAGGTCGCGGTGCCACCGCCCGTCAGGTTGATGGTCACCGTGTCCCCCGGCCAGGACGAGGTCACCAACTGACCGTTCACGGTATCGCCAGTGCCGGCTTCGATGTCGAAATCGTCATCATCATCGACCAGATTGTACTTTTCGACCGATATGGCCGTCCCGACCGGAGGCGGGTTGGCCGGATCGAACGCATAGAACTGGTCAAGGTAAGTGGTCGGCATTCGGCACCTCCTGTTCGACACCGCAGCGCGGCCACAGCATGATGGCTATTCATCACTAAAGCGTGAACAAAAGGCTAGGCGGGATGGTTGCGATCCGGCAAGACGCGCAGACGAACCACGCCAATAAGAAGGGCCCCGCGTGATTCAAAAGTCACGCGGGGCCCTGTTTTTGGCTGTATTGGCGGCTATTCCGCCGGAACAGCGGCAACTTCGCTTGTCAGCGGATGGCTGAGCTTGTTCAGCATCTCTTTCGGGCAGACCTGCAGGAAGTTGGCTTTTTCCACATCCCAGTGTTGTAGAATGTCGGCGGCCTTGCGGCTGTAGGTCTCGGCCGCGTGACGCTCGATCAGTGATTTCAGCTGATCCACCCAATGATCCACGGTCACCGGACAGGTCACCAGAGTCTCTTTGTTCATCAGCAATTCGGCCTTGCCTTCGGGATCATACAGATAGGCCATGCCGCCGGTCATGCCGGCCCCGAAATTGGCCCCGATATCGCCAAGGATAACGGCCACGCCACCGGTCATGTATTCACACCCGTTCGAACCACAGCCCTCGATCACCACTTTGGCGCCCGAGTTGCGCACGGCAAACCGCTCACCTGCGCGGCCCGCTGCGAACAGGTGGCCATCGGTGGCCCCATACAGAACGGTGTTGCCGATGATGGTGTTGTCATCTGCCTTCAACGGGCTGACCTGCGGCGGACGCACGACAATGGTACCGCCCGACAGGCCCTTGCCGACATAGTCATTTGCGTCGCCCGACACTTCCAGCTTCAGACCCGGGGCAGCGAAGGCCCCCAGCGATTGCCCCGCCGAGCCCTGCAGTTTCACATGCAGATGGTCGTCCTGGAACGTGTTCCGCATGCCGAAATTCTGCACGATATGGCTGGACACCCGCGTGCCCACCGTCCGGTGCGTGTTCTGGATCGCGTAGGACAGTTGCATCTTTTCACCGTCTTTCAGGAACCGTGCCGCATCGCGCACGATTTCAGCGTCCAGAGTATCCGGCACCGCGTTCCGATCCTTGTCACGGTCATAGACGATGTCATGTGCGCCATCGACGGTGATCAGCAGCGGGTTGAGGTCCAGATCGTCCAGATGGGCCGAGCCCCGGCTGACCTGAGCCAGCAGATCGGCACGCCCGATGATCTCATCCACGGACCGGGCACCGAGGCTGGCCAGCACCTCGCGCACTTCCTGCGCGTAGAAGGTGATCAGGTTGACGACCTTGTCCGCGTTGCCGGTGAACTTGGCGCGCAAGCTCTCGTCCTGCGTACACACACCAACCGGGCAGGTGTTCGACTGGCACTGACGCACCATGATACAGCCCATCGCGATCAGGGCGGCGGTGCCGATGCCGTATTCCTCGGCCCCCATCATCGCGGCCATTACGATGTCGCGCCCCGTGCGCAAGCCACCATCGGTGCGCAGAGTCACCCGGTCGCGCAAGTTGTTCATCGCCAGAACCTGATGCGCCTCGGTCAGGCCCATCTCCCACGGCAGGCCGGCGTATTTGATGCTGGTCGCGGGGGACGCCCCGGTGCCGCCATTGTGGCCCGAAATCAGAATCACATCCGCCTTGGCCTTGGCCACACCGGCAGCAATCGTGCCAACGCCCGAAGACGCCACCAGTTTCACCGTCACCTTGCAGCGCGGGTTGATCTGTTTCAGGTCATAGATCAGCTGCGCCAGATCCTCGATCGAGTAGATGTCGTGATGCGGCGGCGGCGAGATCAGCGTCACGCCCTTGGTTGAATGGCGCAGACGCGCGATCAGATCGGTGACCTTCATGCCGGGCAATTGCCCACCCTCACCGGGTTTCGCACCCTGCGCGACCTTGATCTCAAGCTCTTCGCACTGGTTCAGGTATTCGGCAGTCACACCGAAGCGACCAGAAGCCACCTGTTTGATCTTGGCGGACGGGTTGTCGCCATTGGGTTCCGGCACGAAATGCGCCGGGTCTTCACCGCCCTCGCCCGAGTCGGATTTCGCACCGATCCGGTTCATCGCCACGTTCAGCGTCTTATGCGCCTCGGGCGACAGCGCGCCCAGCGACATGCCCGGCGTGACAAAGCGCTTACGGATCGAGGTGATCGATTCGACCTCTTCAATCGGCACCGGCTTGCCCAGCGGTTTGAAATCCATCAGGTCGCGCAGGTGGATCGGCGGGTTCGACTGCATCTTGGCCGAATACTGTTTCCACAGCTCATATGAGGCGCGGTTACAGGCCATTTGCATCATATGCATCGAGGTCGCTTCCCACGCGTGGGTCTCACCCGATTTGCGTGCTTTGTAGAAACCACCGATGGGCAGCACGTCCAGACCGCTGTCCCAGCCCTTGGCGTGGATTTCCTCGACTTTGGCCTGAATACCGGTGACGCCGATACCCGAGATCCGGCTGGTCATGCCCGGGAAATACTCAGCCACCATGGCGCGGCTGAGGCCCACGGCCTCAAAGTTCAGACCGCCCCGATAGGACGAGATCACCGAAATCCCCATCTTGGCCATGATCTTCAACAGGCCCTGATCGATGGCTTCGCGATAGCGCGCCACATTCTCGGTCAGGGAGCCATCCAGCAACCCGCGATCAATGCGGTCGGCCAGCGAATCCTCGGCCAGATAGGCGTTCACCACGGTCGCGCCGCAACCGATCAGAACCGCAAAGTAATGCGGATCGACGCATTCGGCCGACCGCACGTTCAGCGAACAGAACGTCCGCAGCCCCTGCCGCGTCAGATGCGAATGCACCGCGCTGGTCGCCAGGATCATCGGCATCGCCACACGACCCTGACCCGAGTTCAGATCGGACAGGACCAGATGACCCGCGCCCGAGCGCACTGCTTCTTCCGCTTCGGCTCTGATCCGGGCCAAAGCGGCGCTGAGCGCCCCCCGGCCGGGTTCAAAGCTACAGTCGATCTCGGCCAGCGGAGAGTTGAAGTTTTCAACCAGCTTGTCCCACTGCGCGTTACCGACAAAGGGGCTTTCCAGCACGATGATCTCGGTCTGGCTGCTGTCTTCATCCAGCACGTTCTTGAGGTTCCCGAACCGCGTTTTCAGCGACATCACGCGGTATTCGCGCAAGCTGTCGATGGGCGGGTTGGTCACCTGGCTGAAATTCTGACGGAAGAAATGGCTAAGCGGGCGATATTTCTTGGACAGAACTGCCGAGGGCGTGTCGTCACCCATCGAGGCCAGCGCCTCTTTGCCGTCTTCGGCCATGGGCGCAAGGATCTGCTCCAGTTCCTCGACTGAGTATCCGGCTGCGATCTGACGCTTGCGCAGTTCATCGCCCGAGAAGATCGGAGCCTCGGACACACCTGCCAGCGTATTGTCCACATCGTTGATTTTGCTCACCCAGTCGCCAAACGGCAGCGCGCGGGACAGTTTGTCCTTGATCTGCTTGTCGCGGAACAGTTTGCCCTTCTTCATGTCCACTGCCAGCATCTGACCCGGACCAAGCGCGCCTTTTTCGGTCACGGTGGCCTCATCGATTGGCACCATACCGGTTTCAGACCCCGCGATGACCAGCCCGTCACCCGTCACAACGTAACGCATCGGGCGCAACCCGTTGCGGTCCAGACCGGCACAGACCCAGCGGCCGTCGGTCATCGCCAAAGCGGCGGGGCCGTCCCACGGCTCCATAACCGAGTTGCAATAGGAATACATATCGCGCCACGCCTGCGGCAGTTCCACCGCCTGCTTGGACCAGCTTTCCGGCACCAACATGGTTTTCGCCATCGGGGCCGAGCGGCCCGCGCGCACCAGAACCTCAAAAACCGAGTCTAATGCAGCCGAATCCGACGATCCCCCCGCGATGATCGGCTTGATGTCTTCGGCATAGTCGCCAAAGCTGTCCGAGGTCATCCGGATTTCATGGCTTTTCATCCAGTTGACGTTGCCCTTCAGCGTGTTGATCTCGCCGTTATGGGCCAGCATGCGGAAAGGTTGCGCCAGCCACCATTGCGGGAAGGTGTTGGTCGAATAGCGCTGGTGATAAATCGCGAATGCGGATTCGAAGCGTTCATCCATCAGGTCCGGGTAGAACACGGCCACCTGCTCGGCCAGCATCATGCCTTTGTAGATGATCGAGCGGCAGGACAGCGACGCCAGATACAGCCCGGAAATCCCGGCGGCCAGGGCAGCCTTTTCGATCCGGCGACGGATCACGTACAGCTCGCGCTCGAACGTCTCTTCGTCCACGCCTTTTGAATTCGAGATCAGGATCTGCTCGATCTCGGGCCGGGTAGCGTTGGCCTTGTCGCCCAGACAGGTCACATCGACCGGTACGTGACGCCAGCCATAGATGTAATAGCCCATGCGCAGAACTTCGGTTTCCACGATGGTCCGGCAGCTTTCCTGCGCCCCGAAATCGGTACGCGGCAAGAACACCTGACCGACGGCGATCAACTGATCCAGATTGGGCTCGTGCCCGGTGCGGCGGATCTGGTCATAGAAGAATGGAACCGGAATTTGCACGTGGATCCCCGCGCCATCGCCGGTCTTGCCATCGGCATCCACCGCGCCCCGGTGCCAGATCGCCTTGAGCGCATCGATCCCTGCATCCACAACCTTGCGGCTTTTCTTACCATCGACCGAGACAACAAGACCCACACCGCAGGACGAATGCTCCTCATCCTCGGAATAAAGACCGTTTTCCGCCATCCACTGGCGTTTGGCTTCTTCGGCCCGCACCCAATCGGCATCATATTTGGTCATTGGCTGTCTCCTTCTTCCGAGGGGGCTTAATTCGCTTTGGTATCTGGCTTATTCGGCTGCGACAGCAGCTTTGGCGTTGAACCGGTCGATGATCGCGTCGGCACAATCGCGCCCGTCACGGATGGCCCAGACCACCAGAGAGGCCCCGCGCACGATGTCACCTATGGCATAAACGCCGTCCATCTCGGTCTCACCGGTCTGGAAGGCGGCCTTGACGGTACCCCAACGGGTCACGGGCAGATCGGGCTGGCCGAACAGGGTGGGCAGGTCTTCGGGCTCGAAGCCCAGCGCCTTGATGACCAGATCGGCCTCTTCCACATAATCCGCGCCTTCGATCACCTCGGGGGCCTGACGGCCCGTGGCGTCGGGCTGACCCAGACGCATTTTCTGCACCATCACGCCCGAGACGGTATCGTCGCCGGTAAAGCCCTTGGGCGCGCTGAGCCATTCGAAGATCACGCCTTCTTCCTCGGCATTCTGGGTTTCGCGCTGCGAGCCGGGCATGTTCGCGCGGTCGCGGCGGTACAGGCATTTGACCGAAGTGGCCCCTTGCCGGATCGAGGTGCGCACACAGTCCATCGCGGTATCGCCACCGCCGATCACGACGACTTTCTTGCCATCGGCGTTCAGGCGGCCATTGTCGAAATCTTCGACCGCGTCACCAAAGCTTTTGCGGTTCGAGGCGGTCAGGAAGTCGATGGCCTTTTCGATGCCGTTCAGCCCGCTGCCCGGCATCGACAGGTCGCGCGATTTGTAAACGCCGGTCGCGATGATCACGGCGTCATGCTTGGCGCGAATCTCGTCGAATTTGGCAGCGTCCACGTCGCAGTTCAGCACGAACTCAACCCCGCCATCGGCCAGCAGGTCGTTGCGGCGCTGCACGATGTCCTTTTCCAGCTTGAAGCCCGGAATGCCGTACATCAGCAACCCACCGGCGCGGTCATAGCGGTCATAAACCGTCACCTGAACACCGGCGCGACGCAGCATATCCGCCGCCGCCAGCCCGCCGGGGCCACCACCGATGATGCCAACGCTTTCGCTGCGCTCGGCCCCCGGAACCACGGGCTTGACCCAGCCTTTGTCCCATGCCGTGTCGGTGATGTATTTTTCGATCGTCCCGATGGTGACGGTGCCGTGGCCGGACTGTTCGATCACGCAATTGCCTTCGCACAGGCGATCCTGCGGGCAAATGCGGCCACAAATCTCGGGGAAGGTGTTGGTGGCCTGACTGGTCTGATACGCCTCTTCCAGACGACCCGTCGCGGTCAGGTTCAGCCAATCGGGGATATTGTTGTGCAGCGGGCAGTGCGACTGGCAATAGGGCACACCACACTGGCTGCACCGGCTGGCCTGCTCTGCCGCCTTGTCCGCCGCGAACTCGGCATAGATTTCGTCAAAGTCTTCCTTGCGGTCATCAGCGGCACGCTTTTCCGGCATGACGCGGTCGATCTGCACAAATTTCAGCATCGGTTGCTTGGCCACGGGTCAGACTCCATGAATTGGCTTGGTCGGGCCTGTTTAAGAGATGCAGTTTGGGATGAAAAGTAAAAAGTACTGACCTAAATTGGAAAAGTTTGCGGTATCTTGCTAATCTCGGGAAATTACTGCGTGATTTTAGTTCCGATTCGGACCTATCAACGCACTTTCCTTTTGAGAGCCACCGGAATACCCATAAAAAGTAAAACGATTTGGTAGCAGTGCAGCAGGTTAAATGAGTCTTTTTCACTTGATTCTCGTAGCGATAATTCAGGGGATAACTGAATTCCTGCCGGTGTCTTCATCGGGCCATCTGATCCTGCTGCCCAGCCTGACAGGGATGGAGGATCAGGGCCAAACCATAGACGTCGCGGTTCATGTGGGCACGCTGGGCGCGGTTGTACTGTATTTCTGGACGGACGTGAAATCTGCCCTCTCCGGCGTGCCCCGCGCCCTAAGAGGCCAAACCGATACCCCACAGGCCAGGCTGGCCCTGGGGCTGACCATCGCGACGATCCCGACCGTTCTTGCCGGTCTTATCCTGTTTCTGACCGGGCTGAGCGATGCGCTGCGCTCGATCGCTGTGATCGGATGGACCATGCTGCTGTTTGGCGTGTTGCTGTATTGGATGGATCAAAATGGTCCGCAAACCAAGGTGGCAAAGGATTGGGGCCTGCGGGACGCGGCGATCATGGGCCTGTGGCAGGCCATCGCCCTGATCCCCGGTACATCGCGGTCCGGCATTACCATCACCGGCGCCCGGCATCTGGGATACACGCGCGAGGACGGGGCCCGCATTGCCATGCTAATGTCGATCCCGACGATCATCGCCTCGGGCGTCTTGCTGTCAGCGGATGTGATCCATCAGGCCGATGCCAGCCTTGCCAAAGACGGGGCGATTGCCGCTGCCTTCGCCTTTGTCTCGGCGCTTCTGGCGCTTAGCCTGATGATGCGCCTGCTGCGCAGCGTCAGCTTCACCCCATACGTGATTTACCGCGTGATTCTGGGCATCACCCTGCTGGTGATTGCCTACAGCTGATCAGGTCCGCAGATTATCGGCGGAATTCTGGATGTCGTCATACTGGCCCGAGGGGCGGAATTTCCACAGGTACTCGGGCAGAACCGACGCAAGCGTCGTGGCTTCGATCCCAAGATCATCCAGCGTTTTTGCACCCTCAGACACAACATTGTCCCGGCGCAGGTTTTTCAGCTGATCGCGGGTCAGGATGTTGTTTGGGAACAGCTGGAAGCTGACGAATTTGGCGATATCCAGAACCCCGGCCATGATCTTGGCCACAAAGAACGGTACACCCAGAATGATCCGCCGACGGTGAATGACCTCCAGCATCTGCTGCATCAGGGCGCGGAAGGTTTTGACCTCGGGCCCGCCCAATTCGTAGACCCCGGCCTGCGCCTGACCCAGAACCCCTTTGACCGCCGCCTGCGCGACATCGTCCACATAGACCGGCTGGAATTTCGTATCGGCACCGACCAGAGGCAAAAACGGACCCAGACGCGCCATACCCGCAAAGCGGTTGAAGAACTGATCTTCCGTGCCAAAGACAAGCGACGGGCGCAGGATCACGGCGTCGGGCATATGCTGCAGCACACCCGCCTCTCCCCGCGCCTTGGTCTGCGAGTATGTGCTGGCCGCTTCCGCATCCGCACCAATGGCCGAGATATGAACCATACGAGCGATATCCTGCTGCGCCGCCAAACGCGCGATCCGCTCGGCCCCTTCGGCCTGCACGGCGGCAAAATCATTGTTGCCAAGCTCGTTCAGGACGCCCACGCAGTTCACGACCGCATCCGCACCCTGCATAGCCTGCGCAACCGACGCATCATCGCGGATATTGCACAAGACCGGTTCGACCTGACCAACCACGCCGTAGGGTTTGACAAACATGGCTTCGTTCGGTCGGCGCACCGCCACACGCACGCGCCACCCTTCACCCGCCATCCGTCGCGCGATGTAGCGCCCGACAAAACCCGATCCGCCGTAAATCGTGACCAGTTTGGACATGGGTGACCTCCTGCTGACTTTATGAGGAAAAGACGTAGCGCCCAGATCGCTTCGAAACAAGGCGCTAATTCGCCACGTGGCAACATCGGCGCAATGCCTGATTGCGGGCGTAATCGGCCTGGTTCAAAAAACTTTCAAAAATCTCCCCGAATCCGGTTGACGCCCCCCGCCACTGGGCTTAAACGCCCCCTCACGACACCTGCCCAGGTGGCGGAATTGGTAGACGCGCTAGCTTCAGGTGCTAGTGTCCGTATGGACGTGGAGGTTCGAGTCCTCTCCTGGGCACCAAACCCCCAAAGATGCTATTCCAAAACCACCCGTGCGCGGGCGATGTTTGCTGTCATTTACAATCTCACGACACCGATTGCTCGGACACGATTTCACCGAAGCGGGTGAAGAACTTGCCAGACAGTTTCTTGGCCGTTCCCGCGATCAAACGGCTGCCCAATTGTGCGATCTTGCCGCCGATATCGACCTTGGCGGTGTAGGCCAGAACCGTCTCATCGCCATCTTCGGTCAGTGTCACCTCTGCCCCGCCCTTGGCGAACCCGGCGGCCCCGCCCTTGCCTTCGCCATTCAAGGAAAAGCCATCCGGTGCGTTAGAGGTGTCCAGCGTCACCTGACCGGCGAACTTGGCCTTGACCGGGCCGATTTTCAGCACAACCTTGGCTTCCAGATCCTCGGGCGAGTTCTGAACCAGTTCCTCGCAGCCCGGAATACATTCTTTCAGAATCTCTGCATCATTCAGGGCGCGGTACACCACGTCACGGGGGGCGGTGATACGGATTTCGTCGCTCAGTTCCATTCAGGCATTTCCTTTGTTCAACAACATCTTGGGAAGACGATCAGCGCCATTTCGGCCGCGTCTTCCGGGTTGGGATCGGGGCGGGCGGGCCAGAGTGCGGCGCACCATCTACGCAAGCTTTTCGTCATGAGAGACCTCCTTAGTCGTATCACTGTTCCGCCAAAGCACAATCTCGGCCAAGATCGACAAGGCGATTTCGTGCGGATCGATGGCGTGAATATCCAACCCCGCAGGCGATTTCAGCCGCGCAACACACAACGGGTCCATGCCCTGTGCGATCAGTTTCGCCACCAGCGTATCGGCCTTGCGGCGGCTGGCCACCATCGAGACGCGCGCGGCCGGTGTCTCCAACGCAGCCTTTAGCACCGCGCCATCGTTTTTGCCCTGGGACGCGACCACCACGAAATCCCGCGCCTCGATCCCAAGTTCGGACACCTGATCCAACGAGAACCGGGCGCACTCAGCCGATGCCTCTGCGCCGTCGTCAAGATAGACGCGCAGCCCGGCCAAAGTGCCGTGCGCCGCCAATGCCGATGCGATGGGCGAGGCACCAAAGATCACCAGCCGGGGCGCCTGTTGATAGGGTTCGACCAGCAGATCAACCGTGCCGCCAGACGGGCATCCGCTTTTGAAGGTTTGCACGCCATCCGGGTCCGTCATCGTCACCACCTTTTCCGAAGGTTTCACGCGGATCATCTGCGGCGTCCCGCTTGACAGCGCCTGCTGTGCCGAGGTTCGAACCGCCCGCTGTACGCACGCTCCACCCAGATGGCCCAGAATCTCTCCACCCCGCGTCACAGCCGCCTTTCCACCCGCCTTGGCCGAGGTCGCATCCGCCGTCCGCAGAACAGTCGCGACGCAGAATGGCTGACCGGTTTGCCGAAGCTGCTCAATGGTGTCGAAAATGTCTAAACTTCCCATGTTAGACCCTTTTCACAGCTTGCGGAATTCAGGTTCAAGGGCCGCGAGCGCGTCCAGCGTGTTGGCGGGCAAATGGGCGTCCAGATAAGGTTCCGCAGCTTGCATGGCCGCCGCGATGGGCTGGTAGTCCTTCCACCCTTTCAGCGGATTGAGCCAGACAATCCGCCGCGCTTTGCGCCGTATCCTTGCCAAAGCGTCTGCCAACCGATCCGGGGTCTGAGCGCAGTACCCGTCCGACAGGATCAGAACGACCGTCCGACCATTCAGTGCACGCGCGCCGTAGCCATCCAGAAACCGCTCTAGACTGCCCGAAATATCCGTACCGCCACCGAACCCCTCGGCCATCAGCGACAACCGACCAGCCGCGCGAAGCGTATCATGGTCCTGCAACGCGTCGGTGACCCGCAGCAGGCGGGTGTGAAACAGATAGGCATCCGCATCAATACCGCTGCCGATCAGACCTTTGAGAAAGGCCAGAAAGACCCGCGAATACACGGTCATCGATCCGCTGACATCACACAAGGCAACGATCCGCATCGGACGAGGGGGCCGCGCGCGGCGAAACAGATCGATAGGCTCACCACCCCGAGCCAGACTGGCCCGTTGAATGCGCCGCATATCCAGCATTGGCCCCCGCAAAGCCCGCTTGCGCCTGCGCGAACGTCTGTCGCGTATGGCGCGCGCCAATTTCAAGGCCACATCTTCCGCCTGTTTCAACGAGTGTTCGTCCATCAGCTCACGCAAATCCCGGCGCGACAGGTTGGCCGTGCGGGTTGCAATCAGCTTCCCGTCCTTCCCCTCGGCCTCCCTGTCGCTCGAGTCCGGAGTGGTGTCCCCTGAGCCTGTCTCAGCGCCGTCCGCGCCATGTTCGTGGCTTTGCCAGATCATCGGCTTTGCCGACTGAACGCGAACATGCGTGTTCTGCGCGACGCCGGACCGTTGCTTGCCCGCATTGAACCAATAGGCGTCAAACAGGCCGTCGAACCGCCGCCAATCTTCGGCATCCCCAGCCAGAACCGCGCACAATGCCTGACGGGCCTGATCGGTATCCGTAGCTTCGACCTTGGACAAAGCCACCAACGCGTCGCCGGTCTCTTTCGGACCAACCCGCAGGCCATTCAGGCGCAGATGGGCAATGAACCCCGACATGCGATCCGCCAACCCATCGGCCCGAGAGGGAAAGCGCGTCACCTGCATCACGCCACCTTCCCGATCAGCCGATCCATCAGTTCCGCAGGGGCCGCATCGTAATCCGCAGCGGTTTTCAACAGACACACCAAGGTCGCCTGCACCTCGTCCCGGGACTTGGCCAGATCGTTGACCCCCAGCCCCGACAGGGCGGCGGCCCAATCCAACATCTCTGCCACACCCGGCTTCTTTTCCAGATCTTCCTGCCGCAGCGCCTGCACGACCCCGATGATCTGCCGCGCCAGCGCCCCTTCAACCTCGGGCATCCGCGCCTGCAGGATCGCCAGTTCCGTTTCTTTCGTTGGGTAGTCCAGGAAACTGTAAAGACACCGCCGCCGCAAAGCATCCGACAGATCCCGCGTCCCGTTTGCGGTCAGGATAACAATGGGCCGAACCCGCGCCTTGATCGTCCCAAGCTCGGGGATCGTGATCTGATAGTCCGACAGGATTTCCAACAGATAGGCTTCGAATTCTTCATCCGCCCGATCAATTTCATCGATCAACAAAACCGGAGGTTGTTCTTCGGAGATAGCCTCTAACAAAGGTCTTTTCAGTAAATACGCATCGGAAAACAGTTGCGCCTCGCTGGTGCCACCCTGCGCTTCGCTCGCTCGGATCGCCAACAATTGACGCTGATAATTCCACTCATAAATCGCGTGGTTTGCGTCCAGCCCCTCATAACACTGCAACCGGATCAACCGCGTATCCCGCCAAGCCGCCACCGCCTTGGCGACCTCGGTCTTGCCAACCCCGGCCGGACCTTCCAGCAACAAGGGCCGCCCCAACGCCTGCGCCAGATGCAATGCCATCGCCAACCGATCATCGGCAACATAGCCCTGCGCGGCCAATCCGTTCTGCACGTCACTCAAAGTCAAAACCAGGATCCAATCTTCATCTGGCCAAAAATATCTCGGGGGTCCAAGGGGGCAGAGCCCCCTTGCCTGATCGGACCGGCCACAGCCGGTCCGAACCCAATTACCCGTGCATCCCCAGCCCATTGGCAATCTTCCAGATCCGCCAATGGTCATGCGGCATATGGCTCTGCACCAAACCAAAGGGCCGGAACGCATCATGCACCGCGTTCGAAAACGCAGGCACGCCACCCACATTCGGGCTTTCCCCGACGCCTTTCGCCCCAATCGGATGATGCGGAGACGGCGTTACCGTATAGTCGGTAATATAGTTCGGTGTCTCCCACGCGGTCGGCAGGAAGAAATCCATCAGCGTGCCGGTCTTCACGTTGCCCATCTCATCATAAGCAATTTCCTGACCCATCGCGATGGCCAACGCTTCGGTCACGCCGCCATGAACCTGCCCGTCGATAATCATCGGGTTGATCCGCGTACCGCAATCATCCAGAGCGTAGAACTGCCGGACCTCCCACTCGCCGGTATCCACGTCGATTTCCATGACGCAGATATAGGCCCCGAACGGGTAGGTCATGTTCGGCGGGTCATAGTAGCTGACGGCTTCCAAACCCGGCTCCAGCCCCGGAATGGCCTGATTATAGGCGGCAAAGGCGATTTCCTTCATGGTCTTGAACCGCTCGGGCGCGCCTTTGACCGAGAACCGATCCACATCCCATTCGACGTCGTTGTCGTGAACCTCCAACAGATAGGCCGCGATCATCTGCGCCTTGGCGCGGATTTTGCGGGCAGCCATGGCCGTTGCGGCCCCCGCGACCGGCGTGGACCGAGACCCATAGGTCCCAAGCCCATAAGGCGCGGTGTCGGTGTCGCCTTCCTCCAGCGTGATGTTATCGGCGGGCAGACCGATCTCACTGGCGATGATCTGAGCAAAGGTCGTGGCGTGACCCTGCCCCTGCGAGATTGTCCCCAGTCGCGCGATTGCCGAGCCAGTTGGATGGATGCGGATTTCGCAGCTGTCAAACATCCCCAGCCCGAGGATATCGCAGTTCTTGACCGGCCCCGCGCCCACGATTTCAGTGAAATGCGTAAGGCCAATGCCCAGCAGTTTGCGGGTCTTTCCCGCCTTGAATTCCTCGACCCGCTGCGCCTGTTCGGCTCGAAGACCGTCATACTCCACCGCCTTCAACGCCTTGTCCCAGGCGGTGTGATAATCGCCCGAGTCATATTCCCAGCCCAGCGCTGACTGATAAGGGAACTGATCAGCCTTGATAAAGTTGATCCGCCGCAGCTCGGCCGCGTCCATGTTCAGCTTGATCGCCAGAACCTCGATCATGCGTTCGATGAAATAGGCGGCCTCGGTCACGCGGAAGGAACAGCGATAGGCCACCCCACCCGGAGCCTTGTTGGTATAGACACCATCAACGGCCAGATAGGCGGTTGGAATGTCATAAGACCCGGTGCAGATGTTCATGAACCCCGCCGGGAACTTGGTCGGGTCCGCACAGGCGTCAAAGCCGCCATGGTCCGCCGTGGTATGACACCAGAGCCCGGTGATCTTGCCTTCCTTGGTAGCCGCGATCTTGCCCTGCATCCAGTAGTCGCGGGCAAAGGCGGTGGACATCAGGTTCTCCATCCGGTCTTCCACCCATTTCACCGGCTTGCCGGTGACAATCGAGGCGACAACCGAGCAGACATAGCCCGCATAGGCCCCCACCTTGTTGCCAAACCCGCCGCCAATATCGGGGCTGATCACCCGGATGTTGTGCTCGGCCAGACCCGAGATCAGCGACACAACCGTGCGGATCGCGTGCGGGGCCTGAAACGTGCCATAAAGCGTCAGCTTGCCCGTCACCTTGTCCATCGACGCCACACAGCCGCAGGTTTCCAGCGGGCAGGGGTGGGTGCGGTGGTAATAGACCATTTCTTCGGCCACTACGTCAGCCTCATCCAGAACAGCCTCGGTCGCGTCCTTGTCACCCTGTTCCCAGGTGAAGATATGGTTGTGATGTTTGCGTGGGCCGTGCGCGCCTTCGGTTTGACCTTCAAGGTCCTCACGCAGGACGACGTCGGATTTCAACGACTCGAACGGGTCAGTGATAACAGGCAGCTCTTCATATTCGACCTCGACCAGTTCCACCGCGTCCGCCGCGATATAGCGGTCTTCGGCGACGACATAGGCAACCTCCTGGCCCTGGAACAGAACCTTGCCATCGGCCAGCACCATCTGCTTGTCGCCCGCCAAAGTCGGCATCCAGTGCAGACCTAGCGGAGCCAGATCCTCGGCGGTCAGCACGGCAACCACGCCGGGCACGGCCAGGGCCGCTTCTTTGTTCACGCTGACAACGCGGGCATGGGCGTAGGGCGAGCGCACGAAATCGCCGAACAGCATCCCGTCCAGCTTGATGTCATCGACGTAATTCCCCTTGCCTTGGGTGAACCGCACATCCTCGACGCGCTTGCGGGCGCAGCCCATGCCTTTGAGGTTGGCGGCGCGTTCTTCGGGGGTCAGGGTCTGGTCGTTCATTCCGCAGCCTCCACTTTGGTTTGCCCTACCGCTTCGCTACTTGAGGGCTTTTGCGCATTGAGCAAATCAGCCGAGGCCGAGATCGCCTTGACGATATTCTGGTATCCAGTGCAGCGGCACAGGTTCCCCGCCATACCAAAGCGAATTTCATCCTCGGTCGGGTTCGGGTTTTCCTGCAGCAAGCGATGCGCGCGGGTGATCATCCCCGGCGTGCAGAAGCCGCATTGTAGCCCGTGATGTTCGCGGAACATCTCTTGCAACACCCCAAGGCTACCATCGTCATTGGTCAGCCCTTCGACAGTGGTGACATCGGCCCCGTTCACCTGTGCCACAAAGGTGGTGCAGGATTTGACGGATTTCCCATCGATATCGACGGTGCAGGCTCCGCAATGGCTGGTTTCGCAACCGATATGAGGGCCGGTGATTTTCAGATCTTCCCGCAAGAAGTGAATGAGCAAAGTGCGCGGCTCGGCCAGACCTTCGACCTCTTTGCCGTTCACGGTGAGTTTGACGTGCATTTTCGACATGTGTTCCCCTCCTCACCCCGCGCGGCGTTGCGCACGGTCGATGGCGCGGCGCAGCATCACGGCGGCCACGTGTTTCTTGAATTCGACAGGGCCGCGGTTGTCGGCCACCGGGTCAATCGCGTCGAGCATCGCCGCCACGCAGCCCTCAACATCGCCGCCTGCCAGAGCGGCGCTCGCGGCCTCGGACCAGACCGGCGTGTCAGCCAGATTGGTCATCGCAACCGAAGCCGTTCCGTTGCCCACCATCACCGCAGCAGCAGCCGTCGCGTAATCGCCGATTTTGCGCTTTTGCTTTTCATAAGCCTGACCAACGCCTGCACCCGGCACCGGGATCGAGATGCGGGTCAGGATTTCTTCGTCTTCACGCGCGGTGAAATACGCGGCCTCGTAGAACTCCCGCGCAGCGACGCTGCGGGCACCATCGGGGCCGGACAGATCGAATGTCGCGTTCAAACACTGCATCAGCCCCGGCATGTCATTGCCCGGATCGCCATTGGCCACGTTGCCGCCAACAGTCCCCATGTAACGCACCTGAGGGTCAGCGATCTGCAGCGCCGCTTCGCGGATCAGCGGAATGGCTGCGGCCAGCCCGTCATGGGTGATCAACTCATGCTGCGTGACCATCGCGCCAAGGGTCACGGTCTCGGCGCCGACCTCAATACCCTTGAGCTCGTCAATGGCCTGAAGGTCGACCAGATGACCCATTTCGGCCATGCGCAGTTTCATCATCGGGATCAGGCTGTGCCCGCCCGCGATCACACGCGCCTCATCTCCGTGTTCCTGCAATATGCCGATGGCCGAGGCGATGTCGCCTGGCCGGTGATACTCAAAACCGGCTGGTATCATGTTTTTCCTCCCTGGGTCCAAGCGGTATGCCGTGGGGGACCTGAGGAAAGAAAAGAGGAGAGGGCGCTAGTGCCGCCAGTCACGTGAAACGGGGCGCGCGGCTTGTTTCACGAGTTGCGAATAGGCTGCACGAGTTGCGATCAAAGGCCCAGCGCGTCGCGGATCGCCGTCAGGCGGGATCGGCTGACCGGCACCTTGCTCAGCGCATCGACCCCGTCGAAGTAGCAGGTGCCATTGTCTTTGTGCCGCTCAAAGCTTGAGACATGTTTGGGGTTCACCAGATAGCTGCGATGCGCGCGCAAGAAGCCATCGGGTTTCAGGCGCGATTCAGCCTCGGTGATCGACCAGGGGCAAAACAGTTTCTCGGCCCCCATGTAGAGCACGGTGTAATGCCCCTCGGCCCGGATCGCGGCCACGCTGGCAGGTTCGGTAAAGAAGGTCTGCCCTTCACGCTCGAACGGAACACCGGCGCGCAAGGCGGTAGGTTGAGGATCTTGCGTGGGTTCTGACGCTGACGGTGCGATTTCTGGCTGCGGTCCAATGAAGGTGATCCCGGTCAGCAGAAAGGCCCCGCAGATCAGAAACACCGAAACCGTGACCCCCATCGCCAGCACCTGATTGTTCAGTGCAGGCCCGGCCCTGCCTGCATTGTCGCTGGCGATGAAATCGGTCAACCCCGCCGCCACGAAATGCATCGTGAAGACGGCCAGACCGAAACACACCGTCCCCAGCAGGATGTTGCGCTGGGTCCGGTTGTCATAGGCCACCCAGATTGCCAGCACCGACAGAACCACCGAGGCCACGGTGGAAATCGCCACGTCCCAGACCGTGTAGACCGGGCGGCACAGTTCCATCCCTGCCATGCCGACATAATGCATCACCACGATGCCAAGGCCGACAATGACCCCGGCTGAAACCATGGTCTGCATCGTTCGAGGCCGGAAATGCAGCAACAGCAACGCAAGTCCCACCATCAGGATCGCCACAAGGGCCGAAATCAGCGTAATGAGCGCGTCATAGTAAAAGAGGATCGGCAGTTGCAGGCCCAGCATGGCGACAAAATGCATCGACCAGATGCCGCCGCCCAAAATGACCGCCGCCAGCGCCACCACGAACTTGCGCCTTTGGTCATCCAGCTTTGAGGCCCCGTGCGTCAGGTAAAGCCCGGTGAACCCGGCCATCAGCGCCACGGCCAGTGACGCCGCCACAAGCCACGGGTTATGCGAGTAGTCCAGCATTTCGGTCAGTACGCCCTCCCCGACGTAAGGGCGACGTTAGCAAACCGAACTGTCCGGGACAATTGCCCAGCAATCGCGGGGATCAGGCCTGTTTTTCGACCTTTTCCTCAACCGGCTCGGCATCCAGTTCGATGACGTCTGCACCCTCGGGCTCGGTCGCTTCCGTCTCATCTGGCTCGTCAGTCTTGTCTTCCAACGCGCCGACGATGAGTGGCAGCATGTGAACGCCTGTGGCGCTGGCAATTTCGGGTGTTTGCGGGGTCTGCCAGCTGAGCGTGTCGAAGCTGCCGCAATTCTGGCAGACCGGTGCCCATTCCGGCTGAATGTCATGGCAGTTGGTGCAGACCCATTGCGGCCCGCGCGGCGCGTTCAGCGCCTTGGCCAGCCAGCCCTGCACCACCGCATCCGTTGCACCCTCGCCCCGCTCAATCGCGGCCATCAGGGTGTACCCACGCGCATCCGCCTGTTTTTCGACCACATCGCCCAGCGCGCGACGCGCTTCGGGGAAGTCTTCGGCCACGATGTTCAGCTCGGCCAGGATCAGGCGGGTTTCCATGTTTTCCGGGTGAATCCGTGTCAGGGCGGTAAAGCGTTTGATCCGCTGGTCTGGTGTTTCATCCGGCGCAATTTCGGCAAAGGCATGGGCTAGATCGGGATGCGGCTGCACCTCCCACGCTTTTTTCAGGATCTTGGTCGCGGCTTTGGGTTTGCCCTTTTCGATATAGGCGCGTGCGGCCATTGCCGCCGCGGGGACCAGATCAGGTGACAGGCGGTTGGCCTCAATCGCGCGCTCTTGCTGATCAACCGTCGCATCCTCGTCCAGAATATCCTTGGCCTCGGACAGGGCCAGAACCGCATCGCGCCGTTTGAACACATCGCGCGGCAGATACCCGGCCTTCAGCTTCGAGGTCAGCGTCGACCGTGCGCCGGCCCAATCCTGTGCCTTGGTTTGCAGGCCCAGCAGAACGTCCTGTGTTTCCTCGTGACGCGGTTTGATCGCCAGCGCCTTTTCCGCCAGCTTGCGCGCGGTTTCATCGTCGCCTTCAGCCAGTTTCTGTTTCATGATCCCCCGCACACCGACAAAACGCGTGGCATTGTTGGTCACCAGCTTCTTGTAGGTCTCGGATGCCTTTTTGGTGTCGCCGGTCATCTCGGCCGCCTGCGCCACCAGCAGGTTGGTCAGTTCAGGCTTGTTCAGCAGTTTCTCGGCCTTGCTTGCCTTGGTCATCGCCGTGCGCCCTTCGCCCGAGGCCAGCGCCATCAGACCATCCGCCAAAGCCTCATAACCACGCTTTTCCCGGCTGCGGTCGAAATAACGCGACAGGGCGGTTTCGTCGCCATTGAGGAATTTCAGCGTCGCGATCAGCAGGCTGAGCAGTTTGAAGAACAGCCAAACCGCAAAGACCAGCACGCCCAGCGCGATCACGGATTGCAGCGGCCCCAAAGTGTATTCGGTACCCGCAACGGTGATCTGCACCCCGCCGCTGGTCTGCATCAAAGCCTGCGCCCCCAAGGCCAGCAGGCCAATAATCGCAACGAAAACAAGGATTTTAAACAATGACCACAGCATGGCAGGTCCCTCAGTTCGAGTTCAGGCTGGACGCGAGCGTATTCGCGGCATCTACCGCAGAGACACGGGTCTGAGCCGCCTGCTCCCACTCGGCCATCGCGGTCTGCGCCGCTTCGGGCAAAGATTTCAATTCCGACAGCGCGCCGCTCAGATCGCCAGAGGCCAGAGCGGCCTGCGCACGCGACAGAACGGCATCGGGGTCATCCCCGTCCTGAGGGGTCACCGACCGCGCCCCTGTCTGACGCTGCAAAAAGGCGACAAGGCCAGTGCCTTTGTCCGCATCCCGCGCATCGGCCAGTGCCGTGCGCGCCGCGGGCGCGAATGAGGCGCGGAGCGCTGGCAGCGTCTCGACCCCCTTGTCGGCGGGGCCGGACAAAGCATCCGGCACGGTCACACCGCCTGCTTGCAGTTCAGTCACCAGATCAGAATACGGCGCACCCGTATCCAACTGACCATGCAGGCGCGACAGGATCGCGGCATTGGTCGCCGCAAGTGCTTCGGCCGAGGCTTTGGCCTCAAGCGCCTGGGCATCGGCCACCATCTTCTCAACCTCGGCCCGCTGTGCGGCCAGCGAGTCCTGTAGCTTCTTCAACTCAGCCTCAAAAGCGGCATTCGCCTCGGGCGATGTGTTTTCGGCAATCGGGTTTTTTTCAAGCTCGGTCAATCGATCGGCCAAAGGCGCGATCTGACCGCTCAGCGCCGCGACACTGGACTTCATCGCGGTCAGGTCGGCATCAACCGGATCCAGCTTTTGCGACAGGGCCTGCACCTGATCTGACAGGCCAGAGACATCCGGCGCATCCGACAGCGATTTTGTCAGGGCTGCGATCTGATCCGATTGATCAGCCAGTTTCGATTCCAGCGCGGCAATCGATTGCGCAGTGTCCGACCCGCCCGACGAGAACAGCCCGCCCTGCCCGGCCACAAAACCAAGTCCGGCAGCAATCACGCCGCCCAGCAGGGCCGGAACAAAACCGCCGCGTTTTTCGGGGGCCGGTTCGGCAGGCTTTTCTTGTGCCTGCGCCGGTTCAGCCGTATCCGCAGAAATCTCGGCTTCGGCTTCGGCTTCGGCTTCGGCTTCGGCTTCGGCTTCGGCTTCGGCTTCGGCTTCGGCTTCGGCTTCGGCTTCGGCTTCGGCTT
>NZ_JBQFTC010000010.1:0-101970 GCF_056538425.1 Ruegeria sp. BG5 | reverse complement strand
CCTGCCCTGGATGGCAAGACCCCGCGCCAGGCCGTTCGCAGCACGGCGGGCAGGAAGAAAGTCATAGACTGGCTGAAGACAATCGAAAACCGCAGCGCGCGCCAGACCGGCTCTCCGGTGGCTGAGTATGATTTCGGCTGGATGTGGGACGAGCTTGGTCTGTCAGACTACCGAAATTGGACCAGCGATGGTTCTTGCAAAAACCGTTCCAAAGCTTCGCCTCCTGAACCCATCGACTAACCCATGTTTTCCCGGCTGCGTCTTGCAGAGATGTGGCAAGGGTTATGCTGTCGCTGCGCGTCCAGATGGTTTGCCTCGTGACAGCTGGGGCACAACAAAATTTCAGTCTCCGTGGACACACCGGTTTCATAATCGAAACAGTACTCTTGTCCACATATTTCCAGCACCTCTCCACTCTTGGCCAGTTCCGAACTTGTCACCTCGCAGTGATCACAAATTCCGTCCAAGAGAGCTGATTGGAGTTCAGAAAGAACCACTGTTTTCTGAAAATTGCACACTCTGTCACTCATAACTGCTTCAGGCTTTCACAAAATGGTGAAGAGAGAAAGCTTGTGAAACAAGAATTCAAGGGAATGTGACATAGCCCAATGGGTTCGAGATTTAGTTTCGCCGATCATTGCCTGTAAGCTGCGCGGCGCGTCGAACTTTCACGTCAGCCGCCATCCCACAACAGACCCGCGCACATCAAAATACAACCTGGGCTAGTCCTCCCAGCGAAACGCGTCGTTGTCCGCCTTCACCCGACCAATAGACGGCAAAGCGAAGTGGTTTCCCAGCACAATACATCCCGTTTCCGAGGCGCTTTCCAACAGTTTCCGACGGGATGTCACGGCCATCTCAGCATCGGAATCAAACATAAAATGCCACTCGGGATGCCAGCACTGGGCGGTTGTATGGATTGCATCACCTGTAATCAGAGCGCGCCGGTCGCCACTGGTGATTTCGACCGAGACATGACCTGGTGTTTGGCCTGGCGTGGGGATCAGAGTGACGGAATACACCCTGTCGCAGTCCTAAGGTTCACAGGAGGCCCGAGACAAAGTAGGTTTCTTGTGCAGAGGTAACGGCAATAGGCGTGGATCAGAATGGCGCGACAGCTCCCACTCGAAGGTAACAAGCCCTTTCTGGTTTACGCCGGCACTGGCACCGACCTGATTTTCAATCATGGAATTGAGCTTCCCGGTTTCGCGTCGTTTCCATTGCTGGAAGAACCTGGCACCAGGGTGATACTGGCCGGTCAAATGCAGGCTCTTGTCGATCTGGCCCGTGAAATGAATGTCGGATGCATCCTTGATGCGCCCACATGGATGGCGAACGCCGACCGGGCAGCGCCCTTGGGGTACGATGCAGAGCGGCTCGCCGAAGTAAACAAAGATGCGGTCAGTCTAATGGAAGACGTGCGCCAAGCTGCCGCTCGCGATGATGTACTGGTGTCGGCCTGCATCGGCCCGCGCCATGATCCTTACGCCGACATCCCGCCGGTACCCGTCGAAGATGCACGTCAATACCACGCCGCTCAAATGCACAGCCTGAAAGACACAAGCCTCGATCTGGTCACCGCTTATACATTCAACCGCCCAAGCGAGGCAGCGGGATGCATCCTCGCCGCCCGGGACGCTGAACTGCCGATCATCATGTCTCTGGTTGTTGAGACAGACGGGTGCCTGGCAGACGGGACCAAACTTGTGGACGGAATTGACCAGATCGACGCAGCAACCGACTCGGCGGCGCTGTTTTTTATGGTCAACTGCGCTCACCCTACCCATTTCGCCGGAGCGCTTGGCAACCACCCCCGGCTGAGAGGCCTTGTGGCGAACGCTTCGAGTTGCTCGCATGCGGAACTTGACGAAGCAGATGAGCTGGACGAAGGCGATCCAGCTGAACTTGGTAAACAGATTGCCGCGATTGCGAGGCAGAATCCGTCGATCCAAGTATTTGGAGGATGCTGCGGTACCGACATGCGCCATCTGAAATCGATGATCAGCGAACTAGCATAGCCAACTTGGTTCAATCTGAGCGATAACGCTGAGATCTAAGGTGATCCCGTAATTTCTTTCCACAACTTGTTAGGAGATCGGCCCATTCCTGCCGTTGACCGAGGGCGCGCATCGCTGCGGTGCGGCCCACCAGACCGGACTTTAGCTGCGACTGCGAAATCCAGCGATCGACAAACTCACGCATCGCGGACCAAGTGTGAATTCGCCGCGCTTGTCGCGATGGCAGCTCGGTGCGCTTCGCTGACGTCAGAACAAGCGTGAAAATGTATCGATTCTCGCCTGGATTGAAATACCTTCAAAGACAACACCAAAGAAGTGAATCTTTGTTCAGACTAACATGTTGGGTCTGCTTCTAGGGGGGGATGCCCAATGACCGAGACCGGCAAAACAGTCCACACGCCAGTGGCGCTTCAATGCCAAGTTCGGTGTGAATTTAGGCGTTCGCACCATCAATGGTCATCGGGTTAGCGCTCCGATTTGACACCAATATATTCCGGCAGATAACGCGGCGGCATTGGCCCCTTGTTCCGCCCGCCCTGTTGAATCTGTTCCCAGCCATGAGACAAGACGCCAACCGAGCGGGAAAGACAGAACAATCCCCGGGAAAGCGGTGCCGGGAACCCCAATTCGCAAAAGATAACAGCCGTGGCCCCATCGATATTCATCGCGATATCGGCACCGCGCTTACGTCCGATTTCCGTCTGTATAGCTTCACCGATATCGGCAAATCGCCCTTCTACAGTGCCTGACATCGCGGCCTCGCGTACCAACGCCATCAATCGCGGTGCGCGGGGATCGACGGGCTTGTGGAAACGGTGGCCAAAACCCGAGACGATCTTGCCATTTTCCTCACACCAGGCGGCGATACCGTCGCGGACGGCAACTTCCTGTTCAGCGCCGTCATCCATCCGTTTGGCGACGTCGAAATAAAGCTCGGCGCATTGTTCACCGGCGCCGCCATGCACGTCACCCAACATGTTGACCCCGGTGGCCATGACGTTGTTGAGCCCCAGCCCACAGGTCGCGGCCATACGCGCTGCGGCTATCGATGGCGCCTGCGGACCATGATCCACGCCCGCCACCAGCGCGCATTCAAAAAGCGCCGCCTGTTCTGGCGTGGGCAAATTGCCGCGCACCATGAGCCAGATCATCTGAGCAAAGCTGACGTTTCCGATCAGGTCCTGGATCGGGTGGCCGCGAAAGGCGATCCGCCCCGGAGCCATGTCGATAATTTCGGTGCGCCACCAGTGGCAAATGGCATCGGCGTCATTGCGTCCTGCGGGGTCCGTCATATCGCGCCATCCTTTGCCAGTTTTTCAATGTCTTCCGGTGAAAGACCTAACTCGCTCCAGATTTGAGAGTTGTGCTGCCCCAATGTGGGCGGTGGTGCATCGACGGTGGGCGCGCTGCCGTCCAATTTGATCCCGGTCGTGGCAACCTGAATGTCGCGTCCGACGCCGGGGACGTTTTCAAACTGGTCGAGGAAACCGCGGTCTGCAACCTGCGGCATTTCCAATACTTCCGGCACTGTCAAAACCGCTCCTGATGGCACACCAATGCTATTGAGTTCCTTGGCCCAGTCGCGCGGTGACCGGGTCTTCAACACGGTCTCCAGCTCAGTTTTCAGAGCCAGCCTATTGCGTTTGCGATCCTCGCGCGTGGCATATTCAGGCCGCTCGCGCAGCGCGGCCAATCCCAGGTGGTCCGTCAGTAGCTCCCATTGCTGGTCTTTGTTTGCGGCAATGTTGATCAACCCGCCCTTCGCTTCAAACGCACCGGAAGGCGCCGAAGTGGGGTTTTCATTGCCATTGGCAGTCGGATTGACGCCGGCGATCAGATAGTTCGACACCACCCAGCCCATTGTCGCCAGCACCGATTCCAGCATCGACACATCAATAAAGGTGCCGCGCGGATTGGCGTTCAGAGCAGATGAAATCGCAAAGGCTGCGGTGATGCCCCCCACAGTGTCTGCCACCGGATATCCAACGCGCAGCGGCGCGCTGTCGCTATCCCCGGTGATCGACATCACACCCGAGGTTCCCTGTATGATCTGGTCATAAGCCGGGCGGCGTATCCACGGGCCCTCTTGGCCAAAGCCGGAGATAGCACAATAGATGAGGGTCGGATTGGCCTCTTTCAGGGTCTGGTAGCCCACGCCGAGGCGCGTCATGACGCCGGGCCGGAAGTTTTCAACCACGACATCTGCAGTTTCGACCAGTTTCAGAAAAATCTCTCGACCCCGTGGGTTCTTGAGGTTGACCGTGACCGATTTCTTGCCCGCGTTCTGGGCGAGAAAGGACACGCCCATGTTGACTTTGTTCAGCTCTGGGTCGGCCCCCAGTTGGCGGGCGAGATCGCCCCGACCGACGGCTTCGACCTTGATAACCTCGCCGCCCAGATGCGCCAGATGATGACAACAGAACGGACCGGCAAGGACATTGGTCAGATCAAGAACACGAATGCCCTTCAAAGGTGTCTGCGACATTATCCGCGCCCCGCGTGTACAACCTTGGCCGCCGTGAAAAACTCGCGGCAATAGCTGCCTTTTTCCGGTGCACCATAAGAGGATCCCTTTCGGCCCGTAAAGGGTGCGTGGAAATCCATGCCGGCGGTGGGCAGATTGACTTGTATCATGCCTGCTTCGGCGTTCTGCGAGAAGTGATCGATTTTGGCGGGATCCCGCGTGACAATTCCTGCGGACAATCCAAATTCGCAGTCGTTGGACGTGGCCAGGGCGGCGTCGTAATCCGGCACGCGTAACACGGCGGCGATGGGCCCAAAGATTTCGTCTCGTGCCACGGCTGCGTCGGGTGACACATCCGTAAACAACGCAGGCGCAAAGTAATGGCCGGTTGTTTTGGATTTGACCTCGCCACCACCTGCGGCAAGCGTTGCACCGTCATCCACAGCCTGAGACACGTATCGTTTGTCGATGGCGAGCTGCGCTTCACTGGCGACCGGACCAATCTGGGTTTCCGGAGCGCGCGCATCACCGATCCGAAGGTCTTTCATTGCCGCGCAAAGACGGTCAACAAATGCGTCGTGAATGCCCTCGGTCACAATCAGGCGGGAAGACGCTGTGCAGCGTTGTCCGGTTGAGAAAAAGCTGCCCTGAACGGCGCAGTGCACCGCCAGATCCAGATCGGCGTCATCCAGCACGATCAAGGGGTTCTTCCCCCCCATCTCCAGCTGCATTTTCGCTCCTCGCGCAAACAGCGCCGCCCCCATATGGCGACCGACGGGTGTGGAACCGGTGAATGTGACCCCGGACACCTTGGGGTGCGTAACGATTGCCTCCCCAACCTCACGGCCTTTTCCCATCACAAGGTTGAACACCCCCTCAGGCACGCCCGCACGGGCAATAATATCGGACAACATCCATGCCGATCCGGGCACCAGTTCGGCAGGTTTGAACACAACCGTATTGCCATAGGCCAGAGCGGGTGCGATTTTCCATGCGGGGATCGCCAGTGGGAAATTCCAGGGCGTGATTACGCCCACAACGCCGATTGGCTCGCGTACAACATTTAGCGACACACCTTCGCGCAGAGATTGGTAGGTGTCGCCGGTCGCACGATACGCCTCAGCCGCGAAATATTTGAACAAATGCCCGGCGCGATGCGCTTCGGCCTTGGCTTCGGGCAAGGTTTTGCCCTCTTCGCGGGCCAGCATATCGCCCAGCTCGTCTACACGGGCGAGGATTTCCGACCCGATCCGGTCGAGCGCTTCGAACCGGACCAGAGGCGATGTCTTGCGCCAATTCGGCAGGGCCGCGGCCGCGGCCTCGATTGCGTCAACCGTTTGATCGGCGCTTGCCCGGGCATACTCGCCGATCGTGTCGTTCAGGTCGGACGGGTTGACATTGGGGGCCGCGTCGCTGCTAGCAACCCATGATCCGGCGATAAAGTTGGCAAAGGGGTTTGCAGTCATAGCGCTTCCTCAAGAACTGGTCGCCACCCGATATCTTCATGCCGGTGGTCCACAGTATTCACGTAAAAATAGGTCGGGCCATGATAGCCCCTGCACACCCGCCCATCGGCCCGTCTGGCAACCGGTTCGGCGGTCCAGCTGACCGCGCCGAACCAGTTCCACAAACGGTTATGAGGCGAGGTCAGATGATCCGGGCAAAGCGGTGCTGTACTATTGGCCGGGTCCGGTTGCGGAGCGTTCAACGCCCCGCTGCCCCCCACCAGCGCATCCCATTCATTGGGGCGCGTCGCCCCCTGAAAAGGGTCACTACAGGGCGTATCCCCCCCCGTAAGCAACCGGCAGCGAAACAGGCGTCCATCAATCGACAGCTCTGTGCCATGGACATACCCCGCATCATCCAGATCCTGCCAGCTGACGCGGCTCATAAGCATCCGGTCGGCGACCATCAATCTTCTTCCACCGTCCTCAAATAGATGCCAGTTCAGGCGCAGGTTCGGGTCTTTGGGACTGTCGGTGAGCGCCCAGTTGTCCCAATTCGGGTCGCGTTCAAATTCCGGTAGGTTCCCGGGTTGCAGGCCCTCGTAAGGGCAAAGCGCTGACAGGTCTGTGATCCAGGGCCGTGTCGCGGGCGCAAGTGTTTTTCCTGCATGGGAAAACCCACCCAGCTGCTCTGTTCCTTTGTAGTCCATCATTGCTCTGTCACCGCCCCGGTCACAGGTTGTGTGCGGAAGCGACGCAGGATCCGGAACAACATTTCTGCAGCCAGAAATTCGGTACGCTCCGACGGATCAAGAGGAGGGGACACCTCAACAATATCCAGTCCACCCAACGGGGCCTCGGCCAGCCCATCCAGCAGATCGTAATACTGACGCGGTGTAATACCGCTATGAACGATTGAGCCGGTGCCGGGGAGGTAGCCAGCGTCCATCGCATCGATGTCGATTGACAGATACAGTTCGTCACATCCCTTCATGGCATGCTCCAACGCCTGACGAATTGCCTCTGCCGTCCCCAATTTATGTACGTCGCCAGCCGAAAACACCCGACCGCCCTGCTCTTCGATCAAGGCGAGTTCACCGCTGTCGACCCAACCGGTGATCCCGACCCAAACCATATTGGACACGTCGACATTGGGCAGTTCGGAAATCCGACGGGCATTGGTTGCGTGGTTATGGCTGCCCCACGCGCCAAGCCGGTCAGAGAAATCCAGATGACCGTCGATCTGGATATACCCAAAACGTGCATTTGGTGCGCGTTTGGCCAACCCACGGGAATAGCCAAGGCAGGCCGGGAAGCTATTATAGTGATCACCGCCCAGTGCCAGAGGGATCGCCCCTCCAACGCTCAGCGCCTCGGTCATTGCGGCAATGGCCTCGGTGGTTGCGTCTACATCCTCAGGGGTGATCACTGCATCCCCGCAATCCACGAGCCAGTCGCTGGCCGTTGCGCTTCTTTGGCCCGTATCTGGATCAAAACTGACCCCCTGCGGTCGCATGGATTGCAATACCGTCGTTGCCTTACGCAGCGCCTCGGGACCAAACCTGGTTCCGAGCCGGCTTGAATGTGTCCAATCGCTGGGCATACCCACCACACCGATTTGGCCCGGACGGACGTCGGCGGCATCGAGCAGAGGCCCATCAAACAGCCGATACCCCGGTTGTGCCAGAGGCGGGAGAAATGTCGTTATCGCTGCAGTCATGTCAGTACTTTTTCCTTGGAAGTTTGGCGGCGCGGAAAATCAATCCCAAAGCCGAGGCGCGCATAGATAAACGCCAGAAGAGCCGTGACCATCAGGCGTTGGCCAACCTTCACGACACCCATTCCGGGACGGTTCGGATTCAGACCGGTCAACATAATGGCGCTGACCTCGTGCCGTCCCAAAAGCTCAAGCCATTGCACCACCGTCGCAAGATCGCAGCCCCCCAAACGGGGCCGATCACAAAGCGCACTGAGCGATGTTTCAAACACCGAGAGATCAAACCGAACAAACAACGGCTTTGATGGATCCCGCCACTCTGAAAACGCGGCACGCTGCGCGGCAGTATCTCTATTTACCGGCGTGGTCGTTCCGTTCGGCAAGGGCGCAATATGAAAATCGCGCGCATCGGCTGGTGTACCGCCAAGCTGCACTGTCTGACAATGAGGGAGCGCGCTCCGCGCCGTCTCGGACATGCGATCTGATCCGCCCAAAAAGATTGCACAGGCGCCATTGTCGCTGATCTGACGCATGGCCGCCTTCAAGGCCGCGTGGATCGCATCTTCGGACCCCGGTGCAATATCTCCGAGATCACAAAGCCGCTCGTGCAGGCCATCGGTACTGATATCCTGACGCGCATCGATATCTACGGGGTGACTGAATTGTGGATTTGCGTGCCAACCGAAATAGACCGAGGTTTCGCGTAATGCACGCGGCGCCAGAGATTGCCCTGCATGAGGTGCGTTTGTATCTTCAAACGGGATGCCCAGTACGGCCAGATCTCCAGACCGGACGTCGCCGATTGCTTTGGTCTGAGAGCGCATGAACGACAGATGCCCTGCCATGCGCGGCAACGGGGCCGAACGTAGAGGCATCAGCCTGCTCCTTTCTCAAGACGAGCTGTGACCGCTTGCAGGATCGCCAGTGCAGCGCGGGTTTCAGCCTTGCCACGGTTGTCCAGTTCCGGGGCAAGCCCAAAAACCGCAGCCGCGATGGTATCGCCCGGGGTGGCGTCAATTTGCGCGATCATTTGTGCTGGTGACATTCCCGTCAGGCGATGCGGGTGCGATACCCATTTGCCCGCAAGCTCTTGTAAATCCACAGACAGGATGACCGGTTGGGTGCGGGGCAAATGGCTCACTGCGCCGCCATTGACCCCAATGATGGGAACATCCGCACCTGTGACCTGTCTTGCGGCGACGTCAAGCGCTTCCAAACCGCTGGAATCGCCGCCTACCAACACCATGCGGGCACCGGTTTCAAGAACCGATTCACATTGCGAGGCAACTGCGAGAAAATGCTTGTCAGGTTCTAGCGGAAAGACGTTCACGTCCCCAAGGTCAATTGCATTCGCGGGTGTTACTGTGGGGCAGGACGCATACCGAAGCTGGCGCGCGAGATAGCGTTGCCCTGCCGATGGCCGGGCGAGATTGTCACAAAAATAGCCTGCAATCGCGACCTGACCGGGCACGAGATCTTCCAGATCGCCAATGGATGCGCCCAGAAAACTGGGGATCGCGTCAAACTGTATTTGCGCCGCTTCACTCATTGTGCAACGCCGCGTTCAGGGTTTCGATCGCCGCCAGTTCCGACATTCCCCTGGTGTCGCGCGCAGGCGCAAGGCCGGTGATCACAATCGCCTGCCATTTACAGGACATGGCACCAATGACGGAAACCAGCGTTTCAGGTTTCATCCCGCCGGGATTTAGGCCGACGCTGCCAGCTGCATGCCCCAGATCAATGACCGATATGTCGATCCACAAGACAGCGCGCTCGGGCGTGTCAGAATAGTCGCCGTGCCCTTCATCCAACTGCCGCGCGGTGCGCCAATCCATCTTGCGCTGGCTGATCAGATCCCAGACACCAGCAGGTTGATCGCCGTTCAATCCCACCCAGATCGTGTTGGCTGTTCGCGTCGCGATATCACGCCGGGCCAACGGCATGGCCGCGACAACTGGCAGATCAGGCAAGGCCCCCAGCACACCCGAGGCGACATCAGACGCGCCACCCAAGACAACGGGTACAACACCGTGATCCACCATTTGCGTCACAAGTTGTTCCAACGCGGCAGGCCAATCCCCTGACAGGTCCAGATTGCCAAGATCCCGACCATCTACAGGCAGTCCGATCCCAAGTTGGGCAGTCATTTTGCGCAGCGCATCGGGTGCCAGAGAGGTGCCGGATCGGGGCCCGGTGTTAACTTCGCTCGGAACGCCCATAACCCCAACACAATCAGCCTTACATTGCGAATGAATGCCAAAAGGAAGGTCCGCATAACCAGCTGTTATCATTTGTTTCCGCGCGCTATTCATTGCCAGACGCCTTCGTTATTTGCGATTTCCAATTGCGCTCAAACCGGCTATAAAAAGCGACGGATTTGCGTCGAAAGGTCTGCCTATGCCCGACAAGCCCCGATCCCCTGACGCCAATGGTGGTGTCGAAGCGGTAGAGCGCGCATTGCGTGTGCTGGACATCTTTGAGCCGGGCGATGCAGGCCTCTCTTTGAAGGAGGTTGCGGACCGCAGCGGGGTCAACAAGGCGACAATTCTGCGTCTGAGCGTGTCGCTTGAAAAGTTTGGTCATATTACGCGAGACGCCGAGGGTCTGTTTCACCTCGGGCCGTCTTTGTGGCGTCTTGGATCCGTGTTTCGCCAAAACCTGCGGATGGGGCCAATTGTGCGACCGGTGCTTGCGAATTTGGTGAATGCGACCGGCGAAAGTGCGTCGTTTTATGTGCAACGCGGCAACTCTGGCGTGTGCCTCTACCGGGTCAATTCGCCAAGGCTTGCGCGGGATCACGTTCAGGAGGGCGAGATCATTCCGCTGAGCATGGGCTCTTCGGGTCAGGTGCTGGATGCTTATTCCATCCGGCAGGGAAAACAGGCGGCCAGCATCCGAAAGGCCGGGTATTATCTCAGCCTTGGTGAACGCGATCCTGACGTCGCCGGACTGTCGGTTCCTGTTCTTGGGTTCGAAGATGAATTGCTGGGCGCGATCAGCTTGTCCGGCCTGCGCGTCCGCTTCAATGACACAGCCGTCGAAAAGTATCGCGCGGCGGTCCTTGATGCCGCCCGCCAGATTCGGGTGGAGTTTGGCGAAAAATAAGACCCGCATCATTGTGCCTTGTCTTTCCGACGCCCGATCATCTGCACACCGATAAGCGCCGTGATGGACACGACAATCAGACAGGTCGAGATCGCCGCGATTGTCGGATCAAGCTGATCACGCAGTGAATTGAACATGCGCCGGGTGATTGTGGCGTTTTCCCCGCCCGAGACCAGCATCGAGATCACAACCTCGTCCAGCGACGTGATAAATGCCAGAAAAGCCCCTGTCTGGATCGAGAATTTCACCTGCGGTACGGTGATTGTCCACAATGCGTATGCACGGGACGCCCCTAAGCTGCGCGCTGCAAGCTCCTGATCGAAATCATAATTCTGCAATCCCGACATCACCGTCACGATCACGAATGGCAGCGCCAGCGCAGTATGGGCGATCACGATCCCGGTCAGTGTGTAATTGAGCCCCAGCTTGGCATAGAGGCTGAACACTCCAACAGCGATCAGGATCACTGGCACGACAATCGGCATGATCACAAGGATTTGAGCCGCGCTCCTGATACGAGGCGCAGAGCAATGCAGACCATAGGCACAAAGTGAGCCCAGGGGCGTCGCGATTGCCGTGGTCAGCGCCGCCGCGATCAGCGAGGTCTTTGTTGCGCTCATCCATTCCGGCGACGTGACATAGGCCACGTACCAGCGAAACGAGAGCGATGTCGGCGGGAATTCCAGATAGGATGCCCCCGAAAACGACATCGGGATAACGATCAGCGTGGGCAGGATGAGAAAGAACAGCACAGCAATGCCGACCACTGTCAGCCACAGGCCGTCGATTTTACGTTGTCCGACTTGTTCCATTTTCAGATCCTCAGCGCATAAACAGTTTGTCGAGCCCGAAGACACGGTTCATCAGCCAGATCATCGCCAGCGCCAGCAACAGCAGGACCACGCCCAGGGCTGATGCGGCCCCCCAGTTCGAATAGACTGTGATGGTGCTTTCGATACGCTGCGCCAGCATCTGAACCCGGCCACCGCCCAGCAAAGCCGGTGTGACAAAGAACCCAAGCGACAGGATGAAAACCAGCACGATGCCGGCAAAAAGGCCCGGCAGGGACATTGGGAAAAATACCCGCCAAAAGGCCCCGCGCGGGCTGGAACCAAGGCCCACGGCGGCTCGGACCAGGTCGCCGTCAATATTGCGCATAGTGGCGTAGAGCGGCAGAACCAAAAAAGGCAGCATGATATGCACCATGCCAATGATGGAGCCGGTCAGATTGTGCGCCAGTTGCAGCGGTTCTTCGATAATGCCAAGTGACATCAGCGACGAATTGATGATCCCATTGCGCTGCAAAAGCACCAGCCACGCATAGGTCCGCACCAGAACCGAGGTCCAGAAGGGGACCAGCACAAACACCATCAGAATGGCCGCTGTTTTGTTCGGCATCTTTGTCAGCCAGTAGCACAGCGGGTAGCCGAGAAGGACGCAAATCACCGTCACGGCAATGCTGATCTGAAACGTGACGACAAAGGTTCGCCGATAGAGAGCACTACTAAAGATGCGCGTGTAATTTTCCGTGCTCAGTTCGCCTGCCGCATTGAAAAACGACAGCGAAGACAGCCAGAAAATCGGCAGGAAGACGACGATCAAGATCGTCAAAACCGCAGGCATCGAAAGCCCAAGAAACGTCAGTTTTTCGCGGCGTTCTTCGGATTTGAGCGTGCTGGCATTCTGAAGAGTCCCAGCACCTTCATACGTCTCGGCGATACTCATGCCACATGTTCCGGTACGATGATCGTATCTTCGGGATGCAGGGCAAGGCCGATTTGCTCTCCCTTCGACGGCAACCCGGTTTGGCCCGCGCGATTGGCAGGCACACGCACATTGATCTGACCAGCGCTGTCGTGCTGAACGATCACTAGAACGCTGTCGCCCTGATAAATGATGTCATGCACTTGGCCGGACAGGTCATTGGCGGCGTCTGGCACCGCGCCTGCTGTGACTTCCAGCAACTCGGGCCGGATGATCAGACGATGGCCTCCGCTGCCCAGCGCAATAGGCGTATTGGATTTCAGAACGCGCTCGCCAAGCTGCGCCGTGTCATTCGCTACACTAACCGGCAGGGAAATGGATTCCCCGATAAAATCCGCCACAAAGAAACTATGCGGCTGGCGATAGAGCCGCTCAGGCGTCGCGATCTGTTCGATCCGCCCATGATTGACCACTGCAATCCGGTCCGACATCGTCAGGGCTTCGCGCTGGTCATGGGTCACGTAAACGACAGTTGCATCCAGCTTTTCATGCAGCGCCTTCAATTCGATTTGCATATGTTCGCGCAACTTCTTGTCGAGCGCTGACAACGGCTCATCCATCAGAATGATCTGCGGCTCAAAAACCATGGCGCGGGCAAGGGCCACGCGCTGTCTTTGTCCCCCGGATAATTGCGTGATGCGCCGGTCGCCATAACCGCCCAGCTGCACGGTCTCCAGCGCGCGCTCGGCGCGGGCCTTCTGATCGCTTTTGGACACCCCGCGAATTTTCAACGGATAAGCCACGTTTTCTGCGACCGTCATGAACGGAAACAACGCATAGCTTTGGAACACCATGCCAAGGCCGCGCTTGTGGGGCGGCGTTGCAATCATTTCCTGTTCGCCAAACCGGATCGACCCGCCATCAGGACGCACAAATCCGGCCAGCGCCATCAAAAGCGTCGTCTTGCCGGAGCCTGATGGCCCCAGCAATGTCAGGAACTCGCCCGCGGCGATGTTCAAAGACACGTCATTCAGCGCTTTGACCGATCCGTAGGCCTTGCACAGGTTGGATATATCGATGGGAAGGGAGTGGGCTGCAGGTGACATGGGGGCTCCTAACCTGACAAAAATGGGCGCAGCACAAGATGTGCCGCGCCCAGATATTTTTTACTGTTGGATCAGCGTGTCAAACTCTTCGGTCAACTCGCCCAGCTGGCCGATGTAAAAGTTCGGATCGACCAGAAGCTGCTTGCCATAGTTGTCGGGATGTGTGTTGACCTTCACTGCCATCTCATCCGAGATTATCCCGGTGCCGAAGGCACCCGAATTCACCGGACCCAACGGCATGGTCACCGCCAGCCTCGCCTGTGCTTCGGCGCTCAGCAATTCGTTGATAAGGCGCATCGCGTTGTCTTTATTCGGAGCCCCCTTGGGAACCAACAAGCAGTCCACGTCCATCGTGCCGCCATCAAAGGCATAGGCCACATCAATGCCCGACGCGATCACGCTTTCTACGCGGTTATGGCCCATATGGATCACGTCCACTTCGCCGTCACGCAGCAACTGCGCCGATTGCGACCCGCCGCGATACCAAACGGTAACTTCGGGGGCAATCTCACCCAGCTTGTCCCATGCGCGCGCCTTGCCCTCATTCGTGGCCAACGTGTCATAGATCTCGGCCATCGGCACACCATCCGCCATGAGCGCGGCTTCGAGGTTATAGTTCACCTTGCCGTGCATACCGCGCTTGCCGGGGAAGTTTTCCAGATCCCAGAACTCTGCCCAATTGGACGGGCCATTGTCGCCAAATGCATCCTTGCGATAGGCAATCACCTTGGTGAAGTTGATGAAGCCGATGTAATTGTCATGGATCAGCTCTTTCGGAATGCCTGTGGTGTCAACAATCGAATAGTCGATCGGCTCAAGGCTGCCTTCCCGGCTCAGGGTTTCACACGAAGGCAAATCCTGTTCTGTAACGTCCCATGCAACGGCACCCGCCGTGATCTGCGCGCGCACGTCCTGAATGCCGTTTGTCGTATCTTCCTTGACAGTGATATTCAGCGCACCAGCGGCAGGTTCCAGCATGGCTGAGCGCAAGGCATCCTGAAACGAGCCTCCCCAGGACGCAAACACGACCTCTCCCTCGGCAAAGGCAGGCGAAGCAATGGCCAGGCCACCTGCCACTAGCGCCGTGGTGAGCTTCAGTTTTTGGTTATCTTTCATCATGTCAGGCTCCTCCCGAACTGTTGGTTGGTTTGTGGCTTCGCGACATGCGCGGCTCCACATAATCATTCGCAATCGTTTCATCTAGCAAAACGTCATTTCAGTTTTACTAGAGCTGATGTTGGAATTGGTCAAGGATTCTTTTGCCCCGTAGGATTCACACTCCCGTTTCCTGAGCATCAGAGCCTGGAAAATCTCGCAATTCGCGCATTGGTGCAGCATTCATCTGGGTTCGATCTTGCACATATGGCGTCTGAAGCGATCTTCGTCTGACCCGAAGTTAACTGCCACCGATTGAAGCATTTGGTGGAACGTGCGGACCGCAAACTCTCACTCGCTTTGCGTTGATCCGCGAATTTGAGTGGCAGCTTCTTGACAGTATGCGCCAATTGATCCTGACGACAGAATTGGTCAATTTGGGCTCAGCCCCGACCTCGGATGCGACGCAGCATCCCGTGATATGGAGGCATCGTCAACGTCAGGTTGTCGTTGTGGGAGGGCATGGCGGATCGGAGGATCAGTCATGGAAACACCAAACTTACCGGCCATTCGTGCGCTTCGCCCGGCTTGGAACAAAGGGCGCATCGTTGGGCAAAAACGGCCACTGAAACCAAAACACGTCTGGGCAATCCGTGTTCGACTTGAACTCGCCGAGAACCATCGGGACCTGGCGCTGTTCAATATGGCAATCGACAGCAAACTGCGTGGCTGCGATCTCGTGAAGATGAAAGTCGTCGACGTGATGGCGTCCGGCCAGATCAAGGAACGAGCTTCGGTGTTGCAAAGCAAAACGCAGAAGCCGGTTCGTTTTGAAATCTCCGAAGGCACACGCGCCTCGGTTGAAAAGTGGATGGAAGATGAGCTCATGGTCGGCTCGGAGTACCTATGGCCGGGTCGTTTCCATGAACGCTTGCACATCTCGACACGCCAGTACGCCCGGATCGTCCGGGATTGGGTCACGTCGATCGGTCTGGAGGCCAGTGCATACGGAACGCATTCGATGCGGAGGACAAAAGTCACACAGATCTACAAGAAGACCGGCAACCTGCGGGCGGTCCAGCTGCTACTTGGGCACACCAAGATGGACAGCACCGTCCGGTATCTCGGTGTTGAGCTGGAAGATGCGCTTGCGATCGCAGAGGCCATTGAAATCTAACAACTTGGGCCGTCTTCGCGGACGGCCCAAACAAGACCTTGGCGAAATCTGCGGCGAACAGCGACGAGGAGCCCAGAGCGACGGTCTTCTTGCGGAGCAGGCAAGGACATCGCTTTAAAGTTTCAACTGACACGGCGTATTAGAAAATTCAGAAAAAACTGCCCGTCAATCCTGCGCGGCTCGTAGACAAGCCTTCTTCCTGGCGAAAGTCCTTCGGGCAGTTTGACGCTTATATTGACCTTATAGGGTGTCGCCTGCCCGAAATGCGAACTCAATGTGAAGCGCAATTTCAACTGACCGGAGTCATCGAATTTGCCAGTGAAGTCCCTAAACCAAGGCCCTTCGGCCGCAAAGCCTTGGGCAGATAGCAAGGTCAGCTTGTCTCCATTGCGATTGATGCGCAAGGCTGCAAGTGGCTCGATTTTTCCGGGGAAATAGGCCTTGTCGGGCCGACTGGTTGTTTGCCAATAATCATCGTCCCATCTGCGTCTGATTAAGACAATGTAGTCACCATCAAAAGTCGCGAAAGACGGCGCGACCAACTGATTACAGACTCTTCCTTGCTCTCCTCGAAGTGCGGCAAGAGTTTCACTGGTCTCGAGGCTCTCAGGCGTCAGTCCAAGATTCTCTCTAGCGCTGATATACCGAGAGAAAGCAGATCTCGTGCGTGGGCCCGCAACACCGTCCGCTGTGCCAGCGCTGCAGCCAACGCGATTTAGCTCAGTTTGTATATCACGGATCAGGCTGCGCGTCTCTGTATCATCCTTCGCGCTTTGAGGCGATGTCGGCACAAGAGCTGCTACTTTGTCTCGCGCAGTACTACTGTTGCCCGGCACTTCGTCCTTCTGGTGCTCAGCAAGCAAGTCGTCCCGCAACGAAAGGGCGAGCGCGACTGCAAAATGATCCCTTTCGCCTTCGTATCGCTCCAGAAACATCTCGATCGCATCAAGCCTTCCGAGCGAACGCGCAAGTTCAAAGTCCGCATAAATCTGGTCTTCGACACGCTCAATTTCTTCCTCTGGCGTCGAGCCTGCAGCCGCATCTGGAACAAGAAAAATGTCTCTGGCGGGAAGCGAGCCATAAGTAAATGGCTCCTGATAGCCTTCTGTCAGAGTGTAAACCCTGTCGCGGACTCGCCGAAACAACTTGCCAATCTCAAGTCCGGGTTCCTCGATGTGGTTGAGCAGAGCCTGAGCATAGGGGCTGTTGCGGCCATCGCCGTCAAGCGCCAGCGTTCCGCTCCTTGCAGCATATCCAACCAACACACCTCCCGGATCGATACGTGCAAGTCCGCGTCCAATTGAGCGGGTGCTGTTTGTGCGCTCCATAGTCGCGAGGAATGGATTGTTGCGGCAGGCGTCAACCAACACGATCTTCAAGCCGGGTGCGCCCGCGATGGAGCTAATCAATGTGTTGAGGCGGATTGCCTCGAGTTCGATGTCACGGTCGCTCCGCAGTTCCGCACTGACAGGGATCAGGAAGTTCGTGTTGTCCAACTCGATGCCGTGGCCGGCGAAGTATACGATGACCGACTCGGCGTTTTTTGCCTTTTCTCCAAAGTCACGTATGGCAAGGCGCATGTCGCGGTAATCCAGATCAAGACCTGTTGTGACCTCAAACCCGATCCTGCGCAATGCCTCTGCAATGTCGATCGCATCATTCGACGGGTTTTTGAGATTGCTGACATGTTGGTAGTTCGCATTGCCAATTACCAAGGCAACTTTGTCCGCCAGCACCATCGCAGGCAGAAAACAAAACACAACTGAGAACAGGATACGCTTCATGTGAAATATCGCCGTTAACGCGTCTACCATATGAACGTTTCCACACTTTCGGAATTCAATCAATATGACCGGCGTGGACAAGCTCTAGCTCGGCTTAGGCCGCATAGCGGAGTTCGGGATTGACACGACGAAGGTTCGTTTCCCGCCCATTGCGCCAGTTTCGGCATGGACCATTCATATGAAGTACGAACTCGGAGCCGCCTTGCGGCGGGACAGAAAGATGCTCGCTTGGGAAGCTATCTAAACGTCAGCTTCCGCATTTCCTGCGAGCATGCGTAGCGACTGCAGCGAACTTCCACTTCCCGCGCTTCGTGCCGTACTTCAGCCCCCTACCCGTCCCGATCTAGCTTTAACCAATATCGCGTGTACCGGAGTTCACCCGTTCGGATCAAAGCGCCCTTCTCTACCAGGTTCTGGAGATCCCGCGTTGCTGTGGCGCGCGATGTTCCCGTGATCGAGATATAGTTCTCAGCGCTCAATCCCCCTGTGAACCCATCCGGCCCAGCCTTGAACAAACGGGCGATTACCTTGCTTTGGCGAGTGTTGAACTGATCACGGTACCGATCATAGAAGTGCGTCTTGGAAATAAAGAAACCAACCCGCTCAAGCGTCACCTGCTGTGCTGTAAGGACAGTTTCGGCAAACCAGACGAGCCACGGTGTGACTTCCAGCGTCTTTTGATGGCGTTCGAGTTGGTCGTAGTAAGCCTTCCGCTCTCGCTCGATCGTGAAAGCAAGGGCAATCAGACTTGGCTGACCGATATTCTGGGCCAAGGACTTTTCAGCCAGCGCCCTACCCAACCGGCCATTGCCGTCCTCAAAGGGATGAATGCTCTCGAAATACAGATGGCTCAAACCGGCCCGGATCAGTGCGCGCAATGGTTCGGGACCATCCGGTGCGGTCCGGTTGAACCAGGCTACGAACTGGTCCATTTCAGCCGGAACCTGATGTGAAGGTGGAGCTTCGAAATGCACCGTTGGGCGGTCGAGCCTGCCTGAGACGATTTGCATCGCATCCTCATGGCTCCGGTATGATCCAATCGTTTCCAGATGCCTGTCATGGGACAGAAGCATGTCATGCCACCGAAACAGGGTGTCGTGTGACAGTGGTTCCGAATAGTTGGAATAAACATCCACCATCATTTCAGAAACGCCCTGCTCGCGCGGTTTGGATGGATAGCTGTCGGGAGCCAGTCCAAGATGTCGGCGCAAGGAAGATTGCACGCTGAGACGATCCAGCATCTCACCTTCGATCGCGCTGGTCTTCATTGCTTCTTCGCTTAGCAGGTCGATACGCAATTGATCTCGATCCGATGTGTTCACATGATGAACCGCTCCAAGAACTTCCCCTGAGGACAACAGGAACTGTTGCTCGTATGGTTCGAGTCTTGCGGCGTCGTAACGAAAGGTAGGCCAGTCAGGGTTCTGCCAGTTCCACATCGTGAGGTATAAGCTTCCTTTCTATAACTCACTATTTATGGTTGCGTGATTTATAGAGGTCAATCCTATAGCTCACCTTTTTCAGACCCTTCGATCCAGTCATCACTTGGAGGTGTAATCTGAAAACGGTAAATTTCATCCTGTTTCCCCAAATTTACGTAGCATTGGATGTCCGCGAGAGCATTGCCTTTGGAGACAATTCGCCCTTTTCGATCTTGGCCAGCAACGAAATCAGGTAAGCCCCTGGAGATTGTATGTTCTCAGCACGTTGAAAGATGTATCCGAGAACAATGAAGCGAATAGCTGGGCCAAAAGTTGATTTCATTGCATACCAGGTTTGGCCAAGCCGTAGATACTCGGCGATATCATCCATAAGCCGATCACAGTGGTGCTGATCTTTTGCAAAGCGTAGTTCTGAGCATAGCCGTGGAAAACTGCGCTCCATTTGGTCTGGAGAAACCTGAATCTGAGAAAGCTTTTCTTTCTTAACTTCCGGATTCAAAGAGTCCTCTTTGTGCCCCTCAATTTCACTGTCACTGGCCCTCAAATTTTCTGTATCAGTCTGTGTTATCTCGGAGATTTCCACAGAGATTTCTGCCAACAGCTCGCTGAGTACATTCGCATCTGGTTTGCGACGCAGAGCATTGCGTACGGTGGTCACCAAATCAGAGATCGCGGTGTCATTTGCTACGAGTTCCTTAAGGCGCGCCAGAGCGGCGGAAACTTTGTCACGGAGTACAGTGAACTCGAGAACGCGATCAGCATGCCTCTGGGCTTCCTGAATGAACTCAGCGTGCCGTTCAGACAAAGGCATCAAGGAGAGCCCAGTTGCGGTGACCACCCTGCCCTGGCGATCCCGGCGCGCCCATCGCTTACCGTTTGCGCTCATGACGCGGCGGATAAGTCCAAGGTCCACCAGCGTCGAGATATGACGCTCAACTGTCTGCACGCTGACATGAGTTCGTTTGGCTATCGCCGCGTTGGACGCGAAACAGATGTGATGATCATCCTGGTCCGCAGCAATCTGATCACCGCCCATAAAGGAAACCATCGCTCTCAGGACATTGAGAGTTGTGGATTTTAACCCAAGAGGTTCTCTGGCCTCTTCAACGGCGCGAAGAAGTATCCATTTTTTGGGCGTACTGTTCCCCTGCCCTGCCGTTCCCGACAAGGTCGCTCCAATTGGAGCCAATGCTGTTAGTGTTTTCATGATTATCTATCGGCAGACAAAAATTACCCGTTCGCTCAAGAGCGTTTTTTCTTGTGTGGCGATTCGGGTGCTGCTAGATTCTAGGTGTCTAATCTAAGAATTGCGCTTTGCGCAGCAGCCCTCGAAGCTCCGGTTTCGGGGGTTTTGTTTGTTTGCCTTCCTCCTTTCTGCTCGTCCTCAGTTCTTTTTCTTGGCGTTTACAGCTGTAAACTCAGCGTGTGAGCGCTTAATGATTTCAGCCATGTTTTCGTCCAACCAGCTAGCGAAGCCAGCGTTAGCTCCGGTCCTTTTGACCGAAACAGTTAGTGATCCGTTGGTAGATTTGATTGTAACGCCTTCGATTGGGTTGAGTTCGGCTGCACCTTCTCTTTGTCTTGCACCGCGTTTGGCAGCTGCTTTTAGGAGCATTTCCAGCCGATCATCTGACGACATCGATGGCTCAATGGTTGCAAGAAGATTTGCAGCTTCATCTTCCGCTAGCTTGCCTGCAACGAAGTGCTCTGCAAGCACGGTCCATTTTGGGCGGCCTGATTTTGGGGCTGCGCCGATCATGTCACCAATCTTTGCAGGAACATGTTGCGTAATTTTTGTCAGGTGAGACAGCCCTGATTTCGAAACGTTCAATACTTGCCGCACCGTTGCCGTGTCATGCCCGGAAGTCAGGATCGCCTCGGCGAAACGTGCTTTCTCGTAGAAGGAAAGATTGCGCCTCGCAGCATTCTCAAGCCCTTTGGCGAGAAGCGCTGAAGCATCGTCGATATCCTGAACATTGGCGCGGACTTTAATACCAAGTTCACGACAGGCTTTGAGCCTCCTCCGTCCATAAATTGCCTCGTATCGACCGTCGGATTTCGATCTTCTGACAAGAATGGGAACTTGTTGGCCACCGTCTTGTATACTCGACATCAAGCTTTCAAAACTATCGTCTTCTTCGTCAATGTTTACAGCTGTAAACTCACCGAGCCTATCGGCAGGCCCCCAGTCGTCGATCAGAGCAGGGTCAATTTCCCTGATTGCGGCAAGAGAGCCCTGAAGCGCACCAAGAGCAGGGGCATTGGGTTTTGGAGTTTTATCGATGGCCTTGGGGCCAGAGCGCGCGATGGTGTTTGCGATCCCCGACATCTCCTGAAGCGACTTTCTAGCCATTAGCTGCGTCCCCATGCTTGATGGATCATTTGCTCTACCTCAGAGCCGATCGCATCCATTGAGTTCTTTGCCCGATCATAAGTTGCGCGTGTCATTTCTGACCGCACGACTTCGTAAATTGATTGTTTGAGCATTGTGGCGTCACTGACCGCGGTGCTTTTGAGGGCTGTGGCTGACATAACGCGATCCTGAAACAGTGCCCGCATGAACGAAGCCAGTTGTTGAGACGGTACGTCTGTTGGCTCGTCACGCGTTATCAGGAATTTGAAGTTGTCGTATTCGAGCGTAGCGCCGGCATCTTCAATGACTGCCATGTAAGCACCAGCGAGTTCGAGAAATTGAGCCGTCGAAGACACGTCCAGCATCGAAGGTGTAAGTGGCACAAGCAATGAACTGGCGGCCGCCATCCCAGCAATTGTCAAGAATCCTAGCTGAGGTGGGCTATCAATCAGAACAAGGTCAAAATCTCCTTCCACCTGGGCCAGGGCATTCCGTATTCTTGTAAAGAACGGATGGTCTGGGTTGGAGTGAACGGCAGATTCTGTCTCAAATTCGGAAAGAACAAGCCGTGACGGAGCCACAGAGAGACCGGGGAAGTACGTCGGAAGCACGACGTCCGCCATATCTACCGGATCTTCATATCGAATAGCATCGTAAATCGTCAGCCCGTCAAACTCTATTTCGGGGCTTATGCCGCACATGGATGTAAGAGAGCCTTGAGGATCCAGATCAACAGCCAGCACACGGTAACCGCGAAGCGCAAAATAGTGAGCCAAGTGAATTGTTGTGGTGCTCTTACTGCTGCCGCCTTTGAAGTTCATCAACTGCCAGACTTGGAGCTTTTCTCCTTCAGTCCGGCGAGGGACATAGCGCCCTTTTTTGCGTGAGGTTTTCTCAAGCGTTTCGCGAGCCTCCCAAAGTTCTTGGGCAGTATAGTAACGCCTACCGCTGCGTACGTCATTCGGTTCAGGAATCGTTCCCTCTGCGTGGACTTTGCGCATGAATTGACCTGAGACTCCTAAGAGTTCAGCAGCTTCTGGCGCTGCAAAATTTCGCAGTGATTTGGTGTTGTCGGGGGCAAATGCAGCAAGTAGATGTTCCCGGATAGCCGAGTTTAATCTCTCAGATATTTCCGTGGCGAGTGCCGATGGTCTTTCTGCCGCAAGTGGTGTCACGGGAATCATGTAGTTGCCTCAAATTAAAGAATGTGGTCATTTTTGCGCCACTTGAGATAAACAGCCGTGATTCATAGCACTAAGTCAAGGATTTTCGCCTATATTGTAGGTTTTCCAACGCGGAGGACTACATACGCTTTGCATCAGAGCAGGGTGGTTTACAGTTGTAAACTCGGTTGAGCGGGATCATGGGTTCTTTCAGTCGATGAAGTTCTAACGTAGGCATGCGAAGGCATTCCTGTAAAACTCCTCCCTATGCTCCGCTTTGAGTAGAACGCCTCTAGCATGGAGTTGGAGTGAAGGCCGAACGGCTTTTGGCGCAAATTGCGCAATTGGGAAGGGCAGGGAGCTAGTTGAGCTGATTGGTCAAATTCTCTCACCAACAATTTCGTTATCGAGTTTTCTGCGATACCAACTTCGTAACAATACTTCTGCGCCAGTACGGGAGTACGATGCGGTGAGAATGGCATGGCGATCTGGGTCAGATACACCGAGCTCAGCCCGTGCGCAGAGGAAAACACGCGAACATTCCGGCTAGAGTCAGCCGCTCGCCAATTGCCCAAGAAATGGCATACCGTGAGGGCGGGGTTTCGGGAATTGTGCGCCTGTAAGTTGCGACGGAACACGGAACTGTCCTCGATCCAGTGCAGCTGTGCTTGCGCGGCGCGGCTTTTGACGCAAGTCTCTACCGTCATTGGATTCATATGGGATCACAGACATGATCCGTGTGTTCACGTCCCATTAGCGTCCATAAAACCAGCTTGCTCGAATTAGTGATTTTGGGCTCCTCAATCGTTGAACAGACGGTCTCGTTGGCATATATTGCCAAAAAGGAGGCTTACGCCATGGTAACCCGCAATGTTGTACTTACAGAATCGCAGGATCAACTGGTGCAGAATCTGGTTGCGTCCGGTCGATATCAGAACGCCAGTGAAGCGTTGCGCGCCGGCCTTCGGCTTTTGGAGCGGGAAGAAGCGGGGCTGGAGTCTCTCAAACAAGGCTTGCAGGAGGGTGTAGCGCAGGCTCAGGCCGGAGATTTGGCAGAAGGCAGGGGTTCGGATGCGATCCGTCGTGCCTTTGCAAGGGCACGAGCCAAGGCGTGACCAGACCCTTTCGACTGACACGCCGCGCTGAATCCAGCCTGGTGGAAATTGCCCGATGGACCATCGACAAGTTTGGATCGCATCAAGCCGATCTTTATGAACAAGAACTAATAGCGCGCTGTCAGGCCATCACAGAGGGCAGGGTGGCCAGCCGAAGTTGTTCTATATTGGTCGAAGAGGCGGCGGATCTCAGATATGTGCGCGCAGGAGAGCATTTCCTGGTTTATCTGGATCAGCCGGACGCGGTGATCATTGTTGATATCCTGCATTCCCGTTGCGATCTGCCGCGACATGTTTCCGCGCTGGCCACGTTAACAGATGCGACAGGAAACAAGACATAGGCACAGCAGCCGGAGTTTCCCTCAAGCGGGGATTATTAAATAGTCAGTAACTACTCACCCCAGTAGATCAGTCGCCGGGTTATCCGCGATGTCCACATCGTCGTAGTATTTCTGCGCCTGGGCCATGGAGCGATGCAGGGAGAGGCGCATCGCGGCCTGGATCGGGGCGCCGTCCAGCGCGGCCTGGGTCAGGAAGCCCGAGCGCAGCCCATGGGGGGAAGCGAACCCGTCCGGCAGGCCCGCCAGTTTCGCCCGACGCTTGACGATCTGCGCGATGGCATCCGGGCTGAGGCGGCGGGTTAACACCCGATCGGCTTTTGAAACAGGCCGGAACAAGGGGCCGTCCTGAATCTCACCCACCTCGATCCAATGGGCCAGCGCTTGGGCTGCGCGGCCTTTCAACACCAGCCGCGGCGTTTCACCTTTGGTTGTCGTCTTGGTCTCCAGCAGTGAAATCCAAACCAGGCTTTTCTCGTCGAACTCCTTCAGCGAGACGTCTTCAAACATCAACCCGGTGATCTCCGAGCGCCGTCTACCACCCGAAGCCCAACCCAGCATCAAGATGGCGCGGTCGCGGCAATCCCGCCGGGACCCCCGACAAGTGGACAGCAACTGCTCGAGCACATCGCGGGTAATCGGTTGCTGCGATTTTGGGGCAGGGGGCCGGGCGGCGGCGCGGCGCGCCTTGGCACGGGCCTGCTTCACCTGCGGCGCATCAAAAGGGCTGGTCAGGTTCTTCATTCGATGAAAGGCCAGCCAGGAGGCGATGCGCCGGTCCAGCGTAGAAGGGGCCGGGCAGGCGAGGGACTTGCGTAGCCCTTGCGCGATCAACATCTCGGCACTCTGACGCGCGACATCCTCGGGCGCGGCATCTCCCAGATCGCGGGCGTGATCGAGAATGAAGGCCAGCGCTGTGGCCTCGCTCTCGGGCCAGTCCAACGGCACTCCGAACCGTGCTGCCTTCCAGGCCGTTACATAGAGCAAATCGCGCTCATAGGCCCTGAGCGTGTTGGCGGGTGTGCCGCGGACATAGAGATCGGTCAGGGCGTCCTGGTCAGACTGCGACAGGGCAGGGGAGGGGGCGGGGAGATAGGGCTCAGGGGTGCTCATACGGCCCACTCTGCGCCCATTTTCCCGCAAAATCAATTATACTTGATAAGGGATACTTATCGTGTTTATTTGATGAAAGCTGAAACTGGAAATGTTGTGAGCAAAAAGATATGGAATTGCACATTAAGCGGATGGAGCCGTGCAAAGCATCATTTTTTCGATGAGTTGCGCGCGGCTGGATTTGTCAGTACTTTTTCAATGTTTCGAAAACTGCATTGCGAGTTGCGTCGTCGTTTTGAAAAATCCTGTCGGCGAGAAACTCAGACGGAAACTCGGGCCAAGTTTTGCGCATCTCGTTTACGAGGCGTTGTGCCTCTCCCGAATTTCCCAACTGATCCTGTGCAACAGCTTGGAATAATAGGGAAGGAGCGCTGACAGGATCACCAGCGGCTGGTGCGCCCTGAAAGGCATCGACAACATTTTCGTAGTTCCCGAGCATAAGTTGCGACACGCCCCAAATGTTTCTTGCGCCAAAGCGGCCAGATCCTGATCTGGGTCTTTCTGGATTGCTAACTTCGGCGGCGAGTGCAGGGGCATTGGCCATGATAGCAGTGATGCCTGTAAGGTCGAGAATATGGCCATCCTTTGGCGCCAGTTCGACTGACATTCTTGCGTATTTCAATGCCTCGTTTGGCTGGTCTTTGACAGCCAGCACCCAACCATTTACGCTGTTTGCCCACGCGTCGGTTGGAGATAACTCAAGTGCTTTTCCAGACATTTCTGAGGCTTGATTGAAGAGATAATCCCTTTGTGCTTCATCCGGTGACAACACCGCCAGGATCGCAAGGACCTGCGCTGATCCAGCATAGCCGTCGGACAGAGCCGGGTCGAGTTCCATCGCGTGCTGGAACATTCCCAGCGCTATTTGCTGACGCTTGACATCAAAAACGGGGAAAAGCATGCCGCGGGCTTGATCCGCAAGATTGGCTGCCTGGAGTCTTGTCAACGATTGTTCGCCAAGCGCCACACGTTCTGCTTGTTCGATGGATCGAGTTGTTGGCACAACCTCCCTGTTATCCTGGCTCATCCAGATTCCAAGCACAGCGACTAATGCAAGAACACCCAGTCCGGCTGGCAGCAGTTTCAGCGAACGCCGCCACCCATCAGGCTCATCGCTGTCACAAGTACCTGACGCGCGGTTTTCGATTGTAGGTTCGTATGAAAACCGAGGCTTGTATCCGCCGGGGTCGACAAAAATGCGAACACCTTCACCGTCCCAGTGATCTTCGTAAAACGCGTGTAGCAGTCGACGCAGCCGCCTGGCTTCGACGCGAACGAGGTTTTGACTGCCAGTGCCATCAATGCGACGCTCATAGACCTCCACAGCGATAGCTTTACCTCGGATCTGATCGCTTCGACCCGATAAAGATTCCTCTACTATATAGGTTAGAAATTGCTTCAGGCGGGGCGAGGCTTGAAACCCTTCACTTGATACAATTTGATTCAGAGCTTCCCGGATGAGCTCCGGAGAAGGCTGTCCAACATGTTGATTTATTGGCAATTCGTTGGATTTGTTCAATGTCAACTCACCCCCAACTCACGGTGACTCACTTGGCCTTTGCGGTCAACCGCACTCATCTTGATTTGAGAATAGATAGTGGGTGTCGGGATTTTTCCAGTGACGGTGGACCTGATTGAAGAAATTCCAGAACTTTCCGATGTGCTGTCGAGGCACATTGAAACGGACGCGCTTCTCGGCGAGGTCATCGAAGACCTGAAGAAAGCATCTGCGTTTTCGAAAGACGCATCGATCACGGCCTCAGAGCGCGCCGAATGGGCCCACATCAAATCTGAACTCATCAACGAGCTTCGCCGGATATTGAAGCGCAAACTGTGAGATACTTTTAACTGAGGACCGATCCATGACCAAGGAAGACAATAGAAAAGACCAGGACGACAAACAGGCTCAGGCGTCAGACCAAATTGAAGACCCGTCGCGGCGGAGTGTTCTAAAGGGCTTGGCTACTGGAGCGGCTGCGACAGGGGCAGCTGGGTTTGCGGCAGGAAGCGCCGAGGCCCACGAAGGAGACGGCCCTCTAGGAGAAACACTCAAAAACCCATATGGTGGTCGACCCGCAGGCGGCATATCTTTGCCGGAGTACTTCCGTCCTACGAAGTACATGACTGGTTCAAACGCGAACTATTTTCCACTGAGTGAGGAGTTGGGGCCAGATGAGATGCGCATCTCATTCTGTGGTTCAACACCCTATCCGCCGCGCGAAGATCAGGCGGGCACCTGTATTATGGTCGAGCTGGGTAACGGAAAAAGGTTCTTCTTCGATTTTGGATCCGGTTGTGTGCGCAATATCATTGCCATGCAAGTGCCGGGGCAGCTGATCAACGACATCTTCATCTCTCACCTTCATGTCGACCACTACGCCGATATTCCCTATATATACCCATTCCGTGCCTGGTCGGGTGGTTACACGCCACTACGCATCCATGGTCCCTCTGGTCGGACACCCGAACTTGGCACAGCTGGAATGGTTAAAGGCATGCAACAGATGCTCAAATGGCATTTGGAGGCCTTTGATGTTTTCCCGATTGGGGACGGCTACGAGATCGAAGTCAATGAATTCGATTTCCGCCAGGAAGGTGGCATCGTTTATGACGAAGACGGCGTGACTGTTCGGTCTTGGCCGCGCAGTCATGCAAAGGACGGCGCAGTTGGGTATCGGCTCGATTGGAACGGTCTGAGCTTTGTATGGACCGGCGATGGTCGCCCGGATGAGCTTTCACGGAAATACGGCGAAGGTGTGGATGTTTTTGTAACCGAAATGTCGGGACAGGATATTGGTCAGTTGATGACCTACAAATACGGCATTCCACAGGATCTGTTCAACTACACCATCGATACACATCACACCTCCCACTATGCTGTGGGCAAGCTCTTTGCTGATACAAGGCCGCGTCTGGGAATGGTGACACACTACACTCAGGACGAGGATATCGACGCTGAAATGCTGGCGGGCATTCGCGCTCACTACGACGGACTATTCCAATGGGGGCTTGATGTGGCTGTCGTCAACGTTACCAAAGATGCGATCTGGTACCGGAAGGCGGCGTTGCCCGGAAAATCTGGAACTGTTCCGCCATTCCGCGAACTGGCCGCGGCAGCAGAGGCCGGGCGCATTGAGCTTCCAGACGAAGTTACCTTGCCGAACCCAAGGCTCACCCGCGCAGATCAACAAGATCAGAAGTACCGGGATATGGAGATCGATCCGCGCGAATACTACCCGTCAGATGTCTTTCGTGCGCCTGGTGGGGAATGGCCCCAAAACTTCACGATCAAGGTGTCCGATGTAATCGGTCCGCGAGACGAGGACTAGGAGGTGAGTGCCATGATTGAGTTTGGCTCGACCGCTGCTGTCCCAGTCACCATTCTTACCGGCTTTCTAGGAGCCGGTAAGACAACACTTCTAAACCGCATCCTGACCGGCAACCATGGATTGCGCGTGGCCGTTCTTGTGAATGATTTTGGATCAATAAACGTGGACGCCGACCTCGTGGTAGGTGTTGAAGATGACGTAATGAGTCTGGCGAATGGCTGCGTATGCTGCTCGATCCGAGATGACCTGATCGAAACGGTGGAGGCCGTTCTCGCGCGCCCGGAAAAACCGGAATACATCGTGCTTGAAGCAAGTGGAGTGTCGGACCCTTCGTCGATTGCGATGACTTTCACTGACCAACGGTTCCGGGACATGATCCGTTTGGACAGCATCATGTGCCTTGTGGATGCTGAACAAGTATTTGCTGCGCCCGAGCAGATGGAGCTGAAACTACGCCAGATCGCCTTCTCTGACATGGTTATCCTCAACAAGATTGATTTGGTTGACCGTACTACTGTTCAGAAGGTTCACGACTGGCTTGGATCAAGATTCCGTCGCTACCGACTTGTGGAGGCCGTTAACGCTGAAGTACCGCTCGACATCCTTCTGTCGGTGGGGCGTTTTGCCGCCAAGCAGCTAGATACCGAAGTACCAGATCATCACGAACATGGTCCCGGTTGTGGTTGTCCGAACCATGACCATTCTGCCCAGTTCACGACGACCTTCTTGCAATCCGAACGACCCGTCCCCTTGTCCGGACTGCGTGACGCGATCAAGCGTTTGCCTGGCGAGGTCTACCGGGTGAAAGGGTTTGTGCTATCCGAAGAGGATCCGGACCATCGGGTAGTAGTGCAAGTCGTCGGCAAACGCGTCGACATTGCAAGAGAGGAGCCGTGGGGTAACCGCAAGCCCGAAACCCGTCTGGTTGCAATCGGAGCACCTGGAGCGGTTTCAGAGAGTATGCTGGAGGACGTGTTTCTCGAGCCAGTCTGATTGCGTGTCGGATTCATGCAAGTCGATCTGGTGTGTGCTCGAAGCCCTAGTCGTCAGAATTCTCCTGTTGTGAAAAAGCGGTTCGCGCATGGGTCACGCTCACGCGCGGGCTGACCCGTAACCAACTGGTTGACCTTTGTGTCTTCGAACACCTAGCCCTCAAGGCACGGGCACCTTTGCTAAGAGCAACCATGACGTCCAGAGGGTTAACTTGACCGTTGGAAGGTACATAGAAAGCCGATTTCACATCGTCTGTTTCGCATGAATCAGGCATTGCGCAGTTGCTGAGCATTCGGTTTCGATGACATTGAGAGCAAATCTAGCGGCCAAAGTTTGGATTTACGCTCCTAGCCTGGTGGCTTCCAACTGGCCTGTCTCATTGCATTACCAAGGTCTTCCCCGTGTTTCGGATTTGCAAAAAGCTTCTCGAATAGCGCATCCACGCGACTGTCAGGCCAATCGCGTGAGAGTTGTTCCGATAGAGTCCGAGCTTCAGCCTGATTGCCCATCATCTGATGTGACGCAATTAGGTAAGCAACGGATACAGGTCCGACAGGGCCTCCTTTTTCCGTTGCTCGTTCAAAGGCTGACACGGCGCCTTCATAGTCCTTCATATGAAACTTTGCTGACCCCATCGCGTTCTGAAACACGTAACCCCGCTCTAGCTCGATTTTTGAGAGTGCGTCCTCGCTAATTTCTACGACTTGTTCAAATGAACCGGAAAAGAGCAGGACCAGCGACACGAACTCCAACACATGTACGTCGTGTGGTGCCAAACGCTGTGCTCTTTGTGCAAATTCTATGGCCTCAGGCCAGTTTCCCATTGCAAACTTGACCCAAGCCATTGCGGACTGGCTCCAACCCGTTTCCGGGGCCAACTCGATGGCCCTGTTGGCCCGAGCGTCGGCGTAGTTCAACATTTCCTTGGCTAGGTCGGCATCGGATGTCAGCACAGCAATTGTCGCAGCGACCTGCGCAGCGCCTGCATGGCCGCCGAAATAGCTGTCGTCGTTTTCAATTGCCCCCTTGAATATGGTTAAGGCCGCGTCAATACGCGCAGGTTCCAAGGCCGGGAAGATTAGATCACGACCAGTATTGGCTAGATTTACAGCCTGAAGACGCATAGGGGATGCATCAAAAATGGCGCTGCGCTCGTCACGACTCAGGCCATCGACTGGCGAAACGACTGGATCGGCTAGTTTTTTCGATAGCAACACAACAACAACTACAAAACAGGCTAGAACGAAGAGGCCGGCAACTCCAACGAAAGGGCGACGCCAAGTGTTTACTCTGATTTCCAGCCCAAACGGAGGAGGTTGAAGCGTCTCGGGCGACCTGACCAGAATCTCAGGAGCGTAGCCGCCCTTTGGCAGGTCGAATATCATGCCCTCTTCGAGACCATCTCCGGCATAGAATTCGGCAAGCTTGCGACGCAAGCGACCGGCGTCGACCCGAACGACGTTTTCACGGCGCGACATCTCTGACAGGGTCCCACCATAAACATCCATGGCGATGGTCTTGGCACGAATATCGTCAGCTCGACCGTTGAGCGATTCTTCGACCACATACACCAGAAAGTCCTGCAATCGCTGTGAACCCGCGAAAGTCGAAGACCTGACAAGCCGCTGAAGTGCCGCCCGCACATCTTTGGGAGCAGGTGACCCGCTCTCATTCAATTGAGTAGATGTGTTTTTGGATAATCCCATATTTTCAGAAAGTTACGCAATTGGTTACACCGTATTATGCCCCGATAAACCTTTTGTGAGAAGTGAATTCGGGGAAAACTCAGCGAAGTTTGTTGATCCATCGAATGAGCCATCGCAATTGGACGGTTACGCTTTTGATACCCTGTTTCCCGATCACCAATCCGCAATTGCGGATTTACGGCTCGTGGATACGGAATTCGATGAGATCTGCCGCGACTATCAGCTTCTTTGTGACGAGTTTCTGTCAATGAATATCGAGCCGGGAAGCCACTTGTATCAATTCGCCTGCGATATCCGCGATACCCTGGATGGTCTTCGGGATGAAATCACCCAATCGTTGCGGCGCGCAGGAAAGATGTAATCCATAGGGGAAGGGATACCGATGAGATCAATATTGAAACATGCCACAGCCATGGTGCTGATGGCTGGCGCGGGTTTTGCCCAGGATGCGCCTATCATCCATGATGGCGAGTTTGAGTTCCTACGCGCACAGTTTGGCGAGCAATGGGATGCGCAGGACTCCGAGATTGAGGCGAAACTTGCCGAGATCCGCGACGCCAATGGCGGCCAGCCGCCCAATATCCTGTATATCCTGATCGACGATGTCAGCTTCGGTCAAATGGGTAACCGGACGATGAACTACGTCACAGGTTTCGACACGCCCAACATCAACGACTTTGCCAACGAAGGCATGTCCTTGATGAGAATGTATACTGAGCCATCCTGCACACCGACACGAACTGCGATGTTGACCGGTCGTCATCCGGTGCGCGCCGGCGTTGAAGAGGTCAAAGTTGCGCTGGTTGGCGAAGGTCTTGCAGCTGAAGAAGTCACGATTGCCGAGATCCTGAAGGAAGAAGGATACAACACTGCTCATGTCGGGAAATGGCATCAGGGCGATATTGAGCAGGCTTACCCGCACAATCAGGGTTTTGACTGGGCCGCATTCCCTTTGCATCAGCAGGTTCAACTCAGCCTGATGACACGGGATGCGATGGTTGCCAACAATATGCTTGGCTTCCATCCGTCCGGACAGTCCAACCAATTCCAGCTGGATGAGCGATTCAAGCCCTATGGTCTGGTAACCGGCGTTGAAGGGGAAGCAGGTGGCCTTGCTCGCGAAGTCGACATGGCGCCGGGCGAAGAATGGACACAGGCTAAATACGAAGAAATGAACCTGCGCTATCAGCGTCAGGCACTGGAACAGCTTGACCGCCTCGCCTCGCAGGACGACCCATTCTTTATGCAATACTGGCCACTCTATCCGCTGAATTTTGCTTATCCGGATCAGGCCGTTTCCCGCAATGGTGGCTTCCATGCCGACAAGTTGCAGGTTCTGGACGGCTGGATCGGTGAAGTTCTGGCTAAGCTGGATGAAACTGGCAAGGCGGACAACACCATCGTTATGATTATGGCTGACAATGGCCTGATGTATCACTACGAAGGAACGTCCGGTCTGAACCAGTTGATTTATCGCGGCGGAAAGACGCAGCACCTTGAAGGCGGAGTGCGAACTGACGCGTTCATCCGCTGGCCTGGCGCTATCGAGCCAGGCAGTGCAGCAGGTGACATCGTACATGTCTCGGATTTGTTCACGACCTTCGCGCGGATCGCAGGCGCAACTGACCGCATCCCGCGCGACCGCGTGATCGACGGCATTGACCAGACGGCGCTGTTACTTGAAGGCGAAGGCAACTCGCGTCGCGACTACGTCTATGTGTACGAAGGGCCCGTATTGCGCTCAGTCGTGAAGCAAGAGTTCAAGATGCATTTGCCGGCCCCCGGTCAGCCCGGCGCTGCGGCCCCCGTGTTCAATGTCTATCGCGACCCGCGTGAAGAGCATCCGCTTGTCGGGTATTCACTATGGTCCGGTGCATCTTTCCAAGACATGGTGAAGCGCCATCAGAAAACCATTGCAAAGCACCCGCATCTGCCGCTGGGCAAGGGTGTGCCGTATGAAGGTATTGAGAATCTTCGTCCCGAAAGCGAGTTGACCCGAGAAGTCTTCTCCAGCTGGCAATGATGAAGGTAGACGGCGGCGAGAACCTGTCGCCGTCTAACTTGACCATCCAACTTCTCTTAGGTGTCTGATGTCACGCATCTTCCATTGTCTTGTTCCTCTGATCTATGTACTGCTCGTGGTAGGCTCTGCATCAGAAGCTGAGGAAAACGCGTCAAATCCTTTGGCTGCGGTTAACAATACCGACATTCGATATCAGTATTTTGATCTGGGAGGGGGTGCAGACCGTCAGGATGCCTTTGTCGACGGTGCATACATGTTACGCCCCGATCTAAAACTAAAATACGAGCTCCACTACAATTCAACGAATGCGACTGGTGAAAGGTTCGACGGGTTCGAAAAGACCAGCTTCAAGCTGATCTACTTTCCCTCACAGAAACCCTTGAATGACACCTGGAGCGTGAAGTCTGCACTTGGTTTGGAGTGGATCCTCGATTTTGGTGACCCCGACGAAGGCATCGGCACCGGGTCGGATCAGATAGCCCCATTTGGTGGGTTCGCTTTTGCAAACACTAATACTGGGCTGACTCTGATCCCTCTGGTCCAACACTTTGCTTCATATAACGGTTCGACCGATGTCAGCCAGACTGCGATGCGCCTTATTGCGCTTCAGCCATTTGGTGACGGGTATTGGGCCAAAGCAGATATCAAGGCGCCATACGATTGGGAAAATGACGCGTGGCCCGCGACCGCCGAATTCCAGATCGGTAAGAACCTCAGCCCTGGAATTGCACTCTACGCAGATGTGTTGGTCGGTATTGGTACTGACAGACCCTACGACCAAGGTGCCGGGATAGGTCTGAGGTTCAACTACTAAGCGCCGCCAATATGCAAGGAAAATCCGATGCTCCATCGCAGATCAATTAGCGCCCTCGTATTTCTGACCGGCGTATTATCTATGCCCGGGCTTTCCCGTGCTCAGTCTCTACCTGCGCCAGGTCAAAACGAAACAGGCTGGCGGCATGGAGCCTCATTCTATCTGTTCACACCCCTACGAACCACGGGTACGTCAACCGTGGCTGGACAATCCGCGGATTTGGATCTGGACCTTGGTGACGTCCTGGATGTGCTCGATTTCGCAGCAGCCGGCCGGTACGAGGCATGGAACGGGGATTTTGGCATCATCGTGGATGCAAATTATGTGGGGATCGAACAGGATTCCAATCTGCCTGGCCCTCTGGGTGCCGGGGTAAACGTGGACGTTCGTCAAAAATGGTTTGGTGTGCTTGGGGCTTACCGTATTTCAGATGGCGAATACGGCAGCAGCGGCCAGAGGTATGCAATCGATCTCCAAGGTGGTCTGAGGTACAACTCCATCCGTCAGGAAATCGACCTAACTACCCCAGGACCGGGGAACCCACCTACGTTGGGTGGAGATCAGGGTTGGATAGAACCAGTCGTCGGCATACGCGGGATGTGGCGGCTAAACCAGAAATGGACTGGGATTGGGTCCTTGGAACTTGGCGGTTTTGGTGCCGGTGGAAATGACCTCCAGATTGGTGCAAATGTTGGTTTCGACTATCAACCTTGGGAGAAGACCGCGTTCACGTTCGGGTATCGTTACTTTAGCGTCGACTATAGCGACACACTGAGTTCCGGTGAATTTGCCTATGACGTCGACCAGCATGGTCCATACATTGGTATCAAGTACTTTTTCTAACGAACGGGCGTGAAACAAATTCCATGAGAAACAATCGAATGGCGGTTAACACGACAATGCGCCGTGAACGGGCTGCGGTTCGCAAATGCCCGGCAGCTCAAAGAGGCCAACCAAAGGCAACGTTTCGCTGACACGAGCAGCGAACTCAGATGACACCACAATGCGGTAGTTCGTACGGCGGGTGATCGCTTCTAATCGCGCCGCGTAGTTCACGGCAGACCCAATCACGGTGAAGTCAAGTCTATTTACCGCGCCCACATTCCCATAAAGCACTTCACCAATGTGCAAACCAATCCCAAATGAAATCGGCGGATCTCCTACATTACTGCGGTCGGAGTTTAGTCGATCTACGTTTTCGCAAGCTTCACGCGCGGCATTTAACACCGACGAGCACACTTTCGAAGGATCATCGACGTCTGCCGGCAAAGCAAAAAACGCTAGAATGCCGTCTCCCAAAAACTTTAAAATTGTACCTTGGTATTTTTCAACCGGTTTGGCCATAGCGTCGAAAAACTGATTTAGCATTCCAATCAAATCGCTACTGGATAGTGCTTCGCTCATTGACGTAAATCCGGCAAGGTCGCAAAACCATATGATCCCGCTTTGAGTTTTACCGGACCCACGCGTGATTTCACCATTCAGAATGCGGGTACCGGCATCATGCCCCACGTAAGCATCCAAAAGATGAACAGCCGTTCTGCGAGCTGTGAGCAGTTCAACAACACATCCGAGTGCTGGCAAAAGTGATGCGATTTTCATGACGTGTTTTGGAGTGAAACCCGAGGGCTGATCTGTTGCGCAGCACAGAACCTGTGGACGATTTTGACTGAAGCGCAAACTCATAAAGACGGCATCTGTGGCGCCGTCTGACTTGAGGGATTGCCCAAAAGCATACTCAATACTCAAGTCATGCAGCCGTATCATCGGGACACCAGAAAGTATTTTTGGAATAGGACTATTTTTATAGCTATCCAATAGCTGTGCTCCATGAGGGCGGGCAAGGATTTGCGTACCCTTCTTTGCATCCCAGACATAGGTTTCAGCAAATAGTTCGGGGTGGAGTTGCTCCACCCCGACAAACATTTTGACAAGTGGGATATCGAGTGCGGTCAGACGGACATTCAGGGACTCTAACAGCTCACAAACGTTTGCCTTGTCACGACCAGCGCTCAATAGCCACTGGTTTACGGGCGACATCGCTTCGCTTGTTTCAGGAGAGATTTCCGGTAATTTTGCTTCTTGTTGCTGCATGCAGGTCAAGCCCCACGTTTTGACTTCACTATGGTTTGGCATTCGCATTAGGTTGACCAGAATTTTGTTCTGACGTTGAACCTATACTACCGCTGGACCAGTTGTTCCTCTGACGACGCACTCTAATTCGCAGCAGATACTGAAGTGATCTGGATCGTCTGACATAATATAATTGGTGAATCTTTCGCCTGCGAGTTTTCCAATGGTTGTTGCTGGAATGCGAATAGTGGTGAGCCCTGGCTCAACATCCGCGGACCCCTTGAAATCTCCAATACCGATGATTGACAGGTCATTAGGAACCTTCAAGCCAAGGTTTTGGGCCGCAAACAAAGCGCCCTGTGCGATGACGTCGTTTCCGCAAAGTAAAGCGGTAGGGCGAGTACGTTCAGTTAGAAGAGATGTGGCCGCCTGCTTAGCCTGAGATATGCTGTATGGGGCTTCAGAATCTCGTTCATTCGGAATGGAAATACCCTTTTCATAAAGCGCGTCACGTACGGCAGAAAGACGATTTTGCGCCCGGTCATTGTCTGTAGTTTTGGGAAAGATCAGCCCAATGTCACGGTGCTCCAATGCAAGCAGGTGTTCTGCCGCAAGGCGCCCGGCCAAGCGGTTGTCGGCTCCGACACACGGAAGCGGGCAGTCATTTGAGTAGTTCCATATAGCGAGCGCCGGTGTTCTCTGCTGCTTGATCAACTGAACAGTGGCTTTAGAATGCTCCAGCCCTACCAGCGCCACCCCGTCTATCCGATGCTCCAGCAGCTTGCGGACCATCGCGTATTCTCGGTCGAGATTATAACCGTGTGATGCCAGCAAAAGGGTAAACCCGGCACTGTCGATGGAATCTGAAAATGCCTGAATGACTTCGGCGAAAATTGCGTGGTTGATGGTAGGGACGACTAGACCGATTGTGCCTGACCTTTTGCCGTGCATCGTCTGCGCTGCTCGGTTTCGGATGTATCCCAACCTTTGCACTGCTCGGTTGATCTTCTTCCGAGTCGCAGGGTTGACCAGATTGGGGTGATTAAAGGTGCGGGACACCGTTGACGGTGACACTTTTGCGGCCTTTGCAACCGCTACAATATCCACCTTACCCTTTTGATAATTAGCCATAATATTCTTCCATTCGGTCGAATTTATGAAAACATTTGCAATACTATTTTCATCGCCTACCCTGATTTGTCAACAAAGTAAAAGTGTGGACCGATGGGTTGGGAGGCCCTGAATGGAATTCATTTATTACTTCGGAGACGTCTTCACACCGTTGTCGTTTTTGTTGCTGTTGGGCGGCACGATTGGCGGCCTGATCCTGGGGGCAACGCCGGGCCTGTCGCCGACAATGGCTGTCGCACTTCTGATCCCGTTTACTTTCCAGCTTGAGGCGGCGCAGGGTCTGATCCTGCTGGGGGCAGCCTATACGTCAACCGTTGCCGGAGGTGCCGTAAGTGCCATACTTCTGAAGATCCCCGGCGCGCCTGCAAATATCGCCACAACGTTGGACGGCCATACCATGGCAAAACAGGGGGAGGGTGCGCGGGCTTTGCAACTGTCTTTTCTGGCCTCGGCGGTTGGCGGTATTTTTGGCGTATTGCTGCTGATCTTCCTGACCCCGGTGCTGGCGAAATGGGCGCTGGCTTTTGGCCCGTCACACCTTTTCTGGCTGGCCATTCTCGGCGTGACCGTGATTGGCACGCTTGACTCCGCCTCGGTGGTCAAAGGCCTACTGTCGGGATGTATCGGGTTGTGGCTGGCCACAATCGGGTTCGACGACATCATGGGCGCGCAGAGATTCATTTTTCACCCAGCACTGGGTGGCGGCATCAACATAATCGCCGCGTTGATTGGCCTGTTTGCGATACCTCAGGTGCTGACGATGTTTGCTAAGGGTCGCAACAACACGGGCGCCGAGGTCATCGAAGTACAGCGTCACTCAGTCCTCGCAGCCTTCCGCGAACTTTTCAGTCGCACACGTGCGCTGAGCATCGGCACGCTGACCGGTTCGATCATCGGTCTTATCCCCGGCGTCGGGGGACAGATCGCGGGACTCGTGGCCTATGATCAGACCAAGAAATTCTCGGCCGAGAAAGACAAGTTCGGCACTGGGCACTCCGAGGGTGTGATTGCTGCGGAATCTGCCAACAACGCTATGGTCGGACCGTCGTTGGTTCCGCTATTGACCCTTTCGATCCCCGGCAGCCCGACCGCTGCCGTGCTGTTGGGTGGCTTGCTGATCCACGGGATCTTCCCGGGCTCGGATTTGTTCGACAATCATCCTGACGTCGCCTGGACCTTCATCAACTCGATGCTGATCGGCCAAGTGCTGATGTGCATCTTTGGCCTTTACGTTGCAGGGCTTGCGGCGCGAGTCGCACAGGTTCCGCAATCCGTCATGGCAGCTATCGTTCTGTCACTGTCGGTCTTTGGGGCCTATTCCGTTCAGGGCTCGATGGGTGACGTCTATGTCATGGCCTGTCTGGGCATCGGCATGTTCTTTCTGGAACGCTTTGGCTTCTCGGCCGCGCCGCTGGTGCTGGGACTGATCCTAGGACCCATCGCCGAAGCCAACTTTATCCAAGGGGGAATGATCGCTGACGCGACCGTCGGTAAGGCGTCGTACTTCCTGACCGGTGGGTTGAACCTGTTCCTGATCGCAGTGGTTCTTGCCTCGATCGCCTACTCAGCCTGGATGGAACTGCGAAGCCGCCGCTACACCACCAAAGAGGAGGCACAGGCATGAACCGCTCGCAGCACATATTCGGGTCGGGTATGGTATTTGCAGTCGGCCTTTGGGTGACCTGGGTCAGCTATACCCAGCAACCGGCCGAGGCATTCCTGTTCCCGCGTCTGATCGCAACTGTCTTTGTGGTGCTGGCCGGGTGGACATTTGGCAAGGCGGTCATGGGTTTGTCCAAGATCGGCAACGGCGTGACGCGGACAATGTTTGTGAACATGCTGCCCGGTCTTATCGTCACACCGATCTACGTGTTCTGGGCCGCAAAAACGCTGGGGTTCTACACCGCAACAACCATCGCTTTTTTCATCCTGCTGTCGATCTATGACCCCGCACCGCATTCCGAGGGCAAAACCTGGATCAAGCGCGGGATCATCACAGCAGTCTTTGTAACAGTGATGTACGGGCTCTTTGCGATGCTTTTGAACGTCTACACACCAAGAGAAATTCTGTTCTGATCCCGCAGGCGCGTGGTCGAACCAAATCAGGGAGGAAAGGGAAAATGAAAAGATTGATTGCAGGGGCAGCAATGGCTCTGGCGTGCCTGACGGGCGCGGCAACGGCAGAGGACTATCCCGAACGACCGCTGATGATGATGGTCAGCTACGGGGCTGGTGGGGCCACCGATTTCCAGGCACGGATTGTAACCATGACCGCCGGGAACGAGGATGCACTGGGAATGCCCATCGCCATCATCAACAAGCCCGGTGCGGGCGGGCGTGTCGGATGGAACTGGTTCGCAACGCAAGCTGATCCGGACGGCTACACTTTGGCGGCCTATAACGTGCCCCACTTCATCGCCCAGTCGATCAAGGGTGGTGTCGAGTATTCGGCGGACAGCTTTGAGCCTATTGCTAACTGGGGTGCAGACCCGGCGGTGTTCGTGGTTGGTGCGGATAGCGAGTTCAACTCGATGGAAGACGTCGTGGCCTACGCCAAGGAAAACCCGGGCAAGCTGACCGTATCCGGCGCGGGTCTTTTTGTGGGTCACCACATCGCGGCGCTGCAGATCGACAAGGCCGCCGGAACCAAGATGGCCTACATCCCGACCAAAGGCGGCGGAGCTGCGGCGATGAAAGCAGTGATAGCCGGCGAAGTCATGGGCGGCATCAACAATCTGTCCGATGCCTTCCGCGCGCAAGAGGCAGGTAACGTCAAAATCCTTGGCGTCGCCGATCTGGAGCGCAATGCGTTCCTGCCCGACGTTCCGACGATGATGGAACAGGGGCTGGACGTCGACAATTCCTCGGTCAACTTCCGCGGTGTAATGGTGCCCAAAGGGACGCCGCCAGAGGTGATTGAAAAACTGGCCGCCACCGTGCCCGAGATGTTCGCCAACTCGCGCGTCACCAAGAAGATGGAAGCGGGCGGCTCGCCCATGCACATCATGACACGTGACGAAGTGATCGAGATGTGGGCGCAGCGCCAACAGACGCTGAACGAACTGCTGGCTGGCCTCTGAACGACCCCCACCGGGGCGGGTCTGGTCCGCCCCGGAAAACACATCGAGGATGAACATGAACGCTCAGAACGAGATAGCCCCCGAGATCGCCGAAGTTGACCGGATCATGGCGCAGGCGCGCAAGGCGCAGATCGCCTATGAAGCCGCAGGCAGCCAGACACTTTATGACAAGGCGGCGCTGGCAGCGGGTTGGGCGATCATGGAACCCGCGCGCAATCGGGCGTTGGCAGAGCTGGCCGTGGAAACCACAGGGCTGGGCAATGTCCCTGACAAGATCACCAAGAACCATCGCAAGACCCTCGGCCTGCTGCGCGATATTGCCGAGGCAAAGACTTACGGCGTCATCAGTGACGATCCTGAAACAGGCATCACCGAAATCGCCCGCCCGATTGGCGTAATCGGCGCGGTCGTCCCGTCGACCAATCCCGCTGCAACTCCGGCCAACAACATTATCAATGCCCTGAAGGGCGGCAACGCGATCGTCGTCGCGCCCTCGCCCAAAGGTGTCGCATCCTGTGAGCTGCTGCTGAGTTTCATTCACGCCGAGTTTGAAAAGCTGGGGCTGGACGCGGATCTGGTTCAAATGCTCCCCGCGCCGGGATCGAAGGCCAAAACCCAACGGCTGATGGAAGGCTCGGATCGGGTTATTTGCACCGGCAGCCAGAATAACGTGCACCGGGCGCAGTCCTGCGGGACACCCGCCGTCGCGGTTGGTGCGGGCAACGTCACGGTGATAGTCGATGAAACCGCCGACTTAGCGGCCGCCGCAGCCAAGATCACGGCCTCGAAGTGTTTCGACAACGCGACCTCCTGCTCGTCCGAAAATGCCGTCGTTGTTGTAGAAGCGGTCTATGACGACTTTGTCGCCGCAATGGCAGCTGAGGGAGGCGCGCTGATTCCGTCCTCTGACGAAGCAGGGATCGTTTCCCGCCTTTGGCCGGACGGACACCTGAATCGGTCAGCCATCGCTCAGGACGCTGACAAGATGCTTGAGGCGCTGGGAATGGCCGGGAAAGTCCCCGAAGGCACCAAGTTTCTGGCGGTCGAAACCGACGGCATCGGCCCCAATCACCCCCTGTCCGGTGAGAAACTAAGCCGCGTTCTGGCCCTGTATCGGGCCTCAGACTATGCCGCCGCGAAAGCCACCGCAGCGCGCATTTTAGCCCATCAGGGGGCCGGACACTCGGTCGGCATTCACACCAGCGACGACACGCGCGCGGTTGAGCTTGGTCGCGACCTGCCGACCTGCCGGGTCATCGTCAATCAAGCGCATACATTTGCCACTGGTGGCAGCTTTAACAATGGCATGCCCTTTTCGCTTTCTATGGGATGCGGCAGTTGGGGTGGGAACTCAATCGATACCAACCTGCATTGGCGGCACTTCGTCCAAACGACCAAAGTCGTGCGTGAAATAGCCCCGCGCGAACCCGCGCTAGAGGATGTTTTCGGCGCGTATTGGCAGGAGACCGGGCAATGATGGAACCGCCAAAAGGCACAGTCCGCGACTGGCTGGACCGTAGGGCCGATCAGGGCGGAACCGGGTTTGTGTTCCCCGATGGCGCACCGGATCTGAGCTGGGCGGAGCTGAGCAGCTCGTCCCGAAACGTTGCAAGCATGTTGACCCGCTTGGGCGTGCAAAAAGGCGAGAGTGTCGCCCTTGTTTACCCTAACTGCCGCGAGGCGCTGATTGCCTTATTCGGCGTTCTGTGTGGTGGGTTCCGGGCAACCATGATCAATCTTGTTGCGGGCGACAGTGCCGTAGCCTACGCGCTTGAACACAGCGGCGCACGCTTTGCCTTTGTGCACCCAGATCAAACCGAGTTGTTTGACCGAACTGCCGATCCTGCAGTGACCACGGCCTTGCAGGTCACCGACGCCGGTGACGCCACTGCCGAGCTTTACGATTTGGCGCCCGATGATCACGCCCTGCTCATGTACACTTCGGGCACAACCGGCCGTCCCAAAGGTGTCGTTCACACCCATTCCAGCCTGTTGGCTGGAGGCTGGACCACTGCTATCGCGCATGAGCTGTCAGACACGGACCGTGGCTTCTGTGTTTTGCCGATCTACCATATCAACGGGCTTTGCGTGACGGTGATGGGAACGCTCGTCTCGGGTGGATCGCTGGTCATGTGCGAACGGTTTTCGGCAAGCCGGTTCTGGGACAACGTCGGGAAAACGCAAGCTACTTGGTTTTCGGTGGTCCCGACAATAATCTCTCATCTGCTGCATTCCGACAACAACCCGGATGCCCAGACACGACAGCAGTTGCGGTTCGGGCGGTCCGCGTCATCCGCGCTGGCCCCGGATGTGCAACGCGCATTTGAAGAGCGGTTCGAGGTTCCCATCATCGAAACTATGGGGCTTACAGAAACTGCGGCGCAGATCCTGTCAAACCCCCTTCCGCCAGGCGTGCGCAAGATCGGCTCACCAGGTGTTGCGTACGGAAATAACGCCGCGATTCTGGACCTAAATCAGCAACGGGTTCCACATGGGACTGAAGGTGAGCTGGTTATAAGCGGACCGAACGTCATGCTTGAATATCTCAAGAACCCGGATGCGACTGCAGGTACTTTTACAGCCGATGGCTGGCTGCGTACGGGTGATCTGGCGCGTATGGATGAGGATGGGTACGTCTATGTCACCGGCCGCCTGAAAGAACTGATCATCAAAGGCGGTGAAAATATCGCCCCGCGTGAGATCGACGAAGCGCTGTACTCCCATCCCGACGTTGTTGAAGCCGCAGCTTTTGCGCGCCCCTGTCGCAGCTATGGTGAAACCGTTGAGGCCGCCGTGAAAATCCGGGACGGATCCGAACTGACGTCGCTGACCCTATTGCAGATTTGCGAAACCAAGCTGGGTCGATTCAAATCCCCCGATCAAGTCCATGTCTTGCCGGAATTGCCAAAAGGGCCATCAGGGAAAATACAAAGAAACAGAATACTCGAGATTCTCAACGACAAGATCGGTGGTTCGACGATGTAACCCGCAGCAGTTTTTTTATTAACAAAACACTGCTGACCTTTTTTTCATTGTTGCAGATCTGAGGAATTTCAACGGCCGTTGCTCGTTCATATCTCGTTAATATTTGCTTAACGCGTGCGTCACTCATGCGTCAGGCTTTGCAACCGCGTTCCGGACAAAGTGTGATTGTCAATACAATCCACGGCTCAGGAGGAACACATGGAAACCCACGCGACACTCAATTTTGCTTCCGTGCGGCACAAAATCAAATGGGCGTTCACGACACGCCGTGCGTTGCGTTCGGACATCGCAGGGCTTGCCCCACTCACACCAGCCACCCTGCGTGCTGGCGACCTCATATTGTGTGAGGTCGCCAGTATTGGGCAGCACAAGAAGATTCAGCAGGAAAATCAGCGCTTGTCAGTTATGTATCCTGGCGATCTCGTGGTGGTCTGTCTCGGAGACCGCTACGCTCCGGATCAGTTCCTAGGAGCCGCAAAGCTAAGTGGCGACATGCTCGATTTGTTGGCTGGTGGCGGCTTGGCGGGCACAGTTGAAGCTGCTCATCACGCGATGTCAAAACCAACACAGCTGCGCCCCATAGGTGCGCTGGCGGATCGTCACGGCATTGTAGTCAATATAGACCGGTATGCGATCGATGCCGCAACCGTGCCGGAAAACATGACGGTGTTTGGTGTTTTTGGCGCATCGATGAATGCGGGCAAAACCACCGCTGCTGTCTGTCTGGCACATGGATTGATGCGCGCGGGCTATGAGGTGGCTGGAATCAAAGCTACAGGTACTGGAGCCTTCGGGGACTTCAATGCCTTTGAGGATGCTGGCATCCCGGCGAGTGATTTCACTGATACTGGCTATGCTTCCACCTTCCGGGTGCCCTTGGCAGATATCGAACAGTCCTTTGATACGCTGGTTGGGCAAGCGGCCCGAGGTGGTGCTACGGTGGCCGTGGTGGAGATTGCCGACGGAGTATTCCAGAAAGAAACCCGCGAAATCCTGCAAGACTCTTCAATCATCCGCCGCATGGATGGCCTGCTTTTCGCAGCTCCAGATGCACTTGGCGCTGTCGGCGGCACGCAGTTGCTCTCGACCTGCGGCCTGTCACCCTTTGCTATCTCAGGCAAGGTCAGCCTGTCGGCACTTGGTGCGCGGGAAGCAGGCCATGTCACCGGAGTGCCGATCTTGACACGGGAAGAACTGTGTACCCCTGGCGTCGTTACCGATTTGACCGCTCACCTGATGCGGAATGAACGAGTTGAGACACATTCGGATGGAGCGGTTGCCGCATGAGTGATTTGAGGCTTCCTAACCCTCTTGCCCGGCCACGAGGTCGGGCAATTTTCGCCATGGTGATGCTCGGTGTACTGCAGGCGGCATGTCTGTTTCTGGCGGCACTTTCCACACGAGGCCTGTTCGAAGCACTGCACGGAAGCGCTGATGTTCCATTTATGCTGGTGGGGCTCTTGTGTTTTTCGGCGGCTGCCACGGCAACTTGCAATGCGCTTGCGCGAACAAAGGCTGAAGCCATTGGACATTCTTTCGCTATTGAACTGCGCGAAGTCGTCTTTTCGGCGATTGCGCGGCTTCCACAGAAAGTTCGAAATCGCAGAAGCGTCGGCGGGCTCTCTTTGCGCTTTGTTGGGGATATGACCGCAGCCCGGGGCTGGGTTGGATTGGGAGTACATCGGCTGATTGTCGGGGCCTTGGTTGCGCCTGCAGCATTTACTTGCTTGTGGTGGCTTGATCCGCGCCTGGCTGCTGCGGGTGCGCTCCCACTGCTGGCTGCGGTTCTGCTTATGGTAGGACTCGGTACAATTCTTCGCCGACGCCACAGGCGATTGAGAAAAAGCAGAGCCAAATTGGCAATCTTTGCGATGGAACGGATCATGATGTCGGACGCTCTGACCCGGCTTGGGCGATTGCGCCGCGAATTGAAGAGCTTGAAGAAAGAGGGCAGGGCGGTCGCAGATAATTCGGTTAGTCGCATACGTCGCGTCTCATTGTTACGAGCCTTGCCTGATGCAGGTCTTGGTTTCGGTGGAGCGGCCATCCTTTGGACTGCTCTTAATTTTGAGGTTGCGCCGGGCACAACGGCTGGAGCGTTAGCAGTTTTGGGGATAGCTGCACTGCCAATCAAAGAAATGATCGGTGTTTGGGACCGATATGTAGCTTGGAGCGTGGCGCGAGCGCGCTGCGAGGCGCTTTTGGCCTCGACCGAAGAGGAACCATCACGTTCGTCTGTTGACGCTCCGATGAGCTTGTGGCTCAAGAAGGATGGTGATCTACGATTTTACTGCCCAGCTGGCCAGGTCACTGGTCTTTCGATCCTTGAGATTGACGACGCGGTAGACGCTATGCATTGCATCGTATCTGGTTCTGAGACCAGCGGCTGGGCCGCGGAATTCGATGGTGAATCTGGGTCCACACTGCAGGTTGGTTTTGTCAATGATGATCCTTCGTTATTGAAGGGATCTCTTCGTCGCAATCTCTCGCTTGGCTGTAAGCGTCGTCCGTCTGATCATGAGATAGAAGACTGCGCGCGCGCGAATGGTCTGGGTTCACTGATGGACCGACTTGGTGGTCTTGATGGGACGGTAACCGAGCGTGGTACCAATCTTACCGCGACTGAAAAACTGAGGATTTCCGTAGTTCAAGTGATACTGGCAGAGCCAGTTTGCATTGTGATTCAGAGCTATGTCTGGTCGCATTTGGCTGACCGCGATAGGCTTCTGCCGAACCTTGGAAATAACGGTGCGACCATCGTGCACACCTTGGGAGCAAAGGAGGCGCCGGGTACGGAGGTTTGGCTCTCGGACGGGTGCAGCGATCTGAAGCGGGCTGCCAGTCATGGCATAGTAGAGGGAGACAACAGAAAATGCGCCTGACCAGTGTAGTAACTGGATATACGTTTGGAGTGTTTCTACTTGCGCTACTGAGCGGTGGTCTGGCCTTTTGGGCTATTGACCGGACCAGCAATCATATTGAGCGTATGGCTCTGGCGCAGGCCTCTTATGAGGCACATCTTCGTCTGTCCACAAACGGTTTTCAGCTATTCAAGCACTACGGCAATACGCTTTTGACGCCCGACGTTGATGATGAAACAGAAACACGCGCGCTCGCTGACCAAATTCGGTCAGATATCGCGGAGATCCGAGGTATCATCGCAACTGAGATTGAGATGGTTGGCGAGGAAGAAATTGAAGAACTGGAACTTCTAGAACGCCTGGAAACAAAGCTCGAGGTATTGATCCGGCACTTTGAACGCCGGACGAAGATACAAACACTTAACGAAGCCAGTACCCGCTGGATGGCGTTTGTCGGTCTGCTCGGCAACGATACCGAGGCTGGGTTTCGTGCCTTGATGACAATGGCGTTAGACGAGGAGCAGGAAGAAGTTGCGGAAACACGGGAAGAGCTTCGCCAAGAGGTACTTTTGGTCACAACCATGGGTGGTGCGTTTATTGTAGTTGCTGGAGGACTGGCATTTGCGGCAATTCGGTTTTTCCATCGCAACGTGACCAAACCGCTTCAAGGACTGCTGAGCGGCGTGGAAGGCATGGAGCGCGGAGAGTTAGATAAGCGCATTGCTGTTTCAGGAAGCCAAGAGATAGATCAAGTCTCAGCTCTGTTGAATTCCATGGCCACAAAGGTGAGTGAGCGCCACCAGATATTGGAAGATAAAAACACCGATCTTGAAACCATCGTGAAACAGCGGACGAGTGAACTGGAGCGGCTCTTAGAGGAGGCTCGTGTCCAGTCTGGCGGGCGGCAACGCCTTCTGGCTGATGTCAGCCATGAATTGAAGACGCCGCTTACAATCATCCGCGGCGAAGCAGACATTGCCCTGCGCAACAGGCAGCCCGAGGTTAGTGAACTCCAGGAGGCATTGCGCCGTTCTAAAGTCGCTGCGGAGCATACATCGGCCATTGTCGACGACCTGCTTTTGATATCCAGGCAAGAAAGTGGCGAACTGAAGCTCAAGAAAGAGGCGAGCAACTTATCAAGGATCGTCCAGGATGCGGTTGCACTCTCACCAATTGTTTCTGAAATTTCTGAACCGGATGGGTCTATTCCAGTCAGTGTGGACCGCCTTCGTCTACGCCAGGCACTTCTGGCTGTGCTTCAAAATGCCAATAACCATGGGGCAACAACCACTATCATAACACTTAGTGAAAACGGGGATACATGTGAGATTTCTGTTGCAGACAATGGTCCAGGTATGAGTGATGCAGAGAAGCAAAACGCATTTGCTCGTTTTTACCGGGGATCCAATGCAGGAGGGAACCGCGATGCAGGCTACGGGCTTGGTTTGCCAATTGTAAAATCCATAGTTGAAGCTCACGGCGGATTGGTCAAACTGTCAGATAGTGAGTTCGGCGGATTGCAGGTTCTGATATCCTTGCCACTGCGCGCTCCATTGAGATCTGTTTCATGAATATTTTGATAGTTGAAGACGAAGATGGGATTGCCGATTTTCTGGTGCGCGGATTGAGAGCCGAGGGCATGATTCCAACTCATGCACAAGATGGCGAAACGGCGTTGGAGCTATTAGGAGAAAACGAGTTCGACGTGGTCGTATTGGATGTCATGTTGCCTGGTATCTCGGGCCATGAAGTTTGCACCAAGATGCGATTTCGCAAGGACTACACGCCGGTCCTGATGCTGACAGCCCTTGAATCGACACATGAAAAGATCGCAGGTCTAGAAAAGGGTGCGGATGATTATCTGGCCAAACCTTTCGATTTTGACGAGTTATTGGCCCGGATTGCGGCTCTTAGGCGGCGCTGCAAGACCTGGGTGATGTGTTGTGAGCCGGAAGAAAACGTAGGCCCAATAATCCTGGATAAAGACGCACAATGCGTCCGTGTTGATGGTGCACGTCAAGACCTATCCGTCAAAGAAATGGCCATACTTACGATGCTGATGACAAATAAAGGCAAAGTGATGAGTAGGGAGCGTATCCTTAACTCAGTCTGGGGTGCGACTGCGGACCCGTTGACGAACACAGTGGACGTGCATGTGGCAAGGCTTCGCAAGAAGATTGCGCCGCATGGTGATCTGATCGCCACCGTGCATGGAACCGGTTATCGTTTCGGATGAGGCCGGGGCGAAAAGGAGATGAGTGCGAAACCTACGGAATTTCAGGTCTCAGTGCGGTGTGGATGTAGTGTGAAGATTTGTGACCTGATGGGGCCGCGCTTTGCGGCTGCGGTCGGCGCAAACGGCAGCTGCAACTCATCTGACATGGCGGGAAGCGACTGAAAAATCAAAACATTTCGAACCGATCCAGCCAACACGTTGTTATTGCGAAAGCTGTGGAAATGCCACAACTGGCGCAGAATGAAGCTAAGGCGTGATTGAACCAATTTGTCAGAAAGACAGGAGGCTATGACACGCGAAAGGAGACAGACCATGATCCCAACAATCCTAGATGATCTTGTCGGCCAAATCCGCCAAGCTGCCGCATCAGAGGATCGCTCCACAGCTATTCGGGCTTTTCTGGAGGGAAGTCTGTCGCAGATGGATGACCTGGCAGACGCCATCGCGGCAACGGAAGAGGACGAGGTTATGCTGTTCGAGGATGAAAGCTGCTCGATCTGGACCTGTCGCTATGGCGCGGAAGTCGTTTTTGCACCGCACGAACATTGCATGTCGGTACATATCGCTGTCTATCGCGGTGCCGAGGTCGAAGTTCTTTACAAGAAAGAACCCGGGAAACTGCGCCACGGCGGCAACCGTATTGTTAAGGCAGGCGAGGTTGTACGCCTTGGGCCCGAAGCCATCCACGCGATCACGGCGGATGGCAAAGAACAAAGCTGCGCTATCCACGTCTATGAAGGTCCGTTGACACAGGTAGAAAGGGCACTCTTTGACTGGACCACCGGCGATGAAATCGAGTTCACAATGGAGAACTTCCATTCAATGGCGCGTCGCAAGGCGGATATGGCAGAGTTTGACTAACCTCGGAAAGCAAGATTGACCCCATGAAGATAACATCTGTGGACGTCTATTTCCTCGATGCCGGAGATCAGAGGGGTATGCGCAATCCGATCGTTTGTCGCATCCACACCGACGAAGGCATCTATGGTGATGGTGAATGCGGCATCGGCTATGGTGTCGGCTCGACCGCGGGGTTCGGCATGGTGGCCGATCTAGCCGAGATGATAATCGGCATGGACCCGATGGAGAACGAAGTCATCTGGGACCATATGTTCAAGGAAAGCATCTGGGGCCAAGGCGGTGGCGGCGTGGTGTTTTCGGGCATCAGTGCCATCGACATCGCGCTGATGGACATCAAGGGCAAGATGCTGGACCTGCCCTGCTATCAGCTGTTGGGCGGCAAGTTTCGCGAAGATCAGCGCGTCTATGCCAGCCAGCTGCAATTTGGTTGGGACGATAGGATTGGCCCGTTCGGCAAGGCGTCTGACTACGCCATGATCACCGAGTACGCTATGGCGCAGGGCTATGACGCGGTGAAGATCGACTTCACGATGTACGATCGTGAAGCAAATCTTATCCCGAAATCCGCTTTTGAGGGGATCGTGCCGAATGCGCTGCTGGCGCTGGTTGATGAACGATTGGCCGCGATCCGCTCTGCCTGTGGTGATGAGGTGGATATAATCGTCGAGAACCACGGTCGGACGGATGCTCCTGGCGCCATCGCCATCGGCGCGCTTTGCGATAAATATCGGTGTTTCGCCTATGAGGAGCCCACCACCCTAATAAACCCAGAGACGCACAGGTTGGTGCGGGAAAAGGTGAACACTCCGATTGCCTCGGGCGAGCGGATCTACTCCCGCTGGGGATTCATGAATTATTTCCGCGAGCACGCGATCCAGCTGATCCAGCCGGATATTTGCTGCGTCGGCGGGATGACCGAGGCCAAGAAGATTTGCGACATGGCGCAAGTGTTTGACGCCACAGTGCAAGCACATGTCGCCGGCTCGCCAATTTCGACCGCAGCAGCGCTGCATTTGCAGGCGGCAATCCCGAATTTCTGCATCCATGAACATCACTTCCGCTCTACACATCCCGACGTGGTTGCCCTGTGCAAACACGACTACCAACCGGAGAATGGCCGTTATCGCGTACCGGAAAGGCCTGGTCTGGGGCAGGAAATCTCAAACCAAGCAATCAGGGGAGCGTTCATGCACAAACGTGTCGCTTGAACTAGCTGAATTGGAGATCTTCAATCTAACCAAAGGGCCTGCGAAACAGATGGCTAGATGCAAGAATCAATTTCTCAGGATAGTATTAGTCAATTGTTGAATCTGAGATTCTGGCAATCTTTTTCAAAAGGCTGACGACTTGCTTGCGTTCATCCATTGAAAGCATCTCAAGAGTTTGGTCGTTTACTTGCCGAACGATTTTCGGAAGTTGCATCGCTTTTTCGCGTCCAGCATCCGTCAAAAAAATTAGAAACGAACGACGACTGTCCGGGTCGGGCCTTCGTTCAGCGTAGCCAGCTTCGACCAGCGCATCGATGTTTCGGCTCGTGAAATAGTCCGGGAAATTGAGTTTTTCACCCAAAGCCCTCTGGTTGATCCCATCTTCGTCAGCCAGCAGCATCAAGTTGGCGAACACTTTTACGTCGACGTCCACTTCTTTCAGCGCGTGCTTCATCCGAGCGTCGATTTCGCGGGCTAAGGTCTGGATCAGAAACCCGAAACTGTTTTCTCGAATGTGCTTTGTGCTTTTCATTTGGGTCATCAGGAATGCGCTCCTGATCATGGCCTTAATCCCTAATCTTGCATCCTGCAAGTGTTGCAGTGATTTTTGCATTTACAATGATTGTAAGTGCAAGTATTGCGATTACAAGTCAAGCAGCAGGTTGAGTCGGTGTTTATCAGTCGAAATAGCTGAGGTGCCGCGCTCATAGCCAATATCATGAGGAGTGCGGGCGATGCTCAAGCGGCAGGGTGTTTTGTTGATCTTAGGCCTGATCGCAGTTTTCGGGCTTCTGCATGTCGTGTTTGCGCCAACGGATCATGACTCGAGAACTACCGCTACGACCCTGCTAGGTGGGGCTGCGTTTCTCCTGATGACCTGCTCGGTAGTGTTGTCCACGCGCGCTCCGGTTCTAGAAGACTGGTTTGGTGGGTTGGATCGAATGTATCAGACCCATAGAGTTGTCGGAGTGCTTGCCGCTCTGCTCGCGCTTGTTCATTTTTTTGGCGTACCAAAGGAGCTTCCGGCGGGCGTTGATCCTCTGCAAAACCCGCTGGTTCCTTCTGCCCCACTTGGGATGTTAGGACTTATCTTTCTCGTAATCGGTCTGTTCATCGCTTTGAACAGAAAAATCCGATATTCCTTCTGGCGACCCACACACAAGATCATGGCGCTTGTATATGTGCTTGTGATCGGACATTTCTTCACAGCACCTCAGATCTTCTTTGTGCAGTTTAGCCCCTCCGGTTTGCTGCTGCTGGCCGCCGCAACATGCGGTGTGGTCTGCCTGATCTATTCAATATTCGGGATGAACAAGAGAACTGCGGCACCCTACACAATCGAGGCTGTTAATGCGCTTGAACGGGCCACCGAGATCGTCCTTAAACCCACAGGACCGCACCTTGACTTCAAGCCCGGTCAATTTGCCTTTGTTGAGATTGCAGGCAAAGGGTGGAGCGAGCCTCATCCTTTTACAATCTCAAGCGCTCCCAGTGATGGGCACTTGAAATTTACTATCAAGGTTCTGGGTGACTGGACGCGCAAGGTGCGCGAAGAACTGCAGCCTGGTGGTCACGTCAATGTTCGTGGGCCATACGGGCGATTTGACGCGACGAAGGCTGGAGATAAGCAAATCTGGCTGGCCGGTGGCATTGGATTAACTCCGTTTCTGTCAAAAATCCGAGCTATGGAGTCTGGGGATTCCCGACAAATTCATCTGGTTTATGCAGCTCGCGAAGCGCAGGATGCGATTTTTCTGGATGAACTTCGTGATCACGCTGCCCGATTGGGGAACGTCACGTTGGTGCCCTTGTTCTCAGACGAGGGGAACTTTGCTCGCGTAGACATGATGAAACAGAAACTGCCCGATCCCTTGGATAGCTATGAGTATTTCATGTGTGGTCCAAAGCCGATGGTGGACGGTTTGATGAAAGACCTCAAATCCGAAGGCGTTCCACGCAGCAAGATTCACACCGAGGCATTTGAGTTCCGTTAATCACCAATTCATCAGGCTGTATTTCCATGAAAAAGCTTCTCTCATTCATCGCTGAGATTGGAACCATCATGTATGTGGGCGGCATTCTATCCCACATTGTAATCGGTGCCATCAACGCACATCCATCTCCCGAAACAGCTGCTGTCATTTACCACTACAAGCTGCAGAGCGCTTACATTCTCATTCTGCCCGGTCTTGGTCTGAAAATCCTGGTCGATCTGATCCTATTCTTTGGCTTTGCAGAACGCGCCTGGTGGATGCGGATCAAACTTGCGATGACGGCCTTTCTGACAGTCAATGCGTTCGTTTTTCTGGTCCCGATGATGCCGGAACTGCTGGAGATGGCTAAAGCCTCAATCCCAGACGGCGAACTGAGCAAGGCTTTTCTCGACCGTGAAAACACTGAGAAGCTGGTTGGGATGTCGAACGTGATCCCCTTGGTTACAGAGATGATCATGGGGGCGTTCCGACCTAGGATTTCAAAGGCTGAACGGATGCAGTTGGTCGAACGGGCCTGACCACAACCTCTCAACCCCCAAGACGCCGAGGAATAGTCACATGAACTTCCGACCCCTGTTGTTTCTCCCCCCTCTGGCAATTGGCGTGGGCGGGTTCATGTGGCTAACCAGTGAAGACGCGGCGGAAGTAACACCTCCGGCTGAAACAGTAACGGTCGTGCGCACGATGGCGCTGACCCCAACTTCCGCAGTACCGAACGCATCCGGGTATGGTCGCGTCACTGCCGTGGACAGCTGGCAAGCAATTTCGCAGGTCGATGGGCGCGCAACCTTCGTGTCTCCTGAACTCGAGGTGGGGACAGTTATTTCAAAAAACACGGAAATTTTGCGGGTTGATCCCCGGGACTACGAAATCTCACTAGCGAGGGCGACTGCATCCCGAGACAGCGCCCAAGCTGCATTGGATGAACTGGAAGCGACCGAGCAAAACACGAAGGCTTCGATTGAACTGGAAACCCGCCTTTTGGATGTACGCAGGGCAGAGTTGGCGCGGCAAGAAACTCTGTTGGAACGCGGAAGTGCATCCCAGTCTGTTGTTGATACGGCTATCGGTAATTTGCTCGCGCAAGAAAAGATGGTTTTGAATCTTGAAAATGCGCTGCGGTTACTCCCCGCGCAGCGCGCCTCGCTGCAGGCTACGATCGACACCCGTGCTGTCGAAATCGAAGAAGCCGAGCGAGCATTGGCAAACACGACCATTACCACTCCACTCACTGGGCGTGTTGTAGCCAAATCGGTGTCACCGGGACAGTTCATTCGTTTCGGTGACACCGTAGCCACAATAGAAAGTACCGCCGCATCGGAAGTCACGGCAGAATTCCAAACTCGTGTTCTTGGCAATTTGTTCACAACGCTAAGAGGTATTGAACCCATCGATGCGCTGCGAGGTATGGATGTATCTGATGCTTTTGATGTGTTGCAGAGCTTTGACCTTCAAGCAGAAGTGCGCATGTCTGTCGCAGGCGAGGTCTACGCATGGCCAGCTGAGCTCGTTCGGTTTGATGGCAGCGCAGACCCGACAACGGGAACGGTTGGTCTGGTTGTCCGAATAGAAAGCCCAAGCGTACCAAACCCCGACAGACGCGGGCCACCGCTTTCAAATGGCACCTTTGTTGAAGTCCAAATATCTGCGCCGTCCGCGCTAGAGGCACTGCGTGTCCCACGCGCAGCTTTGCATACCGATGGACCAACCCGCTTTGTCTATGTTCTGGACGATGAATCCCGGCTCGAGCGGCGGGAGGTGGAAACTGGTTCGGTTCAGAACGACGAGGTCATTGTCCACAAAGGTCTCGCAATCGGCGATCAGCTCGTCTTGTCCGACCCCCGACCCGCAGTCATTGGTATGTTGTTGGAGCCTGTTGAGGAATCTACAGGCCAAGAGTCATGATCGCATACTTCACACGGCATCCCGTCGCAGCAAACCTCGCCCTGATCGCTGTCTGTTTAATCGGCCTATCCACACTGCTGGACATGGAGCGTGAAAGCTTCCCGGAATTCACTGCGTCCGAAGTTTCGGTCTCGGTCGAATTCCCGGGCGCGTCGGCCAGCGATGTGGACGAGCAAATCTGCCTTATTCTCGATGAGGCGTTGGGAGCAGTTAACAATCTAGAAGAGATTGAGTGCCTGTCTGTTGAAAACCTGGCGACGGCCACCCTCACTATGGCGGAGAACGGAGATATCGGGCAATTTTACAACGATATCTCATCAGAAGTCTCCAGTATTAATGATCTACCGTCAGAGGCCGAACTTCCGTCGGTCAGCATTCTTGGTCAAACGGAAGTGATCGCATCTGTAGCGGTTTCGGGCATTGAAACACATGATGGCCTGATTCAATACGCTGACGCGTTTGCGGAAGAATTAGCCAATTTGCCAATGATCGCGACCGCCGAGGTCACGGGTATATCGGAAGCCGAATACCGTATTTCGTTTGATCAACTGGCATTGCGACGGTTTGGGCTTAGTCCGAAGGACGTCGCTGACGCTGTTGAGGCGCGCAGTTTGCGCGCGCCCTTAGGTACAGTCGCAACGACGGGGCGCGAGATCACCCTGCGCTACTTCGATGCGCGCCGTTCAGCAACCGACCTGGAAAACTTGGTTCTGGTGGAGACGCCGGAAGGCGGGATCGTGCGTCTGGTAGATGTGGCTGAGGTCACATTGTTTGAAGCCGCACCAGAGCAGCAGTCTTTTATTGACGGGGATCGGGCCGCAATCATTCAGGTCAGCAAACGCAAAACCGATGACGCCATTAAGGCCTTTGCACAGGTGTCTGACAAAATTGCGCAAGAAGAAATGCGGTATCCTGCGCCGTTTCGAATTACGGTCGTCAACAATTTGACCGAAACCGTTGAGACCCAGATCAATCTGGTTCTAGGCAATGCTGTCCAGAGTTTGCTGCTCGTGGTTTTGGTCATGTGCCTGTTTTTTTCCGTGTCCGAAGCAATTTGGATTTCATTCTCGCTGCCGTTTTCGTTCCTCGGTGGTATTTTCCTCATGGGTCTGGTCGGGGTGACGATCAACACGATCTCTTTGATCGGATTGCTGATGGCAATCGGTCTGATCATGGATGACAGCATCGTCATAGCGGACAATATCGCGAAATGGCGCCAGAAGCTGGGGCCTAAAGAAGCTGCAATCAAGGGCGCTACGGAAGTTATGCCAGGTGTACTGTCATCCTTTCTGACCACTGCGTGCGTGTTTGGCCCGTTGATGTTTCTTTCAGGTGAAACCGGAAAAGTGCTTCAGGTGATCCCGATCGTGTTACTGCTGACGATGATCACCAGCCTGATTGAGGCATTTCTGATCCTTCCTCATCATATGGCTCATACACGTGCCGATGCGGTTAAAAATGCCCGGCGTTTTGTACCACGCTTGTTGGATCGCTCGCGCGATGGGTTCTTCATTCCAGTCGCTTCGGCTCTGCTACGATGGCGGTACGCGACGTTGGGATCGGTCTTTGCGATCCTAATCCTGAGCATCGGAATGCTGGCATCCGGGCTAGTTAAAGTTGTCGGCTTTCCAGAGACCGAAGGTGACACAATTGAGGCGCGTATCGCCTTGGCTTCTGGCTTACCCATCGAGCGCACTCAGAATGCTGTGGCGCAACTGATTTCGGGTCTGCAGCGAGTAGACACGGAGCTGACGCCTGGAACCGAAGAGGCTCAGCCTCTAGTCGAGCGTATTCTGGTTCAGTATTCGGTCAATCAGGACGTCAAAGACAATGGTGCCTATACGGCTACTGTTACCGCAGATCTGCTTGAAAGCGATTTGCGCAACGTCGCTGCAAATGACGTACTGGCCCTTTGGAAACAAGCTACGGGACCTCTGCCGGATCTGGTTCAAAGCAATTTCACGCAGATCGCGGCTGGCCCCGGTGGAGACGATCTGGACGTGGAACTCGCCTCACACGATCTTGAGAATTTGGAGGCTGCGACCAATGAGCTACTTAAAAGGCTGATCGCTCGAGATGACGTGACCGAAGCCTATCAGGATTTTTCGAAGGGCCGATCTGAGATTCGACTTTCGCTGACGGAGTTCGGCTATGTCACCGGATTGACCCCACAGGGCGTAAGTGCGCAACTACGGGCTGCGTTTTCGGGAACTGAGACAGATAGCTTCCGCCAACAGTTTTCAGATGTCGCAATCCGCGTTGAGCTTGGCGACTCAGTACCAACACTTGCCGATCTAGAGCAGTTTCCAATTACAATCCCAACCGGTGAGCAAGTGGCACTGTCGGGCGTTGCCAACATTGAACTTACTCAAGCCTACGCGCAGATCACCAGAAAGAACGGGCAAGCCATTTCCCGAATTATTGGAAAGATCGACCGCCGAGCGACTACTTCAACCGCTGTCTCGGCCCTCGTCACAGACCAAATCGGGCCTGATTTGCAACAATCGTACCCCGAAGTCTCGATAGGTATCGGGGGTGCCACGGAGGAGCAGCAGAAGACGCAGGCCTCGATTTCTACTGCGCTGCTGACGGGCCTTGTCGGAGTCTATCTGATCCTCGCCTTTCAGTTCCACAGCTACACCCTGCCGTTCATGATTATGCTCAGCATTCCTTTTGCGTTAATCGGGACCATTTTTGGGCATTTTGCTCTCGGTATCGACATTTCAATGCCGAGCTTCATCGGCTTTGCTTCGTTAGCGGGTATCGTAGTGAATAATGCTATCTTGTTCCTGACGTTTTTTGAATCAGAGATCGAGGATGGCGATTATCTGAACGCAGCAATTGACGCGGTTCGCCATAGGTTCCGTCCCGTGGTTTTGTCCTTTGCAACAACCTTCGCCGGTTTAATGCCTATGCTCTTTGAAACCAGCCCACAGGCTCAGGTCCTTGTCCCATTGGTGGCGGCGGTAGCTTTTGGTCTGCTGGCCTCAACACTGCTCGTGATCTTCGTCTTCCCAACTGTGATTGGGATCTATTTCGACTTTGTCGATGTCAGAAAGTGGCGTGCAAATCGGCAGGGCCACAAGAATAACAGTTCAACACTGGAGCCTGCCTAACGTTTCAATGGCCGAGAACCGGAATGCTGAGTAACTTTCTATTCAATTATATTGGCCTGTTTCGAGCCTTGGCTATGGCGTTAACAGATGGACGGTCGCTGCACTTGCTCGCAATGTCCGCGTCACTGGTCTTTGTCAGTACTTGCTTTTACGTACTCGTCGAGGGTTGGAGCATTTTGAATGCGATGTATTTTTCAGTCATCACCATGTCGACTGTCGGCTACGGTGATATTGCGCCCATCACCGCAGCGGGAAAGGTCTTTACGATGATCTTCACCGTTGCTGGCATTGGAATTTTCGTAGCTACGATCACAACCATCGCCACCATCTTTGTTGCGAATTTCAAGGTGCGAAAGTGACTAGTGACAGGCTGAACCCCAAAGCAGCCGTTCATGCTTTCCGCAGCATTCAAAGGAACGAGATATACGGGCGCGCCATGCAACCGTTACCTAGCCTTGTTGATATTCAAAGCTATTCCAGAGGCCACTGACGATGGGTCCAATCGAGTATTTTTCAGCCTTTGCCTTCATTGGTTCAATTATTGTCTTAGCGCTTGTCAGCTATTTCTTGGCGCGTTTGGCTTTTCGCAACAGGATTGTGAAGGAGGAAACACGTGAGTTGGCAGTCTCTGTCCTGTTTCGGATTGGAGCCTTGCATGGATTGGTTCTGGCGCTTGTATTTGCGCAGGACCTGGCGGGAGTACGCAATGTTACGCAAGCTGCGGCGCGAGAAGCTTCACTGGTTAGCGACATCTACCATGACGCCGAACGTTACGGGCATGTCGAAACACATGCGTTGCGGCAGAGCTTTGCTCGATATGCCTTGATCGTCACGGAAGAAGAATGGCCACAACTCGCCAGTAAAAAAGAGCTTTCAGAACTGGCATGGCAACATTGGGAGGCAGGATATGCCCTGTTGCTGCGGATGACCCCTGAAACTTCCGAACAAAGCCGTTTACACCAATTCATGCTTGAAGATGTGCGAGAGATATCTGAATTGCGGGAACGGCGCGAGAACGCAGCGCGTGGTGCATCAAGGGCGTTGTTCAGTATGGCTGCTCTTGTGGGTATTGTTCTGATATCAGCGGCCTTTTTTACATGGCCCGCGACGGCATTGAATTTAACACTGGTCTCCATGTTTGCAGCTTATTCTGGGCTGATCCTGTTCATGACCGTTTCTTTTTCCAATCCGTTTGAAGCGCCGGGGAGGGCTCCAACATCTGGTTTTGAGCGGTTCTTGACTATTGAAGTACGAGAGATGGCAGCGACCGATTTTGATCAGGCAAACAGCGATTAGTGTCGCGGTTTGAGAGCATCTGGGCTGGAAATCGGAGAATTCAGCCGGAACCAAAAAAGGCCAATGCCTTAGACGAATACCTTGAATTTCACTTGTGCAGGCAAAGGAATCTTCTTGGCTAGGATTGCAATGATTGCCACGATCCTGGACAGAAATTTCAAACTTCAAGGGTAGGGCTTTCACTATGCTGGCCGGAATGATTAGGGCACCCATCCAGCCTGTCGCATCTGAGCAATCAGCTTCTCTGCATCTTGCGGATTTTGAAACAGGCGGAGCATGAGTTCTTCGATCCGGCTATCTGGCCAAGCTTCATTGTATTCCTTAACTAGTTTTTGCGCCTCTCGTGTTCTACCCGTCGCCTGTAGAGCAGCGATCAGATGCGCGGTATTGATCTCACTGACCGGACCACCCGATGCGGCAGCTTCCATCAGGTGTTTTGCGGCCTCGTTGTAGTTTCCAGTGTAGAAACTCGCATTGCCAAGTACGTTTCGCCAAGGAAAACGCGATCCTCGCCGGTTCAGGTGCAAACCCGGGTCTGAGTTGGCGATAGCCCTTTCAAAGTCACCTGAAAAAAAAGCGATGATCGCGTCGATTTCAAGTGTGATCAGGTCATCCGGGTCCAATGAAACTGCGCGCTTGGACAAGCGGTTTGCGTCATCGAAATCCCTCTCGAACATCAAAAGGAATGCCATGGCAGATTGGCTCCAGCCTTCTGCGGGAGCTAATCGCGATGCTTCCTCGGCGTATTGTCGCGCCTGCTCGAACATCTGATCGCGGTCTGGCCCATCTGGGGCTAGTCCACCAAACATAGCTGCGGCTTGCGCAGCTCCGGCATATCCACCGAAATAATCGGGGTTTAACTCGATGGCTTTTTCAAAAAGCGTTAGCGCAGCAAGCAGGCGCGTCGGCTGCGTTGCCGGAAATAACAAGCCGCGCGCTTCCTCGGCGAGATTGCGCGCTTGAAGTGCAGTGGGAGACTCCTCAAACAGGGCCGCTCGTTCTGCGTTTTGACGAGAGTCAGACTGGGAGTTCTTCGGCACCTTGTTTGGGTCATTCACCGAAATCCACAAAGTGATCGCAGCAATAGCCAACAATCCAAACGCACCGGCACCAATAAAGTACAGTCTAACATAGCTCTTTTTTGGTTTAGTCTCGTTTTCTTGGCTCTGTGCAACTTCAAACTGAGGCGTATAGCCACCCTTGGCGACTTGAATTCGTAGCGGATCTTTTGCCCCTTCGTCTGAATAGTACACTTCCAGTCTCCGTCGCAGACGACCCGCGTCGACTCGCACTACATTTGCAGTAGAAATGTCCTTCTGAGACTTCCGGCCATAAACGTCCTGAGCAATGTTTTTTCCACGTATTTTGTCGCCGCGCCCCGCAATACTTTCCTGAACAATGTACCTCAGAAACTCTTTGAGGCGGTCAGCTCCGGCGAAGGCTTTACTCGACACGACACGGTCCAAGGCACCCACGACTGCGTCGCTGTCCAAAACGATCTTACTTTGACCTTGCATTCCGAATCCCAAAGCCATGAATAACAACATAATATCATGAAGTTACGGGTTCAGTGTAACCGTAACATACCATATAAAACTATACCTAATTTTCTCATTCAAATATTCAATCCTTGTCCGCTAGTTCCCGGAGGCCTGCTGTGGAAATCGAAGAATTGTGGAGTGCTGGGTTAGAAGAGTGCTTCGAGAATGGGTTTGAACACGTTTGCGCGCTCTATCAGCGGGATGAAGTTTTTGCTGAGATGTGCCGCGACTTTGTCGAAATTCACAAACTGAGCAATCTAGACCACACCACAGATGTACATGTGCTTGAGTGCTTGATTGGGCTCAGACAAGAAATCCAATCCCACTTCCAGAGCGTACAATCATCGATCACTCCAAACCATCCGTAGAGAACTGGCAAAGTCAATCAGAGGAAATGTAAGAGTATGAAACTAACCTGGTTAGCAATTGCTCCTATTGCCTTGGCAGCGCAGCCGCTGCTGGCACAGGAAGCGCCGATCAATCATGACGCTGAGTATTATATCCTGCAATCGCAGCGCAGCACTCAGTGGGCTGAGGATGACGCTGCCGTTGATGATGCGCTGGCAGGCTTTCGCGAAGCGAACGGCGGCAAAGCGCCAAATATCATCAGTGTTCTGATTGATGACTTGGGTTTCGGCGATATGGGCATCCCGGAATTGAACGCGCTGCGCGGATATGAAACGCCAAACATAAACGATTTCTCGGACGAGGCTATGCGCCTGGTGCGCATGTACACCGAGCCATCTTGCACGCCAACCCGTGTTGCACAAATGACTGGCCGTTTGCCGGTCCGTATGGGAATGGGCGACACTGCGGTTGATATCGCGGGCTTTGGCCTACCGGGTGATGAAGTCATCCTGCCGGAAGTTCTGAAACAGGCCGGGTATGCAACCAGTCACGTTGGCAAGTGGCACATGGGTGACATTGCTGAGAGCTGGGCCATGAACCAGGGCTTTGACTATGCCCAGATGGCGGTACACCAGCAGGGTCAGCTCACGATTTTCAATGACGACGCCATCAAAGAGGGCGTGTCGGTCGCGAATAATGACTACTTGCCCACTTACACCTTGGACGCATTCTTTCGACCTGACGCATCGCACATGATGACCGTTATCGAAGGCGAAGCTGGAGGCCCGATCCGTGAGATTCGGATGGAAGAAGGCGAGCGATGGAATGCCGCGAAATATGGTGAAATGAACCAGGCGTTTCAGGACAAAATGATGGAAGAGCTGTCCCGCCTTGCTGGAGGAGAAGAGCCGTTCTTCCTGCAATACTGGCCGATGCTGCCGCTCGACAACACGCGAACTGGTCGGGAGGGGCCGCAGTCGCCGAATGGGGGCCTTTATGCGGACAAGATGCAGTTGGTCGACCGTTGGCTGGGCGACATGTTTGATGAAATGGAGAAGCTGGGCATCGCTGACAACACCATCGTTGTGGTGATGGGCGACAACGGTCATTTCACCAAGTATTCGCCGCAATCCGGCTATACCCCGATGATTTTCCGTGGCGGCAAATCGGATACGACCGAAGGGGGTGTGCGTACAGATGCCTTTATCCGCTGGCCTGGAATGATCGAGGCGGACAGCATGCTGAACAGCATCATCCATGTGTCTGACATCTATACGACGCTGGCACGCTTCGCCGGGGCTGATGAGTATATCCCGCGTGACCGGCTTGTAGATGGTGTGGACCAGACAGCGTCAATCCTGTTCGACGATGAGCAAAAGGGACGCCGTGACCATGTCATCATCTATTCCGATGATAAGCCAAAGGCCATTGTAAAGGATCAGCTGAAGCTGAAGCTGCCGCCTCCAGGCGAGAACCCGATCGTGGCGAAATTCTACAACCTGTACCACGATACACGCGAGGAATACTCGGTTTCGACAGAAGTCGGCGCATGGGGTGGCCAGGAATTCGTGCGTATTCTAGCTCGGCACAAAGCGCGCAAAGAGAACTATCCGGACACACCACCCGCTTTTGGAATGCCCTACGAAGGTATAGAGAACATTCGGCCAGAAACACAGGCCGCAGTTGATGCCTTTATCGTCCGCAAGGACTCTCCCAATCAATGACAGAACTCCGGCGGCCCTGATCTTGGGCCGCCGGGCATCTAGTTGCCACACGAAGATGGAGAAGTTGTTTGAAACAGCTCATTAGCACTACCGCGTTGACCGCGATCATGACTTGTGTCGCAGGGCCATCCTTTGCTGATCAAAATAATTGGGACTTCCGCGCGTTTATCTATCTCTGGGCGCCTGAATTGGGTGGTACCACGGTCACCGGCGAAAGCATGACCGTGAGTTTCTCAGACTTACTTGATAACCTTGATTTCGGTTTGATGGGCGCACTGGAAGCAAACAACGGGCCGATTTCAGTATTAGGCGATTTTCAGTACCTCGATGTAAGCGCAGATCAAGACAGTGCTGTAGGACCGGGCATCCCGGCCAGCGCAGATGCGGACGTTACAGGTTTCGTATTCACCGGCTCCGTCGGGTATGACTTCAGACATACGCAGGATGGTCAGTTGGTCGGTTTTGGTGGCTTCCGCTACCTCGACATGGACACGACGGCGAACCTGGCTGTTGGTAACGGTTCACAGCGCGTTTCCGGGTCAATCTCCAACACTGATGCCATCGTAGGCGTGCGAGGCGTCTTCCCAATAGCAGATCGTTGGGCCTTTTCATTTATTACCGACGTTGGCGGGGGTGATAGCGATCTGACCTGGCAGGCAGGTATCACGTTTGACTACCAGATCAACAATTGGAACCTGAGTTTTGGGTACCGCCATCTCGACTGGAATATCGGGAACTCAGACGTTGTGAGTGATCTCTCATTCTCCGGGCCCATAGTCGGCGCGAAGCTCTCGTTCTAATGCCGCGAAAGAAGCAACGACAACCGACTCCCAACTAAGGAAACCCGTGTGAATGGCCTTCCTATTGCCGACGGAGTTGATTGGATGATGAATACCTGATGAGGCACATTAAATGCTGATTGTTTTGGCACTGTATTTCGGGCTCGCCTGGCTCGTGTTCTCAAAACTCCGCCTGTTACCGTGGAACGCTGTCTCTAAGACTGTCATCTATGGTGGCAGTATTCTCATCGCGTTGGTTGTCATCGGGGCATTGAATCATACGACACCCACAGGAACGGCATCCGTTCAAGGCGCGGTGATCAATATAGCGCCCAACGTTTCTGGCCCGGTGACGGAAGTGGCTGTGAAGCCCAATCAACCGGTGGCAAAGGGCGATGTGCTTTTTCGGATCGACAACACCGAATACTCCGCAGAAGTGGCTCGGCTTGAAGCCGCTCTTTCTTCTGCGCAGGCTGAAGCGGACCAGTTGGGCCATGACCTGACAGCCGCCGAAGCTGATATTGCATCACTTGAAGCCCAGCTAACCTTTGGCATTGCGCGGCGCGATGACATCATCCGTCTCGCAGACCGGGGCGCATCGTCAGAGTTCCAGCTGCAGGAGGCCGTTTCCACAATTGAGCAACTTGAGACGAACCTGCGTGCGGCGGCGGCCCGAAAAGCGGGCCTTGAGAGGCGTCTCGCAGCGCAGGTGGACGGCGTCGATGTGGGTGTCGTCGAAGTGGAGAACATGCTGGCTCAGGCACAATGGGTGCTTGAACAGACGGTAATTCGCGCGCCTGCCGATGGTTTGGTGACGGGGCTCTCGCTCAGGCCCGGAAACCGGGTTACGACACTGCAGGGCGCGGTCAATTTTGTGGTTCCGGGAGATCGCGTCCTGATTGCGACCTTGCCGCTGAGCAGCCTTGAGAACGTCTCCGCGGGTGACAAGATCAGGATCGCGATGCGCAGTGCTCCAGGCCAAGAGTTTGAAACAACCATCCGAGACATACCTCCTGCAACAAGTGAAGGAGCACTTGATACAAGGAGCGGCCTCCCCTCGCTCCGTGAATTGGCCGGATCATCGGAATACATCGTGATCGCAGACATTCCGAACGACCTGAGTGACAAGACGACAAAGCTTGGTGCGTCCGGCACCGCCCTAGTGATTACCGAAGAGGCCGGAGCGATCTCCGCGCTGGCAGAAATCCTTTACTGGATCACAAAGAAGCTGAATTACCTATGAACAAAGCGATGCAACAGGTGCATGTCTATGTCGGTATCGAATAGGTCTTGCTGTGCCCCGAGTCCTCAAAAAAATGCGAACGCAGGAATATTCGCGCTGAGAGCCGGTGCCGCAGCACCGATGCTGGACGGGACACTCGAAATCCCTGGCGGCAGCCCAATCGTCGGCACTTCGCATCCGTTGATACCTGACGATGGTGAAGAGACGCGGCGGTCCAAGCCGCTCAAGCCGTTTCGCATTGGTGCGACCACAGTCACCAATGAGCAGTTCAAAAGATTTGTCGATGAAACAGGATACGTCACGGATGCCCAAAGAATTGGATGGTCCTTCGTTTTTTGGCTCGATGTGCCGGATGATACCCCCAACCCTCTTGGTGTCGCAGGTACGGAATGGTGGCGTCGCGTTGAAGGCGCCAACTGGATTGACGTTAACGGTCCCGGCACGTTTGGGACCGCCTGGTTTCCGGATCACCCTGTCGTACAGGTCTCCTGGAACGATGCCCGGGCATACGCAACTTGGGCAGGTGGCCGATTGCCGACCGAGGCGGAGTGGGAACATGCGGCGCGCGGCGGGCTGGGGGATGTGAGATATCCTTGGGGTGAAGAAGACCCGAATGATCGCGATTTCTTTCCCTGCAACATCTGGCAAGGCACTTTCCCGCATCGGAACATTGAGCTGGATGGCTACGCAGCAACTGCACCTGCTTCGTCATTCAAGCCAAACGGCTATGGTCTCTATAATGTCGTTGGGAATGTTTGGGAGTGGACTGCTGATCCATACCGAATTCCCTCTTTGAAGAAAAGCGTCCGCAAGAAGCTCGATCGGATGAAAGGTTTTCGACTGCTGAAGGGCGGATCGTACCTTTGCCACGCGACCTATTGCTGGCGGTATCGAATTGCGGCCCGGTCGGGAAACACGCGGGATAGCACCACCACACATCAGGGCTTCCGCATGGTGTTTGATGTTTGAATGTTCGTCATTTTCCAATCGCGCGACCGGTGCAGTTTTGCCGTGCTGGAGTTCAAGGAAATGACATGCGGACGACGTCTGAATTGGGGGGGTTTCTGTTTGAGGACCCAATGGCAGAAACGGCGTACGTAGCGACCAAGCACGGCTGTCAACGTACCTGGCAAGAAGGCTTTTTAGCGCGGCGCAAGTGATGCACCGGCAAGTCAAGTGGGAGGAAGAAATGCAACTTACAAAAGCAATCACAGCAATCGCGATAGCTGGGTTTGTACATCTGTTACTGGGGCAACCCGTGAATGCTCAGAAGCTGCTGGACAAAGTCACAGAAGGCGTTTCTGGCGTCGCCAAGAAAGTTGGAGATACCGCAGAGGGAGCAAGCGAAGCTGTTGTGGATGCGACCGAAAGCATGACAGCGGCTCAAATTGACAATGGCGTCAATGAGGTTCTTACGCAGCTCTACGCAAGCTCACCTGAGACCAAAGAGCTGTCTGAGAAGGCTGTTGCAGTCTTGGTGTTTCCCAAGATTACCAAGGGTGGGCTGATGGTTGGTGGGCAATATGGCGAGGGAGCTTTGCGGGAAAACGGCAATACGACCGGATACTACAATATTGCGGGCGCATCGTATGGGTTTCAGGCGGGCGTTCAGCAATTCTCTTACGCCATGTTTTTTCTAAATGACACGGCTCTCGAATACCTTAGCAGCAACAATGGTTGGGAAGCAGGTACTGGTCCAACGCTGGTTGGTGGCGACCAAGGTTGGTCGGCATCGATGGGCACAAGTGACCTGAATGGAGACATCGTTCCCATAGTCTTCGGCCAGGAAGGTCTGATGGCAGGCACGAGCCTTCAGGGAACGAAAATCAGCAAGATCGAAAAGTGATCCACTCTGTAGCTACGCAGAGTGCAATACCGTTGTGAACGAGGGGGTCGGACAGGGCCATGTCGATAAAATTTAATCTTCTTTGTGTTGCTTGTCTGGCTGCGTTTGCGACAACCACCCATGCGCAGGACGCTGTTCCCGACCAAGACGGCGGCGTCGAAACCACATCTGAAACAAATGACGCAGCAGTAGACGCGGACTTGCTTACGCAGGCGGAACTGGAAGCGCTTGTCGCACCCGTTGCCCTTTTTCCCGATACCGTCCTGACCCAGTTGTTCATCGCGGCAACGCAGCCCCTCGAAGTGGTGAAAGCGGAACGCCTTCTGGCCGAAAATGAGGGTGCCACCGCAGATGAGCTGACCCCGCTGATCGAGGCGGAAGGATTTGACGAAAGTGTGGAGGTGTTGGCCATTGGCTTTCCCGAGGTCATATCAGGTATGGCCGCCAATATCGATTGGACTGAAACCATGGGGCTGGCGATGCTGGCGCAGACAGAGGACGTCTTGGGCGCAGTACAAACCATGCGTCAGACTGCGATCAATGCCGGCACGCTTGTTTCCGGTGATGAAATGACGGTGACGCAAGATGCAACGGATGCTGTCGTTGTTCAGCCCACTGATCCGGAGGTTGTCTATGTCCCGCAATATGACACCGAAACAGTTTACGTGGAGCAGGAAGACACGACCGGCGACGCACTGCGCAACATCTTATTTGCGGCAGGCACAGTCTATCTCATAAGCGAGATTTTCGATGATGATGATGACCGATATTACTACTGGGGGTGCCGCAACTGCGGAGGATGGAACGGACGCCCGATCATCGGCAACCCGAACACACGTCCGAACATCGACGGGGATGTTAATATCGATATCGACATCGAAAACTCCCGAAACACCGTCTGGCGTCCCGATGATGACCGCAAAAGGGAAGCCCGTCGCGAGATCAACGACACCCGGCGCCTAGCGGATGGCAATCCCTCCACGCTGCCCGCAAAGAACAAGCCGTCCCGTACAGATGAGCTAAGGCGCGACCTGAAGGCCCGCCAGCAGGGCGAAGGTGTTCTGAGCAACGGGCCCGCGCCAAACCCACAACCGCAATTCAGCCAACCCCCTGCCAGCCCACCTGCAAGCGGTAGTTCGCGCCCCGCCCTAGGAGACGCAGGTGGTGGCACTCGTCCCGCTCTGGGAGGCGGAAGCGGAGGCCGTCCCAAACCCGGCAACCGCGCCGGTGGAGGCGACAGGTCTATCAGGCGCTAGTCCAGTAAGATTTGGCAACCAAATCGGATCGGTCAGAGTAGTCTAAATCAATGGCGCATTTGTACCCAACTGAGTTTAAGAGCGCGATCAAGAGGTGTCTGCGTGGCACGGTTCCGAGCATACTATTACTTCAAGGTGTTCTCTCGTTTGCTGCGGGCGCAAATGAAACCGCTATCGAAGAAAGCTTCGGACCGACCCTCGAACAGGATACCAATAAGGCGTACGGGCTACGAAATGGTTCATTTCTCGCCGTCCCGGTTCCGTTCTCAAACCCGCTTTTGGATTCTGGTCTTGCACTTGGTGCCGGATATCTTTTCCAAACGTCTGAAGACTCAGATACATCCTATTTTGGTCTCGGTGCTATGAGATCTTCCAATGGAAGCGAAGCTTATGGCTTCTCCGGAGATTTGTCTTTCAGAAGCGGGTGGAATTTCGACGCAACGCTAGCCACCGCGAATCTAAACTATGACGTTTTCTTTGGCGGCACCCGCTTCCCATTGGAACAGGAAGGCCAATTCGTGGAAGTCGGTTTTGATCGTGATCTAGGTCGTAACTTTTCGGTAGGTGCAGGCGTTCGGTATCTGGAAAGCACGATCAAACTCGCGGCGGAAGATGATCGCATCCCTGATGAATTACTTCCAGATCTTACTGGCGAGTATCTGGCCCTTAGCCTGCGTGCTGACCGAGATACACGGGACGACAGTGATTATCCGACAACAGGAACAAACCTAAGTTTTGAGCTAAATCTTGCAGACGTTATTGAAGGGGTAGAACGAAGCTACACTTACGCGTTTGCAAATTTTGATACTTTCCATTCGTTGAGCCAAAGTTCGGTGTTGGCAACCCGCCTGTCTGCGTGTCAGGCTTCAGATGAAACTCCGTTTTTTGACAAGTGCTCCATCGGCTTCACAGATGGGTTCCGCGGTTTCACCCCGACTGAGTTCTTCGATACTAACTTAGTCTCGACGCAGATTGAGTATCGGCAGAGGCTGAGCGGTCGGTTCGGTTTTGTCGTATTTGGAGGCATCGGATGGACCGGATCGAGTTTCTCCTCATTAACAGACGATGGAAATCGGGTAGCAGGTGGTCTGGGACTGCGGTATCGGGTTTCCAATGACTTCCCGATAGACTTTTCTGTCGACGTAACGAGAAATAACCAAGGTGATGGTTTTGTCTACGTCTATGTCGGACAAAGCTTCTAAGGACTGGTATCCATAATCACCGTAACTAAGCAAGTGGTGCGAATAGCAATAATTCGCGTATGCACCGAATGCGGCATTGAAGAGCTTCGCTGGACGTCTCTTCTTGAGCCGCACGCTCGACTTTGCAAAGTCCTGGAAATCGGTGACATTCGGACCGTCGGGCACAATTCGGTCTTAAGCTGCGTCTAGTTCGAATGGCAGTTCCCCAAGCAAAGGTGTCCCAGTAAATTTGTAATTAACATAAGATTGACTACGGCCAGAAGGACGGCCTGTAAGCGAAATTATGTGAAACTTGCCCCTGCTCACAATTTTGCAAATCAAGCGGTGCACGTGGGCCGAACTCAGAGATGCCTGATCCACACGCATTGATCCCGGTTGGGCCCAAGTTCTTCGAGGATCCTTTCAGCATCCAGATTGAAGTCTTTGGCAATTTCCTGGACCTGAACCGCCTGAAAGCTATCCAAGTTCCGCACCGTTCGACCATCTTCAAAGGTGATCAACTCGTGTGATCTTCCAGACCAACGCACGATCCCGCCGCAAAGGGTCTGTCCTTCAACATCCGCAAGTTCGGCGACCGGGTCGGCAAAGAAATCGGTCCATTTAAGAATACCTGTGCTGACAGCTCTCGCCACTGCTTGTTCCGTTGTCCGGCACTTGAGTTTTGTGACGATCGAAGACGTCAAAGCATGCACCATTCTGGAGGAGAGCCCCGTCTGGCCAGCAACTACGGATGGGATCAATCCTGATGCGAGCATCTTCAGAACATCCATCTCCTGATCGGACAACGCATCCGTAGGAAAGTTGAAAACCGTATCAATCACATCGAGCGCGAGTAGATGCAGGACCTGCGCTTCGTGGCGAAGGGCAGGGAGCATACTCCCGACCAAGGCGTCCCAGTCGGAACGGCGCAGGTTGGAGGTAACCGTAAAGACGCCACGCTCCCCAAACGGATTGATAACCGGAATGGATAGTCCGTGCTGACCCACACCAAATTTTCTCGCTGCATCGAATAGCGGTGCGTGTTCACGCTGATCATCAAACACAGCCCAATCAATCGGGGCAATCATTGCGGCGCCAAATCGAATAAGGGGATCAATCAGAACCAGGTCGTTGTCGACGTAATGCCTGACCCATTCGGCCGGGAACGTGGTGCAACCGTGGACAACGTTGTGATGCTTGTCGATATGGGCGTAGGACGCATTCTCCAGCTCAAACCTGGAACAAATTTCCTGAAGGCGCGCCTCCCCGGTCTGTCTGAAATCCAGTTCAGAATTGCCAATGTCCGCGATTTTCATAGACCGTCTTCCTGTTCCGCGTTGCCGTCGAGGCCGATTAGCAACCTAAAGCTGAACAAACCACTCGGGATTTCCCGTAGCCAATCACAGATTTGAATACGCTTCTGTTCTGGAGGCGGAAACAGAGCAAAAACCTGCCGATGAGACACATGAATTGGAGAAGCTGGCAGCGCGCAACCCGACACGGTTAAATCCGCTTCTTGGGGTCTTGCGGAAACCCGTCTTCCTCCTCCCGGGCTCTTCGTGCCAACAAACCCATGAAACTGGAAATCAGGTTCAACTCCCCGCGCTCATCTGCGCGCACCATACCGCGAAGGTATCCGCCCGGATTAACCACGGGCGGCAGGCGCGGATCACTCAGCCTCGCGTCTATGATCAACCCGGCCAGGATTGCACCCATCACGGTCAAACGGTCAATCGCCGTATGCCATGCGGAGGCATTGGCGCCGATCTCCGACAATCGCGCCGAAACGCCGGTCTCAATCGCGTAGAGCGACGGGCTGGAATTCTGATCTCCGCCACCGGCGATATCGATATGCATACGCAGCTCGGGTGAGGCCAGTTCATATAGGATGCGGTTATTCACCTGCGGTAGTTTTTGGGCCTTGCTTGATGCCGTATCTGTCGGATGATTGCTTTCTAAGCAATGCGGAGGGCCGTAAGGCCCGGAGCCAGAACAATCTGGTTCCGAGGCTTCAGCCGAGGGCATTGTAACTTCGCCATCGGCGTTACAAGACAGAATTTCTTCTTCAATTTGGTCTTGTATATGGCACCCGAAACAGGCTTCGGGTTCACCCGAAAATTCACCGGGTTTTTTAACATATATTTCGATCCGCTTCCAAAGATCGTGAGCTGCCTGAACATGTGATCTGAGCCCATCCAGCGACATGTATTTCAGCTTGTCGGCACGCGGCCAGGATCGAAGTTCCCCCATCATGTCTTCCAGGCCTTCAGGACTGCAGGGGAGCGAGGCAAACACTGCCAAGCTGTGTTTCACATGTCGGTAAAGCCGTGATCGATCCCCGCGCAGCTCGTCATGTTCTTTCTTCTCGGCTTTGCTTTGCTCGTCTGCGTCGCGCATCTCTGAAATGAGGTTTAGGGCAGGGGTCAGAAAGAGGCCGAGCCCCTTGCGCTTACAACGCGCCCCATTTGCACCAAGCCTGCGTTCGAGCAGGCCAATCATTTCCAGTTCTCGTTCGTGATTGTGGATTGTCCGATCTGTCACGCCTCGACCGGCAATGAGGGTTTCCTGGCGCGCGTAGCAAAAGGGTTCCTGAGACGGGTCTCGAAAAGCACATGGCGTAATCATATCGATGATGATCTCTAAGGTGCGAATACAATGGGCTGATGCGCCTCTGATCTGCGCATATCCCACGCAGAGCTGCCGAAACCTGTCTCGATTCCAACCCTCGGGAAGGCCGTTGTGGAAGCGTATATTTTCGTGGTGATGGACGGATGCGATCTGCCGAAAGCTCATCGTATTGGCTTCCCTTGGCAAAGGTCAGTATTGGCATCGCAGCTTAGCGGGGCAGGGTGTTCGGTATGGTTAAGGGGTCTCATAGTCTGCTTCTCTTTGGGGAAGCAAGGCAGGTTGAACCTCAGCAAATAAACACAGAAAAACCGTTCGCACAGATGCGTTTGTCCTTGTCAGTAATTTTGGAGTTTCCTATAAATCAGGTGATCAAACGTGACTTAAGAAGATCCCCGCTGAGGCCCCGCCTTGCGGGGGTTTTTGTTTCTGGGATTAAGTTTTTCCTCCGGGCCAATCGGCCTGGTTTAAAAATGCAGCTGGCGATTTTTGGTGGCATAGCCAGGAGCAACGCGTTGTACCGCAGGTCAGCACCTCAATATCGGATGAGTTCGTAGTCGCTGAACCCGAATGTGTCGGTCCACTCGACGCCAACGCCGCGGAAGTAGCTGGGAGGTTCACAGCGATTGCCCAGTGGCAGCCAGTAAGGGATTGGGGCAGGAGCGCGCTCGGACCAGCGAAAATTCGTATTATCGTCGTAGGTGCCAACCACAAGATCAAGCGAACGCTCGCAATCTCCCTCCCTTGAACGACGGCGATAGCTGTAGTGGCGCACATCCCAAACCCTGATGGATCTCACAACGTCGAAATCGGAAGAAGAAAGATCGACGCTGATCGGGGTGGCTTGGAAACCGTCACCGTATTGGCCGTGATGTGCATCGATCCTTCCTATCGAGATCGCTGCGTCTACCAGTATTGGCTTAGCGGTGTCATCCGATGGAAGCTCTGGAACTGGGCTAGCACTGGTGCGCTTGATGGCTTCCAACCGTTCCATAGGACCCAAGTCCGAGGGGCTGTGTGACGTATTCATCGGACAGCGCCAGAGTTGAAGCGGCGGTTCGACCGGGTAGGGTGTGATGCGCCGAATGAACTCCGCCTTGGCTGCGACGCAATCAGCCGAACTTGGCCAACCCCCGGCGAGGCAAAGGAATATGGCACAGTCAATTGGATAGGCACGAGCCTGCGTGGCTGGCAGTGCAGCGAGTGCAACTGCAAGGGCCTTCGCGCGAGTTCGATTTCCGGATTTTGAGTGTTTCAAGATGGTCTCTCCTGCTTGCGAATCGCCTAAGCAATATCCGGCCAATATATTTCTGACAATCCAATATCGTATATTGGCGGGTTTTCTTATATTGACGTAGATTGTGTTTTAGTCCACAACTTTTGGATGTAGAAGACGGCCCATAGGGGGTCGTCATGGCGGACAACAAGAGACAATACACTGTGGTAACCATCGAGATGGTCCGGGGCCTGAAAGAGGATCAGGTTCCCTTTACATGCCGCTACGAATTTATCGGACTCGCTTCCCTTGGACGACCTAAGTACCACTGCATTTACAGCTCGCCGAACTATGTCGGGGCCTTGTGCAAGTCGAAGATCTCTCGAGCGGGCGCTGAGCCCAGAGAGTTCGATCTTTGGCCGGGCCTCTTCAAGCATCATCAGGAATTTGGTGATGGGCGCATTCTCTGCGTCAAATCAGACTATACGATCGAGTCGATTACCCCAGAGGGTCTCGAAGCAGCTCAGGCCCTGGACGCGAAATCCAAAACCTGATCGGTCACGTTCGAGAACCCGGCTCATCAAAATGCTGGGGCAGGGCGCATGAAACGGCTCTTGTTTCTCAGCGCTACACTCGCGTCTTTGTTTTTTGTTGCGGTCTGGATTGAACCATCAAAACAAACAATAACCCTGAGCGCATCCGAGGTGATTGCCGTTGATGGTGACACCATCGACCACGGTGATGACCGCTACCGCCTCATCGGTTTCGACACTCCTGAGACCTTCCGCGCACAATGTGAGGCCGAGAGAGCTTTGGGTCTGAAAGCCAAAGACCGCCTGACGGAGATCATTCAGACCAGTGGGCAGATAGAATTGGTTATCCAACCAGACCTGGACGTGCATGACCGTTTCCTCGCGGTCGGACGTTCAGGTGGTCAGGAGATAGGGAAAACTCTGATATCCGAAGGTCTCGCGCGACCCTATTCGGGCGGCAAACGCGGGTCCTGGTGCGGCTAGACGAAAGGACTGAGCGACGACTTGCAGAAAATGGAACAAAACCACCGAGCAGTGAGCGGTCCTGTCGATTGCGCCAACAACCGACAGGACAAGAAACGCCCCAAATCCATCCGGGCATTCCTCAAACATCAAGAGAGAACTGTACTATGGTAAAAACAGTAACCCTAGATGCCGATCTTAGATCGGACAGCACCGCGCCAGAGTCAATGGGTGCGACCCTGGACAACGTGCCTGCACCTCCGACCGCTTAGCGCTGTCTGACGATTTGGGCGAGCGGGACATCCGAACGTTTCAGCTAGGCCATCCGACTAAGAGATCCGAACCAGACATTGGTTTTTTGCGGCGCCTCTGAAGGTTCCGTGTTGTGTCCCGGCACCCTTTTCCCACGGCCCAGATGACCTGATGTCGAACCCCATAATAGTAATTATGTAAAAACTACTGACCTATTTTTTGAAAGGCGGAAAGGTGATCACAGTGGCCTTCGACACTATCGAAAGCAAGATTGATCGGCGCTGGGTGCCTGCCGCCCAGAGCTTCGAGCAAGCCCGTAAGGACATTCTCACCGTAATCCGCCACCTTGCCGGAGAACGGTCAACCATCAAGCGCGGAATGCGCGAATACTGGCTGGAAAGCGATGCCCGCGCCACGGCTTTCGGAATCGCGCTCGAAATGTTCCATGTCCTCAATGATCTTGAGTATGTCCGTGCAAATCGGCTCTACAAAGCCTTGAAGTTGCACGCAGACGTTAACAAGGCGTTGGGTCCGAAAGAGCTGTTCCGCTTTGCTTCACCGGAAAAGGCCGCTGCGCTCATCCAAAGCAGCAGCCGAGCAAACTATGCCAACTCATACGCAACCCTGAAATTCGGTTGCGACCTGTCAGGCACAATCGACGCCGACACCGCGCGCGACGTTCTGAACCGGCATGAAGCCCTTTGGTTCGTTTACCCAAACGCCACCTATCACGTTCACCTGATCCGTGAGGGTGTCTGGCTGGACATCGTTATGCCGCTTGAAGTGGTCGTTGAGCTGCGCCTTGAAGTGGATTTCGCAATGCAAATCCGACAAGCGGAACTTGATGCGCAGGGAGCTTTGTCATGAACAAGCCTGCGCGCAAAGTTCTTCCTGATCGTCGGCTGGCTGAAACACGCCGCGTTGAAACTCCGCAAGGGCACACTGCCTTTGTCACCATCGGGTATGATCCGGCGTCGCCAATCAAACCCCGTGAAGTGTTCTATAGCGGCGGTTTTCGCTCTGGCAGCGACCTCGAATACCATCTGCATGATCTGTGCGTTCTGATTTCGCTGTTGCTGCAGCACGGCGTAGCAGCTTCGTTTCTGTCGCGCTCTATCGCTCGCAAGACTTCGGCCCTTGGTGGCGAAGAATACGCAAGTCTCGCAGGCTGGTTGGTGGATGCTGTCAGCATTCCGCCGTCCTGGACTGATGAGTACGTGGCCGCGACCGGCGACGAACAGAACCCCTCCAATTCCTCGCCAACTCAAGCAAAGGAGAAATCCGAATGATCGCAGCAATGCGGCCCCTTCTGCTCGTCTCCACGGCATTTGTGGCGACCGGCGCAAGCGCCCAGGTCATCGAATACGAGCCGGATGGCAGCGTGTTTCTGAACGGTGCGCGGGCAGAAATCGTCAATGGCGTCGTTCGGCCAATCCGGATGCGTGAGTACACGCTTGACGAAAAACCGGAAGCGCCGAAGGCCAAGCCACAGGAAAAGATCGAGATTGCGGGCAAGGCACCGCGGCCTCGCAGATCCTCGGGCGGCTGGTCGCAGGAGCGGATCGTCAAAGAAATCCACGCAGCGGCGGAACGCCATGACATTCCGGCCGAGTTGTTCATGGCGCTGGTCTGGCAGGAAAGCCGGTATCGGGCTGACGCTCTGTCACCCAAGGGTGCCTATGGCTTCGCACAGCTCATGCCCGGAACGGCGAAAGACCTGGGCGTGAACCCAAAGAACCCTGCAGAAAATCTCGACGGTGGTGCCCGCTATTTGGCGGCGCAGTACCGCGAGTTCGGAACCTGGAAGCTGGCGCTTGCCGCCTACAACGCCGGGCCTCACCGCGTCGTCGAATACGGCGGCGTCCCCCCCTTCACCGAAACCCGCAATTACGTGCGGATCATCCTAAGCAAAGTGAGCACTTCCTCATGAAAAGAACCCACTTCTACCAGCAGATGGCGTTTTTCGCGATCACTGCGTTCATCATCACAGCAGCGCCCGCCTCCGCTGGCTGGCTGCAAGATGCCATTGGCGATTTCATCAACGAAACGCTGGCCGACTCGAAGGTCGTTGGCGTCAGCCTTGCCGCTGTCGGCTTCATCTGGGGCTGTCTCGCCTACGTGTTCGGCTGGGGTTCGCTGAAAGGCCCGGTAATCGCTATCGTCGTCGGCGCTGTTATCGGCCTCGCTGATACATTCATCGGAGGCTGATTGATGCCGCGCCGCAATACGGTCTTTCGCGGCCTGAGCCGCCCCGCAGAATGGGGCGGCTTACCCGTGATCTATCTGCTGGTGATCCTCGGGATGACCATGCTTTCGTTCTTCATGTTCGGGATAGCGCCAGCAATCATTGCGGGTTTTGTTTTCTACACCGGGCTTCGCCTCTTTTACGAATGGGAACCGGCTTTCTTCCGCGTCCTGTCCGTAACCCTTTCCAAAACTCCGCGCACCAAAAACCGCCAGCATCATGGGGGAGATTACTATAGTGCCTAAGCCTGCTGCACAGGATTTGTGGACCCTTGCCCGCTCGTTGATCGAGCCGAGCTGGCGCAAGGATGAAATGAGCCTCTTTCAGATGTTGCCGTATGGCTATGTCGTGGACGATGAGGTCATTTCTACACGCAACGGTGGCCTCATCGCCGCTGCAGAAATCACCGGAATCAACGCAAACACGCTGGACGAAAACGAGTTCGAGTTCCTGGCCGAACGGTTTGAGCGTGTATTGCGCACGACACCCAATGAGGTGGCCTTTTATGTTCATCGACTGACCGTCCCAGCTGAGACTGGTCATGTCATCACAGATCCAACCGGCTTTGCCGGTGCAGTGGCGCAGGCCATGCGCTCAGCGTCCGTCGATGCAGAGCTGAAAGAACGCAAGATCATCATCAGCGCCATTCTGCAAAAGCGGCAGGATGAGCGGGCAAAACAGATGTTCGGCATGTCGTCTGGAACGATAGACGAGGAACGCCGCGAAATGATGGAACAGCTCGACGGTGTGTTCACAACACTGGCGGGCACGCTGGGCGAGGCCCGTATGCGCCGGCTGAAGCTCAGCGAGGGGCGTTGGCTCGGCTATTATGGAATGCTGTTGAACGGTCGGTATCAGCCGATCATTCACACGAACATTGCAGAACCCATCGCCTTCAACATGCCGCAAGAGGATGTGCTGTTTCAGGGCAAGCGCGGCAAACTGGTCACGGGCGACGATCAGGAACGCTCCATCCGTGTCTATTCCCTGAAGAATTACCCGATGGCTTCGTTCCCCGGCATTTTCGACGGGCTAGACCTGCCGGTTGATGTCGTGATTTCGCAATCCTTCCTGCCGATCAGCCGCGCCCAGGCGCAGGAAATGGAACGCCGCAAGTCGGGACAAATGCGCTCGGCAGGCGACAAGGCAAAGTCGCTTGAAGAGGATTTGTCCATTCTGGCGGACGGCATTGCCTCCGGCACCATGTCACTCGGCAAGCACCACCTGTCGATCTGCGTGTTTGGGAACGAGGAAGATCTGAAAACCGCCGAAAAACACATCATCGGTGAAATCCAGATTTCGGGTGGCACGGTGAAGCGCGAAGCGATGTCGGCCCGTGCCGTGTACTTCGCACAGCACCCCGGCAATTTCGCGTTCCGCGCCCGTGAAGAACTGATCACGGACCAGAACTTTGCGGATATGGTTGCGTTCCACATGCGCCCCAAAGGGTTGGATGCGGAAAAGCTACCTTGGCCGGGGCCATTGGCGACTTTCCCGACGACACACGGGGACAGCTACGATGTTTCGCTGCACCTTCCCAAGACCAGCAAAGACGCTGAAAACCTGCCCTCCGGCCACACAATCATTCTGGGGCCGAACGGATCGGGTAAAACTGTGATCGCGATGCTGCTGGCGACAATGGCGGTGGCACAGGGCGCGCGGATCATCGCTTTTGACAAAGACCGGGCAATGGAGGCTCCAATGCGGGCGCTCGGCGCACAGTACACCCGCGTCCGAGTTGGTGAACCAACAGGCATGAACCCATTTCAAACCGAGACGGATGAGGCTGGGCAAAGCTGGCTCGCCAATTGGGTCATTGCCCTATTGAGCTATGACGAACCACTGACCACCGATCAGAAGGATGAAATCACAAGGGCTTGCCAAGCCAATGCCACTTTGCCGCCTGCGCTTCAGAACTTCGATTCACTGGTGGAACGGTTCAGAGCCTTTGACGATGACAAGAACCTGTACAAGCGTGCAAGTGAATGGGCGGGCGAAGGCCGCTTGTCCTGGATGTTTGGCGAGGGTGGCTCAGATCCGTTTGCTGCTGGCGACCGTCATCTTGTGTTCGATATTTCTGAGGTTCTGGATGACGAATTGGTGCGGCTGGCATGGATCAGCTACGTCATGCGCCAGATTGAACGCCGCTGCGCCACCAAGATACCCACTGTCTTTGTGATTGATGAAGCATGGGTAATTGCTGGCAACCCTTATGGCGCTGGCATCCTCATAAATGCCTACACCACGTATCGGAAGCTGAACGTCATGATGATGATGATGACGCAGATCCCCGATCACCTCCTGTCGTCAGCGGCAAGTAAGTCGATCCTGGAAAACACCAGCACGCAACTCTTGTTCCCCTCTCGATCCGGCAATGAAGCAGACTACCGGGCAATCGGCTTGAACGATTCAGAGCTGGGCGCGCTGAGGGCGCATTTTGGCGACCGCGTAATGCTCATGAAGAAAGGTGATGAGAGTGTTTGGCTCGATGTCGATGTCGGCGCGCTCGGCCCGCTTCTTCGTGTTCTGAGCGGATCAGACGGAAAATCGTTCCCTGATCCTGACTGGCGAAAAAACCCCAACTTCTGGAAGGAAATCACATGAAAGCCCGCCTTGTCATCACCCTTGTAGTTCTGGCCGCTGTCTCGGCCTGCACCAGCACCTATTCGGGCTATCGCAGCAAATGCGCCTGTGACTTTGAGCGCATGACCTCCCCTGAAAACTTGGAGTTTGTCTGATGGATATTTCAAAGAAATTCCGCACAACCATTGCTGTTTCGGTTCTGGCCGCCCTGCCAGTTATGACGGCAGCCCAAGGTGTTCCGACCATCGACGCCACGGCCATTGCACAGGACGCAGCCAATTCGGCCCGCGAAGTCGCGGAAATGGTCCGCCAATACGAACAGCTGATGCAACAATATGAGAAGCTCGAGCAGCAGAGGGCACTGCTCGAAAACTCCCTCAAAACCATCAGTGGTCTGACGGATCTGGACCAGTTCAACAGCCGCAGCTTTCTGAAACTGGCAACGGCAGCTGACACGCTTGGATACGCCTTGAACGCGACCGAAGATACGATTGGCGATCTTCCAGGCGTCGCCGGACTCGCGATGGAACGCCGATCAATCAGCCTGGGGCTGAACAATGGAATCCTTAAAGAATTCAGTACGTCAGACGTGCCAGCCCGGCGCATTCTCTCGGAGCGAGGTGGCGCTGGCTTGATGGCATCGGCCTTGGGTGAGAATGGCTATGACATGGCCGGTCAGCTCTCCGAAGATGCAGAAAAGCTGCGCGGTGAAATCGGTCAGCAAGAAGATCTGAAGGATGCAATCGACTACAACACGGCGGTTCTCCTTAAACTCCTTCAGGTTGAAATTGAAATCTTACGCGCAACCTCGGCTAATGCTCTGGCGTCGGGCACGGATCTGGCTGCAACCGCTGCCGATCTTTCGACACTCAGCAACTATGTACGAGGAACCTCACAATGAAACTCCGCTCAACTCTCATCCTGACCATTGCAGCCGCCGCCGTTATGTCGGGGGCTGCATCGGCACAGGTGAAGCTGCGCCCATCACCCAAGGTCGATATGCCGTTCGGTGAATATCGTAAGTGCCTTGGGTACTCGGGTGCGCGTGAGTACGGTCGTCAATTCGTCAAAAACGATCAAGCGCGCATGGCCGAAGCGGGCCAATCCGCAGACAAGCAGCCTCTTGTGACCAACTGGTCGGTGGTGATCCTGAATGAACAGGTCATCGCTGCGCACGAGGCCACCATCGAGCAATGCATTCTGCGCAAATCTGGCGAGACCTTCAGCACCGAATGTCCGCTGGGCGGTTTAAGCCGTGAGGACGCCGCCCAAAAGGTCGGAGCTGACCAAGACGAGTTTTGGACCCAACCGTCCGACAATCTTGCCGCGCTGAAAAAAGAGCAACGGACCCGTCTGGAAGCTCTGCGCCCTGCAATTGAGGAGGCTTGTGGGCCGTGATCCAAGATTTCGTCAGCTCGATTGAGGCTGCGCTAAATAACTTCTCGCAGCAAGCATACAACAGCCTGGCGGCGGATCTAGCATCCGCCCTCTGGGCAATAGCCGCGCTGATCTTCGTGGCAATGCTGATCAACGGTGTGCTTCAAATCCGAGAAATCGGGTTTGGTGGCTATGTCGGCTGGATCATTCGGGCGACGATCATCATTGGTATGGCTTCTAGCTGGAGCTTCTTTCAACCCATTTATCAGGGCATTTCGAGCCTCCCAGACACGATTGCCGGAGAACTGACCGGCACAACAAATGTCTGGGAAGCACTCGATGACATTGCGCTTCAGTGTTTCTTGATGGGCCAGCAGGCTATTGAAAACGCAACCTGGGGTCTGAGCATCACCGGGGCTATTCTCTGGGTTGTTGGGGCTGTCATCGTTGCTTTTGGCACCGGCATGGCGCTGATCGCAAAAGGCGGTCTAGCGGTCCTGCTGGGTCTAGCGCCTGTTTTCATCGCAACGCTGCTCAGCTCGGCAACAGCCAATATCTTCGCAGCCTGGGCGAAAACGACTGTTGGCCTGATCATGGTCATCGTCGTTCTGACAGGCATCGTTTCTCTTATTCAGGCCCTTTTCAGCTCCGAACTGACCGCTGTTGAGGATGTGAACAATATGGAGGCCAGTGGCCGGTTTTTGGCGATCTGCATTGTTTCAATCGTGATGCTCACGCAGATCCCGTCGCTCGCGGGCGGGATGTCGGGTGCAATCGTTTCGGCATCCTCGGGTCTTGCCGTGGCAACTGGTGCTGCAGCAGCCGCAAGAAGTGCATTGGGCACTGCAAGCGACGGCGCAAGGGGTGCAGTAGCCGGTGGGAAAACTGCCGCTGCTATGGCTTCCGCAGCACGTGACGGGACTGGCGTTCGTGACAGCGCGTCTCGCGCAATGCAAGCGCGTCGGGACATAGCGCACAGAGCCCGAAATCAGGATGGGGCAGCTCGTCAGAGCTACGCCGCTGACCGTTACCGGCAGAGCATTCGACAAGCTCGCGCCAATAAATCTTCATAAATCGAGGTACAGAGCAAATGTCACACGTGACAGATCACGAAAAAGAACTCTTTCTGGGCGCACGCCGCGATGCCTTCAAATGGCAGGTATTCGGCATGGTCGGCATGGCAATGGGCGTGGCCTCTATGATTGGCTGGGCGATGCTCCTTCCCCTGAAGGAAATCCGCGCGGTGCCATTCTCCATTGATCCGGACACGAAACTGCCGGTCCTGCTGACTGAAAAAGTCGAAGAACTGGAACCTTCTGAGGCGATGGCCTTCCGTGAAGTCGCAAATTATGTGCGCGACCGGGAAACCTATGATGTCCAGGACAACAACGAGCGCCTGAAATCGGTGCTGCGTCGTTCTGATGAGCTGGCCGAAACGTCCTACCGCGAACTGTGGGACGGTTCGAACGACAACCATCCTGACGAAATCTATACGCCCAAGACAAAGGTGCAGACCGAAATTCTGGGCGTCTCGCCGGTCAACGATGAGACGGTGCAGGTCGAGATCCGCAAGTCCCTGATCGTGCCAAACCAAGCAACGGCCTCAGCCCGCTACGTGGTCACTGTGACCTACGGGTTTGAGGAAAAAATCGTGACGTCGATGGATGAGCTTCTGGAAAATCCGTTCGGCTTCGTCGTCACCAACTACCGCGTAGACGCCATAGGGAAGGTCTGATGCAGCGTTCTTTCAAAACACTCACCGCCACCGCCGCAGCAGTTTTGGCATTCTCTACGCCTCTGCTCGCTGAAATCACACCGACGCCAGACGGAAAGAATGCGGATCATCGCATCACGCATTTCCATTACGTCGAGAACCAGGTGTACCGCATCACTGTAGGTGAACGCCTGATTACCTATGTTCACTTTCCGCAGGGCGAGACCGTCCGCAGCATTGGCGCGGGCGACACTGAGAGTTTTCAGATCACCCGCCTGCAGGAAGGTCGCGTTATTGCGTTCAAGCCAGAAATCCTGAACTCGGATTCAAACCTGACCGTCCTGACCAATCGCGGGACATACAACTTCTATCTGGTTCCGGCCGAGAGCGCCGCCGAACGCAAACGTGTTCCATTTCGGGTCACGTTCTACAACAAAAACAACAGCGGCGGGACCACAACGCGTCGCGGCACAGTCGCTCGGAGCGAGCCGAAGCCAACTGGCCGGTTTGTGAACCAGAACTATTCGCGCTCGGGCAAAGCGGACTTTGCGCCCACCGCCGTGTGGGATGATGGCGTTCACACCTATATGCAAATCCCGCAGGATGCGGAGTTGCCGGGGATTTTCCGTGTCCTGCCTGATGGCCGCGAGCTGATGGTGAACACCACAGTCAAAGAGCGCGGCATTATCCAGGTGCAGGGCCTTTCCGACCTTTGGACACTGCGCATCGAAGACACTTCGATCTGTGTACGAAACGATGGCGACGCGTTTCAGCAGGCGAGTGCAACGGGCAGGCCCGTTACTTCACAGACAGTTAAACCGGGGGGCAGCAAGTAATGGATCGCAATCAGACAATTGCGGCACGGGCGGCGGCTGAACAGCCGTCGCAACGTGTCCGGAAGAAGTTCGACCCAAAGAAGCTGATAACCGTTGCGATCGCAGGAGCGGTGTTCCTGGGCTTTGTATGGTTTGTCATGGGCCATGAAAACAAAAGCACGAACACGGGTGTCCGCGTTGACGCTTTGCAACAAGGTGGTGGCGAGCGATACGGGCTTTTGACCGCACGGGGACCAGAGGCCGATGAGCCGGAACCAGAGGCTTTGCCCGAGGAAATTGAGGTGGCAACACCGGCAACAGTGCCGCAGGTCGATTCCGAAGGGCTGAAACAAGCCTTGAAAACTATCGAGCAACAGAACGGTCGGATTTCCGATCTGCAAGACGAGCTGACGGACGCCAAAGTTTCGCTGTCCGAAAAAGACGGTGAAATCGCAACGCTGAACCTGACCAATGAACGCCTTCAGGTCAGATATGATGAGCGAGAGAAGAAGTTCCAGACGGAACTTGCCCAGGCCATCGCAGATGCGGAGGCCCGGGCACTTGCCAGCGTAAGCCACCTTCAGGCGCAAGGTCTGACCGATGACGAGCGGCGCAGACTCGAAGAACTGAAGAAGATGCGCCAGCGGCAGAACCAGTCGGACGGCATTGTGTTCGATGAAAACCCATACGGCAGAAACTGATGGAGCTGACGATGAACAGAACAGCACTCACCCTCGCCCTGGTCACGTTGGCCTCAAGCGCGATGGCACAGGACGCACCCGGTCAAAACTACCAGCCGATCAATGGTGGATCGCAGCCGGTCATTTTCCAACCCTTCCCTGCAGCGCCGCAGCCGGTTCAAGTCCAGCCAGACGACACCCGCCTGCCTGAAGATCAACGCGGCTATCAGGAAAACCAAAACACGACATGGCAAAACAATCTGGTCGAAGAATATCCCCCCATCGTCGGGGCCTCGATCATTGACGATCCGTCGCGCACCCTGACGCAAGGCACGGTTTTGTCGGCTGTGTTCGGTGGCGCGGTCAGCTCGGAGTTGCCCGGCAGTGTCGTGGCGACGATTACACGTGGCGTCTACTCGATGGACGGCACGCGTTTGCTTCTGCCGCGCGGATCGAAGCTCTTTGGCGAGTATCGAGCGGACACGACATTGGCGCAAACGCGCATCATGATCGTTTGGAGCCGTGTCATCACGCCTGACGGCCTGTCAACTCAGGTCGGATCGGCTGGTACGGACGGTCAAGGCCGGACTGGTGCGACCGGCAGGGTGAACACACACTTTGGGAAACGGTTCGGAACTGCAGCGCTGTTGTCCATCATCGGCATTGCGCCGGTGGCACTGGTCTCTGACAACGATAGCAACAACTCGGTTCGCACTGATCTGGCAACGCAAGTGGGGTCTAACCTGCAGAACGCTACGGCAGCGGCGCTTGATGAATACCTGCGCATTACTCCGACAGTCTTTGTCGATCAGGGCAGTCGCATCAACGCCATCCTGCAGCGCGACGTTGTGTTCGATAGCTTCTGAGCGCGAGCCAATGAGCCGACCGCCTCAGCAGTCTTTCCGGCCGCTGCCAGCATGATCGAGTGCGGTAGCGGCCTTTTTTGAAGCAAATTCAGCACTTTTTGGAAGCAATGAATCTTATGTGGATGCCTTCGTGTTCGAGGCAAAGCCGAGATGCAGCGAAGGCAACCTCCAGTGTTCAAAAAAGTGCTCTACCAAGGACAAGAACATGAGCGGGCGGAACGGCAATAGCCTTCTGGAATACTATACAGGCAAGATCGAGCATCTGTTGCACGATGAAAGCCTGAGCGAAATTTCTGTGAATCCTGACGGATCGGTCTGGGTCGAAGAAATGGGCACAACACACATGACCAGGACAGACATTACTCTGAACAGAGATGATGTGGAAAACATCGGGCGCTGCGTGGCCGGATTCAGCGATGTGACATTCGGAGAAAAGAAGCCGATTGCGACGGCCAACGTGCCGACACAGCAGGGTAAAGCGCGGGTGCAGGTTGTGATTCCGCCAGCAACAACCGGCGTGGGGTCCGTGGCGATCCGCCTGCTCCGCGTGAAAACCGTCGATCTGGGCGCGTTCAGCTTCGCCAGCAAAGAGGCGGCGTTGGCAGAAAACAATGATCACAGCGCGCTTGAAAAGGCTCGGGCTGCTCTCGCTGCCGGAACAATGAACTTTGACGAGCTGGCCGACCTTGCGATGCTAAGCAAATGGAACGTGATCATTGCCGGGGGCACCTCGTCTGGCAAAACCACTGTTCTCAATGCAATGCTGAAGCGCGTCGATCCTGGCGAACGGATCGTGACGATTGAAGAAGTGGCCGAGCTGGACATCGAGCAACCCAATTCTGTCGATCTACTTGCTGACCGTTCCGAAGAAGATGGCCCTCGATCACCAACAAAGCTGCTGGAATCGGCGCTGAGGTTACGGCCTGACCGCCTCGTCTGCGGTGAAATTCGGGGCGACGACGCAAATATGTTCCTGGAACTGGTGAACACCGGCCACGATGGTTCTGTTTGTACCATGCACGCCAACTCACCAGTAGATGCCATTGGACGTATGAGCAAGATGGTGCGTCGCGGATCTCCGACCGTTCAAAAGTCAGAAGTGGTCGATGACATCCGGGCCACCATTCACATGATCGTTCACATGAAGAAAATCGGTGACGAACGGAAGGTCAACGGAGTGATCTTCCCACCCCTGATGACCGCTGATCAACTTATCTGAAGGAGAAATAGAATGAAAAAATTTGAGTATCGTAATGTCTTGATGCGGGTAGAGGAAAATGCAGGCGAGAAGTTTGCGAAGCTCGGGCAAGACGGTTGGGAAATGGTCGGCGTCGTACCTGCCGAGTTTGGCATCGTGTGCTTCTTCAAACGCGAGCTGACCGATGGCTGAGTTTCAGGATCTACCCAAAGGCAAGAAGGTCGCGATAGCCGGTACTATGGGCTTTATCGCTACCTCGGCTTGCGCGGTGTTGGTGGTCGGGCTGGCTCTCGAATACATCAACACCAGAGGCTTTCGCGGGCTGGACATCTGGGCGATCCCAGAGAAGTTCATGGCACAGCCTGCAGAGACGCAGCAGATCATGGGTCTGGTGGCGGTGGTCGCAGTGGGTGTTTTGACCTTTGCATTTGTGGCGGCTGCGCTGCGTGGTCCCTCAACGAAATACGGTGATGCGACCTTTGCAAAGGCCCCTCAGCTCGTCCAGGAAGGCTATGCGTCGGTTCTGAAGCTCAAAGACAAATTGGATAGTGAAATCGTGTTTGCCAAATTTGGTGAGCCAAAGGACAAAAACGCGATCTACTATAAGCCCGGCCCCGGTGTCCAAAAGCCGCACGCGATGTTCATTGCCCCGTCTGGTTCGGGCAAAACCAGCGGCTTTGTGATCCCGAATGTCCTGCGTTTCAATGGGTCTTGCGTCGTCCTGGACATCAAGGGCGAGATTTTCCAGACAACCGGCGCGCGTCGGGCAGCAATGGGCGATGAGGTTTTTATGTTCGACCCCGAGAACCCCGACAAAAGCCACAGCTACAACCCTCTGCGCCGCGCAGCACGTGCCGACAATCTGGACCGGCGATGGGAAGAAGTGATTCAGGTTGCAACTCAGATGTTCGACACGCCCAGCTCGTCCGCGCAGGGCTTTATGGGTGGTGTTGAAGGCATGTTCTGCGCAATGGCGATGCTGGCGATCAAAAGAAAGCGGCCATACATTTCCGAAGTCCTGCGCCTGGTCAAAACGACCAAGCAAAAGGACTATGAGAAAATGGCTGAAGAAGTTGGATATGCGCGAGCTGCAGATGAGTTTCTGAATCTTGCAGCCGAAGAATCCAAAATCCTGCGGTCAACGATTTCGGTTATGTTGAACTCCGGCCTGCAGCTCTGGCGCAACCCGTCGGTAGCAAGAGCCACGCAGGGCAATGACATCAACTTTGAAGATCTGCGTCGGCGCCCCAGCTCGATCTACTTTTCCGTGCCAGGGAAAAAGGTCAAAGAGTTCCGGACGCTCATTCGCCTGTTCTTCCTCGATCTGGTGAACACCATCGAAACTGTTGAGCCGGGCGAAGATGAGCCGTTCAAGGTTTTGATGCTGCTCGATGAGTTCCAACGCCTCGGCCATCTTGAGCGCGTTGTTGAAGCCTATGACACCATGCGATCGTTCGGGGGCAGGCTCGTGGTGATTTCGCAAACACTGTCGCGCCTACAGGACATTTATGGGCACGAGGGTGTGCGGGCGATGCTGGCAAACGCTGGAACCCAGATGTTTGCCGCCTCAGAGGATTCCGAAGTACGCGAACATGTGTCCAGGTCCATCGGGGACAAAACGGTCATAAGCAAGTCGAAGTCTCGAGCACTCGGCAAGATGGAAATGGGCAGCATATCAGAGCGTGAAGAAGGCATTCGGCTGCTCCGGCCAGAGCACGTTGGTCGTCTGCCGGAAAACGAGGTTGTGCTGATCCGCGAAGGCAAGATGCCGGTGATTGCAAACAAGATCCGATACTTCGAAGATCCGTATTTCATGCAGTTCTTGGGTGGCGAAAGTCCGAAGATCAAAGGCACACACCTCGATCTGGCTGTAGAGCAAGCCAGGGACACGGCAAAGGCAGTGGCTGATGCGAAACCGGCCCCTGCCCCGGACAGAGAGGTTTCTGAAAAAGACCAGGAACTTCAGGCGGCATTTGATGCGCAGCGCACGGTCGCAAAGCGGAAAAGTCGGTCAGCGAAAGATATGGCGATGGAGAAAATGAAAGCCAAACGGGCTGAAAGTAGCGCCTTCACTTGACGGGGGTAACAGGACGCGGCCGAACCGGACCTTACTTCAATATGCAGAGAACGGCAGGAGAGAGCCCTAACCTGCTCGTGCTGCGACTTACATATATGTCCGCTTCCGTGAAGCTTACTAGAATGGCGCATTGTCAGCTTTATGCCTGCTGAGAATTGTCGTCATAGTATCGACAGCAAAAACACTCATCAAAAACCAACAGATTGACGACAGATCAAGGGAACCCCGCACGCATATAAACGATGATCTTCCAAAGGTCTTCTTCGCTCAGCGCTTCCTTGAAGGCTGGCATGTCTGTTCCGAAGCGTTCGCCGCCCTCGGAAATTGCCCAAAGAAGGTACTCGTCCCCCGACATCGGCATCTGAACGAACCATCGTAGGAGAGCGGGAGAGGGCGCGAGCGAACGTCCGGCTTCACCATCGCCCAAACCCTCAGCTCCATGACAGCTTGCGCAGTTTTCCGTATATAGCGTCTTGCCCTCCGAAACATTCTCGGGCGTTGCACGAATGGTGCTCCGAGCCCCGCGGTAGGCTGCGGGCACGTCCTCGTTCATATACGTCCAATGTCGTTGCATGCGCTGCTGCTGGCCAGGCCCCATATTGCCGTGCCCCCAACCACGCATGTGCTCAGACCTCATGTGGTTAGATCCCATTGGCCCGTGACCCCACCAATCTCCTCGTTGTTGTTGTGCGCAACCCACTGTAGCAATGGTGATAGACAGAACGCTTAAGGTAAGAGTGCGTAATCCAAGCTTCGTCATCTTCTCCTCCTTACTGTTTCCGCTCGATGAACGTCGCCTCAGGCCGCTTCGTAACTCTTGAACACCTCGGTGCTACCGTCCTTGAGGATCAAAAACACGTCGTAGGCCTCACGACGATCTTCCGGCCCCATCCCAGGGGAACCGTAGGGCATGCCAGGAACAGCAAGTCCAACAGCACTGGGTTGCTCCTCCAGCAGACGACGAATGTCTGCAACCGGCACATGCCCCTCGATCATATAGCCATCGATCTCGCCTGTGTGGCAGGACATCATTTCTTCGGGAATGCCGTTGTCCAATTTGTGGCGGACAAGCTGTGTTCCAAAGCTGCGCTCCTCGGTAATGCGAAAGCCTTCCTGCCGCAGGATGTCGATCCAAACCTGGCAACAGCCGCAGTTCGGATCCTTGAGAACACGGACGGAAGGCGTGTCTTGCGCAAACGCGGCAAATGGTACTGTGCTGGCAAAGCCAGCGGCGTAAGTCAGTACTTGGCGGCGTTTCAGGTTCATGGCGAGAGTCCTTGGTATTTCCAACTAAATTGAGCCGATTTCGTATCATTCGAGATCAAAGGTCATAATCCACGTCAAACATGCTCATGTTCGCCAACTTCCCGACGCTCGGCGAGCGCTTGGCGCACGATCTGGAAAGCAGAGGAAAGAAACAACGTTGCCATGACCGCCGCAACAATCAGGTCAGGCCAACCGCTAGCTGTGCCCCAGACGCCTAAAGCTGCAAACATAACGGCCACATTGCCAATGGCGTCATTACGCGAACATAGCCAGACAGAGCGCACATTTGCATCGCCGTCCTTGTAACGGACGAGCAAGAGAACACTTGCGAGATTGGTCATAAGAGCGAAAAAGCCAACGATGCCCATGATCTCGGCCTCCGGCACTCCGACATAGAACACCCGGTACACGGTCGATCCAAACACCCAAAGACCCATCAGCAGCAAGCTCACCCCTTTCGCCAGAGCGGCATTGGTGCGTGCACGGATTGAAGCCCCGATCACTGCCAGCGAGATACCGTAGGTCAAAGCATCCCCAAGGAAGTCTAGAGCGTCGGCCTGAAGTGCCTGAGACTTTGCATAGTGACCGGCAGTCATCTCGACGACGAACATCACCGCGTTCAGAGCAATGACAATCCACAGCCTCCTTTTGTAGTCGTCTGATACGCCGTCGAATTTGGCGTTGTGTCCGCAACATGCTGACATTGGGAAGCCCTTTTTGTATCTGTCGTGACCATAGTGTAGTGTCTCTAGTTACTAGAGGTTCAAGAGGTATTTTCATGTTTTCTATCGGGGAGCTTTCCAAGCGCACGAAGGTCAAAGTTCCGACTATCCGCTACTATGAGGAAATGGGCCTGCTTGCCGCACCAGAACGCACCGAAGGCAACCAACGGCGCTACGATGTGGCAGGGCTAGAGCGTCTCAGTTTCATCAAGCATGCACGCGATCTTGGTTTCTCAATTGAAGCGATCTCCGAATTGATTGTGCTTCAAGGCCACCCGGATCGTTCATGCCAAGCCGCAACGGACATCGCCGTCTCACAACTTTCCGAAGTAAGAGCAAAGATCAAACGACTACGGGCTCTTGAAAAAGAGCTGGTTCGGATTTCGAAGGGCTGTGATGACGAAGGAGTGTCAGAGAACTGCTATGTGCTCGCGTCTCTTGCCGATCATAAACTCTGTCACCACGATCACTAAACTATGAGCGGACATTGCTTTAGTCCCAGCGAAAGACTGTTTTGTCCGCTTCTTGCCTATTCAAACGTGGTGCAGCGAATGCCCGGAATGTCCAAGGACAAGAGTCCGTCCCAATCGGAACAGACCCCACATTACTCCAACCCGGTGGTCTCGCTGTTCCCGGCAACACATTCACCGGCGCGAACAATCATCTATCATGTCCTCCGTGGTTAAAGACTGTGTCCATCATACTCATGGACGTGGGTAGCCTGTTCGCGGGTATGGGCAATCTCTTGCACCACGGCGGCAATCTTGCTGGATGAAACTTGGTGCAGCTCACCAACAACGGCCTCCGCGCGCTCGTAGCTGTCCGGAACGCCTTGGCTGTTGAAATGGGCGGCAGCGGTGGAAATGTCCGCGTCTTTCCAAGTCGCCGTTGTGCCGATTGAAACGCTGTCATGATCGTTGTAGCGGGCCAGGAACTTGCTTCCGTCGAGACCGAAGCTGTGCGCGGTCGCCACAATGTCATCACGCACAGCCAGCCATTTTTCGGCTTCCGTGGGGTCCAGGTTGTCCAACTCGGCCGCATTCATGGATGTGGTGTAGCTGTCATCAGCCAAAGTGTATGCCTGCAGGTCGGTGTCATATGGGCGCAGTTCGGCAACATCGCCTTTCAACTCCCCGATCTGAACGTCCATTGCGGCACGCAAGTGTGGATCTTCGACCTCTCGTGCAAGAGCCTCCATGTTCTCGATGGAGTTCACGATGTCCTTGGTCTGCTGCTCGTAGTTCTCAAAGATGGCCTCCCCCAAAGCGGATTGCATATACTGAACATAGCGATCACCGGGCGACTGGTAGTCGTCGGACTCCTGAAAATCCTTGTCACCACTCAGATCCGCAAGGGACGAATAGTAAGGGTGATACAGATCGTATTCCTGAGCATCACTCATGTGCTGAGAAACCAAAGCCTGCATATCGTTCAGATCAACCGGCTCCCCTGACCGCTCCGCAGCTTCAAATTCGATTTTGAATTCTTCGACCAGATCTTGTTGCGCAGTATGTTCGTCAACACGGCGGTTGGCCTGGTCCTCGATGTCGAAGCTGTTTGAGGCGATGGCTGCACGATCAAAGCCCATCGCCTGCTGTTCTTTCCTGATGATGTCGATCTGCTCTGAAACGCGATCTTCACGCGGGGCGGATTGATCAAATCTGGAATAGGGTGCGAAGTGTTCGACTTCGTTCAAAAGATAGTCTGTACGCGAAACCATAGTTTTTCCTTTGCGAGTTGATGGAAAACTCTGTGATGGGTCTGCCTGGGGCGTTGGCGCGCGCATCAGGCAGACCGGTTAAAGTCCTTACAAGCTGTGCCCGTCATCGTCACCGCGCCCCTGCAAGAGCGGGTGCGTTGCGTGGGCGTGAACGTCTGAAAGTTCTTCTGAGATTGCGATGATCCTGGAAGACGCAAGCTGGTGCAGCTCGTCAACAACGGCCTCAGCGCGGTCGTGGCTGTCGGGTAATCCTTGCGCCTGGAAGTGGGCCGCGGCGGTCGAAATGTCGTCGCTGCGCCATCCCATTGTTGTACCCAGGGTGACGTTCTGATGATCGCCAAAGCGGGCAACGAACGCCTCGCCATCGAGGCCGTAGCTGCTGGCCGTGTCGGTGACTTCTTTGCGGATCGCTGCCCACTTGCCGGCCTCTGAATAATCCAAGACATCCATTTCGGCAGTGCCCATTCCCATCATCGTTGAATAGCGGCGGTCCTCGATGATGAAGGCTTGAAGGTCCGGATCGTTGGTGCGCAGGTCCGCAACGTCGCCCTTCAACTCGCCAATTTGAATATCCATAGCGACACGCAGATGAGGGTCGTCAACCTCACGGGCCAGCCCTTCCATCTTGTCGATGGATTGCAGCAATTCTTTGGTCTGAGTCTGGAAGTCCTCATAGGCCCCCTTGCCCAAGGTGTCCTGTATATAGACCTCGTACCGGCGTGCTGCCGGGGCATAATCAGCGGACGACTGGAACGCCTTGTCATCGACAATATCAGCAAGGGCAGACAGATACGGATGGCTCTGTTCGTTGTCCCGAACGTCGCTGATATGGGCAACAACCTGAGCCTTCAGCTCGGGTGCGATTGTTTCCTCAGAACCGCCTAATTCGATGTGTCGCCGCAAGTTGCTCATGACTTCGGGCGACACATAAGACGGGTCTCCTGGCTCGCCGTAATCATCAAAATGATGGGCTTGATCCAGCAGATGTTCCATTCTCGATACCATAGGTTCCTCACTTTCAACGAGTTGGATGGCAAACTCTTCGATCCGGTCTTTGACAGCGTTGGCGCGCTCATCAAACAGATCCGACATTCTTGCGATGGAGAGTGTCATCACATCACCGGCCATGTCGCGGGCCGTAACTTCAACCTCCGGAGTGCTTTCAACAACAGACAGTCCGGCCTGAACCTTCCACGTGTCGGTCTCAACTTCCTGCCGCAAACCGCGCTCAAGGCGGGTCGTTGCGGTCAGCTCAATTCCGTATCCTTCGGCAACCTCAACCTGGATAGAGCGCTGAACGTCGATGTTCATGTCGCTGCTCATACCCATAGCCAACCACTGCCCATGTTCCACGCCTCGGTTATTCACAACGATGTGGACATGGGGGTTGTCAGTGTCGTTGTGGAACACGGTCAGATAGTCCCAGGTATCGCCAAAATCACCGCTCCCAAACAGGCGATCCGCGAAGTCCAAACCGGCCTCATGCGCGGCATCCGGATAGGTGCCTTCGGGAAAAGAAACGATCATGTGACGGGTATAACCATAGTTGGTTTTCCCGTTGAAATCCTCGGCCCAGGTCTCGATCAGATCACTCACCTGATCGGCATCGAGCGGGGTCACACCATTGTCGCGGATGTCCAACACGCCCTCTGCCCTGACGGTCAGGTAATTGATCTGGCGGCGCAGCTCATGCGCTTTTTTCACCCCACCTTTGCGGACGTGTTTCACAACCGCCTCGGGCTTTCCAACCACAGCACCAAGCCGCGCCTTGATGGATGAGGCCCGCGAGATCATGAACTTCATGCGCTTGGCGGTTTGCAGCTGCTGGCTGATCTGCTTGGACCGATCGATACCCTTCTGCGCTTCCCGGAAGGCTAGCTCCAGAAAGTCCCCTGCCGTCAAATTGTGAGCCGCGACGTTCATGCTTCAGATGTCCTCTCATCGTCGCGCAAGATTCGGCGAATGGCGGAGTCTGGCTCTCGGTTTCGGCGGGCCGCGGTGATCAGCGCCTTCAGGTCTTGCCGGTGCTGGATGATCGCACGATGGAGGTTTTCGACATCGCGCCGGTCGTCATCGGTCCAGATCACCGAACCGCGTTTGGCCGATTTTGCGAGCTGATTGAGGTTGGTGTATCCACCCTGAACCTGCCGCAAGTGCGTCTGCCAGAGATCGACAACGGCCGGGTCAGGATCGAGATACCCGATCAGACGATAGATCAGTCGTTGGATGATCTGGTTGCGGCTCTTGGCCCCAAGCGACTGCACGGCCTCCTCCAAACGCACCAACGCATCTGACGGCAATCGAACGGAAAAGACAGTGGTGTCGCCGGGCTTGCTCAATGTATACCTCTGGTTGTTTTTATGACTTGTAACACAACTACCTTATCCTGTCATACTCTCCAAGAGGAAACCGGGGGTGATTTTAGAAATCCGTATTTTCTCAAATTGCCCCCGGAACAGTTTTGCTCTTGGAGGCAATCTCCACGCCGGGAAAAGGGTCCTGCCCCTTTTCCAGCCAGCAGGCGTGGGTGCCGGTGGACCGGCGCAGGGCAATCACGCAAAGCGGGAGCTGCCCGAACAGCGCCCGTCACATACCGGCACGTTCAAGGTCAGTATGGCATTTTCCGCGCGCCTCAGCGCGCTCAATGTCCCGCCGCTTTCGCGGCGGGTGTGGCAGGGTTGTCTGCTGCCGCATTGGGGCAGGTCGGCACCCCTGCCCGGTCTTAGGACCGCGCGCCACCTGTGGCGCATATGTGGTCCGGCCTGCGGCCGGAGCAGAAGAAAGGGCGGCTTGCGCCGCCCTGCCCTCCCGTCATTCGGTGACGGGATCGTCATCGGTGCGCTTCGGGAAGGCCACCATCTCAACGCCAGGGAACATGCTGTGCTTGACCTGGATCGAGGTGATGGTGCCGGTCTCATCGGTATTGACGAAGAGCACCCCGCATCGATCCCAGAATGTCTTGCCTTCTTTTTCACCGGTCTTGACGCTCAGTTTCAGAGTTTGAGTTGCCATTGTTTGATCCTCGCTATGGCGTGTTTCGATGAACAAGGGAAAAGCGGGCATCAAGGGGATGTCAGCAGGGAATTTGATCCGCGCGGAATGCGCCGCAGGCGCAGGGGACATTCCTTGTTGAAGCGCGGCGCCCGGCCCGGGCGCCGCGCGTCTTCCCCGACTGCCCGCTTATGTTCATCCCTTCAGAAACACCGCAGCCGAGGATCTTCTCCGGCAACGTACTTGAAACTGTCAGACCTGGTGAAAGGCAAGGCTTTCTGGGATCGCTGCGCGCGGAACATCTGAACAAAACGATGTCTTTGATGGCGGCAACATCACCTCGATCCGACACAGGCGCGGCGCTCAGTTCTAAGTTGGGGGTTGCCCTTCTGGGTCGGTATGACCGTCGTCGCAAAGGATGAAGAATGACGGACGGTGCAAACCGCCCTATCCAACTGGCGGAGGCCAAAGACCGGACGGTCCGGCCCTGGTCCGTGCTTGTGCGGATCAGGTAAACAGCCGGACTCAATTTGGATTGGCGGGTTCGGTAGGACGCCCCGGTAATCCGCAAGAACTCTCTCAAGCGCTGTCGCGGGGCGAGACCGGCGCACGGGCAGATACAGTGATGAGTACGCCAAGAAAAAGGCCCACCGAAGCGGGCCACGAGTTTAACCAAAGGAAAATCTGGAGGTATTCTTTACAGGCTAACGCTTGCGCGCGCGATCGACAACACCGTCAGCTGTGATCGTGGCAATGCGATCCTCTGTGCGGCGGGTCATTTCCACCCCGTCACCCGTCATATGCGCCTCGGCAAATTCCGTGAACTTGAAGATGCTGCCATCTGCTTCAACATGGGTTTCGTCCTCTGCCGAGCGCCGCTTCACCGATCCGTCATGGCGGATTTCGATGATCGTGTTGTCGGCCATTCGGACCGTCACGGTATGCTCATCTACAGCGACACCCTGCCACCAGGCATCTGCATCGCGGCGCACAACAATGCGGTTTGGGTGCAGCTTGATCTGCACGTCCTGTACCTCGTCCGGATCAGCGGCTTTGACGACCACGATGGCCTCCTGCGCGCTGGGATCACCATGGATCGACGCGCTCCCGTTTTTTGGCGGCCAGAGCTTCGGCTGTGTGCGCGGCTTGCCCTTCTGGTCTGTATGAAACCCGACGAACATCTGCGCGGATTTCCAGACGCGGCGGGCGGCTTTTTCAACCGTAGACGGAGCTGCATCGGTGGACATGGTGGATAGCCTTTAAAGTGGGTTAATTCACGTGCATTTTCGGGGTGAGCGTCACACCCACAGCGCTCAGCACTTTCAGCACCGTGCCAAACTCGGGATTGCCATTTTCGCTAAGTGCGCGGTAGAGGCTTTCCCGAGACAGACCAGATTTGTCGGCCACACTCGACATACCTTTGGCCTTGGCAACATCGCCAAGTGCCGACGCGATCAGCGCCGTGTCGCTGGTTTCAAAAGCCGCTTCAAGATAGGCTTGAATGGCTTCCGGGCTGTCCAGATAGTCAGCCGCTTCAAACTTCGTTGTTTTGACACCCATGTTTTTCACTCCAACTCTCTTGCCATCGCCTTGGCGGTTTTGATGTCGGCTTGCTGGGATGACTTGTCTCCCCCGCACAGCAAAACGATCAAAACGTCACCGCGCGACACATAGTAAACGCGATACCCCTTCCCTTCGGAGATACGCAGTTCACTCACACCTTCACCAACCGGTTTCACATCACCGGGATTGCCCAGGCTCAACCGCGTGATGCGAACCAAGATCCTGGCTCTCGCCCTTTGGTCCTTCAGGCCCTTGAGCCACTTGTCGAACAGGTCCGTCTTACGAATTTCTATCATACCTATATGTAGCCTACAGGCTACAACCTTTCAAGTCAAAACAACCTATACCATTGAACTAAAATCAAAAATCATTGCTGAAAAGCAGGGCGCGTTGCGCCCTGCCCTGCCAGTTTCAGAAGCAATCCGGCACCCATGCATCGATCCGGGCTTTCTGTGCCTCGGTCACGCCCAGTGCCTTTTGATGCTCTGGATCATTGAAGAGCTTGTGCAGCGCCTCGTTCTTGGCACCCTTTTTGGATTTCGCGAAGGCTTTGAACATGTCGGCGTCGATGTGCAGGTCCAGCAGGTCTTTGTAGAGATCATCCAGCTGCCAGCCTTTCAGACGCTTGAAGCAGTTTTCAGCCGAAGGGGTCCAGATCGCGCGCATGTCAGCCTCGATCTCAGCCTCGATCTCCGCCATGAACTCCGGGCGTTGGGTCAGAAACCGCCGGGCCAGAAAACCCGTGATCTCACCATTGCGGGTCTTCTTGCCCAGATCGCGAAACGCTTTGAACGCTTCCACGCTGCCTTGTGCGGCAATCTCGTGGAACTGGTCATAGGCTGCCTGTGCCGCTTCATCCCGTTCTCCGCCAAGACGCGGGTCGAGGATGAACTGGTCATCGATCTCGGGTGTGTTCCGCTCGGCACCACCATAGCCAAACCCAAACAGATTGCTGCTCAGACCGGAGGCCGGGGTGGCAAAGAAAGCAAACAGGCTCAACACATAATCAGGCTTGTCCAGCAGGGCCGTTTGAACCGCTGCCAGCCGGATCGCCACCATGTCGTCGATGAACTTCTGCGAATAAACTGGTTTTGGTTCTTCCTTGATCTCCGGTTCTTTGACCGGGGCCAGAACACCAGCCTCAATGGCAGCCTGAACATGTTCCGCCGCGACATAGGCCGGGGATGTTTTGATCTCGCCATTGTTGGTGACATAGACAAACACGCCGGACAGCTTGCGCTGCGCGTCAGAATAGAACGGCGCCGTATAGTCCTCAAGCGCGGCCAGCTCCTTTTCACCATCCGCGTCCAGAGCCTCACCCTCATAGAGTTCGGCAAGTTCGTCATACCGTTCGGCCTGTCCTTCGGTGAAGTCCCGGCTCACCATGTCCAAACGGTGCATGTCTTTCGTACCCGAGAACCCATAGGGAATGTAGCTTTCCTCATGGGTGTCCACCCAGTCCCAGCCTTCCGCGTCGCGCAGTTTTTCCGCTTCTACCGCCAGTTTCTCGGCAAACAGACGATCCAGTAACGCGCCTTCATTGAATAGGGTTTCATCGGCAAACAGATCAGCGGTGACGGTGCCGCCCGCCTCAACATAAGCCTTCTGCCCGACAAATACGGCCTTGCGGCTAGTGCTGCTAACAGCCTCCGACGTCAGTGCCTGTTTGACATCATGCTCACTGAACCACCGACATTCTTTGGCCCGTTCCAGAACCTCCAGAATTTTCTCTTCTTCGGTGCTGACGGTCATGGCCTTGGCCAGCCCCATGCTGATCTCACCGGCTTTGAGCGCATCCAGAACGGCGGCGGGCAGACTGGCAAGCGCGAGGCGGCGGCGCACATGGGATTCGGTCACGCCAAACGCATTGCTGATCTTGGCAATAGACAGAGATTTCTCGGCCATTTTGCCATAAGCACGGACCTCGTCCACAGGGTCCAGTTCTTCACGGGCGGTGTTCTCCGCATTGGCCCATTGCTCAGCCACGAAGGGATTGTCCGTGACCTTAACGGGAACCTGTGCCAGATCAGCGCGCTCAGTCACGGCGATGTTCAGAGCCCGTAGGCGGCGACCACCGGCAACGATTGCGACTTTGCCATCGGTATCGCGCAACCCGCTGAGGTTCTGGATCAAGCCACACATAACCAAACTGTCGGCCAGAAGTGCAATACCTTCCTCACCAACCTCCTGTCGTGGGTTGATGTCAGACAGGTAGAGATCGGACAGGGATACGGTTTCGATGGTTTCCGGTGCGGTGAATGTTTCGACTTTGCTCATGGGGCAAATCCTTGTTTGAGTGTTTGAGATCGTGTTAAGGGTGCCCTACCCCTTCCGGGGTAGAGCGGAGCCGTTTAGATGGCTGCGTGTTGGATCAGGAAGCGGCGCGCGATGTGGAAATTGTCGCCCTTCCTGATTAGCGCCCACGCTTCTGCGATACGTTGCTGCAAGATTTCATTGCTCATGGTGTTCACCTCCTTTCCGGTTTGGGATTGAGATCAGTATTCGCTGGGGCACATGATGGTCAGAACGCGGCGCGTCACTGACGTGTCAAACGGCCGGTCGGACCCATACGTGTAGTCCGTGTCGTAAAGATCGATCTTCCAGAACAGCTTCTGGTCACGGACTGTCACCGCCCCAAAGGTGTGATCGCCATAGGGGTCATTGCCCTCGTCAAACTGGTCATCCGACGCCACCGCTGCCAAAGCTGCAGTCTGGAACTCCATCCCTTCACCTGACACGCCGGGCGTGACAAATACCTGACCCTGAATTCCCTTAGAATGCATCTCGATTGCCGCAGTCGGATCGATCAGCGCTTTCCGAAATAGGTCATTCTGGGTCGCAATCTCTGCCGCCTGCAGGCTGGTGTCAGTGTCGATGTCTTTTGTCTTTTCAATGTCCAAAACCGTCTCTCCTTTTGTGGTGCGACCTCTGGGGTTGATCCCCTTTGGTGCTGGTTTTGAGCCGAGCCCTGAAAGGGCGTCGTCTCTAAAACCTGCCCCGTGGCGAACGCGGAGAGGGGCGAGACAGGACCAATCGACAAGAGTGGTGCGGCCCGCAGCGCAGGCGCGCGAGGACACGGTATTGTCTATTTGTCTTGTCCGAGGGGGGAGGCCGCGCCTTCCCCCTTACGGAAGGTAGCGTTTGGCTTGTCCAAATCCCGCCTGACCCACAAGGAAAGGACAAAGGATCTCTGATCCTGCGTGAGCGCAAAAGGGACCGTCACCCGAATGGGCAGATCACCACGGCATGGACCGACCATGACCCAAAGCCCCTGCCCCGGCTCGCAAGAGACGGGTCAGGGGCTACTGGGACAGGGAGATCATTCTGGGGTGTTCTGGGTGGAAGCCGATACGTCGGCTGAAACCTAGAGCCTGCTCACGAGCCGAAAGGCTCGGGATTTGCCACAGAAACAGACTGCAGCCCGAAGTCACTCACCGACCGGAACATACCCTCGACGGAGCTTTTGCTTTTCGAGATTGTGGAGCGCTTCACTAGCCAGGGCTTCGTCATCATACGTCACCATCATGGCTTGCCCGTTCGTGCCAATACGCCCCCAGGTACGAAGCACTGAAACCTCCCCAAACAACGTCGGCTGCAACTCGATGCCATAGAACCGCGCCATGTTGATCTCAGGGTCCACATGGATCAGGTGCACAGGTGTGGTGTCTGTCAGCTCCATGACGCGATTGTCGATCAATAAAGCTCGTCTGTCCAATGACTTTGCTGGAACAGTCAATTGGCAAGGATTCAGAACCGTGATGAAAACATTCGACAACTCAATCTGTCTGATGCTTGCCTCGTACCCATCCAGGTACAGGAGCTCATATTGGCACCATTCCACATTCCGCTGCTGGAACCGTTGTGACCACTGGCCAGAGTAGGTACGGTTTTCTCATATCTTGCAAAACGAAATAGAAGGATGAAGGCAACGTGGCTGAAATCTTGGAAGGCGGATGTTTTTGCGGTGAGGTTCGATACCAGGTCACTGGCAGCGCAGTAATGCAACTCATGTGTTTTTGCAGTGATTGCCTATCGATGACCGGAACGGACGGTTATGCCGGGTACATGATAAAGTCGGAAGACCTGCAGCTGCTGAAAGGCAAACCACGGACCTTTGAGAAGACCTCAAAGGAAGGTCGACCTGTCATCAAGCATTTTTGTGGCACCTGCGGATCAGGCCTGTGGGGCGTGACAGCCTTCGGATTGACGAGCATTGCGGCTGGGACATTGGATGAGCCAAACAACTTCAAGCCAACGAGCAAGGTTTTTGTGAAAGATGCCCCCAACTGGGCCAGGGTTCCCCACCATTTGGAAGAAATGTAGCGTTTGAAGCTTTGGTATCACCTACATTTCTGTCTTGGAGTTGTTCCTCTTGGTGACCCGAGTTGCTACGATTGTCGTTGAGGCAATAAGCAGGACATCGCGATGCGCAATGCAATCTTTTTACCCCTAATGGCTTTGTTCCTGGGGGTCGTCATGGACGTTAAACCGGCGGCGGCCGCGTCACTCGGAACATATGAGGTTTTTGGCGTCGAAGACGGTGACATGCTAAAAATGCGCAGTGGGCCTGGAACAGGGTTCAATGTGATCGTTGGTCTTCCAAATGGAACCGCACTACGAGTTCACGGCTGTGAGCAGACCGGTGGCACCCGTTGGTGCCGCGTCTCTTTGGAGCGCGCGCGCAAGCTTAAGGGATACGTCTCTTGGGCATATTTGCGGAAAATCTAATACGACAGCGATCAGCACCACCATCTTTTAGCAATCATAGAATACCGGCGGAAACGCCCTGACGAATCCACTAGTTGGGCTCACACCCGTCGTCGAAGCGGCTCGCAACATCCCCGAATTCGCTGGGTTCAGGACGGCCCTAAGGCTTTGACTGGGGAGCGCTTGATCGCCTGCACCGTAACGGATTGATCCTGGACCCGGTTGGAAAGGCAAAATCGGTGGTACTGACCGATGAAGGCCTGCGCCGCTCCGAAAAGCTTTTCACAGAGCTTTTTGGGCGGGAGCCAAAGACATAGCATTCGCCATGACAAGTCCCTCCATGTAACGCAGGTCTGCATACGCGTGTGGGCTGGCTGGCGGTTGCAATCTGCGCTAAATCGCCCCTGTCCGGCAAACAGGGAGAAGCTGAAGATGACAACGGGGAACGATCTTGGTGGGCTCATCGGGTTTATCACCCGTGACGAGATTTGGCATGAGCGGCTCGCTGATGTGTTGGACGAGCATTTTCTGCCAGCGCTCGAGGCCTTCGATCTTGAGTTCGAGGATCTGGGCGACTTGCTGGGCGAGGATTGGCCGATGGTCCTGTGGGGTGGTGGCCTGGAAGATTTGCTGGGCAGGACATTCGGAGCGGACGCCGAAAACGCTGCGGATGCTTATCTGAAAGGGAGCGGTTCCAAGGAGAGTGCGCAGACCCGCGCCTATATCAAAGGATTGCGGGACGCGTCGGTCAGCCTTTATGAGGTGAGCGAGGTAGACCCCGGCAGATCCATGGTCTTGCGCAACATGCTTTCGGACGCAGAGCCGGTTACCGTCCGGGAACACAGCGCGACGCAGATGCTGCAGCGATGGGATCGCATCGCAGCTCGGGTTGTCGCACAGGGGGATTATAACGTGATCTCGGGGGCGCTGCTCCCATTCGACCCCGACACCGTCGCGTTTTTTGAAGACGGGCTCCGCTCCGTGTTGAAATTGAACCCCGACGTTGAACTGAGGCTGACACAGGATCAGCTACACCGTTCCGCACCCCTCTTCACCAATGCCTGGCTCTTCGCACATCTGCCGAACCTACTGGATCCGGAACCACCACAAATCAGCAACAGCGATGGCGACAACCTGCTCTTTCACGACATGCGCTTCCCCCTCGCCAGCAAAGTGACGCAAAGCCAGGTATCTGAAAAGCTAACACAGTCCGCAGAACTCGTGATCTCAGGCCAGAAGGATTGGACCTGGCTTGACCTCGACACCCCGTCCGGCACCAAGCACGGCACCGGCCTCGTGTTGGACAAATCAATGTCAGGGGCCTCCGTGCTTGGGTCCCTAGATCTGAAAGGTCGGACACTCACACTTTCTGTGAGCTCTACAGCGCGCGCTGAACGCGGCGAAGCCCTGGTCCGGGACCTCCTGGGCGACCTGGTGAAATCTCCGCTGACATCAATCCAGACCGCCGAACAGATGATGGCGGATGACAGCACGAGTAACGGAGTGGCAGAAGAAGAGGACATCCCCCGTGCCCTTGCCCGTCAGATGGCCCACGAATATCTCGAACAGCATTACCGCGATACGCTTGACCAGCCGATTCCTGCCCTGGATGGCAAGACCCCGCGCCAGGCCGTTCGCAGCACGGCGGGCAGGAAGAAAGTCATAGACTGGCTGAAGACAATCGAAAACC
>NZ_JBQFTC010000009.1:0-104839 GCF_056538425.1 Ruegeria sp. BG5 | reverse complement strand
CGATCGCGATGGAAAACGGTCTGCGCTTCGCCATCCGCGAAGGTGGCCGCACCGTTGGTGCGGGTGTTGTTTCCAAAATTATTGAATAATTTTGGAAAGCGGTGGGCGGCAGTTGCTCTGAATGAGCAATGAGAGCCCACACCGTCGAACTAAAGAAGGCCGCTCCCACAAGGGGCGGCCTTTTTGGTCGAAAGGTTTCCATCATGTTTCTACCGATGGACAATCTCGCAGTCAGATTGGTAACTGGTCTCACAAACACAATTGCAAAGAACGGTATTTCCCAAATGAATCGAGAGCTTAGTTCCAACGAGCGGTCTTTGGCATTATCCATTCTTCCTTGGCCTGCTCATGAGATGTCTTGGCGCTCGCAGCACATGTCACCAGCACCAACGCTTTTGCACGCCGGTGGGCAGTCCAACTTTGAAAAGGGGTTTAGCGCTTTGACCCGGGCGGGGTTAATGCGCAATGAGGGAATCTACGGCTTGCTTACTTGGGAAGCCGGTCAAAGCATCGAGCTGCCAACAGACTATCGACGTGATGATCTTGACGAACTGCTTGAGGCTTTCGCTTGTCATTCGCACTACGCAGACGAGTTTGCTGACCATTACGTGCCCGTAGTGCCCAAAAACAACTCAACGACAAGAATATGCGAGGCCTTCTGTGCTTGCGGCTACATGGAAAGGGCACGACGCGGCTGGGCTTGGACAGACTCGTTCGGGCCTTGGTTAGTGTATGAGCATTGCTGGAGACTGTCAGAATATGAAGCTGCAGATGATGAAAGTATCGCCGCTGCACTCGAAAATTTGCCTGTACAGACATTGGAAACACTGAAAGGAAAAACGTGCTCGTTTGAGCCAGACTTCCTCAGAATTCTATTTGTCCAGTACCGGAACGGGGTTTGGTCAGAAGACAACGAGTGGCGGACGGTACCCTCAGATGGTTGGGACATGAACTTGGCCGCTGGTCTTTATGAAAGACTGCAAAAGCCTGGCTACATCTGAGGCGCGCTGTTTTGGTGACCATCGGTTTGTCAAGGACAGCCATTTCCCCCTTGCCAAACCCCACCAACCCCACTAATACGCGCGAGTTCTCGATAAGAACGTCAAGGCGGGGTGATTCCCGCCTTTTGGGTTCGAAGAGGGTTGGCGATGCGCGCTTGTCCTCCTCTCAACCCCAACGCCTGATAAAAGGCTGTATCTATGCAAAGCCAAAACATCCGTATTCGGCTGAAGGCATTTGACTATCGCGTTCTGGATGCCAGCACGCAAGAGATCGTCAACACTGCCAAGCGGACCGGCGCGAACGTGCGCGGCCCGATCCCGCTGCCGAACAAGATTGAGAAGTTCACGGTTCTCCGTGGCCCTCACGTTGACAAGAAATCCCGCGACCAGTTCGAGATCCGCACGCACAAGCGTCTGCTCGACATCGTTGATCCGACCCCCCAGACCGTTGACGCGCTGATGAAGCTCGACCTCGCTGCTGGTGTGGACGTCGAGATCAAACTGCAGTCGTAAGATCGGAGGGTATAGATTATGCGCTCTGGTATTATCGCAAAAAAAGTTGGCATGACCCGCCTGTTCATGGAAGACGGCAAACAGATCCCTGTGACCGTTCTTCACCTGGACAACCTGCAGGTCGTTGCACAGCGTACCGCTGACAAAGACGGCTACACCGCCGTTCAGCTGGGCGCCGGTGCTGCCAAGGCAAAACGCACCTCGAAAGCCATGCGCGGTCACTACGCCGCTGCAAAGGTTGAGCCCAAGCGTAAGCTGGCCGAGTTCCGCGTCTCCGAAGATGGCCTGATCGAAGTGGGCGCCGAGATTTCGGCAGAACACTTCCTGGAAGGTCAGAAAGTTGACGTGTCGGGCACCTCGATCGGTAAAGGCTTTGCCGGTGCGATGAAGCGCCACAACTTCGGTGGTCTGCGCGCCTCGCACGGTGTTTCGATCAGCCACCGTTCGCACGGTTCGACCGGTCAGTGTCAGGACCCGGGCAAGGTTTTCAAAGGCAAGAAGATGGCCGGTCACATGGGTGCTGCCCGTGTCACCACCCAGAACCTGGAGGTTGTCAAAACCGACGCCGACCGTGGTCTGGTCTTCATCAAAGGCGCCGTTCCCGGACCGAAATCGGGCTGGGTCACCGTCAAGGACGCCGTGAAGAAGAAAGCACCGGAAGGCCTGCCTTTCCCGGCTGCTGTGAAATCGGCTGCAACCGAAGCACCTGCGGAAGAAGCTCCCGCGGAAGGTGGTGAAGCATGAAACTTGATGTAATCAAACTGGACGGCGGCAAAGCCGGCGACATCGAGCTGAACGCCGATCTGTTCGGTCTCGAGCCTCGTGCGGACATCCTGCACCGTGTGGTCCGTTGGCAGCGCAACAACGCGCAGGCCGGCACCCACAAGGTAAAGACCCGCTCGGAAACCAGCTACTCGACCAAGAAGATCTATCGCCAGAAGGGCACCGGTGGCGCACGCCATGGTGACCGTAACGCGCCGATCTTCCGCAAGGGTGGTATCTACAAGGGTCCGACCCCGCGTTCGCACGGCCACGACCTGCCGAAGAAGTTCCGCAAGCTTGGCCTGCGCCACGCTCTGTCGGCCAAAGCCAAGGCAGGTGAACTGGTTGTGATCGAGAACGCCGAAGCCGAAGGCAAGACCGCCGCTCTGGCCAAACAGGTTGCAAACCTGGGCTGGAAACGCGCTCTGGTCATCGACGGCGCGACCGTGAACGAAGGGTTCCTGAAGGCGTCGCGCAACATCGAAGGTCTGGATATCCTGCCGTCGATGGGTGCAAACGTTTATGACATCCTCAAGCGTGACACTCTGGTGCTCACCAAAGCGGCTGTCGAAGCACTGGAGGCTCGTCTGAAATGAGCGCGAAGGCAGAACACTACGACGTGATCCGCAAGCCGATCATCACCGAAAAGTCGACCATGGCGTCCGAAAACGGCGCGGTTGTCTTTGAAGTGGCGATCGACAGCAACAAGCCGCAGATCAAAGAGGCCGTTGAGGCGCTGTTTGGTGTGAAGGTCAAAGCGGTGAACACCACCGTGACCAAAGGCAAGGTCAAGCGGTTCCGCGGCCAGCTGGGCCGTCGGAAAGACGTCAAAAAAGCATATGTGACCCTGGAAGAGGGCAACACCATCGACGTATCCACCGGTCTCTGATCGGAACGTCTTTGGAAAAGAACAGAACCCCCGCGAGAGCGGGGGTTTTTTCGTATGGCGGTGACACTGGAAATTGATCTCGCGACGTCGCGGCAATTCCATAAACCGCTTGCGATGCCGGAGTGTTCCTCTATCCGGTTGCAAACGTAATAAAATGGCAGGCGTATGACTCGACCCATAGATTCGACCCCGGGAAAACCGGAAATGGCCGCAGCGCGGGATTGGGTGACGACGCTGGCCAAATACCGTGAGCCGAACCAGATGCGCAGCGCATTCGAGCTTGGCGTCAGCATAGTTCCATTTTTTGCGCTATGGGCTTTGTCCTGGGCGCTTCTGTCGGTCAGCTATTGGCTGGCTTTTGCAATCTCGGTCCTCAATGCGGCCTTTTTGCTGCGCCTGTTTGCGATCCAGCATGATTGCGGGCACGGGGCGTTCTTCAGCAACCGGACGGTCAGTGACTGGGTCGGGCGGATTATCGGAGTGCTGACCCTGACCCCTTATGACGTCTGGCGCCGCACGCATTCCACGCATCACAACAGCTCGGGCAATCTGGACAAGCGCGGGATGGGCGATATCCACACCCTGACCGTGGCCGAGTATCAGGCGCTGAGCCCCTTAAACCGGCTTTGGTATCGTGTGTATCGTCACCCGATCACCTTGTTTGGCTTTGGGCCGGGCTATCTGTTTCTGCTCCAGAATCGCCTGCCGCTTGGTTTGACGGGGCACATGAAATTCTGGATCAGCGCGATGGCCACCAATCTGGCCATCCTGCTGGCATTGCTGGCCATCTACCACTTTGGCGGGCTGATGCCGTTGTTGCTGATTTTCCTGCCCTCGACCTTGCTGGCCGCAACAGCGGGTGTCTGGCTGTTTTACGTTCAGCATCAGTTTGAAGAGACGCAGTGGGATCCCGATAAGGACTGGCGACTGCACGAGGTCGCCCTGCACGGCAGTTCGCATTATATCCTGCCATCCGTTCTGCAATGGTTTAGTGCCAATATTGGCATCCATCACGTCCATCATCTGTACAGCCGAATTCCGTTCTACCGCCTGACCGAAGTGCTGCGGGACCATGACGAATTGGCAAACAGCAACCGAATGACCATCCGCGAGAGCTTTGCCAACGCCCGCTTGCACCTGTGGGACGAGAAAAGCCGCCGTCTTTTGTCTTTCGCCGAAGCCCGTGCGCTTTATGGATAATGGGTGGAGCGCAAGCGGAACGGCGTAATAAAGCACATGTGGCCCTGGGAACGCCGCGGTGAAACGTCGGGGAGTGGACATGAAAGTCGATCCAAAGAATGTACCCTTTGCTGTTAAGTTGTTGCGCAACTGGCCCGCAAAACTGTGGGCGGTCAGGCTGCTGGATGCCCTGTCGAAACACCCGATAGCACCGCTTCCGGAGACGTATCAATGCCGCGAGATTCAGATTCCGCGCAGCGACGGCTCGGGCTCGGTCCGGACCCTTGTGATCTCGCCTAAAGCGCAGAAGGAACCCCTGCCTGTTGTCGTGCATCTACATGGCGGCGGATACCTGATCGGGACGCCGGAAAGCTCGTCGCTCAAACCGATCGCCAATCTGCTGAAAGCGACGGACGCCGTATTTGTGGTTCCCGACTATCGGCTGGCAAAGGATATGCCCTACCCGGCGGCGCATGACGATTGTTATGACGCGTTGGTGTGGGCGGCCCGCAATGCCCACGAGATCGGCGGACGGCCCGACCAGATCATTCTCGGCGGCGAAAGCGCCGGAGGTGGGCTGGTCCTGTCCACCGCACTGCGCGCGCGTGACCGCGGTGAGGTCAATGTCGCGTTCCAGTTCCCGATCTGCCCGATGATCGATGACGACGAGGCCAACTGGACGCCAGTCGCACCGGCCGATCAGAGTTGGCCGCCATCGTTGAACCGGTTTGGATGGGACCGGCTTTTGGGGGCAGGGCGACGGGGCGGTGCCGATGTAACGGCCTATGAGGCCCCAATCCGCACGAAAGATTGGTCCGGCCTGCCGCCAACCTTCACCTTTGTTGGCGAATGCGATCTGGTCCATGCCCAGACCTCAGCAATGGTCGAAGCGCTGCGCAACGCGGGCGTGGACGTGGTTTTCGACACGAGGCCGGGCGTTTACCACAGTATGGAGTTTTTTTTCCGAGAACCAGCCCGTTTCGCAGGATATTCTGCGGTTTTATCGTGAGACTTTTATAGAGTTCACAGAGAAGTACTTTGCGCCACAGCCTGAAAGACCCGAGTGACAACAATGAAAACAAAACGCGCAGAATGACCAGAGATTCTCAGACGGTAAAGCAGGCCGACAACGCAGCGCCTATCCCGGCCCAGAAGTATCGGGTCGTTGGTACGCGAAAGTCGAAAACAGCTGTGTCTTCGCGCCATGTTCTTCGGCTGGCAGACGAAGGACCCGTGACACTCAGCCCTGAGGCTTTCGCGAACCTGCATATCCACCATATCGACGCAGAAAACTCCGAGGTGTTTTGGTGTCGTGTAAAGGATGAAGCTTCGCTGTCCGGCTACAGCTTTTACTATCAGGGCATTCGACAAAATGCGACTGACGGGTACGCGGTTAAGTTTGGCAATCTCGGATCCTGGCAACGGCCGTTGACGGCGCGACCGGTTTTCATATTTTCGATTGGTCGCTGCGGATCGACGCTGTTTGCCAAGATATGTGATGCGGCTGGTCTTTTGACCTGGTCTGAACCGGACGCTCTAACCAATCTCGCGGGCAACCCGAAATTGCATCATCAGCCTGCGGATTTCCGAATGCTGACTCGGGTCGCTCTTGCAGATATCGCGGATAAAACCCGCTTGGCAGGGCAGAAAAGCATGGGCATAAAGCTGCGGTCAAACGTGACGCCATTCTGTGAAGACCTGTGCAGTCACCATCCGGAATCGGTATGCTTATTCCTGGTACGAGATCCCGTTTCCTGGGCCAGGTCCAGGCACAGGCTGTGGGGCGGGCGACCTGTAGGTTTGGCCCGGCGGTTAAGTGACATGGTTGAGTCCATGCGTCTGGCAAAAGCGCGTGGTCTGAAGATAAGTGTGATAAGCTATGGGGCACTGGTTGCTGATCCGCTGCGGCAAGCCGAGAGGATCGCGCAGGAAGTCGGGGAACTGGAAGTGGATCCTAGTCGGCTTGACGAGGTCATGAGCAGGGACTCGCAGCAAGGCACAACGATTGGGCGAGACGCCGGAAAAGAAATTGCCGAAGATTTCAATGCGCGGTTTGTTCGGGCCCTCCGAAACACGGCGCCTTGGTTGCTTGAACGAAAACCTGAACATTGGTTGGACTAGCGCCTTGTTTCGGGCAATCGGCTCCGCTGCTTAGAAAAGTGCGCCTTTGCTGTGGACGGTGTGCAATTGATCTGTTACACGCTCCCAATCTTGCGGCCTCGGATTCGTTCCGGGGCCTCTGATATTTGTAACCGGGGACCTTCGGGGCCCTATACCCTTGGCACCTACGGGGGCCTATCACATAGCGGGGAAACCCCCTGCACTTGCTAAACGGAAGACAGAAAGCATGGCACTCAAGTCGTACAAGCCGACGACGCCGGGCCAGCGCGGGCTGGTGCTGATCGACCGTTCGGAGCTTTGGAAAGGACGTCCGGTCAAGTCTCTCACTGAGGGTTTGACCAAATCGGGCGGCCGGAACAACACCGGACGGATCACTTCACGCCGCCGCGGCGGTGGCGCAAAGCGTCTCTACCGGATCGTTGACTTCAAACGGAACAAATTTGATGTCGCGGCAACCGTCGAGCGGATCGAATATGACCCGAACCGGACCGCATTCATCGCACTGGTAAAATACGAAGACGGCGAGCAGGCATATATCCTGGCTCCGCAGCGTCTGGCTGTTGGTGACAAGGTCATCGCGTCGGCAAAGGCCGACATCAAGCCGGGCAATGCAATGCCGTTCTCGGGTATGCCCATCGGTACCATCGTCCACAACATCGAGATGAAACCTGGTAAAGGCGGTCAGATCGCACGTGCGGCCGGTACTTACGCTCAGTTCGTTGGTCGCGATGGCGGCTACGCTCAGATCCGTCTGAGCTCGGGCGAGCTGCGCATGGTCCGTCAGGAATGCATGGCCACCGTTGGTGCCGTGTCCAACCCCGACAACTCCAACCAGAACCTCGGTAAAGCCGGTCGTATGCGCCACAAGGGCGTTCGTCCGTCGGTTCGTGGTGTTGCAATGAACCCGATCGATCACCCGCACGGTGGTGGTGAAGGTCGGACCTCGGGTGGCCGTACACCGGTTACACCGTGGGGTAAGGACACCAAGGGTAAGCGTACCCGCAACAAGAACAAAGCGTCCCAGAAGCTGATCATCCGCTCGCGGCACGCCAAGAAGAAGGGACGTTAATCCATGTCTCGCTCTGTTTGGAAGGGTCCTTTCGTCGATGCTTACGTGCTGAAAAAAGCCGAAGCAGCGCGCGAGTCGGGCCGCAACGAAGTCATCAAAATCTGGTCGCGTCGTTCCACCATTCTGCCCCAGTTCGTGGGTCTGACCTTTGGTGTGTACAACGGCCAGAAGCACATTCCCGTCAACGTCTCGGAAGACATGATCGGTCAGAAGTTCGGTGAATACTCGCCGACCCGGACCTATTATGGCCACGCCGCAGACAAAAAAGCGAAGCGGAAGTAAGTCATGGGCAAGGAAAAGAACCCCCGCCGCGTGGCTGAAAACGAAGCAATGGCGAAAACCCGCATGCTTCGCACCAGCCCGCAGAAACTGAACCTGGTTGCGCAAATGATCCGCGGCAAGAAAGTCGAAAAGGCTCTGACCGACCTGACTTTCTCGAACAAGCGTGTCGCGCAGGACGTCAAGAAGTGCCTGCAGTCCGCAATCGCGAATGCCGAAAACAACCACAACCTGGACGTTGACGAGCTGATCGTCGCCGAAGCATGGGTTGGCAAGAACCTGGTCATGAAGCGTGGTCGTCCGCGTGCCCGTGGCCGTTTCGGCAAGATCATGAAGCCGTTCTCGGAGATCACCATCAAGGTGCGTCAAGTTGAGGAGCAAGCCTAATGGGTCATAAAGTAAATCCGATCGGCATGCGCCTGCAGGTCAACCGCACCTGGGACAGCCGCTGGTACGCCGACACCAAGGACTACGGTGATCTTCTGCTGGAAGACCTCAAGATCCGTGAGTTCATCAACAAAGAGTGCAAGCAGGCCGGTGTTGCCCGTGTGATCATCGAACGTCCGCACAAAAAGTGCCGCGTTACGATCCACACTGCACGTCCCGGTGTCATCATCGGCAAGAAAGGTGCAGACATCGAAGTTCTGCGCAAAAAGCTTGCTCGTATGACCGACAGCGAACTGCACCTGAACATCGTCGAAGTGCGCAAGCCCGAGCTTGACGCGCAGCTGGTTGCCGAGTCCATCGCTCAGCAGCTGGAGCGTCGTGTCTCGTTCCGCCGCGCGATGAAGCGGTCGGTTCAGAACGCCATGCGCATGGGCGCCCTGGGTATCCGGGTGAACGTCGCTGGTCGTCTGGGCGGCGCCGAAATCGCACGGACCGAGTGGTACCGCGAAGGCCGCGTGCCTCTGCACACCCTGCGTGCCGACATCGATTACGCACATGCCGAAGCGATGACCCCCTATGGGATCATCGGGATCAAGGTCTGGATCTTCAAAGGTGAGATCATGGAGCACGATCCGCAGGCACGTGACCGTAAAGCACAGGAACTCCAGGACGGCCCTGCACCTCGTGGTGCTGGTGGCGGTCGTCGCTAAGGAGGGAAAGATATGCTTCAACCAAAGCGTACTAAATTCCGCAAGATGCACAAAGGCCGGATCAAGGGTCTCGCCAAGGGCGGCTCTGATCTGAACTTTGGCACATACGGCCTGAAAGCTCTTGAGCCTGAGCGTGTTACCGCACGCCAGATCGAAGCTGCACGTCGTGCCATGACGCGTCACATGAAGCGTCAGGGCCGCGTCTGGATCCGCATCTTCCCCGACACTCCGGTCACGGCCAAGCCGATCGAAGTTCGTATGGGTAAAGGTAAAGGTTCGGTCGACCGTTGGGCCTGCAAGGTCAAGCCTGGCCGCGTGATGTTCGAGATCGACGGCGTCAATGACGATATCGCCCGCGAGGCCCTGCGCCTGGCCGCGATGAAGCTGCCGATCAAGACCCGCGTCGTGGTTCGCGAAGACTGGTAAGCGTTCCGGGGGTAACCCCGTTCGTGACAAGATTGACCCCCGTCGGGATACCGGCGGGGGTTTTTCATTTCTGTGTCATGGCGTTGGATTTGGATTGCGTATTTGGCTGAGGCACCACAAGGTCGCCCCTGATTTGCTGTCGGAAAAACAGGAGGCCTCGATGGTTCAGCTGCGTAAGAAACTCCTTTTCAAAGAGGTAATTACCTCTGACCAGATGGGCCAGCCCTGCGCGCCGATCACCCGTGTCGCGGCTGTGGCGGTGTTCAAAAACCCTTTGGCGGGCGTGTTTTCCGAGGATCTGAGTGCGTTGTTCGACATTGGCGGCACATTGGGCGCGGAATTGGTGGCTGACGCTGTTGCCGAGTTGAAGGCTGCGCCGATCTCATACGGAAAGGCCGCGATTGTGGGCCTGAACGGAGATGCCGAGCATGGCGGAGCACTCATCCACCCCAAGCTTGGCGCCCCGATGCGCGCGGCGATTGGCGGCGGTGAGGCTGTCATCCCGTCGAACGCCAAACTGGGTGCTCCGGGTTGCGCCCTGGACTTGCCGCTGGGGCACAAGGACGATCCATGGTCGATCAACCACTACGATACGATGACCCTATATCTGACGCGCCATTGCCCGATGAGGTGGTGTTGTGTGTGGCCTATGCCGATGGCGGTCGCCCGACGCCACGCTGCGGCAAGGGGCGCATCATAGATTAAGGCCTGAACCAAAGCGGGTGTCGGCCAGAAGGGGGCAGTCTGAAAACCCGGCCTTGAAACAACCAACCCGGTCGGGCAGTCGGCGGGGCGTCCTGTTGCGCTATGGTCATGCGCACCCACAGTTGAATGGCATTGTGGCGTCAGACGTGGCAGGGTTCACGGTAACTTTGCCGGGAAGGACCGCCATGACGACCATTGTCCGAACCATCCACGATGTCGTGGTGTCTGTGTTCCTGACTTTTGCGGTTTTGTTTGGCGCGACACCTCTCGGGGCGGCCTCACCCGAAGTGAACCTGGGCCATTTCAACGGTCTGGCCATGAACGGCTACGACGTCATGAGCTATTGGCGCGGCGGCAATCCGCAAAAAGGCGATCCCGAGATCACTGCAGATTACAAAGGGGCCACCTGGGTATTTCTGAACGACGAAAACCGGCAAGAATTTCTGTCTGACCCGGACAGGTTTGCCCCTCAGTTCGGCGGCTATTGTGCCTATGCCGCAAGTCAGAATGCCGTGGCGGACGTGGACCCGATTGCGTGGCGTATCTGGGACGACAAACTTTACCTGAATTACAGCATCGAGGTCCGGCGCATCTGGGCCAACAGGATCGATGAGAATATCGCTAAGGCGAACGGGTACTGGCCCGACCTGTTGCAGCAATAGCGTTTGGGCGTTTCCGTCCGCCAAAACGTGTGTCGGGCGCGATATTCACCCGACGTCCTTAAAAAAAATCGATTTGAAGTCTGGCCAATCCCACCGGTTAGTGAAATGACGCCCGCATCAACGACATTCTCTCGCGGGCTCGGTGTTTGGCAAGTGTGCAAGTGTGCTTTCGCCAACCAGCAAAAACAGCTGAGCGCCGCGATACAGTTCGAAAGCCGAGGAAAACGATGGGCCTTACCTGCCGGGACGTGATGGTCTCGCCTGAAACGCAGAAAACGATACATCCGGATGACACTGTCGCAAAAGCGTTCGATATCATTCGGGACAGCCGGGTGCGCTTTCTTCCGGTTGTCGACGAGAACGGAAAGTTTCTGGGTGTGTTTACCGCACCGACCCTGATCAAGATGATCCTGCCCAAGGCCGCACTGATCGGCATGAGCTCGGAAACAAGCCGGGTGCCGATCAGCAACCTGAGCTTCATGGATCTGACCAAGGAAGATTTCCGCGAACAGGTCACGCGACTGAATGAGGAACGGGTCGGGGACCACACGTCCAACCCGGCCAATATCCCCGTGACCGCCCCGGATACGCCAGTGATGGAGGGCATCTTCCTGATCCACAAATTCAAGCGCCATGTGTTCCTGGTTGAGCCCGACACCAAATGGTTTGTCGGCACAGTCAGCCCAAACTCGCTGATAGATCACGCGCTGAGTTAACCCCTAAAATACCGGACCAAAATTGTGACCGATCATTCTGTTTCGCATGGAGAACACGCGTTCTCCGTTCCTCAACTGTTGGGGGTTGATCCTCTGTGGATTGCCACTGGCATTCTTGTCGCCGTTTACGCGGTGCTGATCACTGAAAAGGTGAACCGCGCCATTCTGGCGATGCTGGGCGCGTCGCTGATGGTGCTGTTTGGCATCCTCAATCAGGAACAGGCCGTCGCCGGGGTGGATGCAAACACGCTTGCGCTGCTGATCGGCATGATGGTGATTGTGGGGATCACCAGCAAATGCGGGCTGTTTCAATATGTGGCGATCAAGGCGTCGAAGCTTGTGAACGCGAACCCGACCGGCATCCTGATCATGCTGACGCTGATCACGGCGGTATTTTCCGCGCTTCTGGACAACGTGACCACGGTATTGCTGATCGCGCCGATTACCCTGTTGATCACAGATGCGTTGGAAACACCGGTCTTTCCGTTCTTCTTTGCCGAAATTCTGGCCTCGAACGTTGGTGGTACGGCCACGCTAATCGGTGACCCGCCCAACATCATCATCGGCTCGGCCGCCGGGCTGAGTTTCAACGAGTTTGTGGTCAATCTGGCCCCGATCTCGGCGATCTGTCTGGTTGTTCTGACCGGCATCATCTACCTGATGAACCGCCGCACGCTGGCCGCCATTCCAAAATCCGCCAGTGAAAAGATCATGCGCTTCAACGAAGACGAAGCTATCACCGATGTCCGGCTGATGATCAAATCCCTGTTCGTTCTGGCGCTGGTTTTGCTGGGCTTCACCCTGGGCCACAGCTATGGCGTCCAGCCCGGCACCTCGGCGCTGGCGGGTGCGGCGTTGCTGATGCTGCTGGCCTATGGTCACCAGCACGGCGAAGAGCAATCCGAATCCGTGCACCACATCTTTGGCGAGGTCGAGTGGATCACGATCTTCTTCTTCGGCGGCCTGTTTGTGATTGTCGCGGGTGTGGAACACGTGGGTCTGCTGGACTTCTTCGGCCAGAAGGTTCTGGAACTGACCGAAGGCGACATGATGTGGACCGCGTTCTTCATCTTCTGGGCTTCGGGCATTCTGTCGGCCATTCTGGACAATATCCCCTTTGTGGCGACGATGATCCCGCTGATCGAATCCACCGCCGACACGTTTGGCGGCCCCGAGGCGATCGAGCCCTTGTGGTGGTCGCTGGCCCTTGGTGCCTGTCTGGGTGGCAACGGCACGCTGTTGGGCGCAAGCGCCAACCTGACCGTCGCGGCCTTTGCCGAGAAGGCCAAGCAGCCCATCGGCTTCGTAAAATTCGCGATCATGGCCTTCCCGATCATGATCCTGACCCTGATGATCGCCAACGTTTATATCTGGCTGCGCTACTTCTATTAAAGCGTTTGGCTTTTAGCCGAGTGCAAGCATCGGAAGGCGCGTTCGACCGAAGGTCGAGGCAGCGCATTTCGATACACAATAAACGCTTAATGATTGGTCGCACCCGACCAGCCGCTTTTCTAAGGCGGCTGGTCTCGCCCTTGCGCCCCGGCTGGGCTATAGCCGGGGCATGGCACAGATTGAATCACTCTTCGTAACCCGTCTCTACCGCGCCGCCTTGTCCGAGTTCGATCCCAAGATCGACGCGGATGAGTTGGAAAGCTCCTGCCTTGTCATTGCCGAGGATGATGAGGCCGGGCAGGAATGGTGCGAAGAGAACGGTTATCCCGGTTATACCAGCTATGCCTCATTGACCGATCTGCCATGGCGGTTCCCGATCTTCGCCGATCTGGTCAAGGCGCTGGACCAGCACGTCGCGGCCTTTGCCAAGGATCTGGAGTTCGATCTGGGCGAGGGCACGCTGAAGCTGGAGGATCTGTGGATCAACATCCTGCCCGAGGGCGGGATGCACTCCAGCCACCTGCATCCGCATAGCGTCATTTCAGGTACGACCTACGTGGCAATGCCCGAAGGGGCGAGCGCGCTGAAACTGGAAGACCCAAGATCAGGCCGCATGATGGCCGCGCCGACCCGGATCAAGGGTGGTCGGCGGGACTTGCAACCGTTCATCTATATGAAGCCGCAGGTGGGCGATGTTCTGCTCTGGGAAAGCTGGTTGCGCCACGAGGTGCCGATGAACATGGCCGAGGACGAACGGATCAGTGTCAGCTTTAACTATAAGTGGGAGTGAGTCCCGGTCCGCGCAGCGGCAATCGCTCCGGTGGAGCGATTGAGGGGCGAACGGGCGGAGCCCTTTGGGCGGAAACCGTTTGCAATTCAGATTATCTGAGAACACTCAAAAGTGCGAAATTTGTATTGAAGGACGTTTTAGCCAATGCCTCGGTGGATTCTGGTAATACTTGCAGTTTCAATCCTCTTGCTTTCAATCACCTTTGCAAATTTCTACGGCGTTAGCGCCAAAGCCTCCTTGTGGGATCCAGATGGGTCAGAAAACGATGGTTGTTGATCAGCTGCTCCAATCAACGTAACTTTGAAAAACTATAGTTTTAGACGTGTTGCGCGTGCCGCAGTTAGTCTTGAGGTTTGGATAAACGGTCAGGCGAGAAATGTTCTTGTCGATCTCCGAGAAAGGGAGTTTGATTTAGTCACGCCCCCATTTTCTACTCGCTCCATGTGTTTTTCCGACTCTCTTTTCGAATGGGATAGTGAGGATGAGCAAGGAAACAACTCGGCTGTGTCGATCATAACCAACGCTAATCGTTGGATGGCTTCGTATGTCAAGTTTCGAGAGAACGCACAGATCAGTGTCGTGCTTGAAGATGTGACCTTCAGATAGAAGCCACACGAAGAAAAAAATGCAATATTGCTTTCCCCAAACTTCCTCTTGCCACCCACCCCCCAAACCCTTATACGGCGGCATCCTGCGATCTCCCGGCGTTGTCGGGCGATTCGTATGTCTATCATTCATCCACCAGGTCAAAGGTGACCCGTATACGGGGCCTTCTGGTGTTTTGAGCAAAGGAAAAAGGCGATGAACGCCCAAGAACTGCGTGACAAGACCCCGGACCAGCTCCGCGAGGAACTGGCCAACCTGAAGAAAGAAAGCTTTAACCTGCGCTTTCAACAGGCAACCGGTCAGCTGGAAAACACAGCCGGTATCAAAGCGGCCCGCCGCAATGCTGCCCGTGTCAAAACCATTCTGAACGAAAAGGCCGCTGCCGCGGCATCCGAGGAGTAATCAGATGCCCAAGCGTATCCTGCAAGGCACCGTGACCAGCGACGCCAACGAACAGACCGTAACCGTATCCGTCGAGCGCCGCTTTACGCATCCGGTTCTGAAGAAAACCATCCGTAAGTCCAAGAAATACCGGGCTCACGATGAAAAGAACGCCTTCAAGGTCGGTGACACAGTCCGCATCATCGAATGCGCGCCGAAATCGAAGACGAAACGTTGGGAAGTTCTGGAAGCGTAAGCCTCCGGTATTTTCCCATTTGTCGAAACCCTGGGGGATCTAACAAGACCAGCCCCCACAGGTCGGGAGAAACCACATGATCCAGATGCAGACCAATCTGGATGTCGCTGACAACTCCGGCGCACGCCGAGTTCAGTGCATCAAGGTCCTGGGTGGTTCCAAGCGTAAATACGCCTCCGTCGGCGACATCATTGTCGTCTCGGTGAAGGAAGCCATCCCGCGCGGCCGCGTAAAGAAAGGTGACGTCCGCAAGGCCGTCGTCGTACGCACCGCCAAGGAAGTCCGTCGCGAAGACGGCACCGCGATCCGCTTCGATCGCAACGCCGCCGTCATCCTGAACAACAACAATGAGCCCGTAGGTACCCGTATCTTTGGCCCCGTTGTTCGCGAACTGCGCGGCAAGAACTTCATGAAAATCATCTCGCTGGCTCCGGAGGTGCTGTAATCATGGCTGCTAAACTCCGCAAAGGCGACAAGGTCGTCGTGCTGGCCGGCAAGGACAAGGGCAAAGAGGGAACCATTTCCTCGGTTGACCCCAAAGCCGGTAAAGCTGTTGTCGATGGCATCAACATCGCCATCCGCCACACCCGTCAGTCGCAGAACTCGCAAGGTGGTCGCCTGCCTCAGGCAAACCCGATCGAGCTGTCGAACCTGGCGCTGCTGGACAAGAACGGCAAAGCAACCCGCGTTGGCTTCCGCATGGAAGGTGACAAGAAGGTCCGCTTCGCCAAGACCACAGGGGACGTGATCGATGCTTGATTCCGCAACCTATACCCCGCGTCTGAAAGCTCAGTACGTTGAAACCATCCGTGCCGCTCTGAAAGAAGAGTTCGGCTACAAGAACGACATGCAGCTGCCCAAGCTGGACAAAATCGTTCTGAACATCGGTTGTGGTGCTGAGGCGGTCAAAGACTCGAAGAAAGCGAAAGCTGCTGTCGAGGATCTGACTGCAATCGCTGGTCAACAGGCCGTTTCAACCAAGGCGAAGAAGTCGATCGCGGGTTTCCGCGTCCGGGAAGACATGCCGCTGGGCGCGAAAGTCACCCTGCGCGGTGACCGGATGTACGAATTCCTGGATCGTCTGATAACCATCGCGCTGCCGCGCGTTCGTGACTTCCGCGGTGTTAAGCCGTCTTTCGATGGTCAGGGCAACTTTGCCATGGGCATGAAAGAGCACATCGTGTTCCCGGAAATCGACTTCGACAAGGTCGACGAGGTCTGGGGCCTGGATATCGTAATTGCCACCACAGCGAAAACCGACGCTGAAGCTAAGGCACTGTTGAAAGCTTTCAACATGCCGTTCAACGCGTAAGCGCCGGGAGGATTGAGACATGGCTAAAAAAGCAATGATCGAACGCGAGAAGAAGCGCGAACGCCTGGTGGCCAAATATGCCGCAAAGCGTGCCGAGCTGAAAGAAATCGCGAATGACGAGAGCCGCCCGATGGAAGAGCGTTTCAAAGCACGTCTGAAACTGGCGAAACTGCCGCGCAACAGCTCGGCTACCCGTCTGCACAACCGTTGTCAGCTGACCGGTCGTCCCCACGCTTACTACCGTAAGCTGAAGGTCAGCCGTATCGCGCTGCGCGAGCTGGGTTCTGCTGGTCAGATCCCCGGCATGGTGAAATCGAGCTGGTAAGGGAGACATAGATATGAATGATCCTATCGGCGATATGCTCACCCGTATCCGCAACGCGCAAATGCGCGGCAAGTCCACCGTTTCCACCCCGGCTTCCAAGCTGCGCGGTTGGGTTCTGGATGTGCTGGCGGACGAAGGCTACATCCGTGGCTATGAAAAGACGACCGGTGAAAACGGTCATCCGGCCATCGAAATCAGCCTGAAATACTACGAAGGCACCCCTGTCATTCGCGAACTCAAGCGGGTCTCGAAGCCCGGCCGTCGCGTCTATATGGGCGTCAATGACATCCCGCAGGTCCGTCAGGGTCTGGGCGTGTCGATTGTCAGCACTCCGAAAGGTGTGATGTCGGACGCAAACGCTCGCTCCAACAATGTTGGCGGCGAAGTGCTCTGCACCGTCTTCTAAGGAGGTCTGCAATGTCTCGTATTGGTAAAAAACCGGTCGAGCTGCCCAGCGGCGTAACCGCCTCTGTGTCAGGTCAGACCATCGAAGTGAAGGGTCCGAAAGGCACCCGCAGCTTCACCGCCACCGACGACGTTACGCTGTCGGTTGAAGACAACGTGGTCAAGATCGACCCCCGTGGCATGTCCAAGCGTGCCCGCCAGCAGTGGGGCATGAGCCGCACCATGGTTGCCAATCTGGTAACCGGTGTGACGACTGGCTTCAAAAAAGAGCTGGAGATCCAGGGTGTTGGTTACCGGGCGCAGATGCAGGGCAACACCCTGAAGCTGAACCTGGGCTACAGCCACGATGTTGATTTCACTGCTCCGGAAGGTGTCACCATCACCGCGCCGAAGCAGACCGAGATCGTTGTGGAAGGTATCGACCAGCAGCAGGTGGGCGAAGTCGCGGCCAAAATCCGCGAATGGCGCCGCCCCGAGCCGTATAAAGGAAAGGGCATCCGATATAAGGGCGAGTTCATCTTCCGCAAGGAAGGCAAGAAGAAGTAAGGACGCAGACAATGGCAAACAGCAAAAGAACCCTGTTTCTGAAGCGCCGCCTGCGCGTTCGGAACAAACTTCGCAAAGTCAACGCCGGCCGTGTACGCCTGTCGGTTCACCGTTCGAACAAGAATATCAGCGTCCAGCTGATCGACGACGTTCGTGGCGTGACCCTGGCTTCGGCCTCGACCCTGGAAAAAGATCTGGGTGTAGTTGGCAAGAACAACGTCGAAGCGGCCACCAAAGTGGGCGCGGCCATCGCCGAGCGTGCCAAGAAGGCAGGCGTCGAAGAGGCCTATTTCGATCGTGGTGGCTTCCTGTTCCACGGCAAGGTGAAGGCAGTTGCCGACGCCGCGCGTGAAGGTGGTCTGAAGATCTGATGTGGCGATGGGTGCAAGCACCCATCCTACACGACAAAGAACCGTAGGATGGGTGCTTGCACCCATCTTGCTTTGTAGGCGGGTCCGCCCGCCTCGATGATCGGGGGGCCTGGATTTCTTTCGTGGCTCACTTCGATTGAGAAAACTGGCGCGACAAGCGCCACATGAGAAAAGGGATGCCAAATGGCAGAACGTGAAAACCGTCGGGGCCGTGGCCGCGACCGTGAAGAAGCACCGGAATTTGCCGATCGTCTGGTCGCAATCAACCGCGTGTCGAAAACCGTAAAAGGTGGTAAGCGCTTTGGCTTCGCCGCTCTGGTGGTTGTTGGCGATCAGAAAGGCCGCGTCGGCTTTGGCAAGGGTAAAGCGAAAGAAGTACCTGAAGCCATCCGCAAGGCGACCGAACAAGCCAAGCGTCAGATGATCCGCGTGCAACTGCGCGAAGGTCGGACTCTGCACCACGACATCGAAGGCCGTCACGGCGCCGGTAAAGTGGTTATGCGCACCGCGCCTGAAGGTACCGGTATCATCGCCGGTGGTCCGATGCGTGCCGTGTTCGAAATGCTGGGCGTCAAGGACGTTGTGTCCAAGTCGCTGGGCTCGCAGAACCCGTACAACATGATCCGCGCCACCATCAACGGCCTGCAGAAAGAGCAGAGCCCGCGTTCGGTTGCCGCACGTCGTGGTAAAAAAGTTGCCGACATCCTGCCCAAGCGGGACGAAGCACCGGCTGAAGCCGAAGCGTAAGGAGTAGCGAGCAATGGCAAAAACCATCGTCGTCAAGCAGATCGGTTCCCCGATCCGCCGCCCCGCCGAACAGCGCGCAACCCTGATCGGTCTGGGCCTGAACAAGATGCACCGCACACGCGAGCTAGAGGATACGCCTTCGGTCCGCGGCATGGTCAACAAGATCCCGCATCTGGTTGAGATCATCGAAGAGCGCGACTAAGCGCGATTGAACTTCAAGTGAAAACACCCCCGGAACTTTCGGGGGTGTTTTTCGTTTGAGGGTTTCGATTTGACGAGCCTAAAGTCTCGTTTCCTTCCTCGAAATCACGTCAGCGTTCACTTCCGAACCCATACGACGCAGGTGGCGCATATCTGTCCCACAGCACCCGCCGAATACATGCACAGACGGGTTTTCTTTCACAATTTGGGCAATTTCCCGTCCCAGTTGCCACGGGTTGCCTTCGTCAAGATGCTCGGCCTCGTCGAGTTCGGCGTGCGAGCAGCTTGAGGCATTGGCAACGACCCCTTTCAACCGGGGATGATTGTCCATGGCACCCGCAAAATGGGACGGATGGGCGCAGTTCACCATATGGAACAGCGCTGACGCATCTGTCGCTTCATCTATTTGGTCTATCGCTTCGGCAAGACTCAGGCCGCTGGCCAGCCGACCGTCGGTTTCCACAACCAATGACATCACGATGGGCAGACTCAGACGCCGCGCTGCAAGAATGCACCCAATCGCCTCGGAGGGACGATTGAACGTGTAGGCGGTGACGAGGTCAACGCTGGTTTCTTTCAGCGTGGCCAGCTGAGCAGTATGATACGCGCAGGCTTCGTCTACTGGCATGGCGGGAATGTCAGCATATGGATCGTAACGAGGTCCGATGCAGGCGGATACCAGAATGTCGTCGCGACCGGCTGACCGACGGATTTCATCCATCAAGGACACTGCATCCCGATTGACCGCATCCAGTCGATCCTTGTCATATCCCAAGGGTGCCGCGCGATCGGCATTTGCCATCCAGGTGGGCGCGTCTAAAATGCATCCAAGGCCCAGTTCCCCCGCCAATTGCGCCAGTTCGGCCATCTGGTCAGCCAGAATTGCGCGTGTGTCCGGATGCTCGAGCAGGGGAAATGACGCAAAGCCCGGCAGCTCGACGCCTCGGTTGAAAATCAGATCGGTGCCGGTTCCCGTGAATACAAGAAAGTACTTTTCCCCCTTGGTCAGAAGATCCAATGACATGATTTCGCACCCTGCATCCTGCGCTGACTTCTGCGCAAGACTACCAATTTTTTCGAAACGTGAGAAGCAATCGGGCCAATTCTGGTTTGCCGGGCCAGAAGGTTTCGATCAATTGGCGCTTGGTCGTGCCATTCCCGAAACGCATACCGGCTAGACCGAAACTTCCGTTGTTAGCGTTACCAGCCACGCCTATCTGAGCCTTGTCCAAGCAAGGAACAAACAAGCGAACATTGGGGAATACGCCCCAATACAGAAAGGAAATGAGATATGGCAAACACAGCTACTTTTTCGAACACCGGATTCAACTTCAGCGCCCGCGTTGCGACCTTGGTTGAGCGCATCAAGGCAGCCCGTGCCCGTGCGGCGGAATACCAGCGCACCTATTCCGAGCTGCAGCGTCTGAGCAACCGCGAACTGGACGACATCGGTGTCCGTCGCTGCGATATCGCGGATATCGCGCGTGAGCATGCATATTGCTCGTAAAAATACCCCACCACTCACAGTGAAAGAGGCGCCGTTCGGGCGCCTCTTTTGCCTTTTGGCGGCAATCGACAACAAACCTTGCAACTGAAGGCACAACGCTGTAGAGCGCTCCGGTGGATTTCCGTCCACGAGAATCAAAACCAAGAAACGCCGTGGTTGGCCCATCACGCTTCGGGGGTCACATCCGGCTAAGGAGAAGCGAAATGAAACTGAACGAATTACGCGACAATCCTGGCGCCGCACCGAAACGCACCCGCGTTGGCCGTGGTCCGGGTTCCGGCAAAGGTAAAATGGGTGGCCGTGGTATCAAAGGCCAGAAATCCCGTTCGGGTGTGGCCATCAACGGCTACGAAGGCGGCCAGATGCCGCTGTACCAGCGCCTGCCCAAGCGCGGCTTCAACAAGCCGAACCGCAAGGAATTCGCCGTTATCAACCTGGGCCTGATCCAGAAATTCGTCGATGCCGGCAAGCTGGACGCCAAAGCTGCGATCACCGAAGACGCACTGGTTGCCTCTGGTCTGGTTCGTCGCAAGCTGGACGGCATCCGCGTTCTGGCCAAGGGCGAAATCAGCGCCAAAGTGAACCTGGAAGTCACCGGTGCCTCGAAAGCCGCTGTCGAAGCGGTCGAGAAAGCGGGCGGCTCACTTAAGGTCACAAAAGCTGCTGCGGCAGAGTAAGCGCTTGTGAGCGGGCCCAGACCCGCTTACATAGACCTCACAGTTTTCCTAGACGCCGTCCGAGCCGGAAAACGGTTCCGGGCGGCGTTTGCATAAGAGAGACCGATTTATGGTATCAGCAGCAGAACAAATGGCAGCCAATACAAGCTGGGCTGCCCTTGGCAAAGCCACCGATCTGCGCAACCGCATCCTGTTCACGCTGGGTTTGCTGATCGTCTATCGTCTGGGCACCTTCATTCCGGTGCCGGGCATTGACGGACAGGCGCTGCGCGAGTTCATGGAACAGGCGGGGCAGGGCATCGGCGGCATGGTTTCGATGTTCACCGGCGGGGCGCTGGGTCGGATGGGTATCTTTGCCCTCGGCATCATGCCTTATATCTCGGCCTCGATCATCGTGCAGCTGCTGACATCTATGGTTCCCGCGCTCGAACAGCTCAAGAAAGAGGGCGAGCAGGGGCGCAAGAAGATCAACCAGTACACCCGTTTCGGCACCGTGGCGCTGGCCACCGTTCAGGCCTATGGTCTGGCCGTGTCGCTGGAATCGGGCGATCTGGCGACCGATCCGGGGCTGTATTTCCGGTTTTCGACCATGATCACTCTGGTCGGCGGCACCATGTTCCTGATGTGGCTGGGTGAGCAGATCACCGCGCGCGGCATCGGCAACGGGATTTCCCTGATCATCTTCGTCGGCATCATTGCCGAGGTTCCGGCTGCGCTGGCGCAGTTCTTTGCCTCGGGCCGCAGCGGCGCGATCAGCCCTGCAGTGATCGTTGGTGTGATCGTCATGGTCATCGCCGTGATCACCTTTGTGGTCTTTATGGAGCGCGCCTTGCGCAAGATCCACATTCAGTACCCGCGCCGTCAGGCCGGTATGAAAGTCTATGAGGGTGGATCCAGCCACCTGCCAGTCAAGGTCAACCCGGCGGGCGTGATCCCTGCGATCTTTGCCAGCTCGCTGCTGCTGCTGCCGGTGACGATCTCGACCTTCTCGTCGGGGGCGGCCAACGGTCCGATCATGTCCTGGATGCTGGCCAACTTTGGACCCGGACAGCCGCTGTATCTGCTGTTCTTTGCTTCGATGATCGTGTTCTTCGCCTATTTCTACACATTCAACGTGTCGTTCAAACCGGATGATGTGGCGGACAATCTGAAAAAACAGAACGGCTTTGTTCCCGGTATCCGTCCGGGCAAGAAAACCGCCGAATATCTGGAATACGTGGTCAACCGCGTGCTGGTTCTGGGCTCGGCCTATCTGGCAGCGGTCTGTCTGTTGCCTGAAATCCTTCGGGGCCAGTTTGCCATCCCGTTCTACTTCGGCGGCACCTCGGTTCTGATTATCGTCTCTGTAACCATGGACACGATCCAGCAGGTTCAGAGCCATTTGCTGGCGCATCAATACGAAGGGCTGATCGAAAAGTCCCAACTGCGCGGCAAAAGCAAGAAACGCGGCAGGAAGGGACCCGCTCGTCGATGAACATCATTCTTCTTGGCCCCCCGGGGGCAGGTAAAGGGACGCAGGCGCGTCACCTGGTCGAAACACGCGGCATGGTCCAGCTGAGCACTGGTGACATGCTGCGCGAGGCCAAGGACAGCGGCACCGAGATGGGCAACCGCGTGGCCGAGGTCATGGCCAAGGGTGAGCTGGTCACCGATGAGATCGTCATCGGCCTGATCCGCGAAAAGCTGGAACAGGGTGCCGAAGGTGGTTTCATCTTTGACGGTTTCCCGCGCACGCTGGCTCAGGCGGACGCGCTGGGTGAATTGCTGGACAGCACCGGCAACAGCCTGGACGCGGTGATCGAGATGGAGGTCGACGATACCGCGCTGGTTCAGCGCATCACGGCCCGGTCGACCTGTGGCGGTTGCGGTGAAGGCTATAACGACATCACCAAGCCGATTCCTGCAGATGGCAAATGCACCAACTGCGGCAAGGAAAACGACTTCAAGCGCCGCGCCGACGACAATGAGGAAAGCCTCAAGACCCGTCTGATGGAATACTACAAAAAGACCTCGCCGCTGATCGGCTATTACTATGCCAAAGGTGCGTTGACCAAGGTCAACGGGCTGGGCGAGATCGCCGAGGTTCAGGGCTCGATCGCGCAGGTTCTGGACGCCTGAAAAGGTTGAACCGTTTATGGGCTTGACCTGAACCGGAAAAGCCCATATCGACCCCCATCCCCATTGGGAATCAAGACCGCAAGCGGGATTCGTTCCGTTTGCCCCGACTACCTCGAAATAATGCTGGATCCTCTGGCGTCACTGCCAAGATCAAGTGTTGTGAAAAAAGGTTCCGGAGTTACGGAACCGCAACAAAAAGGAAAGTGACACGTGGCACGTATTGCCGGCGTAAACATCCCGACTGCCAAGCGGGTACCTATCGCCCTCACATATATCACCGGAATCGGCAACACCTCGGCCAAAGCGATCTGCGAAGCCGTGGGCATTGAAGCGACCCGTCGCGTCAACGAACTGTCCGACGCCGAAGTTCTGAAAATTCGCGAATACATCGACGAAAACTACACCGTTGAAGGTGATCTGCGTCGTGAAGTTCAGATGAACGTCAAGCGCCTGATGGACCTGGGCTGCTATCGCGGTCTGCGTCACCGCCGCAACCTGCCGGTTCGCGGTCAGCGCACCCACACCAACGCTCGTACCCGCAAAGGCCCCGCAAAGGCCATCGCTGGTAAGAAGAAATAAGGGAGGGTCTGACTGATGGCACGTGATAAGACTCGCGTTAAGCGCAAAGAGCGCAAGAACATCGCATCGGGCGTCGCCCATGTGAACTCGACCTTCAACAACACCAAGATCCTGATCTCGGACGTACAGGGCAACGCCATTTCGTGGTCGTCTGCCGGTACCATGGGCTTCAAGGGATCGCGGAAATCGACCCCCTACGCCGCTCAGATGGCTGCTGAAGATGCAGGCAAGAAGGCGCAGGAACATGGCGTCAAGACGCTGGAAGTCGAAGTTCAGGGCCCCGGTTCGGGTCGTGAATCGGCTCTGCGCGCGCTGGCTGCCGTGGGCTTCAACATCACGTCGATCCGCGACGTGACGCCGATTGCTCACAACGGCTGCCGCCCGCCGAAGCGTCGCCGCGTCTAAGCGATTTTGAATTGAGCTGGGGCCAGTGTTTTCGCACGGCCCCAGCACGTCATTTTGAACCTCGGGCGTCTGCACCTTGTTGGTCATGGGGCGCGGACAGGAATGGAGGGATTACATGATCCACAAGAATTGGGCAGAATTGATCAAGCCGACCCAGCTGGACGGCAAGCCGGGCAACGACCCTGCACGTCAGGCAACCCTGGTTGCTGAACCGCTGGAGCGTGGCTTTGGTCTGACCTTGGGCAACGCCCTGCGCCGCGTTCTGATGAGCTCGCTGCAAGGCGCGGCCATCACCAGCGTTCAGATCGACAACGTCCTGCACGAGTTCTCGAGCGTGGCGGGCGTGCGTGAAGACGTCACCGACATTATCCTGAACCTCAAAGGCGTGTCGCTGCGCATGGAAGTCGAAGGCCCCAAGCGCCTGTCGATCAATGCCAAAGGCCCCGCCGTTGTCACCGCTGGCGACATCAGCGAAAGCGCCGGCATCGAGGTTCTGAACCGCGACCACGTCATCTGCCACCTGGACGATGGCGCCGATCTGTTCATGGAACTGACCGTCAACACCGGCAAGGGTTACGTTTCGGCTGAGAAGAACAAGCCCGAAGATGCACCTATCGGCCTGATCCCGATCGACGCGATCTATTCGCCGGTCAAGAAGGTCGCCTATGACGTTCAGCCGACCCGTGAAGGTCAGGTTCTGGACTATGACAAGCTGACCCTGAAGATCGAAACCGACGGGTCGATCACGCCCGAGGACGCGCTGGCCTATGCTGCGCGCATCCTTCAGGATCAGCTGTCGATCTTCGTCAACTTCGACGAGCCGGAATCGGCTGGCCGCCAGGACGAGGACGACGGTCTGGAGTTCAACCCGCTGTTGCTGAAGAAAGTGGACGAGCTGGAATTGTCGGTCCGTTCGGCAAACTGCCTGAAGAACGACAACATCGTCTATATCGGCGATCTGATCCAGAAGACCGAAGCCGAGATGCTGCGCACCCCGAACTTCGGCCGCAAGTCGCTGAACGAGATCAAGGAAGTGCTGTCCGGCATGGGTCTGCATCTCGGCATGGATGTCGAGGACTGGCCACCCGACAACATCGAAGATCTGGCGAAGAAATTCGAAGACGCGTTCTGAGGTGAGATGGGTGCAAGCACCCATCCTACATGACGAACCCCAGTAGGATGGGTGATTTCACCCATCCACGAAAATGCCCGGACTACCGGGGACAACAAGGGCAATGATGCCCCAAGGAGAGCGCCTGACACGCATCGGGTGCCAGACAAAGCAAAACGCAAGAAGGAACTGAAAAATGCGTCACGCACGTGGTTACCGCCGCCTGAACCGTACTCATGAGCACCGCAAGGCGCTGTTTGCGAACATGGCTGGCTCGCTCATCGAGCATGAGCAAATCAAAACAACTCTGCCCAAGGCAAAAGAACTGCGCCCGATCATCGAAAAGCTGGTCACTCTGGGCAAGCGCGGCGACCTGCACGCCCGCCGTCAGGCCGCAGCACAGTTGAAAGAAGACAAAGACGTCGCCAAGCTGTTCGAAGTTCTGGGCCCCCGCTACGCCGAGCGTCAGGGCGGTTATGTCCGCATCCTGAAAGCTGGCTTCCGCTATGGTGACATGGCGCCGATGGCGATCATCGAATTCGTTGATCGTGACGTCGATGCCAAAGGCGCGGCCGACAAGGCCCGCGTTGCTGCCGAAGAGGCCGCAGAAGAATAAGTCGATCCGACGATCTGACTGTCAGACCCCTGCGTCCCGGACGTGGGGGTTTTCTTTTTCCCGAACGCGGTCACGGATGCCGCGCTTGCATTACCGGCCCGGTGGCCGCATATCCTACGGGTCTCTGAAGATTGAGGTCGGAATGCTGCGCGCGACAGTTTTAGCTTTCTCCATTTTGTCGGCATCACTTGCCACGGCGGAAACACGGGTTCCGCAGTCCCAGGCTGACATCAGTCTGGGTTTTGCCCCGGTCGTCAAACAAGCCGCCCCGGCGGTTGTGAACATCTATGCCAAGATCGTCCGGCAGGGGCGCACCAACCCGTTGTTCTCGGACCCGTTCTTTCAGGATTTCTTTGGTGGCGGCTTTGGCACCCCGCAGCCGCGAGTGCAAAACTCGCTGGGTTCGGGCGTGATCCTGTCCGATAACGGCTATGTGGTGTCGAATTACCATGTTGTGGGCTCGGCGACCGAAATCCGCGTGGTGACAACCGACCGGCGTGAGTTTTCGGCGACGGTTGTTCTGGGGCATGAGGAAAGCGACATCGCCATTCTGCGGCTAGAGGATGCGTCTGACCTGCCTTACCTGAACCTGCGGGACTCGGATCAGGTTGAGGTGGGAGAGCTTGCGCTGGCCATCGGTAACCCGTTCGGGGTCGGGCAGACGGTGTCGTCGGGCATCATCTCGGGTCTGGCGCGGACCGGGACCGCCACGGGCAATGCGCGGGGGTATTTCATTCAGACCGACGCGGCGATCAATCCGGGCAATTCGGGCGGTGCGCTGATTGATGTGAATGGCGATCTGATCGGGATCAATACCTCGATCCTGACCCGCTCGGGCGGGTCAAACGGGATCGGCTTTGCCATTCCGGCCAATCTGGTGGCCGAGTTTCTGCGGCAGGCGCAGGCCGGCAATGACAGTTTCGTCAGCCCCTGGGCGGGGATCACTGGCCAGCATATGAGCGCTGATATCGCCGAGTCGCTGGGTCTGGCCATCCCATTGGGCGTGGTGATTTCAGATCTGCATGACCTTAGCCCACTGGCCGAGGCCGGTCTGAGGGTCGGCGATGTGGTGACGCACGTGGACGGGGATGAGGTGAACTCTCCCGCCGAGATGAAATTCCGCATGTCCGTTGCCGGGGTTGGTGGAACCTCGGTTCTGACCCGGTTGCGCGGCGAGGATCGCGATGACGTGGAAGTGGCCCTGATCAAAGCGCCTGAAACACCTGCCGCTGAAGAAACCACTCTGGACGACCGTACGGTGCTGCCCGAATTGAAGGTATCAGGGGTCAACCCGGCGGTTATCACAAGGCTGGGGCTGCGCCTGACGCAGACCGGGGTCGTGGTCATTGATCCCGGGCCATATGGTGCCCGCGCCGGACTGCGCACCGGGGACGTTCTGGACGCGATCAACGGTGCCGCCATTGAACGACCGCGCGACGTTGTGCAAGCACTGACCGATCCCAGCCGTCGGGTGCAGATGACGATCCAGCGCGGCGGTCGCACCCTGTCACTGCGGTTCCGGCTGTAACGTCATGAGCGACCTGTTCGACACTGGCGCGACCGAGCCTGCACCGGCCCCTCATCGCCCTTTGGCGGATCGGCTGCGCCCGCAAACGCTGGCCGAGGTGATCGGGCAGCAGCAGGTGTTGGGACCGGATGCGCCCTTGGGCGTCATGCTGGCCTCGGGCAGCCTGTCCAGCCTGATTTTCTGGGGGCCGCCGGGTGTTGGCAAGACAACGATCGCTCGACTTCTGGCGCAGGAAACCGATCTGCATTTCGTTCAGATCAGCGCGATTTTCACCGGCGTTCCGGACCTGAAGAAGGTGTTCGAGGCGGCAAAGATCCGACGTCAGAACGGGCAGGGTACTTTGCTTTTCGTGGATGAGATCCATCGCTTCAACAAAGCCCAGCAGGACGGGTTCCTGCCGCATATGGAGGATGGCACCATCCTGTTGGTCGGGGCAACGACCGAGAACCCGTCCTTCGAGTTGAACGCCGCTGTGCTCAGCCGGTCGCAGGTGTTGGTGCTGGAGCGTCTGAGCCTTTTCGATCTGGAGCGTCTTGCCCAACGGGCCGAGAAGGAACTGGGCAAAACCTTACCTCTGACACCGGCGGCACGCGATGCGTTGCAGGAAATGGCCGACGGCGACGGACGTGCCTTGTTGAACCTGATTGAACAGGTGGCTGCCTGGAAGGTCGATGCACCGCTGGACCCGGATGCGCTGTCGACGCGTTTGATGCGCCGCGCGGCCAAGTACGACAAGTCGGGGGACGAACATTACAACCTGATTTCGGCCCTGCATAAATCGGTGCGCGGCTCAGACCCTGATGCTGCCTTATATTGGTTTGCCCGGATGCTGACCGGCGGCGAGGACCCGCGCTATCTGGCGCGGCGCATCACCCGTATGGCGGTCGAGGATATCGGGCTGGCCGACCCGCAAGCGCAGGCGATTTGTTTGCAGTCGTGGGAAACCTACGAACGGCTCGGCTCGCCCGAGGGAGAGTTGGCGCTGGCGCAGGCGCTGGTCTATCTGGCGCTGGCCCCGAAATCGAACGGGGCCTATGTGGGCTACAAGGCGGCGATGCGGCTGGCCAAGCAATCGGGCAGCGAGCCGCCGCCCAAACACATCCTGAATGCGCCGACGTCGTTGATGAAGGATCAGGGTTACGGCGCAGGTTACGCTTATGATCATGATGCCGAAGATGGTTTTTCAGGCCAGAACTACTTTCCCGAGACGATGAAACGGCCCGTTCTGTATCAACCGGTCGAGCGCGGGTTCGAGCGTGAGTTGAAGAAACGACTGGATTACTTTGCCAAGCTGCGGTCGCAGCGAAACAGCGGGTAACGCAGGGTCAGGTCCGCTGCTGCCGTGGCGTCACAGGAGACAGGTGGCGCAACTCGGGTTTCCCTTGGGTCAGTGACTGCAAGGGAGGACGCGTCATGCCCGTATCAATCGAAAAATCCGAGGATGTCTGGACCGTCATTCATGACCGGCCCGAGGCCCGCAATGCAGTGGATGCCAATCACGCGAAGGCCTTGGCCGATGCCTTTCTGGAGTTTGAGCATAGCGACGCCAAGGTGGCGGTGTTCTGGGGCAAAGGCGGCAATTTCTGCGCCGGGTGGGACCTGAAGATGGCCGCAACCCTGGCCGATCCGGAACTGGGTGAAGCATATTACGAGAGACACGGATTTCCCATCGGAGCAGCCCCATCGACATTGGGACCAATGGGGCCATCGCGTCTGGAACTGTCGAAACCGGTGATCGGTGCGATTGAGGGGGCCGCCGTGGCGGGCGGGATGGAGCTTGCCTTGTGGTGCGATATCAGAGTGATGGCCGAAACCGCTTATCAAGGTGTTTTTTGCCGCCGCTGGGGCGTGACCCTGATGGATGGCGGGACGGTCCGCCTGCCGCGTCTGGTCGGGCAGGGCAAGGCGCTGGAAATCGCGCTGACCGGGCGCAAGGTCGAGGCCGAGGAATGCTATCGCATCGGGCTGGCCGAAAAGGTTGTACCCCATGGCGAGGCGCGGGCCGCTGCCGAGGCCATGGCCCACGACATCGCCCGTTTCCCGCAAGAGGCTGTAAGGGCCGACCGACGCTCGATCATCGAAACGCGCGGGATGTCTGTGCGCGACGGGCTGAAGCTCGAATGGGCCAACGGGCTGGAAGCGATCCGCCGCGAAGGCACCGCAGGCGCGGGGCGGTTCCGCGACGGCGCCGGGCGGCACGGGGATTTCCGGAACATCTGACGGGCCGCTGATTGCTTGACTCTTGCGCCGTTGCGGGCGACAGACGCGCATGTTTTCTAGGACACTGGCAATAGCGCAATCCGGGCGGGTCAGCCGCACGGCGCAAGGGGCAATGGCATGAGTGGCGTACAGATGATTACGGTCGCAGACGGCGACGGCGACCAGCGTGTGGACCGCTGGCTGCGCCGCCTGTTCCCGCATGTCAGCCAGGGGCGCATCGAAAAGATGTGCCGCAAGGGCGAGTTGCGCGTGGATGGCAGCCGGGCCAAAGCCTCGACCCGGTTAGAGGTGGGGCAGGTCGTGCGCGTGCCACCCTTACCCGACGCGGATCACAAACCAGCCGAGGTCAAGCGGAGCGTGTCCGACGCGGATGCGAAGATGATCCAGTCCTGCGTGATTTACCGCGACGATCATGTTCTGGCACTGAACAAACCGCATGGCCTGCCGGTGCAGGGCGGCAGCGGCCAGACACGTCATGTGGACAGCCTGTCCGAAGCGTTGCGCTTTGGCTATGACGAAAACCCGCGTCTGGTGCATCGTCTGGACAAGGACACATCCGGTGTTCTGCTGCTGGCGCGGACGCGCGAGGCCGCCAAAGGGCTGACCGCCGCCTTCCGGCACCGCGACACGCGCAAGATCTATTGGGCCTTGGTCGCAGGTGTGCCCACGCCTTATCTGGGAGAGATCAAGACCGGTCTGGTCAAGGCCGCAGGCCATGGCAAGCAGGGCGAGGGCGAGAAGATGATCCCGGTGCATATGGGCGACATCGACAGCACGCCGGGTGCAAAACGCGCCCATACGCATTACGCAACGCTCTACCGTGTGGCGGGGCGCGCCGCCTGGGTGGCAATGGAGCCGATCACTGGCCGGACCCACCAACTGCGCGCCCATATGGCCGCGATTGGGCATCCGATCATCGGGGATGGGAAATACGGCGGATCGGGTCAGGAAAACCTCGGCGATGGCTGGGGTGCGCAGCTGGGCGGGATCATCAGCAAAAAGCTGCACCTGCACGCACGGCGCGCGTCTTTTCAGCACCCGATGACGCGCAAACCGATCACCATCGAAGCGCCCCTGCCTGAGCATATGAAGCACAGTTGGGACACGTTCGGCTGGACCGAAGATCTTGCCGCCGACGACCCGTTTGAGGAGCTGCAATGAGCGCACCCCTGCGGCTGGTTCTGTTCGATGTCGATGGCACTCTGGTCGACAGTCAGGGCAGCATCGTCCATTGCATGACCGCCAGTTTTCAGGCGACTTCGATTGTTGTCCCGCCCCGAGAGGCGATTCTGTCGATTGTCGGCCTGTCCCTGCCACAGGCCATTGCGCGGCTGGCGCCGGATCAGCCCGACGCGGTGCAGGCGCAATTGGTCGAGGGCTACAAGCAAGCCTTTCACGCCCACCGGCTGGACCTGGGTGCCGCCAGTTCGCCGCTGTATCCCGGTGCGCGTGCGGCGATTGAAGCCCTGCATGCGGTGCCCGAAATCCTTTTGGGTGTCGCAACCGGCAAGTCTCAGCGCGGTCTGGATGCATTGATCGAGGCGCATGGGCTGGAGCGTTACTTTGTGACCCGGCAGGTGGCCGATCATCACCCGTCAAAACCGCACCCTTCGATGGTGCAGACCGCATTGGCGGAAACCGGGGTCGAGGCGGCGAACGCGGTGATGATCGGGGATACCAGCTATGACATGGACATGGCCGCCGCTGCCGGAGTTGCCGGGATCGGTGTGTCCTGGGGTTATCACGATTCATCAGCGCTGACCTCTGCCACCTGTATGATCGAAACCTTCGACCAGTTGCCCCGCGCGCTGGACACGATTTGGACCTGAGACATGAGCGATTGGAAACCGAAACGCTTCTGGACAAACAGCACCGTCGTCGAGGCCGAGGGTGGCCACACGGTCGAATTGGATGGTCGCCGGGTCAAGACCCCGGCCAAAGCGGCGTTGATCCTGCCGACACATGCGATGGCTCAGGCCGTGGCTGCCGAATGGGAGGCACAGGAAAAAGAGGTGGACCCTGCCACCATGCCCTTCACCCGCTCGGCCAATGCCGCCATCGACAAGGTGCGCATTCAGCACGGCGAAGTGGCGGATATGCTGGCGGATTACGGCGACTCTGATCTACTGTGCTACCGCGCCACGCACCCGCAAGAGCTGCAGATGCGTCAGGCCACGGAATGGGACCCGGCGCTGGACTGGGCCGCTGAACATTTGTCAGCCCGGTTGATCCCCGTCGCGGGTGTCCTGCACAAGCCGCAATCGCCAGAGGCGTTGCAGCATCTGCGCGCCCGCGTGCATGACATGGATGCGTTCCAGCTGGCGGCGTTCCACGATCTGGTCAGCCTGTCCGGGTCCTTGGTCCTGGGCTTTGCTGCGGCCATGAACTGGCGCAATCCGGACGAGATATGGCGCATTTCGCGTCTGGATGAGGACTGGCAAATCGAGCAATGGGGCCACGACGACGAGGCCCATGCAGCCAGTGAGGTAAAGAAAGCCGCCTTTCTGCACGCCAAGAGGTTCTTCGACCTGTCAGTTTGATCCGTCACAACCTGATTTTTGGGCGTAAGTGCATGAACCAGCGGGCCAGATCCATCGTTTTCACTGATCCGGCCCTTGACGTTTGTTTATGATTGCGCCCAAACTCATGCCCACTAAAGGGGAGACACCTTTGGGGTAACCTTACCGGCATCCACTTGCCGGACAGAGCCGCCTTTCAAAGGGCGGAAAATCAGGAAGAGGTAAAAATGAAAAAATCCGTAATCTTGGGCGCGGCAACAGTTGCCGGTCTGGCCGCAAGCGCAGCAGTGGCGGGTACCATTGACGACGTCAAGGCGCGTGGGACTCTGAACTGTGGTGTGACCACCGGTCTGGTTGGCTTTGCGGCACCCGACGCGAATGGTGAATGGCAGGGCTTTGACGTTTCGCTATGCCGTGCTGTAGCTGCTGCTGTTCTAGGCGATGCGAACGCTGTTGAATTCGTTCCGACCACCGGCAAGACTCGCTTTACCGCGCTGGCGTCTGGCGAAATCGACATGCTGGCCCGGAACACCACCTGGACCTTCAGCCGTGACGTTGACCTGAAGTTCGAATTCACCGGTGTGAACTACTATGACGGTCAGGGCTTTATGGTTCCAAAGGCACTGGGCGTCAGCTCGGCCAAGGAACTGGACGGCGCAACTGTCTGCATCCAAACTGGCACCACCACCGAGCTGAACCTGGCCGATTTCTTCCGTGCCAACAACATCAGCTACGAGCCGGTTCCGATCGAAACCAACGCAGAAGCGCAGCAGCAGTATCTGGCTGGCGCATGTGACGTTTACACCACCGACGCTTCGGGCCTGGCCGCGACACGTGCTACGTTCGAAAATCCCGGTGATCACGTCCTGCTGCCCGAAATCATCTCGAAAGAGCCGCTGGGCCCGTTGGTCCGTCACGGCGATCACGAGTGGGGCGATGTTGTCCGCTGGACCCTGAACGCGCTAATCTCGGCTGAAGAACTGGGGGTGACCTCGGCCAATATCGACGAACTGTCGAGCGGCACTGACAACCCGGAAGTGAACCGTCTGCTGGGCACCGAAGGTACCCTGGGCGAAATGCTGGGTCTGGACGCTGACTGGGCTGCTAAGGCGATCAAAGCCGGTGGTAACTACGGCGAAGTGTTTGCCAAAAACATCGGTGAAGAAACTCCGATCGGTCTGGCACGCGGCCTTAACGCTCAGTGGACCGAAGGCGGCCTGCTGTACTCGCCGCCGTTCCGCTAAGTCATCAACGGGAGAGGGCGCAGGGCAACCTGCGCCCTCTTCTACTATAACTGCTGTGGACAGAAACGGAGCGGGGACAACCTCGCCGGGGTAAAAACAGTCCACAAGCTACGGGGATCCCAAAACATGTCGACTATGACTGACCCACCGAAAGCTGATTTTCGGTTGTCTATGCTCATAAACGATACCCGCTACAGATCGCTGACCTTTCAGGTGATTGCGGCCATCGTTATTGCGCTATCCATCTGGTATCTTGGCAATAACCTGATCCAGAATCTTCGAGCCGCAGGGCTCAATATTTCTTATACCTTTCTTGGCGACTCAGCCGGGTATGACATCAACCAGCGACTGATAGAATATGACAGCCAATCCTCGCACGGACGCGCGGCGATTGTTGGTATTCTCAATACGCTTCTGGTTGCTGTTCTGGCCTGTATCACGGCCACCATATTTGGAGTGATCGCGGGGGTTCTGCGGCTGTCCAACAACTGGCTCGTGTCGAAACTGATGGCGGTTTATGTCGAGATCTTCCGGAACATCCCGGTTCTGATCTGGATCATCATCATCTTTACGATCATGACGGCCGTGCTGCCGGGGCCACGGGCGTTCCGGGGCGAAGACCCGTCTTCGACCATGCTGTTCGATGCGTTCGCATTCACCAACCGGGGTGTCTATATCCCGCGGCCTGAATTCACCAACGGGCTGTTTGGTGCGGCAATTCTGAACTGGCTGCTGGTGATCGCCGGTCTGGTCGGATCGTGGTTCGCCGCGCATGAAATCGAAAAGCGTGCCGCCCTGAAACAAGAACAGACCGGTGAACGCCCGCAGACATTCATGGTGAAACTGGCCGTCTGGCTTGGTCCGCTTGTCGTTCTGATGGTTCTGATGGGCCTGACATGGGACATCCCCGAGTTGAAGGGTTTCAACTTCAGCGGTGGTATCAAGGTCGGTGGCCCGCTGATCGCCCTGTGGTTCGCGCTGTCGATCTACACTGGTGCCTTTATCGCTGAAAACGTGCGGGCGGGTATTCAGGCGATCTCGAAAGGTCAGACCGAGGCCGCTGCGGCCCTTGGCCTGCGTCCGGGTCGGATCATGAACCTGGTGGTTCTGCCTCAGGCGTTGCGGGTGATCATCCCGCCGCTGATTTCGCAGTACCTCAACATCACCAAGAACTCGTCGCTGGCCATTGCCGTGGGGTATGCAGATATCACCGCGACCTTGGGTGGAATCACGCTGAACCAGACCGGTCGCGCGATCGAATGTGTTCTGCTGCTGATGCTGTTCTATCTGACGGCGTCGCTGACGATCTCGATGGTGATGAACATCTACAACGCATCCGTCAAGTTGAAGGAGCGCTGAGCCATGGCCGATCAATCAACAAATCCGATCGCCTTTGTGGCTGACGGGACAATCCCACCCTCGCCGCCTCCGGCCAACCAGGTTGGTGCAATCAAATGGTTGCGCGAGAATCTGTTCTCGGGCGTCGCAAACACAATCTTGACAGTGCTGTCGCTGATCCTGATCTATCTGCTGCTGAAGAACACGTTGCCGTGGATCTTCAACGGGGTTTGGAACGCAAACTCGCTGGCGGAATGCCGTGAGATTCTGGCGGGTAAGACTGGCGCTTGTTTCGCTGTTCTGACTGAACGCTGGCCGCAGCTGATCTATGGATTCAAATACCCAGCCGAAGCTTACTGGCGCCCGAATCTGGCCTTTGTGCTGATGCTGATGGCGTTTGCTCCGGTGCTGTTCTTCGATCTGCCGCGTAAGTTGCTGATCTTTACCGGCCTGTACCCGTTCATCGCTTTCTGGCTGATCTGGGGGGGCACGATCCTTGCGCCACTGGTTGCGCTGGTGGGCTGTGTGGCAGCAGGTGCCGTTTTCCAGAAACTGGGCAAAAACAGCTTTGCCGCCGGGTTCTTCGGCGCGATTGTCGTAGCGCTGATCATATGGAATGTCGGCGGGGCGCTGATCCCGGAAGGTGCGTCAGAAAACGCCTGGCTTTCGGCTGTTCCCAGCCGTGACCTGGGTGGCTTCATGCTGAACATGATGCTGGGCGTGACCTGTGTGTCGCTGTCGGTGCCGCTGGGCATTGCCCTGGCGCTGGGCCGTCAGTCCAACATGCCGCTGATCAAGTGGGTCTGCGTTATCTTCATCGAATTCATCCGTGGCGTGCCTTTGATCACGCTGCTGTTCGTGGCTTCGGTGATGCTGGCCTATTTCTTCCCGCCTGACAGCACGGTCGACCTGTTCCTGCGCGTTGTGATCATGATCACCATGTTCTCGGCCGCCTATATCGCCGAGGTGATCCGCGGCGGTCTGGCCGCGCTTCCGCGTGGACAGTACGAGGCAGCAGACAGCTTGGGCCTTGATTACCCGCAGGCGATGCGGCTGATCATCCTGCCGCAGGCTCTGAAGATCTCGATCCCCGGGATCGTGAACGTGGCCGTGGGCCTGTTCAAGGACACCACACTGGTTTCGGTCATTTCGATGTTCGATCTGGTGGGCATGATCCGGGGTCCCATCCTGGCGTCGACCGAATGGAACGGCGTCTATTGGGAGCTTCTGGGCTTTGCCGCGCTTCTGTTCTTCGTCGTCTGTTACGGCATCTCTCAATATTCCCAGTGGCTCGAACGTCGCCTTGCCACGGATCATCGTTAAGGAGTTCAACACATGTCTGAACTTGCAGTAGAACGCGAAATCGACCGCTCGAAAATGCAGGTGAGCGACGAGGTCGCCATCGAAATCAACAACATGAACAAGTGGTACGGATCCTTCCACGTGCTGCGCGATATCAATCTGACCGTCAATCAGGGCGAGCGGATCGTGATCGCGGGGCCGTCGGGGTCGGGTAAGTCCACCCTGATCCGCTGCCTGAACGCGCTGGAAGAACACCAGCAGGGCAAGATCGTGGTGGACGGGATCGAGCTGTCGAATGACCTGAAAAACATCGACAAGATCCGGTCCGAGGTTGGCATGGTGTTCCAGCACTTCAACCTGTTCCCACACCTGACCATTCTGGAAAACTGCACGCTGGCCCCGATCTGGGTGCGCAAGACGCCCAAGAAAGAGGCCGAAGAGCGTGCGATGCATTTCCTCGAAAAGGTGAAGATTCCGGAACAGGCCGACAAGTATCCCGGTATGCTGTCCGGTGGTCAGCAGCAGCGTGTGGCGATTGCGCGAAGCCTATGCATGATGCCGCGGATCATGTTGTTCGATGAACCGACCTCGGCGTTGGACCCGGAGATGATCAAAGAGGTGCTCGACACCATGATCGAACTGGCCGAGGAAGGCATGACCATGCTGTGTGTGACCCACGAGATGGGCTTTGCCCGTCAGGTCGCCAACCGCGTGATCTTTATGGATGCCGGTCAGATCGTGGAACAGAACGAACCGGAAGAATTCTTCAACAATCCGCAGAGCGAGCGGACCAAGCTGTTCCTCAGCCAGATTCTGGGGCACTGAACCGGATCAGATTTTGGAAAGGCGGGGTTTTGCCCCGCCTTTTTCTATTCCAGCAACTCGCGCGGAATGCTGAATCCCAATACCGCCCCGCTGCGCCATGTTACGTCTGCCCAGTTTGTGATGTTGAACCGGATAACCGCTGTCGCACAGGTGGGGTAATCGTAGAACCTGGCGTGATCTGGGCCGTGCCGCACGACGTGCTGCGCGAAATCCGCGATGCCCGGATTGTGCCCCAGCATCAGCACCGTTTCCCCTATTGCGCCTGACAGAACGGCCAGCATCTCGTCTGGCCCGGCATGATAAAGGGCGCGGGTAAAGCCGACCGTTTCAGCCGACAGGCCCATCCTGTCCCACGTCTCGCGGGTCCGGGCTGAGGTGGAGCTGATGACCTCATCCGGCAGCCACCGGTTTTCGCGCAGCCATCCGGCAATCGCCGGGGCCGACTTGCGCCCGCGCTTGTTCAGTGGGCGGTCGTGATCGTCAAGCGCTGGATAATCCCAACTGGATTTTGCGTGACGGGTCAGGATCAGGGTGCGGGTCATGACGGGTGGAACGCTTTCATATGGTGGGCGGACTGTTCCGGGGCGCGGCCCGCGCCTCTGCTAAGTGGGCAGGCCAGCCGGGCAAGGCATCCGCCGGTCATGCAGCTTTGCCCCTCGGGCGTATTCAGATGGTCGTGGCAGGCATCGACGCTGTAAAAGGCTTCGGCATTCAGCGCCCCGACCGGGCAGGCCGTCGTGCAGGGGGCTGGGCAGGCAAGGCAGGGCGAGGCGGCGTTGACCTCGGGGATGTCGAACTCCTGCGCAAAATGCAGCGCGCCACGGTACGAGATCATCATGCCGACCGTGTCATGAACCAACGCGCCAACCGGGCTGCTGAAGGTGCGTCCGGATTTCAGCGCCCAGTCGATGAATGGGGCGTAAGGCGGTCCGCCGAATGGGAAATGGGCCTCTGCGCCCAGTGACTGTGCCATCCCGCCGATGACACGCCTGGACCAACGGTCCACCGGATCAGGACCCTTCCATTCGGGAGACGCTTTTAAAACCGGCCAAAAAGCCGAACCCGCCCCGAGTAAGACCAGAGTCCCCCCGTCCAGCCCTTTGGCGCCGCTGACCCGTGGATGGGTCGCACCCATGACGATCAGACCCGCTTGATGCGCAACGCGCCCCACCCAGCCAAAGCTGATTGCGGCCATGTAAGAGGAGGGTGGGGGATATCCGGTCATCTCTCCTCCGCAGATTGGATCAGTCGGGCCGGATCAGCGAACCTGCGCCGTGCTCGGTGAACAGCTCCAGCAGGACCGCATTGGGTGCGCGCCCGTCCAGAATGACCACGGCCCGCACGCCGCTGTGCAGCGCGTCCAGCGCCGTTTCGGTCTTGGGGATCATGCCGCCCGCAATGGTGCCGTCCATCGTCATCTCGCGGATTTGACCGGCTTTCAACTCGGTCACAACCTCACCACCTGCGTTTTTCACACCGGATACATCGGTGAGCAGCAGCAGGCGATCCGCTTTCAACGCCGATGCAATCGCCCCGGCTGCGGTGTCGCCGTTGATGTTAAAGGTTTCGCCATTCTTGCCCGCACCCAGAGGTGCAATCACCGGAATCACATCATGTGAGAACAGATCGTGCAGAATTTTCGGGTTCATCTCGGACGGCGATCCGACAAACCCAAGCGACGGATCGGCCTGATCGCAGACAATCAGGTTGGCATCCTTTCCGGAGAGCCCCACGGCACTGCCACCCTGACCGTTGATCGCCTGCACGATGCGTTTGTTCACAAGGCCGGACAGCACCATCTCGACCACCTCAACAGTGGGTTTGTCAGTGACGCGCTTGCCGTTCACGAATTCGGACTGGATGTCCAACTGACTCAACATCGCGTTGATCATCGGTCCGCCGCCATGCACGATCACCGGGTTCACACCCACCTGCCGCATCAGAACCACGTCGCGGGCAAAGCTTTCCATCGCTTCGTCACTGCCCATGGCGTGACCGCCCAGCTTGATGACGACGATGGCCCCGTCATAGCGCTGCAGATAGGGCAGGGCACTGTTCAAGGTGGCGGCGGTGGCGATCCAATCCCGGTTCATGTCACGTGTCTTCATGGCTAAGTCCCTCTGGCGTTCCGTGTTAGGAGGTTTGCACGGCGCTGCCAAGGGCCAAGCTATTCCAGATGCGCAATGATCGAGCGCAGGGTGGGAATTCCGTCGCCTTTCTCGGACGAAGTCAGCACGATTTCAGGGAAGGCCGCAGGGTGTTTGGACAGCGCAGCGCGCACTTGATCCAGAACCTTCTGGCGATCATTCGCTTTGACCTTGTCGGCCTTGGTCATGACGCATTGAAAGGTCACGGCGCTGGTGTCCAGCAGCTTCATGATCTCGGCGTCGACGGGCTTCACCCCATGGCGCGAATCGATCAGCACAAAGGCGCGGCGCAGGGTCTGTCGGCCGCTTAGATATTGCTTGAGCAGCCGTTGCCATTTCTCCACCACCTTGACCGGCGCGTTGGCGTAGCCATAGCCGGGCAGGTCCACCAGATACAGTTCCGGGCCTTGGGTGAAAAAGTTGATTTCCTGCGTGCGGCCCGGCGTGTTCGACGCGCGCGCCAGACCCTTGGTGCCGGTCAACGCGTTGATCAGGCTGGACTTGCCCACGTTAGAGCGCCCGGCAAAACAGACCTCAAGCCGGTCGGGGGCGGGCAGACCGTTCATGGCCACAACCCCTTTGACGAATTCCGAAGGCCCGGCGAACAGCTTGCGCCCACGCTCTTGCGCGAACTCGTCCGGGTCTTCGGCAAGCGGGAAGGGCAGCGATGTCATAGCAGGTTAACCTTATCGTCAAGGCGGATCTCGCCGCCCTGAATGACCTCGGCATAGACGCCGAAATCCTGATGATCCCAACTGTTGAGCGCGCCCAGGGTATCTGCGTCCCGCTCACCCGTTTCGGGATTGGCTGTTGTCGCCAGACAGCGGGTGATGCGTTCGCGAATGTGGAATACGGCCTGACCGACCTGCACGTCGCGACCCAGCCAGTCGAATTCTTCCCACAGGGGCAGGCCCTCGAACCAGATATTGCCGCGCCAGCGCTTGGGCGAAAGTTCGCGGCCCAGTTTCTGTTCGACCGCGCGATGCGAGGCCATATTGCACAGGCTGATCGAGGGGTAGTCGCTGTCGGTCATGCCGCGCCCCGGTACCCGGACAATCCGGGCCGAAGCTGCGCGATCCGCAGGCATCAGCGGCTTGACCCAGTCCAGAAACACATCCTGCTGCGTATCGGGCGCGAAGCTCAGATCCGGGCGTTCGGGGTGATGCAAGGTGACGCGGTCCCCTTCCATCCGGGCCGAGATCGCCATCAGCTTGGGTGCCTTTGAACCACGGCTGAAATTGACGCAAGGCGCCCATTTGGTGCCATCGGTCTGCGCCGCCTCGTGCGCGACGGCCCAAACGCGATCCCCGGGCATGGTCTGCCCGGGGATTACTGTGACCTGATCCAGGGCTTCACGCCCATGGCTTTTGATCGGGTGCCGCCAAAGGGCTGAGACTGTCCCGCTCATTTTCCGTCCGTCTTGGGCGTCCGCTTGAAGCCGGACTTGATGTTGCCGAACACGTCAGGTTTGTAGCCCTGACTGCGCATGATCAGATATTGCTGGGTGAAGGTGATTGTGTTGTTCGCAATCCAGTAGACCACCAGCCCGCTGGCAAACCCGCCCAGCATGAACATAAAGACCCATGGCATCCACGCGAAGATCATCGCCTGCGTCGGATCGGTTGGGGCCGGGTTCAGCTTTTGCTGCAGCCACATCGAGATACCCAACAGCAGCGGCAGGATACCGATGAAGATCAGCGCCATGAAACTTTCGGGTGCAGGTCCCGCCCAGGGCAGCAAGCCGAAGAAGTTGAAGATCGAGGTCGGGTCCGGTGCGCTCAGGTCCTGGAACGGGCCGAACCATGGGGCCTGACGCAGTTCGATGGTGACAAAGATCACTTTATACAGCGAGAAGAAGATCGGGATCTGCATCAGGATCGGCAGACAGCCCGCAGCCGGGTTTACCTTTTCCTTTTTGTACAGTTCCATCATGCCCTGCTGCATCTTCTGACGGTCGTCGCCAGCGGCCTCTTTCAGGGCCTCCATCTGCGGCTGCAATTCCTTCATCTTCGCCATCGAGACGTAGGATTTGAACGCAAGCGGGAACAGGATCGCCTTGATGATCAGGGTCAGACCGATGATCGACCAACCCATATTGCCGATCAGCACATTGATGTTGTGCAGCAGCCAGAAGATCGGCTTGGTCAGGAAGTAGAACCAGCCCCAATCGATGCTGTCGATGAACTTCTGCACGCCTTCCGCCTGATATTCGCGAATGGTGTCCCATTCCTTGGCACCGGCAAACAGCTGCGTCGTCACCTGCTCGGTCGCGCCAGGCGCGACGGTCAGGGTGGGTAGCACGGTTTCGGTTTGGTAGATCTTGCGGCGGGCGTCGTATTTGGCGGCTGCCTTGAACGTTGCGCCTTCTGCCGGGATCAGCGTGGTCATCCAATAGTGATCGGTAAATCCGACCCAACCGCCTTCCTTGACCTGAAACACCTCGGCCTGCGCGCGCTCGTTGGGGTCGATGTCGAAGTCCCGCACATCGCCATAGTCGATTTCATCCAGAACGCCGTCGGCCATGACCATGACGCCTTCGTGCAGGATGAAGAAGTTCTTGAGGCCGGGAAGGTCGCCATCTTCGCCAATGCCGTGCCGCGCCAGAATGCCATAGGGGGCCATGCTGACCTCGGCTGCGGTGGTGTTTTCAACCGATTGGGTCACCGAGAACATGTAGTTTTCGTCGACCGAGACGGTGCGGCGGAAGGTCAGGCCGTTGCCATTGTCCCAGGCCAGCGTGATCGGAGTGTCCACGCCCAATGTCTCGCCCTGCTCAAGCGTCCAGAGGGTGTTGGGGCCGGGGACATCCGTGCCGCTCACGCCCGAGCCCGGAGCCCAGCCATAAAGCGCGTAATAGGCCGAGTCTGATCCCACCGGGGCCAGCAACTCGACAATGGGCGCGCCGTCTTCGATGGAAACCTTGTAGTCTTTCAGGAACAGCTCATCGATGCGCCCGCCCGACAGCGACAGGCTGCCTTTCAGGCGCGGGGTGTCAATCGCGACCCGCGGGGCCTGTTCTTCGGGCAGTGTCTCTTCGGTGGCGGCGGTCGCCTCGCCCACAGCACCGGTCGCAGTCGCGCTGGGTGTCTGAATCTCGGACTCTTGGGTGGCGGCGATCTCGGTCTGATCGGTGGCAGGTGTGGGTTCCGGCGGGGGGAACAGCACGAACCAGACCAGGATCACGAGAAAGCTGAGCGCGGTTGCGAGGATGAGATTCTTGTTCTGATCGTCCATCTGGGACAGCCACCTTGAGCAGTGAAAGACACCCGCAGGGTTCAACAGAGTGCAGGCCCAAAGGTCAAGCGGAATCGGTTGTTATTTCGTCACGGCAGGGGTCTGATCGGCCTAAAGTCCGCCTTATGACCCTGTTTGACGCCCAATCTTCGGAACACCGTTGACCTTGTTGCCATGTGCGGCAATCCAGTCCAGCGTTTTTTCAAACGGCATGGGCTTTCCGATCCCGAACCCTTGAACGTGATCGCAGCCCAGTTGTGCCATCAGGGCATGTTCACCCGGTGTTTCGACGCCCTCGGCCAGAGTTTCCACTTTCAGCCGTTCGGCCATGGTCAGGATCGCGCTGGCCAGTTGCTGCTGGCTTGGGTCCTGATCAGATTTCGCGACAAAGGATCGATCGATCTTGATCCGGGACACGTGGAACCGCTTGATCGACGCGATCGAGGCGTGGCCGGTGCCGAAATCATCCAGATCAATGCAACATCCCAGCGCCGCAAGGCCTGTGACATTGCGGGTGATCACATCGTCCGGTCGGCGGGAAAACACGGTTTCCAGAACCTCGACAGCAAGACGGTCCGGTGTCAGGTCAAATTGGTCCAGTTCCCATTTGAGGCGGTCAATCAAACCGGCGTCGCGCAACTCGTCAGATGAGAAGTTGATGCCGATCCGGGGCACGATGACCCCGGCCTGATCCCAATCGCGCATGGCCTGAAAGGCGTGGTGGCGGATGGCCTGACCAAAGCGTTCCATCAATTCGGCCTGTTCGGCAAAGGGCAGGAACACATGCGGCCCCAGCACGCCTTTTTGGGGATGTTCCCACCGGGCCAAAGCCTCAAACCCCGTGACGCGGCCTGTATCGGTCGAAACCTGCGGCTGGAACCACGGTCGGATTTCGCCGCCATTCAGGGCTGCGTCGAACTCTTTCCGCAGGTTGGTGCGAATGCGCGACCGGCGGCGGGTATCCGAGGAAAAGGCGCGAATCGTTGAGGGGCCGTTTTGCTGTGCCTCGATCAAGGCACTGATCGCGGCCTCTTTCCAGTTTTCGGCTGCACCGTCCGCCTCTCGCGAACTCAGGCAGAAGCCGATAGAACAGGACGCATAGATACCTGTGCCATTCGGCATGACAGGGTCTTCGACGGCGGATTGAATGCGCCCTGACATCTGGATACAGGCCTCAAGGTCCAAATGTTGCGACGGGCGCAGGGCGATCAGGATCTTGTTTTCGCCCAGACGTGTTGCAATATCCTGGCCACGGATCATCGACAGGACGCGCGCGCAGACCTGTTCCATGATATGGTTGGCCGCTGCCTGCCCGTGCAGATCAAGGATCTGCGTGTGGTCATCCAGCGCGATGGCAAGGCAGGCCGACACATCGCCGCTTTGTTTTGAACGATCAAATATCCCGCTCAGTTCAATGTCGAACCGATCATTGGCCAGCAGACCGCCCGAGTGTTGCCCGCGCCCGGCTTTCGCCTCAAGCGTGCTGGCCCCAGCGATCAGCAGCGGAAGGCCAAGTGCTGTTGCAACCAAAGCACGCTCACCCCCGATCCAGAACGCACCAAGGCTGAGAGCGGGGACAAATGCCAAAGCGGAAGAGCTGTTCAGAAGGGACGTCAGGCTACGCGCCAGACGGTCAAGTGAAGGTCGGTTCCGCATCGGTCTTTTGGCCCCTGGCAGTGATCGCACGGGCCAACCGTAGGAAATCAGTCTGAGTCAGTCGTTAACGCAACCGAGGAATTTCATCCGAATTTTCGGCTTTTTCGTCCGGTTTCAGCGCAAGATTGGCGAAATCGAACAGTTTCGGGTCCAAAAGATGCGAGGGGCGGGCATTGGTCAGGGCGCGAAACATCACCTGACGACGACCGGGGCTGTTCTTTTCCCATTGGTCGAGAATCTGTTTGACCTGCTGGCGTTGCAACCCGTCCTGACTGCCGCACAGATCGCAGGGGATGATCGGGTAACGCATGGCGTTGGCGAATTTCTCGCAATCCGCCTCGGCCACATGGGCGAGGGGACGATAGACGAACAGGTCACCTTCTTCATTCACCAGTTTCGGCGGCATGGTGGCCAAACGCCCACCGTGGAACAGGTTCATGAAGAAGGTCTCAAGAATATCGTCGCGATGATGGCCCAGCACCACGGCCGAGCATCCCTCTTCGCGGGCAATGCGGTACAGGTTGCCGCGGCGCAGGCGCGAGCATAGCGCGCAATAGGTGCGGCCCTGCGGGACCTTGTCCATGACGACGGAATAGGTGTCCTGATACTCGATCCGATGGGGCACGCCCATACGCTCCAGAAACTCGGGCAGGACGGTGGCGGGAAAGCCGGGCTGGCCCTGATCCAGATTGCAGGCCAGCAGATCCACGGGCAGCAGGCCGCGCCATTTCAGCTCATACAGAACCGCCAGCAGGGTATAGCTGTCCTTGCCGCCAGACAGGCAGACCAGCCAGCGGGGCGGCTTGCCGTTCTTGTCATGGGCGGTCGGGTCCACCATGCCATACTGCTCGATCGCTTCGCGCGTCTGGCGCACGATGCGCTTGCGCAGCTTCTTGAACTCGGTGGTCGAGGGCGCGCCGGCGAAGAGCGGGTGGATATCGTCTGCATCATCAAACATGGGCCGTGGTTACAGCGGACCGTTGGTCCGGGCAAGGTGTTGCGCGTTCGCCGGTTTGGGAAACCACCCCGATTATGCTATCTTCGCGGGATTTGGAGTTGGAGCTAGTAATGGACTATTTTTTCTCGGTCCGCGGGCGCAGCGGAGATCACTATTCGAACAAACTGGGCACGGCGCGGTATTTGGCGATTCCGTCGAACGTAAAGACACCGGCCCGAAAACACGAAGTTCCGGTGTCGCAATGGGTCGGAAAAGTTCAGGACGAGGCCGGTGCCACGGATGATGAAAAGGGCAACATCGTCATCTTTGTGCACGGCTTCAACACCGAGCAGTTCGAGATGCTGGAGCGGCACCGGAAAATCCGCAAGGGGCTGGAGGCGCATGGCTTCAAAGGCGCGCTTGTCAGCTTTGACTGGCCCAGCGACGGGTCGGTGCTGGGTTACAGTTCAGACCGGGCCGACGCGCGGCGCTCGGCAGACAAGCTGTTTACCCATGGGATCAGACGTCTGTCGCGCATGCAGACGGCGGATTGCCGATACAACATTCATGTGTTGGCCCATTCCATGGGCACGTTTCTGGTGCGCGAGGCGATGGATTTTGCCGATGATGACCACGAAATCGCGCAACACAGCTGGATGACCAGCCAGATTGCCTTTGTCGCGGCGGATGTGTCGGCAAAGTCGTTCCGGGATGGCAGTTCCAAAACCTCGTCCCTGATGCGCCACTGCACACGGCTGACATGCTATTACAGCCCCTTTGATGAGGTGCTGTCGGTGTCCGAGGTCAAACGGGTCGGCGTGTCGCGCAGGCTGGGGCGTGTCGGCATGCCGGACGATCATCCGGAAAAGGCCGTGAACCTGTATTGCGGCGCGTATTTCAAAGACAATCGCGATGACTATCCGGACGGCCCATCGGCCACCCATAGCTGGTACTTCGATTCGTCGCGGTTCTATGAAGACCTGCACCACACATTGACGGGCAAACTGGACCGCGAAGTCATTCCGACCCGAAAGTTCACTGACCGGGGCAATCTGGCGCTGTTCTAGTCGGGCGGTTTGGTGGTCTTTTCGGGCACCGGGTCATAGCCATCGCCGCCCCAGGGGTGGCACCGGCCAATGCGACGCGCGGCGAGCAATGCGCCTTTGATCGGGCCATGCTTTTCAAGCGCTTCCAGCGCATAGGCCGAGCAGGTCGGTTGATAGCGGCAGTTGAATCCGACCCATGGGCTGAAGATCAGCCGGTATGCCCGGATTGGCAGCGCGATGATATGGGAGAGAAAGGTCACTTGCGCGGCGCATGTATTTTGCGCAGCGCGTATCGCAGATCATCCAGCAACGCCGCGAATGGGCGATCTGCCGTGACATTGGCGCGGCCGATCAGAACGTAATCCCACCCGTCCTGTCCATGTTGTGGCAAAACGGCCCTTGCAGCCTCGCGCAAGCGCCGTTTGGCGCGGTTGCGTGCAACAGCGTTGCCCACTTTCTTGGAACAGGTGAACCCAACGCGCAGCCCCGGGGCTTCGTCAGGTGCGCGCTTGCGGGCCTGCACCATCATCGACGACGTGCCCTGTCGGCGCGCGCGTGCCGCTTTCAGGAAATCCGATCGGGTTTTGAGAACCGTCAGGGATACAGGCGCGCAAACGGACGCCGCCGGGGGCGTTTCCCGGGGGTGGTTTCTACCATCCTCAGGGGCCTCCGGCGGCGTCATGTTCATAACCTGATCGGTGAGCGGCTTATGCGCTCAGCGATTTGCGACCGCGTGCGCGGCGTGCGTTCAGGATCTTGCGGCCGGCCTTGGTGGCCATGCGCGCGCGGAAACCGTGGCGGCGTTTGCGAACCAGGTTCGAAGGCTGATAGGTGCGTTTCATCGCTCCGTCTCCAATCTATAGCGGTCGGGTGCGGCGCGGATTCGCCTGGCCCTAGTGTTCGAAGCCCGTCCTCTACTGCTAAGCGGGGGGTAAGTCAAACCCCAAGACCGGGGTTTTGACGCCTTTTGCAACAATTCTGTATCCCGGCCCCGGAAAAGGTTTCAAATTCCGGGTTTTGCGCCCGAAACCCTCACATTCCCTGCCACATAGTTCAAGGCCGCGTGAGGGCCCTGTTGCTTGGCCGTCGGGCAGCGCATGTTGGGTCAGGAATGAAACAGACAAAGCCGGATGGCCAGATGAGCGAAACGACCCAGGCGCCGCGCAGCGGAATTGCGCGTCATATCCCCTTGCTTGTTATCCTTGCCGCTGCTGCGGTCGGGTTTTTTACGCTTGGCGATTACCTGAGCTTCGAGACCCTGCGCGACAATCGCGAGGCGTTGCTGGCCTGGCGCGATGCAAATTACTGGGCAATGGCGGCCGCTTTTGTGGCGATCTACATCGTGATCGTTGCATTCTCGCTGCCCGGCGCTGCTGTGGCATCCATGACCGGCGGGTTCCTGTTCGGTCTGTTCGCGGGCACGTTATTCAACGTTTTTGCCGCGACCGTTGGCGCATCTGCCATCTTCCTGGCTGCGCGGTGGGGATTGGGCGAGTCGCTGACGGCGCGGCTGGAATCCTCGGAAGGTACGGTCAAAAAGCTGAAAGACGGGCTACGTGAGAATGAGATCTCGGTCCTGTTCCTGTTGCGGCTGGTTCCGGTCGTTCCCTTCTTTGTCGCCAATCTGGTGCCCGCGCTGGTCGGCGTGAAGTTCCGCAACTTCCTGATCACAACCGCGCTGGGCATCATTCCGGGCGGCATTGTCTACACTTGGATCGGCGTCGGGCTGGGCGGGGTGTTCGACCGGGGTGAAACCCCAGACGTGTCCCTGTTGTGGGAGCCATTTGTGATCGGGCCTATCATTGGTCTGTGTGTGCTGGCTGCTCTGCCGATTGTAATCAAAGCCCTGCGTGGCAAAAAGGACGCCTGACTCATGACAGAACTGAAGACCGATATCCTGGTGATCGGTGCCGGGTCAGGTGGCCTGTCCGTGGCTGCGGGGGCTGCCCAGATGGGGGCCGATGTGATTCTGCTGGAAGGTCACAAGATGGGTGGCGATTGCCTGAATTTCGGCTGCGTCCCGTCCAAAGCGCTGATTGCCAGTGGCAAGGCCGCCTATGCGCAAGCCCACGCATCACCCTTTGGGGTGTCGGATGTCGTCCCACAGGTGGACTATGGTGCCGCCAAGGACCACGTGCACGACGTAATCGCACAGATCGAACCGATGGACAGTCAGGACCGGTTCGAAGGTTTCGGCGTGAAGGTCTTTCGCGAGTTTGGGACCTTCCTGTCGCCAACGCAGGTGCAGGCGGGGGACAATGTGATCACCGCCCGCCGCGTGGTGATCGCGACGGGCTCATCGCCGCTTGTGCCTTCGATACCGGGTCTGGAGACGGTACCGTTCTACACCAACGAGACCATCTTTGATCTGCGTGAAAAGCCCGATCACCTGCTTATCATCGGCGGCGGCCCCATCGGTATGGAAATGGCGCAGGCGCATATCCGGCTGGGCTGCAAAGTTACGGTGATCGAGGGCCTGAAGGCGCTGGGCAAGGATGATCCCGAAACCGCCGCAATCGTGCTGGATACCCTGAAGGCGGAAGGCGTCGATATCCGCGAACAGGCGATGGTCGCCGAGATCAGGGGCGCAGACGGCGCGGTCGAGGTTGTCACAGAAACCGGAGAGGTCTTTGCCGGTACCCACCTTCTTATGGCCGCCGGACGCAAGGCCAACGTTGAACGCCTGAACCTCGAGGCGGCGGGGATCGACCGCACCCGGACGGGTATCAGGGTCGATGACGCTCTGCGCACCAGCAACCGCAAGGTCTATGCCATCGGCGACGTCGCTGGCGGGCTGCAATTCACCCATGTCGCCGGGTATCATGCCGGTATCATCATCCGATCCGCTCTGTTTGGCCTGCCATCCAAGGCCAAGACCGCGCATATCCCATGGGCAACCTATACCGACCCGGAACTGGCCCAGGTTGGCCTGACCGAAGCGCAGGCGCGCGAACAGCATGGGGACAAGGTGGAAATCGCCCGGTTCGATTATCACCACAACGACCGCGCCATTTCCGAGCGCAAGACGAAAGGGTTTATCAAGGTTATGGTCGTAAAAGGCCGACCTGTCGGTGCAACGATCGTGGGGCATCAAGCCGGGGAACTGATCAACTTGTGGTCTCTTGCGCTTGCCAATAACCTTAAGATGGGTCAGATCGCCGCGATGGTTTCCCCCTATCCGACGATAGGAGAGCTTAACAAACGTGTGGCGGGTGCTTATTTCTCGCCGAGGCTGTTTGAGAATCAGACAGTTAAACGAGTGGTCAGGTTCGTCCAGCGCTGGATCCCCTGACCTAAAGAAGGAGCGCCAATTGAACTCGCTTTCGGGCCGTTTCCTGATCCTGACGACGGTCTTCGTGATGTTGGCCGAAATCCTGATCTTTGTCCCCTCGATTGCGCGCTTTCGCGAAGACTTTCTGCTGAACAGGCTTGAGCGTGCGCAGATCGCCTCGCTTGCGTTGCTGGCCGACGACATGCTGGCCGATGAGCTTGAGGCCGAACTGCTGGCCAATGCCGGTGTCTATAACGTGGTTTTGCGGCGTGACGAGGTGCGGCAGTTGATGCTGTCCTCGCCCATCCCCGAGCAGATCACCAATACCTATGATCTGCGCGATGCGGGCCCCTGGATTCTGATCCGCGACGCGGTGAACCGTATCTTCACGGTCGAAAACGAAGTCGTTCGCGTGATCGGAGAGCCGGTCAAAGGGGCCGGGCTGTTGATCGAGGTGACCATCGACAGCGCGCCTTTGCGCATGGCGATGGTGGATTACGGCCTTCGGATTCTCGGCCTGTCCTTTGTAATCTCGATCATCACGGCGTCGCTTTTGTTTCTGGCGGTTCGCGTCGTCCTTGTGCGTCCGATCAAAAGCGTTGTCGGCTACATGCAGCGCTACGCCAGCGCGCCTGAGGACGCGCGGGGTATCATTGCACCTGCCTCCAAAGTCACGGAACTGCGCGAGGCGGAAGAGGCACTGAAAACCTTGCAGACCGATCTGACCCAGGCCCTGAAGCAGCGCGAGCGTCTGGCGCAACTTGGCGGAGCCGTCGCCAAGGTCAGCCATGATCTGCGCAACATCCTGACCTCGGCGCAGCTGTTCACCGACAGGATCGAATCCAGCGATGACCCGCTGGTTGGTCGTCTGGCGCCGAAACTGGTCAACTCGATCACCCGGGCCGTCTCACTGTGCGAAAGCACCCTGGCCTTCGGCCGCGCTGAAGAGCCCGCGCCGACCCTGACAATGGTCCGGGTTCGAGACGTGGCGGCGGATGTGGCGGCCAGCGAACAACTGGCCGTTGCGGATGCCCACGTCGAAATCGTCAACGAAGTCCCCGAGGACCTGGTCGTACGCGCCGACCCCGAGCAGTTGTTCCGCGTCATCATGAACCTTGTGCGCAATGCCAGACAGGCCCTGGTCGCATCAGGCCAACCCGGCCGCGTGACCATCGCCGGATGCGAGTTCGAGACCAGCTGGTGCATCGAAGTCAGCGACACGGGCCCCGGTCTGCCGCCAAAGGCGCGCGAGAATCTGTTCACACCCTTTCAGGGCGGCGTCCGCAAAGGAGGCTCGGGTCTGGGCCTTGCGATTTCACAGGAACTGGTGCGCGGCCATGGCGGAGATCTGCTTCTGAAAGACACCAGCGCAAGCGGAACAACCTTTGAAATAAGGCTTCCCCGCGGCGACGTGACTTTTTGAAAGTTTTTTGAAGAATCGACTTGCACGTCCACCGCCCCGGGTCTAAATACCGCCTCACCAACGCGGACCGATAGCTCAGCTGGATAGAGTACTTGACTACGAATCAAGGGGTCGGGGGTTCGAATCCTCCTCGGTCCGCCACTTGGTGCTTGTCGAACGTCACACGAACCTGACCCAACCGTCACAGTTGGACCAAAATCAGGATGAACGTTCGACATCGGAAGGCACCCCCAACGTTGGACATCAGTTGATTTTGACCTTTGCGTCATCTGCTAACTCGCCGCCCCCATTTCATACTGCCGCAGACAGTTTGGTTTGATCTGACTTCCCTTTCGGAAATTCAGAGCTGATTTGCAGGTCAGACAGCGAAGCTGCCTGTTCCTGCTAATCTGCCACGTGGCGAACGCGGGAGGGGGCGAGGCAACGCTATTCGACAGGGGTGGTGCGGCCCGCAGGCACAGCCGAGGACACGGCCCTGCCTAAAAGGGTTGCCCGAGGGGGAGGGCCGTGTCCTCACCCTGACGGCCAGGGGCGTTTGGCTTGTCCAAATCCCGCTGGCCCACGAAAGGAAAGTGATGAGGTAGAGGGTCTGCCGCCATTTGCGATTGATCCCTTCTGTCAAACTTCAAAAAGTAGTAGTGCATGCGTCAGCCAGTGAGATTTGCCTGACCAGAATTGCTTACGTTTAAAATGACGTCGCAAGTTGAATTGAGCAAATTGACACCGTCTTCACCCGAAAGTAGCAAGCGCTGTGCGTAGACCGTTTTCATAACGATAAAAATTCGAGCAAATATGAAGAAGCTTACAACCTCCTACAAAAAGTGGCTATTAAACCGCGCCAGGCTTGAATCTAGGAAGCCAAAGAGAAAAAGAGAGCGTGAACGTCGCGCGCATGTCGTTAGTGCTTGGTTTGGCGAAGAAATCGAAGAAGTTATCTCCGAAAACTTACCTGAGGTACCACCTGCCACACTTTGCTTGAGTAGCAACACGGAGCAGACATTAGAGTTCATTGACAACTGGCGATCCAGGTTTCGAAGTCTGCTCCCGACAGAGGCAAATGTAGAATACAACTGGTTTAAAGAAGCTAAGTCCCGCGGTCATCGGCGTCGCATCGTCGGTTACACAGATTTGTCAAAGGTAGCTCATTACTCAACCGCGCCAGCATTAGTTTTAACCGCTGAATACGACAGGCTGCGAACCCTAATGAACGATGTTCCTCCGACGATCAATCTCGAGGAATGGGAGGAACCTGTTTTCCGGCGGCTGTACGAGATGGGCTTTTTCGAAGTTCTTGGCCTTACTGAGAATGTGGCTGACAGATATTTCACGTCGGGCGACTTGCGCACGATGAGAATAGTGACAGGGACGAATTCGTCAGAGCTAGCTGAGGCAAGTAAGAGTATTCTTGAGCTTTGTAGGTTTGTTGATGAGAAGGCATCCATCGCCGAAGATGTAGAGTTAGCGCTTAATAATGCACTATCGGAGGCTATGATAAACGTATCCAAGCATGCTTATCCAGAAGATCATACCTTCAAGATTAGGCATGTTAGTAAATGGTGGGTTACCGCATCGGTTGACAGAAGCAGTAGAGAATTAACTGTTGTGATTTATGACCAAGGTGCTTCGATACCAGTGACGTTCGCTAAAAAGGACTGGTCTCAGTCAGTTCGTGATTTCTTCGGTTCATTTATTGAACGCAGACCGCGCTTTGAGTTTGAGAATGACGGAACCTACATCGAGGGGGCAATGAAGCCGGGAAGTAGTCAAACCGGAAAAATCTATAGAGGTCTTGGACTTCCGGAGATGAAAGACTTAGTTGATGTTTGTGGGCAAGGATCATTGCGCATTTTCAGTAGAGGCGGAGAATGTTACTACGAATGTGGCAAACCATTGCAGCGAAGGTCACGGAGTCACTCCATAGGTGGCACACTTATTGAGTGGACCCTATATCTTCCCGGAGGGTGAAGGCTTGAGGAACGAACATATGCTTTCAATTGCTAAAGAATTTTGGGCTTTTCCGTCCGGTCGTGTTGATGATGATGGTCCATACAACGGCGAAAAATTCCGAAAAGAGAAACTCATACCCGCTTTGGAAAGTGCAGCGGCTGCCGGTGCTACTCTCGTGGTATCTCTCGACGGCCTGAAAAGTTGTGGGTCGTCTTTTTTGGAGTCAGCTTTTGGTGGTTTGATCCGGTATGACGGATACACAAAGAAAAGACTTAAGTCATTGATGCGTATTGATTTTACAAATGCATCTTTGGAACGATACAAGCTTTCGATTGAGCGCCATATAGACCGTGCAGTTGTAGAGTAAGAATATTGGAATTCGGAGTTGCAATATTTGCAGCATTGGCTGGTGCGCTGCTGACATATTTTGCTCAAATTTATTTTGCCCTTCAATCCGAAGATTCTTCGCACTTAAACGACCATATTTCAGAGATGAAACTTATTGAGTCTTATGCGGTTGAGTACTGGTTGGCGGATCCTGTGGCAGCCGAAAGCAAGCATCAGTTTTATCAAGCAAAATTAGAAGGTGCCATTTCTGCATCCGGCTGCTTCAATGAAGAAGCGAAGCGTATTCTTGGGTACAAATACAGCGAATATGTCGAATTGGATCAAGCCATTTTCGAAGCGGCCACTGGTGGAGATTTCGGCACGCATCTGCGACAAATTGAGTATAATCGAGTCGTTGAAATAATGACTTTGTGCAATCAGATGCGTTCATTGTTGCGGCAGGCGAGACGAAATTTGTATCGAGCAAGGTAGACTTTATAAATCATTCATACTCGCGCCTTCAGTTGCCTTTCGGGTTTGCGCAGAATGGCCGTGGCTCGCGGCATCTGAAGGGATATTCCGCAATGGGCTGCACCCAGTCACTGATGTCGCAAGCAGCCGAACGCAAGACTCAAGTGTTCAGCGTCACCAGGATTGAATAGGGCCGCGCAGCTTGTAGGATACTCAATTTGCGAAGCTGGTTTCACAATCGAAGTCGAGCATCATCTGGCGAGCATTTTTTGAAGCTTGGTAGTGCCATATTGAAGCATCGAATTGGCGACGAGATATGCTCAAGAGATCTGCGGCAAAGTTAAAGACGTCGCGTAGATAATCGTAACCTTCGTCCGTTACTCCGGCCAACTCAGCAAACCCTCGTATGTGTCGGTCAACGGCAATGCAATCGACGCCGACTAGACATGCCATATAGTCCACGGTCTTAGGGCCGATGCCCCTAATCTCAAGAATATCCGTACGAAAGGCGTCATCCAGTAGTGCTTCACACAAGTCCAAGGTGTCTTCGACGTGAGTGTTAGCTAAGAACTGCACCAACTCATCAAATCGCGATACCTTCTCTTCATGTTGCCATTGAAGAAATCTACTGCTTCCTTGCACTTCAATAATCTTGGTTAACGCATCCAGCGTTGTCGCATGGGGGAAAATTTCGAGTATCGCCTGCACGCGCGGTCGCACAATCGTAGAATAGTTTAGACCTGCTTGGAGGACAGAGTCCGCAAGAACAGCTCCCATATGGTGATATACTGGGCGAGTTGGGACACGGGCTTTCAGGATACCCTCGCCGACAGCGTGATCCGCAATGCACCTTGCGGCATGCAAGGCTCCGTAGTGCTCACTCCGTTCTTGCATGTGTGTCCCCTATTCACATTACGCCCGCCTCGTTGAGAGCTTTAAGCCTCTCTACGCAGTTCGGGCAAGCCCCACAAGGAAATGAGCTTGATGCCTGGCAAGAGAATGTACGCCCAATCGGCACGCCTAGCTCCACGGCTTTGCGCACGACGTCACTCTTGGAACTGGTTCCGAAAGGTGCGTGAAATCTGACTGCGCCAACGCCAGCGGACAGTTCGTCGAGGCCATTCATAAACTCTGTGCTGCAATCGATTTCTTTGGCGTGATTGCTGTTTATGAAACCAGAATAGACATCAAGTATTCCAAGGGTTTGTGCGCGAGCTGCAGCGGAAGCAAAAAACAACATCGTTCGGTATGGGATATATAGATCATCATCCGCTACCTCTTCGACCCAAAGGTCCGCCTCAACAATCATCCGCGACGTTGAACCCTTGAAAACATCCGAGAGATCGATTCTCTCGGGTTCCATTACTTCTGGCGGCAGAACTTCATTGACTTTTCCCCACTCCGTCTCTGCGCAATGCTGACCGTAGTCGAAGAAAATTGGATGAACTTCAGTGCCTTGTTTGACGAGCAGGTGGCAAACAGTGGTCGAGTCCAGCCCGCCTGACACCATAGCGATTGCGCGCTTCATTGGTCGGACGCTCTAAGGTTAGACATGGCATCGAAAAGCCCATTGAGGCAGATGTCGAGGTTGTCCGAGTACGCGATACTACCCGCTACCACCATCGTGTTCGTGTTCTCCTTCAACGGATCGTATGTAATGACGGGGATGCCTGCGGCCATCGCCCATCCCATTTCAACTAAGGTGCCTGGGTCACGCTTCTCTGGCAGCGCAAATACGAGACTACACTCCTTGAGCATCGTGACGTCAGAAGTGAACATTTGGTGCATTTGCTCAAAAGTGCTGCTCTTTTTGAGTTCGCCATTCTCAAATACGGGGCGCCTGACTTTAAAGTTATGATAGGCAAGCGCCTCAAGAGCCTGATCTATGAAAGTTCGATCAACGTAAGTGAAGTCGGGAGCTGCAAAATAGATTTGGAACTTTGGGCGATCATGCCAAGGCACAACAGTCCCACTGAGTCCACGCATTTGATCGACAGAAAGCCCGAGGCTACGCCCCGCATCCCGTCTCAGGTCATCTGGGTAAGTGGTTTGGGCATAGCATGTTGCAACGCGCGCAGCTTTCCATGCCGCATCTCGAATATCGGGACCGATTAGCGACACGAAAACTGCGGAGTATACGTCCCCAACGCCAACTGAGTTGACTGTCTCCCCGAGCAATGCAGGAATCTCATCTAAAGTATTGCTCTCAAGATCGAACAAACGGCTGCCACCTCGGTTTTCTTTCAACAAAATACAATTGGGAGAAAGTGGCCGGAGGTCATCAATTAGCCGTGTAACGTCGTTTGCGGCATTCTCCAAAAAAAGATCGGACGACGTGGAGGTTATTAGCGCAAGGATACGGCCTTTGAATGCAGTCAACGCTTTCGGGTTCGACAGGTCGTATGCGATATCAAAACTGATCTCCGCTTCGTCGGCGAGTAGCTCGGCCAAAAAAGGTAAGTCAAACTTTCCGGGAAAAACTAAGCACTTGTTGAATCTCGCCAAGCTTCCGTTTTGCGCCTGAAACTCAACAGATTTTTCGTCTCTAAGAATATCTTCATAGCCCTGATGCGCAATCTCAGTCGGATCACCGATTGCCATGACATTGGGCGAGCCTTTTACATCAGCCAACCAAATGAACTCAGCGCATCCTATATGTTCTAGATACTTTTTAGCGCTTTCCAGTAAGTACGCGGGACATACTGCCGCCACGGAGAAACTCTGCTCCGCCGCCCATAAGCCACGTGCAGCGTGAACTATACCTCCCAGCCGTAATTTGCTATCTGTGTTCGCCTTGGGGAGAGTGAAGTCGACGAAAATCTCCCCTATGAGGAGCAGATGATCCTGGCCAGTCATGGTTGACGCGGTAGGAAGTCCACGTTCACCGAAGCTACGGCACCTGTAGTTGAGGCAACGACCCGTCCGTCGTAGGCAAAACCAGAATTCATGCAATCAGCAAGAAAATTGAAACGTGTTGGAAGCGCACCAACGCTTAGACCATTTGCATCCACAGCCATTAACCGACCGCGAAGTTCCAATGCTAGTGGTGTATCGGCTGGCGGCACATCTTGGTTTGCACCAAAATATTCGCACTGCTCGACCTCTTCCAAAATGCAGGTGAACGCTCTGTTGCAGCGATCTTCGCCGCTTGATCCACCGCCGCCAGCCCCACCTTTTCTGCCGGTTCCCGAGTAGTCTGAAAAACTTCCTGATCCTGTGCTGCCCATGTTAAACCTCAAATCAATATCTTGTACCTAGGTACAATCAATTCACTAGGCGATCTCCTAATGCAAGGCGCAATTTAAGGTAGTACCAATCGAAGTGCCCGTTATGGTCGAGCGTAGTTTGTTCGAGCTGCGACCTGCGCAATGCATCCGCAGCACCTACATAGTATGGCAATGGCGGCTCAGGGCTCTCATCGCAGGTTCGCAATCGTTCTGTGGGGCTAAAGATCTAACGGCCAGTCTTGTGCACATCGCAATTCTCGAGCAATAAGCATCAAACGGATGCCTATCCTTCACAAGATTTCATCTGTTTTTTCGCTTTGTTCCAAGGAACCCCTAACCTTCTGCTCAATTCGTTGACTGAAGGACAGCCTTGAAGCGCTTTTTGAACTTCAACGCTATCGAGTTGAATGGGAGGCCGTCCTGAGCGAATTGGAACTTCGCGATGCTTCAGGCCGTTGGAAAGTGTCGTTTGTTTCAACCCATGACGCTTTGCTACCTGCGCCAAGGACATATGCGCTTCATAGTCTTCGATGACGCGCTCCCATGGATCCAAGCCCAGCTGATCAAGCAGCCTCCAAAGAGACTTGCGAGAACAATAGTACCTTGCACGTAAATCTTTGAGCATTTCTATGGCATGAAAGTCTGCAACGAGATGCTTCGACGAGAATTGAAAAGGCAGCCCTGGTTTGGCTTTCAACCAGAGCGTCGCGCAGAGATCACCATTTTTTTCCAAACGAACATGACAACGTGCAACTGCCGTCGGGTCCATGTTTCGGAAAGTATCGTAGTCGTTCTTAACCATCCACATATCGCGGGTAAACTGAATGCGGCTTTGTTTTCAATTCGCTATTGCTATGTTTTTGCTGTCAAGAAGGTGCTTTTGCAATTTGGGGCAGCGTTTAAAAGATTTGACTGCCGTGCGCGCGATCAAATCTATTTGGGATAGTTGAAAAATCGACTCCATTCGCGAGGTCAATTCATGAGACACAACGATATCCCTATCGACCGAGCAAGGCACGCGCGGATCAAGTGTGAACTAGAAATCAGAGGGTTGAAGCTCACGGACCTAGCTCAACGGATCGGTGTCGGAGCCAGCGCCGTCAGCTCTGTGTCGCTTGGGAAAAGCCGTTCAGAGAAAATCGAAAAACACCTGGCTTCTGTGTTAAATCAGCCTGTTGAGGAGCTGTTTCCTGAGCGCTACGCCCAATCGGAGGTGGCTGAGGGGCAAAGCCCGGGAAGGTCGTAAATCCGAGATTCTGGAAAGGTTGTGGCGTCGCGATGGGACCCATTTGTGAGCCAGAAAGGACCGAAATCCTGTGTTTCAGGCAGAGGCCAGACAACGGTCTGCTGGGTGTGGGCTCGCCAGTTTACGCAAACTACTGAATTCGCGCATCGAGCAATCCTTAGTTGATGTCATCAATGCACTTGTCTCAGTGCTGTTCTAGCCACTTCAAAGAAAGGAGGATGACAGATGAGCCCCTAGAAAAAGCAAAGCCCCCGAGAGCTGGCACTCTCAAAGGGCTTGGTGCAAATGAATAGAACCCGTTTGCACCTCATTCATGACCCAAAATTTGTGACCCGTCAACCGCGCTGATCGTTTCAGCAGGCGGGTCGCCTTTTGTCTCCACAAATGAAGAGGAGCCGAATGGCGCGGACAAGACCCGCTGCCACGGCAAGAGATATGTCTAAAGATGACGACGACGATTTCTATCGTCCCCCCGAGCCTACCACGGCTGGGCTGATGTTTCCTGCACGTTCAAAATTCACTGTGCGCGGTTTTACCTTGGCCATGACCCCTGCCGAAATGTACTGGCGGCAGATTATTTTTGCCAGCCAACATGAGCGGGCAACCTGCCTTCTTGCGCTGGCAGATCCCAATCTTTGGAACCTGCATGATCAGCCTCGTCCCGTCAGCTACATTGACGCTGTTGGTCGACAGCGTTCGCACCGTTTTGACTACCTGGCCGAGTATCGGGACGGATCCAAGATTGCGATGGCCGTCAAACCTGCGGAACGGGTCGAAAAGCTAAACTTCCGAAGCACGCTGGCAGCTATCCGTCGTGATCTGCCGAAGGGATTTGCCGACAAAGTCTGCCTCATCACCGAGCGCAACCATCACCCAAAAGAAGTCCAAAACGCAGAGCTTTTGAACTTCTTTCGGCGCTGCCCGGACGATGAAGCCGATCTTCTAGTTGCCGAGTTTGTTTCGGGTCTCACTGACGAACTCTCGATCAGTGATCTCATAAATCCTCTGGGCCTTGGTGCGCGCGGGTTCCGCGCGGCTTTCCGAGCCATCTACGCGGGGCTTCTTAAGGCCAACACGCGTGAACTCATCTCCATCAACACAATCGTTGCCCCCGGAAAGGACATGCCATGAAAGATATCCAGTTTCAGCTTAACATTAGCCATGAAGACGCGGTGCTCGGAAAGGGTGAGCTTCACTTTGTTCAAAAGGTAGCGGACAACACCGTGACACTGCTTGCAAAGCAAGCGGGTGCTGTACCTCTGACGTTTACCCATGCGGAGCTCGCGAGTTTGCTCGAAGATGGGCATTTCTCAGTCCAATATGGCTACTTCTCCGATCGTCAGGCTGCACGCCGTGCGCGGGCTGGGCGTGCGCTGCTGTCGCGGTTGTCTCTCAAAACCCAGTTCAAGGCGTTTCTTGGCGAAGCCTGGTGTGAATCGATGAGTGAGGGTGAAGCCGAAGAGTGGTTCAACAGATCATCAAAGCGGTGGTCTGAATTTCTGCCGAAGCTGCAGGAGCGCGTACAGCAGAAGCTCCGCGATGGGCTGCTCAAAGGCATGAATGGCGAGGGGGTCGATCCCGCATTGCTCTCCTATGTGCCCGGTCGCAGCAGCATCATGAAAAAATACCGTGAGTGGGAAAAGACCAGAGATCCGATGATCTTTGTCAAAAAGTCGATCTTTAACGGTCAAAACGGAAAGCGCGTCCAGCCGCAGGTTGAAGCGATCATTCAGCTTGAGCTGTCAAACTACCTTCACCCCAACGAGATCTACCCTTCGCAAGTGTTGGAAGCCGTAAATGCTGAAGTGCGGCGAAAGAACACCGCCCTTGGCTTTGCTGGCGAAGATCTTCTTCTGGAAGCCTCCCAGAGCACGATTGAACGGCGCATCAACGAGTTGGATCGGTTTGAAGTCGAGGCCGCGCGCAATGGCGTCGCGTATGCCAAGAACAAGCTGGGCGCCCATGCGGGGGGCATCAAACTTCACGCACCATTGCTGCGTGTCGAAATGGATGAGTGGGAAATTGATCTCATGTCGATCTTGCAAGCTGCAGGGGCCGATATCACCCATCCGAGCCTGCGCGATCTCGAACTTGGCCGCTACTGGGTATGCGCCGCCATTGATGTCGCCAGCCGCTCGATACTCGGTCTCAAACTTTCGACCAAGCCAAGTGCCGAAGATGCGAAAGCAGTTGTCTGGATGGCCATGCGAGACAAGACCATGCTCGCGTCCCAGTTGGGGTGCGAAACATCCTGGTCGCAGCATGGACATGTCTGTCACGTTGTCGTCGACAACGGACCGGCCTTTGTAAACGCAGACTTCAAGGCTGCGCTTTCCGATTTGGCGATCGACTATTCCGTTCTACCTGCTGGGGTTCCCAAATTGAGGGGAGTTATCGAGCGCTTGTTCCGCTCGATGGCGACTTTGTTGATGCCTTATCTGACCGGGCGCACCTTTTCCAATCCACGAGAAAGAGGGGATTATCCATCGGAGAAATATGCGGTGCATACCGCCGAGAGTATCTTGGAGTTGCTGGTGCGGTTCACGGTCGATGTCTACCACAATCGCAATCACCGGGGATTGGAGTACGCAACACCAAACAACATGTGGGGCAAGCTGGTCACCGAGTTCGGCTGGTCTCCACCGATGAGCAAGCACAAGCTTCGTCATATCCTGGGGCTGAAATTCAATCGTGAGACTGGCCCACATGGCGTTTTGATGAACGGCGTGAACTATCATTCCAAACGTCTGGCGGAACACTTTCAAAAATACGGCCAGCAGAGTGTCGAAGTCAGTATCGATCCCGAAGATATGGGGCACATTTCTGTCTGGTTGGAGCGCGGCAAAGACAGTGGGTGGTCCACGCTGGGTGCAAGGATTGAGGGGCTCGAAGGGGTATCTTTCGCCTCCTGGGAGCGGTCAGTCTTTGAATTGCGTCAGAACAATCGCGCAGCGGCAAGCTTGACGCAGGGTGTGGTGGACCGCGCTATTCGGCGGATCAAGGAGATCGACGCTGAGCAATGCGCAGCGCGGCAGCTTGGCCCGATCAAGCTCACCAGCGATCAGATCAGACGTGCGCAGAAAGAGACGTTCTGGGGTCTGTCTTTAGGATCTGCACCGGACATTGCGTCTGACAAAAAGGCAGCAATCTCTGATCCGGACGTTGGTTTCCTTTCAGATGAAATTCCCTACCTTCCCGGTCCGCTGCCCGAGGAGGAACCTGTGCTGCCGGAGGTGAATGAAGACGAGTGGTTCTTCAGCGATGAACTGGAGGATGAAGACGGCGACCACGGCATGGCCAGAGACGCAGATCAAGGCGAGGAGGAGGACGATGAGTAAGGACCCTCAAAACTTCCGGTCTGACAAAGACATCCGCAAAACCGTGCAAAACTTGAGAACTCTCCACATCCCGCGTCCGGAATTCAACAAGCTAGACGCGCGCTTTGGCAGTCTCCTTGAGCAGCGGCGTGCTGACGATGCCGACGGTGTCGTCTTCAAAGCCAGGAGCATTATGCTGGTGGGACAGTCGGGCAGTGGCAAGACCACAGCGGTAAGACATCTTGTTCACAAATATAGGCGTTTGATGGCCACAGACCCAGGTGAGGAAATCTGTGAGTATATCGGGCTTCAGGTGCCAAGCCCGGCTACGATGAAGTTCGTTGGTGCAGCTACGCTACGGGCGCTGGGATATCCCTATGCCGGCAACAAACAAGGACCGGCGATCTGGGATCAGGTCAAGGAACAACTCAAACGTCGCCATACGCTCTTTCTGGGCTTTGACGAAGCGCAGGATTTGGCTCGATACCAAACCGAGAAAGAGCGTCAGTCCGTCGTGAACACACTTAAGTCGATGATGGAAAACTCTGTCTGGCCTGTAAGTCTGCTGCTGTCTGGGATGCCGGGTCTCAAAGATATTGTAAACCAGGATGCTCAGTTGGCACGGCGGGTTGACCCGGTGGAAATCGGTCGATCGCATTCACTGCGCGATGTCGGTCCCGTCATCAAGATCGTTCAAAAATACGCTGATCGGGCGCAGATCAATGTAGCGGCCTCGGTTAAAAACGAAGCCTTTGCCATGCGGTTGATTCACGCAGCGGACTATCAGTTTGGGCTTTTGGCCGAGATTGTTGTCCTCGCGGTTTCACATGCGCTGTTTACAGAGGGGTTCGAAGCAAATCTGGGCATTCGGCATTTTGCAGCGATCTACAGCGAAAGGAATGGAGCAGAGACCTGGATGAATGTCTTCATCGCTGAGGACTACGGTCGCATCAATCCAAGAAAGCTCCTGGACGACGGAGACGGGCCTGAAGACGGAGAAGACGCATGAAGCCCCTGCTGAACCCAATTCTCCCCTTCACAGAAGGGGAGACCCCGTCAAGCTATGTTGCTCGTTTGGCCCGGCTGTACACGAGCACGCCACGTGATTTCTGCTCGGATCTTGGAATGCGATGGCCTCATATCTGCTCAGCGCATCTGGACCAGTTGGAGACGTTGTCACTGCTAACAAGAGTGCCTCTGACTAAGCTGGAACAAGGAGCGGCCAGATTGATTGGCCCTTGCCGGTATCTCGTCGGGCTGTCATCGGCCACCAATGGTACGCTACGGCGTGCAACAATCCGCATTTGTCCGAGATGTATTCTGGAGGGCATGGAGGCTTCTGGCCTCGAGAACGCGTTTCAACTTCTCGAGTGGTTGGTGCTGCCGATCGGGACCTGTGCCAAACATGGCGTACCGTTGCTTCAGCTTCCCAACGCGTCGCATGCGCATCTCACCTATGACGTGGTTGAGCAAGTGGCGCGTCACCAGGATCTGATCTTTGAAGCCGCTCAAGACGCAACAACGCTTGGGCGATCCTCGTTTGAAACCTACCTGAGCAGTCGAATTGAGTTCGGGGTCGCTGGTGACTGGTTAGACCCGCTGGACCTGACGCATCTTTATCAGGCCGCTCTGACATTAGGCATGATACTTGCCATGGATCGCGGCGTGAGCCGCTCGGACCTGGACTTCGACCAGGAGCGTGCCGCCATGTCGGCTGGGTTTGAGGTTTTGAAGAGTGGGCCGGAAACCCTGAAATCTGAGTTGGACCGTGCCAGGCGTCGGTCTTCCTCCAAGCGGTCTTATTTCACCACAGATATGGGCGAATTCTACACCTGGCTGAAAGACACTGAAGAGGACCCGGCGACAGCAGTGCTAAGGGCTTGCGTGCAGGATTTTGTACGGGAGAACTATCCGCTGCAGACCGGCGCGAAAGTTCTGGGTACGGAAATCTCAGCACCCAAACTCATCACGCTTGAACGCGTACGTGAGCTACATGGGGTTGGCGAGGTTCGGGTGCGAGGCATTCTTGCCCATCTTCGCGGTAAAAACGCGAGCGACCTGTCAGATATGAAGGATGTCAGCCATGAGGATCTGGCTGCCGTGCTCGATTTCTGGTCTGGGTTGCAGAATATCAAATCCACCGCGACGCAGCTCAACATCCATCCGGTTCAGGTGAAGTCGCTGATCCGGCAGAATGTTCTGGAAGCCCATCGTTTTGGAACGTCTCTGCGCTACGTGACATCGAACTCTGTGCAAGCCTTAATGACCCGTTTTGAGAATCTGCGGTTAGCACCATCGACACGTCGTAGGTTGCCACTCAAGGAATTCAGCCGAAAGAGCCGGGTTCCTTTGGCACGCGTTGTCGCCGATTGGATGGCAGGTCGATTGACCGGCGTGTCGCGTGATCCAGAAGTCGAAGGTTTGGCTGGGATGCTGATCGATCAAGCTGAAGGCTTAGAAAGGCAGGAGCGTGCATTTTCTGGCGACCTGCCGCTCTTGGATGCGGCGGCACGCTTGAAAATAAATGTGATATCGATCCGGCGGTTGCGGGATGGCGGCTTTCTTAACCAAGTCACGGTGCGAAACCCGGACACGCAGCACAACCGGTGCTATATCACTGCCCAAAGCCTGCAAGCGTTTGAGGCGTGTTATGTAACACTGGGTCAAATGGCAGAGCAGTTTGAATTTGCCGCGATCCATCTGGCTCGGGCGTTGGACCGAAGAGAAATCGAGACTATCCGCTGTGAGGCCGGGTTTGTTCGCGCGTATCCGAAAGAGATACGAAATATTGTTCGGGAATTGACGATGAGGGGTTACACGTCAGACCAACCCGAAAATACCAACGACTGTTTGAACCAAGAAAAGCAAGTGGCGGAGCCAAGCTGATGCTCCGCCGTGCATACTCACCAGTAGTAGTGATGGGGTTTGCGGCTATCCGGCCAAGCAATGTCATCAGGATCAGCGCCTTTCAGGATGCCAAGCGCAAGGGCCTTGGATTTGCGTCTTGTTGGACGTGTGTGAAAGATGATGTCGTGGCCGCGCGGCCAATTGCCGAGCCACCGGACATCATCCAGGTCTTTTCCGAGACGACGGCTCAGACCCAGGCGCGAGTACCCATTCCCAGACACGGTGCGGGGACGTTTGCGTTTGTAGTGGGCCATGTTTGTGGCCTTTCATGCAGTTTCAGAACTACATGGCACCCTCCATCGGTTGCTTCTTTGGTTTTGAGCTGGGCTCGGCTTTGACATTGAACACGCAGCCGGACTGGATATCGGATTGGGTCTTCAAAATCAATGGAAGGGAATAAGACGGCTTTACATAGGAATTTGTGCATCGGGTCAGGTTACCAGAGAGGCCCTTTAGCCAGGGCGGTCTACAGGCAACGGATCGTTACAAGTATTTTATGAGCGTAGGCCGCTGTCAGTTTTTCCTAAAGGCCAACTACAAGCAATTGTTAAACTGCGAGGTGAAGAGACATGACTGATGATCGAAATGATCTTTTTGAACGGCTCAAACCAATTTGGGAGGCCGTGGTTAAGTTGGGCGAGAACGCACCCGAACTCAGTAAGAGGGCCTATCTCAATGAGTTGAGGGGCGAAGTGGACAATGCACGGACCGCTTCGTTGGGGGTCGAAAATGGTCCGGATCGGCGTGACGAAAAAGTAGCGGAGGATCCTGAGGCTCAGTTCAAGATGATTGCAGTCGCCTATGCCACCGGAGACATGGATGAGGTCGACCAGATGATAAACTACCTTGCTTTTATACGTCGTATGAAAAAACAGGGTATTTATGAATTGGGGCACTGGAGTGATGAGGACTCAGATGGGCGATGACACAATCAGAGATCGCTTCACATAGCACCCGTTCAACGATGTTCGCGGTTTGTTTTGGAGTTGCCAATCATCCGGTGGTTGCAGAAAACTGCAATTCGAGACGCGGGTCGAAGACGACCGCAGTGCGGGACAAAGTGAGCTTTCGCTGCGGCTGCGCCAGTGACCGCTATGGAGACAATGCCCGCATATCCGCGAGCCTTGCCCTCATATCGCCATGACTGTCTCTACCTCTTTCTTCGCATTTTCACTGGCGGAGTTTAGGTTTTATCCGGTGACCAGTCCGACCATCGACAACAGTGTGTCCGGCGAGCGCGACTAAGGTTTTACTATATTTGAAGCCGTGGTTCGTTAGGCGTTGCTCAATGTTGTAAGGAACCGGACGCATCGTGCGCGCAATGCCAAGCGTCCTATGACACTCCAAAAGCCCGATGTCGAACACTCCATATCTCCATAACCCAAAACGTCAGGGCCGTGCGCACGCATGGGACAATCCTTAGTGACAATTTATTGGGCTACCGGGTCAATTCCCATGGGCAATCAACCGACCAGACTATCATATTGCGCCAAAATACCATCTGAACGTGCCAATTATCTTTAGGCCTATGGTCCACTTGAAGTGACGCGTACACTAAGGGGCGACCCAAAACCTTGTTATAGGAGGCTAAAACGCCAAACCGCCTTTACCCCATGGCCAAATACATCGCGCAGGTGGCCAAATTACTAAATATTTCACCCGAGCGGATCGCGCGCCGAGCCCGGCTCACAGCAGATTTCACACGCGCCGAGCGTGTCGAGTTGACGCCTTCGCAAGTGTTCGATCTTTGGCGAGCTGTTGAAGCTGAAGCCGGTCGCCCCGATTTATCGCTCGCTTTGGGCAAACTCTTTGCACACGCGCATTTTACACCTGCGATGTTTGCGTTTTCTTGTTCGCCTGATGTTCGGACCGGCCTTCACCGCTTGTCAGTGTTCAAACCACTGATGGCACCAGTAACCCTGCAAGTCTCCGAGGAAGGTGATTACCTGCATGTCGCAATCGGATCAATAGACCCAAAAATTCAAATCCCGCCGCAAATGGTCTGGTTTGAAGCAATCTTTCTGCTGGAATGCATTCGTTGCCACACCATCAAGCATATCGTTCCGGCGCGCATAGAATTACCACTCATTGAACATCCAGGGGATGAAGTGATTTCATACTTAGGATGCGAACCTGAGAGAGGCGCACAGATTTCACTGCATCGGCAAGATGCTGATTTACTCTTGGTCACCGAGAACGAGGAAACCTGGCCAGAATTCGAGAAGCAACTTCGAGACCGAATGGCAGCACAGGAGCCGGAAGTGGTCTTCGTATCTAGGGTTAAGAACGCCTTACGCGAAATGCTGCCATCAGGAGAAGCAAGTATTGAAGCGATCTGCGAAAAGATGGCCATATCCAAACGCACCCTGCAGCGCCAATTGAGTGAAGAAGGCGAAACTTTCAAAAAGGTTCTCGCATCGACGCGCTTGGAACTGTCAATGCACTATCTGAACGAAGAAGATCTAAGCATCGAAGAAATCTCGTTTTTGTTGGCATACCGAGAGCCAAACTCATTCTATCGCGCTTTCCAACGCTGGACGGGCAAGACCCCAGCGGAAGCGAGAGGTGTGTCAAAGGTTGAACTGAATTTTCTAAATAAATGAAGTGGCGGGGTTACAACGAGGACAGCACTGTCATCAGGCTGCGCGCGACACATATCAACCTTTTCTGGGAGTTTGAGTTTGTCGGCTGATTTCATGCTCATCACATTTTCATTGTTCTTTGCCGGTGCGATCGCGGTCCCGCTGGCGACGCGGTTTGGCCTGGGGTCCGTCCTTGGTTATTTGATCGCGGGCATTGCGCTCAGCCCCATACTTGGCGCGATCGGAGCAGACCTCATCGCTCTCCAGCATTTCGCCGAGTTCGGCGTTGTAATGATGCTGTTTTTGATTGGCCTGGAAATGAACCCACGCGAGCTTTGGGCGCTTCGCAATCGAATTTTTGTACTTGGAGGCCTGCAGATCGGTCTGACGACCATGGCCTTTGCCTTGATCGCTCTCGTGCTCGGCCAGCCCTGGACCGTCTCGCTCGCTATTGGCTTGGTGCTCGCTCTCTCTTCAACGGCGATTGTCAATCAAACCCTGAAGGAGAAAGGCCTGTCACGCTCCGATGGCGGGCAGTCCAGTTTCTCTGTGCTACTCGCGCAAGACATCGCTGTGATCCCAATGCTGGCATTGGTCCCGCTTCTCGCCCTGCCGGAACTTACCGAAGCGCTTAGCCACGGTTCGGGCCACGCAGACGATCACGGCGGCTCCGGGTTCAAGATCTCTCTGGTTGAACATCTCAGCGGTTGGCAGACCGCCATCGTTACGGTCATGGCCATTGGCGGGGTGATTGTGATCGGACAATATCTCGTCACTCCCCTCTTCCGCTTTGTTGCCAGAGCGCGGCTGCGCGAGCTCTTTGTGAGCACAGCCCTCATGGTGGTGCTTGGTATCGCGCTTCTGATGACAATGGTCGGCCTCTCGCCAGCGCTTGGCACGTTCCTCGCCGGTGTTGTCCTCGCAAGCAGCGAATATCGCCACGAGATTGAAAGCGATATTGATCCGTTTCGCGGGCTGTTCCTGGGTGTGTTCTTCATGACCGTTGGCGCCGGTATGGATTTCGACCTGCTCTTTGGCAGTTTCGGATCCATTATGGGGATGACCTTTGGCCTCATCGCAGTCAAAGCCATTATCTTGCTTGTTCTGGCGCAGGTTTTCAAAATCAAGGGGAGCGACCAATGGCTCTTTGGATTGGGTCTCGCGCAAGCAGGTGAGTTTGGATTTGTTTTGCTGTCCTTCACTGTCGCAAACGCCGTCATTCCCGCCGGTGTCGCTGACACTTTGTTGTTGGTGGTTGCGCTCTCGATGCTCACGACGCCCCTCATGTTTATCGTCCATGAGCGTTTGATCGTACCGCGCTACATTTCCGGTGAGGACACCGCCTCTGATGAGATCGAAGACCACTCTGGCATTATCATTGCCGGGCATGGGCGCGTCGGTGGGATCGTCAATACGGCATTGCGTGCATCCGGCTATGAAACGACTGTTGTTGATTACAGCAGCCAGCAGTTGGAGATGCTGCGCCTTATCGACCTCAAGGTGTACTATGGAGACGCCACGCGCCACGATCTCTTGAAAGCAGCGGGAATTGACGAGGCCAAGCTTTTGATTGTTGCCATTGATGGCAAGGATCAAACCACTGAGCTCGTCCGTTATGTCTGCGAAACGCATCCGAATGTGCATGTGATTGCCCGGGCCTATGACCGCATTCATGTCTTCGATCTGTGGGACGCAGGGTGCCGCGACATCATCCGTGAAACATATGACGGCTCGATACGTACAGCGCGCTCCGCTTTGGAGGCTCTGGGGCATACCAAAGAGGCGGCAGAGCGAATGATGGCCGAGTATGACGCGTTCGAGAGAACGCGCATGTTGGAGACGGCCGAGCTCCACAAGCCAGGCGTCGCCATACATGAAAACGAGGAGATGGTCGCCAAGTATCAAGAGACGCAAAGTGAGTGGGAGGCAGAGCTTCGGGACCGCGTCCACAAGGCGAAGACAAATCAAGCGGAGTGATCCGTCCTAGTGGGCGAATCTGATGGCACCAAATGATATTGTTGGCTTTTTGGGCGCCTGCTAAAAATCGTTACGAATTCAAGCAAGTACCGAAGGAATTACCCGTGAAAGCGCTGGAAGCATTCGATAGTCTTAGTCCCACATCATGGGCCGAAACCTCAGTCGTAGATCGGCTCGCTCTTATTGTAGAGATTCAGGAGAACATTCTGAAACACTGCGACGAGCTGGGGGCTGCCGATGCAGCGATGAAGAATGAGCAAGTTGGCGCAGAAGGCACATCGCTGGCTGAGGGAATAGTCACAACCGTCAACGCGATGGGCAATACGCTCATGGGTATCCGGCATCTCTACGAGGCGCTTGTGCATGGCGAATTGCCAACGCCAATCGCGATCAAGCAATTGCCTGATGATCGCTCTGAGATTGAGGTGTTTCCGCTATACAAAAAAGACAAATTGATTGCGGGCAAAGTGAGAGGCTTCCTTCACGTGGCCGGAGAGCCAAGGCAGGTCAATCCGCTCGACAAACCCGCCGGTATCATCGCTGTATCAGGGGCAGGCAACTATAGCTCCTCTATCGAGATGGCGATGGCGCTGTTTCTGGAAAACAAAGCGGTGATCCACAAACCGCACCAGCTCAATGAAGAGTCAGACAAGGTGTGGGCGAAGATTTTTACCCCGCTCATCGAACGTGGAGCTCTTGCCTTCATCGACGGCGACCAAGGACGTGAAATGTCGGCGCTCGAGGGGCTCCACTCGATTTACTTTACCGGATCGACAGGGGTTGCTCATGCGATCCAGAACGCAGCGAGCGCTCCGCTCGTCTCAGAGTGTGGTGGCAACAACCCGTGCCTCATCGTGCCAGGGAAGTGGACCGACAAGGAAATCGAGCATTGGGCGATCCAATTGGCATCGGTCGGCAAGCTCAATGGCGGTGCGGTTTGTGGGCGACCGCAAACAATCATCACATCGAAGAACTGGCCGCAGCGCGATCAGTTCATCACGGCGCTGCGCAACGCGATCTCTGAGACAACTTTCGGAACCTCTACCTATTATCCGGGCGTTGCAAAGACCAAGGAAGCGTTCCTCGAAAACCAGCCAACCGCAGAGGTGTTAAAACCCGAAGGCGGCAATCACCCGAACAGTGACTTCGTGTTCATTCCGGGCATCGGTGAAGATGATTTTGCGGTCAGCAATGAAGCCTTCTGCCAAATCTTCAGCGAACTTCCATTGGATACGGCGAACGACGCGGGCGATTTCCTCACCAAAGCCGTGGACTTTTGCAACAATCGTCTGCTCGGCACGCTTGGCTGCATGATGCTGGTGGACAACGACACGTTCAAAGCGAACGAAGCCGCCGTTCACTCGGCCGTTCACGAACTCGACTATGGCGGTATCGCAGTCAACAATGTGCCACCCAATATCTGGCTCAATGCCTATCTGACTTGGGGCGGTTGCGGCGAGACGACAGAGGACTTCGTTTCCGGGGTTGGCAATTTCGGCAACGGTCTGAACTTTGAGAACGTCGTGAAATCAGTGATTATCGATGATTTTGGGGCGTCTGCCTTCGCATTCACGAACCGAAGGCAAGTGGACCACATGTTGGTGAACGCGTCCAAATACTCGGTCGATCAAAGCTGGGGCCGGTTCGCCAAGCTCGCAGGACAAATGGCCTTGGACAGCCTGCACGGCAAAGACTTTTGATGACAGCCCATTGATTTAGTCCGGTGGGTATTGCGCCCACCGGGATGACTAAAAATGGCGCGGTCTTTTGTTTGGCACCGCGCCCCATTTCGCCAATCCGGCGAGGCACACATAGACCATGACAGGAGATGAATATGACACAAACAATTCTAATCACAGGGTGCTCCAGCGGCATCGGGCGCATAACCGCCAAGTTCTTTCAGGAGAAGGGCTGGAACGTTGTCGCAACCGTGCGCTCCAACCCAGAAGATGATGACGAGCTGAACGCGTTAGACAATGTGTTGGTGACCGCTCTCGATGTGACCAACGAAGAGACCATCAAAAGCGCGATGGCTGAAGCGGTTGAGCGCTTCGGTAAGATCGATGTGCTTTTGAACAATGCTGGCTATGGCGCGTATGGCATATTGGAATCCACGCCCGAAAAAGCGATCCGTATGCAATTCGACGTGAACGTCATCGGTGCGCTGCTGGTCACGAAAAACGTGCTTCCCTACATGCGGGCAGCAGGTGAAGGAACCATCATCACCATCTCTTCCATGGGCGGCAAAATCACCTTCCCGCTTGGCACGCTCTATCACGGTTCAAAATTTGCCGTAGAGGGCATGATGGAATCGCTCTCCTACGAGCTTGAGTCTATAGGAATCAAAGTGAAGCTGATCGAGCCAGGAATGATCAATACCAACTTTGCTGAAACAACTGGATCAATGATTAACTATGACCGGGAGCAGGCTGAGTATGGTCCCTTCATGGACAAGGCGCTCGCCGCTATGCAAGCCGCTGGCTCACAAGGATCTGACCCCATTCTGGTGGCAGAAACGATCATGCAGGCCGCCACAGATGGCAGCGATCAATTGCGCTACATCGCAGGCCCGGATGCCGAGCAGGTAATCGCAGCCCGTAAGGCAATGGATGACGCTGAATACCTTGCTATGATGAAAGGACAACTGGGGCTTTAACTTAATCGTGAGCGGCCGCCCCAAACCGCTTTTCCCACCTACTTACAGCGCGCGCCCACAGAGTCCACTATCGATGCTGGACACTTAGATCATTCCCCCAGACGACTTTAGCGGACGTTTGGTGACTTTGCAGCATCGGTTAAAGTGGGCTCGCAGCAGTCATTCGCTGCGTCCTAAACGAACAACGGATTACGGGGTCCAAGTGTCTGGTTCAATGGAAACTTCGACAGCTAAACGGAAATTGCGCTGCAAACAAAATCAGCAGCGAGGTTCGCTTTTTCCAATTAACCGAACTTGCCAGTTAGACTTCCCATCCAGGAGCGCAGACAACAGCCGCTGTAAATTTCCAGTTGTCACCGGAACGTCTTGCAACGTAATGCGCATCTATCATCTCGATTAACGATCCGTCTTTTCTAAGACGAGCCAATGATTTAACATCGACTATCGCCATTTTTTCAGCGCACGTTCTGGCAGTTACTTCATCTACTTCCGTGTGGCTAAATCCATCCGCCTCCAGACCAGCAAAAACCTTTTGAAGCAGAGCCACAAAGGCATCATGGTCTGAAATGGCTATATCCAGATCCGGTAGCGCATAGAACGCAGGTTCGGAGAAGCACTGAGCGACACCTTGGAAATCACGCCCATTCCAAGCGATCAGATATTTGCCAAAAAGCTCTTCAATTTCTTTTTGAGGCTGGTGCAATTGCGACATGTCTCAGCGCTCCTTACCTGAAGCGGACGATAAAGAGGAACGCAGCATCCGTCAAAATGGGCTCTCCTGACATCTTCGCCGCAGCTTCAATGAATGGCGGCTACCGGTATTGGGTCAGAAATGCTTGATGTTTGGGTCAGATTTGAATGACGCGATTCACTGATTTGTTTAGGTTTTGGCCGTCGATTGAGTCAGGAATCAGTGACGTTCCACAGTGCTTGTTGAACGTCACACGAACCTGACCCAACCGTCACAGTTGGACCAGAAATTCAGTTAACGTTCGACATCGGAAGGCGCCCCCATCGTTGGATATCAGTTGAATTTGATCTTTGAGTCATCAACTAACACGCCGCCCCGATTTCATACTCCCGCAGACATTATGGTTTGATCTGACATCCATATCGGAAAATCAGAGCTGATTTGTAGGTCAGACAGCGAAGCTGCCTGTTCCTGCTAATCTGCCACGTGGCGAACGCGGGAGGGGGCGAGGCAACGCTATTCGATAGGGGTGGTGCGGCCCGCAGGCACAGCCGAGGACACGGCCTGTCTAATAGGGTTACCCTAGGGGGAGGGCAGCGCCCTCACCCTGACGGCCAGGGGCGTTTGGCTTGTCCAAATCCCGCTGGCCCACGAAAGGAATGAGGCGTGAAGGATGATAGCCACCATTGACGATCATTAAATTCCCTTAATAGCGAAAAGTGACATTCGGCCCATTGCGGCCGTTCGCCCGTGTCTCAGTTCGTTGCGGCGCGGCCCCTCAAACCGGCCATTCGCTGCGCTCGCAAAATCAGATGATGGAAGAAATCACAGCGCGGAAAAAGCTCCCGTTCCAATTTATTTTCAGCTGCTTTCTAGGCCCCAAAACACAAACGCCTGAACGATCAAAGTTTCTTTCATCCGATAGGTTGCTGCCATTTTTATCTTGGCTATCTGCCCGGCTTCGAGAGGACCAGTAACTAAATTTGGGATGTCTTGCGTTGCCTCAGCCGTAAAATCCAACTCCGTCGCCGTGACACCGGGTTTGACCCATATCTCGGTAGGGGAAAGTGTCAGCTTTGCAAACTCTCCAGCACCTTGAAAGTAATTTATTAACTCATCGCGTCCACGAAACTGCTTTCGGGGGTTAGCAAATGACGCGTTCGTATCGTAAAAGGTGTCCACCAATTCGACAAATCGCGCTTGGTTAGGAATGTCGTAGTATCTGTGCCAAAAAGATTCATCGACTGCCATCATTGTCTCATTCCGTTTCCAATCACTATGAGAAACTATGTCATTCAGAGTGTGGGACGTCGAGAACGTCCCGCAGTGCGTCAATAAAGCCCTGTGAAACACGGGCTTCCTGCTGCCATCGGAGCAACCGCGGCATTTTGGAGATCAGACCAGCTTGCACGGATTAGGGCGGCCCAGAGCTGACTTATTATACGGCGTTTGAATGCTGCGGCCGCATCCCACTTGCCCGCAGCTATCAGTTGCCACGACCTCGGTTTATTGCCGCATTTGGTGATGCACATGAGGCCTTCGTAGCGTTTTGGGGCTTTATGTTTTTTGCGGAGATCCCAAGCGACTTCACGATCTGCGGCATAGCTCTGATTTTGGGGTAGGACTGCTTGTTTTGAATTAGGGCAGTTGAAGTGTGCGTTCCGTCTGAGAATAATTTCATACCATATGCGAATGCAGGTGATCTTACAGCGTGTCATTGTATTCCATCAACAACAGGTGGAAATCCTTGAACGCGTGGATGATCCGGGTCAGCGCGGAACCAACAGGTCCTTTGTTTGTCAGACTCTGCGGTCGCCCCTTAAGCTGAAGTTCCACAAAACAAATTTCTTCTTGTGACTGGCTGACGAAAATCGCACCGTCGTAACGCGTTTGGATTCTAAAACAATAAGGTGGCTTACATGGCAGGAAAATTTGAAATTTACGAAGACAAAGCCGGAGAATACCGTTTCCGGCTAAAGGCGGGAAATGGAGAGATCATTCTGGCCAGTGAAGGGTATGTCCAAAAGGCCAGCGCCGAAAACGGCGTCGCATCGGTAAAAACAAACGCTCCGAACGACGATAGGTATGAGCGGAAGGAAACCAAATCCGGTGGCCATATGTTCAACCTGAAAGCCAGCAATGGCCAGGTTATCGGGACCAGCGAAAGCTATACAAGTGCATCCGGACGCGACAACGGCATCGAATCCGTCAAGCGCAACGCCCCTGATGCGCGGATCGAAGACCTGACCTGACTTAGACTCGTCCTTGATCGCGCTAACGACCGAGGCTAGCCAAGTTTCACGGTGGCGCGAAGTCGCGACGCCGATGCCTTATTAACAGGTTTTCCAACCGACATTGCATCAATGCGTTTTCTGAAATTCCTCTCGCACGTTCATTTTCTGTTCATTTTTTGAATATGCGCGCTTCATTTGCACGCGCCATATTGCCCTACTGGAGTTAAGAAAACACTGGTTCCCGCGAAGGGCCGATGGGCAAAGGAACATTTGTGTCGGGGAATGGATGTAGGACCAAGCGCTGGCCGGGGGCAATCTGTCACGCGGTCTGCGTCATACTTCTGACTTGTATTCTATGCGTCGGGTTGGGGCACGTCGGCACGGCCGAGGCGCAAACTGCAAGCTTTCGCTCGGTGGATACGAACGCGGATGGTGTTCTGAGTTTTGATGAGCTTGTCGCCGCCTTTGGGACGGCGGGGGCAAGAAAATTGCTTCAGGATATAGATCGCAACGCAGACAATCGCATCACGATCATGGAACTGCGTGGTGGACGGGACAACGGGAAGGACAGTCAAGACAACCGAGGCACGCGTGAGACCGACGCGGGTAATCGGGGCGAGCGGGAAAACGAAGACGGAGACAACGGTGAGCGCGATAGAGATGACGGTGGCCATGATGACCGCGATGACGGCGACGATGATGATAAGGATGACGATTGATCTAGGCCCGTCGCGTTCATCTGTCATTCATCTGATCACACGCCGTAGTTTCATCCGGTTTTGCGATTTTTCTCACATGGCGCTGGCAAAACGAAAGCATCGAACAGCCAGTCACGGAGTTAAGCATGACACAGTTTCCCCAAACCTCTCCTTTTGCCTGCGACATTGCAAAATGGGCCTTTACCACCCGCAGGGTCGATCGATCCGACGTGCGCGGACTTTCCACGCGGATGGACGCCGCAAAGGCGGGTGATCTGATCCTGTGCGAGATTGCTGAGATCGGGCACCACAAGAAAATCCAATTGGCCGAGCGCCGCGCTTCGGCCAGTTATCCGGGCGATTTCGTCGTCCTTTGCCTGGGGGATCGCTATGCGCCAGATCAGTTTCTGGCCACTGCAATCATTGATGACGATCTGATTGATCTGGTGGCAGGCGGCGGCGTCGCCGGGCGGGTGGACGCGGCCCATGTCCGTATGGAAGACCCCACCCGGCTGAAACCTCTCGGCCTTCTGACGACTGCGGAGGGGCGGGTGATCAACGTGGCAGATTATGCTCTGCCCAGCCTGCCATCCAATGAAAAGGTCACTGTCATCGGTGTTTTTGGCGCATCAATGAACTCTGGCAAAACAACCGCCGCGTCGAGCCTTGGGCACGGCCTGATGCGGTCGGGCTTTACCGTGGCCGGGATCAAAGCCACCGGAACCGGCGCCTTTGGCGACTTCAACAGTTTTGAGGACGGCGGCGCTCCGGCTCTGGATTTCACGGATGTTGGGATGGCCACTACTTACCGTATGCCCCTGGCGCAGATCGAAGCCGGCTTTGACACGCTGGTTGCCACCGCCGCCGCGCGCGGGGCCGAGGTTGTGGTGGTTGAAATTGCCGATGGTGTGTTCCAACAGGAAACCCGGGCCATCCTGCAATCCTCGCGCATTCGCGACCGTCTGGATGGCATCTTATTCGCTGCCCCAGATGCGCTGAGCGCTCTTGGCGGTGTGACCGTTTTGGATCAGGCGGGTCTCAGCCCCTTTGCGATTTCGGGGATGGTCAGTTGCTCGCCTCTGGCCGCTGCCGAAGCCATCGAGGTCACGGGCCGCCCGATCCTGTCGCGCGAAGACCTGTGGTCGCCCGAGATCATCACCCGGCATGTCGTGCCGCTGATGCGCCGTGCACCTGAAGATGTGGCCGCATGAAACTCCTCCCCGGATTGGCCACAAGGGACCGCATCATCGATGCGGTCCTGGTGGTGTCCAGCAGCATCCTGCAGGCGGGCGCATTGGCCGTTGCCGCCTTTGCCACCCGGGATGCGTTCGCAACACTGCACGGTGGCAATGTCCTGGCCGTGGAAACCGTCGCGCAACTGGCAATGGCAGGCGTCGTCGCGGCGCTGTGTCTGCTAATATCGCAATACCGCGCCGAGGCGTTGGGCCAGAGCTACGCGATCTCGCTGCGTCAGGTTCTGTATCGGAAGATCGCCCGCCTACCGAAATCCCGCCACGAAGAACGTCGGCTGGGGGCTTTGTCTCTGCGTTTCGTTGGAGATCTTTCGGCCGCCCGCCTCTGGTTTGGTCGCGGTCTGCCTGATGTGTGGTCTGCTACCATAGTGATCCCAGGCGCTGCCGCCATTCTTTATGTGCTGAGCCCGGCGCTTGCGATCAGCGGCGTATCTGCGCTGGGGTTCTCTGTTGCGGTGATGGCGGCCTTGGCGTGGCATCTGGGACGTCGGCATCGAAATCTGCGCAGTCGCCGGGCAAATATCGCAATTTCAATGATCGAACGGATCGCGATTGCGCCGGAACTGGACCTAATGGGCCGCACCGGTCGAGAGCTGCGCAGGTTGAACGCTCAAGGCGCATCGCTTCGCAGCGATGCTCTGGCGCGCAGGGGGCGAACCGCCAGTCTTCAGGCAACGCTGCAGATGGGTGTAGCCTTTGCCGGTCTTCTGATGCTCTGGCAAGCCAGCCAAACCGGCATAGCGCCAGCCACGGTTGCTGCCTGTCTTTCGGTCATTGCGCTGGTCGCCCATCCGCTGCAGAGGCTCGCCGGGGCATGGGACCAGTATTGCGCGTGGCGTGTGGCGCGCGAAAAGGCCGAGAGGCTGCTGTCGGAACCCGAGGTGCTGCGGAAAGCGACGCCCTGCACCGGCCCCATTGCAATCGAAATCACCGGAGAAGTTGATCAGACGCCCATCGCGTTCATGGCTGGACATAGCGCCGTCTCGACTCTGACAGGTAAACACGCGTTGACCATCGCGCGGTGTATCGCGGGGCTCGACCGGCGCGCGGGGATCAACGTGCGCTTCAGCAGGCAGGACAAGGCCCCCAAAGTGGCCTTTGTCGGAAATGATCATATCGGCCTTCAGGGCAGTTTGCGCCGGTCGGCAAGCCTAATGTGCCGGAAGCGGCCTGGCGACAGGAGGATATCAGAGGTCATGCGGCGCTTTGGCTTGTCTGATCTGCTGTCTGCGCCGCGCGGTCTTGATCAGCGCCTGGCAGAAAACGGCAATGGGTTGTTGCCGCATCAGACATTGCGGCTGGACTTGACCCGCGCCGTTCTTGGCAAGGCAGATGTCATTGTCATCGCCTCGGTGCGGTGGGAATTGTGCAAATCCCATCAGGCTGACTTGCTTGCGACGCTGCGGGCTCTGTCCGGTGCTACGATCATATTGGTCGAAGAAACCATCCCTCTTAATCTGGAAGAGAACTCAAAGGTCGTCTGACATGCGCTCATCTACCCTGTTTGGTATCTATGCAATGGTTCTTGTCGGTTTTCTTGGGGGGCTGGCGGGCCTGACCTTATACAGCCTCGAAAAAACCCGGTGGTGGGATGCGCGGATACAGTTGGCGCAGGAATCCTATGGGCTGCATCTGCGGCTGGAAGCGGACCTCTACCGCCTGTTCAAGCAGCACGGCGATGCGCTGCTTATCGGGGATCGGGACGACGGGGTGAGTGAAGTCGAACTGCGGGCAAAGATCGCCCAGACTCTGGAAGCGATCCGTAAGACCATCGCGCGTGAGATTCAGATGGTGGGCGACGAAGAGATTGAGGAACTGGAACTGCTTGATGAGATTGAGGATGATATCGAATCCGTCAACGCGGCCATCGCAAGCCTCTCAGCCGAAGGCAACCCGATTGAGACCTTTGTTCAGATAGAACGCCTGGCGGGTCTGCTTGATGGAGATATCGATGACGCGCTTGATCAGAAGATTCAGGCCGCGCTGGATGAAGAGATTGAGGAGGTCGAGGATGTTCTGGCCGAGGCAATCGCCTTTCGGCAATGGAACGAGCGGTTGGTCTACATGATTGTTCTGGCCGCAATCGCGGTCCTGCTGGTGGGGCTTGTATCGTTCAACCGGCAGATCAGAAAGCCGCTGACACGGTTGGCAGATGGCATCGGTCGCCTGCGCAAGGCCGACTATTCCGAGCCGGTCCATCTTGGTGGCAGTCTGGAGTTTCGCGAACTGGGCACCGTGCTGAACGGCATGGCCGAGGGCCTCGCCGCGCGTGAGGCCAGCCGCGCCGAGCAGAAGCGGCGGCTTGAAGATACCGTTGCCACCAGAACGGCCGAGCTGCAGCAGCTTATCGATAAGCTGGAAACCGGCGAGGAAAACCGCAAGCGGTTGATGGCGGACATAAGCCATGAGCTGCGCACCCCCCTGGCCATTATTCTGGGCGAGGCCGATGTTACCCTGCGGACGTCGAATTCCCTGCCCGACGAGGCCTCGGATTCGCTGGCGCGTATTCGGGATTCAGCAAAGCATACCAATCAGATCGTAGATGACATGCTGACCGTTGCACGATTTGAGGCCGGCCAGTTGAGGCTGGATCGCAGGCAAACCGACCTGCGCAAGATCGTTCATGATGCTGTCGCAATGTTCCCCGACCCGGTTCGGTTCGATAGCCTCGACATCAAAGTGATGGCATCGGTCGATGAGGTGCGTCTCCGCCAATCCGTGCTGGCCCTGCTACAGAATGCGCGGCGCTATGGAGGGCCGACGATCGGGGTCAAGCTGGACGAGGGGCTTGCTTCGTGCACGATAGCCATCGAGGATGACGGGCCGGGGCTAAGCGCGGCAGAGAAATCCCAGGCCTTTGATCGGTTCTTTCGGGGCTCGAACGCGTCGGGGCAAGGTATCGAAGGCAGCGGCCTGGGGCTGCCGGTGGTAAAATCCATCGTCGAAGCGCATGGTGGAGCTGTCGATCTTCAGGATCGGCCAGAGGGCGGGCTGCGGGTCGTCATAAGCCTGCCAAAGGCTGCGCGGATGTAAGTTGTTCAAACCGGCACGATGCAAAAAAGGGGTTGATGCGCGGACATCAGGGCTAACCTGATTTTGTCGGCGCAGTTTCGAACAGCGAAAGAGTTGAGGCACGTCATGAATATCTTGCTTGTCGAAGATGAGGCCCGCGTTGCCGATTTCATACGGCGCGGTTTGTCCGCCGAGGGCTGGGCGGTGGATCACGCTCCGGATGGTGAAGATGCCTTGGAGCTTGCCGCGACAAATACCTATGACGTTATTCTTCTGGACCTGATGCTGCCGGGCATTCAAGGTCAAGATGTGTGCCGCAAGCTTCGCGCCCGCAAATCGAAGACACCGATCCTGATGTTGACTGCTCTGGATAGCCCGGAAGAAAGGGTCGAAGGGCTGAAGATCGGCGCTGACGATTACCTGCCCAAGCCGTTCGACTTCGACGAGCTGATCGCGCGGGTCGAGGCACTACATCGCCGCGCCAACGGCTATGCTCGCGATCTCAGCGAGACCGAGATCATCTGCGGAGATCTGAAGTTTGATCGGACTTCGCTTCAGGTTTCGGTAGCAGGGCAAGAAATCAAGCTGTCAAAGAAAGAGCGTGATCTGCTGCTGCTCTTTCTTACCAACACAGGCCGTGTGCTGTCGCGTGAACGCATCCTGAATTCTGTCTGGGGGGTGCACGAGGACCCGTTGACAAATGTAGTCGACGTCTATGTTGGCCGGTTGCGTCGCAAGATCGGGGCCGAAGGCCAGCGGATCGTCACGCTCAGAAACGTTGGATACCGGATGGGCTGAGTGCGGTATTGGCGCAGCGCAAGAAGTAGACGCGTAGAACCAGAACCTGCAAATCTGTCATGATTTTGATCTTGGTGAAAAGTAACTGCAAGAAAGCACACGCATGATGCCTGGGTGGATTGATTAGCAGAACTTCGAGGGTTGGTGGGTTCACAGCCCGCCCAAACCGGGGCACACCGGCATCTGACGATGCCACTCACTCCAAGAACCCGGCCAATCCTCGTGGCGGCCTTCTCCGGGTGTTTCGGCGCAGTGGAGGAGGTCGCCTATTTTGTGACCTGGCGGGCTGCTGAAGGCAGTGCATGCTAGCCTTGGGGTTGTCAAATCTTATATTTTGCAGAACCAAATGTATTGCGGGAAAGTGCGCTGCATTCTGTAGGATACAGTTCTGGACATCATTACGTTGCGTCAGGGATTCGCGCTGAAAGATGTAGAGAGAATCTCTTTAATAATTGATACTAAATGATAATTTAGGAACCTTGAAAGCTACCTGACTGATAAGCGGACCTGCACAGGCCAATCTTACATATTTTTAAAGATTCTGAATAATTCAGTTAAACTGAATATCGCCTCTACACTCATCTGTCGGTTTGTATGAGTCGTAGGCAAGCATGTTAAGCATCATCATCTGTGCGATCGCATATGTCAGCTTTGAGTGCACCAACCTGTGGTGCGTCCTTGCAGGTGGCAAAGGCGATGCGATCTCTCTGCTACTCGCGTGTCAGACACCGTTTGGGTATTGGCCGGTGCTGAGCGCTGCACGGCTGTTATGGCAGACTGCGGATATTGTGCCGATACAACCTGCGCCGACGTTTCGGTTGCAGGCCACCACGCTCGCTTTGCCGCGTCGGCGTGCCGCCGCGCAAAGAGCGCTTCCGCAGATCGACGAGCAACTCATAGACACGTTGCTGCACCATACAAACAGCGTGATGACTCCGGGCGCAAGGCCGCGGACCACGTCAGAGATGTTCTAAACGATGCTGCTTTCATACCCCGGAAACAACTTTCCACCCAGAACCGGTGAGTGAAGACGATGGAAAAAAACAAGCAAAGCTCTCTGTCGGTCGCCACGCGGTTTGGCGAACGGTTTGGGCTGGTCCGGACATACAAGATCAAGATCCCAGGCACCGGCCCTGCGAATGAAGAATCTGAGCCGCTAAATGGCACCTCTGACAGAAAAAGAGTTGCTGGTATTAACTTAACGAAGGAGAAGATGATGTCTTTGGACATATCAAAACTCAGTGAAATCAAAGGTTTGATCGGCGCCTGTTTGGTCGACAGTGACACCGGTCTAACACTTGCTACCGAAGGTGGCGCCAAGTTCGACCTTGAAACCGCTGGGGCGGCGAATGTGGAAGTCGTGCGCGCCAAACTGCAGGCAATCGATGCGCTGAAGCTGAATGACGTGATCGAGGATATCCTCATCACGCTGGGCAAGCAGTTCCATCTGATCAGGCCCCTGGAAAAGAACCCGAATATCTTCGTCTATGTGGCGCTGGACAAGAAGACCGCCAATCTGGGTTTGGCCCGTCTTCAGGTAAAAGCCGTCGAAGAGACGTTGAGTTTATAAATGACCCCCTCGCGCCGACGGTTCAGGCGCAGTAATGTGCCTGAACCACCCGTACGAGGGCTTGTTGCGTCAGCGTTGCTTTCTGCAATGTGATTGAAAGCCGGAACCATGAAAATTCTAGTCGCCGAAGACGATGTCAAAACCGCAGAGTTCGTGATCTCGGGGCTCCGCTCCAGCGGGTTTACGGTTGAGTGGTTCGAGGATGGACGCGATGCTCTGTCATACTGCCTGTACAACCAATGCGATGCGGTGATCCTTGACCGGGTGCTGCCCGGCATGGACGGCATGTCGATATTGAAAGCGCTGCGCGCGGCGCAAAATCAAACGCCGGTGTTGTTTCTGACCTCAATTAGCGACGTGAGTGATCGCGTCGAAGGTCTGACCGAAGGTGCGGATGATTATCTGGTCAAGCCCTTTCACTTCTCAGAGCTTCTGGCCCGTCTGCAGAGCGTGCTGAAACGGCGCACCGACAAGGTCGAGGCGACGGAATTGCGCGTTCTGGATTTGTCGATGGATCTGCTGAAACGTCTGGTTCGCCGACAGGATCAAACCATCGATCTGAAACCACGAGAGTTCGCGCTGTTGGAACTTCTCATGCGCAACTCGGGCAGGATCGTGACCAGAAACATGATCCTCGAACAAGTTTGGGATTACAACTTCGATCCGAACTCGACGGTGATCGAGACCTATATCAGCCGTCTCAGAACCAAAATCGACAAACCGTTCGAGGTCGCGCTTTTGCATACCATTCGAAATGTCGGGTACAGCCTCCATGGACCGCGCTAGTATTTTCTCGGGGGCGCCGTTTAGAACCGCGTGCTATGCGGCGCTTGTTGTCTGGGTCATCACGGCGGTGTTTGGATACGCTGCCTATGTTGCGCTGAAAGACACGCTGCGGGCCAATCTCGAGCAGCAAATTCTGGAAGAGGAACTGCTGCTGCATGAAATCCTGCTGGATGGCGGCACAGACGCGCTCCAGCGCGCGGTCGACCACCTGAACAGCCCGAACCGAACCACGCTGCATATAATTGCGCTGTTCGACAAGCATAACTCTGCTCTTGCAGGCACTGTGGCCAAGATACCCGAAACAAATGGCTGGCACGAAGTTGACCCTGATTTTGTTGAGATCGGGGGCGGTAGCCCTGTTTATCTGCTCAGAGCATCCGACTACCTCGGGTATCGCACTGTCGTCGCACGCAGCATGGCATCGATGAACCAGGCATTAACCACTCTATGGGAAAGCCTGGTGCTCCTCACCATTGCAACCACCATCGTCGTTCTCGGGCTTGGCTATTGGGTAAGTTATTACAGCTACGGCAAGCTCAGGCGCATTGAAAAAACACTCGACATGGTTTCCAAAGGGAATACTGAGGCCCGCCTTCCGGTTTCAAGCCTTAACGATCAGATTGATCGGGTGTCACGTCTTATGAACCGCCATCTGGACCGGTTGTCCAGTTTGATGATCAGCACGCAGACCACTGCCGTCACCATCGCCCACGATCTAAAGACTCCTCTATCCCACGGATTTCTGGCACTGCAGCAGGTTTTTGCGGAGCTGGACTATGGCGGCGACCCACGGCCAAAATTATTTGAACTGGAACAAGAGCTCAAACGGCTCAGCGCCGTGTTCGACACCATTCTCAGGATATCGCGGATCGAGGCCGGTACTTATAGACGGCCGTTCTCGACCGTTAATTTGAGTGCCCTGGTCGCTGATGCGGTTGAGACCTTCCTGCCCGTGGCCGAAGACCAGCAGATGAACATCACAGCGGATTTTAACGCCGATACCATACTGGTCCGGGGTGATGAGCAGATGCTGAAGCAACTTCTGGTCAACCTGATCAACAATGCGATTAAATACTGCCCACCCGAGGCCTGGATACGTGTCTCGCTTGTGGCCAGCAACGACTCGGTGGTGCTGGAGGTCTCAGACAATGGCTTTGGCGTACCCGGCCCGCTTCTTGATAAGATATTTGACGCGTTTTACCGCGTCGATGGGATTCGTAAGGAAAGCGGAAACGGCCTGGGTCTGGCGCTTGTCAAAGCCGTCGCCCTACGGCATGGCGCTAAGATTTCAGCCAATAACAACGATCCCGGGCTGAGGATTAGCGTCAGCTTCGGCAAACCCGACGTGAACACTATAGAAAACGACGTGTTCGATGGTCGTAAGAAGAAAACGTGAAACGAGGTGTATTATGCTGGGAAAACTGGTTCTGATGAGCGGCGTAGCCTGTGCTTCGAGTGCCGTTGCAAGCGGAATGGAGTTTCACTGCTTATCAGATGTAACAAGCGACGAGATCAGAATTTCACAACCCGAAGAAGGCGCAGACGCGCAACTAGTGTTTCACGACATCAAAGGGTCTGCGACGATCGCGCATGGCCTTGATGGTGTAACCTTTATCCATATCAAAGAAAACGAAGTCTGGACGCTCGCTCTACATTTCCCCACGATGAAGTATGAACTGTCCGCACATGGATCAGAAAACCTCGAAGATCATGGTCAGTGTACGCAAAACAGCGAATGAGTTGAGACCATTGCAAGAATACGCTCGCGATCTGAGCAATCCGCACCGCACCGGGTTGGTGTAAGACGACTTTTGTGCGCCCTCATTGAAGGTCGGCTTTACGTCGTTCCAATTCCCGATCGTAACCGTTTGCTAAGGCTCAAACGGATGGTCGTGCAGTTCGTGGTGTAAGCAAAGTGCCCTTGTAGTTTAGTTGCACCAATTATTAGGCACTGACGTTCGGTCATAGGTTGTGTAGAAATGTCATCCTCACGACCTGCCTTCTTTGAGAAAGCTCTCCATCTCGAAGCGGCCATCCATAACCTGCGTGCCGTTCGCCGAAATCTCGGAGGCCGGCCATGTTCTTACTGCAAAGCCCACGATGAAGGACATGATCGACACCCAGGGGAAACCCTCGCCCCGAAGGGTCGGCGTTAACAATGCGTCTTTGTTCCCCGGCTTCTGCAATAAGCATGATACGGCGCTGTTCAAGCCAATTGAGGGGGAGACTGTGTCGCTGAACAAGGACACAGCTTTTCTCTTTAGCTACCGGGCGATCGCCTATGAGCGGTTTGCGAAGGAGGCGCAACTCAAGGGTATTTCGGTGCAGCGAGATTTGGACCGCGGGCTCCCGTTCCTTCAACAAAGACTGATCCAAACCCACCTAAAGAACTTTCAGAATGGCGTGAAGATCGGTATGCGCGACGTGGATCGATGGAAGAAACAGTTCGACGAACGACTTCTTTCGGGCGCCCGAGACGATTTTCACTTTCTTGCGGTCCGGTTCGATCGCGTCCTTCCTATCGTGGCTTGCGGCGCCTTCCATCCCGAATACGACGTTCAGGGCAAACCGTTACAGCGGCTTGGCCGAACCGGCGAAGATTACGATCACGTTACGGTCAATGTGACGTCGCTCAATGGCCAGACAATTTCTGTTTTGGCTGGATTGGTAGCGAAGTTGGACCGGCTGGCGCGTTTGCGAGTTCGTTTGCGGGAGTTGCTGACGGTCGAAAGGCTGATGTGCTACTCAGGCTGTTGTTCCTCCATACCGACAACATGTTCCTGCGTCCAAGTTGGTGGGACGCTCTGCAAACGTCTCGCCGCGCTGCATTCACCGAACTGATGATGAGCGGCACCCAATCGTTCCTTAGCTGCTTTTGCGAAGGTCCGCTTTTTCGCACGCTGCCGATCCCTGCGGCATTCGCAGCGAATGACCGCTTTCCGCCCCATTCCGGACGTTCAACTTCTAGTGTCATGTGGCAAGTGGGCGGGACAAAGTTCGAATTCGCTGCGGTTGCTCGAACGACAGCTGCTGGTGGGTTGCGACGACAACGCCCTGCTGGTCGGGCGGGAAAGGTACTTGTACGCGATTACAAAATTCTTTGCTGCCCGTCGCGAATGGGGACCAACGTACATCGATCATCGTTGGGTGATAATTCCGGTTCTCAAAATGTGGTTCTGGGTGCAACTTTCCTTAGCCAAATAGATTATTTTAGTCGTGTAATAAAACTTTCAAACTCCGCGTCCGAGATTGTTGCGCACTCGTATGGGTTTGGAAATTGCTCCTCTTCAACAGATTCCCTGAACGCCGTAAGTGCAACTCGGCGTTGGTGTTTTATCTGTTCATATAGTGATTTGAGATCACCAAAGGCGCGTGCGTGGCGCGGGCTTTCAGGTTGCTCTCCGCATATGTCATTTTGAAAAAGGTAGATGATGTCTGCGCCGGGACCCGAACCGAGCGACGATGTTATCAGCGACGTACGCGAGGAAATCTCAGCCATTACTCGGTCACAGATTACTTCAGCCTCTACCGAAAAGGCTCCGGCATCTTCCATTGTGCGAAACGCATTCCAAAGCGCGATAGCCTCTTCCGCAGTCTTACCAACGGCGCGCAGGCCGCCCCGCCAAGTGGATTTGCGAGGAACCAGGCCAAGATGACACATCACGGGGATGTCTTCGCGCGCTAAAAGTTCAACGATGTGCGGTCCTCTTGCCGTGTAGATGCTGTCGGCACCATCCTTCATGGCCTCAAACGCGGCGGTCAGCACGTCACTTTCGGTTGCAAAGTCCGGGAGACCGAGTGCAGCGGTGAAGAACAATTCAGGCGCGCCTTGACGCACGGTGGACGTGTTGTGGGCATTGCCCATGATCAAGTCAATTCCGGCATCTTTCGCGGCTGCTGCCTCTTCGGTTGTATTCGCCGTCGTCTGAACCAGCTTGCGGATACCCTTTAGCGCACGAAGGTCGGAAGCGGTGTAGTTTCTAAGTGAGAACTTCGCGTCCCAGTCGTAGATACGTTTCATGACGTCACCCGATATCGATAAAGACATCTCCGTCTTCGACCTTAACTGGGTAGGTTTTCAGGTTCACACAGACTGGTGAGCGCTTTGCCTCGCCGGTGCGATAATCGAATTGGCCGTTGTGCATGGGGCATTCGATCAGATGATCGATCACCAGACCGTCTTCCAGATGCACTTCTTCATGGGTGCACAGGCCGTCTGTGCAGTAAAATTCGTCCTCGGGGCTTCGGTAGATGGCAAAGGTACGATCGCCATTGTCGTAACGGATTAGATCTTCGGTTTCGATGTCATCGCAAGCGCAGGCGCGGGTCCAGTTCGTCATAGGCTTTCCTGTATTCCGGGGAGTGGGTCACTCGGCCGCTATGGCTGTTGGTCGAGTGTATTCTGGGCTGGGGTTAGCGTCCTTGGGCAGCAACGGCTTGCGGTCGACAAAGTAGAACGGATCGCGCCGCTGGATCAGAATGGCTGGGAGCATTTCGCGAAATGCGGTCAGTGTTCCCTTGTAAGCTGGTGGGCAATCGCCTTTGATTTCTTCGTGCAGGGCCGGGAGATTGTAGAACGGCACCATTGGATACATGTGATGTTCCACATGGTAGTTCATGTTCGAATACACGAAGCGGAAGAACCGGTTCATGTAGACGGTTCGCGAGTTCAATCGGTGATCCGGGACGTCTTCTGCCAGCCCGGCATGCTGTAGTGACGCCAACAGGTGATGCAACCACGAACCATAGAAAGTGGGACCGCCGATCAGTACAATGGGCAGCCATGATTGCAGCACCATTGCCAAAGCAAATGTCATTGCGAGGATTGCGAGGTGAACACGCGACGCCAAGAACGCCTTAGAACGGTCGGCTTCGATGAGGAAGGTTTTCTGATCTTTGGTCAAACGACCAGCCGACAACCGAAACATCTTCTTCAATTCACTCCAGCCAGATTGCAGATGCAGCATGTTCCATAAGATGTTGAGTGGATGCGGAGGCCGTGGAAACGCAATCTCGGGGTCTTTTCCGACGATCACCGTGTCCGTGTGATGGCGTGTATGGCTCCACCGCCAAAGATAGGGGTTTTTCAGCGACATAAATGAGGCCAGCTGATAGGCTGCAGTGTTCAGCCAAGGCGTTTTGAATACAGTCCCATGGCAGCATTCATGCCAACGGCTGTCGGCACAGGATCCATAAAACACCCCGTAGAGGATGACAGACGGCACTGCCCACCACGTACCCCAGGTCAGAATGACCAGAGCACCGGTTGCCAACACAAATCCCAGCCAGATCCCGTAGTCGATCAGGGCCGGAGCATCGCGGCGCTTCATCAGTTCCTTCATCCGTTTCCGGGGGACTGGAGTAGAATACCACTGTTTAGGTGCAAAGCTTGGACCGCTGTCCCGGCCCGTCAGCGAATAATCCCGCCAAGGAATGGTATTGTCCTGCAGCACATCAGGTTCCTTTTCTACATTGCTGTTGCCGAGCAGAACCGAGGAGCGCCTGAATCGTCAAACCTGTCGTGATATTTTCTATCATTTCTCTCAGAATATTCTGTAAAATAGATGATACGTTTTATCATGGAGCGTGCTATGGCCCGTGTCACACTCAAAGACGTCGCAGAAAAGGCGGGGGTAGGCGTCGCAACAGTAGACCGCGTTCTGAATGCGCGTGCGCCGGTTTCTGCGGCGACAACTGCGCGGGTTCTTTCAGCGGCAGAAGCGTTGGGGTATCGCTCGGCAGGATTGTTGCGGCGCCGAGTTGAGGAGATGGCTCCAGCTAAACGGTTGGGCTTTATTCTTCAAAAGGAAAGCAAGTGGTTTTATCGCGAATTGGCAATCGAGTTGCAGCAAAAAGCAGAGCAGTTGCGCAGTATCCGGGCAAATGTTGTGGTCCGGTATGTAGAAAGTCTGTCGCCGTCCGAGCTTGCAACTGCGATTGACGAAATGCACGGCAAGGTAGACGCCATAGGCTTGGTTGCGATTGATCACCCGGAGATCAATCGTGCGATCGCCAGCGCTGATGTCCCTGTCATTGCATTGCTGTCGCCGCTGTCTTCGCCTCACATTACTGCCTATGTCGGGATCGACAGTCGAAAAGCGGGGCGGACGGCAGGTTGGGCGATGGCGCGTCTTGATCGAACCGAAGGCGCGGTTGGCATCCTTATCGGGTCGCACAGGTATCTGGGGCACGAAGCGCTTGAGAGTGGGTTCAGAAGCTACATGCGCGAATTTGCACCGCAGAAACCTCTTCGAGACTCTGTGGTCTATCTGGATGACGCGGCAGTCGCATATGAAGCGACAGCAGAATTGCTGCGGGCCAACAAAGACCTCTCCGGCGTCTATCATTGCGGAGGCGGAGTGACCGGAGCATTGAAAGCGCTGCGCGAGGCAGGGCAATCGCGAGAGATTGTCTACATCTGCCATGAACGGACACCGGTTACCGAAGCCGCGCTTGCCGATGGCAGTATCGATTTGGTGATTAACAACCCGCTGGATCAGGTTGCTGATCGCGTGACTCAGATGATGTCTCGGTGTCTGACCGGAAAACCAATCCAGGAACAGGTTGGAGTTATTCCGTTTGATCTCTGCACATCTGAAAACCTGTGAACATCAGCCGAAGGTGGCGCCGTTGATGTTTTCACGGGTGATGACTTCAACTGGAACGACCTCAGCCTGATGGGGCCGGTTTTCCAGTGTCGCGATCAGGGTCTGAACGGCTTGTTCAGCGATCCGTTGCATATTCTGATGGATGACAAGATCCATTGATCTGTCCAGCAGGTAGTTTCTCGTCTTCGGCGTAAGGTTGTGGCCGATCAGCATGATTTCCCCTGTCAAATCGCGATCAGCCAGAGCCGCAACAATGCCTTCGTTGCCACCGCCAACGTTATAAATGCCCAGCAGCCCAGGATGCTCGTCCAGCATCTGGCCCACCACTACGCGATTTTCCTGCACATCATCGTGGCCGATATAGGTGCCCACAACGCGGAGGTGGTTGTAATCCCTTCGCAAGGCTGACCGAAACCCCATCTCGCGATCCGAATGGTTGCGATACAGTTGCTCGCCGGAAATCACGCCGACGGTTCCGGATTGCCGTAGCATCCGACCCATAAAATAGGCCGCTGTTCGTCCTGCGGCCATATTGTCCGTCCCGACAAATTGACCCAGAACTGGGCTGATCAGATCGGAGACGACAGGTATGCAGGGAATATTCAAACCGTGCAGCTCTTCAACTGCGTCGCGAACCCGCGGATCATCCAAAGCCTGAAAGCCAACTGCATCAATTCCCTGCCCGGCGCAGGCTCTCAGTTTTCGCGCCAACACAGATGGTTCCAGTTTCGTTGAAAACACACACTCGACGGTGGCGCGGCCATTGGTAAAAACACTTTGGAAACAGTCGCCCAGAAATTCGGTCGAGGGCCCGGCTTCCTCTGGCAGAAATATCTTCAGCCGCCAGGGCCGCGCAGGCTGGTCCAATTGAGCGCCGGATTCGATCGCATGCTTGGCCTGCAAAACACGCTGGCGGGTCTCAGGCTTTACGTTAGATCTGTTGTTCAAAACCCGGTCAACCGTAGCGGTACCGACCCCCGCAATCCTCGCAATCTCGGAGACACGTGCCTTCTTTGGGATTATTACAGCTTCATCGCTCATAAGCCTCTGCTAACATCATTCCCGATCAAAATCATCCTCAAATAAACTTCTAAGAACATCAAAAACCATCATTACCGTCATTTGATGCAATTTTTCTTGCCACCGAATTGTAAGGGGGCTTATCCCAACGTCATGCAACGGGATCGAGTCCCGTTCAGGGAGGATAATATGACCTACACAGCTAAATTACTGGCCGGGGTAACCGGCCTAATAATGACGGCCAATACTACACTGGCGGCGGATTTCACCTTTAAATATGGCAATGAGCAGCCAGAAACCTCGATCCGTTCGCAATCCATGGACTGGTTCAAGACCGAACTTGAAAAACGTACGGACGGTCGTATCGAAGTCGAGAATTTCTTTGGTGCCGCGCTTGGTAATGAGCGTGAAATGATGGATCAGGTGACGGCCGGTTTGCTGCAGGGCACGCGTGGCGGTTTCTTTGCCGACGCGTCCGGGGCATTCAACCTGTACCAGTTGCCGTTCCTCGTCGCGAATTGGGATGAGATGGAATGTCTGGTGGGTTCGGATTTCACCAAGGGCGTTCAGGCCCGTGCCGAGGCGAACGGATATCACATCCCTGCCACCGGTATCAGCCAAGGGTTCCGGGCCTACACCAACAACGTTCAGCCAATAACATCGGTTGATGATCTGCAAGGTCTGCGCATTCGCGAACCGCAATCTGATCTGATGATCGCCACGGGCACGGCCATCGGGTCTGTTCCGGTCGCCATGCCGTTTTCTGAAGCATATCAGGCGTTCAAACAAGGTGTGATCGACGGGCAGCACAACCCGCCGCAAAATATCTGGGACTTCAATATTCACGAAGTGCAGAAGTATCTGACGCTGTCGAACCACATGACCGGCCCCGATCCTTTGATCGTCAACAAGGCATGGTATGACGGTTTGCCCGAAGACCTACAGGCCACCTTTGACGAGGTTGCGGTCGAAGCGATGGCGATGTCAGACAAGCTGTATCGCGATGCTGAAACGAACATCGTCGGCGAACTCGGCAAGCACATGGAGATCAACGAACTGACGCCCGAAGCCCTGGCGGGTTTCCAGGAAGCCGTTGCGCCAGTCTATCAACAGATGATCGACGCAGGTCATTTCACGATGGATGATATTGACGCTGCCCGTGCTGCAGCGGCGTCCTGCGGCTAATCTGAAACGGCAATTCCGGGCGCCTTAACTCTGCGCCCGGAGTCCCTTTTTAACGGAACCGGTTTATGGATACGCTCTCTGCAATTGACCGTGTACTGACGCGCGTTATCGAAGCGCTGATGGTCGTGCTGTTTGGGGTGTTTTTGGTGATTGTCGTCACCAAAGTCCTGATGCGCCCCTTTGACATGGCGATCTACGGCGTCGACGAACAGGTCAAGATCGCGTTTCTTTGCACCTCGGCCTTGGGCGGTGCCGTGGCGATTACGAAGCGTGAGCATATCGCGATCACATTCTTCATCGACATGATGCCCTACTACGTCAAAATGGCCTTCTACGTGGCAGGGCTTGTCCTTGTGGGAGTGATGAACGCGGCTTTGGTCTGGCTGTCCATCGATTGGATCGCGGGGCCTGGCAAAAACATGTGGCAACCCTTCGGGATGCCTCAGGCTTATGTGTTCATCATTGTTCCGATCTCCTGCTCGATTGCCGTGTTCTACTGCTTCGTTCGTGTGGTTCTGACACTGGGCGGTCGGGATTCCATCGATGTTCTCTGGATGCCGGAGGACTGACATGCTGATCCTGTTCGCCACACTTGGAATATTGTTGGTCTGCGGCGTTCCGATTGCGTATTCGCTGGGGTTGGCATCGCTGGCGTATTTCTTGATCGAGGCTCCTGCGGCGACTGGGTTCGTTGTGCAGCGCTTCTTTTCTGGCATCAACAACTACCCGCTGGTTTCACTGCCCTTCTTCATCCTGATGGGCTTGGTGATGAATTCCGGGGGCATCACGCGGCGGCTACTGGATCTGTCCATGTTCTTCGTCGGTCGCCTAAAGGGCGGTTTGGGTCTGGTCAACGTGGTTGGCTCGATGATCTTTGGCGGTATCTCTGGCTCCTCCGCTTCCGACACCGCATCCATCGGGTCCGTTCTGATCCCCGAGATGGAAAAACGCGGATACCCCAAGAGTTTCGCAGCGGGGATCACGGTGGCCTCATCCACCATGGGCATGATCATCCCGCCGTCTGTGCCGATGATTATCTACGCTGTCGCCGCGGAAGAAAGCATCGGTCGCCTGTTTCTGGGCGGGATCATTCCCGGCATCATGGTTGGTTTACTTCAGCTGATCGTCGTGTGGGTGCTGGCCAAGAGGAACGATTACCCGACCGAAGACGTACCGTTCACATTGGCTGAAGCCGGTCGGCAGGCCAGACGTTCTGCCGCCGTGGCGCTGATGCCGATCCTGATCGTGGGTTCGGTGGTCTTCGGCTTTGTGACCCCGACCGAGACTGCCGGAGCTGCGGTAGTATATGGCCTGATCATCGGCTTATTCATCGTCGGCTTCGGCGTTCTCAAAGAACTGCCTGAAGCCATGCGCCACGCCATCATCATGTCGGCCAAGATCATGATGATCATCGCGTTCAGTCAGGTGTTCATCACTGTACTGGCGCTGGAACGTGTGCCCAATCAACTGGCCGATTTCGTTTCGGGCCTCGGACTTGGCCCGGTCGCCTTCATGGTTCTGACAGCCATTTTGATCCTGATGGCGGGCACATTTATCGACGTCAGCCCCGCCATTCTTTTACTGACACCGGTTCTGTTGCCGGTCGCTGAAAAACTTGGCGTTTCCGGCGTGCATTTTGGTGTGGTGATGGTCTCGGGTCTCGCGGTTGGTGCATGCACTCCGCCAGTAGGAAATTGCCTGAATGTCTGCGCTGCGATCTGCCGTATGCCGATCGGAAAGATTTTCGTTGGGGCCGCGCCGTTCCTGCTGGCAAACGTGGTGGTGCTGATTTTTATTGCGATCTTCCCGCAACTGGTCATGTGGATACCGGATGCGGTCATGGGGCCGTAACAACACGGAATTGGGCAGCGGGGTGTCTTCCGGACCTGCCCGGCCTTGGTCAGCCAAAGCCTGAAATCCCCGCACACATCGACGCCTCGAAAATTGGGGCGCCAAACCTCAACTCCGGCCGGGCCGGACGCCACATTAGGAAGACAATTATGCAACGTGCAGGTGTCATTGGATTAGGGGATATGGGCAGCGGCCTGGCCAAGAACCTCATCAAAAACGGTTTCGAAACCACGGGGTTTGATCTGAGTGAGGCGCGACTGAAGACGCTGGGTGAAATGGGCGGAGCGCCCGCTGCCAGCGTGGCAGATGTGGGGGCCAATGCGGATGCAGTCTATGTCATGGTCATGAATGGTGATCAGGCCAAAGCCGTCATCCTTGGTGAAGACGGTCTGGTCAGTCACATGGCACAAGGCGGAACGGTCATTCTGACCGCCACGATCAAACCGCGTGAGGCCCGCGAGATTGGTGAGGCCATGGCCGGTTCGGGTATTCACCTGATCGATAGCCCTGTCTCTGGCGGCTTTCCGGGTGCGCAAGGCGGTACACTAACCATGATGGCCGCAGCCCCTGATGCCGTACTGGATGAATTCCAACCGGTAATGGAGGCGGTTTCGGCCACCATTCACCGTGTAGGGGAAGAGCCCGGCCAAGGTCAGACCGTAAAGGCATGTTTACAGACCCTAATTGGCTCGATCTTCGCTGCAACATTTGAAGCCTCAGTCCTTGCTGCCAAGGCGGGCGTGAAGGGAGAAAACCTGTTCAAGGTCTTTTCAACCTCTGGCGCGGGATGCGGATGCACCAATACTGCGCTGGAGAACATAATCGACCGTAAATTTGAAAACACCGGCTCGGGCATCGGCACCATGCACAAGGACCTGACCATCTCTCTGGACCTGGCCGAAGAGCTGGGCGTTCCAATGCATACTGCTTCATCTGCTATGCAGATTTTCCATGCAGGCAAGACCAAATTCCCCGATGGCGACAACTGGGCCTGCACCCGCGTGATCGAAGACATTGTCGGCGCTGAGTTGCATCGCTGAGAAAGGACAAGAACATGAAACTTGGCGTTATCTGTGACGGCATCAGTCGTGACCTGAAACACGCGGTCGATGTGATGGATGAGTTTGATCTCGAATATGCGGAATTGCAATTTGTCGGCGATACCGAGGTTGGCGATCACTCGGCAGATGAGATCCGGGAAATTGATACGCTGCTGCGTGACCGCGGCAAGCCTGTATCCTGTCTGTCGCGCCACATCTTCGCGGGATTGACCGGGGCGAACAAACCAGGGGACGACCCGCACAGCAAGCACATGGATGCTCTGAAGCGCGTGATCGACATGGCACATGTGGTCAGCAGCCCATTGGTGCGCATTATGACTCCGAAGAAAGAGCAGATTCTGTGGGGGTCCGGAGGTGCAGAAAAATGGAACGTCGCCAAGGGTGCATGGGACGCGATGCTGCCCCTGATTGCTCCGGCGATTGACGTTGCCAAGGACGGCGGAGTAACTTTGGTCGTTGAAACGGGCAACGGGACCATGGTGAACTCGAACTACACCGCCCGTAAGCTGATCGATGATCTGGATGCCAAGGGCACGTTGATGGTACTTTGGGACCCGGCCAACAACTGCTGGTGTCACGAACAAGCGTTTCCTGCTGGGTACGACGAAGTAAAAGATGGTTATCTCGGGCACATCCACATCAAGGACGTTCAAGTCGACACGCCCCGCGCAACATTGACGGTCAAACAAATGGGCGAAGGCCAACTGGCCGATCAGTTTCAGCCGATGGCGGATGCTCTGAAAACCGACGCCTATGATGGGGTGATATCATTCGAAAGTGTCTACCATCCCGGTAACGGAAATTTCGAAGACGGTTTCCGCCGCTGTATCGATCGCTTCAAAGAGCATTTTGGTTGAACCTCTGGCGAGACCAAAACGGCCAATCGATGTTCCTCCCAAAACATCGTTCGGCCGAAATACAGACCCGTCCTCAGGCGGGTCTGTTTTGGTTTTTCGGTGAAAACCGAATAACTGTCAAAAGATCTAGTTCTGCGTGACGATTGAGGAGAGTTCGCATTAATTTCCACAAAAAATTTCTCTTTCGGCGATTGTGTCGCAGTACTTCAATGGCAGCTTAGGCGGACCGCACCGTAGCGTGGAGATAGTCTGGTTGGCTTCTACAAGGTGTGATCCTTGCGCAGACCCAAGGCAGCAATCAGAGCTTCGAAGTCGCTCGTGCGCGCGCAGCATTTGTCAAAATGGGCTCTCCACACACCTTGGCCGCAGTGTCAATAAATAGGGGCTACCGGTATTGGGTCAGAATTGAATGACGTGATTTGCCCATTTATTGAGGTTTTGTGCGCCGATTGAGTCAGGAATCAGTGACGTTCCACAGTGCTTGTGTAAGGCGACACATAGTTCTGCCACCAGCGACAGAACCTTTCCATTTTCGCCTCACTTCCTTCATCTAACACCTGGACCGATCTCATTGATCCTGACTTCTTTTTGGGAAAATCAGGGCTGATTTGCAGATCAGACGCCGAAAGCGCCTGTTCCTGCTGATCTGCCACGTGGCGAACGCGGATGGGGGCGAGGCAATGCTATTCGACAATAGTGGTGCGGCCCGCAGGCGTAGCCGAGGACACGGTGTTGTCTAATAGGGTTGCCCGAGTGGGAAGGCAGCGTCTTACCCTTTACAGCCAGAGGCGTTTGGATTGTCCATATGCCGATGACCCAAAGCAGGTGCAGCGGAGCAGGCTGCGCCCTTACTGTTTGCGCAAGAACGCATTGTTATTCTAATGAAACTGGCGGAAACCGGTCATTCGCTGTAATCGCAATAATTCTCTTTGATTATGAAAGGTTTCGGGTTCCGGGCAGAAATAGAAACAAACTATAGGGCTATGGGAAGCTCGAGCGTAACGCTTGCTCCTTGCTCGACTTGGTTGATTGCGACCACTCCTCCGTGACGCTTCGCGACAGCTGAGACAATCGACAACCCTAAACCGCTACCTTCGGAATATTCCAGCTGCGAAAATCGACTGAAAACGGCTTCGCTTTGGTCGGGTGAAAGGCCGGTTCCGTCATCAGATACGGTTAGTTTGACGTTCCCCGCGTCACAACGCAGTACAACTGATATTCGACTCAGTTCAGCGCCGCCGTGCTTAAGCGCATTGTCCAGCAGGTTTTTGATAGCCTCTGCCAAAAAGATCCGATCTCCCGAGACCAAGACTGTTGGTTCTGGCAATGTGACTTCAAAATCGATCCCTTGTGTGAGGATATGAACGCCCATGTCAGCGCAGGCCTCTTCCACAACCGCACGGAAATCAATCTTGTCCATCTGATCCTGATGCGTAGGTTGCCGCAGTCGTTCCAGTGACAATAGTTGTTCCGCCACTGTAGCCGAATTCTTTGCCGCTGCCACCAGCTCGATTATCCGTTTGTCTTTGTCCTCATCTGTTTTTGCATCGCGCAATGCCTCAGCCATGGACTGGACCGCAGCCGCCGGATTTCGCAATTGATGCGCGGCTTCTGAGATAAACACCTGATGGGCGTTGATGCTGTGCTCGACCTGTCCAAACAGCCGGTTCAACGTCTGAACAATTCCATGAACCTCGACCGGGACCGGGCGTCTGATTTCGCTCAGGTCGTCAGGTGAGCGTAGGTCGATCGCATCCTGCAAATCCAGCAAGGGGCGCAACCCGCGTGCGACCCCGAACCACACGACAACGGCAAGGGTGGCCAGCAGAATACCCATCAGGATCGCGGCGCGGATCGACAGTTCGTTGGCAAAAGCGTTGCGGTCCGCAACGCGTTGCCACGCTGTGACTGTCGCATCGCCCACCAGGTTATCCAACGTGACCCGCTCAGTCATTTTCAGCACGCGCACCGACTCATCCCGATAAACTGCTTCGAAAAATTGCGGCTGGTATGCGTCTTGCTCTGACGGGTTTGCAGCGGCCGGAGGATATGCATACCCTGTGACGTAGATGCCACCGGGTCCGGTCACGTGATAAAAAATCTCCCCGCCTGACGCATCGCGGATCAAGCTGCGCGTGGTGGGCGACAAGGCATCGCCTTCTGACACAGCCACGTCGCGCGAAATGGCCAGACCGGCGGATAGCAGGCTGTCGTCAAATAACTCCTGCGCCGTTTTCTGGGCCACGGTGTAGCGCCAGTATCCAAGCAGGATTGCGAGCAGCACCAATGGCGTCAGGATCAGAATGAAAAGCCTGAGCCTGAGTGAGCCGTGCCGGATCACTTCTGCACCTCTAGCAGATATCCAAGGCCACGGGCGGTCTTGATCCGGATGCCAAGGTTCTGAAGGCGTTTGCGCAGTCGTGACACATGCGGCTCGACGGCTGAATCGTCGACATCGGCGCCCACGCCGTAGACGTAATCGGTCAACTGACTTTTGGGGACGATCCTGCCCCGCCGTTCCAGCAGGCATTCAAGCACAGCCATTTCCCGACGCGGCACATCGAGAATTTGGCCCTTTGCGCTCACCTGCCGGGCGGTGCGGTCGAACTCAAGATCTCCGATGGTCTCGCGCGCGCCATAATCCAGTTGTTTGCGACGGGACAGCGCGCGGATGCGGGCTTCGAGTTCGTCCATTTCGAAGGGTTTCACGAGGTAATCGTCAGCGCCCATATCCAGACCGGAAACACGGTCGCTGGTCTCGGTACGTGCGGTTAGCAGGATGACAGGCGCGCTGTCGCCCCGGTTGCGCAGGGACCGCAAGATCTCAAGCCCTGACCGACCCGGCAGGTTGATGTCCAGAACGATCAGGTCTGCGCCTTCCTGTTCCAGATACAAATCGGCCGCGACACCATCTGTCAGCACGTCAGCGGCATGGCCCCTGTCCCGCAGGCGATAGGCAATGGCGTTGGCGAGGGTCTCGTTATCCTCGACGATGACGATCCGCATTCGGGCTCCTGCAAGTTTCGCGCAAGGTTGGCGCTCCATGATTGCCAGATGGGAGGGGGAATCAACCCCACAGTTCTATTTGCAATCACGGTGGTGCGGAGGGCGCTGACGTGGTTGTCTGGTCAACAGGGAGGAACCAATGGCCATTTCCAACTTCACCCGTCGCGCCGTCGTGGGGCTGATTGCCGCCGCCGGACTCGCCGCACCTGCCGCTGCCGAGGTCGATTTCTCGGGCAAGACCATCGAATGGGTCATTCCGTTCTCGGAAACGGGCGGGTCGGCCAAATGGGCCAACTTCTTTGCCCCGCTTCTGTCCGAGGCGCTGCCGGGTCAGCCGACTGTGGTAGTTAAGTTCATGCCCGGTGCAGGATCGACCAAAGGTGCGAACTGGTTTCAGGAGCAGGAGCACGACGATGGCACCCTGCTGTTTGGCACGTCGGGTTCAACACAGTTCCCGTATCTGCTGAGCGACCCGCGTGTGCGCTACGAATACAACGATTGGATTCCGGTTATGGCGTCGGGTACCGGTGGCGTTGCCTATCTGAACGCCGAGGATGGAGCCAAGTTTGATGGTTCTGCCAATGCGCTGAAAGACACCAACTTCATCTACGGCTCGCAGGGCGCGACTCGTTTAGACCTTGTGCCGCTGCTGGCCTGGCAGATGCTGGGCATGAATGTTGAGCCTGTCTTTGGCATCAAGGGCCGCGGTGATGGCCGCCTGATGTTCGAACGTGGTGAAGCCAATATCGATTACCAAACGTCCTCGGGCTATCTGGGCGGCTCGGCCCCGCTGGTCGAGGCTGGTCAGGCCGTTCCGATGATGACGTGGGGCGCGTTGGATGCGGATGGCAATATCGTGCGCGACCCGACATTCCCGGATATTCCGACCTTTAAAGAGGTTTGCGAGGCCACAGATGGTTGCGAAACCAGCGGTGAGGCTTGGGATGCGTGGAAAGCCTTCTTCGTGGCAGGCTTCCCGGTTCAGAAGCTGGCCTTCCTGCCCGGTGACACGCCGCAAGAGGTCGTCGATGCCTATACAGCAGCGTTCCAAGCTGTGACCGAGCGGGGCGATTTTGCTGATATCTCCTCGAAACGCGTTGGTAAGTATCCTGTTTTTGTCGGCGAAGGCTCAAAATCTGCTCTGCAGACGGCGACCAATGTGGACGACAATGCCAAGCAATACGTCCTGAACTGGCTGAAAGAGGCCTACGGCGTCGAGCTGAACTAAGCTGACACGTCGTCGCGCGCCCAACGAAGGGCGCGCGTTTCTCTACATACAAAACAGTTAATGAAAGGCGGCCGCTATGGAGGTTTTCGCCACCGCTCTACCTGCGCTTGGTGACGCGTGGGGTCTTATCCTGCAACCTATCGTATTGGGTTATCTTGTGCTCGGCGTCGTTATGGGGCTGGCTGTGGGCGTCTTTCCGGGGCTTGGTGGCATTGCCGGTCTGTCCCTGCTGTTGCCTTTCATGTTCGGAATGGACCCGATCCTTGGTCTGGCGCTGATGATCGGGATGGTCGCGGTAGTGCCGACGTCGGACACTTTTGCGTCCGTCCTGATGGGCATCCCCGGCAGCTCGGCCTCGCAGGCGACCGTGCTGGACGGCTTCCCCATGGCGAAAAAGGGCGAAGCGGCAAGGGCGCTGTCGGCGGCTTTTTCCTCGTCCCTCTTCGGCGGGCTGGTCGGCGCGACCTTCCTGACCATGTTCATTCTGATCGCGCGGCCCATCGTTCTGGCCTTCGGCCTGCCCGAGATGTTGATGATCACAATTCTCGGCCTGTCGATGGTCGCCATTTTGGCCGGGCGGATCCCGCTGAAAGGAGTCGCCGCCGCCGGTCTGGGCCTGATGGTCGGCACGATTGGTGAGGCGGATGCAGGCGGTTCGCTGCGCATGGCGACTTATGACATTCCTTATCTGACGGACGGCCTGAAGCTGGTTATCGTTGGCCTGGGAATCTTTGCGGTGCCCGAGATCGTATCGCTGCTGCGTCAAGATCGGTCGATTGCCAAAGGGGCCTCACTGGGCGCCGGTTGGCTGGACGGTGTCAAAGACTGGTTCGCAAATATATGGCTGTCGGTGCGTTGTTCGATCATTGGCGTGATTGTTGGCGTCATACCCGGCCTCGGCGGCTCGGTTGTCGACTGGATTGCCTACGGCCATTCGGTTCAATCCACCAAGGACAAGAGCAATTTCGGCAAAGGCGAAGTGCGCGGAGTCATCGGCCCGGAAAGCTCGAACAACGCCAAGGAGGGCGGCGGGCTGGTGCCAACTTTGCTGTTTGGCATTCCCGGTTCCGGCTCAATGGCGATCTTTATCGGCGCGGTGGCCCTGCTGGGGTCTGGCGATATCGAGGTCGGTCCAAGCATGCTGAAAGACAATCTCGACATCACCTATTCAATCGTTTGGCTGCTGGCGCTGGCCAACGTCGTGGGCACGATCTTGTGCATCGCGGCATCGGGCGGGATCGCCAAGCTGACCACGATCCGCTTCACCTATCTGGCCCCGTTCCTGTTCATGCTGATCAGCTTTGCGGCGTTCCAGTCCGGTCAGAACTTCGAAGACCTGCTGGCCTTGTTCGTGATCGGCCTGATCGGCATCTTCCTGCGCCGCTTCGACTGGTCGCGCCCCGCCTTCCTGATCGGTTTCGTTCTGTCGAACCCGGTTGAGAAGTTCACCAATCAGGCGTTCCAGATCGCCTCATTCCGGTTCCGCAAAAGCTTTGGCGAGGGGATGGAGTATGTCTTCAGCCCCATCGTGATCGTCCTGATCGTGGTCACAGTCGTCTCGGTCATTCTGGGTTTCCGGCAGGCCAAGATGATCATGGCCGAGGGTGATGTTCAGGCCGGTACCAAACGCGCGCCGCTTATCTTTCTGCTGGTGATCATGGCCTATCTGATCGTCGCTTTGGTCAACGCCAACATGATCCCCGACTACAATATGACCGACAAGATCATCCCGCTGGTGATCGGCAGCGTCTCGCTGTTCTGTTGCGTGATCCTTCTGATCCAGATGATGCGGCGGCCCGAGGGTGACGCGATCTTTGCCGACAAGGAAATCGCCGGTGAAGACGCCAGCGCACCCCACGGTCTGTGGTCCACTCTGGCATGGTTCGCCAGTTTGATCGCGGCCACGTGGGTGGTGGGCTTCATCCTCGCCCTGATAGGGTTCCTGATCGCCTTTCTCCGTATCCGCGCCGGGTCCAGCTGGCAGATGACTCTGATCCTGACCGCCTGCGGCATCGGGTTCATGTGCCTGATGGCGGGCGCTCTGAACCGCGATTTCCCGCCGGGTCTGTTGCAGGACATGGTCAGCCTGCCCTGGCCGTTGAAGTGAGGGGTTCAAAATGACTCAAACCGCAATCCCTTATATGCTGATGCGTGGCGGCACGTCGAAAGGCCCGTATTTCCGTCGCTCGGATTTGCCCGAGGATCTGGACGCGCTAGCCGAGGTGCTGATAGCCGCCCTTGGTTCCGGGCAGTCGCTGAACATCGACGGCATCGGCGGCGGCGCGGCGGTGACCACAAAAGTCGCGATGCTGTCGGTCAGTGAGGATGAGTGGGCCGATATCGACTATTTCTTCGCTCAGGTCTCGGTCGAGGACAAGCTGGTCGATTTCAAACCGACTTGCGGCAACATCCTGTCCGGGGTTGCCCCTGCGGCTATCGAGATGGGCCTGTTCAAACCGCAGGGCGATGAAACTGAAGTTCGCATTCGGGCCGTCAACACTGGGGCTCGGGTCGTGGCCAAGGTGAATACACCCGGGGGCGAATTGACCTATGAGGGTGATGCGGAGATCGCCGGCGTTCCCGGTCATTCAGCGCCGGTGCAGTTGAGTTTCATGGGCGTGGTGGGCTCGGCCACCGGAGCGTTCCTGCCTACGGGCAACCTGCGCGATGCAGTTCAGGGCGTCGAACTGACCTGCATGGATGTCGCTATGCCGATGGCTATCGCCCGCGCCACAGATTTCGGATTGACGGGCTATGAGAGCGCCAAGGAGCTGGACGCAAACCGCGCGTTCTTTGACCGGATGGAGGCCGTTAGGATCGAAGCAGGCCAGCGGATGGGTATGGGGGATGTGTCCAAATCGGTCACCCCTAAGTTCGGCCTTGTTGCTCCGGCCAGAGAGGGCGGAACGCTCGCAGTGCGGTATTTCATGCCGTGGAAAACCCACCCGACCATGGCGGTCACCGGCGCGCAGTGCATGGCGTCTTGTGCTTTGACGCCCGGGACTGTTGCGGACGGTTTGCTGGATCGCCCCACGAAAAGCCCAGCCGAAGTTGTTCTGGAACACGCCTCGGGCAAAATAGACGTGCTGGTCGATTTCTCTACCGACGACGGTTTCACCGTGAACGCGGCGGGCTTAGTTCGAACTGCGCGCAAGTTGGCGGACGGGCATGTTTATGTGCCGCAATCTGTTTGGGACGGGAGTTGATCGGGTAATCCATTGATAGTATACTATAGTATACATTTATGGAGGTCACGATGGACACCTACTCGGAATGCCTCGATATCGCACGTCAGGAGCTTAAGCTGGCGCAAGCGGCCCTGCGGAGGGACATGGCAGAGTACCCGACGCCGATCGCCGGGTGCGATGAGCAGTTCAACCACCTGCTGGACCAAATCGAACGCGTCCGAAACGCGCTTGCCGCCCTCGACGCGCCGCATTTTGTGCCAACCCCAAGAAAGCTGACCACCGGGCAGGGTATTGAAAGCCGATGAAAATACACATTCTTGATGATTGGTTTGACACGCTGCGTGGCCTGCCTTGCTTTGAGAAACTCACCGGTCATGAGGTGACGGTATGGACGGATCATGTCGAAGACACTGACACTCTGGCCGAACGACTGCAGGACGCAGAGGTGCTTGTCCTGTTCCGCGAACGTACCAAAGTCACCCGCGCCTTGCTGGAGAAATTACCAAACCTGAAACTGATCAGCCAGCGCAGCGTTTATCCTCATGTCGATGTTGAGGCCTGCACAGATCACGACGTGCTGCTGTGCTCAAACATGCATGGCGGGACGCCGTCTTATGCTGCAGCCGAACTTACTTGGGCGTTAATCATGGCCGGGATGCGGGATTTGCCCGCACAAATGGCCTCCGTCAAAGCAGGGCACTGGCAGGCGGGCGTGGGCAAGACGCTGAGGGGGCGTCAGTTGGGGCTCTATGGCTATGGCCGCATTGCTCGCGCCATTGCAAGTTATGCCGAGGCCTTTGGGATGAATGTGGTTTGGTGGTCATCCGTAGAAGGCCGGGCGCGTGCGCAGGCGGATGGCGCGCAGGTCGCGCCCAGCCGTGAAGCGTTCTTTGGCAGCAGCGATGTTGTCTCGGTCCATGTGCGCTTGAAACCGGATACGCGCGGGATCATCACCGCATCGGATTTCGCAAAGATGCAGCCGGAGGCGCTGTTTGTGAACACCTCGCGAGCCGGGCTGATCGCACCTGGTGCTTTGCTTGAGGCGCTGAACGTCGGTCGCCCCGGCAAAGCGGCAATTGATGTGTTCGATTCCGAGCCACTGATTGATCCGACCGACCCGCTTTTGTCACATCCCAACCTGATCGCGACCCCACATATCGGCTTTGTCACTGAAGACGAGTTCGACCTGCAATTCGCGGATATTTTCGATCAGGTGAACGCCTATGCCGAAGGCGATCCGATCCACATGATCAACCCCGAGGTTTGGACCAACGCAGAATAAGGTTTGCGGCGATGGGCGCACCAATGATCACCAACACGATTCTTGTCAGATGGTGGGTGATCACAAAGCCCAAATCCGCGCCCGAGACGATGGCCAGCACCGTCATCTCTGCCTGCCCACCGGGCGCGAAGGCCAGAAACGCCTCGACAGGTTGGCCCAGTCCCAAGGTGGTGACAACGGCGGTGAAAGCGGCTGCCAGGACGGCAAGGACAATGACATAGGCGAAGCCCGCTGCCACTACCCGGCGTAGTTCGACCCATGTGACACCTACGAATTTCGCACCAATTCCGCAGCCAATGAAAAACTGCGCTGCAAGGATGGCCTCGCGAGGCGGTCGGGTATGAATGAAGTCGCCCAGTGACAAGGCTGCCGTCAGGATCATTGGCCCCAGGATTGACGCCCCGAACAGGCCGATCCGCTCTCCGCCTTTCCAGCCGACAATGGCGGCCAGAACCATCAGCGCCAATTCATGTATTGGCAGGTTGTGCGCGGGCTCGCCAATCGGATTGGTGAGTTGGGCATCATAGAACACGGTGAGGAACAAGGGGGCCAACGTCACGATGATCAGCACGCGCGTACCGTGGATCAAGGACAAGGTACGCGGATTGGCCCCGGCCTCAGTGCCAAAGATGATCATGTCTTGCAAACCGCCCGGCATGGCTGCGTAGAAAGCCGTTGTGGAGTCAAAGCCCCAGACTTTGCGAAAGAATGGCACGCCTGCCAAAGCGATCAGCAAGATGAAGAACGGGACCAGCGCAATCGACGCGGCCATTTTCGGCAATTCAGCGAACAGAGCTGGCGTAATCGATGCCCCTACCGCTACGCCCAATATAGTGCGGGCGGCAACCGATACCTGTCCAAAGCCTTCCATCGGTGCGTGCGCAAGAGCTGCAATCAAACATGCGCTCATTGGCCCGAACAGAAAGGGTAGCGGCAGGTTTAGCGCCCAAAATACCCCAGTGCCCAACACCGCCAGGCCGAGCGTGACGGCCCGTTTCGTCAGAAGAGAGGGGGTATCGGTTTGGCTGTGCAAGGTAAGCGTTCCAGCTTCGTTGACTTATATTGCATCCATATGTATACAACTGGATGTAAAATGACAAGAGAGCCTGCGATGACCCTTCATGACGACCCATTACAACCTGGTCCACAAGGCAATTCTGCGTATCAGCGCCTGCTGGACGAGATTCGCGAGGGCACTCTTCTGCCCGGCGACCGGCTGCGTGAGATTGAGCTCTCGGAACGGTTGGGCGTCAGCCGTACCCCGGTACGCGAGGCGATAAGGCAGTTGGAGGCCGACGGGCTGGTCACACATGTGCCACGGCAAGGTGCCACCGTGCGCAGTCTGGATTACGCCGAGGTCATGGAACTCTATGAGATGCGCGCGGTGCTTGAAGGGACAG
>NZ_JBQFTC010000008.1:0-138172 GCF_056538425.1 Ruegeria sp. BG5 | reverse complement strand
GCTCCCGCAACCAGTGTCAGAAAACCCCAACCCAGCCCGTTCAGACTACTATTGATCCACTGGATCAATTGCTTAACGTCTTCACCTCGTCAGGCTCATAACCTGAAGGTCAGAGGTTCAAATCCTACGTCCGAAACCAGCCGAACAAACCCAACCGATTCAAAAAGACAGCCCATCGACCTGTTTAACCAAAGGTTCACAGTGTCAAACCTTTGGCGGCGGCCGGTGATGGCGATTGGGTACCCAACGCGTTTGAGCGAAGGGCAATATCCGATAGATGTATCGTTCTTGGCCCAAAGTGATTTTCTTGGGTTTCCAGAAAATGTCAAAGGTACCGTTTCAATGTGGCCCGGGCTCCGTTCTGCCAAATCTCGGAAAGCCAATCTGAAAATTCCTGAGCGAAACGTTCGTTCAATCCGACCTGACCGTACAAACCGGTTTTAACAATCCACGCCTTTGGGTCGTCTTTGGCGGCAATTGCCGCCCGTTGCAATTCGTCCCACAGGGGGTCGTTGGCTTGAATTTGGGTTCCGTTTTCCCGAGTGCCCGCGCACATTCGGCACCAGAATGCTTCGGCAAGGGCCAAACCCGAAATTGACGCACCTTCCCCATGCGCGTCCAGAAGGGACGGCAACAGGAACTCGGGGTGGCGAGAGGATCCGTCAAAGGCAACGCGGCGCGTTGTGTCCTGGATGGTTGGGTTTGCAAAGCGGCGCCCGATCAGAGTCAGGTATTCAGTGGGGGTGAGGCCGGGGACCGGTTTGACATGGGGCACAATGCACTCTGACTGGACTTTCCGGAAAAAACCGGCAAGATCAGGATCTTTCATGCAATCTGCAATTGTCGGAACGCTTAATATCTCTCCGACATTGGCAAGCAATTGGTGGCCACCATTCAGGATTCTGAGCTTCATGGCCTCATAGGTATGAACGTCGTTTGTTATGGTAACACCGACCTCTTCCAATGGTGGTCGGCCTGCACAAAACGCGTCCTCAATGACCCATTGGCGAAACCGTTCGTGGGTGACCGGGGCTTTGTCATCGACCCCCAGATCGTGACACATTGAAATGACCTGATCCCGGGTGACCGGGACGATGCAATCCACCATCGAATCCGGAAAAGCGCCCTGTTGGTCGATCCAATCGGCAAGATCCGGGTCCGACAATTGGGCCAGCCCAATGACGCAGGACCTGAGTATTGCGCCATTGCCCTTGAGGTTGTCGCAACTCAGCGCGGTGAACGGGCGCGTCCCGGCGTCCCGGCGGTGTTTCAGGGCCGCGACGAGCGCTCCGAACACCGTCCGGGGTTGGTTTGGGTTCTGCGCGTCATGTTGGATATCGTCATGTATTGTGTCGAAATCGCCTGTATTAGGGTCTTGATAGTAACCGCCTTCCGTCACCGTCAGCGACACGATGCGGATCGCCGGATCCGACATCCGTCGGATCAGAGCACTGTTCCCCTCTTCAATTGGCACATAGTCGATCATCGGGGCGATGACCTCGGCCGAGATTCCCGAAGGGTCGAGCTCGATCAGGGTTGTCAGGCAATCCTGGGCCATCAGCTTTTCACGCATCTCGGCGTCATAGGGTCTTACGCCCGCGCCGATGATCGCCCAGTCATTCGCCCGGCCCATTTGCATCAGTTGATGGATGTACCAGGCCTGATGGGCCCGGTGGAAATTGCCCAAACCGATATGCACAATGCCCGGTGTTAGGTCTTCGGGCCTGTACCGAGGGGTTTTGACCTCGACCGGCAGATCTGCCAAGGCAGATCGGCGCAGTTTGATCGGCATATGTGTTTCCGAGCGCGGGTCCATCAGCTCATCCAGTTTCCGCCATCGACGTTGTAGGTTTGGGCCACGATGTATTCGGCCTCGTCCGAGGCCAGAAAGATTGCCATGCCGGTCAGATCCCCGGCGTGGCCCATGCGGCCATAGGGGACCGCCGCCGCAACCTCGCGCTTTTTCTGGCCGGGCGCTTTGCCTTCGTATCTGGCGAAGAAGGCATCGACACCGTCCCAATGTTCACCGTCCACCACCCCGGGGGCGATGGCGTTTACGTTGATTCCGTGTTGGATCAGGTTCAGTCCGGCGGATTGTGTCAGCGAGATCACCGCAGCCTTGCTGGCGCAATAGACGGCGACCAGAGGTTCCCCGCGCCGTCCGGCTTGCGAGGCCATATTGATGATCCGGCCTTTGACGTTGTTTTCGATCATGTGCCGCGCCACCGCCTGCAGCGTGAACAGCGTGCCCGCCACGTTGATGTCAAAGACGCGCTGGTAGTCGGCGCGATCAATCTCGGTGACTGGCGCGGCGGTAAAGATGGCTGCGTTGTTGATCAGAATGTCGATAGTACCGAACCGGTCGGCGGTTTGGTCAATTGCGGTCTCAATACTGGCCTGATCGGTGACATCCATTTCCACCGCCATGGCCGCTGATCCTATCTGTGCGGCCGCATCTTTGGCGCGGGCAATATCGATATCGGCAATGGCAACCTGCGCGCCCTCGGCCACATAGACTTGGGCAAAGGCCAGCCCGATCCCGCGGGCGGCCCCCGTAACCAGCGCGGTTTTACCCTTCAGGCGCGTCATTCGATCCGCAGCCCCTGTTGATCAAACCGGTGAATGACGTCGGCGCGTGGGGTCAGGTGGATGCGATCCCCGTGGCGGAACCCGACCTCGCCATCCGCGCGGACGGTGATGGTTTCGGCCAGACCGGTTTCGTGGATGTGGAAGAACGTGTCGGACCCAAGATGTTCCGACACGCCGACAACGCCGGACCATGTGCCTTCGGTATCGGACACTGCGATGTGTTCCGGACGAATGCCGATGGTCTGCGCGCCGTGTTTTGCGGCCTCGTCCCCTTCGATGAAGTTCATCTTGGGTGAGCCGATGAAGCCCGCGACGAACAGGTTGCGCGGGGTTCGATAGAGTTCCAGTGGAGAGCCGACCTGCTCGATAACGCCTGCTTGCAGCACGACGATCTTGTCCGCCATGGTCATCGCTTCGACCTGATCATGGGTTACGTAGATCATCGTGGTCGCAAGGCGCTCGTGCAATTCGCTAATCTCAAGCCGCATTCCCACACGCAACGCTGCGTCGAGGTTCGACAGCGGTTCATCGAATAGGAACGCCGCCGGTTCCCGCACAATCGCTCGACCGATCGCGACCCGCTGGCGCTGACCGCCGGACAACTGCCCGGGGCGGCGGTCCAGATAGTCGGTCAGGTTCAGAACGCCCGCCGCGCCTTCGACGCGCTTGTCGATCTCGGCCTGATCCAGCTTGGCCATGCGCAACGGGAACGCGATGTTCTTGCGCACGGTCATATGCGGGTAGAGCGCATAGGACTGGAACACCATCGCCAAGCCGCGCTTGGCTGGCGGTACATCGGTGGCGTCAGATCCATCGATGTCGATGGAACCGCTGGTGATATCCTCCAGCCCCGCAATCAGGCGCAACAGAGTGGATTTACCGCACCCCGACGGGCCGACGAAGACGGTGAACTCGCCATCCTCGATGGTCAGGTCCAGCGGGGGAATGACCTGAACGTCGCCGAAGCTTTTGGTCACTGACTTGAGTTGGATACGTCCCATACGTCGTCTTCCTTATTTCACAGCGCCGAAAGTCAGGCCGCGGACAAGTTGTTTCTGGCTGAACCAGCCAAGGATCAGGATTGGTGCAATCGCCATGGTCGAGGCTGCGCTTAGCTTGGCAAAGAACAGACCCTCGGGGCTGGAATAGCTGGCGATGAAGGCGGTCAGAGGCGCGGCATCGACGGCGGTCAGGTTGAGGGTCCAGAATGCCTCGTTCCACGCCAGGATGAAGTTCAGCAACACGGTCGAGGCGATGCCGGGAATGGCCATGGGAGTCAGGACATAGAGGATTTCCTCTTTCAACGTTGCCCCGTCCATCCGCGCAGCTTCCAGAATCTCACCCGGAATTTCGCGGAAATAGGTATACAGCATCCAGACGATGATCGGCAGGTTGATCAACATCAGAACAACGACCAGCCCCCCGCGAGTATCCAGAAGACCCAGCCGGATGAACAGCAGGTAGATCGGATACAGAACGCCGACCGCAGGCAGCATCTTGGTGGACAGCATCCACAGCAGGATGTCCTTCGTGCGCTTGGACGGAACAAAGGCCATCGCCCACGCGGCGGGCACCGCAATGATCACGCCCAGAATGGTTGAACCCCCCGCGATGATGACCGAGTTCCACAGGAACCGCATGTAATCCGAGCGTTCCTGCACGATGGCATAGTTCTCCAGCGTCCAGTTGAAGTTCAGAAACAGGGGCGGGCTGGCAATTGCCTGCGCCTCGGTCTTGAAACTGGTCAGGATGGTCCACAGGATCGGGAAGAAGATCAGCAACCCAACAGCCCAGGCAAGGGCGGTGTTCAGTGTTTTACGGCGGGGTGTGACGGCGCGGGCCATGGTCTTACCTCCTCACGCGTCCAGGTTTTTGCCGACGATACGCATCAGGAAGATGGCAACGATATTGGCAAGGATGATGGCGTAGACACCTCCGGCTGATCCGAGGCCAACGTTCTGGCTTTCCAGCACGCGCTGGAAAATCAGGTAGGTGAGTGTGCGGGTGCCGAACGCGCCGCCGGTGGTCACGAAAATCTCGGCGAAGATCGACAGCAGAAAGATCGTCTGGATCAGGATCACGATGGTGATCGCGCGGCTGAGATGCGGCAGGACGATGTGGTAAAAGCGTTTCAGCACCGGCGCACCGTCCATTTCAGCCGCTTCCAGCTGCTCGCTGTCCAGCGACTGGATCGCGGTCAGCAGGATCAGCGTTGCAAAGGGCAGCCATTGCCATGAGACGATCATGATGATCGAGGTCATCGAAGCCTCGGACAGCCATGAAATCGGCTCGGCCCCGAAAAAGCGCCACAGATGCGCCAACAGGCCGTTCACCGGATCCATGAACATGTTCTTCCAGACCAAAGCGGAGACGGTGGGCATCACAAAGAAGGGCGCGATCACCAGAATGCGGACAACGCCTTGCCCCCACATCGGCTGATCCAACAGCATCGCCAGCAGCACACCCAGAATGACCGTGATCACCAACACGCCGCCGACAATCAACAGCGTCGCCTGAACCGCAGGCCAGAAGGAACTGGAGGAAACGAACCGGATGTAGTTGTCGAACCCGACCCAACCCAGATCACCACCGCGCAGGGGCAGGTATTTCTTGAAGGAGAAATACAAGGTCATCGTCAGAGGCACGAGCATCCAGCCAAGCAGCAGGACCACTGCGGGTGCCATCATCAGGCGGGCAACGGATCGGGAATGTTGGGTTGCCATGGCGCAAGACCTCTCTGTTCAGGCATAGAGCTAGCCTGCGAGAAAAACACGAGTTGTGAAAGTGGGGAGCGGGGGACAGGCACCTGTCCCCCACTGGGAGGGAGGCCTCAGTACCCTGCGGCTTCCATCTCTTCGGTGGTGAAGGCCTGCGCTTTGGCAAGGGCTTCGTCCACGGTTTGCTGACCGGCATAAACCGCCGAGAATTCCTGGCTGACCTGCGTGGCGATGCCTGCAAACTCAGGAATGGCGACAAACTGGATGCCGGTATAGGGCGTCGGCTGGGCGCAGCAGTTCTGCGGATCCGCCGCAAGGATCGACTTCAGCGTCATCTGCGCGAAAGGGATGTCCTTGTAGTTGTCGTTTTCATAAAGCGAGGTCCGCGCACCCGGAGGCACATTGGCCCAGCCTTCGTTCTCGGCCACCAGCTCGATATAATCCTTCGAGGTCGCCCATTCGATGAACTGCTTCGCGGCGTCTTCCTGCTGCGTGCCAGCCGGAATGGCCAGTGCCCAGGCCCAGAGCCAGTTGGCGCGCTTATCAACGCCTTCTGAATTTGGTGCCAGCGCAAAGCCGACCTTGTCCGCCACGGTTGAATCGTCGGGGTTGGTCACGAATGATGCGGCAACGGTCGCGTCGATCCACATCCCGCACTTGCCCTGCTGGAACAGTGACAGGTTTTCGTTGAATCCGTTGGTGGCATAACCCGCAGGACCGGATTCATTCATCATATCGACAAAGAATGTCAGTGCTTCTTTCCACTCGGGCTGATCGAACTGGGGCTTCCAGTTTTCATCGAACCAGCGCGCACCGAATGAGTTCCCGGTTACGGTGATAAAGGCACCGCCTTCACCCCAGCCCGCCTTACCGCGCAGGCAGATGCCGTTGATGTCATTGTCCCGGTCCGTCATCGCCGCCGCAGCTTCGCGGATGAATTGCCAGGTGGGCGCTTCGGGCATTTCCAGACCGGCAGCCTCCATCAGGTCGGTGCGATACATGATCATCGAGCTTTCGCCATAAAACGGCGCGGCATAAAGCGTGCCGTCATTGCTCAGCCCGCCTGCCATGGCGGGCAGCAGGTCGCCCACATCGTAGTCATCGGACATGCCATCCAGCGGCACCAGCCAGCCATTTGCGCCCCAGATGGGCGTTTCGTACATGCCGATTGTCATGATGTCGAACTGGCCACCCTTGGTGGTGATGTCCGTGGTTACGCGCTGACGCAGCACGTTTTCTTCCAGCGTCACCCATTCCACATCAATGCCGGTCGCTTCGGTGAAATTGTCGGTGTAGCCCTGCATCCGGATCATGTCGCCATTGTTGACGGTGGCGATCGTTATGGTTTGCGCATGGGCCGCGGCCGTGGCGACGAAAGTCAGTGCAGTCGCCGCACGAAGTGCGTTCTTAAAATACATCCCTGTCCTCCCTGAGCTTGGATGTCATGCAGGAAGGGTAGTCGGTAAATTATCGCGGCGTCAATAAAAACTTTACGCGCGTTAAAGTTTGGCGATCATGCAGACTCCCGCAATACAAGCCGGGCCGGGAACAGGGTTTCCCTCCGGCTGTCAAATTTCCCCCCACTTTCAATGAGTTCGAACAGTGTTTCGACACTGCGCCCCGCGACATTGTCATAGTCATGCGCCGCCGTGGTCAAAGACGGGCAGGTGAATTTTGCAAAGGGATGATCGTCGTTCGAGGCGACCCTCAAGCTGCAATCGTCTTTGCGACCAACCCGAATCCCCTGCTCGTAACAGGCGGCAAGAAACCCGATTGCCAGGCGGTCATTGCTGCACAGAACCGAGTTTGTTTTCAGCGCGCCGTCCTCCAGAACTTTCAACGCGCCCCGATGCCCGATCTCTTCAAACGCCCAGCCTTCACCGTCGATCCTGATCACATGGGGGTCGAACCCCAGGCGCTCCATCACCTTGACATAGGCTTTGCGCCGCTTGTTGGCGTTGGGGTTTGCGGGTGTCCGCATCTCGAAGAAAGATGGCGGCTCGCCAGTGCGGGTCATGTATTCCACGGTCTGCGAGACAAAGCTGAAATTGTCTGATCCGATAAAGGCCGCACCCAGCCCCTCGATATTGCTGTCGAACAGGACCGTCGGCACATTCTTGCAGAACTTTTCAATCGCCGACCGGTCCGAGTCGCGCCCCAAGGGCGCAAGCAACACACCCGCCGGTTTCAGCGAGCGCAGGCTGTCCAGAATCTCGACCTCAAGTTTCTGTTCACCATGCGAGCTGAACAGCGAAGGCCGATAGCCTGCGGCGATGCAGCTTTGTTCCAGATAGCGTGCGATCTCGGCAAAGAACGGGTCGGCAAGGTAGGGGACCACGATGCCGATATTCTTGGTCAGTTTCCGGTTCTGATTGATCGCGAAGATATTGGGGCGGTAGTCGAACCTCTCCAGCGCTTCTTCGATGCGGGCGCGGGTGGTTGGGCGGACGCTGTCAGGATCATGGAAGTATTTGGAAACGGTCGGCCGGGATATTCCGCTGAGGGCCGCGAATTCTTCCATATTCCTGATTTTGGTCATTCTACCCTGCCTGCACCCGGAGAGCTGTCTTGATTTGCGCTATCTTTACATAATCTTTGCGCGCGATAACAATCAAGGGTCAGGCAGCCGCGTTTGTTCAGGCAAGGATCGCTTCGATCCGATCCAGGGTCGCCTGATTTACCGCGACGCCCTGCTCGGCAGCGTTGCGGCGTTTCGCCTGACGGCCATCGCCGGGCAGATGCGCGCCGTCTTGCGCGCGAATGGCGTGGACAAGCGCCTCAATCCGGTCGGCAAACGCCCCACCGGATGTCGCGCCGGGATCGATGGCCAGAAACATCTGGCCGGTGCGGGGCGGGCCGCCTGCGGTGCCCGAGAAAGGCGACGCGTCGATCCCCAGGGTCGCGCCGGTCATGGCGGCAGCCAGGACTTCGGTCAGCAGCGAAACTCCGACGCCTTTATACCCGCCTGACGGGGCCATCGAGCCTTTGAGCCCCACATTAGGGTCTGTTGTCGGATTTCCCTCGCTATCCAGCGCCCAACCTACGGGGATCGGTTTGCCTTCGCGCGCGTGTTTCATCACTTCGGATTTGGCGATTGTGCTGGCGGATTGATCGATCAGCAAGGCAGGCTGGCCGTCTGGTCCGGGTGCAGCGACAGAGAACGGGTTGGTCCCGACCACCGGCTTCGCCCCGCCCGACGGCGCAATGGACGCGGGCGCGTTGGTAAAGCCCAGTCCCAGCAGCCCGGCCTGTGCCAGCCGGTAGGTGTGATAGCCCAGAACCCCGCAATTATAGCTGTTCTTGATGGCCAGCGCGGCAATCCCGTGTTCCTTGGCCAAAGGGATCAGCCTTTTGAACCCCGCATCGATGGCCGAATGGGCAAAGCCGGTGGCCGCGTCAACTGCGATCACGCCCGGGCGTGGCTGGTCCACAACCGGTGTGGCCTGCCCATCCACCTTGCCGCATTGCACATGCTCGCAATAGATCGGGATATAGGCCAGCCCGTGGCTGGCAACGCCGTCGGCTTCGGTTGCGGCGGTGGCAACAGCCAGGGGTCGGGCGTTGGCCTCGGACGTTCCAGCGGCCACCAATGCGTGCAGGGCCAGATCTTCGATTTCGGCCAGTGTCAGGGTCTTGGTTTGCATCATCAACTCACTCGGTCAGTCATTGTCAGTTGTCCCGGCACCTGCGCCGCGCGCGCGGCTTTCCTCGGTCGCCGGGGCATAGGTTCGATGGGCCAGCGCGTTCAGTGCCTGCCAATCGCGCGGCAGTGGCGCGGCGCGGGTTGCATGGGCGCGGGCTGTGGTCAAAACGCCGCCGCTTGCGATGGTTACGGTCTCGGACCGGTCAGGAAATCCCTGCGCCAACTCCAGTGACCTGCCATTTGTCACCGCCACCACGCCGCCGCATTTCACAGTGACACACGCTTTGATCAGGCGGGCGGCGTTGGCTGCAAAGGGCAGGATCATAAGCGGAGTGCTGACAGCGGGAATGGTGACGGTTTCGGTGGTCAGAACGCGCGCCCGATCCGACAGGGACACGCCCTTGATCAGTGTTTGCGCCCCGGTCTCCAGATCAGTGGTCAGAGCACCGACCCCGTCCAGACCCTGAGCGCACAACCAGCGGCAGGCCTTTGCCGCCTCGTCCGCCAGCCCCCAGGGTTGGCCCGCCCCACGGGTCGCCCGCTTGGCGATGGTTTCCACCTCATTCAACGACAGGGTCATGCGGACGGCTCGGGATAGACCCACAGGTCGGCATTGTCCGGCGTCAGATCGGGCGGATAAGGGGCCCCGGCATACATGACCACGCGCACCCACCGGTCCGAGCGGGGATCAAACCGGGTTACGCCAAAAAAGGACAGTTTGGCGCGCAGCATGTCAATCGGCACCACGTCGGCCCCGATCGTGTTCGAGCGGATCTCGCCATAGGGCGCTGAGCGTGTGATCTGGGCGCGCCGGACGCTTTGGCGATGTTCGGGGTGGTGGGCGAGGGTGTCTGCCACCGGGCTGTGCGGGTCCGCTGTTACAAGCACGGCCAACGCTGCCGTGGCATCACGGGCCGGGGCCAGCGGTTGTTCGTAGGCTTCTATCGGTTCCTCGAACCGTTCGCCTAACCTTGGTTCCAGCTTCTCTTCCGAGATATACCACGCCCTTGCGCAGTTCTCGGGCGCGGTCCAGTCCCGATCCAGCAAGGGGCCGAAATTCCGACGCAACAGGTTGGACACCTCAGCCACAGGCATGGACCCATCCAGCACAAAGGGCCCGCTGTGATCGGACATTGTGGTCGCCAGATCATCGACCAGATCGCCATGCGGCTCCAGAATCAAGGAGGCGACAAGCTCTTGCCCTTCAGCGCTGAGCGTTTGGTCCGTCCAAATCATGAGATTATTCCAAGGCGTCGCGCCCGACAGCCCTGTATCTTCCAAATAAGACCCAAGCGCGGCCAGATCGTCCGTCAGGTGCTGAAGCTTGACGATCTGGATCGGGTGTTCAGATCGCCATGTCGCCACAAGCTGTTCGCACCTGTTGACCAGATCGCGAAACAGGTCGATCTGTTCAGGCGAGGCGGGCAGGTCGCGCACCCGCGCAATGGCGGTTTCGCGGGCCACAATCCAATTGTTCAGCAAAACCGGATGGTTGACCAGATAGGGGGCCATGCCCAGCCCGGTCGAATTGCCGATGCCGATCTGCCGCGCGAGACCTTCGTCCAAACGCGCGGCCCTGTCGCCGCCGCGCACCTGTGCCATATGCTCGACCAGATCGCGTACGAACCAGCGGGTCAGGTAGACCGACAGCATCTCGGCCTGAAACGGCGACTGCATCTCGGGCCGGTTGGCAATCACCTCGCGGTCGGCGGCCCCCAGCTTGCCCGAGCCGTAAACAGCGGTAGTGCGCATCAGATACCCGACCGCCTCAAGCTGGTTCGCATCCGGCTGGCGGCCATTGGACAGGCAGTCCACCACATGTTCCCACAACCGGACCGAGCGGTTGGCGCGGCTGACCGAAATCTCACGTTCAGTGACCCGGCCCGCTTCTTGCAGGGGCACGTTTTGCGACAGGCGCTCGATGTCATGGGGCTCGGGCACGCCGTCAAACAGGGTGAATGTCGTGTCCCATGCGGTCGCAATCACCCGGTCCGAGCGCATGTGGTCCGGCAGATCATGGGCGAATGCCACCAGCGAATAGGCGCGCTCCGGCCCTTGCGCGGTATAAACGGCGTGACCCACGCCCTGTGCGTCGATCTCAAAAACCGGGCGTGAGAATTCCCAGCTTTCCCGAGCCATCCGGCGGGTCAGCTGCCGCATGAAGCTGAGCCGGCATTGATGCAGCGACCCCAGCCGTTCCAGAGTCATGATCTTCTCGGGTGGGCGCAGCTCAGCCATCTGGTTGCACCTGCGACGTGAAATTTTCAGCGAAGAAGCGATACCAGTTGCCGCCCATCACGGCGGCGACATCCGAGTCATCCATGCCGGTTGCGCGCAGGCCGGATTCGATGTTGCCAAAGTCGCGATTGTCCCGGAACCAGTCTGGCATGGGCGGAAACCCCGGCGCAGCGGCCGAGCCTTCGCCATAGTCGATCTCTTTGCTCCACCGTCCCACGCGCATCCATTCCACAATGCTGTCGGGCTGATCCTGACACAGATCCGTGCCGATCCCCAAATGCTCGATGCCAAACCTGTCCGCCGTGCGCGCGATCATCTCGCAGAACTCCTGCAGCGAGCAGCCCGAGCCGCCCTTCAGGTGATGAGGGTAGATCGAAAAGCCGAACATGCCGCCATTTTCTGTCACTGCACGGATGACATCGTCGCGCTTGTTGCGCAAAGCAGGATGCCAGTCGTGGGGGTTGGCGTGGGTGATGGCGATGGGGCGGGTGGAATGATCGGCGGCTTCGATGGTCGAGCGATCCCCGGAATGGCTCATGTCGATCACCAGCCCCACGCGGTTCATTTCGCGCACGACCTGCTTGCCCATTCGGGTAAGGCCGGTGTCTTCGGCCTCATAACAGCCGGTCGCCAGAAGGGACTGGTTGTTATAGGTCAGCTGCATGAACCGCGCGCCCAAGGTGTGCACGATTTCCACCAGGCCAATATCGTCTTCGATGGGTGAGGGGTTCTGGAAGCCGAAGAACACCGCCGTGCGCCCGGTTGCACGGGCGCGGTCGATATCTGCGGCGGTCAGCCCCTTCATGATCAGATCCGGATACTGCTCGAACCAGCGGTTCCAGCGTTCGAAGTTCAGGACGGTTTCGCGAAAGCTCTCATGGTAGGCGATGGTGACGTGGATCGCATCGACCCCGCCTTCGCGAAGCTGCCGGAAAATCTTTTCCGACCAGTTGGCATATTGCAGCCCGTCTATTCTGAGGGTGGGCCGCATCAGACGGGGCCTGCGCTTATGTAGGCGGTTTTGACCGTGGTGTAGAACTCGGCCGCGGCCTTGCCTTGTTCGCGCGGTCCGTAGGAACTGTCGCCGCGCCCGCCAAACGGCACGTGATAGTCGGTGCCCGCTGTCGGCAGGTTCACCGTGACCACACCGGTGCGCGCATTGCGGCGGAAATGCGTGGCCCGCGCCAGCGAGCGGGTCACGATGCCCGAGGTCAGGCCGAAATTGGTGTCGTTGACGACGCTCAGCGCCTCGTCATAGCTGCCGACCTTGATGACGCTGGTCAGGGGGGCGAACATCTCTTCACGGTTTATCGCCATGTCATTGGTGGTGTTCAGGAACACGCCGGGGCTCATGTAGAACCCGTCATGCGGCATATCCAGACCTGCGCCGCCACAGGCCAGCTCGGCCCCTTCGGATTTGCCCAGATCGACATAGGCCAGATTTTCGTTCAACTGCTGCTGGCTGACGACGGGCCCCATCTGTACGCCCTCTTCCAGCGCGTGGCCAACCTTCATCGCCTGCGCACCGGCGACCAGTTTCTCGACAAATGCATCATGGATGTTGGCGTGGACCACCAGCCGGGATGAGGCAGTGCATTTCTGTCCTGTGCCACCAAAGGCCCCGCCCAGTGCCAGCGTGACGGCCAGATCCAGATCGGCATCGTCCATAACCGCCAGCGCGTTCTTGGACCCCATCTCCATCTGCACTTTGGTCAGGTTCTGGATTGCAGCGGCGGCGATCCCCTTGCCCACGGGAACCGAGCCGGTGAAGGAAATCGCGTCGATCAGCGGGCTTTCCACCAGACGCTGACCAATCGTGCCGCCCGAACCCATGATCAGGCTGAACAGACCTTTGGGGATATCCTGCCGCGCGATGATCTCGGTCAGCGCGACCGCCGATGCCGGGGTCACATTCGCCGGTTTCCATACGACCGCGTTGCCATAGCACAGCGCAGGCGCGATCTTCCACGAGGCGGTCGCGGTCGGGAAGTTCCAGGGGCTTATGATCGCAACGGTGCCTACGGGCTCGCGGCGCACGTCAATCTCAATATCTGGGCGCACGGAATCGGCGTTTTCCCCGATCTGGCGCAGGCATTCGGCGGCGTAGTAGGTGAAGAACTGACCGGCGCGATAGACTTCGCCCTTGCCTTCGGCCAGCGGTTTGCCTTCTTCACGGCTCAGCAATGTGCCCAGCTCTTCTGCGCGGGACATCATTTCGGTGCCGATGGCGTTCAGCACGGCCTGTTTCCGCTCCAGCCCATAAGCCGCCCATTCGGCCTGAGCCGCGCAGGCGCGGGTCAGGGTGGCGTCCAGCTGATCCGATGTCGCCTGAGCGTACAGGCCGATCAGGTCGGTTACATCCGACGGGTTGCGGTTTTCAATCTCGGTATCACCCGCCAGCCATTCGCCAGCGATAAGGTTCTTGTGGGTCACGGAAAGCCTCGGGAAGGGTTTGAGCAAGGTTGCGGGATGATGGACATGGGGCAAAACATCAGTCAAACTCAAATTTCTTGAGAAAACTTCAGGAAAATTGAAATATGGCGATCAAGATCGAGATGTTGCGATGCTTCTGCACGGTGGCGGAAACGGGCAATCTGGCGGATGCGGCAGACCGGCTGGGCCGTACGCAATCTGCGGTTTCCATGACGCTGAAACAGCTTGAGGCGCATCTGGGCCGCCCCTTGTTTGTCGGAGAGCGCAAAAACCGCCTGACGGATTTGGGTGCCCATGTGCTTCAACTGGGCCAAAGCCAGTTGCGTCAGTTCGATTCGACGCTGGAAACCATCGACATGCTGACCCGCGCGCCGCAAGGCCTGCTGCGGATTGCGGCAGTACCGTCGATGGCGGCATTGGTCTTTCCGCCCCTCGTGCGTCATTTCACCGACCACCATCCGGGGGTGAAGATCGAGCTGCGGGACACCGATACCGAGCAGGTTCTGGACGCCATCGGGCAGGGCTGGGCGGATATCGGGATCGCCTCGTCCAGAAGGCCGGTGAAAGGCACCAAAGTTGCGCCGCTGTTTCAGGACCTGTTCGGGTTGGTGATGTCGGATCATCACCCGCTGGCCTCGGTCTCTGGACCGATCACCATCAGTGACGTGTTTCGCAGCCCGTTTCTGCGCAATGCGCTGTGCGATCAGATACAGTCGCGGCGCATTCAGGACCATCTGGCCAGAATCGATGTCACCGTTCACAACACCCATTCCCTGCTGGCCATGGTCAGCACCGGCAGCTGGGGCACGCTGTTGCCTCAGGCCGCGACTCGGCTTGTCTCATCCGATCTAAAGTTCCGAAAAATCGTTGATCTGCCGGAAACGCGCGAGGTCTTTTTGTACCAGTCCGAAACCACCGCCTGGCCGATGCTGGCGGACGAGGCCGCCGGGGTAATCCGGTCGTCCAGCGCCAAAACATGATTCTTAATGAGATTATTTGTTTTGCCGCGTGAAAATTGACCTGTGTCAAATTCGGTAAGTTTGAAAACTGTTAGCACGGCTGATACGTTTGACATTGTCCAGGACACGGTCGCCAGCACATGAGCCAGATGACCACAAGACGCGCGTTTCTCAGCGCACGCGCACTTCGCGAGGATAAGGACGCGATTCGTCCTCCGGGTGCGGTGGAATCTGGTTTTGTGGATGCCTGTTCCGCATGCGGGGATTGCATAACCGCTTGCCCCGAAGGGATTTTGTCAAAGGACGCCGATGGATACCCGATCCTTGAACTGAATGCCGGTGCCTGTACCTTTTGTGCAGGCTGCGCTGAGGTCTGCGAAACCGATGCGCTGCAGGTTGATCGCGTGCCTGACTGGCCATGGCGCGCCGCCGTACAGGCGACCACGTGCCTGTCGATGAAGGGCATCAGTTGCCGTGTGTGTCAGGACAGTTGCGATGCGCGTGCGATCCGTTTCCAGTTGCAACTGGGCGGGCGTGCGGAACCCGTTCTGGATCAGGACAGTTGCATCGGCTGCGCCGCCTGCGCCTCGGCCTGCCCGGTTGGCGCGGTCGCGCTTGAACGCCCTCAAACACCCAAACCAGAGGTCATCCAATGAACATTTGCGGTTGCCTTGTTCACGTGGCTGCGGATCGAACCGCATCAGCCCGTGCAACCATGACCGAAACCGATGGCGTCGAGGTTCATGCCGAAGCCGAAGATGGCCGTTTCGTTGTTGTCGTCGAAGATACGTCCGACCGATTGGCATCCGAGACGATCATGGATCTGCATCAGATCCCCGGCGTGATTTCACTGACGCTGACCTATCACCATTTCGAAGATCTGGCGGAATCCCCGCCCCAACCCAATGCCCCAAGCCAACCGACCAGCAGGAGGCTCGTCCAATGACTGTTTCTGAATCCCGTCGTACATTCCTCAAGGCATCTGCTGCTGCCGCCACCGCTTCGGCCGCCGGTATCCCGATGGCTGCCGGTCAGGCGAATGCACAGGCCGATGCGCCCGACATCCGCTGGGACAAGGCAGCCTGCCGGTTCTGCGGCACCGGCTGCTCGGTTCTGGTGGGCACCAAGGATGGCCGCGTGGTCGCAACCCAGGGCGACCCGGACGCACCGGTCAACCGGGGCCTGAACTGCATCAAGGGCTATTTCCTGTCCAAGATCATGTACGGTCAGGACCGCCTGACCACGCCGCTGCTGCGCAAGACCAATGGCGAATACGACAAGAATGGCGAGTTCGAGCCGGTCAGCTGGGACGAAGCTTTTGACGTGATGGCCGCCAAGTGGAAAGAGGCCCTGGCCAAGAAAGGCCCGACCAGCGTGGGCATGTTCGGCTCGGGACAGTGGACGGTTTGGGAAGGCTATGCCGCTTCGAAACTGATGAAAGCTGGCTTCCGGTCGAACAATATCGACCCCAATGCGCGGCACTGTATGGCCTCGGCCGTGGTGGGCTTCATGCGCACCTTCGGCATTGACGAGCCGATGGGCTGCTATGACGACCTCGAACACGCGGATACGTTTGTTCTGTGGGGCTCGAACATGGCCGAGATGCACCCGATCCTGTGGTCGCGCCTGACCGACACGCGCCTGACCAAGCCGGGCTGCGAAGTGCATGTGCTGTCGACCTTCGAACATCGCTCGTTCGAGCTGGCCGACAATGGCATCGTGTTCGAACCGCAGACCGATCTGGCGATCCTGAACTATATCGCCAACTACATCATCCAGACCGGCGCAGTGAACGAAGAGTTCGTCAAGAACCACGTCAACATCACCAAGACCGCAACCGATATCGGTTACGGCCTGCGCGACAACAACCCGCTACAGCAAGAGGCTGAGAACCCGAACTCGGGCAAGCTCGAGCCGATCAGCTTTGAGGAATATGCCAAGGCAGTCGAGCCTTACACGCTGGAATACACCGCCGAACTGTCCGGCGTTCCGGCCGACAAGCTGGAGAAACTGGCCAAGCAATATGCCGACCCGAACCGCAAGGTCATGAGCCTTTGGACCATGGGCTTCAACCAGCATACCCGCGGGTCCTGGGTGAACTCGCTGATGTATAACGTCCACCTGCTGGTGGGTAAGATTTCGGAACCCGGCAACTCGCCCTTCTCGCTGACAGGTCAGCCCTCGGCATGCGGGACAGCGCGCGAGGTTGGTACCTTTGCCCACCGTCTGCCCGCTGACATGGTGGTGGCAAATGATGAGCACCGGAAAATCTGTGAAACCGCGTGGAATATCCCTGAAGGAACCATTCCGCCCAAGCCCGGTTTCCACGCGGTTCTGCAGCACCGCAAACTCAAGGATGGCGACCTGAACGCCTATTGGGTGCAGTGCAACAACAACATGCAGGCCGCGCCGAATATCAACGAGGAAGGTTATCCCGGTTACCGCAACCCGGAAAACTTCATCACCGTGTCCGATCCCTATCCGACGGTCACTGCCGTATCCGCCGACCTGATCCTGCCCACCGCCATGTGGGTTGAAAAGGAAGGTGCCTATGGCAACGCCGAACGCCGCACCCAGTTCTGGCGGCAGCAGGTGAAAGCGCCGGGTGAGGCGAAATCGGACCTGTGGCAGTTGATGGAATTCTCCAAACGCTTCACCGTCGAAGAGGTCTGGGGCGAGGAACTGCTGGCCAAGATGCCTGAACATCGCGGCAAGACCATGTTCGACGTGCTTTACGCAAACGGACAGGTCGATAAGTTCCCGCTGTCCGAAACCGCCGAAGGTTTCGACAATGACGATGCGGAACATTTCGGGTTCTACGTTCAGAAAGGTCTGTTCGAAGAATATGCCGAGTTTGGGCGCGGACATGCGCACGATCTGGCCCCGTTCGAGATGTACCATCAGGCGCGCGGCATGCGCTGGCCGGTCGTGGACGGCAAGGAAACGCTGTATCGCTTCCGCGAAGGCTATGACCCTTATGTGTCCGAAGGTGCGGGCGTCGAATTCTATGGTCACAAGGATGGCAAGGCCAAGATCATCTTTGCGCCGTTCGAACCCGCTGCAGAGGTGCCGGATGAAGAATATGATCTGTGGCTGTCCACCGGTCGGGTTCTGGAGCACTGGCACTCGGGTTCGATGACCCGCCGTGTGCCGGAACTGCACCGCGCCTATCCGAATGCGGTCGTCTACATGCACCCCGAAGACGCGCGGGATCGTGGTCTGCGGCGCGGGCAGGAAATCGTGCTGTCCACTCGCCGTGGCGAGGTCACAAGCCGGGTCGAGACCCGTGGCCGCAACAAGGTGCCGCGTGGTCTGGTCTTCATGCCCTGGTTTGACGAGCATCAGTTGACCAACAAGCTGACGCTGGACGCGACCTGCCCGCTGTCGAAAGAGACCGACTTCAAGAAATGCGCCTGTAAGGTCGAGCGCGCGTAACCGGCAAGGATCGCAAAGGTCGTCCCCATGTATCCCCTTGTCGACACACCCCTTTCGCCGCAGCGGCGCCGGTTCCTGCAGGACTCGGCGCGGGCGGCGGGCGGCTGCGCAGTCGCCGGGCTCGGGCTGGCGTGGCTGGCCCGCGATGCCCGTGCCCTGCCGGCCGAGGCATTGCGCCCGCCCGGTGCGCTGCCGGAAAAGGAGTTTCTGTCGGCCTGCATTCGCTGTGGGCTCTGCGTGCGGGATTGTCCTTACGATACGTTGAAACTGGCTGAGTTAGGATCTGATGCTGCGGCAACGGGCACACCCTATTTCACTGCCCGTGATGTGCCCTGTGAAATGTGCGACGACATTCCGTGCGTCGCGGCCTGTCCGACAGGGGCGCTGGATCCGGGTCTGCAAAACATCGACGACGCCGAAATGGGCGTTGCGGTGCTGGTCGATCAGGAGAACTGCCTGAACTTCCTCGGCCTGCGCTGCGATGTCTGCTATAGGGTCTGCCCCGTCATTGACGAGGCGATCACACTGGAAACCGCGCATAACACCCGCTCGGGCCACCATGCGCTGTTCATTCCAACGGTTCACGCTGACCGCTGCACCGGCTGCGGTGTGTGTGAGAAAAGCTGCGTTCTTCCCGATGCGGCGATCAAGGTCCTGCCCACCCGACTGGCGCGCGGCAGCAGCGCGGATCACTACCGCAAAGGCTGGGAAGAGAAAGAGGCCAGGGGCGCCCCCTTGGTCGAGGGTCTGATCGATCTGCCCGATCGCCTGCCGGGACCGGGGATCGACAATCTGGCTACACCCGGCGGGTTCGAGCCCGGATACGCTCTGCCGGGGGCAGGGCAATGAGCGCGCGCACCCATATGCCTGTCGGGCGTGAGGCCATCGAGGCCAAGGGCTGGATCGGCGCACATAAGTTCCTGCTGTTGCGCCGTAGCAGCCAGCTGTTGTTTCTGGCGCTGTTCCTTCTGGGGCCATGGTTCGGCATCTGGATCGTTCAGGGCACGTTGGCCGGGTCGCTGACCCTTGGCGTCTTGCCGCTGACCGACCCGTTTGTTCTGATGCAGAGCCTGATTGCAGGCCATTGGCCCGAATTGACGGCCCTGATCGGCGGGGTAATCGTGCTGGTCGCCTATGCGCTGATCGGAGGCAGGGTCTATTGTTCCTGGGTGTGTCCCATCAACCCTGTGACCGACGCGGCCAACTGGCTGCACCGCAAGCTGGACCTGCCCAAAGGCTGGCAACCCAAACGCGGAACCCGCCTGTGGGTGCTGGCCACGGTCCTGATCGTCTCGGGGCTGGGCGGTGTGATTGCGTGGGAACTGGTGAACCCGATCACCATGCTGCATCGCGGATTGATCTTTGGCATGGGCTTTGTCTGGGCCATGGTTGCGGCCATCTTCGTCTTTGACCTTTTCGTTTCGCGCCATGGCTGGTGTGGGCACCTGTGTCCGGTTGGTGCGTTCTACGGCCTGATCGGAACCAAAAGCCTGCTGCGGGTCAGCGCCCACAACCGCGTTGCCTGTGACGATTGCATGGATTGCTATGCGGTCTGCCCCGAAAATCAGGTGATCTCGCCCGCTCTCAAGGGCAAACCGGGATCCAGCCCGCTGATCCTGTCGCCCGACTGTACCAATTGCGGCCGCTGCATAGATGTCTGCGCGGTCGACGTCTTCAACTTTACTCACCGGTTCGACGACCACGTCACCAAACCCATCCGTCCAGTTGCCGCGCCAGAGACGCGCGCCGCCAGACTTCATTAAGGGAGTGCCAAGATGAAAATATCAATCGTGACAGGTGGAATTGCCCTGATCCCCGTCCTGCTCCTGAGTGGGTTTGCCCTTGCGCAGTCAGCCCAGGTGGAAACGCTGCGGGGTGCGGATGTGGATGAGCTGATCCCGCTTGATCAGATCCACAAGAATGTCGAAGGGCGCATGCAGCGCAACTATCGCCAGCAACCGCCGCTGATCCCGCATTCGATCGAACAGTACCAGATCGACATCCGCACCAATCAGTGCCTGTCCTGCCATGACTGGACCAAAGCGGGTGAGCGTAACGCGCCGACCCTGTCGATGACCCACTATCTGGATCGCGAAGGGCGCGAGTTGGATCAGATCGCGGGCACCCGGTATTTCTGCAACCAGTGCCACGTGCCGCAGGCGGATGCTCCGCCGCTGGTCGAAAACGTGTTTCAGCCGTCCTCGGGCAACTAATCCAACCCACAAGAAAATAAAGGAGCACCAATATGGCAGCATCTCCTGAAAAACGCGGTTGGATCCGCCGCCTCTGGTCCTGGATCTGGACCCCGGCTGTGGCCTTCAGTTCCGGGTTCCTGATTCTGGCGGGTTTTCTGGCCGGTATCCTGTTCTGGGGTGGGTTCCACTGGACACTGGAACTGACCAATACCGAGGAATTCTGCGTCTCGTGCCACACGATGGAAACCAACCTGGGCGAATATCGCGAGACCATCCACTATAACAACCACTCCGGCGTGCGGGCGATTTGTTCCGACTGCCACGTTCCGCATGAATGGAACCACAAGATCAAGGCCAAGATCATGGCCGTGAAGGATGTCTATCACGAGTTGGCCGGGACCATCAGCACGCCTGAGAAATACGAAGATCACCGTCTGTCCATGGCCTCGGCGGTCTGGAAGAAGATGAAGGCGTCGGACAGCCGCGAGTGCCGGAACTGCCACAACTTCGACTATATGGACTTCACCATTCAGGAAACCCGCGCCGCATCCGAGCATCAGCGCGCCATCGACAACAACATGACCTGCATCGACTGCCATCAGGGCATCGCGCACAGCCTGCCGCCCAACTACCTTGAGACCTACGAGGATGTAACGGCCGAACTGGAAGGCAAAGCACCGTTGCAGCAGCACGCAACCGCCGACAGCGACGAAATCCGGTCATTCCTGTCCACGCGGACCGATTGAGAAGGGGCGAGATATGCTTGATATTCTGGGAACCATCGGCGGCAATATCCTAAGCTTGCCGGGCATTCTTGGCCTCGCCCTTGGCATGATGACCCGCCGTCTGTGGCTGGGCGCAATGTTGGGCGGTCTGGTCGGTGTGGCCGAAACCCTGGTATTTGCCGGGTTTCAGTTCGCCCATGTCGAAGCGCTGGAGCTGATGATTGCTATCGTGGTTGGCGTTTGTGCAGGCAGCGTCGGCACGATGATCCGGCTGAAAGGCGCAACCGTCTGACGGCGTTCAACCCCGGGCAAACAACGGATTGATATCAGACTCTCCGGACTGCGGTCCGGGGCGTTTTTCTGTTAGACCCTTGGCTTTCCATAATGACGGAAATCTCGGCATAATGACGAATATGACCTGCTTTTCGTCAAGATACCCCCTGCGAAATGACCATCCTCTGCGCCACTCTTGAAGGAAAACCAGAAAGAGGAGGCACGCAATGTCCTGGACTGTTTGCGTCGTGGGGGCTGGCAAGATCGGGCAGATGATCGCCACGCTTCTGAAAGGATCACCGAATTACAGCGTCACCGTCGCAGATCACGATCTGAAAGCGCTGGGCGAGGTTGCAAAGCTGGGCGTGGCCACCAAGCAGATCGATGCGAAAGACGCTGAGGGGCTAGCCGAGGGGCTGGATGGCTTCGACGCCGTCATCTCAGCAGCCCCGTTCTTTCTGACCCCGACCATTGCCAAAGCGGCCAAACAGGCGGGCGCGCATTACTTTGACCTGACCGAGGATGTCGCGGCCACCAACGCCGTTCGCGAACTGGCCGACGGAAGCCGAACCGCCTTCATGCCGCAATGCGGTCTGGCACCAGGATTTGTCGGCATCGCGGGTGCGTCTCTTGCGGCGGAGTTCGATCAGATCGACAGCCTGCACATGCGGGTGGGGGCCTTGCCGCTTTTCCCCACCAACGCGCTGAAATACAATCTGACATGGTCCACGGACGGGTTGATCAACGAATACTGCAATCCCTGCGATGCCATCGTGAATGGTGAACGCGTCAAGACCGCGCCGCTGGAAGACTATGAGGTGCTGGGCCATGACGGGGTGGAATACGAATGCTTCAATACCTCGGGCGGGCTGGGGACATTGCCGGAAACGCTGGAGGGCAGGGCGCGGGCGGTCTCCTATCGCTCGATCCGTTATCCGGGCCATTGTGATATCCTGAAACTGCTGCTGCACGATCTGGGGCTGGAACGCCGCCGCGATCTGTTGAAAGAGATTTTCGAAGCCGCCCTGCCGCGTACCGATCAGGATGTGGTGTTGGTTTATTGCACGGCCAAAGGCATGATCGACGGAGCGCTACGCGAGAAATCCCTGATCAACAAAAGCTTCGCCCGCGAGATCAACGGACAGGTCTGGAGCGCCATTCAGGTCACCACCGCCGCAGGTGTTCTGGGCGTCGTCGATCTGATGCGCACCGGCGTTCTGCCTTCGACCGGGTTTGTCCGGCAAGAGCAGGTGAACCTGTCCGATTTCCTGAACACCGAATTCGGCCGGCTCTATCGGGCCGGCGATGTAACCCCACAGAACAAGGCGGCCTGAGATATGAAAGACGTTGTGATGACTGCAGAAACCACTCTGGCAAACCTCGACCTGACTGCTGCCGAGTTGACGGGCGGCACGCTGACCGTGCGATCCCCGATTGACGGGCGCGTTCTGGCCGAGGTGCATGAAACCCCGGCCTCCGAGATGGAGACCATCTTTGCCAATGCCAAAACCGCGTTCAAAGCGTGGCGTACCGTGCCAGCCCCGCGCCGGGGTGAGTTGATCCGCCTGCTGGGCGAAGAACTGCGCGCCGCCAAGGACGACCTGGGCGCGCTGGTCAGTTGGGAGGCGGGCAAGATTACGTCCGAAGGTCTGGGCGAAGTGCAGGAGATGATCGATATCTGCGACTTTGCCGTTGGTCTCTCGCGGCAGCTGTACGGTCTGACCATCGCGTCCGAACGGCCCGGCCACCGGATGATGGAGACCTGGCATCCGGCAGGTCCGGTTGGTGTGATCTCGGCCTTCAACTTCCCGGTTGCGGTCTGGTCGTGGAACGCAGCACTGGCAATTGTCTGCGGCGATCCGGTGATCTGGAAACCGTCCGAAAAATCGCCGCTTACGGCAATGGCCTGTCAGAAAATATTCGAACGCGCACTGGCCCGGTTTGGTGACGCACCCGGCAACCTGCTGCAAACCCTGATCGGCGGTGCCGCGCTGGGCGAAGCGCTGGTGGCCAGTGAAGACGTTCCGGTGATCTCGGCCACCGGCTCGACCCGCATGGGCCGCGCGGTTGCGCCCATCGTCGCGGCGCGGTTCGGCAAGTGCATTCTGGAACTGGGCGGCAATAATGCAATGATCGTTGGCCCCTCGGCGGATCTGGAAATGGCCGTGCGGGCGATTGTGTTCTCGGCTGTTGGAACCGCAGGGCAACGGTGCACGACGCTGCGGCGGTTGATCGTGCATAACTCGATCAAGGATGAGCTGGTCGCGCGCCTCAAGAAAGCCTATGCCGGTCTGCCCATTGGCGATCCGTTGGCCGAAGGGACTTTGGTTGGCCCCTTGGTGGACGAGGCATCGGGTGCCGCGATGACTGCTGCGCTGAAGGCGGCTGAGTCCGAAGGCGGCACCGTGTTTGGTGGCAAACGCGTGACCGCAGGGGTGCCTGGCGGTGTCTACATGGAACCTGCCATTGTAGAGATGCCCGGTCAGACAGACGTGGTTAAAACCGAAACCTTCGCCCCGATCCTCTATGTGATGGGCTATGACGAATTCGATCACGCGCTGGACTTGCAAAACGACGTCCCGCAGGGCCTGTCCTCCTGCGTCTTCACCCTGAACATGCGCGAGGCCGAGCAATTCCTGACCGCAGCCGGATCGGATTGCGGCATCGCCAACGTGAATATCGGGCCATCCGGGGCCGAGATTGGTGGCGCGTTTGGGGGCGAGAAGGAAACCGGCGGCGGGCGTGAAAGCGGCTCGGACGCGTGGAAAGCCTATATGCGACGCCAGACCAATACCGTGAATTATTCGGCTGAACTGCCATTGGCGCAGGGCGTGAAGTTCGACATCTGATCACGGTTCCGGCGGTGCGGATCGTGCCGCCGGGCCTTAGTCTGAAAACAGGTAATCCAGCTTCATGATGGACTGCGCCTTGTCGCTTTCCACACCCAGAAAGCGTGCAATGGCGGCCTCATTTTCGGCGCGGTCGGCGCTTTCGCGCAGGCGCAGATAGCCATCGATCCCGGCCTCGCGGATTTGTTGGGATTCATAAGCCAGATCATTACGCAAAGTGGGCAACAGGCGGGAAACCGTCTCAGCCGGGCTGTTTTCACCCGCCAGCCCGACGCGTCGGGCGTGGCCGATCAGGTAGTCGTCGGAATAGTCGCACTCGATCTCCAGCACATGGGTCTTGGCCGCGTCGCCGCAGAAATCCTGAATGACGTCCAGATTGGACGGGTCCAGACACAGCGCCAGTTGGTTTGACCCGAAATGCTGAAACAGCATTTGGACAACCGCCCGGCGATGGCGCGAGCGTTTGTTGAGCGTCGTCTCGATCCCACCCAGATCGGGCAAGGGCGTGTCCTGTTCGTTGAACAGATACTCGACGCACGGGATGTCGGTTTCCGAGGCGATCTGATCCACCAGCCGTTTGGCCACGTGCCATTTCTTGCAGACGATCAGGAAAAGTTCACGCTCGGGACCCAGCGTATTTCCGGCCTCCCAGAACCGCTGCCCGAACCGGCGGCCCACGCGGCCCCGCCCGGTCAGGAAGGCGTACAGGTTGCGCCCCTCATCCGAGATCGGGAAGTCGACGCCCGTGCTGGCATACAGCGCGCCCAGCCTGTCCTTCAACTCATGCGCCTCGGGGCTGATCTTGCGGGCAAACAGATAGTTCTGCCCCAGCAGCATGTCGAAATGATCGTTGTAGAACGTCACCGGCATTCCGTAATCCGAGAACATCAGGAAGGTCGGCGTGCGGTTTTCGATCTCACCCTTCGGGATCAGATGACGGACAAGCGTCTGAAAGAAGGTTTCATCCGGGATCCAGGTGGTCGAGAAGAACCGGATCACGTCGCGACGCTGTTGCAAGAACTCAAGGATCATTTCGACCGTGCGGCGGCGCAGGCACCACCATTGGCTGCCGATCATGACTTGTAAGTCTTCGGGAATCTCACGGATCAGTTTGAAACGCTTTTGCAGCTCATAAGCGGCATAGAACCGTTTGGCCTGCGTGCGTTCGTTGAAATAGTGGCGATAGATCAGCCGGTCTTCTTTCATCCCGGTCTTGATCCAGTTGCTGGCAAAGAAATCGTGGCTTTCGATGAAATCCCTGTCCTGCTCGTCCAGAAAATTATGCGTGTATTCCGCTGTCTTGATCGCCATGCAATCGCCCGACAGCATGTAGAAATGGGTGGCCCGGGGGAATGTCTCGACAGCCGCTTGCAGCGCATAAAGCGTGGCCTGCACCAAAGACCACTCACCCCAACCGCATTTGATGCGCTTGTCGGCGAAGGTGACATTCGGGTTGCCCTTCAGCGCGGTGCGGATCTTGTCATAATCCGCCTCACGCGCGCGGGCATCGAAATGGATCGCCATGCAATCGCCGGCGGCGGTCAGCTGCTCGGCCTGCGCGATGATCGCGTCAGGGTCTTTGTGGCACAGCAGGATATAGGCAATCTTTGCCATTTGGTGTCGCGATTTCCGTTTTTGCCCGATTGCACCTGTGATACTGAGGATGAGCGATTGAATAAACAGAGTATTTTTGGTTTTTTGATTTCAAAAGCTGGCCTATCAACCTGATACCCGACCAGCATAGGAGGCACGCAGATGGGGTTTCCCGGCACCTGGATGACCGAGAGCGAAAGCATGGTTTACCGTGTGGTGCCGAAATGCGCGTGCTCGACCATTGGTCAGATCATGTATTACTCGGATCACGGGCAGTTCTTTGATGGCGATATCCACGACGCCAAGGACGGGATGCACAAATGGGCCTTCGATCAAAGCCAGGGTATGATCGCGGAAAATGTGCGCAATCACGGGTCGTATTCCTTTACCTGTGTGCGCAATCCGTACACCCGGATTCTGAGTTCCTTTTTCGACAAGATTTGCGGCATCCAGCGCAATGGCAAGAGGTATCGGGGCAATCTGGTGCCGACGCTGGTGTATAATTACGGGATCGAAGTGGGCGGAGATGATGGCAAGGGTGAGTTCGACCAGATCGCCAGCTTCCGCCGGTTCCTGCTGTTTGCCCGCGATACGATCCGCTGGCGGCGCCCGATGGATCCGGATATTCACTGGTCCGCCATGTCGGGGCATGTGTCGACCTTCATCGTGAATGGCGGGCGGTATGATCGCATCTTTTGGACCGAAAAGTTCAACGATGGGATGCAGGGCGTGCTGGACAGTCTTGAGACCCCACACGCCATTGATCTGTCCGCAATCCCCCGTTTCAACGAATCCGAAGGCCACGGCCCCAAACGCGCGCATCCGGTCGAGGACTATTTCGACGATCTATCGATGCATCTGGTCTATGAAATCTACAAACAGGATTTCGAGCTGTTCAAATACGATTTCGAAAACCCGGCCAACAAGATGCCCGTGGGTGAGATCGATCTGGACGAAGTGCACGCCAAGCTGGGTGATTGAGCGGCGATAGGTATCCCCGGCAGCGATACATCTGCCCGGAACATGGTTTGCAGATGAGCGTCTGCTTCTAGTCCAAAGTTGCTTCAAATTTGAAAGTGGATAGTGTCGCGGGACAATGGGAAAGCAATTTTGAAGCAGAGTATTCGACAATCGCAAAAACAAGTCTGTGCGGACCTTGAACTCAAAACTTGCGAAGCCTTCGATGGGGACAAAGTAGGTGTTTCACAATCTGCACTAGAGGGGCTGATGCCACTTAACGGGCTTCGTCATCCGCCGACATCAGGTGTAAGTGGTTGGTATCTTTGGGGTGGAGTAGAGCTTTCAGATGCTGCTGATTTCTTTAAACCGATGCATCTAGCTCACCTTGAAACCCGATGCGAACTCAGTCTTAAGTTTCTGATTCTTCCACCCGGTTGGCGCTTCCTCACTGACGGAACTTACGAGGATGTCTGGTTCGATCCGGCCTTGCTTGAAATCGAAGACTGAAAGCCTCCTGAGACTCGAACGTTAGCTTAATCCCACAAATGAACAAAAACGGCCCACCGGACAGGTAGACCGTTTTTTAGTTGAGCGGTTTCCAACTCAAACCTGACGCACCGCCCCTTTGGCGGCGCTGGTGGTCAGCTTGGCATAGGCTTTCAGCGCGGTAGAGACCTTGCGCTTGCGCGGCTCTGCCGGTTCCCAGCCCTTTTCGTCCTGCTCTGCGCGACGTGTGGCCAGTTCCTCATCCGACACCGCCAGATGGATCGAGCGTTTGGGGATGTCGATCTCGATCCTGTCACCCTGACGCACCAGACCGATCACGCCGCCTTCGGCGGCCTCGGGTGAGACATGGCCGATGGACAAGCCCGACGTGCCGCCCGAGAAACGGCCATCGGTCAGCAGCGCGCAGGCTTTGCCCAGACCTTTGGATTTCAGATACGAGGTCGGATACAGCATTTCCTGCATGCCCGGCCCGCCACGCGGACCTTCGTAGCGGATGACGACCACGTCGCCCTCTTTCACCTTGCCGGTCAGGATGTCACTGACCGCCTGATCCTGGCTTTCGCAGACATAAGCCGAGCCGGTGAAGGTCAGGCTGCTGGCATCCACACCTGCTGTTTTCACGATACAGCCGTCCCGGGCGATGTTGCCGAACAGCACCGCAAGGCCTCCGTCCTGAGAAAACGCGTGCTCCTTGGACCGGATCACACCGCCTTCGCGGTCGGTATCCAACTCCTTGTACCGGTTCGACTGGCTGAACGCCTGTGTGGTGCGCACACCGCCGGGGGCAGCTTTGAACAACTCCTGCGCGGCGGGGTTGTTGGCGATCTTGATGTCCCAATTGGCAATCGCCTCGCCCATGGTTGGCGTGTGCACCGTGCTGCAATGTTCGTGGAACAACCCGGCGCGGCTAAGCTCGCCAAGGATCGAGAAGATGCCACCGGCGCGGTGGACGTCCTCCATATGCACGTTCTCGGTGTTGGGCGCGACCTTACACAGGCAGGGGACATTGCGGCTGAGGCGGTCCATGTCGGACATGGTGAAATCGACGCCGCCTTCGTGGGCGATGGCCAGCAGGTGCAGAACCGTGTTGGTTGACCCGCCCATAGCGATATCCAGGCTCATAGCGTTCTCAAATGCATCGAAGGTTGCGATTTCGCGCGGCAGGAAGCCTTTTTCGTCCAGCTCATAATGCCGCTTGGTGATCTCGACGATGCGCCGACCAGCCTCAAGGAACAGGTTCTTGCGGTCTGCATGGGTGGCGAGGGTCGAGCCGTTGCCCGGCAGCGCCAGACCCAGCGCCTCGGCCAGACAGTTCATCGAGTTTGCAGTGAACATGCCCGAACAAGAACCGCAGGTGGGGCAGGCGTTTTCTTCGATATGCTGGACCTGCTCATCGGTAAAGCGGTCGTCAGCGGCGGCGACCATGGCATCCACAAGGTCGATCTTCTTGGCGTCGAGATCGGCGATGTCGATCTTGCCCGCCTCCATCGGCCCGCCCGAGACGAAAATGGCCGGGATGTTCAGGCGCATCGCGGCCATCAGCATGCCAGGGGTGATCTTGTCGCAGTTCGAGATGCAGACCATCGCATCGGCACAGTGGGCATTGACCATATATTCAACGCTGTCGGCGATCACCTCGCGTGAGGGCAGCGAATACAGCATACCGTCATGGCCCATGGCGATGCCGTCATCCACGGCGATGGTGTTGAATTCCTTGGCGACGCCGCCTGCGGCCTCAACCTCGCGCGCGACCATCTGGCCCAGATCCTTCAGGTGGACGTGGCCTGGCACAAATTGCGTGAACGAGTTGACGATGGCGATGATCGGCTTGCCGAAATCGTCATCCTGCATGCCGGTGGCGCGCCACAGGCCACGGGCGCCGGCCATGTTGCGGCCATGGGTGGAGGTTCTGGATCGGTACATTGGCATGATGCTGTTTCCCTATTGCCTCGGGTTGCATTGCGTCGAGATTGTGCGTTATAGCGCACGTATCACATGTGCGCTATAACGCACAAGGGGATTCGAAAGACAGCGATATGGCACCGGACGACATTACTCTGAAACTACGGGATGTGCGCGCGGCCTCGGGGCTGAGCCTGTCGAAAGTGGCTGAAATGACCGGTGTCAGCAAAGCCATGCTGGGCCAGATCGAACGGGGCGAATCCAGCCCGACCATTGCGACCCTGTGGAAGATCGCCAAGGGGTTCCAACTTCCGCTGAGCGCGTTGATCGGGTCGTCCGTTCTGCGCGATCCGGCCAATGCGGGCGTGTTCCAGACCGTCACCTTCCCCGGCAGTATCGAGGTCAAGATCGTATTTCCTTTCGACCCGGCGCTGGGCGCGGAAACCTTTCACGTCCAGCTTGCCCCCAACCAAAGCCACGAGTCCCCCCCCCACGCCGCCGGCGTCACCGAAGAGGTCTTTGTCCTCAGCGGAGATCTGGAGATTCTGCGCGATGGGGAATGGCTGCCCTTGCAGACCGGGCAGGGCCTGCGCTTTGCCGCCGATCTGGCGCATGGATACCGGGCCGGTGCCCAAGGGGCAGCTTTTCTGAATATGCACCACTATTCGCAACAGCCTGACCATCTGAACGGAACCTGACCGCATGACTGCATTGCTGGAAACCCTGACCATCGTGGACGCCATCGGGTCGTTCGGGGCGCTGATCGTGGTGGCGGCCTATTTTGCAACGCAGATGCGGATGATGAATTCGGACGATCTGGCCTTTCCGGTCGTGAACCTGTTGGGCTCGGTGCTGATCGTCTATTCGCTGGTGCATAATTTCAACCTTGCCTCGATGCTGATCGAAGGGTTCTGGATTCTGATCAGTCTGATCGGGATTATTCAGCATTTTCGCCTGCGCCGGGCGTCAGAATAGGCCTATCCAGCCTTGAACCCCTATCCTGCCGGGTATAGGGAAAATTCAAGCTCGCTGAGGAGAGGCTTTGATGCAGGACGATCCGAAAACCCTGGTATCTACCGAATGGCTGGCCGCACATATCAAGAACCCGGATCTGCGGATTCTGGACGGGTCGTGGTATCTGCCTGCGCAGAACCGTGACGCCAGGGCCGAATATGAGGCGGGCCACATTCCCGGCGCGCGCTTCTTCGACATTGACGAGATTTCCGACCACCGTTCGGACCTGCCGCATATGGCGCCACCGGTGGAAAAGTTCATGTCGCGCCTGCGGGCCATGGGCGTGGGTGACGGCCATCAAGTGGTGGTCTATGACGGCGCGGGGCTTTTCTCGGCGGCGCGGGTCTGGTGGCTGTTCCGCCTGATGGGGCAAGAGAACGTGGCCGTGTTGGATGGCGGTCTGCCCAAGTGGCAGGCCGAAGAGCGCGAGATCGAGGATCTGCCCCCCGTTATTCGCGACCGCCACATGACCGTGCGGGTGCAGAACCAGATGGTGCGCGATGTTACGCAGGTCTCTGCTGCTGCCAAGCTGGCCGATCACCAGATCATCGATGCCCGTTCCGCCGCCCGTTTCGCCGGAACCGAGGCCGAGCCGCGCCAAGGCTTGCGCTCGGGCCATATTCCGGGGTCGCGCAACGTGCCCTTTGGCGACCTGCTGAATGGGGACGGCACGATGAAATCGCCCGACGATTGCCGTGCCGTGTTCGAGGCCGCAGGCGTGGACCTGTCGAAACCTGCGATCACCAGTTGCGGGTCTGGCGTGACCGCCGCAATCCTCAGCCTTGCGCTCGAGCGCATGGGCAAGAAAGACCACTCGCTTTATGACGGCTCCTGGGCGGAATGGGGTGCCTTCCCGACCCTGCCCGTCGCAACCGGAGAGACCTGATGTTCGAGAACCTCAAACCGCAGCCCGCCGACAAGATTCTGGCGCTGATGCAAATGTACCGCGAAGACCCGCGCGATCAGAAGATCGACCTGGGCGTGGGCGTCTACAAGAATGCCGAGGGCGTAACCCCGGTGATGCGTGCGGTCAAAGCCGCTGAACAGCGCATCTGGCAAGAGCAGGAGAGCAAGGCCTATACTGGTCTGGCCGGTGATCCGGCCTATTCGGATGCGATGATCGGCCTGATCCTTGGCAATGCAGTTCCGCGCGGCAATATCGCCGCCGTGGCGACCCCCGGCGGCACCGGCGCGTGTCGGCAGGCGTTTGAAATGATCCGTATGGCCAACCCCTCGGCCCGTGTATTTGTGTCGAACCCGACATGGCCCAACCACCTGTCGATCCTGAACTATCTGGGGATGGAGACGGTCCAGTACCGCTATTTCGACGGCGAAACGCGCGGCGTTGATTTCGAAGGCATGATCGAGGATCTGAAAACCGCCACCGCAGGCGATGTGGTTCTGCTGCATGGTTGTTGCCACAACCCGACCGGTGCGAACCTGAACATGGTGCAATGGCAAGAGGTCGTGAACCTGATCAACGAGCGTGGCCTCGTGGCGATGATCGACATTGCCTATCAGGGTTTTGGCGACGGGCTTGAAGAAGACGCACAGGCAACCCGCCTGGTGGCCTCGTCCGTCAAGCGCTGTCTGATCGCGGCGTCCTGTTCGAAGAATTTCGGCGTTTATCGCGAGCGTACCGGCCTGCTGATGGCAATCAGCGATGATCCGGCGCAGACGGCGTTGAATCAAGCCACTTTGGCTTTCCTGAACCGTCAGAACTACTCCTTCCCGCCCGATCACGGTGCCCGGGTTGTGACCACGATCCTGAACGACGACGCCCTGCGCGCCGATTGGGCCGCCGAATTGGAAGAGGTACGCCTGTCCATGCTGGGCCTGCGTCAGCAACTGGCCGACGAATTGCAACGCCTGACGGGATCGGACCGCTTTGGCTTTGTCGCCCAGCACCGCGGCATGTTCTCGCGTCTTGGGGCTGCTCCGGAACTGGTCGAGAAACTGCGCGCCGATCACGGCATCTACATGGTCGGCGACAGCCGCCTGAACATCGCCGGTCTGAACGCAACGACAGTGCCGATCCTGGCGCAGGCGATTGTTGACGTTGGGGTTTAGTCCAAACAACATTCCAAAAAGAAACCCGGGCACGAGCGCCCGGGTTTTTTTGTTGAGCAGATTGCAGCTTAGCCCTTCGAGAACTCCGGGTAGGCTTCCATACCAAGTTCTGCCATGTCCAGACCGTTGATCTCGTCTTCTTCGCTGACGCGGATGCCGACAGTTGCTTTCAGAACCATCCACAGGATCAGCGCGGCGACGAAGGTGAAGACACCGTAGGCAACGATACCTGTCAGCTGGGTGATCAGGTTGGCCTCGCCGTAGAAGATCACGGCGATGGTGCCCCAGATGCCTGCGAACAGGTGGACCGGGATGGCACCGACCACGTCGTCGATCTTGAACTTGTCCAGCATCGGAACCGCGAAGACCACGATGATACCGCCCACGGCACCGATCCACAGCGCGCCGAACAGGGTCGGGGCCAGAGGTTCAGCAGTGATCGACACCAGACCAGCCAGTGCGCCGTTCAGCACCATGGTCAGGTCGGGCTTTTTATACAGGACCTGGGTCATGATCAGGGCGGCAACTGCACCTGACGCGGCGGCCATGTTGGTGTTGGCGAAGATGCGCGACACGTCGGATACGTCACCCACGGTGCCCATCGCCAGTTGCGAGCCGCCGTTGAAGCCGAACCAGCCCAGCCACAGGATGAACGTCCCCAAAGTTGCCAGCGCCAGGTTCGAACCGGGCATGGGGTGAACCTTGCCGTCCTTGTACTTGCCGATACGCGGGCCAAGGATCAGACAGCCAGCCAGAGCGGCCCAGCCCCCGACCGAGTGCACGACGGTCGAACCGGCGAAGTCGGAAAAGCCCATGGCGTCCAGCCAGCCGCCGCCCCATTTCCACGACCCCGAAATCGGATACAGGATGCCGGTCAGCACGATGACGAAGATCAGGAAGGGCCACAGCTTGATCCGCTCGGCCACGGCGCCCGACACGATGGACGCGGTCGCAGCCACAAAGACCAGCTGAAAGAAGAAGTCCGAGCCGATCGAGGCATAGTCCAGGGCGGCTTCGGCAGGGTCAACACCCACCGCATCAAGCACCGTCGGACCGCCAAGGGCGAAGAACCCGTTGAAGTCGCCCGGATACATCGTGTTGAAGCCGACCAGCCAGTACATGATCGCGGCGCAGGAAAACAGCGCCACGTTCTTGATCATCTGCATGGCCACATTCTTGGACCGCACCAGACCACCTTCCAGCATGGCAAAACCTGCCGCCATGAAGAAGACCAGAAAGCCCGCCATCAGGAACAGCAGGGTGGTAAAGATATACTGGGTGTGCAGCGCGGCCTCGCCTTCTGCGGCCTCTTGCGCCAAACCCATCTGCGGCAGCACGACCAGCGCAGCAGCAGGGATGAGAGATTTCATCAGGTTCATGTGTTTTCCTCGGGTTGAGTGTGAGTGTCGGCGCTTACAGCGCCTCTTCGTTGGTTTCCCCGGTCCGCACGCGCAGCGCCTGCTCGACATCGAGGACGAAAATCTTGCCGTCACCGATCTTGCCGGTCTTGGCGGTTGTGGTGATGGTCTCAATGATCTGGTCGGCCATCGTGGCGGGCACCACGATCTCGAGCTTGATCTTGGGCACGAAGTTCACGGCGTATTCGGCGCCGCGATAGATTTCAGTGTGACCGGATTGCGAGCCGAAGCCCTTAATTTCGGTCACCATCATGCCGCGCACGCCAGCCTGGGTCAGTGCCTCGCGCACCTCCTCGAGCTTGAACGGCTTGATTGTCGCAATGATCAGTTTCACGTCTTTCCCCTCTGCTTCTCCGGTCTGACCGGCTTGTTTGCACCTGCAGAAAAAGAGCGTGACCCGAGGCGGTAAGAAACGGTTTTGGGGCGTAATTCGGTTCAAAAATGACGCAAAGTTGCACAATTTTTGCACAAAACCTGCCGTGCGTCTAAATTTTAGGCGGATATGGGAGGGGAAATTCCGGTAAATCGGACCTCAACATAGGCAGGCCACCGGGGTATGGTGGGCCAAAAGTATAACCGGGCAGAGTTTGAGCATGACTGAGTCCAAGCGCCGCAAACCGACATTGGTCGCGGATAATCGGTACCCGTCGAAGGGGCGCAAACCTTCGGCGACCAAGCGGGCTGCGAAACCGGCGGGCAAGAAATCGACCGCCCGCAAGACAACCACGCGCAAGACCGCCCGCAAGAAGACACGCAAACGCTCGGGCGGCAATGGCGGTGGGATTTTTCGCCGTCTTTTCCGTTGGATCTGGCGTCTGATCTGGGGTGTGACCTGGCGCGTCGGGGCCGTGGTGGCGATGCTGATCGCGCTGGCGGTGGGGGTCGTTTACACCTCGCTGCCCGATGTGGATGCCTTGCTGGACGGGCGCGCGCGGGGGTCTGTGACGCTGTTGGATCGCGACGGCAAGGTGTTTGCCTGGCGCGGCGATCAGTTTGGTGGAGTGATTACAGCAGATACCGTCTCACCCCATCTTAAGAACGCGGTGATCGCCACCGAGGATAAGCGATTCTATCGCCATTTCGGCGTCAGCCCGCGCGGCGTTGCCAGCGCCGTGCGTATCAACCTGAGCGAGGGGCGCGGGCCGCTGTCTGGCCACGGCGGCTCGACCATCACCCAGCAGACCGCCAAGCTGCTGTGTCTTGGTGTTCCCTACGATCCCAGCGAGTGGGAGTCCGAGGCCGCTTATGAGTCGGATTGCCGTCAGGGCTCGCTGTGGCGCAAGGGGAAAGAAGCCATTTATGCGATGGCGATGGAGGTCAAGTACTCCAAGGACGAAATCCTGACGATCTATCTGAACCGGGCCTTCCTGGGTGCAGGTGCGCGCGGATTCGAGGCTGCAAGCCAGCGCTATTTCGGCAAATCCGCGGCCGAGGTCTCGCCGGCCGAAGCGGCGATGCTGGCGGGTCTTCTGGTTGCCCCGACACGCTATGCGCCCACCAACAGCCTGCAACGATCGCAGGATCGCGCGCGGCTTGTGGTCGGGTTGATGGAGGATCAGGGTTATCTGTCCGGCGCGCAGGCCAGCGAAGCGCGCAGCCGTCCTGCGGAACTGTCCGAGGCCGCAGCAGCAAGGGCTGGTGGCTATTTCGCCGATTGGGTCATGGCCAGCGGGCCTGAGTTTTTCACGCGCAATACCACCGAGGATGTGGTGATCCGTACGACTCTGGACCAGCGTATTCAGAGATCGGCAGAAGAGGCGCTGCAATTCATCTTTCAGGAGAAGGTTCGGGAAGGGTCCAAGGCACAGGCGGCGATTGTGGTGATGTCCGCTGATGGGGCCGTGCGCGCGATGGTCGGCGGGCGCAAGACCCGCGTGTCGGGCGCGTTCAATCGCGCGACGCAGGCGCTGCGCCAAACCGGATCGTCCTTCAAGCCATTCGTCTATGCCACAGCATTGGAGCTGGGCTATTCGCCCTATGACATTGTGGTCGATGAACCCTATTGCGTCGACATTCCGGGGTCGGGCAACTGGTGCCCCAAGAACTATACGAACAAGTTTTATGGCCGCGTGACGCTGGCCGATGCCCTGAAGAACTCGCTGAACATTCCCGCTGTGAAAGTGGCCGAAGTGGCCGGGCTGGACAATGTGCGCACCGTGGCCAGCGGCTTCGGGATTGCCAGCGATCTGGCGCAGGGACCGGCGCTGGCGCTGGGCGCATCCGAAAGCACACTGATCGAGATGACCGGGGCCTATGCGGGTATCCTGAACGGTGGGTCATCTGTGGAACCATATGGTCTGACCGAGTTGAAGCTGCTGGGCGATGACACGCCGGTCATGGTGACGACCACCGGGATCGGTGAGCGGGTGATCAATGACAACGCGGCCAAACAACTGACCTGGATGATGGAGCGTGTGGTCTCCGAAGGCACCGGTGGCCGGGCGCAATTGCCCGGATGGCAGGTCGCGGGTAAGACCGGGACGACTCAGGCCGCGCGGGATGCGTGGTTCATTGGCTTCACGGCGGATTACGTGGCGGGGGTTTGGATGGGCTATGACGACAACACGCCGCTGTCCGGTGTCACAGGCGGCGGGTTGCCTGCCGAGATCTGGAAAGAAACCATGCTGCGCGTGACCGAGGGGATGACGCCAACACCTTTGCCCATGATCGTGCCGGAACCACCGGTTCAGGTCGCGCAACCGCAACCCCGACGCCGCCAAGGTGGCGGCTTTGAACGGGCTATCAATAACCTGATCCGGGATATCTTCGGCGGGAACTAATACGAAAAAAGGCGGCGCACTGGGCACCGCCTTTTTTCAATTCTATTGGGGCAGCTTACAGGCTGGCATCCAGCGCCGCGATGATCGCCGCACCCATTTCCGTGGTCGAAACCGGGGTCACGCCCTCATCCGCCAGCAGATCGCCGGTGCGAACGCCATCGGCCAGAACTTTTTCGATCGCCGTTTCCAGACGGGTGGCTTCATCGCCCTGATCAAAGCTGTAGCGCAGCGCCATCGCGAAGCTGAGGATACAGGCAATCGGGTTGGCCTTGCCTTCACCCGCGATATCGGGGGCCGAACCATGCACGGGCTCGTACATCGCCTTGGGGCGGCCATTGGCCATCGGAGCGCCCAGGGACGCCGAGGGCAACATCCCCAGCGAGCCGGTCAACATCGCGGCACAATCCGACAGGATGTCGCCGAACAGGTTGTCGGTCAGGATCACGTCGAACTGCTTGGGCGCGCGCACCAGCTGCATCGCGCCATTGTCGGCATACATATGGGACAGCTCGACCTCGGGGTAATCGGCGGCGACGCGGGTTACAACCTCACGCCACAGAATGCCCGATTCCATCACGTTGGCCTTCTCCATCGAGCACAGCTTTTTGTTCCGGCGCATCGCCAGTTCAAAAGCCGAACGCGCGGCGCGTTCGATCTCGGATTCGGTGTAGCGCTGGGTATTGATGCCGACGCGCTCGTTGCCTTCCTCGAAGATGCCGCGCGGTTCGCCGAAATAGACGCCCGAGGTCAGCTCGCGCACGATCATGATGTCTAGGCCAGCGACGATGTCTTTCTTCAGCGACGAGAAATCGGCCAGCGCGTCAAAGCACTGGGCCGGGCGCAGGTTCGAATACAGGTCCATTTCCTTGCGCAGGCGCAGCAAGCCGCGTTCAGGCTTCAGGCTGAAATCCAGATCGTCGTATTTCGGACCGCCCACTGCGCCCAGCAGAACCGCGTCCACCTCTTGTGCTTTGGCCATGGTTTCGTCCGACAGGGGTTTGCCGTGGGCATCATAGGCCGCACCGCCGACCAGATCCTCGCTCACGTCAAAGTGAAGGCCGCGCTTGTCGCCGAACCAGGCGATGATCTTGCGCACTTCGGCCATAACTTCCGGGCCAATTCCGTCTCCGGGCAGGATGAGGAGCGAGGGGTTGGACATCGACAGTCTCCTTGCGTTTCGTCGCAAAGGCCCTAGCGTCTGCGCCGCATCGGGTCAATGAGACGATCCGGCAGAATCACGAGGAAAACACATGTTGATACCGGGAAATCCTGTCCCAGGCCTGAAAATCGAAACCGTAGGCCATGGAAGTTTTGATCTGGATGCCGACAAGGGCGAAAACGGCACGCTGGTGATTCAGTATCGCGGCCTGCATTGCCCGATCTGCATCCGCCAGATGACCGAGGTCGAAGCCGCGCTGGACGATTTCGCCGCGCTGGGGCTTGAGGTGATCATGCTGAGCACGGACACCGCCGAGCGTGCTGCGGAAACAGTGGAAAAGGCGGGCACAACCCGGCTGCGTGTCGGCCATAGCCTGCCGCTGTCCGTGGCGCGGGAAGACTGGGGCCTATACCTGTCCAAAGGCCGTGAAGGCACCGCCGAGGCCGCGTTCTTTGCAGAGCCGGGACATTTCTATATCGCCCCCGACCGGACGCTGTATTTTGCCTGGCAGCAATCGACCCCGTTTGGCCGCCCCTCGGTCGCCGACATGCAGGGTGGTATCAAATACGCGCTGGACAATGGCTACCCGCCGCGCGGCACCTATACCGGCCCGCTTTAAAGGCTGGCTTTCAGCCCTTCGGCCAGCAAGTCCCAGACCCTGCGAATGCGCGGGGTCTGGCGCATCGCTTGCGGCGCGGCCAGCCAGACCGGCAGGATCGGAATCTCGACATCCAGCGGCAGAACCTCGACCAGTGGATCTTCTTCGGCGACCTGAACCTGACTGAAGCCGATACCGCACCCGGCGCGGATCAGCTCCCAATAGGCGCTTTGCAGATCGCAACGGGTGGCAAAGCTGTCCTTGCTGGCGGGCCATCCCTTTTCCTGCATCTTTCGGATGATGTCTTCGTTTGCATCGAACCCGACCAGATCGTGATGGAACAGATCCTCGGGCGTTTTGGGGCGTCCGACGCGGTTCAGGTAAGTTGTGGCCGCGCAGAAACACAGCGGGACATCACCAAGGTAGCGCGACACGATATCCATCTGTTCGGGACGATACATGCGCACGGCGATATCGGCCTCGCGATAGAGCAGGTTTTCAGTTGCGTCCGTTGCGACCAGTTCCAGTTGAATGGCCGGTTCCTGCTGCCGGATATGCGCCAATATGGGCGGCAACAGGTGGTGAGAGGCAAAGACGGACGCGGTGATCCGCGCCGTGCCTTCCAGCTCTTGCGACTGGCCTGCCGCCGTCATGCTGAACGCGTTCATCGCCTGATGCATCTGCTGCGCCATGGGCAGCAGCTGGTTGCCCACATCGCTGAGTTTCAGCCCCCGTGCGTGCCGGTCAAACAGCGACACGCCAAGTTCCTCCTCCAGCGCATGAATCTGCCGGCCCAGCGTCGGCTGGCTGCGGTCCAGTTGCCGCGCGGCGGCGGACAGAGACCCGGTTTCGGCCACCGCCAGAAAGCTTTGGATCAGCGACCAATCGGCATGGGTAAGCGCTTTGTCCATTCAGATATGAATACATGATCTGCGTTTGCCGGCAATTCCTTGAATCCTGCGAATGGCTAGATTGATCCCGACAGGAGGACGCTATGCAACAAATCGCACTTATTTTGGGGGCCAGTGGCCGGTTTGGTCGCAATGCCGACCGGGCGTTTCGCAAAGCCGGTTGGACCGTTCGGGTTTTCGACCGCAAGACCGACAGGCTGGAGCAGGCGGCGCGTGGTGCGGACGTGATCGTCAACGCCTGGAATCCGCCTTATACCCAGTGGGCCCGTCTGGTGCCGGGCCTGCACCGGCGGGTGATTGAAGTGGCTGAACGCACCGGCGCAACGGTCATCGTGCCGGGCAATGTATATGTATTCGGGGCGGATACTCCCGGCCCGTGGTCTACGGACAGTCCGCATTTGGCCCGGAACCCTTTGGGTCGTATCCGGGTCGATATGGAGGACGCCTATCGCCGTTCAAGCGCGCGGGTGATCAACCTGCGGGCCGGGGATTTCATCGACACGTGTGCGTCGGGGAACTGGTTTGATCAGGTGATGATCAAGGGTCTGTCGAAAGGGCGGCTGGTCTATCCGGGCAATCCCGACATTTCCCACGCATGGGCGTACCTGCCTGACCTTGCAGCGACGGCCGTCACGTTGGCCGAGATGCGGCAAGACTTGCCTCGGTTCTGCGATCTGCCATTTGCCGGATATACGCTGACCGGGCGCGAGATTGCGCAGTCTCTGTCGCGGGTGACGGGGGGTGATGTGGCGCTCAAACGGATGCAATGGTGGCCCCTGCAGCTTGCCTGTCCTTTCTGGCGCATGGCCCCGCATCTGCTTGAGATGCGATATTTGTGGGATGTGCCGCACCGGCTGGACGATACGGCCTTGACCACGTTGATCGGCCCGGTGCCGCATACCGATCTGGATCAGGCGATGCGTACAGCGATACCATCAGAGCAGACCGCGACTGCGGTGCCTCATGGCATCGAGACATCCACCCAGACCAGCCGATGACGGCTGGCCCGTTCGGCGCTGTCCCTTTTCGCATCACCCGGCGCGGGCCAGAAGACACCGGCATCAACAACCTTCAGATCGGCTGAGGGCAGAACGTAATCCACCCGCAACTCCCCCACCGCCTTCCAATGGACCGTGGCCCTGTCGCCCGCGAGGGATTTCGGCTGCGGATCCTGCAGGCGCGGGTCCGAGAGAAGGTTGGCGATGGTCTCTCTGCGCCCATCGCTGTGATTGGGATCCAGATTGGCATCCCCAGCGATCACAAACGGATCGGTCGGGGCTGGGCCAATGCCACCATCCATCAGCACCGACCAGAGCCGGATCTCATCCCGGTTGCGCAGGCCGTTGCGATCCTCGGGGCCGTCGAACACGGGCGGGGTTGCGTGAAAGGTCATCAGGTTCAGACGGCCCGAGGGGGTGTTGATCGGCACGACCCAATGGCCGGTCGACGACAGGCGCTGCGCCGCTTGTGCCTGCTCGGACGGGTACGGTGCACCCTCGGCCACGGGCAACTCGGCCCCCGGTAGATCGCGCCACAGAAGGTCCGAGAAATTCCGCACCTCGGACATCGCAATCTCATAACGCGACAACACCGCCAGCCCGCCATGCCCGGTAAACAAGCCCCATCCCTGCGAGTCTCCCGGACCTTGCGTGCGGCCATCCCCATCCAGATCAAGCCCGCTGTCCTGCCCGGTATTGGGCTGCGCGGTAAACTGATAGGGGTAATCCAGCCCGGCCTCTCTGAGGCTTTCTGCCAGAGCCGTCAGGGCCATCGCGTTCATGTCCCAGTCGATGCCTTGCAGCGCCACGATGTCGGGCCCCGTGGCCACAAGCACATCGATGACCGCAAGCACCTGCGCCTCGTCGCGCTGAATGTCGCGCAGCAGCAGGCCGGGGCCTTTCCGGCTGAGCTCGGTGTTGAAGCTGGCAATGCGCACCACATCTGCCTGCGCCGCGACGGGCAGCAACAGCAGGATCAGGGCGCGGATCATGCGGCCTGAGTTGTCTCGGATGTTGAGTAAGCGCGGCGCTTTTCCACGATCAGCCCGGCGATACGCAGGGTCGCCATGCCACGCATGATCATGCTGGCGGGCAGGAAGGCCCAGGCGCTCATGGTCCAGATCAGGGTCTGCGGGTTGTTCAGCGAAATCGGCGTCACGAAATTGGTCAACAGCTTGATCACGGCCGGGATCAGGAACGGCAGCAGGATACCGATGCAGATGTTCAGACGACCGTCACGCTGCAGGCGGCTGACCACGTCACCGCCTTTGGTGGGGTCGAACAGCGGCAGGTTGGTCCAGACGTTGAAGGCCCCGTTGCCAGTGGGCCAGCCGCGCAGTTTCACCGCATAGGCAAAGCTGGCAATCGTGACCAGAGCGGCGACATAGGCGACACTCGCTGTGATCCGCACCAGTTCAACCAGCGGCGCGCTGGCGTCGGCAGGCAACATCAGAACGATCAGCCGGACGGGTGAGTACGGGAAGTCCACCACATTGGCGACGGCCAGACCCATAGAATACGAGAATGTGGTCAGATCGGTTGGTGCATAGCCATTCTTGCAGACCAAAGTCAGGAACGTGACCATCGACATCAGGCCGACAAAACGCAGCCGATTCACCGGCGGGGCGTCGCGGAATTCGATAAAGCTGGGAAAGGCAGAGTTGTATTCGGCAAAGGTCAGGATGAACGCGAGGATCGCGAGGAAGACCACTATCTCGGTCCCGTTCGTCGATGATACAGGCAGGTACAACGCGGGTGTCAGCACCAGAAGTGCAACCAATATTCCACGTATCGCCGCCCCAGTTGTGCGCGCAATCACTATCCGAACCCTTTTTCAAACTGGATCAGCCGATCTTTGCCGACTTGATTTCCAACTTGTGCCCGCCCGTTTCTTAATTCTGACGGATGCCTCTTTCCGTCACCATGGACGATAAGCGACATTTCGCTCAAGTCAGGGTGCAGATAACATGTGATTTCGGGCAAAATGATGGCGCAACTGGTGCGGGATTGCATCATTTTGGACGCAAATCCGACGTGTATCTCAATTTGATACCTAGATGTTGTGGTTTGGGAAAAATCAACCCCAAGAATGCGAACGGGGCCGCGTGCGCGACCCCGTTAGGTTGAGTGTCAACAGATTCGTCCCCAGAATCACACCCAGGGGCGCGCCTGACCTGCATGTTCTTCGAATTTGTCGATGTGGTGGTCTTTCTCCATCGTCAGGCCGATATCGTCCAAACCGTTCAGCAGGCAGTGCTTGCGGTGCGGGTCGATGTCAAACTCGATGACAACACCGTCCGAGGTGGTGATCTGCTGATCTTCCAGATGCACGGTCATGCGGGCGTTCTCGCCCTTGTGCGCGTCTTCCATCAGAATCGCGTGGTGTTCTTCTTCGACCACGATGGGCAGGATGCCGTTCTTGAAGCAGTTGTTGAAGAAGATGTCGGCAAAGCTGGTCGAGATCACGACCTTGATGCCGAAATCCTTGATCGCCCAGGGCGCGTGTTCGCGGGACGAGCCGCAGCCGAAATTGTCACCCGCGACCAGAATCTCGGTCTGGCGATAGGCGGGTTTGTTCAGAACGAAATCCTCGTTCTCGCCGCCATGGTCGTGATAGCGCATCTCGTCAAACAGCACGACGCCCAGGCCGGACCGTTTGATGGTTTTCAGGTGCACCTTCGGAATGATCATATCGGTATCGATATTGATCAAAGGCATTGGGGCGGCCACCCCGTGGACTTTATCAAACTTTTCCATGTTCACACTCCGTGCGGGAGAGGGCCGCGCCCATGTCCCGCGGTTAAGCTTGTTTCGTTTCGTTGGGTGCGTTTTTGACAAAGAACGCCATGAAGACCAATCCGAACCCGTTGAACAGCATCTCGATGCCCAGCAGGATGCCCAGCAAGCTCAGCAGAGCTGCGGGTTCCGATGCCGCGTAAGACCAGATGATACCGGCCAGCACGATGGACAAGATGCCCGAGATCAGCGTGGGCCAGAAGAACTGCGTTCCGCGCATCTGGAACGACAGGATGACCCGCGCGATGCCGCCTGCCATGAACAGGATCAGCATCACGGTCGCCAGCGTCAGCGTGCCTTGCAGCGGGTGATCCAGAAAGGACCAGCCCAGAAACAGCATCACCGCACCCATGATGAGTGACAGGATCTTGTTGCCGGTGCCTTCAACCGTGAAGCCGCCGACAACCTGCAATCCGCCTGCAATCAGCAGCAACACGCCGGTCACGACCGTTACGGCAACAGACGCCACCACCGGCGCACCCAGCACAAAGATGCCGAACGCGATGGACAGCAGTCCAAGCAAGAGCCATTTGATCCAGTCACTCATGTCTTCAATCCCTCAAATATCTAGATATGAGGAGACCTTACATCAATTCACGGACGTCTGTCAGCCGTCCTGTGATTGCCGCTGCGGCAGCCATCGCCGGGCTCAGCAGGTGGGTGCGTCCACCACGTCCCTGACGGCCTTCGAAGTTGCGGTTCGAGGTCGCGGCACAGCGCTCGCCCGGTTGCAACTGATCGGGGTTCATCGCCAGACACATCGAACATCCCGCCAGACGCCATTCGAACCCGGCCTCTTTGAAGATGTCAGCCAGACCTTCTTCCTCGGCCTGCGCACGGACTAGGCCCGAGCCGGGCACGACCATGGCGCGCATACCGTCCTTGATCTTTTTGCCCTTCAGAATCTCAGCCGCGGCGCGCAGGTCTTCGATGCGGCCGTTGGTGCAGGATCCGATAAAGACGGTGTCAATCTCGACATCGCTCAGCTTCTGACCGGCTTCCAGACCCATGTATTCGATGGATCGACGGGCCGCGTCGACCTTGCCGCCTTCGAAATCCTCGGGATGAGGAACCGATGCGGTGATCGGCAGCACATCCTCGGGGCTGGTGCCCCAGGTGACGACGGGCGCGATATCTTCGCCGCGCAGGGTGATGACTTTGTCGAAATGCGCGCCTTCGTCGGTGAAAAGGGTTTTCCACCAGTCCATCGCGGCTTCCCATTGCGCGCCTTTTGGCGCGTGCGGCCGGCCTTTGACGTATTCAAAGGTGGTTTGGTCCGGCGCAATCAGGCCAGCGCGGGCGCCGCCTTCGATCGCCATGTTGCAGACGGTCATGCGGCCTTCCATCGACAGATCACGGATCGCTTCGCCGCAATATTCGATGACATAGCCGGTGCCGCCAGCAGTGCCGGTCTCGCCGATCACGGCCAGAGTGATATCCTTGGCGGTCACGCCCGGCTGCAATTTACCGGTGATTTCCACCTTCATGTTCTTGGATTTCTTCTGGATCAGGGTCTGCGTGGCCAGAACGTGCTCGACCTCGGAGGTGCCGATGCCGTGCGCCAGCGCGCCAAACGCGCCGTGGGTGGCGGTGTGGCTGTCGCCGCAAACGACGGTCATGCCGGGCAGGGTCCAGCCCTGTTCCGGGCCGACGATGTGGACGATCCCCTGACGGACGTCATTCACCGGGTAATAGTGAATGCCGAAATCCTTGGCGTTCTTATCCAGCGCCTCGACCTGAATACGCGATTCGGGGTTTTCGATCCCGTTCACGCGGTCCGGTGTGGTCGGAACGTTGTGATCCGGCACGGCGATGGTCTTTTCCGGCGCGCGTACCTTGCGGCCCGCCATGCGCAGGCCCTCGAACGCCTGCGGGCTGGTCACTTCGTGCACCAGATGGCGGTCGATATACAGCAAACAGGTGCCATCATCGGCTTCGTGCGCGACATGGGCATCCCAGATCTTGTCATAGAGTGTTTTGGGGGACATCTGTCCTCTCCCGTATCTTAAATGAGAATTGGCTGGCGAGTTGGCTCAGGCCGCTTATAGGCGGGCCAGAACCGTGCGGGCAGCCCCAAAGAACCGTTCACGCAGGCGCGCACGGTCTTGCAGGTCGATATTCGGGGCCGTATGAGGTCTCATAAGCGGTCAGATATAGATACTGGCTGAGTCTATCAAGGTCCCTTGCACCCCCGCAGATGCCGTTCAGGCACAATGCTGTGCTTGTTCCGGGGCCTTCATTGAAATGTCACGGGGTGCTTGTTACCTTATAAGTATCCCTGCGCCGGGGATATGTCGGCGCGCAGCAAAGGAGGACTATGTCCTGTCTCTACATACCCAGGCGGGTTTGCCCGCCGATGATGGGGCCAGTGTAATGGCCCACTCTCAGTCAATCAGCGACAAGCTGCTTGAGCGTATCCTTTCCTCACTTTCCGATGACAAGGCCGAAGATGTTGTGCAAATCAACCTGCAGGGCAAGTCTTCTGTTGCGGATCACATGGTGATTGCCTCGGGTCGGTCGACCCGGCAGGTTTCGGCCATGGCAGAAAAGCTGACGGATCGCATCAAGCAGGAATTCGGTTTCACCTCGAAGGTCGAAGGCAAGGATGCCGGCGACTGGGTGCTGATCGATACGGGCGACGTGATCGTCCATATCTTCCGCCCCGAAGTGCGTGAATTCTATCAGCTGGAAAAGATGTGGCTGCCTCAGGGCGGCAGCGCCTCGGCGAACTGAGGCGTCATCCCGGCCCGTATTGAGGGGCCGGAGGCGAGAGAGATATGCGTATCAGCATAGTTGCGGTCGGGCGATTGCGTGCCGGACCGGAGAAATCCCTGCTTGATGATTATCTGACGCGTTTCGACCGGACCGGCCGTGGCTTGGGCCTTGGTCCTGCGCGGGTGATAGAGGTTGAAGACAAGAAAAACGCAGGCATGGGGGCCGAGGCCGCGCTGCTGCGCAAGGCCCTGCCCAAAGGCGCGGTGATCTGCACGCTGGATGAGCGGGGGCGGGTGATGACTTCGCCTGATTTTTCCAAGAAACTGGGCGGCTGGCGGGATGCCGGACGGCAGGATCTGGCGCTGATCATCGGCGGGGCGGACGGGATCGACCCCAGCCTGCGGGCCGAGGCGGATTTTTCCATCTCATTCGGGTCGATGGTCTGGCCCCATATGCTGGTCCGTGTGATGCTGGCCGAGCAACTGTATCGGGCCGCAACCATCCTGTCGGGCGGCCCTTATCACCGGGTCTGACATGGCGCAGCTTCTGATCGTTTACCATTCGCGCACCGGCGGAGCCCGGCAGATGGCCGAAGCGGCGGCTGCGGCGGGGCGAGAAGAGGCAGACGTTGTTCTGAAATTCGCCGATCAGGCCGGGCCGGAGGATTTGCTCTCCGCCGATGGCTATATCTTCTGCGCGCCCGAGAATTTGGCGGCGATTTCGGGTCTGATGAAGGAATTCTTCGACCGAAGCTATTATTCGGTGCTGGGCCGGATCGAGGGCCGCCCCTATTCCCAGATGATCTGCGCCGGGTCGGACGGAGAGAACGCCGCCCGTCAAACTGCCCGCATCGCCACCGGCTGGCGGTTGAAAGAGGTTCAGCCGCCGCTGATCATCTGCACCCATGCGCAGACGCCCGAGGCAATTCTGGCCGAGAAGACAATCCCCGACGAACAGCTTGAGAAATGCCGCGAGATCGGCGCGGCGATGGCAGCCGGTCTGAGCCTCGGGGTGTTCTGAGCGTCAGTTCAGATCGATGACCGTAGTGTCTTCAGCCCAGCCGCCAACATTGTCGCGGGCCTGAATCTGCACCTGCGCGGTGCCTTCGGGAATGGCGACGCCACCAAGTGACCGGGTAAAGGGCTGTTCATCCACATGCGGATGATGCAGCACGCGCATCCCCAGCTCGTTTCCGTCCATGTCCAGCACACGCCAGCCATCTGCGTAATCGTCCCAGCCGGTATCGGGGTGCCGGATGGTGACGTCAAACCGCCATGTATCGCCGCTTTGGCGAGCCGAGACCACTTCGATTGTCGGAGGATCGGCCAGGACGGGCGTTGCAAACAGGGCGGTGAGAATCAGATAACGCATGGGCAGACCATAATTTGTTAAGCGCAGTATTGCGATCACGTCTTGGTGTCAGGCGGCAAGTTCAAGAGAACCGAGCGGGAGTGCGAGGCGAACTCACGGCGGTACAGAACGCCAACCGTGATGGCCGCGCCAAGAATCAGCGTGATAGGCCCAAGGAACCACGCCAGCGAGGCCAGTGCGAAATAGGTGGCCCGCAGCGCGCGGTTGAAGCTGCGGGCGGCGGTCACGCAAATCTCGGCCGACTGGGCCGCGCGGGGGTAGGCCTGTGCGTCCTCTGGGTCGTTCGGAACAGCAGCCATCAGCACCGCGCAATAGCCAAACAGACGGTGCGCCCAAACGTATTTCAGAAAGGCATTGGCCAGAAACAGGATGACGACCAGTATCTTGATCTCCCACACCAGCGCAGGCGCGCTGCCGATGGCCAAATCGCTGGCGACACCGGCCAGTTGTTCGGTATTGCCCAGCAGCGCAAGCCCGCCGCCAATGGCGATCATCGTGGTCGAGGCGAAGAACGTACTGCCCTGCCGCATCGCAGCCACGACCTGCGCGTCGAACATGCGCGGTTGCCGGGTGACCATCTCGCGCATCCAGTCCCGGCGGAAGTCGTCCATCATCATGGAAACGGATCGCCTGTTGGGCGAAGGATGCTCGATCTTCCAGCCGATCCCCTGCCAGGCCCCGATCAGCAACAGGATGGCAACATAGTCCATCGTAGAAAACAGAAGCGCGCGATCAATCCAGGTCATGGGCGCGACAGTAGGCACAGATCATTGAACTTGCCAGATCGATAAATTGGTAATATTATTTTACCAAATTGGAGGATCAGCAATGGACATGCCCCAGCCAAATTCCGATGTGCTTGCGCGCAAGCAAAGCGTTCTGGCGCGTTTGCTGCAGGTTTTGCCCGAGGATGCGGTGATTCACGACCCGGCGGAAACACGCGCTTATGAATGTGATGCGCTGACTGCCTATCGCTGCCCGCCGATGCTGGCGGTGTTGCCGTCAACCACGCAAGAGGTCTCGGACGTTTTGCGCATCTGCCATGATGAGGGCGTGCCGGTGGTCCCGCGCGGGTCCGGCACATCGCTGGCGGGCGGGGCCTTGCCCACAGCGGATTGCGTGATCCTGGGCGTCGCGCGCATGAATGAGGTGCTGGAGACGGATTACGACAACCGCTTCATCCGCGTTCAGACCGGCCGCACCAATCTGAGCGTGACCGGCGCGGTCGAGGAAGAGGATTTCTTCTATGCGCCCGATCCGTCCTCGCAACTGGCTTGCGCGATTGCGGGGAATATCGCGATGAACTCGGGCGGGGCGCATTGTCTGAAATACGGTGTGACCACCAATAACCTGCTAGGCGTCAAGATGGTGATGATGGATGGCAGCGTCGTCGAGATCGGCGGCGCGCATCTGGATTCCGGTGGGCTGGACCTGTTGGGTGTGATCTGCGGCTCCGAAGGGCAGTTGGGCGTCGTGACCGAGGCAACGCTGCGCATTCTGCGCAAGCCCGAAGGCGCGCGGCCTGTGCTGATGGGATTCGATGACAATGAGGTGGCCGGGCAATGCGTTTCGGACATTATCAAGTCGGGCATCCTGCCGGTGGCGATCGAGTTCATGGATACGCTGTGCATCAAGGCCTGCGAGAACTTTGCCCATGCGGGTTATCCCGATTGCACGGCTTTGCTGATAGTCGAAGTCGAGGGGTCCGAGGCCGAGATCGACTATCAGCTTTCGAAGATCATCGAGATTGCCAAGCGTCACAACCCGGTCGAATTGCGCGAGAGCCAGTCGGCGGAAGAAAGCGCCAAGATTTGGCTGGGGCGGAAGTCGGCCTTTGGGGCGATGGGGCAGATGAATGACTATATGTGCCTGGACGGGACGATCCCCGTGTCGTCCTTACCCGAGGTGTTGCGCCGGATCGGTGAGTTGAGCGAGGAATATGGCCTGCCCGTAGGCAATGTCTTCCATGCGGGCGATGGCAACATGCACCCCTTGATCCTGTTCGATGCCAACAAGCCCGGTGATCTTGAGAAATGCGAGGCGTTTGGCGCGGATATCCTGAAGCTGTGCGTCGATGTCGGCGGGTGCCTGACCGGAGAGCATGGGGTGGGAATCGAAAAGCGGGATCTGATGTCGCATCAATACACGCCCGCCGATCTTGAGGCGCAGATGGCGGTAAAGGATGTGTTCGACCCACGATGGCTGCTGAATCCGGCCAAGGTGTTTCCATTGGATGCGTCGCAAGGGCGGCGGATGGCAGCGGAATAGGGGGCTCTGCCCCCGTCGCGCTTTGCGCGCCTCCCCCGGAGTATTTTCAAAAAAGATGAAGTGTCATGAAACCTGAGACAGAGACGGAACTGGCCGAGATCGTGGCCGGGATGAATGGACCAGTACGCATTGTGGGTGGCGGGACGCGTGGCGTGCATGGCCCAGAGCCGGTTTTGAGCACAGCCGGACTGAGCGGTATAACGCTGTATGAGCCGGGTGCGCTGACTTTGGTGGCCCGGGCGGGAACTCCGTTGTCTGAGGTCGAGGCAGCGTTGGCAGCAGAAGGGCAGCAACTGGCGTTTGAGCCTGCGGATTATCGGGTACTGCTTGGACATTCAGGAGAGCCGACGATTGGCGGAGTCGTAGCCGCCAATATCTCGGGCCCGCGCCGGGTGCAGGCCGGGGCGTGTCGGGACTTTCTGCTGGGGGTGCGCTTTGTCGATGGGCGCGGGCAGGTGGTCAAGAATGGCGGGCGGGTGATGAAGAATGTCACCGGCTATGATCTGGTCAAGCTGATGGCGGGGTCCTGGGGAACGTTGGGGGTATTGACCGAGGTATCGCTGAAGGTGCTGCCCATGCCCAAGGCGACGGCGACTCTGGGCGTTTCGGCCCCCCATGTCGCGGGTGCAATTGAAGTTCTGTCTGCGGCGTTGAAATCCCCCTTCGAGGTCAGCGGCGCCGCGTATGATCCAGCGATGGGGCAGGCTTTGCTACGGGTTGAGGGGTTTGTGGATTCGGTCGAATACCGCGCTGGTCGATTGCAGTCGGACCTGTCCGGGTTTGGTGAGGTGTCCGTCCTCGACAAGCCGGAAGATATTTGGCCCGCGATCCGGGATGCCCGGGCGTTTGCGGGCAAGGATGGCGATGTCTGGCGTATCTCGGTCAAGCCGAGCGACGCACCTGAGATTTCTGCGCGGCTTGAGGCCAACAAGCTGTTGCTGGATTGGGGTGGCGGATTGATCTGGGCGCTGGTGGATGAAGGGTCGGACGTTCGGGCGCGATTGGGGGATTTTTCAGGCCACGCGACGCTGGTGCGGGCGACTGTTGATACTGTTCGCGCGCTGGGCAGGTTTCAGCCTGAACCAGCACCGGTTGCGGCCTTGACCCGTGGGTTGCGGCAGCGGTTCGACCCGCATGGCCGCTTCAATCCGGGCCTGATGGGGTAGACAGATGCAGACGACATTTACCGAAAAGCAACTGCAGGACCCGGCGATCCGGCGCTCCAATGAAATTCTGCGCAGTTGCGTGCATTGCGGCTTTTGCACTGCCACATGCCCCACCTATCAGGTGCTGGGGGATGAGCTCGACAGCCCGCGCGGTCGCATCTACCTGATCAAGGACATGCTGGAGAATGAGCGTGTGCCGGATGAGAAAACGGTCAAACATATCGACCGTTGTTTGTCTTGCCTCGCTTGCATGACGACCTGCCCGTCGGGGGTGCATTACATGCATTTGGTCGATCACGCGCGGGAATATATCGAGAACAATTACAAGCGCCCTCTGTCGGATCGGGTATTGCGCTGGGTGCTGGCGCAAATTCTGCCCTATCCGATGCGGTTTCGTTGGGCCCTGATTGGGGCCAAGCTGGGCCGTCCGTTTCGGTTCCTGATGCCGGATGCGCGGTTGCGGGCAATGCTGGACATGGCACCGAAACAGATCCCTCCGGTCAGTCGCAATGACGATCCGCAGAGCTTTGCGCCCATCGGCCCGCGCAGAAAACGCGTCGCGCTGATGACGGGCTGTGCGCAAAAGGCTCTGAACACCGATATCAACGACGCCACGATCCGGTTGCTGACCCGTTTGGGCTGTGAGGTTGTGGTGGCCGAAGGGGCCGGGTGTTGCGGGGCGCTGACCCATCACATGGGCAAAAGTCGTGACAGTCACGTTGCGGCGGCGGCCAACATACGGGCCTGGGCCCGCGAAATGGATCGAGACGGGCTGGATGCCATCGTCATCAACACCTCGGGCTGCGGCACAACGGTCAAGGATTACGGGCATATGTTCCGCAATGATATCCTGGCCGATGATGCTGCGCGTGTCTCGGGTATTGCGATGGATATCAGCGAGGTACTGATGCAGTTGGACCTGCCTGAACAAAGGGATCAGGGCCTGACCGTTGCCTATCACGCGGCCTGTTCGCTTCAGCATGGGCAGAAGATCAAGACCTACCCGAAAGACCTGCTGAAGCGGGCCGGGTTCAAGGTGGTGGAACCCGCAGACAGCCATTTGTGCTGCGGCAGTGCCGGTACCTATAACCTGATGCAGCCCGAAATCTCGGGCCAGTTGAAGCAGCGCAAGGTCAAAACGCTTGAGGCGAAAAGACCCGATATTATCGCTGCGGGGAATATCGGCTGCATGATGCAGATCGGCTCGGCCACCGAGGTTCCGATTGTGCATACGGTCGAGCTGTTGGACTGGGCAACCGGCGGGCCGAAGCCCCGGGCACTGACCACCAGCCGGGCAAATCAAGACGTGCCAATCCTGCGCTGAAACCGCGTGATGCCCGGTGGCATCATATCGGTCACAAAACCCAATCCGCCCTATTTTCGCCGCACGCGCCCCATAAGACAGTGGGCCGGAGGAAACGGGCGGAGTACCGCGTGCGCAAATGGATCAAAGCGATGGCGCTGTGCGTGTTGCCTTTCACGGCAGCGGCACAGGACACCGGGCTAAAAAGCCTGGAAACCTCTGATTCCGGTCGGGATTGGATGGCTGTCGGTCGGTTGAACATCAAGGGCGTGGGGTTTTGCACAGGAACGCTGGTTGCGCCGAATCTGGTCCTGACCGCCGCGCATTGTCTTTTCAACAAAGGCACCGGCCAGATCATCGATCTGGCGGATATCGAGTTTCTAGCAGGCTGGCGTCTGGGGCGGGCCTTGGCCTATCGCGATGCACGGCAGGCGGTGATTCATCCGGGCTATAGCTTTGGTGCCGACGCGTCGCCTGACCGTGTCAGCACGGATATTGCCTTGATCGAGCTTTGGCAGCCAATTCGAAACACCTCCGTGACCCCGTTTGACACCGGCGCGCAGCCGAAACGCGGCGAAGAGGTCGGCGTGGTGTCCTACGCGGCGGATCGGGCCGAGGCCCCGTCACTGCAAGAGGTCTGTTCGGTCATGAATCGGCAGGCGGGCATTCTGGTCATGTCCTGCGATGTGGATTTCGGGGCTTCCGGCGCGCCAGTCTTTTCCTTCTCGGGGCCCGAGCCGCGCATCGTCTCGGTCGTGGCCGCCAAGGCCAGCATGGACGGGCAAAGCGTGGCCATTGGCACCGCAGTCGAACACGCGCTTGAGCTGTTGCAGGCCGAGCTTGCGGCAGGGCGCGGGTTCACATCCTCGGCGTCAGGAAACGGTGGGGGCAAAAACGTAGGGGCGAGGTTCGTCAAACCATGATCAGGGTCATTCTTTGTGTTCTTCTCGGTCTTTCCGTCATTGCAACCACTGCGCAGGCCCAGACCAACAAGCGCAAACTGACAGATCGAGAGGATCTGTACGGGTGGGAAGCGATTGGCCGGCTGGACGTCGGCACACGGTCTTTCTGTACCGGAACGCTGATTGCGCAGGATCTGGTTTTGACCGCCGCACATTGCGCTTTGGACAAACGGACGGGCAAACCTTATGTGCCGGGCGAGGTTACGTTTCGCGCGGGCCTCAGCAACGGTACCGCATTGGCTGAACGCAAGGTGGTGCAAATCGCCGCCCATCCCGGTTATGTGGCAAATTCGCCCCTGTCCGTTCAGAGCATTCAGGACGATGTCGCCCTGATGCGGCTGGAAGAACCGATCCCCTATGACATCGCTGACCCGTTTGCCCTGCATAACGGGCGGGTGGCGAACGGCGAGATCAGCATCGCCTCATACGGGCGCGGACGGGCCGAGGCGATTACGCGCGAACGCTCGTGCCGTATTCTGCAACGGCGGCAGGGGCTTATCACCTTTGATTGCGACATCACCTTCGGCTCGTCCGGGTCAGCCATTCTGGCCAGGAACGGCTCGCGCTGGCAGATTTTGTCCGTGGTTTCGGCCGTCAGTGTGCAGGGTGGCCGAAAGACCGGATTTGGGATGGAGCTTGAGGGCGTGGTCTCGGACCTCAAGGCAATCATGCGCCGCGACGCGCCCCAGCCCAAAGCGTCGATCCGCCGGTTGCAGGTTGGAACCGGCAAGTCCAGTTCCGGCGCGAAATTCATCAGCTCGGGCGGGGGTTGAACTTGGTCAAAATGCTACCCATGTGAACTGTACCGGGTCGCCACAAACGGGGCCTGGCAGTTGAAATCGCCCGTCCGTTCGGAGGGCATATATCGTAAATCGCTCAAGGATGAGGATACGACACATGCGTACATTTGATTTTGCACCGCTGCACCGCGCCACCATTGGCTTTGACCAGATCGCCGACATGATGGACCGCGTTCTGACCAACGACGTGGCTCAGCCCAGCTATCCCCCATACAATATCGAGAAAACCGACGCCGACACCTACCGGATTTCCGTCGCTGTCGCTGGTTTTTCCGAAGCAGACCTGTCCGTCGAAGTGAAGGAAAACTCGCTTGTCGTGGCCGGTAAGAAAGCCGCCGAGGATCAGGAGCGCAGCTATCTGCACCGTGGCATCGCCACCCGCGCATTCGAGCGTCGTTTCGCGCTGGCCGACCACGTCCGCGTCACCGGCGCGAGCCACGAAAACGGCATGCTGAACATCGACCTGAAGCGCGAAGTGCCCGAAGCCCTGAAACCGCGCCGGATCGAGATTTCTTCGGCCAAATCCATCGAGAAGGACGTGGTTGACGCCAAGGCGGTCAACTAACGCCTGAAAGTCCTGCGACAGTCGCCTCCTCCCAGACTGTCGCAACCCACGCCCCGCGTTCCTCCAGACGCGGGGCGTTGTTTTTTGTGCTGTGCCAGGATGTTCGCTGAGCGGACTAAGCTGCGGTACCTGCTGTGGACGACCCTCATTAGTTTTCAATGCTCATCGCGTTTGGCCACAACATCACTTGGAAGCATTTCAGCGGCAAATCTTGCACCCTTGGCAATCCGTTTGTAGTAGTCTCGTGATATCTGCTTATAATCGGCTAACGTGTTGCTCTCCCTATGCATAAGATACCTGAGCTCGCTAAGAACTAGGTAGATTTCTTCCAACTTCTCTTGGTCACTATGCTCGGTCATAAACTTGCTTCGGTCTTGGGGCATGAAGTCGAATCCTCACCTACATATCGGCAACACTTTCAACTGACCATCGTGTTCTTCCTCTGGTAGGTTTGGGCTCAAAGCTGACGTTAGAAATAAAACGACCCCGCACAATTTCGTGCGGGGTCTCTCAGTCTTCTGCAAGTAGTTCAATTCCCAGCCGTTACCGACCCGATCGACCAGAACATCGTCTCGCCCGAGGCATCGTCGACGCCGTCATTGTCGGTCATCACGAACGCCTCGCCCGAGGGCAGGATGGCCAGACCTTCGATCTTGTCCAGAACGTAACCGCCGGTCGAGGTCAGGTCGGGCAGCAGGTCGCGGACCTCTTCTTTGCTGACCACAGGCAGTGGGCCGCCCAGCGGGGCCGGGGTCATTTCGGACAGCGGGATGCGGTAGATCTTTTTGGTCACGGCGCGGTGGTCGTGCTGGTTGTCGCGTTCGATGACATAGACATGGTCACCGAAGGCCACGATTTCCGACAGGCCAACCCAGCCTGTTTCCGGATCCGCCTTGGGATAATGCACCGCTCCCCATTCCTGGGTCTCCAGATTGTAGGCGACCAGTTTCACGTGGTTTTCCGGGTCGTCCTGCCATTCGCGCTGAACCGCCATCCACAGGGTGTCGCCAGTCTTGGTGATGCCCTCAAAACCAAAGCGCTTTTCGACGGCCATCAATTCCGGCGGCAGACCGATCTCGCCCTTGCGGTCCTTAATCAAACCATCTGCCGAGACGTGATAGATCGCGTGCGGGATCACCCGGTCAGTGCGACCTTCCGAGGCGACGTAGAAACCGCCCTTGCCGTCCAGCGTGATGCCTTCCAGGTCCAGCTTCTGCGCCGGGTTGCCGTCTTGACGGTGAATGCGGATCACGTCCACGATACGGGCAGGTTGCTGGCTGGGGTCGATCTTGAAGATCGACGGCTGGAAACCGTAGAAGCTGTCATTGACCGCATAGATCATGCCGTCCTCATCCGCGACCAGGCCGGACAGCGCGCCCCATCCGATCAGTTCATCCGCGCCTTCCGAAGTGAGGTGCGGATAGCTGGCGGGGGCGTCCTGATACTCGAAGATCGAGACATGCGCGCGCGGGCCGCCATCTTCGATCAAGTCCTTTTCGTTGGCCGAGATCAGCAGGTTACGCTCGGGGATCGCCACATAGCCTTCCGGGCCAACACCCGAGGGCAGCAGTTGTTTCAACACCGGATTGGCCGGGTCGGTGGCGTCATAGACACCTACGACCGAGGCACGCTCGGCCCCGACAAAGATCATCGGCGTGCCGCCAAAGGTTGCTGCGGTTACGCTTTCAGGCTCAACGCCCTTGGCGTCTGAACGCTTATCCGGGTAGTGGCCGATCTGGATGATGGCCTTCTCGAACTCGGTGCCGTTTTCATAAACGACGGTGCCGTCCTTGTGGAAGATCGTCCAGCCGCGCGAGCCGCCCTGATAGTCGCCTTCGTTGGCGGTGGCGAAGTGGCTGTCGTCGATCCATTTCACTGCATCGGGTTCGCGCAGGCGACCCGGTTGGCTTTCGGTGAAAATCAGCGCGCCGCGTTCGTCGGTGGCGTCGATGCCTTCCAGATCCACGCTGCCTGCCGAGAAATGACTGACCACATTGCCGTCCTTGTCGACAACCGCGATGTGGTTGTTTTCCTGCAAGGTAACGACGGTTTCGCCAAGGGCGTTGATGCCAACAAACTCCGGTTCGGGGTCGGTGGGCGCAACTTCGGCCAAACCGGTCAGCGAGGCCATTTTCATGCCCGTGCACTCCAGTGCGCCGTCTTTCAGTGGCACCAGTGCCAGCGATCCGGCGGGCAGTTGCGGGATGATGCCGTCGTTCAGGTCTTCGTCCCGCTCATTCTCGATCGCCACGGCGACAAAGCTGCCATCGGGTGCGATCGCCACGCTGTCGGGCTGACCGCCCAGATCACAAGCACCGGTTTCGGCCTTACCCGCGATATCGACCGAGATCAGCTTGCCCGACGGCGCGGTGTAGCTTTCCGACGTGTTCACGCCCACAAAAGCCGTGTCGCCAATGATCCCAACCGAGGTCGGTTCACCCCCCACTTCCATCGCACCCAACGGCGCATGGTTCGCGGGGTCGCTGATGTCGATCATGCCGATCACGCCCAACGGGCTGTCGGTATAGACCAGCGTCATGCCATCCGCAGTGGCCGCGATGATCTCGGGCGAGGTTTCGCGAGTGGTATCGGCCCCTTCGGCCATGTTCTTGACGACGGGGAAAGACGCAATTCGGTTGAAATTCATCTCTGCCATGGCCTGACCGGCAGTCAGGGCAAGGGCAGATGTCAGGCAGACACAGCGCAATGACATCGGTTGGGATCCTCTCTGGGTTGGTCGCCAGAGGGATGACCCCGGTTCATTGCGGTATTGTGACGATTTCGATTCAGTTTGATGACAAGCGCATCCGGGTCGGCCACCGCCCGAAGGCGATGGCCGGATTGGATCAGACCGACAGGCAGACGTATTTCATTTCAAGATAGTCTTCCATGCCGTGATGGCTGCCTTCGCGGCCCAGACCGGATTGTTTGACGCCGCCGAACGGGCCAAGCTCGGTCGAGATGATGCCAGTGTTCACGCCGACGATGCCGTATTCCAGCGCCTCGGCCACTTTGTAAACGCGGCTCAGGTCCTTGGCGTAGAAATACGAGGCCAGACCGAAGATTGTGTCATTGGCCATTGCGATCACGTCATCTTCGTCTTCGAACTTGAACAGCGGGGCCAGCGGGCCAAAGGTTTCGTCCTGCGCCACCATCATGTCCTGCGTTACGCCGGTCACGATGGTCGGCTGGAAGAAGGTGCCGCCCAGATCATGGGGCAGACCGCCGGTCAGCACCGCACCGCCTTTGGATGTGACGTCCTCGATATGCTCTTTGACCTTCTCGACAGCTTCGGCGTTGATCAGCGGGCCGGTTGTGGTGCCCTCGGTCAGGCCATCGCCAATCTTCAGCGCTTCGACTGCGGCCTTCAGCTTGGCTGCGAATGCGTCGTAAACACCGGCCTGAACGTAGATACGGTTGGCACAAACGCAGGTCTGACCGTTGTTGCGGAACTTGCACAGCATCGCGCCTTCGACAGCCGCATCCAGATCCGTGTCGTCGAACACGATGAACGGCGCGTTGCCGCCCAGCTCCATCGAGCATTTCATGACCTGATCGGCGGCCTGTTTCAGCAGGATGCGCCCCACCTCGGTCGAACCGGTAAAGGTCAGCTTGCGCACACCGGGGTTTTCGCAGAACTCCTTGCCAATCTCACTGGCGCGCGACGATGGCACCACGTTGAACACGCCCGCCGGGATGCCCGCCTGTTCCGCCAGAACCGCCAGAACGATCGCGGACAGAGGCGTTTCTTTGGCTGGGCGCGCAACAAAGGCACAGCCCGCAGCCAGCGCAGGCCCGGCCTTGCGGGTGATCATCGCGTTGGGGAAGTTCCACGGGGTGATCGAGGCCGCCACGCCAATGGGCTGCTTCATCACCATGATCCGCTTGTCGCGCTGGTGGCCCGGGATCGTCTCGCCATAGATGCGCTTGGCTTCTTCCCCGAAGAACTCGATGAAAGACGCGCCATAGGCGATCTCGCCCACCGCTTCGGCCAGCGGTTTGCCCTGTTCGGCGGTCAGGATCTTGCCCAGATCCTCGGCGTTTTCCATCATCAGATCGTACCAGCGCCGCAGGATTGCCGCGCGTTCTTTGCCGGTCAGCTTGGCCCATTCCTTTTGTGCCGCCTCGGCCTGCGCAATTGCACCCGCCACCTGCGCGCGGCTGACATCGGCCACCTCGGCGACCACATCGCCCCGCGCAGGGTTGGTCACGGTGAAGGTGCCATTGTCGCCATCCACCCACTGACCGCCGATATAGGCCTTGGTCGCCAGAAGATCGGGGTTCTTGAGCAGGGATTTCAGATCGGTTGTTGCGTCCAGCATAGGTTAGCCTCCGGCAGATATGGTTTGCGCGCACCCAAACAGGTGTTGCGGGCTTTGTCTATGGCCACTGTGGCGGGCGGATCATCCCAGTTGGCGTTCCTTTCGGTCGGGCATAGCGTTGCAGCTGCGCCGCAGTGCCGTGTTCACCGTCTGGTTGCGCCTGCTTGCCTTTCAATTCGGGTGCGAGTTTGCCAAAGTTTCCGGGATTTTGGACGTTAAGGGGATGTAAATGACCGTAACATTCCCTATCTTATTGGGTATATAAGGAAAAAGGGATAGCAAGATGTCGAACCAGCAGTTTGAGGCGTTGATTCAGGAAACTCAGACCAAGGTGCGCGAGTCGCAATCGCAGATCGAAGGCCTGACCTCGCGCATTGAAGCCGCCCGTGCCAAGATTGGCACCGCCGAGGCGGATATCGACATCGAAAACGCCACGCTTGAAGATGTGCACGCTCATACAGAAGTGATGAACGCCAATATCGCCGAGCTGATCATGGGTCTGGACGACGTGACCAGTGCGTTTTCCAAGGATTTCGACGAATTGCGCTCGAAAACCGGGTGGGAGAGCTTTGTGGGCGTGTTCTCGAAAGGCAAATCCGAGTCGATGCGGCAGGAGCGGATGCGCACCGCCAATATCGACGACAAGCTGCAGGATCTGATCGCCAAATCGGACGTGATCGTGAAGCTGCTGGAAGGGCAACTGGCCGTGCTGGAAGAACAGCGTGTGAAGGTCGAGGAGAACCTGACCGTCACGCTGGATGATCGCGAAGCGACCGTGGCCGAGTTGGAGGCTCTGCGCGCCGAGATTCAGGGCATGGACCCCACGATTATCACTTTGGAAAACAAGATCAGCGTCGAACAGGACGCCGCCGCGCGGACCCAGTTGGAAACCGAACTGGCCGAGTTGAACAAGCAATACAACGCAAAGGTTCAGGAGGAACAGGTCAAGCTGGCCAAGTCGCAGACGCTTGAGCGCTACATCGAAAAGGGCAAAACCTGGGTCGATTCACTGCAGAACCAGGCGGCGACGCAGATGGTGCTGATCAACAAGCTGCAGACGGACACGCAACAGCGCGTGGTGCTGTATGACGCTCTGACCAAATCACTTAAAACCGCGCAGCAGCAGGACGTGGCCCACCGTATCAACGAGATCGGCGTGCAGACCGACCAAGAGGCACAGACGGCGATGGCCGCCATCGGCACCGCGACCAACCAGAAAATGGCCGACATGCTTGAGGCGCATGAGGACCACATGGTCTTTGCCCGCGATGTGCTGGAGAAAAAGGCCAAGGCCGACGAACGCTTTGCCCGTCGGTTTGCTTCGATTGTCGAGAAGCATGATAAGAATTTGTATGGGGGTTAGGCCCTTATGTGGAGTTGGAGAGTTTTTCGCAGATTTGGTTTCTTGGGCATCTTGATCGCGGTTGCAGGAAGACTGGTCTCGTTTTTCTCTGGACGAAGTGTTTCGTTGGCGGACATTGGTACAGACGCGCCATTTCGCTTCACGCTTCAAGATGACATGAACGGGATTATGTTCGCGGCACTCTTTCTTGTTTTTCTGTTTGTTTTGGTCGGTTGTTTCGGGATTCTTGCCCGCGCGCTTTTCTCCATGGCTGCTCACACTATTCGGAGCCGCGATCCACAATTCTTCAATGTGCGCCAATCGGAGGCCAATATGCTCTTTAGCTTCTTTGAACTTGATGCATTCGGAAGAGTGCGTTCCGCCAAGGGTAAAGGGCAGTGATTTCAGAATTTGAGATCCTGCTAAGAGACGCAAATGACTAACCCCACCCAAGACCATGTCGGCCTGACCGACACCTTCGCCTCGCGCCGCTATTTCCGCAAATTCGAGGTGATCACCGTCCACCTCCTGCGCGTGGCCGCGACGATGGAGGCCGAAGGCGCGATCAGCAAGCAAGAGGTGCGGATCGTGTCGCGTTACCTCTCGGGGCTGCTGTACACTTTCCGTGCGCTTTCCATGAAATACCTGCTGGTCGGGCGCGATACCGGGCGGTTCTTTGGCAGCCTCGCCATGGACAAGCGCGACAGCGGCTTTCCGGTGGCGGCCGAGTTGCTGACCATGGCCAACGACGCGCAGCAGGCGCAGGTGCATCTGGCGAATATGCCCTCGGAGGACGACCTGAAAACCGACATGGTGCGGACGATCATTGGCGACCGGGATATCCCCACCAAGCTGCAATTCGCGCTATCGCAAAGGCTCTATTACGAGGAATTGTTGAAGGGAGAGCTGTTCTGGGCGCGCAACGATCCCGAATGTCACTGGATCGGGACCGAGGGCGAGCGGCGCAAATTCCTGATCCACTGGGCGGTCTATGACAGCCAGATCAACCTGCCGGTCATTTACCTGATGCAGTTGGAGGACAGCGGCAAGACGGCCCTGCCCAAAGACCAGCGCCGCTGGCCCGAGGTGCAGGCGCATCTGATGGCGCAATCCTTAGGCGGGCTGAAACTGGTGACCATCGCCAAGGGCTTTGATCAGGATTTCGACGACCTGCACCCCAAACACATGCGCCGCATTCATGTGGGGCCGATGTATTCCTCGGCCTATACCGAGCAATCCGGCCCGCTGCGGCAGGTGCTGGAGGACGCGCAATCTCCGCAGGGGCAGGATTGGGCGCTGGCCTGGACCATGGAAGAGTTGGAGAGCGAGGACGTGATCGAGGAGCGCGCCGGGTGGTTTTCCACCGTCGAGCGCGAGGTCTTTGCGCTGGACCCGTTCGGCGGTCAGGGGGCCGAGACCGGGGCGACGCGCACGCAACGCTCGATCATCCTGCCTCAGCGACCCTTTCAGGTGCTGGCCGAGCGCAACCCGCCGGGTTTTGCCGATGTGCGCAAGTTTGTGGTCAGCAAGTCGGGGCAGGTGTTGCGGTATTAGAATTTTTGCCTCCGGCGGGAGTATTTTAGAAAAGATGAAGCAAGGGCTGTTATGAAATGAGTTTGACGTCAGATCAGATGGAATTACGCGAGGCGGATATTCGCAAGCACTATCCGGCAGCGACTGCCTTGCTGAACGGGTTCGAACATGCGCCGCGGATTGCCAAGGCGGTTGAGGCCGCCGTTGAGCGGTCTCCGGGCGTGTCAACGGGGCGGCGGTTTCGCTCCACGACGCCGGGACTGGTGACGCGGCGCACCGTGCGGGCCGATGGCGTGCATCTGGTCGAACGGATTGAGGCCTCGGATGATGGCGATACGCTGGTCTCTCCGCCGCAGGCGACCACTCAGCAGGCGATCCGACGCGCCATTGCCATCGCTTTGGCCGTGGCCGAGGCCTATGCGGAACAGACCCCGCTGGCTGATCTGAAGCGGGCGAATTTGGCCGGGGATTTGCATGCCGCCCGCAAGACGGAATTCTCGGAATTGCTGACGGCCGAGGCTCTGATTACGTCGCACGTGTTCGGCAATGCGCTGGCTTATCTGATGTCCTCGCATCTGGGCGAAACCACCGTCGATATTGGTGAGGTCGAAGAGGTTCTGACCGACAATGGCCAGCTCGCCCTGCATGGCGCTTTGTGGGAGCTGGACCAGACCCTTGCCAAACACGCCCCCGACGATACCCACCTGATCGCCGCAACCAGTGCCTATGCCGAGCAATTGATGGATAAGGCCGCCCTGCGTGCCCAGACCGCAGGTCATCTGGCCCCGTTCCAGAACGCCGCCTGGCATATTGAGGCTGATGATCTGACGATCCGGGGCTTTGAACCCGCCTCAAAGGCCAAATCCACCACCCTGACCATGACGTTCAAGAAACCGAACGAGGTGGTCGGCAACCATATCGCCAAGTATCAGGCGATGAAGCTGGCCAAAATGCTGATGGCCTATGATTTCGACCGTCGCCTGAACCCGTTCGCGGAACTCGGCGGGTTCATCTTTACCTTCATGGGCGACGGCAAACCGGGCACCGGCAAGACCACCCTGATCCAGATGATGGCCGGGCTGATCAACGACTATTGCCAGAACGCAGGCTATCCGTTCCGCTATCAGAACCTGAGCACCGACAATATCGACAGCTATCAGGGCAAATCCGGCCAGAACGCCAAGGCCTTTATCAACACGATCATCGACCCCTCGGTCATCGGCTTCGGCACCATCGACGATATCGACCAACTGGCGGGCAAACGTGGCGCCCGCCAGTCGTCAGCCGGTCAACTGGAAATCACCGCCGTGCTGATGGAGAGCTTTGCGGGTGCCAACACCGTCGTGCGCGGCAACTGCACCTTTGGCATGTTCTCGAACTACCCCGAGAATGTGGACGACGCCCTGCGCCAGCGGGCAGGCGCGCGGTTCCTGGTGGACGGGCCGCAAACACGCGAGGACTACATCGACATCCTGCACCTGCTGATGGGCCGCAACCATGACATACCCTTGGGCCAACACGACGCCTATGCCGCGCAGGAGATCAAAAAGGCCGTCGCCGCCAGTTTCGAAAGCCACTCCCGCCCGCATGAGGACGCGCTGTTGCAGGTCTATGACCGGGTCTCCGGTCAGATCGGCCAGATGGACACCATCGCCAAGCTGGGCACCTACCTTAAGGCGATTCAGGCCGCGGATGAGCGCTTTACCGGTCGCGCGATCAAGAACATCACCGACGCGGTCAAGGTCCGCGCGATGGATTTCGAACTGCCCGACGAGTGGATGGAAAACCCCGACCTGTTCCTGTTCCGGGACTACGACACCAAGAAGGCCATGATCGAGGACCTGCGCCAGCCGATCACGGTGGACATGGTGATGCAAGAGATCAACCGCTACGCCGACAGCGAATTCCGCTATGCCGACAAGAGCGACGAGGTCGCCATCGAAAACGCCGTGCGTGAGATGGGCCGGATGGACGAGGCCAAGAGAAGGTACTTGGAGGGGAAGGGGTGATGATTCCTTGCAATGTTGGGGTTACTACTACTACCTAAGCCATGAAAGGCATTTGATTAATGGGAATTGGTACACATCAGATGTGGAAAGATAGGCTCATCATTCCGTCATACCGGATTGGTGAAGCCGCATCTTATGCCAAGATCTCCCCTCAAACTGTGGCTGCGTGGCACAAGAAAAAGGGTGCAAAGTCCTCATCTGTTTTGAGTTCGAGAAAGGCAAAGGAAGGTTTATCGTTCCTACAACTAATTGAAGTTGCCGTGGTGGCCGAGATGCGAAAACTGGGTGTGAAACTCCCGGAAATAGAGCGAGCACGGAAGTATTTCAAAGAGACCACAGGACTGGACTATCCATTTGCGCAACTTCGCTTCAAGACTGACGGTGCAGACGTCTTGAGTGATATAGAAGGCGCTGTTGGCCGAGTCCTCACAGACAAAGTCCTCGCAGCAAATCATCAAGGCCAATACATCTGGACCGAAATGCTGTCTTCTCGTTTCAAAGAATTCAACTACGACGACGAAGGCGCTGTCATCGCTTGGAAGGTCGCTGGTGAGGACAAGCAAATTGAGATTGATCCAAGGCTTGCATTCGGTGCCCCTCAGATTCGCGGTGTCAAAACTAGCATCATTAAATCACGCTGGGCTTCTGGAGAAGAAGTAGACGAGATTGCAGAAGATTTTTCACTGTCGGAACTTCAAGTGGTTGACGCTTTGCTGTTCGAAGGCATGGAAGGAAGTGACCCTAGAATTGCACGATGGCTGAATTAACTCTTTATTTTGATAGAAATTTTGGCAAGCGGTTACCTAATGCGCTTTCTAAGCTTAGGCCGCCGGTTGGCATTCGTTGGCATCAAGGCGAGGGTTTTCGCCACGATATGCCAGATGATGAATGGATGGAAATTGTCGCGCAGAAAAACTGGGTTGTTTTAACGCAAGATGTCAAGTTCCACCTGATCGAACATGAAATGGCTGCTGTGAGACAACATGGTGTTCGATGTTTCTATTTCCCTGATGCGAACTCCGGCCTTTGGCGAACCCTCTGCTCCTTCATAAAGGTTCACGAGAGGGTAATAGAGGTGACTAACCGCAGCGAAGCACCATTTATTTTCAAAGTGGCAAAGAATGGTTCGATTAAGCCAGTTGGGATAGACTAATGATCCGCCTCATCGAAAAAGGCCTGATGTTCGGCAACCTTGTCCACATCTCCAGCCCGGCCTTAGTCGAGCGGTATAACCGCGCGCTGCAGCATCTGGCGGGCAAGACCACGGCGCTGACGGATTTCCATGTCGATATCTCGGGCTATTCGCCGGAGGTGGGGATTGAGCTGGAGGATGAGCTTTACCTCAACCCCAACGGGGTCAACCGGCAGTTCATCCTGCTGACGACCGAGCAGAAACGCGCGCCTTTGCTGAACGTCAAATTCTCAACCTCGCGCGATATCCTGCGTGAGTTCATCGAAATGAACGAGGCGCAGCTGTTCGCCCTGACCGCCACCGATGCGGTGGCCGGAGAGCTGGTGAACTCGGTCATCAAACTCACCACGCCGGGCGATCTGCTGAACCTGCGTAAGATCGAGATTGAGGCTGACACTGCCGGGGGCACCCTGCGCAAGGCGCAGCAACTGGCGGGGATGGTTGAGCGGTTCAAAACCGAAGAAGACGCCTGGTTTGACGATGTGCTGATCGCAAAAATGATCGAGACGGCCAAGGAAACCGGCGACGTCACTCGCAACCCCGTCCGCCTGCGCCATACTGCGTTTGAACAGCGCAACTTCTGGACGGCGCATTTTGGCGGGCTCTACCTGTTCCCGGATCTGGATCACCCAGCGGCGATTTGCATGGGCGAAAAACCAGACGACCTGCCGATCAAATATGTCTTTGGCCCTTCGCAACGAAACCAGATTGCGAAGTTCCTCGACTACAACGATCTGGTTGAACCCATCGTCAAGGCGCGCAGTGTGGATGCCGCTGCGATCCTGCAACAGAAGATGGATTTCCTGACCATCGCCGCCGCCGCAGATGCCGATGTCGATCTGACCGGGCTGGATCGCAGCGACATGCGACGTCTGGCGCGCAATCATTCGGATCGCCTGCCCGAGGCGTATCACGGTCTGGCGCAACTGCTGCGCTGGGCGACGGATGGCGGGCCATGGCCGCGCATCACCTCGGACCATCCGGCCTATTTCTACACACTGCGGGCCGCCGATACGCCAAACCGGGACCTTGTGAATATGCTATTGTCGGAACTGGCCCCACTGGACCCGCGCCAGATGTTCATCTGCCATAAAGAGCTGTTCTACAGCACGTATAAGACGTGGCCCGAGGCCAAGAAAGCCTATGTTGCCGACTTCCTCGCGCGCGAGTATCAGGTGGACAAGGCCGGGGCCCGCGCGGCCATGTTCGGGCATGAGCCGGATATGTCCGGCGAAGATCGGATCAGCGAGGCAGTGATCGCGCGGGTCGGGCCCTGGGGATCGGTGAGGAAGGGCTGAGATGTTCGGAGCGATGCGCCTGTTTCTGATCCTGCTGGTGATCCAGACGGTTGCCTATGTTGCGCTGTCGCTCTATTCGCGCAATGCACGCCGCCGCAAGCTGGAAAGTTGGTGGGACGAAAAGGGCAAGCGCGGCAACAAACAGGCCTTTGTGGAACGCGGTCTGCACGTCTACGACAATTCGTTCCGGCGCAAACTGATCCTGGGCGTTTATGTCGTGCCTTGGGTGGCAATCGGCGTGCTGATCTATATTGTGAATTATATGTGAGGGTTAGGGCATGGCCTATTTGAAATGGGCATTGATCATCATCTTCTGGGGCACGATTGCGGTGGTCCTGCAATACTCTCTGCCGCAGCGCGATATCGTGCGGATCGTAAACACATACGAAGAGCGGCAGGACCTGAACGACTGGACCCGTATCTTCTGGTCCGAGCCAGATGATCAATCCACCAGCCTGTCGAACCGCGATGTGCAGTTCATTCAGGCCGTGCGCGCCAATGGCAAGCCGATTGTCTACCGGAACGAGGATACCAGCTGGGGCTGGCCGCCCTATTTCAAGTTCGACACGGCAAACCTGTATACCGAAGCGAATGACGCGATATCTGATAAAGCGGACCCGGATTGGGTGGCGGTCACGCATTACGGCTGGCGGAACGAGTTCATGTCGATCTTTCCCAATGCGGTCTCCATCAAGCATGTGGACGGGCCGGATGTGCGCCTGATCCCGTGGTTCAACATCATTTTCCTGACCTTCTTCTTCGCCATGCTCTGGGCGATCTGGGTACGCTGGCGCAGGTTCCGCCAGCGTCGCATCGACCCGATGCTGGAAAATGTCGAAGACAGCCTCTATGCCGCTGGTGATGCGATCGAGGAAAGGCGCAACGGCTTCCGCCGCTGGCTGGACAGCTGGAAATCGAAATAGGCCACCTCAGCGTACTATGAATTCCGCATGAAGCGCCCCGGCGGCCTTGATCGTTTTCAGAATGTCGATCATGTCGCGGGGCGAGACGCCAAGGGCGTTCAGCCCGGCCACGACCTCGGACAATGTGGTGGCTTCAGGTATCTCGGCCAGACCGGTGCCCTCTTCTTCGATGCCAGCAACGGTACGCGGGACCACGACAGTTTCACCTCGGGCGAAGGGGTTGGGTTGCACGGCAATCGGTGCCTCTTCGACCGTCAGGGTCAGGTTACCCTGCGACACCGCCACGCGCGAAATGCGAACCTCCTGCCCCATGACAATCGTGCCGGACCGTTGATCGACAACAACCCGCGCCTTGGTTTCCGGTTCGACAAGGATGTTTTCGATCCGACCAAGGGCATGCGCGGTTGAGACAGATTGCGTCGCCGCAATGTTCAACTCGACCGTCCCCGAGTCGCGCATGATTGCCACGGCGCGATTGAATTCCGTGTTGATGGCGGCCTCGATCCGTCCGGCGGTGGTGAAATCCGGCTCACGCAGGGCAAGGCGCATCTGGGTCAGGGTTGAAAGGTCGAAGTCAATCTCACGCTCGACCCGTGCGCCCGATGGGATCACGCCGGAGGTTGGAACCCCTTGCACGACAGATGCCGCATCGCCTTCCGCCACGGCGCCGCCTGCCAGAACCGTGCCCTGCGCTACGGCGTAAATCTGACCATCCGCCGCGTTCAGAGGGGTCATGATCAGGGTGCCGCCCAAAAGACTGTTGGAATCGCCAATCGCAGAAACGGTGACGTCAATCTGCCCCCCGACGCGGGCAAAGGGCGGTAGGCTGGCGGTCACCAGCACGGCGGCCACATTCTTGGGCCGAAAATCCTCACCCGTGACATTCACGCCCAGCCGTTCAAGGATGTTCGACATGATCTCTTCGGTGAAGGGCGAGTTGCGCAGACCGTCCCCGGTGCCATTCAGACCAACAACCAGACCGTAGCCAACCAGATCGTTGCCGCGCACACCGTCGAAATCCACCAGGTCCTTCAGGCGGATTGCCCCGGCAGAGGCGAAACCGGGCAGAAGCAGTATCAGAAGGAAAACAAGAACTCTCATCTCAGGAAGTTTACCAGCGACAGGTTGGCGTTGCGCACAGTGACCGAATAGAGGCTTTCCAGTTGGAACTGCACGGTTTGCAACTGCGCTGCCGTTTCATACGGGTCTGCCTCGATCAACGCGTTGCGGCTGTATTCCAGACTGACGCGCGCCGAGGCGTTGCGCGTGGCCGCCTGCTCCACCCGTGCCTCGGCCGCGCCCACTTCGGCCCGGAGTTTCACCGTTTCGTCCTTGGCGTTGGCCAGATCGACACCCAGCTGCGTGAACATGCTGGTGCGCAGGGTCGGCGACCAGGCCAGCGCATCCTCGGACGCCAGTGCGGCCAGGGCCGTATCCCGCAGCGCGGCCTTGAACGTTGGGTCGGTGGCGGTGATCGGGAGGGTGATCCGCTCATTCTCGGCAATCTGCATGGGGGCGAGGGGGGTGTCCGATCCTTGGTAGATCACGGCATCGAACCCTGCGGGGTCGTTGAACCAATCCTCGGCTGCGGTGCGGATATCGGTCATGGTGGTGAGGCCTGAAAGCTCGGTTTCCAGTGCGGCCAGCAAGGTTTCGGCGGATGCCAAAGGTGAGATGTCGGTTGCATTTCCGGCATACAGGCTGCGCCCGGCAACCCGTGTGTTCAAGGCCGACATCATCGTGTCCAGCTCATTCCGGGCCTGAACCGAGGCCTGTTCGTGCGTGACCGTCTGATTGGCCGTACCAAAGGCCAACAGCGTGGCGGATACCTCGGCCAAGGACGTATCAAACGTGTCCAGGCTTTGCTGCATCACATCGGTGAACAGCCCGGCCTCGGTCGTGGCGATCTTGAAGGCGTCCAGCCGGGCAAGGCTGCGGTCCAGATCCAGAAGATGGGAATAATCGCCCCCCAGATGCCCCGAGATATCCTGCACCTTGCCGGTCGACATCTCGTGGGACAGGGTTTCGATCTGGGTTTTGATCTCGGTGGCGCGGCTGCGCAGGGTCATGCCGCGCGCCAGATCGCCTATAGCGGTCAAGTTCATTGTCATAACCTCAGCAGTGTTTCCATAAGCTCATCAACGACGGTGATGACCCGAGCATTTGCGGAATAGATCTGTTCGATCTGCATCAGGCGTTGCAGTTCCTGATCGGTATCAACACCTTGTTCAGCCTCGATCTGCGCCATCTGTTGCTGCGCGCCATTGGCGAAAGCGCGGCGCTGATCGGCGCGATGGGCGTTTGCGCCAGCTTCGGACAGCAGTGCTTGGGTCACTTCGGCGGCGCGCATATTGCCGGTTCCGAACAACGCGCCGGGAACAGGCCGGGCATCATTCAGCACGGTGCCAAAGGCCTGCAATTGCGATGAATCGCCCGGATTACCCGGTGTTGCGGCACCCAGACCCGCGCGCAGCCTCCAACTGTCGCCGCCTGCATCCGGGTCCACGATTGCGTTCAATGATATGCGAGAGGCCAGCCCTGTCACCATCGTTGCATCGAACCGGTTTCCATCGTCAGTGAACAGGCCCGGATCGGTTGCGGCTACGGTTGGGTCCAGCCCCGGCGTTTCGTACCGTTCGATCAGGTCGCGCGCGACGGTGTCCAGCTGTAGCTGCGCCTCAACGGCCAGATCATCCCGGATGGCAAACTGTGCCGCCAAGGTGCCGCCTCGTATCTGCGCCGCGTCACCGCCTGTGCGCACCGGGTTGCCGTTCATTTCCAGCCCCGAGAGCAGCCCGTTTGCCACGGTCATATGCGGCTTTGTCTCGCCCGTGGTGGTAAAGGCGAACTCTGCCGCCTTGCCTTCCAGCAGGATCAGCCCGCCATCTGAATAGAGCGAGACCTGATCGTTGTCGCGCGGGATCACGTTCACCGGGATCAGATCGTTGACCTGATCAATCAGCACCTGTCGCTGGTCCAGCAACGCGCCAATGTCGCCACCCGAATAGCGAATGGCGGGGATCTTGGCGTTCAGCTCTTCGATGTCCCGCAGCGTCTCGTTCAGGCTGTCGACCTGAGCGCCAATCCTGCGATCCGCATCCGATCGCGCCTGACGCACCCCTTCCGAGGCCCTATTGAGCTCGCGCGCCAGATCATCCCCGGCACGGGCGGCCTGATCCAGACGCTGCGCGGAGTCCGGCAGGCTGGCCGCAGTTATCAGGCTGCTGTCAAAGGCAGACAGACGGGCGGCCAGTGATGTCGCCTCATCCGGTGTTCCAACAAGGCGTTCGAACTGAGTATGGAACGCCGCAAGCGCCGTTTGTTGAGCCAGATCGGCGTCCGTTGCGCGTCTGTTGGCCGTCAGAACGGGATTCTCGTGACGAACCACACCGGCGGCGCGCACGCCATGGCCCGAGATCGGGCTTGTGGTCAGTTCCAGAGACCGGCGTGCATAGCCGGGCGTCAGCGCGTTGGCGATATTGCCGGACACGACCGCAGCCCCTCGACTGGCTGCGGTCAGCCCGCCCAAGGCATTGTTCAAAGCTGTCGACATATTCATGAGGCCATACCTTTCCCGTCACCGAAACCCGGATTACCGTTTGATATTCGTGGTTTCCTGCAACATCTCATCCACCGTCTGGATCACGGTCGCGCCCGAGGAATAGGCGCGCTGCGTCTGGATCAACGAGGTCAGCTCGGTCGCGACATCGGTGGTGGATTCCTCGCGCGCGAAGGAAATCAGGTTGCCGGTCGGGCCTTCGCCTGCGTTCCAAAGGAAAAAGGTGCCGCTGTCGCGCGATGGGGCATAGGTCTGGCTGTCCAGCGCGGTCAGGCCGTTGGGATTTGGAACGTCCGCCAGCGGGATCTGGAACATCCGGCGGCTGACACCTGTGTCGTAGAACGCAAAGACATAGCCGTTTTCATCCACCTCGACACTGGTCATCGTGCCCACGGCCGAGCCATCGCGTGTGATCGAAACCGGTGCAAAGGTATCGGACAGCTGCGTAATACCATCGGCGTCGCCGATCTGGCCGATATTCACCTCCATCGGACCACCTGCGACGTTGACGACAACGGTGCCCGTAGTCGGATCATAGGCCCCGCCCGAAACGGTCGTCACGCTGGCGAGGGTGCCTCCGGCGGTGCGGCTGTCGGTGAAGGTCAGCGTGTACTCTCCGATCACCGCGCCACCCGAGGCCGAATCGCGCAGGACCATCGTCCATTCATTGCTGGACCCGGTGGCCGGTACCGTCGGCACCAGCTCAATATCGACACTTTCGGATTTGCCCAGATTGTCGAAATATTCGACCGACAAGGGCTGCACGTCACCGGGCGCGCCCGCATCGGTCGCTGTTGCAGGCAGGTTCATGCGCAGGTTCATCTGCGTCGTTGGTGCGCCGGACAGCTGATTGACGCTCAGCTGCACGGGCTCCAGCGCGGCGGGGGTGTCGCGCGGTACGGCTGGGATCGACCCATCGGGATTCGCGCGCCAGCCCAGCAGCACCAGGCCGCTTTCGGTCACAAGATACCCTTCGTCATTGGTGCGGAACGACCCGGTTGTGGTCAGCAGCATCTCGTTCGATCCGCCCGCGATCTGCGAACTTGGGCGCACAGGGATCATCCCCCGCCCCCGCACCGCCAGATCGGTCGAATTGTTGGTCGTCACCAGCGAGCCACGCTGATCGATCAGCCGTTGGCTGGTGGTCCTGACGCCACCGGCGGAATAGCTGCCGCCCTGACCGGACGTAACCATCGAATGAAAATCCGTCTCGACCCGTTTATAGCCGAAGGTCGAAGAGTTCGCGATATTGTCGGATATGGTGGCCAGCCTGTTGGCATTGGCCCTCAACGCCGCCACACCGGCATTCAGCGAAGAGGAAATTGTCATCGGCACGCCCTTCTGTTGCGTCAATCGTTGATGCAACAGCTAACGCACTGCCCCTTAACAGCGCGCTAACAGGTAAAATGCGCCCTACCTTTAGGGGCCGCGCAGAAAGATCACCTCGATCCGATTGTTGCGCGGGGCCATCGGGTTATCACTGTGCAGCTTGCGATCGGCATGTCCCGTGACCCGGTCAAGTCGCTGTGCCACAACGCCTTTGTCCTGCAGCATCTGACGCACCGCCTGCGCGCGCGAGGTCGACAGATCCCAGGCAGGATTACGCGCCAGCACGACGGGCGAAGCGCCGACATGCCCCTCCACGGCAATGGAATTCGTAACCAGATCCGAGGCGCGTGCGATGAGCAAACTCAATGCCCGCAGGATCGGCGTCGGTGTATCCGAGCCCGATTCGAACAGCGGCTGATCCTCGGTATCGAACAGTTCGACAATCAGGCCTTCGTCGGTGACGCGGGTGACAATGTGCTTAAGCAGCTTGTCCGACACCGCGCTTTCACCGGTACGCCCCAGCAACTGCGCTTCGAGCGTCGAGAAATCCTGCTGCGCCCCTTTGCCGCCGCCATCCGCGTCCAGGCCGGTTGTACCGCGCGCCTTGTGCGCCTCGGTCGGAAAACGGTTGGTCGCACCCTTGCCGTCCGAGACCAGAGTGTTTTCCGAAAACATGCTGTCGCCGCCAAAGGCCCCGTCACCGCCACCGGAATCGGGGCTGATCGGGATCGTCGGCGAGAAGTAATCCGCCAGCCCCTTGCGTTGCGTTTCGGTCGTTGCGTTCAGCAGCCACATCAACATGAAGAAGGCCATCATGGCCGTGACAAAGTCCGCATACGCGACCTTCCACGCGCCACCGTGATGGCCATCGCCACCTGACACACGCTTCTTCTTGATGATGATTGGCGCCGCATTGGTCTGCGCACCCATCTCCACCACCTTTTTATCACCCAAGCTCAGGGGTAGCAGCGCAGGTCTTAAGGTGGGCTTAACACTTAAAACTGTACAGAGTTCACCTTACCTTGGCAGCCCAGCAGACGCTCGGCGCAGGATCAGGGACAGGCGGTTGAAGCTGTTATCAATCCCCTCGGGGTCGGTTTTGCCAAAGAAACCATCCAGATCGTCATGTACCCGGACCGCCTGATCCAGCAGGGGATCAGAGCCTTCGGTATAAAGCCCGGCTTTGATCATCACCTCGGATTGCTCATAGCTGCCGACCAGTTTCCGGGCCTCGGCGATCATCTGATTCTCGGCCTCGGTCGCGGCCCCCGGCAGACTGCGCGAAACCGACCGGCTGAGATCAATCGCCGGAAAGCGGCCACGTTCGGCTATCTCGCGGCTCAGCACGATATGGCCGTCCAGCACGCCGCGCAGGATGTCGGCGATGGGTTCGTCCATATCCGATCCGGCGACCAGAACGCTGAACACCGCAGTAATGTCGCCCTGTTCATGCGTGCCCGGCCCGGCGCGTTCGCACAACTTTGAAATCAGCGGTGTGACCGATGGTGGGAATCCGCGCAGCGAGGGGGTCTCACCCATCGCAACGGCAACTTCCCGATGCGCCTCGGCAAAGCGGGTGACGGAATCGGCCAGAAGCAGGACGTTCAGACCCTGATCGCGCATGTATTCGGCCACGGCCATGGCCGACCACGCGCAACGCCGCCGCGCCAATGCGGATTGGTCGGATGTGGCCGCCACAACGACCGCGCGTTTCATGGCCTCGGGCCCTAGGGCATCGGTAACAAACTCATTCACTTCGCGCCCGCGCTCACCCACCAGTGCCACGACAACAACGTCTGCCTGCATCGACCGCGCCAGCGTTGCCAACAGGGTGGATTTCCCGACGCCGGAACCCGCAAACAATCCGACCCGCTGCCCACGCACAATCGGCAGCATGGTGTTGAGCGCTGCCAGACCGGTCGCCATCCGTGCGCCAAGTGGCTTGCGATTTACGGCCGGGGGCGGGGCTTGCACGATGTCCCTCTCCTGCGTTCCGCCCAGCAGCGATTTGCCATCCAGCGGGGCACCAAACGGATCGATCACCCGCCCCAGCCAATGCATCCCCGGCGCAAAACCGGGTGAGGGGGTTAGAATCACTCGGTCCCCAAGGCTGACCCCGTCCGGTGCGCCGCCGGGCATCATATGAATATGATCGGAGCCCACATGCAGCACCTCACCCGTCAGATCGGGGCCGGATCGACGTTTCAGCGTCAGCAGATCCCCGATTCGTGCCTGTCGGGTCAAACCGCTGATTTCTATGACGCCCTGCGCGACCCCAGACACCAGCCCGACATGTCGTGTCGCGGCCATCCGGTCGAATTCGCATTTCAGAAGCATCGGGTCGAGATCTGACATCGTGGGTTCTCCAACTGAGTTCTGAAAACTGTTTCTAAAGGAATCGGGGTTAAGCCTTGATTGAAATTGATCGAGGGAGAAGCCCCGATGTTCTATGACCTGAACGTCTTTAAGACAGCGTACGCAATGGCAACCCATGCCGGGCAACGGCAGGCCGTCATCGCGCGCAACATGGCCAACGCAGATACGCCGGGCTATCAGCCGCGCGATATCGAAGCCTTTCAAACAGCATTCGAAAACACCGGGTCCGGGGCCGAAATGACGGCCACCCGGCAGGGGCATCTGAACGGCGGCATGACCGGGCAAAACTGGGCTGAATACACTACTGAGCCGAAAGGTGATCCCAATGGAAACGGTGTGTCGCTGGAAGAGGAAATGCTGAAAGCAGTTGACGTCAAACGGCAGCATGACCGGGCGCTGACGATCTACAAGTCCTCGATGGGCATTCTGCGGACCAGTTTGGGTCGGGGTTAATCGGAGATGAGCGATTTTTCCCACTCTCTCACCGCATCGGCCAGTGCCCTGCGGGCGCAGGCGGCCCGGCTGCGTCATGTGTCCGAGAATATCTCGAACGCGGATACGCCCGGCTACCGGCGCAAAACTGTCCCGTTCGAGACGGTGCAGAAGGATGGCAAGGCAATGGTGCAGGCCGGGCGCGTGCAACTGGATCGCCGCGATCTGCAGCGCGTTCACGACCCCAGCCATCCGATGGCGGATGAAAGCGGTCATTATCTGGGCTCGAATGTCGATCTGATGATCGAGATCGCCGACGCGCGCGAGGCGCAGCGCAGTTACGAGGCCAACCTCAAGATGTTCGACCAGACGCGCAAGATGTCGTCGTCGCTGATGGAATTACTCCGGAAATAAAGGAACGCCAGAATGGATATCCGATCACTCACCGCCGCACAGAACTATGCCGGCGCGCGCCCCGCAACGCAGGCCGACCCGGATCATGCCGGCATGGCGCAGGGGATGCGCGCGACGTTTCAGGACTTTGCGGCAACGCTGAAACACAGCGAGCAAATGTCTCAGGCCGCGATGACCGGACAGGCCGATCCGCATGCCTTGGTGCAGGCGCTGGCGCAGACCGAATTGGCCGTCGAAACCGCCGTTATAGTGCGCAACAAGGTGGTCGAAGCCTATCAGGAAATCCTGCGGATGCCGGTCTGAACGATGCTGAGCGAAGGTCTTTTCTACGACATCGTGCGTCAGGCGCTGTGGGTCGCGGTGATCACCTCGGTCCCGATTCTGGCTGTGGCGCTGGTGTCGGGTCTGATCGTCGGCCTGTTCCAGGCACTGACCTCGGTGCAGGAAATGACGCTGACCTTCGTTCCCAAACTGATCGCCATTGTCGTCGTGTTCTGGATTTCGATGGGCTTCATGACCCAGACGCTTGTCACGTTTTTCACAGGCACTCTGGTGCCGCTGATCGCAGGAGGTCGCTGATGGATACCGCCTATGTCACCCTGTCCCGTCAATCCGGGCTGATGAATGAAATGCGGCTGGTGGCGAACAATATCGCCAATGCCAACACCACCGGTTACCGCGCGCAAGGATTGGTGTTCTCGGAATTCGTGCGCGACATGCCAGGCAATCCGTCCCTGTCGATGAGCCGGGCCGAGGCGCGCAATACATCCCTGCAACAGGGCGTCCTGACCGAGACCGGCGGGCAGTTCGATTTCGCCATCGAAGGCGAGGGGTTCTTCATGGTCGAAACCCCCGATGGAAATCGCCTGACGCGCGCGGGCATTTTCACTCCAAACGCGCAGGGCGATCTGGTGGCGATGGATGGCGCGCGTGTTCTGGACAGCAACGGCTCGCCCGTTTTCATCCCGCCTGATGCGGCCTCGATCGACGTTGGTGCAGACGGCACGCTGAGTGTCGAGGGGCAGCTTCTGGGCCAGATTGGTGTCTATCAGGTGGACGACCCCGAGACCCTGGTCCGCGAAGGCAACACGCGGTTCCGTGCCGATGGTGGGATCGACGCCGTCGATGAACCCGTGGTCGTGCATCGGTTCCTTGAGGGTTCGAACGTGAATGCAATCCAGCAGGTCACGCGTCTGGTCGAAATCCAGCGCGCCTATGAGCTGGGGCAAAGCTTTCTGGAAACCGAGGATGAGCGCGTACGCGGGGCCCTCGACGCGCTGATGCGCTGATCTGAACAAGGAGTTTTTGAAATGCGTGCTTTGAAAATCGCAGCCACTGGCATGACCGCGCAGCAGATGCGGGTCGAGACGATCTCGAACAACCTCGCGAACATGAACACCACCGGTTACAATGCCCGCCGTGCGGAATTTGCCGATCTGCATTATCAGCAGATGGCCCGCGCGGGCGCGGTCAATGCATCGGACGGAACCGTATTGCCGACCGGTATTCAATTGGGCCTTGGCGTCCGGCCCGCTGCCGTCACAGTGCAACTGGCACAGGGTGCGCTGTCGGCCACGGGCAGCGATCTAGACGTGGCTATCGAAGGCCGTGGTTATCTGGAGGTGGCGCTACCCAACGGTCAGTCCGCCTATACGCGCGATGGCAGCCTGAAACGCTCGGCCGAAGGTCTGATCGTGACCTCGGACGGCTTTGCCGTGGCCCCAGAGATCACGATCCCGGATGATGCCCGGTCAATCTCGATCAACGCCTCGGGCGAGGTTTATGCCTATTTTGACGACACGCCCGAAGGGCAATTGCTGGGTGAATTCTCGCTGGCCAGCTTCTCGAACGCCAAGGGGCTTGAGGCCATTGGCAGCAATCTGTTCCGCGAAACCGAAGCGTCGGGCGCGCCGATCCTGGGCCTGCCCGGTGAGGATGGGTTGGGCACGCTGCGACAAGGCTATCTGGAAGACAGCTCGGTCGATGCCGTGCGCGAAGTGACCGAGTTGATCGAGGCGCAGCGTGGCTATGAGATGAATGCCAAGGTTATCACCGCCGTCGATCAGATGATGGGCGCGACAACGCAGGTGCGGTGATGCGGTTGGTGCTTCTGATTTGCCTGATGGGCGCACCCTTGGCTGCATTGGCGGATATCGTGGTCCCGACCCGCACGATCCGTGCGAAAGAGGTGATCTCGGCTGCGGACCTTGAATTGAAAGCGACGGATTTGCCCGGCGTCATCAGTGATCCGGACGCGTTGATCGGGCTAGAGGCACGCGTCGCCCTTTATCCCGGTCGCCCCGTACGCGCGGTGGATGTCGGCCCGCCTGCCATCGTGGATCGCAATGATCTGGTTGTTCTGGTGTTCAACCGCCAACCCCTGTCGATCTCCACCGAAGGCCGGGCGCTGGGGCGCGGCGCGGTGGGTGAGCGTATCCGCGTCATGAACCTGTCCTCCCGCACAACGGTCACCGGCCTGATCCGGCCCGACGGACAAATCGAGGTGAAATAATGACTGGACTGTCAAAACCCCTTCTGCTGACGATCTTTGCGCTTTCCGCCTGCGGTCGATTGGATCATCTGGGCAAACCGCCAAGCTTCACCCCGAACGAGGAGTCACCGGAACAGGTGGCAATGCTTTGGCCGGGCCTGCCCCTTCACACACAGACGCAACGGGTGGTCGACAGATCCTCGCTATGGAGCGGCGGGCAGCAATCCCTGCTGGGCGATCAGCGGGCGATCAAGAAAGGCGATATTCTGACCGTTGTGATCGAACTGGACGAAGAGGCCGAGTTTTCCAACAACACCAGCCGGTCCCGCTCCGGTTCGGAAAGCCTTGAGATCCCTAACCTGTTCGGGCTGCCGCAACGGGCCGAAGAACATCTGCCCGAGGGGGCGACCCTGGACGATGCAGTCGGGATCGAGTCGGATTCCTCAAGCTCGGGCCGGGGGTCGGTGCGGCGCAACGAAAAGCTGACTTTGCGGGTCGCGGCCACGGTGCTGGACGTGTTGCCAAACGGGGTTCTTTCGATCTCGGGTTCACAAGAACTGCGCGTGAACTTCGAATTGCGAGAGCTTTTGGTTGCCGGCTACGTCCGCCCGCAGGATATCTCGCGCAAGAATGAGATTACGTATGACAAGATCGCCTCGGCGCGGGTGTCTTACGGTGGGCGCGGGCAAATCACCGATGTCCAGCAGCCGCGCCTTGGCCAGCAGATCCTCGACTCGATTCTACCGTATTGAGGTGCGCACATGATGAAGCTGTTGCTGCCAGTCGTTTTCCTGTTGGTTGGTCTGGGTGCCGGTATTGGTGCTGCGAAATTCCTGACCCCTGAAAAACCGCCTGAGGTTGCGTCTGATGCGAAGGACGAAAAGAAGACAGAGGCCAAAGAACAAAAGGCCGATAAGAAATCCGACAAAGGGGACAAGGCGGGTGGTTTTGAGTATCTGAAACTGACCAAGCAATTTGTCGTGCCGGTGGTGAAAGATGATCAGATCTCGGCCATGGTGACGATGTCGCTAAGCCTTGAGGCGAACCCTGCCATCACCGAAACCTTCTATGCCATCGAGCCGAAACTGAGGGACGGGTTTTTGCAGGTTCTGTTCGATCACGCCAATACTGGCGGCTTTGACGGTATCTTCACGGAATCGGACACCCTGACCGTCCTGCGCAAGGCGCTGCTGGAAGTGGCACAGAAGGACCTTGGTGCGGATGTATCTCAAGTTCTGATCATGAGCGTGAACCGGCAAGATACCTGAACCCAAGAACCTCCGGCCCGATCCGATTGGGCCCCGGGGGCTACTGTTGATTTGACTGTTTTCTGACCTGAGCCAGCCGATGTTCTTGTCGAAGCTGGTCGGAGATTGAACGGATCGCCTGTTGCCGTCCGAACGCCGCCCGAAGTTGTTCGATCGCGGCTAGTTTCTGCGCCCGCAGACGGGCGAGGTCGGTGTTCAACTGGCGACGGGTTGCGGATTCCCACCCGTTCCACAGAAAATCCGTCCCGGTGACCTGATACCCTTCGGCCGAGGCACTGTCGCGCCGCACCTCTGCAACCTGTGTGTTCAGCGATGCAAGCTGCTGCTGTACGCGGGCTTCGGCCTCGATCACCGGGCGCAGGGTCTGATAGTTTTTCTGATACACGGCATCAGTGGCGCGTTGCAGGTCGGACATTTTTTTTCGGTTCATCTGATCTGACCTTTTGCACGTTTGCGCATCGCCTCGGCAAATCGAATTGCGGCGGCGACCGGGCGGTAGTGCTCTTCGGCGATTTCCTGACCGATCTCGACGGTCGCGTGCAGCGCGCGTGCAGTTGGCGGATCCGAGTGGATCGGGACCCCGCCCTCGCTGGCGGCGGATCGGATGGCCGCCGCCACCTCATCCACGCCCTTGGCAACGCAGACAGGGGCGGCACCTGCGGCGCGGGACCATTTAAGCGCGACCGCGAAATGGGTAGGGTTGGCGATCACCACATCCGCCTTGGGCACATCGGACATCATCTGGTTGGTTGCAATGTCCTGCGCACGTTGGCGGCGCTGTTGTTTGACATGCGGATCGCCCTCGGCATCCTTGGTCTCATCCTGGATTTCCTTGCGCGACATGCGGTTCTTGCGCATGTGCTCGGCATATTGCCAAAGGTAATCGATCACACCGATGGCCAGCGCAATGACGATCACGATGAACAGAAAGCGAAACAGCAGGTTCATCATCAACAGAATCGACGATTTTGCAGGTGCTGCGCTGGCCGAAATGATCTCGGTCAGATTGGCCTTCAGGAACAAGGCCAGGCAAGTGCCATAGATCAGCAGCTTGGCAAAACTCTTGGCAAATTCGAACAGGCCGCCGCGTCCGAATTTGTTTTTTGCATTCGACACAAGCGAGATACGCGAGAGCTTGGGTTTCAGCTTGGTGGGTGCAAAGATCAGCGCGCGCTGGGCAATCAGACTGAGCAAAACCGCCGCGGCGGGCAGTGCAAAAAGCATCGAGACCGGCACTAGTGCGCCCCGAAGCAACCCGGCAACCGGCGCAGAAGCAGGCCCGGTCGCGACCAGTTGAGACAACGCATCCGACTGGTCAATCAGCACAACAAACAGCGTGCCCAGATGTTGGGCTGTGTGCTGCCCCGCCGTCAGCAGCGCGATGACCAGACCGGTATATCCCGCGACCACGGACAGATCGCTGGACTTCGCAACCTCACCCTTTTCGCGCGCTTTCTGCAGCTTTTGCGGGGTGGGTTCAAAGGATTTGTCGCTGTCGTCGTCAGGTCCGCTCATGGCCTTTCCCCGGTCGGGTTGAGAAGGAAGGCGTTCAGGGCGTCTGACCAGACGGACAGGATCAGCGGTGCGCCGGCAAACAGCAGGAACAGCCCGGCAAAGGTGATGGCAGGGGCGCCGACGAAGGCCACCATCAGCTGCGGCATGGCACGGTTGATCACCCCAAGGGCCAGATTGTAGATCAGCGAGGCGATCACAAACGGGGTGGCCAGCGCAAAGGCCAGGCTGAAGCTGTGCGCGATCTGTTGCACCCCCCAGTGGGACAGATCCGATGGTGCCGGAAGCATCCCCATCGGGAACATCGCGTAGCTGTGGATCAGAAATTGCGCGGCCCGGATGTGCAGTCCCATGATCACGGCCAGCGTCAGACCGGCCAGCATCAGAAAATACCCCATTGCTGGCATCGGATCGACTGCGGCCCCGCCCAGAAGCTGCGACAGCGAGGTCGATTGTGCTGCAATGGACCCAGCGGTTTGCAGGGCCAGCACAAACAATCGTAACCCAATGCCGAGGGCCATCCCGATCAACACCTCTGTCCCCACCAGCCGGACCATCTGCGGGAAACCGGCGGCCAGCTCAGCTGCGCCAATTGCGGGCGCGATTATCAGGGTGAAGGCCATCGAAAGACCCAGTTTGACGCGCACCGGGATGCTGCGCTCGCCGAACGCGGGCAGCAGCGACACAAAGGCCGAGACACGCAGAAACACGGCAAATAGATGCCAAACGCTGACGCCGATCTGGTTCAGCAGTTCCGGGGGCAGGGCGATCACGCGGGAACCGTTCCGACCAGTGACGGCCGTGCCTCAAGCCCGATTTCCTCGAACGACAGGACCGGGTTGGCGACGCCCCGCGCCTGCATGATCGTGCGCAGCAACCGGCGGCGGCGGGTCGAGGTGACGATGGCCGGGAACAGCCCGCTATCTGCCGATTTCGCCACGCTGGTCACGACGCCATCTGCCAGTTTGTTGAACAGGTTGGGCGGCAGCGCGACATCCAGCCCGGCATTGGGGGCGTCGATCTGGTAGGTGGCGAACGTATCCTCCCATTCCGGGGCAAGTTGGATCAGCGGGATCGATCCGTCCTCTCGTTTCATCTCGGCGACCAGTTGGAAGCCAAGCCTCTGGCGAACGATCTCGCAAATCCCTTCGGGCTGTGTGGTGGTCATCCGTGCCTCGGCCACGGTTTCCAGGATCAGGGCCATGTTTCTGATCGAGACGCGTTCGTCCAGCAGCAGGCGCAGGACGGCGTGCAGCGTGTCGATCGGGACCTTATCGGGGATCAATTCGTCCAGCAGTTTGCGATTGGCCTCCGCCCGGACCGGATCGCTGAGGCGGGTCATCTCGGACAGCAGACGGCGCAGGGATTTCAGCGTCAGCAGGCGCGGGAAGTTCTGTTTTATGATCTCCAGCAGATGGGTCGCCAGAATCTCAGGCGGTGAGACGATGGTGGCCCCGCTCAGCGCTGCATCCTCCTGATCTTTGGGCAGAATCCAGCGGGCAGGCGCGCCGTAGACAGGCTCGGTCACGTCGTTGCCGTCGGGCAGCAGGTCAAAGCCGTCCTGCACCAGCGCCAGAACCAGATCGGGGTTCAGGACCCCGCGCGCCTGTTCTACCCCCTGAACCTTGATCACATATGTGCCGGTTGGCAGGTCGGCGCGGTCGGTCAGGCGAATCTCGGGCAGGATCAGACCAAAGGTCGAGGCGACATAGGTCCGCATATTGGCAATCCGCGCATCCAGCCCGGTGCCCTGGTTCAACACCATGCTGACCAGATCGGGCGCAAACTCCAGATGTACGTCGTCCAGATCCAGGATGTCTCCGATGGCCTGAGACACGGGTGCATCCACCTCGGACGATGGGGTTTCGGGTTCCAGCGCGGCGGCTTTTTGGGTGCGGTGGACGTGATAGGCGGCATAGCCCAGAACGCCGGCCCCCAGAATGAAAGGCAAAAACGGCAGGCCCGGCACCAGCGCAAACAGGACCATCAGAACGGCCACGGTTGCCAGCGCGGCGGGGTGTTTACCCAGTTGCGAGAAGATGGCGTTGTCGGTTGCCCCCTGCGTGCCGCCCCGCGCCAATAGCAACGCCGAGGCAATCGAAATGATCACGGCTGGAATCTGCGAGACCAGTCCATCGCCGACAGTCAGGATGGCATAGGTCTCAAACGCCGAGGCAACCGGCATGCCGTGCACGATCACGCCCATCACCAGACCCATGACAAGGTTCAAAAGCGTGATCAGCAGCCCGGCAATCGCGTCGCCCTTGACGAATTTGGACGCGCCATCGAGCGAGCCGAAAAAGGTGGTTTCCTGCTGTTCCCGCTCGCGCCGTTCCTTGGCCTGCTGGTGGTCGATGGCCCCGGCGGACATGTCGCTGTCGATGGCCAGCTGCTTGCCGGGCATCCCGTCCAGCGCAAAGCGCGCGCCGACCTCGGCCATGCGGGCAGCGCCTTTGGTGATGACCATGAAGTTCACGATCAGCAGCACGCCGAACACCACCAGCCCCAGAAAGATACTGCCGCCCATGACGAAATTGGCGAACCCTTCAATCACATCCCCGGCGGCATTGGGGCCGGTATGGCCCTGACCGATGATCAGCTTGGTCGAGGATACGTTCAGCGACAGGCGCAACATCAGCGACGCAAGCAGGATCGTCGGGAAGGACGAGAAATCCAGCGGACGCTCGATAAACAGGGTCAGGGTAAAGATCAGAATGGCCAGCGCAAAAGACGCGGCCAGCCCCACATCCAGCACCCAGGCGGGCATCGGCAAGATCATCATCACGATGATGGTCATCAGTGCTAGCGCCAGCAATACGGTGGGCGAGAACAGGGATCGGACGTCGATCTTGGGCACGAAACGCTCCTAATTGAAGGCGATAAAGGCGGTGGCGGACCCGCCGGTAGGCACCAGAGAGCCCAGCGACCCCCGAGGGGTCTGGGTCGGTTGCAGCGGGATCAGCGGGGCGGCGGAACCGGTGAACGGGTCACGCGACACAAAGGCTGTTTGTGTTTCAGGCGCGGTGCCAAGTTGCGCCAGGACGGTCTGGAACCGGCCCTGATAGGCGTTTGCCAGCTCGGGCGTGCGGGAATGATAGGCCCCGGCGGCGGCGGACCATGAGCCGAGCTCGGCGTGCAAATCCTTCAGGAACCGGGCCGCATAGGTGGCGTTTTCATCCGGGTCGAACATTGCGTCGATAGATCGGAACGCCTTGCCGTGCCAGCGATAGTTGATCTGGAAACATCCGACATCAAAGCTGCGCTTGCCCGCTTTGAAAATGTCGAACACGTAAGATTTGGCCTCGATTTCCGAGTTGAACCAGAACCCGTGCCCTTCGACATTGATGGTCCACGGCCAGGGAATGAAATGCCCGCCCTGCGTGCGCCCGGTTTCAACGCGCGTTATGGCGCGCAATACATCCAGCGGCACATCTTCGGACTGCGCGGCACGGCGGGCGGCCTGATCGCAGACATCGCCGGTGCGCGCGTCCGACATGGCAAACGCCGCCTGTGCCAACCACACCTGCATCAGGGAAACAAAAAACGCGACTAAACGAAAGGGCATTCTGCCGGTCCGGGATTCTGATCTGTCCCGGTCACGCTAGCCGCGCATTGGTTTACAGCGCGTTATCGCCTGTTCATTTTCGGTCGATCCGCCGACCGAACACGACGCTGGTATTGGTGCGCAGCACGCCGGGGATTTTGGCCAGATCATCGACCAGAATATCCAGATCCTCGATCCTTGGGGCCTCGGCGGAAAGCAGCAGGTCGAACTCGCCATTGATCGACAGGCAGCGTTTGACCTCGGGGTAGGTTTCCAGCCGTTTGATGATGCGGGTGGTTTCCTTCTGCTGCACTTCGAGCAGCACAACAACCTGCACACGAGGCGCATCCTCGGGCGCGTTCAGAATGACCGAATAGCCTGCGATCACGCCGCGGTCTTCCATGCGTTTGATCCGCTCGTGCACAGTTGTGCGCGCCACGCCCAGTTTGGCGGCGATATTTGTGGTCGATTCACGCGCGTTATGTTGCAGGGCGGCGATGATATGGCGATCAAGCTGATCCATAGGGTCTCCGGCAGGCGGTCGCTCAGGTTTAAAGCAAATCGATGGCGACGCTCAAGGTTTATGCGTCGCTGGCGCGGTGCCGGACCGGGGCCAGATCATCAGTGCAGTCGTCAGGCCCAGCACGGCAGCGCAAGTCATGCCCGTCAATGCGGTGGTCGCGCCGTACCGGGTCATCAACCAGCCCGCCATTGGGTACAGTACCAGCCAGCACGCGTGCGACAGGGTGAATTGTGCGGCAAAGAGGGCGGGTCGATCCTCGGGGCCGGCAGACCGGGTCAATAAGCGGCCCGAGGGGGTCAGGGTCATCGAATATCCAAAGCCCGCGATGGCCCAAAGCGTGGTCAGGGCAGGCAAAGACAAAAGGTCTGACATCGAAACAAAGGCTGCCGCTGCCATGGTCGATGTTGCGATGGTCGAGCCGCTTAGCATGACGCGGCGATCCGGAAACCGGTCCAACAGCGGGGGCAAGGCAAACGCGGCCAGCATGGACCCGCCGCCAAAGCCAGCCAGCGCAATGGCCACTGCGCTTTCGGACAGTCCCAGATCGGACCGCACCAGCACCACGGTGTTCACAATAACCATCGAACTGAGCGCGGCGGCGCACCAGCTGAGCGCCAGTAGGCCGCGCAAGCGTGTCGTGGACAGGTACAGACGAATGCCCCGCGTGGTTCGGTCGTAGATGCCGGTGCGCCCGGACGGTTTGGGCGAAGGCAATATGACTGACACCACCAGAAGGGCCGAGGCGACAAACCCAAGGCCGGTGCCCAGAAACAGGGTGTCAAAGCTGACGAACAGCAGCAGAAGGGCCGCCAGCATCGGGCTGAGCAGGCTTTCCAGATCGTAAGCCAGCCGCGACAGCGACAAAGCGCGGGTATAGTCCCGCTCATCCGTCAGAACATCCGGGATCGTGGCCTGAAACGTGGGTGTGAACCCGGCAGAGGCCGATTGCAGGACGAAAATCAGAACATAGACCTGCCAGATCTCGGAGACGAAGGGCAGGCAGAGGGCAACGGCGGCGCGGACCAGGTCCAGAACCACCAGCATCTTGCGTCGGTCGATCTGTTCGGCAATGGCGGCGGCCAGCGGGGCCACGACAACATAGGCCACCATCTTGATGGTCAGGGCAGTACCCAAAACCAGCCCGGCGGCGTCTCCGGCCAGATCATAAGCCAGCAACCCCAAGGCAATCGTTGCCAGCCCGGTTCCCGTCAGCGCAACAACTTGCGCCGCCAGAAGGTGGCGATAGGTGCGGTTTTGCAGGATACTGAACATGGATCAGAGACGGTTCGTGGTGACCTTGGAACACAGCCACTTTGTTTGGTTTGCCATAAGGGCAGACTATCCAGCAATTCAGGCGGATAACAAGACGTGCAGACCCAGGAAAACGGACGGCGTTGAGTTTGTGGGCCAAACCGCCTATCTCGGGGTCGAGACCGCACAAAGGACATTTCCGTGGCGAACCACCTGTATAAGAACGACCTGCCGGACGGGCTGGATCTGGGGCCTATTGTGGCCATTGATTGTGAAACCATGGGGCTGAACCCGCATCGGGATCGCCTATGCGTGATTCAGATGTCCGGCGGGGATGGAAACAGCCATATCGTTCAGGTCGAAAAAGGCCAGACCGAGGCCCCGAACCTGTGCGCCATGTTGGAAAATCCGGATGTGCTGAAGCTGTTTCATTTCGGGCGTTTCGACATTGCCGCGATGTATCATGCGCTCGGCGCTTTGGCCGCGCCGGTCTATTGCACCAAGATCGCCAGCCGCCTTGTGCGCACTTATACCGACCGGCATGGGCTGAAAAACCTGTGTCAGGAGTTGATCGGCGTCGATATCTCGAAGCAACAGCAGATGAGCGACTGGGGGGCGGAAACGCTGACCGACGCTCAGCTGGAATATGCTGCATCCGATGTTCTGTATCTGCACCAGTTGCGCGAGGCGCTGGATGGGCGACTTGCCCGCGAAGGCCGCACCGAGATGGCGCAGGCCTGTTTTGATTTTCTGCCGATGCGTGCGAAGCTTGACCTCGCTGGCTGGCCCGAAACGGATATTTTTGCACACTCATGACTGACACTGAATCTTTTCTGAAAACCGCCCGTCAGGTTGTCACCGATGAAGCCCGCGCGCTGGACGTGCTGGCCGACAGTTTTGATGAACATTTCGCTGAAGCCGTACAGATGATCCTGCAGGCCACGGGCCGTCTGATCGTCAGCGGGATCGGGAAATCCGGCCATATCGGGCACAAGATCGCGGCAACTCTGGCCAGCACTGGCACGCCCGCCCATTTCGTCCATCCCGCCGAGGCGAGCCATGGCGATCTGGGCATGGTCTCGAAGGGGGATGTGGTTCTGGCGATCTCGAATTCGGGTGAGGCGCCTGAGCTGGCGAACTTGCTTGTTTACACACGTCGGTTCGGCATCCCTCTGATCGGTCTGTCCAGCAAGCCCCAAAGCACGCTGATGAAACAGGCCGATGTGCATCTTCTGATCCCCTCGCTGGGCGAGGCTTGCGGGTTTGGCATGGTACCCTCGATCTCGACCACGCTGACACTGGCGATGGGCGATGCGCTGGCGATTGCGCTGATGAAATATCGCGATTTCAAACCCGAGAACTTCCGTGATTTCCATCCGGGCGGCAAACTGGGTGCGCAACTCAGCAAGGTGCGCGACCTTATGCACACGGATATGCCGGTGGTCTCAGTCGGGACACCGATGGGCGAGGCATTGCTGGTCATGAGCCAGAAAAGCTTTGGTGTCGTTGGTGTCACGGATGACGCGGGCCGCTTGCTGGGCATCGTCACGGATGGTGACTTGCGTCGTAACATGGACGGCTTGCTGGACAAGACCACCGAAGAGGTCATGACCGCAGACCCGATGACCATCGCGCCGGGCTCTCTGGCGGAAGAAGCCGTGGCGATCATGAATGACCGCAAGATCACCTCGCTTTTTGTGGCAGATCCGGACGCAGGTGGTCAGGCGCAAGGCCTGTTGCACATCCACGACTGTCTGCGCGTCGGGCTTGGGTAAGGGAGAGGCTGAGGTGGACCGCTATTCCCGCATGGTGCAGTTCCTGAAGGTTCTGTTGCCGCTTGCGGCCATTATCATGCTGTCTACCGTCTTCCTTTTGTCCCGCAGTATCGAAACCACGGTCTCAGGCCCGTTCAGCCAGCAGGATATCGATGCGCGCCTTGCCGATCAGGTGGTGACCCAACCGGACTATCGCGGCACCACAACCAAGGGCGAGGACGTGCGGATCATCGCCACGAAAGCGAAGCAGGGGACCGAAGGCGCGGTTCCAACTGCGACGGAATTCAGCGGTCGCTATGTATTGTTAAGCGGGCGGGTCATCACGTTGGACTCCAATTCAGGCCTGATCCGACCGGACAAGGGCACGGCCACCTTCGTCGGCGATGTGCTGATCACCACCGCTGACGGGATCGAGGTCACGACCGATCTGCTCAATACTTCACTTGATGAAATCCGGGGCGACAGCCCCGGGCAGGTCAACGGAACCGGCCCCATCGGCGATTTTTCGGCGGGTGGTATGACTTTCGGTACTGAAAAAACGGACGGCCCGGTCCATATTCTTTTTACAGATGGCGTGAAGCTGGTGTATGAGCCTCAAAAAGCAGAAAGATAACCTGTGTTCGATTTTCGTTTTGTCCTTTTGTGTTTTGCTCTGGTAACAGGTGCCGTTTCTGCAACCGCGCAAGAAGCGCAGGTGGCCTTTGGCGCGACGCGCGCGGACCCGTCCCTGCCGGTCGAGGTAACCTCGGAAACGCTGAACGTGAATCAAGAGGATGGCTCGGCCGAGTTCATTGGCAACGTGATCGTCATTCAGGGCGAAATGCGGCTAACGGCTGAACGGGTTCTGGTCATCTACAATGATGAACGCTCGGCGATTGAGCGGATGGAGGCGACCGAGAATGTGGTTCTGGTCAGCCCGCCCGACGCAGCCGAAGGGGATTGGGCCGAATACACGATCGACAGCGGTGTGATCGTGATGCGTGGCAATGTGCTGCTGACCCAAGGGCCCAGCGTGATCAGCGGCGATCAGATGAACGCGAACCTGACCACAGGTACAGCGACCATGACGGGTCGGGTCAAGACGATCCTGCAGCAGGGGAACAACTGATGGTGCGTCCCCAATTGTCCGTGGCAGAGGGCAGCTTGGGCCTGCGGATCGAAAAGCTGCGGAAATCCTACCGGAAAAAGACGGTCATTCGCGACGTTTCGATGACGCTGGACCGGTCCGAGGTTGTGGCGTTGCTGGGTCCGAACGGGTCGGGCAAGACGACGACGTTTTATTCCGTGGCCGGTCTGGTCTTTCCCGAAGCCGGAAAGGTGACGATTGACGGGCAGAATGTGACCACCCTGCCGATGTATCGCCGTGCCCGGATGGGGATCGGCTATCTGCCGCAGGAAATGTCGATCTTCCGCGGCATGAGCGTCGAGGACAACATCGCCTCGGTCCTGGACATTACAGTCAAACATGCCCACCGCCGCAAAGAGCGGCTGGAAGAGCTGTTGTCGGATTTCTCGATCGAACACCTGCGCCGCGCACCCGCGCTGGCCCTGTCGGGCGGTGAACGCCGCCGGGTCGAGATTGCGCGCTGTCTGGCGGCGGATCCGAAATATCTGCTGCTGGATGAACCCTTTGCGGGCGTTGACCCGATCAGCGTGGGGGATATTCGGCATCTGGTCGCGGATCTGAAAAAGCGCGGAATCGGGGTTCTGATCACTGATCACAACGTCCGCGAAACGCTGGAGATTGTGGATCGCGCCTATATCCTGCACGACGGTCAGGTTCTGATGTCCGGCACGCCCGACGAGGTTGTCGAAAACGAAAACGTCCGTCGGGTTTATCTGGGCGAAAACTTCAAAATTTCATAGGGTTGCGGGATTTTGCGCCGGTTGCATGGCGGAAATCGCGTATATACACATCTGTTTTGATTGACTCTTCCCTCGGCTCTTGTCTCAATTGGGGCATGGCATTTATTCGGTTCCAGGCTGGATCTCGATGTCCCTTCAGTGAAGGGCCGGGTCAGCGGCAACCGATCAGAATGTCGATATCCCCCACCCGATAAAAACAAGCATGTTGCGCGACGCAACGTCAGAATGGGTGTGAATTGTGAAGGAGATCACATGCGTTACCAAATCAGCGGAAAACAGATCGACATCGGCGCGGCCCTGCAGACCCATGTGCAGACCGAGCTGGGCGAGGTCGTTGGCAAATATGCCCAGCGCCCGACAGACGCCAACGTCGTCTTTTCCCGTTCAGCGCATGAATATGTATGCGAAACCACTGTGCATCTTTCGACGGGCCTGACCGCCCAAGCCAGGGCCCACGCCACTGAAATCTACGCAGCGTTCGAGGCATGCTGCGACAAGATGGAAACCCAACTGCGCCGCTACAAGCGCCGCCTGAAGGACCATCACAAGGATCGTGCCGAACCTGTTGAACTCTTCGGGGCGTCCTCTTATATCCTCGCCTCTGACGAATCGGGGACGGCAGATGAACCCGAATCGCTGCAGCCCATGATTGTGGCTGAGATGGAAACAAAGATCCCATCGCTCAGCGTCGGTGAAGCCGTCATGCAAATGGAACTTGCTGGTGCTCCGGTGCTGGTGTTCAGGAACGAAAACAAGGATGGATTGAATGTCGTTTATCGTCGGGATGACGGTAATATCGGCTGGATCGATCCTTAACAGGCAAGATTAGAAAGGCGGGCCTTGGCGCAGGTCAGGGCCGCCGTGGAGCATGATCATGGAGCTTTCGAGCATTCTGAAGCCCGAAGCAGTACGTGTACTTTCCGCCGCCTCAAGCAAGAAGCGGCTGTTTCAGGAAATCGGCGACGTCGCGGCCGCGACGCTGGACCTTGAGGCTCAGTCGATTGTCGATTGTCTTCTGGAACGCGAAAGCCTTGGCCCAACTGGCGTGGGCCATGGTGTTGCTTTGCCACATGCGCGCCTGCCCGACATCGCCGAGGTTTCGGGGGTGTTTGTCATGCTGGAAAAGCCGATTGATTTCGGCTCGGTGGACCGTCAGCCGGTCGATATTGCCTTTTCCCTGTTTGCCCCGGAAGAAGCCGGTGTCGAACACCTGAAAGCGCTGGCGCTTGTGTCCCGGACGCTGCGCGACAGCTCGGTCTGTGCCAAGCTGCGGGCCAATCCGGATCCGGTCAAGCTCTATGCCATTTTGACCGAAGCGCAGTCGATGCAAGCTGCGTAAGGTGTTGTAATCACAAAAAAGCCCCCGAAGTTCGGGGGCTTTTTTTGTTTGAAGATCCCGGCAAATTAGCCGCCGGTTCCCATTTCCAGCGTCCACCAGATCTTACCGCCGCTTTCCTGATGCCAGTTAAAGCCCATCTGCGTCGCTTTAGGGTCCATGATGACCGATCTTGGGCCGGATTCCTGCATCCAGGCTGCCAGGGTTTCGGTCTCGGTCTCGTAGGTCTCGGAAATCGCTTCGCCCAGGAATGTGCCGAAATACCCGACCCGTGCGGCCCGATCGATGGGCGAGGATCCGTCAGAGCCGAAATGCCACGGGCGGTTCTGCCGGGCCATATCCTTGGAATGGGTGGCAGCGGCAGCGTTCAATTGTGCGTTCAGTTGCACGGGCTGCAAGCCTTGCGCCTGCCGCAGGGCATTGACTGAATCCAGCATCCGGAATTGCAGCTTTTCCGGGTTGCCACGGATTTTGTAGACCGTGGGCAAGGGGCGGCCATCCGCACCAAAGCTGGTGGGCTGGGTGCTTGTACATGCCGCCAGCGCGACTAGGCACATCAACAGTAAAGAAACGATACGCGTCATGATCGACCTGATTATTGTGTCGATAACGGGCATAACCTGCCAGACGGTGCGGGGCAAACGCACAATAGTCTCACCCCGCGTGATTTTGCCGGTTTGATTTGCGACTGAAGCATTCTGGCAATAGAATACACCGGATTTCAGAACCCGCCCACGCAAAGGACCGTTTGTCATGGTCAAAAAACGTATTCCCTCGTCGACCCGCCGAGGATTTCTTGTCGGTGCGACCGCCACGCTGGCCAGCCCGGCGCTGGCGCAATACATTCCGGGCGACCCGCTGCGCCCCGCGCCCGAACCCGAAGCCCCTGTCCGCCGAAATGTTTCAGGCTTTCGGGCGCAGGACTGGCAGCCTTATTTCTCGAACACGCGGAATGGCGCCATTCTGGTCGATACGGTTTCACGAGCGCTGCATTATTGGTCAGATGATCAATCTGTATACAAACTCTACCCGTCATCGGTGCCTCTGACCGAAGAAATGACGCGCCGTGGACGGACCAGCGTCATTCGCAAGGTCGAAGGCCCAAGCTGGGCGCCGACCCCATCGATGAAAAAGCGCAACCCCGAATGGCCGGATTACATTCCACCCGGACCGGATAACCCATTGGGAACACACGCTTTGTACCTTGGGTGGAAGTATTACCGCATCCACGGCACCCATGACACGCGCAAAATCGGTCGCAAATCGTCCAATGGCTGCATCGGATTGTTCAACGAAGACATCGCCGAGCTGTTTTCAATGGCGAAGGTCGGCACGCAAGTGTTGCTAATTTGACGACATTTTCGCGCACGAAGCCGCTTAACGCTCAAGTTGCAATTGCATTCCAACCGCATTGCTGATTAGAAAAAACCACGAGGTAAGTCTTAGGTGTGCGGTTCCTGGACAGGAATCGCGCAAATTCTGGAGGTTAATATGAAAAAACTCGTTCTCGCCGCTGCACTGACCGCTGCTGCTTCGACCGCATATGCTGGCAACCTGGAAGAGCCGGTTGTTGAAGCACCTGTTGTTGTTGAAGAAACTCAGGGTTCTTCGCAGGGCATCCTGCTGCCGCTGATCCTGCTGGTCGTTGTTGCCGCAGCTGTCGCAGCCGGCTAAGCCGACGAGCGTTATCCAGAGAAAAGGCGGTGGATTTTCCACCGCCTTTTTTCATGTCTGATTGTCAGCTCAGGTTAGTCTAGCCACCCGCTCAGATTATCCTCGATGATCTTGCCCAGCGCGGCGATATGCGAATCATCGTCGTTGAGGCAGGGGATGTAGGTGAACTGTTCACCGCCTGCGTCCTCGAAACTCTCTTTGATCTCTTCGTTGATCTCTTCCAGCGTCTCGATGCAATCGGCCGAGAAGGCGGGCGCGATGACAGCGATGTTCTTTTTGCCCTGCCGCGCCAGATCGGCGACGTGATCCACGGTGTAGGGCTTCAGCCATTCTTCGGGGCCAAAGCGCGACTGGAAGGTCGACACGATCTGGTCGTCTGACCAGCCAAGCCGCTCTTTCAGCAGTCGGGACGTTTTCACACACTGGCAATGGTAGGGATCCCCCTGCTGCAAATACCGCTCGGGCATACCGTGGTACGAGCAGACCAGAATATTGGGTTTGGTCTCCATGGCGGCATAGGCGCGTTCAACGGACTGGGCCAGGGCCTCGATATAGGTCGGTTCGTCGTAATAGGCGGGCACCGTGCGGCTGGCCGGTTGCCAGGGTTCCTCCATCAGGGCGCGGAAGAACTGGTCATTCGCCGTGGCGGTCGTGGCCCCGGCATAGTGCGGATAAAGCGGGAAAAACAGGATACGGTCGCAACCTTCGGCAACCATCTGCCGGACTTTGGATTTGGTCGATGGGTTGCCATATCGCATACAGAAATCGACCAGAACCTGATCGCCAAAGCGGGCCTGCATGGTGTCGCGCAGCTTGGCGGTTTGGTCCTTGGTGATCGTCATCAGCGGGCTTTCGCCTTTGTCGTGATTCCAGATCGACTTATAGGCCTCGCCCGAACTGAAAGGACGTTTGGTCAGGATGATGGCCTGAAGAATCGGCTGCCATTTCCACGCCGGATAGTCGATCACACGCTGGTCCGACAGAAACTCGTTCAGATAGCGCCGCATCGGCCAATAGGTGTAATGATCCGGCGTGCCCAGATTGGCCAGCAGGATGCCCACGCGGCCCATCTTTACCTTTGGGTGATCGGCAGGTGCGTGCGCGGGTCGGGTTGCGTCAAACATTTGGGTCTTCCTGAGTTTACCGGTTCTGGCCTGAGATAAAGGGAAATGCCGGGTCGTCAATCGGGCAGTTTGCCCTCGTCAGTGCTCAAGGCGTCTGCAAGGCGCATCTTGGCGGACCCCGGGCGCAGGGGTTGGGGTTGGCTGGCATCCGGCGACCAGCCGGTCAGGCAGATCAGATCGAAAGTTGCGGGCAGGCGACCCTCGGGCGTGGCAAAGTGATCGGCATAGATCTGTTGCGCGCGGACAAAGACCTGCCGACGCGTGGGGGATTTCAGCCGGTCGGTCAGAACATTGGTCTCGCCCATGGCGCGCAGGTCTTGCATCAAATGGGTCAGATCGCGATATTCCGCCGTCAGCGGAACCGCATCCGCCACAGGCAAAGCAAGCCCGGCCCGTTGCAGTAAAGCGCCCAGATCCCGCAGTTCTGCCATCGGGGCGATGCGGGGGCTGAGGCCGCCGGTCACCTCAATCTCTGCCTGTCCGAGGGCGGCGCGCAGCTGGTGCAGCGTTTCGCCGCCCAGACAGACGGCCAATAGCAGTCCATCGGGGCGCAGGGCACGGTGGCATTGGATCAACTGCCCCACCGGATCATTGGCCCAGTGCAACGCCATGGCGTGGATGACCAGATCATGCGCGCCGGGGGTCAGGGTAAGCGTTTCCTCGTCTGCCACGATGCGCGCGTCGGGCAGTAAGCCCTGCCAGATCCTAGAGAAAGGGGTCACAATTGCAGGGGCCGTAAAGCTTCTGTTAACCATGCTCAGCCGATGCTGCACTTCGTCCACAGCGGCGTGGTGCAGGAACAAGGCGTCCTCCTGCATCCGCGCGCGGCGGCGCATCAGAGTCTGGCGGTCAAACAGCGAGGGCGCATTGGAAGCTGGCAATTTCATACCCCGCACGTATCGCATTTGGCCGCGAGTTCAAACCGCGTTGCACCTGATCTATCCACCCAGATGCCTTAGCTGCGGGGATCTGACCGAGTCGGACTTTGGCCTGTGCGGCACCTGCTGGCGCGACACGCCCTTTATCGGCGGAACCGTTTGCAACAGTTGCGGCATGCCGGTGCCGGGGGATGGGGACGGGCACCGGATCGAGTGTGATGACTGCCTGAAAACCCCGCGCCCCTGGCAGGATGGGCGGGCAGCATTGCTGTATAAAGGGCGGGCGCGGTCATTGGTGCTGGCGCTGAAGCATGGGGATCGGTCCGAACTGGCCCGGCCTGCTGCGCGCTGGATGGCGCAGGCGGGGCGGGATCTGTTCAAACCGGACATGCTGATCGCGCCGGTTCCCTTGCATTGGTCTCGACTGATCAAGCGGCGGTATAACCAGTCCGCCTTGCTGGCGCAGCATCTGGCGCGCGACACGGGGCTTGAGGCCTGCCCGGACCTGATGCTGCGAACTGCGCGCACGCCGGTGTTGGACGGCAAAACCGCCGCCCAAAGGGCCGAGACGCTGGACGACGTGATCGCCCCTCATCCAAAGCGGCAGATGAAGGGCCGCGACATCCTTCTGGTCGATGATGTGATGACATCGGGGGCGACCTTGGCGGCCTGTACGCGTGCCTGTCGCAATGCAGGGGCAAATCATATTTTCGTGTTGGTTCTGGCACGCGTTGCCAAGGATGCCTAATTCGCTCAAGATCGTGCGAAACCCGAAGGGACGGAATTATGAAACCAGTTGAGATTTACACCTCGCCGCTATGCGGCTTCTGCCACGCGGCCAAACGCCTGCTGAAACAGAAAGGTGTCGAGTTCAAGGAAATCGACGTGCTGTTGCACCCCAAGCGCAAGCCCGAAATGATCAAGCGCGCGGGCGGCAAGCGCACCGTGCCGCAAATCTTCATCGGCACCGACCATGTGGGCGGCTGTGACGACCTGTACGAGCTAGACCGTCAGGGCAAGCTGGACCGTCTGCTGGCGGCCTGATGAAAACCGCGCTGCTGCAAATCACCTCGTCGGACGACCCGGCTGCGAACCTGGAGATGGTTCGCGCCATGATGGCCGAGGCCGCAGCACAGGACGCGCAGTTCATCCTGACCCCCGAGGTCACGAATTGCGTGTCCAACAGCACCACCCGGCAGCGCGAGGTGTTGCAGCATGAAGAAGACGACATCACTCTGGCCGGTCTGCGGGCGCAGGCCGCCGCGCTGGGCGTCTGGTTGCTGATTGGGTCGTTAGGGATCAAGACCCACGACCCGGATGGTCGCTTTGCCAACCGCAGTTTCATGATCGACCCTCAGGGGCAGATCGTGGCGCGATATGACAAGATCCACATGTTCGACGTTCAGGTCACGGAAACCGAGACCTTTCGCGAATCGAAAAACTATCGCCCCGGAAAACAGGCGGTCATTGCCGAGACCGATTTCGGCAAGGTTGGCCTGACCATCTGCTATGACATCCGCTTTCCTTACCTGCACGCCGCGTTGGCGCAGGCCGGGGCGCATATCCTGACCGTCCCGGCGGCGTTTTCACCCGTCACCGGCGCAGCGCATTGGGAATCGCTGCTGCGCGCGCGGGCAATCGAAACCGGCTGTTGGGTCCTTGCCCCCGCCCAGACCGGCGCGCATCCAAAAACCCGAGGCAAAACCCGCTACACCCATGGCCATAGCATGGTTGTCGCCCCGTGGGGAGAGGTGCTGATCGACGCAGGCACCGATCCGGGCATTCACTTTTTCGATTTGGATGATAGTTCTGTGACAGAGGCGCGCCGCCGCGTGCCCTCATTGACTCACGTGCGGCCCTTCGTGGGGCCCTGACCCAGATCGGACCATGACGGACGAACATAATGCCCTTGCGGTCACGCTGTTCAGTGAAATTCTGACGGCAGACCAACTGTTGCGCAACCGGCTGAGCCGGGTGCTGCCCAAGGGCATGGAAATCTCGCATTTCTCGGTGCTGAACCATCTGGTCTTTGTCGGAGACGAGCGCAGCCCGGCGCAACTGGCCAACACGTTCCATGTGACCCGAGGGGCGATGACCAACACTTTGGCCAAGCTGGAATGGGCCGGATACATCCACATCCGCCCCGACTGGGACGACGCCCGCCGCAAGATGGTCGCCATCAGCCCCGCCGGTCGCAGGGCACGCGATCAGGCGATTTCCTCGATTGCACCGTTGATCAACCGCGTGGTCGGAGAACTGGGGTTGGAACGGGTCCGCAGCACGCTGCCGGTGCTACGGGATTTGCGGTTGCAGTTGGAGGGGGAGTAGGCCTCTCTGGTTTCAGGTCAGCCTTCGCATTTTTCACACTGAGTAAGCGTAGGATGGGTGCTTGCACCCATCGCGTGTCTTGTCGTCGGAATGATGGGTGTAAACACCCACCTACCCCGGCTTCACACTCGCCGTCACATAATTCACGCTCAGATCCCGGTCTGAGATCGACCAGCTCCACAGGAGCGGATTGAAGACGAAGCCTTTGCGGTCCACCGGCTCCAACCCGGCCTGGCGCAGTAGGTCGAACAGCTCGTCGGGGGTGATGAACTTGTTCCATTCATGGGTGCCGCGTGGGAGCCAGCGCATGACGACCTCGGCCCCGAAAATGGCCATCGCATAGGATTTCGGGTTGCGGTTGATGGTCGAGCAGATCAGCAATCCGCCCGGTTTCAGCAAGTGCTGCGATGCGGTCAGAAAACCCAACGGGTCGGCGACGTGTTCCACCACCTCCATGTTCAGCACCACGTCGAACTGTTCACCCGCCGCTGCCATATCCTCGGCGGTGGTGTGGCGGTAGTCGATGTCCAGCCCCGATTGCTCGGCATGGATGCGGGCGACGGGCAGGTTGCCCTCGGCGGCGTCAGCCCCCACGACTTCGGCCCCAAGGCGGGCCATAGGTTCGCTCAGCAGCCCGCCGCCGCAACCGATATCCAGCAGGCGCAGGCCCTGAAACGGGTGCGGGGACTTCAATTCTCTGTCAAATTCCCCGGCGATTTGTTGGGTGATATAATCCAGCCGGCAGGGGTTCAGCATATGCAACGGCTTGAATTTTCCGTTCGGATCCCACCATTCCGCCGCCATCGCCTCGAATTTTGCGATCTCGGATGGGTCTACCGTGTTCGGATGCGCTTGCATTCCTGTCTCCGTGTGCTCTTTTACGCTTAAGGACTATATAGGGCCGTAATGGATAAGTACCCGGACCAAAAGCGCGCAGTGCAATATCTTTACCCGCCGATCGACCCGTTCGATCAGCGGTTGGTCAGCGTGGGCGACGGGCATCAGATTTATATGGAGCAAAGCGGCAATCCAAACGGGCTGCCGGTGGTGGTGCTGCATGGCGGGCCGGGCGGTGGTTGTAGCCCGGCGATGCGGCGCTATTTCGATCCGCGTGTGTACCGGGTGATTCTGTTCGATCAGCGGGGTTGCGGGAAATCTCGGCCCCATGCCTCGGTCGAGAACAACACGACCTGGCATCTGGTGGCGGATATCGAGCGGCTGCGGTCATTGCTGGATATCGATGAATGGACGGTGTTTGGCGGCAGCTGGGGGGCCACGCTGGCCTTGGTCTATGCGCAGACGCATCCGGACCGGGTCAGTCGGCTGGTGCTGCGCGGGGTGTTTCTGGCCACGCAGGCCGAGCTGGATTGGTTCTATGGCGGCGGTGCGGGCAAGTTCTGGCCCGAGCCATGGGCCAAGTTCACCTCTCTGCTGGCCGAAGATGAGCTGTCGGACGCGATCCGGGCCTATAACAAACGCCTGTTCTCGGGCGACCGCGCGACCGAGATTCTGTATGCGCGGGCGTGGTCGGCGTGGGAGAACGCGCTGGCATCCATTCATTCCAACGGATCAACCGGGGAAAGCCCCGGTGAATATGCGCGCGCGTTTGCGCGGCTTGAGAATCACTATTTCATCAACCACGCCTTTCTGGAGAAGGACGGGCAGATTCTGGATCAGATGGACAGGATCGCCCACATTCCGGGCCATATCGTGCAGGGCCGCTATGACATGATCTGTCCGCCTGAATCGGCCTGGAAGCTGTCGCAACGCTGGCCCAATGCCGAGCTGAAGATGGTGCGCCATGCGGGCCATGCCTTGTCCGAGCCCGGAATCAGCGCCGAGCTGGTGCGCATCATGGATCGCGTGGCGGAGGGTGTAGCATGACCCGGATGGACCGCCGCGCTCTGTTCGCCTCGGGTGCCGCTGCCGCGTTGTTGGCGGCGACGGGGGCGTCGCTGGCGGATACGCCGAAAGCGGGCGGGACATTGCGACTGGCAGTGCCGCGGGATGACAGTCTGGAACAGGTTGCACGCGGTGCCGTGTTCGATACCCTGACCGAGATCGCGCCGGACGGGACCCTGCGCGCCGAACTGGCAACCGGTTGGCAGACGGATGCAAAGGCGCAGGTCTGGACCTTTGATCTGCGTGAGGGCGTAACTTTTCATGACGGAACCGCACTGGATATTGCGGATATAATGCCGGTGCTGGCCGAGTTCGGGCAAACCGAAGCTTTGACGCCAACCGTTGTGCGTCTGGAACTTGCCGCCCCTAATGCCGGATTGCCGTTCTTGCTGGCCGACAACCGGTTCGTGATCACCCGCAATGGCGCAGGAGTGACGCCCCTGAAACAGGCCAACGGCACAGGTTGCTACCGGGTTGACCGGGCCGAGGATGACAGGAACTTCCTTGGGCGCAAAGTAGCGGATCACTACAAGTCGGGCTCGGCCGGTTGGGCTGACAAGGTCGAGGTCATCGTGATCCCGGATCCTGCCGTGCGCGCCGAAGCTTTGCGCGATGGCTATGTCGATATCGCAGCCATCCCCGCGCGCGATCACCTGCGCGAAAAGCGGGGCCTGCGGTTCTTCCCCAGTGAAACCGACATGTCGCTGGCCGTTGCGGCCCATGTCGGAATGCCGCGCCAGATCGGGCAACGGACGGGAATGGATGACGGGCGAATCGCCGAAAGGTGGTGGATGGCCTAGCCCGGCTACACCTCTTGCATTTTGAATTTGTGCTTAACTGTGCTATAACCTGCACATATTTTATTTTGTTATTTGTTAAGTTGGGAGTTTTCCCATGACCAAAGAGAGTCAGAAAACGATTACCATAATAGCGTTGGCATTGATCCTGGCGGGGGTCGTTGCCTATGCGATTGTGAACGGAAACAACGTCAATGTCCTGATCAGCAAAGACGGGAAGATGGAGTTCACAGCAAATCGCGGTCAGTCCTTGATCGAGCTTTTGCATGAAGGTCTGGATCAGGTTGAACCTGCCGAGGGCGATACCGACGAAGAATTGAACCGAAAAGCATCGGAAAAGATGAAGCTGGCGGGCGCGCTCAGAACGCGGGGGTACTATAATATCCATGACCGGTCCCTTGGTGACGCAATCCGCGACCTGAACAAGGAAGACCCTTTATCAGAAGAGCTTCGCAGCGTGCTGTATAACCTCGAAGGTCCGTTTGCCTTGCCGGGAACGCTGCGCGGGGCTGATTCCCGGATGTGGCTGGCGATCTCGGATTTGTATGACGGGCTGACGGCTGAACCCAGCAATGACAGCCAGTTGTTTGCGACGCTCTATACCAACTTTATCCAGCAAGAGACGATTTTCAGCCCGTTCAAACATGTGGTGGCGGCCACGGCCGAGATGCGCGGCGAGGATGAGACCGGCGTTCCCCAGGTCTATTCCTGCCCGGACAGTTTCCTGACGCCGGGCACAATTGTTCTGGTCCGACCGCTGGGCAATACATCCAACATCATGGAACAATTCACCGTCAGAAAAGACCCGCTCCGCCATCCCTGCACGGCAACGTCGCCGTTCGAGGTTCTGTCCGGCTCGAAATTGAAGCTTGGCTTCAACAAGGCGGCCTTTGATCAGCTGTTTCCGCCGCCCCTGGCGCAGCCCGAACAGTTTCTGGGCGGGGGCAATCTGTCGGTGGTGATCTATCCCCGCAATACACAGCCGACACGGTTTGTCGGGGTAACGCAGTAGGAGATGGGAATGAACAGTTTCTTGCGTGTTCTTGCGGTTTTCGCCGCCGCTCAGGCGATGGCCGTGACCAATGCGGTCGGCCAGACAACTCAGTGCATCTTTGATGGCGTTGTGCATGAAGAAGGGGATCGCGTTGGACCTTATACCTGTACCAACGGCAACTGGATTCTTTCAGACTAAGCATGGGCGGTGGATAAGAGGGTGCACCGGGGTTGCATTCTCTTATCTTGGCAGCTATATCGCACTCAACAGCGGCGTGTCGGGCTAGGGTCCGGGGCTCCACCGGAAAAGATCGACGGGCCGCGCGCCCGTTTTTTTGTGCCCGATTGAAGGGTAGAGAACCTGATGACAAACGACCTGATAGCCAAAGCTGCCATTGACCGGCGACTGGCCGAGATCATCACCCCCGTGATCGAGGATCTGGGGTACGAACTCGTCCGTATCCGCCTGATGAGCGGCAAGACCACCACGATGCAGATCATGGCCGACAAGCCTGAGGGCGGCATCGAAGTGGACGATTGCGCCGAGATTTCCAACGCCGTCAGCGCCACGCTGGATGTCGAGGATCCGATTTTGGACGCCTATACGCTTGAGGTGTCCAGCCCCGGCATCGACCGCCCTCTGACCCGTCTCAAGGATTTCGAGACGTTCGAGGGGTACGAGGCCAAGATCGAAACCGCCGAACTGATCGACGGCCGCCGCCGGTTCAAGGGCGAATTGGCCGGGATCGAAGGGGATGAAGTTCTGATCAACATCCCCGAGGGCGATGAGACCATCACCATCGGTCTGCAATTCGACTGGCTGAGCGATGCCAAGCTGGTCCTGACCGATGACCTGATCAAGGAAATGCTGCGCCAGCGCAAGGACGCCGGTGCCCTGAACGAAAACGCTTTCGACGAGATTGAGACCGAAGGGTCCGAAGAGGAGACGAACTGATGGCAATCACCTCAGCCAACCAGCTGGAGCTGCTGCAGACCGCCGAGGCCGTGGCCCGCGAAAAGATGATCGACCCTGGTCTGGTTGTCGAAGCGATGGAGGAATCGCTCGCCCGTGCCGCCAAGAGCCGCTACGGCGCGGAAATGGACATCCGCGTATCCATCGACCGCAAGACCGGCAAGGCGACCTTCACCCGCGTCCGCACCGTGGTCGAGGATGAAGAGCTTGAGAACTATCAGGCCGAGATGACCGTCGAACAGGCGCGCCAGTATATGGAAGCGCCCGAAGTTGGTGACGTTTTCGTCGAAGAGGTTCCGCCGGTTGAAATGGGCCGTATCGCTGCCCAGTCCGCTAAGCAGGTGATTCTGCAGAAGGTCCGCGAAGCGGAACGTGACCGTCAGTACGAAGAATTCAAGGATCGTGCAGGCACCATCATCAACGGTGCGGTCAAACGCGAAGAATTCGGCAATGTCATCGTCGATCTGGGCGGTGCCGAGGCCGTTCTGCGCCGCAATGACAAGATCGGCCGCGAAAGCTATCGCCCGAATGACCGCGTGCGCGCCTATATCAAAGAGGTCCGCCGCGAGGTTCGTGGCCACCAGATCTTCCTGTCGCGCACCGCGCCGGAATTCATGGCCGAGCTGTTCAAGATGGAAGTGCCGGAAATCTATGACGGTATCATCGAGGTGAAGGCCGTGGCCCGCGACCCCGGTTCGCGCGCGAAGATTGCCGTGATTTCCTATGATGGCTCCATCGACCCCGTTGGTGCCTGCGTTGGTATGCGCGGCAGCCGCGTGCAGGCCGTTGTGAACGAGCTGCAGGGCGAAAAGATCGACATCATCCCGTGGAACGAAGATCAGCCGACCTTCCTGGTGAACGCGCTGCAGCCTGCCGAGGTCTCCAAGGTGGTTCTGGATGAAGAAGCCGGCAAGATCGAAGTTGTTGTCCCCGAGGAACAGTTGTCCCTCGCCATCGGTCGCCGCGGTCAGAACGTGCGTTTGGCCAGCCAGCTGACCAATCTGGACATCGACATCATGACCGAGGCCGAGGAATCGGCGCGTCGCCAGAAAGAGTTCGAAGCCCGCACCCAGCTGTTCATGGAAAGCCTGGATCTGGACGAATTCTTCGCGCAACTGCTGGTCTCGGAAGGGTTCACCAACCTTGAAGAGGTTGCCTATGTCGAGATCGACGAGCTGCTGGTGATCGACGGTGTCGATGAAGGCACCGCGCAGGAACTGCAGGCCCGCGCGCGTGACTTCCTTGAGGCGCAGGCCAAGGCCGCTCTGGACGCCGCGCGTGCGCTGGGCGCCGAGGACAGCCTTATTGAATTCGAAGGCCTGACACCCCAGATGGTAGAGGCGCTGGCCAAGGATGATGTGAAGACGCTGGAAGACTTTGCAACCTGCGCCGACTGGGAACTGGCCGGTGGCTGGACCACAGTCGATGGTGAGCGCATCAAGGATGATGGCGTGCTGGAGCCTTTCGGTGTGACACTGGAAGAGGCTCAGGATCTGGTCATGACAGCGCGCATCATGCTGGGCTGGGTTGATCCGGCTGAACTGGAACAGGCCGAAGAAGATGGCGACGTTGCAGAGGAGGAGGCCGAGGCCTGATCTCAGGGCCTCGGGTGGCTGACATGGGTCGCGGTGGCGTCCATAAGGATCGGTCCGAAGGGCCTGAGCGCAAGTGCATTGCCACGGGCGAGGTGCAGCCAAAATTCGGGCTGATCCGCTTTGTCACTGGCCCGGACGGTCAGGTCTATCCGGATGTCGCGGCGAAACTGCCGGGGCGCGGGGTCTATGTGGCGGCGGATCGTGCCGCTTTGGACAAGGCCGTTGGCAAGAAACTGTTTTCCCGCGGGTTCAAGGCGCAGGTCACTGTGCCCGCCGACCTGACCGCCGAGGTGGAAAAGCAGGTTGCGCGCCGGGTGATCGAGCTGTTGAGTCTGGCCCGCAAATCCGGTGATGCGGTTGCGGGCTATGAAAAGGTCAAGACGTGGCTGGACCGGGAAGAGGCCCAGGTGCTGATTCAGGCCTCTGATGGATCGGGGCGCGGCAAGTCGAAACTCAGCACGCCGCACTTTGGAAAATACATCGGTTGGCTGACTGCGGATGAATTAGGGCAGGCATTTGGGCGCCAAACCGTGATTCATGCGGCCTTGGCCTCTGGCGGACTCGCCAAACGTGTTGTAGAGGAAGCGCAGCGCCTGCGTGGCTTGCGCGAAACGGATGACGGCGGCAGGGGCCGCACGGAAGGGTAAGAAGCTTTATGAGCGATAATGACGGCAAAAAGACATTGGGTCTTCGTGGCGGGGCACGCCCCGGAAATGTGAAACAGAGTTTCAGCCACGGACGCACCAAGAATGTCGTGGTGGAAACCAAACGCAAACGCGTGGTGGTCCCCAAGCCGGGTGCCAGCAAGCCGAGTGGCGGTGCAACGCCTTCGGGTGATCCGTCGCGTCGTCCGGCAGGAATCTCGGATGCCGAAATGGCGCGCCGGATGAAGGCATTGCAAGCCGCAAAGGCGCGTGAGGTCGAAGAGGCTGCCGCCCGCGAGGCTGCTGAAAAGGCGCGGGAAGAAGAACGCGCCCGCCGCCGTGCCGAGCAAGAGGCCAAGGAGCGCGAACAGCGCGAGGCCGAAGAACGCGCCCGCGCCAAGGCCGAGGAAGAAGACCGCAAGCGCAAAGAGGCCGAAGAGGCCGCCAAACGAGCGGCGGCTGCCCCGGCGCCGGAAGAACCCAAAGCGGCCCGGGCTCCGGCAAGCAAACCGGCCCCCGCAGCGACCCCGCGCAAGCAGGATCGCGAGCGTGAACAGCGCGGTCGCGGCAAGGGCCGTGACGACAACCGCCGTTCGGGCAAGCTGACTCTGGGTCAGGCCACGGGTGGCGAAGGCAACCGCCAGCGTTCGATGGCGGCGATGAAGCGCAAGCAGGAGCGTGCGCGTCAGAAAGCCATGGGTGGCACGGTCGAGCGCGAAAAGGTGATCCGCGACGTGCAGCTGCCCGAGGCGATCATGGTCTCGGAACTGGCCAACCGTATGGCTGAACGTGTGGCTGACGTTGTCAAATCGCTGATGCAGATGGGCATGATGGTCACGCAGAACCAGACCATCGACGCCGACACCGCAGAACTGATCATCGAAGAGTTTGGCCACAAGGTCACCCGCGTCTCGGATTCGGATGTTGAAGACGTCATCAAAGAGGTCGAGGACAGCGACGAAGATCTGAAACCGCGTCCGCCGGTCATCACCATCATGGGTCACGTCGACCACGGCAAAACCTCGCTGCTGGATGCAATCCGCGATGCGCGGGTTGTGGCAGGCGAAGCCGGTGGCATCACCCAACATATCGGCGCTTATCAGGTTAAGACGGATGGCGGCACCACGCTGACCTTCCTGGATACGCCAGGCCACGCGGCCTTTACCTCGATGCGCTCGCGCGGTGCTCAGGTCACGGATATCGTGGTTCTGGTTGTGGCTGCCGACGACGCTGTGATGCCGCAGACCATCGAGGCGATCAACCACGCCAAGGCGGCCGAAGTGCCGATGATCGTGGCGATCAACAAGGTCGACAAGCCGGACGCAAACCCGGACAAGGTGCGCACCGATCTGCTGCAGCACGAAGTGATCGTCGAGAAAATGTCGGGTGAGGTTCAGGACGTCGAAGTCTCTGCCATCACCGGTCAGGGTCTGGACGAATTGCTGGAAGCCATCGCGCTGCAGGCCGAGATTCTGGAACTGAAAGCCAACCCCGACCGCGCCGCCCAGGGTGCCGTGATCGAGGCGCAGCTGGATGTGGGTCGCGGCCCCGTGGCCACGGTTCTGGTTCAGAACGGCACGCTGCGTCAGGGCGATATCTTCGTTGTGGGTGAGCAATACGGTAAGGTCCGTGCGCTGATCAACGACAAGGGCGACCGCGTCAAGGAAGCTGGCCCCTCGGTTCCGGTCGAGGTTCTGGGTCTGAACGGTACACCCGAAGCGGGCGACGTTCTGAACGTGACCGAGACCGAAGCGCAGGCCCGTGAGATTGCCGCCTATCGTGAGCAAGCCGCCAAGGACAAACGCGCCGCCGCCGGTGCCGCGACCACCCTTGAGCAGCTGATGCAGAAGGCCAAGGAAGACGAGAACGTCACCGAGCTGCCGATTCTGATGAAAGCGGACGTGCAGGGTTCTGCCGAGGCCATCGTTCAGGCGATGGAAAAGATCGGCAACGACGAGGTGCGCGTGCGCGTTCTGCACTCGGGCGTTGGTGCGATCACCGAAACGGATGTCGGCCTTGCCGAAGCCTCGGGCGCTCCGATCTTTGGCTTCAACGTGCGTGCCAATGCTTCGGCCCGGAACACCGCAAACCAGAAGGGTGTCGAGATTCGCTATTACTCGGTGATCTATGACCTCGTGGACGACGTGAAAGCCGCCGCATCCGGCCTGCTGAGCGCCGAGATCCGCGAGAAGTTCATCGGTTACGCCGAGATCCGCGAAGTCTTCAAGGTCACAGGCGTCGGCAAGGTTGCGGGCTGTCTGGTCACCGAAGGTGTTGCGCGTCGTTCCGCAGGCGTCCGTCTGCTGCGCGACAACGTGGTGATCCACGAGGGCACGCTGAAGACCCTGAAACGCTTCAAGGACGAAGTGGCCGAGGTTCAGTCGGGTCAGGAATGCGGTATGGCGTTCGAGAACTACGACGATATCCGCGCAGGCGACGTGATCGAAATCTTCGAGCGCGAAGAGGTCACACGGACGCTGGACTGATCCGGTCCTGCATTAAAACGAAAAATAGCGGCCCTTTCGGGCCGCTTTTTTTGTGGAACGCTGAGAACCTTTAGTGTTGATCGTGCGCTAGATTCTTGGTCATGGAGACAGTGTTTGCACTCCGAGACACCTCAACCCATCCCAGATGTTGATACAATCGAACATTCTCGGGCATGTCGACATGGGTGTTCAAACGCATCTCATCAAACCCCTGCCGTCTGGCCTCGACTTCCGCAAGTTCGATCAGTTTCCGTCCCAATCCCTGCCCACCATGGTCGGGATGAACTGCCAGATTTGCCAGCTTGATGAAGCCGTCACCGGCAATAAGAACGATGCCGGCAATGATCTCATCACTTTGCACCGCGACCCAGACCTGACTATCCGCAATGTCCTCGGCGCAGCCCTCGGAAACCTTGGGCAAATCAGAGATCCTCTGGGCGTATTTGGCATAGGCCGCGTCAATGCAGGCTGCCAATCCAATAGCGTCCGTCAATTGTGCAGGCCGGATGGTGGGGGGGTGAAGTTTCAATTCGTTGCGTTGGAGTTGTTTCAGTTGTCTGATGTCATAGCCTGAAAAGCGGGGATTTTGAAGCTGACCGTAGTTGTATCAAAAGATGTTGGAATGGGCTTTCCGCAGAGGATCCGCATTCGCCAATAAGAAACACACGCCAGCTTTGCGAACAAAGCTGCCGATCACACTTTAAATGTCCCAACGCCTTCGAACTGTCTCACTTCTTGGGGCGACCATAGTACAGATTACGTACTTTCATTGTCAGACCATCCTTTGGCCAGGGTCGAAAAGGCGACTTTTTTCCGCTCTGCTTATAGGCAGTCCCGTAACCATTCAGCTTTGGACCCACTTGCCACTGTATCGGAGGACGCAAGTCCATTTTGTCTAAATGGCATTGTTGTTTCGCTTTGGTTCCACAGGCGGGAGGAATTGCATTCTGACCGTTCAGTGCAAAGATGCGTTTCCCTTCACAAAACACTTCCATGAAGCCGTCATTATTTTTTGACCATTTGACACGCATTTTAAATGACACCCATCGTCCGAAGCGGGACGGTGGAAAACACGTTCTGTCTTCGAATTTAGCGCCACCCGAGGAGTCAAGATGCAAGACGTAGATGTGGTTTTTTATCGTGTTAATCCGCTGCCATTCCATCAGCGTAAGTTTGCTTCTGGGAACGTTGCCTTTGCTATATCGAAATCCCGGCTCTATCCAAAAATCTAAACTGTATTCCACCGTTTGGCCGAGTTTTGCATACTTTTTTGCGTTAATTTGCGATCGGATGTTTCCATTTTTGCAATCGCTTTCTCCTCGACCATCGCCGTAGTTCTTTGAGCTAAATTGACCTGGCAAAAGCGTGAAAATAACTTCGTTACCATTCAGTTTTGGGCTGCTTCCTTGAAACGTTGCTTCCTTAAATCCCTTTGGCGTGTCAGCTGACACTGGAACCGTGAAATACAGAGGTAGTAACACCAACATGGTCAGCAATTTTTGCATTTGATACTCCCCTTCAACTCACTAAACCCGATCAATGTAGCGACGAGAACAAATGCAGGCAACGGACTACCGCCTGTCACTCGTTCTTGAAACTACAGAGCGAGCCCTTTGTGTTCGAACCGGAAATACCCAGTTTCACAAGTCATGTGGGGTTCAAAGTGGTTGCTTTGGCCTGTGGCGCAAGAACCAAATCCGTCTGCCGTCCAACACCTGTGACTATCGAGACACGGGCAAAAACGTCCCCGGATGCATGATGATATCGAAATGCTGCATCCCCTTCTTCAAATCAAAGCCAATCGAATGCCCGGCCTTGCGCAGTAACTCGGCGTAATCGCGGCTTTGGCGGATGAACTCGGGCGTATCGCGTTCGGCCACGGTCACGTGGTAGCGCGGGCCGGGGCGGGGCAGGTGGCGGATGGGGGAGAGGTCGTTGACCTCAACCGGGGTCAGTTGCAGCGGGTCGTTCACCGGGGTCAGGCTGATCGGTTCCAGATCGTAGACCCCGCTGATCAGGATCACATCGCGAACCCGTAGCCCGGCGCGGGCCAGATCGTTGGCGGAACCCGCCATGACCATGCTGACCAACTGCGCCCCGGCGCTGTGGCCTGACAGGGTGATCCGCGAGGGGTCAAACCCAAGTGTTTCGGCCTGCGCGGCCAGCCACAGCAGCGCGTCTCGGCATTCTTCGACCATCTCGCCGATCCGGGCATCGGGGGCGAGCGTGTAGTTCAAGGTGGCAAAGGAGTGTTCGGCCTCGATCAGTGCCGGGGCCATCATCGCCGACTCGCGCTGGCTGAGCGCCTGCCAATAGCCGCCGTGAATGAACACATGCAGCGGCGCCCCGGCCCCCTTTGCAGGAAAGAAATCCAGAACCTGCGTGGGGCTGTCGCCATAGGCGAGGTTTTCCCGCACCTCCATCTGCGCCCGATACTGCGCGCTCAGCGCCGCGTAGCTGTCCAGATAGGGCGTCAGGTCGCCGCCGATCATCGACCGGGGGGAATATTCCTGATCCAACTCGGTCTGAGTGAAACCCCGATACAGCATCTCTTACTCCTGATCCTTGTACATCAATTCGGTGCGCACATCGTAGAGATCATGGAAAAAGCGTAAATCCAAGGCCTTGCGCAGGAAAGAGACGCCGCTGGACCCTCCGGTGCCGGGTTGGTTGCCGATGACACGCTCGACCGCTGTGACGTGATCGAAGCGCCAGCGCTGAAACAGGGATTCCACATCCATCAGCTTTTCGGCCAGCGCATAGAGGTCCCAATACCGGTCCGTGTCGCGGAACACCTGCACCCAGATTTTCACCACACGGCTGTCGCCCGAATAGGGCTGCGCAAAGTCGCGGTCCAGCAGGTCTTGCGGCACGTCAAACCCCTGACGGGCCAGCATGAACAGGACCTCATCATAAAGCGACGGTTTGGTCAGGGCGGCATTCAGCACCTCCATGACCTCGGCGTCATGGGCGTGAACCTTCAGGGTCGAGGCATCCTTGTTGCCCAGAATGAACTCGATCTGGCGATAGCCATAGCTTTGAAACCCCGACGAACTGCCAAGCGCCTGCCGAAAGGTCATGTAGTCGGCCGGGGTCATGGTCAGCAGCGTCTCCCACGCGGCGATCAGTTGCCGCTGGATCGCCTTGACGCGGTCGAGGTTCTTCATCGCCGGGCCGAACGCATCCTGTTGCAGAAAGCCGCGCACCTCGACCAGTTGGTGATGCATCAGTTTCAGCCACAACTCGCTGACCTGATGGATGATGATGAACAGCATCTCATCCGGCTGCGCAGGGTCCTGAAAGGTCTTTTGCAGGTTCAGCAGGGTCTTGAGCTGCAGGAAATCACCGTAACTCTTGCGGTGGGTCTGCGCGAAATCGGTGACCAGAGTCTCTTCGATCCCGCGTTCCAGATACCTGTCCTTGTCGCTCATATGCGTCTCCCAACACCTGCGTTTCCCTATGTTTAGGGTCTGAATTGGCATGAGGCCAGAGCGTCAGGTCCAGTCCAGCACCACCTTGCCCGATTGGCCGGATTTCATTGCGGCAAAGCCTTCGGCAAAATCATCGACCTTCATCTGGTGCGTGATGACGCGGCTGACATCCAGACCGTTCTGCAACATGGCGATCATCTTGTACCAGGTCTCGAACATCTCGCGCCCGTAGACGCCCTTGATGGTGATGGCCTTGAACACGATCCGGGACCAGTCCACGGGGGATTTGCCGGGTGGGATGCCCAGCAGGGCGATCTTGCCGCCCATCACCAGCGCCTCGACCATCTGGTCCAGCGCGGCTTGTGAACCGGACATTTCAAGGCCCACGTCAAACCCCTGCGCCATGCCAAGTTCCGTGATGACGTCTTCGAGATCTTCCATCGAGACATCCACGGCGCGCACGGTTGGCACCACATGCTCGGCCAGTTTCAGGCGGTCGGGGTTGATATCGGTGATCACCACGTGCCGTGCGCCCGCATGGCGGGCAACGGCGGCGGCCATGATACCGATGGGGCCTGCGCCGGTGATCAGCACATCCTCGCCCAGCAGATCGAAGCTCAGCGCCGTATGCACCGCGTTGCCGAGCGGGTCTAGGATGGCCCCGATCTCGTCCGGTACGTCATCAGGCAAGGGAACCACGTTGAAGGCGGGCAGTTTGAGGTATTGCGCAAAGGCCCCCTGTTCGTTTACCCCGATCCCGCGCGTACCGGGGTCGAGGTGAAACTTACCCGCGCGGCTTTGGCGGCTGTCGGTGGTGATCAGATGCCCCTCGCCCGAGCAGCGCTGACCGATTTCAAGCCCGGTCACGTTGCGGCCCATCTCGACGATCTCACCGGCAAATTCGTGGCCGGTGATCAGGGGCACCGGAACCGTATGCGCGGCCCAGTCATCCCAGTTCCAGATATGAATGTCAGTACCGCAGATGCCGGTCTTTTTGATGCGGATCAGCACTTCGTCGGGGCCGATTTCAGGCACCGGAGCCTGCACCATCCACAGCCCTTCCCCGGGCCTTGACTTCTCCAGCGCCTTCATCGTGTTGGGGCGCATCAGATCACTCCCAGCTCTTTGCCGACCCTGCCAAAGGCGATGAGCGCACGGTCTAATTCGTCCCTTGTTAGAGCCGCATTCATCTGCGTCCTGATCCGTGCCTGACCGCGTGGAACGACCGGGAAGAAAAAGCCCGAGACATAGACGCCCTCGTCAAACAACCGTGCGGCCATGTCCTGCGCCAGTTGCGCCTCACCCAGCATCACGGGGATGATCGGGTGTTCGCCGGGCAGCAGGTCGAAACCCAGATTTTCCAGCCCCGCGCGCCAGTATTTCGCGTTGCCGAACAGTTGCGCGCGCAGCATGTCGCCCTGTTCGACCAGACGGATGGCCTCAAGCCCCGCAGCGACGATCGAGGGCGGCAGCGAGTTCGAGAACAGATAGGGCCGCGCCCGCTGCCGTAGCAGATCAATCACCGGCTGCGGCCCAGCGATGTAACCGCCGATTGCCCCCCCAAGTGCCTTGCCCAATGTTCCGGTCAGAATGTCCACATCGACGCCGAAATGATCCGGCGTTCCGGCCCCGTTCGGCCCCATGAAGCCGGTGGCGTGGCAGTCATCGACCATGACAATGGCGTCGTATTTATCGGCCAGTTCACGGATTTTCGGCAGGTTCGCCAGATAGCCATCCATCGAAAACACACCGTCGGTGGCGATCATGATATGCCGCGCCCCGTCCGCGCGCGCCTGTTTCAGCCAGGCTTCGAGGTCGTTCATGTCATTGTTCAGGTAGCGATAGCGTTTCGCCTTGCACAGGCGCACCCCGTCGATGATCGAGGCATGGTTCAGGCTGTCTGAAATAATTGCGTCTTCAGGGCCTAACAAAGGCTCAAACAGCCCTCCGTTCGCGTCAAAGCAGGCGGCGAACAGGATCGCATCGTCCTTGTTGAGGAATTGCGCCAGCTTTTGCTCCAACTCGCGGTGAATATCCTGCGTACCGCAAATGAACCGGACCGAGGCCATGCCGAACCCTTTCCGCCCCATCGCGCCCTGGGCGGCCTCGATCAGCGCGGGGTGATCGGCCAGACCCAGGTAGTTGTTGGCGCACAGGTTGATGACCTGCCGGTCACCCACCGTAATCTCACCGCCCTGAGGCGAGGTGATCATGCGCTCGCGCTTATACAGGCCTTCCGCTTCGATCTGCGCAAGGGTGTCCGTGATATGGGACAGGAATGCATCTGCCATGGCGGCCTCCGTTCAACCTGAGTCGCATATCTAACATAACGGAGGAATTTCCCAAATAGGGGAATTACAGTATGAAGGAAAAATATCCGTGAAGGCGGAAATTTGCCGGTTTCAAGCGTTCTTTACAATCAGGAAGACCCGGGCTGGTGCGCTGGCCGAGATGGAATGGGCGATATCTGCCGCATAGCGGGCGGTGTCGCCCTGTTTCAGCTCGGTTACGGCGCTGCCCGAGGTGACTTTGACCGCGCCGTCCAGCACGGTCAGTTGTTCACGTGCACCGCGCGCATGGGGCTGGCTGTTCAGCGCGCCGCCCGCGTCGAACTGAATGTCATAGACCTCATGCCCGCCGGCCTCTTCTGGCGGTGACAGGATGCGGATACGGCAGTTCTGGCCCATATTGTCGATGCTGGGCACCTCGGATTTCCTGAGCACTTCGATCTGGTCGGCGGTCTTGGTGCCCTCTAAAAGACCGGCAAAATCCACCTGCAGCGCGCGCGTCAGGTTCCACAGGGTCGAGATCGTGGGGCTGCTTTCCCCCCGTTCGATCTGGCTGACCATGGACCGCGAGACGCCGCTGAGATTGGCGACCGCTTCCAGCGAGAGGCCCTTGGCCCGGCGCGCCTCTTTCAGGCGGGCGGGCAGCAGGTTCAGGATATCGTCTGTGTTTTCCGTCATGACGGAATCCTTGCGGGTTGAGCGGACAGATGTCAATTCCGACCGTGACGGGACGTCCTGCGCGACAGTATCTTTCTGCATGTGCATACTGCGCCAAAATTCAACAGGAGAGATCCATGACCGATATCGTAATCCTTGATGGTGCCCGCACCGCAATTGGCACCTTTGGCGGCGCCCTGGCCTCGACCGCGCCGATCGATCTGGCGACCGTGGCGACCGAGGCCGCGCTGGAGCGTTCAGGCGTCGAGGGTGCCCAGATCGGCAACGTGGTGTTTGGTCATGTGATCAACACCGAGCCGCGGGATATGTACCTGTCGCGCGTCGCCGCAATGCAGGCCGGTATTCCGAACGGCACACCTGCGATGAACGTGAACCGTCTGTGCGGATCCGGCGCGCAGGCGATTGTTTCGGCGGTTCAGTCGCTGATGCTGGGCGATGCCGAATTTGCCGTCGCGGGCGGGGCCGAGAGCATGTCGCGCAGCCCGTATATCGTGTCGCAGGCGCGTTGGGGCGCGAAGATGGGCGATATCTCCTCGCAGGACATGATGCTGGGCGCGCTGAACTGCCCGTTTGGCACCGGCCATATGGGTGTGACGGCGGAGAACGTGGCTGACGAACATCAGATCAGCCGCGAGCAGATGGATGAGTTCGCTATGACCAGCCAGACCCGCGCGGCAGCGGCGATTGAGGCCGGTCTGTTCGACGGCCAGATCGCCCCGGTGCAGGTGAAGGTCAAGCGTGACATGGTTGACTTCAAGGTGGACGAGCATCCCAAGGCGACCTCGCTTGAGGTGCTGGCCGGGCTGCGTCCGGTGTTCAAGAAGGATGGCCGGGTGACGGCGGGCAATGCCTCGGGCATCAATGACGGTGCGGCGGCGATGGTGCTGGCAACGGCGGATGCGGCTGAAAAGGCCGGTCTGAAGCCCAAAGCGCGCGTGTTGGGCTATGCCCATGCCGGCGTTCGCCCCGAAGTGATGGGCATTGGTCCGGTTCCGGCGGTTAAGAACCTGCTGAAAAAGACCGGCCTGTCGGCCGAGGATTTCGACGTTATCGAAAGCAACGAGGCGTTTGCCTCGCAGGCGCTGGCCGTCAATCAGGAGCTGGGGCTGGACGCGTCGAAAGTGAACCCCAATGGCGGCGCAATTGCGCTGGGTCACCCGGTGGGTGCGACCGGTGCGATTATCACTCTGAAGGCGCTTTATGAGCTGGAGCGCACAGGCGGGTCCAAAGGTCTGATCACCATGTGCATTGGTGGTGGTCAGGGGATCGCCATCGCCATCGAGCGGCTTTGATCTGAAGCCGGGCAGGGGGGCTGTCTGCCCCCCATCGCGCCTTGGCGCGATTCCCCCCGAGGATATTTCTGGCCAGATGAAGCGGGCGGGTTGGTTCTAGCTGAGCGCGTTGAGCAGTAAGACAAGCGCCGCGCCTGCTGCAGCGCCAATGGTGGCGGGCAGGGCGGCGGACCAAAGTGGCGATTTTGGGGGTTCGTCTTTTTGCGTCTGGGCGATCAGGGCGTTTTCGACCAGTGATGGCAGGCGCGGGCCGAACCGGGCCAGTACCATTGCAGTCTTGCCGAAATCGCGCAAGGCGGCGCGGGGGCCGATGGATTGCTTGATGTAATCCTCGACCACGGGACGGGCGGTTTCCCAGATGTTCATATGCGGGTCCAGTGAGCGGGCCACGCCCTCAACGACGACCATGGTGCGCTGCAGCAAGATCAGTTCGGTCCGGGTTTCCATGCCGAAGCGCTCGGTGACTTCGAACAGGTAGTTCAGCAGGCGGCCCATTGATATGTGCGAGGCGTCCATGCCGAAGATCGGTTCACCCACCGCGCGCAGGGCGCGGGCGAATTCATCGACATCCCGGTCGGCGGGGACGTATCCGGCCTCGAAATGGACCTCGGCCACGCGTTTATAGTCGCGGCGGATGAAGCCAAAGAGGATCTCGGCATAGACCCGGCGGGTATATTCGTCGATATGGCCCATGATGCCGTAGTCATAGGCGATGATGTCCCCGTTTGCGGCGACCTTCAGGTTTCCCTGATGCATATCAGCATGAAAAAACCCGTCGCGCAGGGCGTGCAATAGGAACATTCGCAGTACACGTTCCGCCAAATCGCGACGGTTATGGCCTGCGGCGTCCAGCGCGTCGTTGTCGCCCAGCGGGATGCCATCCGCCCAGCTGAGTGTCATCACGCGCCGCGCCGAGAGCGACCATACCACGGGGGGCAGCCAGAAGCCTGCGTCGTCTTTGGTGTTGGCCGCGTATTCCGAGGCGGCGGCGCTTTCCAGACGCAGGTCCAGTTCCCCGCGTACCACGCCGTCGAAATGTTCGATGACCTCCATGGGCCGCAGGCGGCGCGCGCCGGGGGCGAACAATTGCACAATGCGGGCGGCGAAATAGAAGGCGTCCACATCCTTGCGGAAGGCGCGCTCGATCCCCGGGCGCAGGACCTTGACGGCGACGTCTTCGCCGGTGCTGACCAGCTTGGCCTTGTGGACCTGCGCGATGGAGGCGGCAGCGATCGGCTCGCTGAAATCGCTGAATATCTCGGCGACGGGCTGGCCCAGTTCCTTTTCAACCTCGGCCAAAGCCTCGGATTTGGAAAAGGGCGGTAGCTTGTCCTGAAGAACGCGCAACTGAGCGGCCAGTTCATTGCCCACAACATCGGGTCGGGTGGACAAGACCTGCCCGAACTTGATGTAGGCCGGACCCAAGGCGGTAAGGGCGCGGGTTGCGGGCGGCATGTCGGGATCGCCCTTGTAGCCCAGCCACTGGAAGGGTTTGCCCAAAGCATGGGCGACGAAACGCAGCGATTTGGGCGCCTCGAACGCATCCAGCACCACGTTCATGGCGCCTGTGCGCTCGAGCGTGGCGCCTGTACGGATCAGGCGTATAATGTTGTGAGGGCCGCGCATTAAATCTTCCAGCCGGAATGCAGCGCGGCGATGCCCATGCTGAGGTTGCGGTACTTGGCGTTTTCGAAACCGGCCGTGCGGACCATGGTCAAGAAGGTGTCCTGATCAGGGAATTTGCGGATCGATTCCACCAGATACTGATAGCTGTCATAGTCGTTTGCGATCAGCTTCCCCATGCGCGGGATGACGTTGAAACTGTAGAGGTCATACAGCTTCTGCAGCCCGTCATTGGGCAACTGGCTGAACTCCAGCACCATCAGGCGACCGCCGGGTTTCAGCACCCGGAACGCCTCGTTCAGGGCCTCTTGCGGGCGGGTGACGTTTCGGATGCCGAATGAGATGGTGTAGACGTCAAAGGTGTTGTTTTCGAACGGCAGGGCCATCGCATCGCCCACCACCCAGTTCAGACTGTCTGACATCTGATCGGCCTCGGCACGTTGGCGGCCTTCGACCAGCATCGGTTCGGTCAGGTCCAGAACGGTGGCGTGGCCGTGGCCCGCGCGCTTCAGGAACCGGAAGGAAATATCGCCGGTGCCGCCCGCCACATCCAGCAGCCGCTGACCGGGGCGCGGGGCCAGCCAGTCCATCATCGCGTCTTTCCAGACTCGGTGAATGCCCATCGACATGACATCGTTCATCACATCGTATTTCGAGGCGACCGAGTTGAACACGCCCTGTACGCGCCCGGCCTTGTCAGCCTCGCGCACGGTTTCGAACCCGAAATGAGTGGTCTTGTCGTTGGTGTCGGACATTTGCCTTGCCGTTCGTCGAATTTCGCCTCTGTTATAGGGCCATAAGAAGCGGGCACAATGCGGCCCTTTGGAATAGGAGCCATCTAATGCCCGAATTGCCCGAGGTCGAGACAGTAAGACGCGGCCTGAGCCCTGCAATGGAAGGGGTGGTGATCGAGCGCGCGGATGTAAACCGACCCGATCTGCGCTGGCCTTTCCCGGATCGGATGGCCGAACGGCTGACCGGGCAGCGGGTAGAGCGGTTGCGGCGGCGGTCGAAATACATTCTGGCCGATCTCAGCAGCGGTGAGACGTTGCTTATTCACTTGGGTATGTCAGGGCGGATGACGGTTTCGGGCGATCCGCTGGGGCAGTTTGTGCATGACCATCCTGCGGCGCAAAAACACGACCATGTTGTATTTCACATGGCCAACGGTGCGCGCGTCACCTTCAACGACCCGCGCCGGTTCGGGGCGATGGACCTGCTGCCGACGGCCACCGCCGAGGCACATAAGCTGCTGGCGGTTCTGGGGCCGGAACCGTTGGGGAATGATTTCCACGAACAGCACCTGATCGACGCGTTCAGGGGCAAGAACACACCTGTGAAATCCGCCCTGCTGGACCAGGGAATCGTTGCTGGGTTGGGGAATATTTACGTCTGCGAGGCTTTGTATCGCGGAAAGGTGTCGCCACGTCGCAAAGCGGGGCAAATTTCTTCGGCACGTGTCTCGGGTCTTGTGCCGATCATCCGGCAGGTGTTGCAGGACGCCATCGACGCAGGCGGATCCTCGCTTCGCGATTTCCGCCAAGCCGATGGAGAACTTGGATATTTTCAGCACAGCTTTGATGTCTACGGGCGCGAAGGCGAACCCTGTCGGACCGAAGGGTGTAGCGCCCGGATCAAGAGAATCACCCAGTCCGGTCGCTCAACTTTCTATTGCGCGCAATGCCAAAGATAACTTGATCCAGCTTTTGCGCGTGATAATGACTCGTATCTGAACGGAACAACCGGAAGCTTTCACCTCATGGCTTTTGAGACGATCATCGTCGAAATCGAAGACCACGTCGCCCTTATCAAGCTCAACCGACCGGACGCGATGAACGCGCTGAACACTCAGCTGCTGGGTGAGTTGTGCGATGCGCTGGAAGACGCTGACCGCAACGACAAGGTGCGCTGCATCGTGATCACCGGCTCGGACAAAGCCTTTGCCGCTGGTGCGGACATCAAGGAAATGTCCGAGATGAGCTTTGTCGATGTGTTCAACACCAATCTGTTTGCTGACGCCAACGACCGCGTTACAGCTATCCGCAAGCCAATCATCGCCGCCGTTGCGGGATATGCGCTGGGCGGGGGCTGCGAGTTGGCGATGATGTGCGACTTCATCATTGCCGCCGATACCGCCAAATTCGGCCAGCCCGAAATCAATCTGGGTGTCATCGCAGGCTTGGGGGGCACGCAGCGTCTGACGCGCTTTGTGGGCAAGTCGAAAGCGATGGACATGAACCTGACCGGCCGCTTCATGGACGCCGAAGAGGCCGAGCGCGCAGGTCTTGTCAGCCGCGTGGTCCAGGCCAAGAAGCTGATTGAAGAGGCGATGGGGGCAGCCCAGAAGATTGCCGAGAAATCACAGCTGACCGCGATCGCCGCCAAAGAGGCCGTGAACCGCAGCTATGAATTGCCGCTGAACGAAGGAATGCTGTTCGAGCGTCGCGTCTTCCATTCGATGTTCGCGACCGAAGACCAGAAAGAGGGCATGGCCGCCTTCCTGGAAAAACGCGCAGCCCAGTTCCGCGACAAGTAAACCAGCGGAGCATTCGAAACAGGCGGGCCCGGCCCGCCTTTTTTCATGGCCGCTATGCGCCGGTAAAGAATCGGCTTGGCAAAGACCGCAAACTTGGATAACTAGCGCCGCTATACATGCGCGTGCGGCCCGCCTGGCCCGACTCACACTCGTGATTTCTGATCCGGTGCGGATATGTCCGTGGCGCGCAACCCAAGATAACCGTACCGAACAAAGGTCAAGAAACACATGGCTAACTCGCCCCAGGCAAAGAAGCGCGCACGTCAGAACGAAAAGCGTTTCGCCGTTAACAAAGCGCGCCGTTCGCGCATCCGCACCTACCTGCGCAAAGTTGAAGAAGCGATCGCATCCGGCGACAAGGACACGGCCACCGCAGCCCTGCGCGCCGCTCAGCCCGAGCTGATGCGCGGCGTCACCAAAGGCGTCTTCCACAAGAACACCGCAGCCCGCAAAATGTCGCGCCTGTCGGCCCGCGTCAAAGCGCTGGGTTAAGCTTTTTGGATGACCTAGGGTCATGTCAGAAAGGCTGAACTAATTTGAAAGGCGTCGCGGTCAGCGGCGCCTTTTTCACGTGTTGCCGGAATACCGCGCCCTCACGAAACCGAGAGATTCTTTCGGCCAAAGAGCCGAGTCAATATCAGAGTTTCGTTGCCGCGACCCATTTCATCTTGCTACCACTGTTACAGCGATTCACTCGCTTGGGGGGACAGGCTGTTTCCTCGGTCAGACTGACGGGCATCAGGATGATTGAGGAGCTAGCGTCGTTGACCGGCCTTGGCCGGGCTGCCGATCTGCCATGGATCTCGGGATAACCGCTGATCCGGGCCCTGTCTAAAAAAATGTGTTTGCGATGTGCCACCCGGTTTGCCGGACGCTGTTGTTTTGTTTGGCGTCTGAACCTGGCAGTACTGACATTCGGGCGAATAACCCGCCTGACTACTCGGTCCGGCGCACCGTATCCCTGTGCGTGTGTTTTCGTAATCCGGGTTACCGGATCCGTATGAATAAGGCCGACAGGCCAATAAAGAATGGGATGCGTGAGGCGCTTGATGACACAAGAGAAATGGGGACTACTGCGTAATAAATTGCTTAAGGTGATTGGCCGGAACAACTACACGACCTGGATCGAACCGCTGGAGTTCGAAGAGCTGCAGGACGGTGTGGCGGTTTTTTCGGTGCCGACGAACTTTATGGGCAATTACGTAAGCCAAAACTTTGCCGACCTCATTTTGTATGAACTGAACACGTCGGGCGAATCCGTGCAGCGCCTGGATTTCCGTGTTGCCGCAAATACGCCGGCGCGCCCCAATCCCGTTGCGCGCCCAAAGGCCGACCCCGAGCCCGTGGCAGAAGCGCCCGCCACCAGATCAGATGTTGCGCAGGAGGCCTTGGATTCCCTTCAGGCCGCACCGCTGGATGCGCGCTTTACTTTTGACAGCTTTGTCGTCGGCAAGCCGAACGAATTGGCCCATGCCGCTGCGCGCCGCGTCTCGGAGGGCGGGCCGGTGACGTTCAACCCGCTGGTCCTGTATGGGGGTGTCGGTCTGGGTAAGACGCACCTGATGCACGCCATTGCGTGGGAGTTGAAAACCAAGCATCCCGAACTGAATGTGCTGTACCTGTCGGCGGAACAGTTCATGTACCGCTTTGTTCAGGCCCTGCGCGAGCGTCGGATGATGGATTTCAAACATCTGTTCCGTTCGGTCGATGTGCTGATGGTCGATGACGTGCAGTTCATCGCCGGGAAGGATTCGACGCAGGAGGAATTCTTCCACACATTCAACGCGCTGGTCGATCAGAACAAGCAGATCATCATCTCGGCCGACCGCGCCCCCGGTGAAATCAAGGATCTGGAAGAGCGCGTGAAGTCGCGCCTGCAATGTGGTCTGGTCGTTGATCTGCACCCGACCGATTATGAACTGCGTCTGGGCATCCTGCAGAACAAGGTGCAGCAGCATATCAGCACCTATCCGGATCTGGTTATCGCGGATGGCGTGCTTGAATTCCTCGCCCATCGCATCTCGACCAATGTTCGGGTGCTGGAAGGCGCGTTGACGCGTCTCTTTGCCTTCGCCTCGCTGGTCGGGCGTGAGATCGATATGGAATTGACGCAGGATTGTCTGGCCGATGTGCTGCGCGCATCGGAGCGCAAGATCACCGTCGAAGAGATTCAGCGCAAAGTCTCGGATTATTACAACATTCGTCTGTCCGACATCATCGGTCCGAAACGCCTGCGGTCTTACGCGCGTCCGCGTCAGGTGGCGATGTATCTGTGCAAGCAGCTGACCAGCCGGTCCCTGCCCGAGATCGGGCGCCGCTTTGGCGGGCGTGACCACACCACGGTCATGCATGGCGTCAAACGTATCGAAGAGCTGAAAGTGACGGATGGCCAGATCGCGGAAGACGTCGAAATGCTGCGTCGCGCGCTGGAAGCCTGAGGTTTATCCCTAAAACCACTCAGAGACGCCTCGGGACTTGAGTTCCGGGGCGTTTTCTTGTGCGCAATTGTCCACGGTCGCGGATGAACTGTGTCCACAGCACAACGCGCCCCTTGACCGAATGGGTTTTCCGACCCAGAAATCCTTAAAAAATCCTTGTGCCTCAGGGCTGAACCGCTAACGTGCCAGTCCCGCCCATTTCGGCACTTAAGTCAGAGGAATTGAGGGTATGAAGATCAGCATCGAACGCGGCACCCTTCTCAAGGCCGTTTCGCAGGCCCAATCGGTTGTCGAACGCCGCAACACAATTCCGATCCTGGCCAATGTGCTGATCGAGGCCGAAGGCGATCAGGTTCAGTTCCGCGCCACCGATCTGGATATCGAAGTGGTCGACAAGGCTCCGGCGCAGGTCGAGAAGGCCGGGGCGACCACAGTGGCGGCCACAACGCTGCATGAGATTGTGCGCAAACTGCCTGACGGGGCGCTGGTGACACTGACGGCGGACAGCGCTGCGGGCCGTTTGACGGTTGAGGCGGGGCGCTCGAATTTCTCGCTGGCGACATTGCCGAAAGAGGATTTCCCGGTCATGGCGTCCTCGGAATATCAATCGAACTTTACGGCCTCGGCGGCGCTGCTGCGGCGGCTGTTCGACAAATCGAAATTTGCGATCTCGACGGAAGAGACGCGCTATTACCTGAACGGCGTTTACATGCATGTCACGGATGGCTCCGACGGCAGCAAGGTGTTGCGCTGCGTGGCCACCGATGGTCACCGACTGGCGCGGATCGACGCCGATTGCCCGGATGGGGCGGCGGACATGCCTGGCGTGATCGTGCCGCGCAAGACCGTGGGTGAGTTGCGCAAACTGCTGGACGATGACGAGATGGACATCGCCGTGTCGGTCAGCGAAACCAAGGTGCGCTTTGCGACGCCCGACATCACGCTGACCTCGAAGGTCATTGACGGCACCTTCCCCGACTACACCCGCGTTATTCCGCAGGGCAATACTCGCAAATTGGAAGTGGACGCGGCTGAATTCGCTCAGGCCGTGGATCGGGTGGCAACGGTTTCATCCGAACGCTCGCGCGCGGTGAAGCTGCAACTGGACGGGGACAAGCTGGTGCTGTCGGTCAATGCACCGGACAGTGGTGCGGCCGAAGAAGAACTGGCCGTGGCTTACGGCGATGAGCGGCTGGAGATCGGATTCAACGCGAAATATCTGCTGGAGATTGCGTCTCAGGTCGATCGCGAGAATGCAGTGTTCCTGTTCAATTCTGCCGGTGATCCGACCCTGATGCGTGAAGGCAATGATCAAAGCGCGGTTTACGTCGTCATGCCGATGCGCGTCTGATCGCGCTGGCGCGCGATGCCTCCGGCGGAGGTATTTTTGAACAGAAGAAGGGAGGGGTCATGGGATTGGCCCTGACCGAGCTTACGGTCTCGCATTTTCGGTCTCACAAGCTGGCGCGGTTGTCTTTGGATGGGCGGCCTGTGGCGATTCATGGGCCGAACGGGGCCGGGAAGACCAACATTCTGGAAGCGGTGTCCCTGTTTTCGCCTGGGCGCGGGATGCGGCGGGCGAGCGCGGCCGAGATGACGCGGCGGCCCGAGGCGCTGGGCTGGAAGCTGTCCGGGCTGTTGCAGGCGCAGGGGCAACGCTACGAGATCGAGACCTGGTCCGAGGGTGGCGCGGCGCGGCAGGTTCGGATTGATGGCAAGGCGGCGAGTCAGATTGATCTGAGCAAGCTGGCGCGGGTTGTCTGGCTGATCCCCTCGATGGATCGGCTGTGGATCGAGGGGGCCGAGGGGCGGCGGCGGTTTCTGGACCGGATCGCGCTGAGTTTTGATCCCTCGCATGCTGAGGCATCCCTGACTTATGAAAAATCCATGCGGGAACGGAATCGCCTGCTGAAAGAGCAGGTGCGCGATGCCCATTGGTACGCCGCGCTGGAAGGACAGATGGCCGAAACCGGGTATCGCATTCACGCAGCGCGGTTGGCGGCGCTGGATCATCTGCGCGTGGCGCAGGACCAGGCAGAGACGGCGTTTCCGTCGGCTGATCTGGAATTGGTGCAGACCGAAGGTGCGATGCCAGATACAGCAGACGACCTGCGAGAGGCGCTCAACGAAAGCCGGTTTCGCGATCTGGCGGCGGGGCGGACTTTGGTGGGGCCTCACCGGTCTGATCTGTACGGAGTGTTTGCGGCCAAGGGCGTGCCGGCCAAGGATTGCTCGACTGGTGAACAGAAGGCGTTGCTTGTCTCGCTGATCCTGTCGAATGCGCGGGCGCTGGCCGGGATGGTCGGGGCCCCGCCCATTGTGTTGCTGGATGAGGTGGCCGCGCATCTGGACGCGGATCGACGGGCGGCGCTGTATGATGAGATTTGCGCGCTGGGGGCTCAGGCCTGGATGACGGGCACCGGGCCTGAACTGTTTGCGGAATTGGGGGACCGGGCCCAGACGCTGGTTGTCACCGAAGGCGACGCGGGCTCGGTCGTCGTTTAGGCGGGTTCGCTGACTTTACGTTCCCACAGGAAGCCGCGCATCACTTCGTCGACCGGTGTTTGTGCCATGTGGTTGACGTAGTTCGACATAGTTTTCTGCGCCAGACCCAGAACCACGTCCAGAACCGCGCGGTGCGAGTAACCTGCGTCAAAGAATGCCTGCATCTGTGCGTCGGTGACGTTGCCGCGGGTTTCCATCATCTGCAGGGTGAAGCTGCGCAGCGCCTCAAGCTTGGCCGATGGCAGCGGGGTTTCGTTGCGCAGCGCCTCGGTGATCTCATCCGAGACCTTCATCATCTTGGCAATGCCTGTATGGGCCGGGACGCAGTAATGGCACTCGTTCTCCACATTGATGGTCTGCCAGACCACGGTTTTCTCGTCATTGTCGAAATCGGTCTGCATGAACAGGTGATGCAGAACCTGATAGCCTTCCAGATGTTGCGGGCTTTCAGACATCACCTTGTGCAGGCCCGGCAGACGACCAAAGGCAGCCTGCGACTTTTCCAGCAGTGGTTTGGACCCTTCCGGGGCGGTTTCGAGGTCATGAGAGGGGAAGTTTGCCATGTCAAAACTCCTGTTTCTGGCGCGATAAGGCAGAAATAGGGTTTCTTGAGCAATCACTCAAGTATATATTTGAGCAATCGTTCAAGAAATGGTGAAGAGAATGCCAAGAAAACCCGGATATGACCGAGACGCGCTGATCGCGCAGGCCAGGGATATGTTCTGGCGTCAGGGATGGGCGGGGACCTCGCTGAAAGATCTTGAGCGTGAATTGAAGCTGAAACCCGGCAGTTTCTATGCAGCCTTTGGGTCGAAAGACGCGCTGTATGCGCTGGCATTGAAGCGCTACACGCAGGACGGCATCGCGCGGCTTGAGGTGCTGGCTGAGGAGCTTGGGCCAAAAGGCGCGCTGAAGGCGCAGCCGTTTCGGGTGATCGAGGCGGCGGATATGCCAGCCAAAGCCTGCATGCTGGCCAAAACCTATGCCGAGTTGCAGGCGAAGGATCACGATTTGGCGGATCGGGCAGGTGCCTATATGGCCGAGATGAAAGCATGTTTTGCCGCCCTGTTTCGGCGCGCGCAAATGGACGAGGAGATCGGGCCCGAGCATGATCCCGAACGGTTGGCCGCGCGCTACCAATCCGACCTTTTGGGGCTGCGTCTGTCAGCTGAGCGCAGAGACGTGGACGCCGCTGCTATCGCCTCGGATATCGCGGCTGATCTGGACAGGCTTTGACCTTTCGCGATCGGCAGCGAATGGCACAAAATGTGGGGGTAGCGCGTGACAATCCCCACCAGAAAACGTATAAGTTATCAAAATAATATAGGTACTGACTGAATGTCCGAAGACGCACAGGCACCACAGGAATACGGCGCGGATTCCATCAAGGTTCTCAAAGGGTTAGAAGCTGTTCGCAAGCGTCCCGGTATGTATATCGGGGACACGGATGATGGCTCGGGTCTGCACCACATGGTGTATGAGGTTGTCGACAATGGGATCGATGAGGCTCTGGCCGGTCATGCCGACCATGTGACGGTGAAAATCCACGCCGATTCCAGCGTCTCGGTCAGTGACAACGGGCGCGGAATTCCGGTGGATATTCACCCTGAAGAAGGCGTGTCCGCTGCCGAGGTCATCATGACCCAGCTGCACGCAGGCGGGAAATTCGACAGCAACTCGTACAAGGTGTCGGGCGGGTTGCACGGCGTTGGCGTTTCGGTGGTGAACGCGCTGTCCGACTGGCTGGAACTGCGCGTCTGGCGGAACGGCAAGGAACATGTCGCCCGGTTTGAGGGGGGCGAGACGGCCGAGCATCTGAAAGTGGTTGAGGAATGCGGCGACCGGACGGGCACCGAGGTGCGATTCCTGGCCTCGACCAATACGTTCTCGAACCTGGAATACTCGTTTGAGACGCTGGAAAAGCGCCTGCGCGAACTGGCCTTCCTGAACTCGGGCGTGCGCATTATTCTGATCGATGAACGCCCTGCGGAACGGCTGGAAACCGAGCTGTTCTATGAGGGCGGCGTCAAGGAGTTCGTCAAATATCTGGACCGCTCCAAAACGGCGGCGATGCCTGAGCCGATCTATATCAAGGGCGAGCGCGATGACATTGGCGTGGAAATTGCCATGTGGTGGAATGACAGCTACCACGAGACGGTGCTGCCCTTCACCAACAACATCCCGCAGCGCGATGGCGGTACCCATGTGGCGGGCTTCCGCGGCGCGCTGACGCGCACGATCAACAACTATGCGCAGTCCAGCGGGATTGCGAAGAAGGAAAAGGTCAGCTTTACCGGTGACGACGCGCGCGAGGGTTTGACCTGTGTGCTGTCGGTCAAGGTGCCCGATCCGAAATTCTCATCCCAGACCAAGGACAAGCTGGTCAGTTCCGAAGTGCGCCCGGCGGTCGAAGGACTGATGAACGAGAAACTGGCCGAATGGTTCGAGGAAAACCCGAACGAGGCCAAGACCATCGTCGGCAAGATCATCGAGGCCGCACTGGCCCGTGAAGCGGCGCGCAAGGCTCGCGAACTGACCCGCCGCAAGACCGCGATGGATGTGAACTATCTGGCTGGCAAGCTGAAGGATTGCTCCGAAAAAGACCCGTCCAAGACCGAAGTCTTCCTGGTCGAGGGGGACTCGGCCGGTGGGTCGGCGCAAACCGGCCGGGATCGTCTGACACAGGCGGTTCTGCCCCTGCGCGGGAAGATCCTGAACGTCGAACGCGCGCGGTTTGACCGGATGCTGTCGTCTCAGGAAATCGGCAATCTGGTGATGGCGCTGGGCACCGGCATTGGCCGGGATGAGTTCAACATTGAAAAGCTGCGCTACCACAAGATCGTCATCATGACCGACGCGGATGTGGACGGCGCGCATATCCGGACGCTGCTGCTGACCTTCTTCTACCGGCAAATGCCGGAGCTGATCGAAGGCGGGTATCTCTATATCGCACAGCCGCCGCTATATAAGGTTTCGCGCGGTAAATCAGAGGTTTACCTGAAAGATCAGGCGGCGCTGGATGACTACCTGATCAATCAGGGGGTTGAGGGCGCGGTGCTGAAACTCGGCTCGGGCGAGGAAATCATCGGTCAGGACCTGACCCGCGTGGTCGACGAGGCGCGACAGCTGAAACGCGTGCTGGATGCGTTTCCAACGCATTATCCGCGCCATATTCTGGAACAGGCCGCCGTTGCGGGCGCGTTTGTGCCGGGCGCGGTGGATGCCGATCTGCAGGGCGTGGCCGACAAGGTCGCCGCCCGCCTCGATCTGATCGCGCTGGAATACGAGCGCGGCTGGCAGGGCCGGATCACACAGGATCATGGCATCCGTCTGGCCCGCATCCTGCGCGGCGTCGAAGAGGTCCGCACGCTGGACGGCCCCATGCTGCGCTCGGGCGAGGCCCGCAAGACCGGCAGCTTCACCCAAAGCCTGCAAGAGGTCTACAACACCCCCGCCACCCTGATCCGCCGCGACCGGATGCAAGCCATCCACGGGCCTCTGGATCTGCTGCGCGCGATTCTGGAAGAGGGCGAAAAGGGCCTGTCGCTGCAACGCTACAAAGGTCTGGGCGAAATGAACCCCGACCAGCTATGGGAAACCACACTGGACCCGGACGCGCGCACGTTGTTGCAGGTGCGCGTGGACGATATGGTCGAGGCCGACGATCTGTTCACCAAGCTGATGGGCGACGTGGTCGAACCCCGCCGGGAGTTCATCCAGCAAAACGCGCTGAGTGTGGAGAATTTGGATTTCTGAGGAGTTGTAGGGATCCTCAAAAACCGACAGCGTGAGCGATTAAACATCCAGCTGGCTACGGATCCAGCTGAGAAGGGGGGATCGCGCGTCTCGCTCATGCCAAATCGCACGGATTCCCAATTCCGGCAGGGGAAAAGGGCAATCACGCGTGATTAGAGTTCCGTTGATGGCGGCTTGGGCGAGCGTCTCCGGTACAAAAGCGATTAGATTTGTTCCTTCCAGGAAGGCCGGTTGCAGATGCAGACTATCTGTCACCAGCCCCACCTGGCGTGGGGGCAAACCCTGATCCTTGCCAAAAAGGTGAACTGGGTCATCTTGTTTGGCCATGAGGCTCAGCCGGACATGTGGATATAGAAAGACCGTCTCGGCATTCCAGCTTTTCAATGCTGGATGGGTTCGGTCCAATAGGCACACAAGGCGCTCGCGCAGTAGCAGCTTTTGAAGAAACTTCGGATTTGCCTGAAGTCCTGCGCCAATGATCAAGTCGGCATCCCCAGAATCGAGCATCTGGTAGCTGTGATCTGAATAGCTGTGAACTTCGAACACGATCCCTGGTGCTTGCTCTCGAATACGCCGAACAGCGTTTGCAAGGAAACTGGTGGCAATAAAATCATGGGCATGTATTCGAATAGTTGCGCTTGCGTTTTCAGGTGAGAATGTAACCGGTGCGGTCAGTACGCTGATCTCAGAAAGGATCGTGTTCAACCGCGCAGCAAGGCCCAGAGTGCGCGCTGTTGGCACCATTTCGCGCCCTTGCTTGACGAACAGAGGGTCGTCAAACAGGCGGCGCAATCTTGCCAGAGTATGACTCATGGCAGGTTGTGTTACGTTCATTCGCTGCGCAGCCCGCCCGACATGCCGCTCCGAGATGAGGGCTTGCAGAGATTTCAGTAGATTGAGGTCAATTCCATCAATTTCATTCATGTTAAGAAGAAGTAGTGATAATTTCCAATCATGTCCATTGAGTGCCATTTCCCTCTCGACCACCAGAGGAACGGATAGATGAATATTCTGATCACAGGGGCCAGCAGCGGCTTCGGAAAAGAAATGGCCATCAGACTTGCGGGCGAAGGCCAGACTGTGTTTGTCGGATTGCTGTCCGTCTTCTTCCTCTTCGCAAGCTCGATCAAGATCTTCGGCTGGCAGAAGTTCATATTTGAAACCCAATTGGCGATGTTCATCAAGTACGGGTTGAACCGGCAGATCATGGCCCTGGTTGGCGTGGTTGAATTGTTTGGTGCAATCGCGATCTGGTTTCAGGGATCATGGGTCGGGACTTTGGGCGCGTTGGCAATTCTTGGCACGTCCATCGGCGCCATTGGGTGTCATCTGATCTGGGACACCTGGAAAGAAGGCGTTCCTGCCATGGTCACAGGCACCTTGTCCGCTATCGTAGCCTGGTCTGGCCGTGACGCGTTGTTGAGCATTTTAGGTATTGGCTAAAACCAAACTGTGAAACGGGAGTACATATCGTGACTGACAGTATCCGCGTGGCAAATGCCAAGGGCCTTTATCTGGAAGGCATTCGTGATGGCAAGATGGTCGATGCGCTCGATAAATATACCGGGGATCGCTACACGCAACACTCAACGGGTGTACGTGATGGTAAACAAGGTTTCATCGAGTTCTTCACACCTTTTCTTGAGCGGAATCCGGTGCGCGACATTCAGGTTCTGCGCACCATCGAGGATGGGAATTTCGTCTTCGTTCATGTGTATCAAAGCCTCAACAACGGTGAAGCCCAGTGGGTAACGGCCGATATCTTTGATACCGACGACGACGGTAAAATCGTCGAGCATTGGGATGTGATTGCCGCGTATAAATGGCCAACCGTCTCGGGCCGCAGCATGGTGGATGGCCCAACCGAAATCGAAGATCTCGATCTCACCGAAGCCAACAAGACCGTGGTGCAAGGGTTCATCGACAATGTCCTGATGGCCGGACGCACCGATCTTGTGAATGACTACATATCGACCGACCAATACGATCAGCACAATCCAGACATAGCCGACGGATTGGAAGCTTTCTCCAAGTATCTTGGAGAGGTGACGAATGGTGGAAAAACCGCGCAATACATCAAAGTTCACCGACTACTCGGCCAAGGAAATTTTGTGGTTGCCTTTAGCCATGTAAATCAAGACGAGGACGATTGGGCCGTCTTTGACTTGTTCCGGCTCAAAGGTGGAAAGATCGTCGAACATTGGGATGTTCAGGAACAGATTGGCCCGAAAGAGACTTGGAACAACTCTGGCAAATTCTAGAGGAGTAGAGCGTCATATTTTCTTTGGCCGAGGCCGAAGATTATTGCCTCTTCAGGGCTAGGGCGCGTTGATTTCGGTTCAACATTCCAGAAATTGAATGGTTGTATTTGAATAACCCCGCGCGATACTCTGAACGCAGCTTATACTTTCGAAACTGGTGTGGAGTATCGAATGAAGAAGTTGGCGCTGACAGCAATAGCATTGATCTCCACTGGCGCGGTGTGGGCCGCCGGTATGGAACGGTGGGGTGAATCCGGCGACTGGACAATCCTGATTGATCCCGAAAAGGGCAACGGCTGTCTTGCGTGGAAACCGTTTGAAAATGACATGACCGTTGAAATTGGCGCGGCACCCAATCAGGCCGGTGGCTTTTTTGCCGCCTTTAATCCGGCCTGGGTTCAAATCGAGGATGGTGCGACAGGGGTCGTACAGTTCGACTTTGGTGATGCGAAATTCGAAGGTGAAGCGGTTGGTGTCTTCAAGAATGGCGTGCCCGGTGGCTACGCCTTTTTTGACAACCCGGCATTTGTAACCGAGTTTGGAAAACGCCAAAGTGTTACGATCATTGGTGAAAGTGGGGCCGAGGTGGAGCTTGATCTCAGCGGATCTGCCAAAGCCATTGAGGCCGTTCTGGCGTGTCAGGCCGAACAGCCGGAGCCGCTGAAGAACTAGGACGCGCCCGATTATTCCAATTGATTGATGTCTGGCACACATGGCTGCCTTTCGGCAGGCATTTCATCAGCACCGCCCGGAGCCTTGTTTCTGGACCCGCCCACATCCAGCTTGAATTTTGGCGACGAAAGCGGGCCAGTCACATCAAAGGGCCAGGCGCTTCGGGAAAGGGGTTTACCCACGCGCCGCGGCTCCGCTCGTATTGCTATCGTATCGTTCAGCCAGTCCACTTGCCCCCTTGCAACCAATTGAACTGATCCCTTTTCAATGACGATGGAGTTTGAGCTGACCCGCCCGGCCTGGATATCAACCGGGGCGACCACGCACGTGATGTCGGTGTAGCCTTGTCTGAATTCTTCTGAAAACAGCCACGGGAAAATACCCAGCCCGGCCAGTTCCAGTAGACTGGTACTAATGTAACCTTGCGACATCGACAAAGACGCATTGCCGCGCATCGAGTTGACGAAGGCCTTGCCCGAGGCGGTACTGCCAGAAACGTTGAACTCACCGCTCAATCGCCCATAGGCATCAATACCTATGCCCAATTCATCAAGGATCTCACCGAATTCCCATCCCGAGGTCGATCCTGACAAGGAAAGCCAATCAGGTGAGTCAATCAGATCCATGACTGCACGCAGGCTGAAGTTTCCGCCACCATAAGCCATCTGGAGCGGGCCGAAATCCACGGTTCCTTCTTTGGCAGACAATTGGCTTGAAACAGATGTAACGCCTTGCTGGCCTACAATCTCTTTGAATTCGATCAGCACCTCGACGTCAGCTTCTCGCAGCACGCGCTGCACATCCAGAAGATCGGCAGGTTTCCCTTTTTCTTTTGGCAACACCAAGGGCTGGACATTTGTCTCCTTCGGTAGAACCAAGGGTTGAACCTCGGTTTCAGGTTTTTGCGAGGCCTCGCCTACCAGGCCCTTCAGTTGGTCCAGTACGGCGGTGAGGGTCTTCAGGTCGTTGAGATCGAGCCTCTCACTCGTAATGTTGCCCCGAACGACGGATGCACCTTCGGGAAACCGCGCATCCAAAGCGGCAAGAAGATGCGAAGACCCGGCTTCGAACTCGATTGCGGCATCAAAGTCTTCGCCCTGCCTGGAGGTTTCAGCATCGATCGCCAGAGCGCCGATTTCGACAGGTTGCAAGTTGAGCGCGGTCAGAAACTGCGCACCGTCGTCGACATCCAGTTCCACGTCAAAATCAAGACCAGCGAGCCCTTTGAGCTCGTTAACTGATAGCGCAATATCCAGCGCCCAGAGATCGGTGTCGTAAGTGGTCGCGTTAAACCTGTTGAGTGAAACCGGCCCGCCCGCATTGGATATGTTGAAATCGGCTTTGATGCCGCCGAATTGGTAAACATAGTCTTCTTCGAGGTTGGGCAAAATCAACTTGGCAGGCCCGTTCAACACACCATCGAATGTTACGTCCTGAAGCTGAAGCAGGTCGAGGATTTCACCTTCGGCTTTGAGGACCGGTTCCTCAATTGGCCCGGCTTGCAAGGCAATTCCCAGCATGGCGAGCCGGCCGTCCGGCATGCGGCGAATGCTTTCGATTGAAGCTGGGCCGATTACGTCCAGCCCTTGGTCAAACGCATTGGTCTGGAACAGCAACTTCTCGAATTCGAAGGAAGCCAGCGATCCGACCATATGCATTTCAAAGCCTGTGAATTTCAGCTCCTGAATACTCTTTGCTGCTGGCGGCGGCTGCCCTTCCGGATGAAGCCGTGCGTTGAAAAGCAGATCGACGCCCTGAGCAGTGTAGAGATCATCTATGGAACCCTCAGCTTCAAGTTTCTGCCCATCCTCAAGGCTTACGGTGCTTGTAAACGCTTCGATCTTCAGGGCGTCCTGAGACACGAGTTCAGCTTGCAACTGGCCATTGCCTTCCAAAACCCGTTCCAATCCAATGACATCCAGAAAATCACCGAATTCTCCGGTGTCCATCTCTAAGACTGCGCGATAGCCGCCACCTTCGTCTTCCGCCAATGGCTCGCCGTCGTAGCTTACGGTCATTTCGCCAAAGCTGGCGCGCGTCGTAAATGGCGCGTCATGGGGGTAGTCGCCTTCGATTTCGAAACCCTGAGCGTTGACGGAGCCGGAACCAGAGACCTTTGACCGTTGTCCACTATCTACTTGTTCGAGCGCGAGGGACTGAAGGTCAAACACAAACGAGAAGCCCGAGACCTTGTCATCGATGTTTAACCCTATTGATGTGAAACGGACGTTCTTGTCGCTCAGGAAGTTCAGGATTCCACTGCCTTCTGTGTCACTCTCACTGGCACTATCAGCGCTGGCGACGTCTTTTTGATCCTCCGCTGATACAGGTTCCTCGGACGCGGGCTTGGGTGTTGGATTGCCTTTTCGCCAGCTTGTTGTGCCGTCTGCGGCTGTAAGAATATTCGCCTGCAGACCTTCCACGACCAGATTGTCAAAATGCAGACGCCCATTGGTCAAAGCGGCAATGTCCAGCTCCAATTCCAGCAGGTTCAATTCAACAAAGGGTGAGTCCGGCATTGTCAGGCTCGGGATGACCACACCACCGACGTAAATGTGACTAATGCGGCCAAGCGCGACGCTTACATCATCGTTTACCAAAAGGGATCGACCAATTTGTTCCGAAAGAACTCTTTCTACAAGGTCACGCCGCATGTCCGAAAACATCGGAGCAGCAAGCAATAACCAAACAAATGCGACTGCTGCGAATGCAAGTAATGCCACAAGCCCAATTATTCTAAATAGCCAAACCCTCATACACTCCCCTATCGCCGCTTTTACCGTTCAGTCTCTCATGCAGATATTCCGCCCACCAAACTGAACGCCCGTTCTGAACCTTATTCGGGTCAATTGGCTCGTGTCACTGATCGTCTCTGGTAGCACCGCCAGTCGCCTTGATCCTTCCCATCAATACGCGTTCCTTATTGGTTGCAGCCTCTTCGGAAGTCTTGGTTGGTCTAAAAGTCTGAACGTCATCGACCTCCAAAGTAAACGCAGCCTTCATGAGGACGGGACCATCAACAACCAGCATTTCCTTCTGCGTCGGCTCAATCCTGATTTGACCGGTCACAACGATGGGTTCGTAGACTGTCGATGGCGCCCAGGAATCACTCAGGCGCAAACGCACCATCTGGTTCGGGGGCGGAGGTGGAACATGGCTGCACATTCCACGTTCCGGCACGATATACGCCATTTGGGAGCCATCTTCGTCCCGGGGTGCCGGGATCACAAACCCGCCCAACGAAACGGTCATGCCATCATATTCGGTGTTGGCGGCCGTGCCCGCCTTCTCACGTCGTTCCATCACAATCCAGCGTTGGGAAATCAGCCAGTCCGCATCAACGCCTTCCTCAGCAAGGATTGCTTCGGTCGCCTCGAGATCCATTTGAAGCTGGTCCAGCTGTTCCGGCGTCGACCCACCTTTTTCTTGCTGCGCGCGCAACCGGACCAATTTGCGAAGCGCGCCAAGCTGTTTGCCCGTCAATTCGACGAACGGATCTTCATAGTTCTGAGCAGTTTCATCGATCAAGTCTGACCACTCGATACGTGCGACTTCCGAATGAGTCGGCAATACCAGAAAGAATGCAGCAATCACAGCATAAGACAGTCTCATTGTAATATGCTCCTCTTTAGTCCGGTGAACGATTTACAGTTTGCAACTGCACCGCGTGTGGTCATTCCTGTGGCAAGTGCAAAAAGTACAAGAAGGGGCTCTATCGTCGTAGCGCCTCGGATCCGGTTTTTGAACTTGGGCCGGGGTTCACAGTATGATCGCCCCGGCCAGCTTCAGGACAAACGAGGTAGTTCTTGCCCTGAAACATTGAACTTTCGCCTAGTTTAGAAGATCACCGACGATGCCGACCGCATCGACAACGGTAGACAGATCATTCGTAACTTCGAGGACTTCGTCATCGACCAGAATGTAGCGGTTTCCTTTGCCCGGCTCCCCCAGCTTCCATTTGGAAAGGTCCCCAATATCCTCGAACTCCAGATCAGATGGGAGCTTGGCACCGCGCGTGTAGCGCTTGATCTGACCGGGCGGCACAGCCTTTGGGCCTTTGCCGGGTTTGTCTTCGATCTGAATGCTGACATCACCTTTCTTGCCCCCCTTGTTCGGCTTTTTACCCTTGTTGTCTTTGGCAAAGGCATCGCTGCCTCCAAGGATGAAAAACACAACTGCCAAGGCTGCGAGAATTCCGTATGCGATCTTCATAGCTTGTTCCTTTGCTTCCCAACATCATTCGACCGGCGTTGAAAATTCCGGCACGCGCTTCAGGGCTTCGATCATGTCCGCGCTCGTCATCAGTTCGATGAACGTATAGTCTTTCAGAACCCCTTGGCTCAGACGCGAAATATACATGGCCTGCACCATGCCCGGATCGTCCGGGAAGCGGACGGTGATGTAGTTCTTGCCATCGGCCAGTCCCCAGAAATAGCTGATCATCTCACCGCCCATTGCGGCGAGCGCAGCGCCCATGTCCTTTTCCCGGTCGGTTGGGTTGTCGATCATGATTTGCCAGGCATCGGGGTTTGGTTCCCCGATCCCCAGGTAGTATCGGCTGTGAGACTCCTCCGGCGCTGCTCCGGAAACTCCAATCCCAACTGCGCAAAGAGATACTGCGATTGCCTTGTTCATTGATCGCTCCCCTGTTCAGGATCGACGGCGCAAGGCGCAGGGGCCAATTTTCCGCATACTCCGATCATTCGAGTGTATTCTTGTAGAAGACGCCGTCTTTCATGATCACACGAATGGTCTCAAACCCTCGATCACGCGCGGGTGCATCGAACCACTTCGGGTTGGCTCCAAGAACCGACAGGTCCTCCAGCGGGTTTCCGTCGACGATCAGGATGTCGGCATAGGCCCCTTCTTCGATCACGCCCAGTTTGTTGGGATAAGGGTTCCGCCGCCCTGTCAGTTGGGCCAACTCACCCCCTGTTGATGTGGCCGCGACCAGGAAAGCATGGTTCCCCAGCAATTCAGCGAAATAGTACTTTTCAAAGTCGCGGTGCGCGCGTCCAAATCCAATGGTGGACAACACGGTGTCGACGTTATGCACGATCTTGGGTTTGTACTTCTTGATGTACTCAATGACGTTTTCTGACCCGACCAGATATTCTTCCAGTTTCGGTTTAACCGTCGGCATCGAGAAATTGGGATGATCAAGCAGCGCCGGGTCCATTCCAGCCACATTTAAGGCCCAGAAGATACCTTCATCCGCTATGCGTTTGACGGTCTCCTCGCTCACCATCTGAGCGTGCTCCAGTGACTTGACGCCTGCGTCGAGAGCCATTGTGACCGTTTCGTCAGTATAGGCGTGGACAGTCACATAGGTATCAAAGAAGGACGCAGCCTCGACCGCTGTCGAAATCTCATCAACGTTGTAGGCAACGGACCAGAGCGGATCGAGCTCGGATGACACACCGCCGCCGGCCATCAGTTTCAGGAAACTTGCCCCATGCGCGAAGTTAAGCCGCGATGCCTTCCGGATTTCCGCGGCACCATCAGCAATATAGGACAGGTTGAACGTATTGGCGACGTCGTCCGATCCCATGTTGAAGGTTCGCTGCTCGGGGTTTCGCCAATCACCATGTCCGGATGTCGGGCCGATGGCGGCACCTGACGCATAGATGCGTGGCCCGTCTACAATCCCCTTGTCGATCAGTTCGCGCAGACCTGATCCCATTCCGCCGGTATCCCGAACCGTGGTGTAACCATCGTAGAGATAGTCGCGGGCATTTTCAGCCGCGGTGGCCCCGATCTGATCCCATTTGGCGGCCTGAAGACCCGAGAAGGACTGCACGAGCCCTGTCGCGTAGAGATGCACATGACTGTCTATCAATCCGGGCATCAGCGTGCGACCACCCCCGTCAACAAGCGTCGCATCAGGCGCATCAATACCGTCGATCGAGACTGTCTTTATGAGATTGCCTTCAACCAGAACATTCGCGTTTTCAATCCGCTCTTCACTAATTCCGTCAAAGATATGCACGTTGGTGAACAAGGTTTGTGCGGGCGCGTCCTGCGCCAACGCGCTGCTTGCTGCCAAGGAAACAAGTCCAGCGATTGCTGTCAGTGGGGCCAGTGTTTTCACGTTTCAGTACTCCCATTTGCCAAGCTAAGGGGGCGCGGGATGCCGAGGTAAATTCACCCCGCGCGACACTCAATCGAGTGTATTCTTGTAGATCACGCCATCTTTCATGATCAGATCGACGTTGTTGGTGTAGTCGACCAGGACCTCGGCATCCTCGACCGGGTTACCTTCGACCAGCAGCAGATCGGCGTATGCGCCCTGTTCGATCACGCCCAGCGGGCCTGCCGTGTAGGGGTTGAGTTTTCCTGACAGTGCCAGAAGTGCGGCCGATTTTGACGTGGCCTGTTGCAGGATTTCGTGTGAAGTCCATGCCTCCAGCCGGTATTTGAACTCATCGTTCTGCTTGGTCAGCGCGACGGGATCGCCGATGATATCGGTCGAGAATGCGACGTTCTCGATCTCATACTCTTTCAACAATTTCATCTGGTTGCGCGCACCTGCCTGAACATCAAGGAATTTGGGTGCCGCCGCAGGGCCAAGCGCCTTCTTGACAACTTCCTCATCAAGCCCAAGCAGAGAATAAAACGGGACAATCCAGGCGCCAGAGTCCTTGATGGCCTGTGCCGATACTTCAGTCATCAGTTGCCCATGTTCTATGCTGATGACGCCCGCTTCCAGTGACCGCAGGATCGAGTCGTCGTTGTACGCGTGGACCATCACATAGGTCCCCCAATCGGCTGCTGCGCGAACCGACGCCTCCAACTCTTCAGGCAATCCTTGAACGGTGTGCAACGGATCAACCGAAGATGACACACCACCACCTGCCATCACCTTGATCTGCACGGCGCCCATGCGCAGGGCTTCACGCGTTGCACGTAAGACTTCGGGCACGCCATCGGCCAGGAACTCGACATGCTGGTTGAAGAAAGACGGCTGCGCCCCCATGAAGTTCGGGTGGGGTTCGGTATAGACTCGATGCTCGCCATGTCCGGAAGTCTGCGAAATGACCGGCCCTGATGCGTAAATCCTTGGACCCACGGCCTTGCCGCGGTCTATAGCTTTTTGCAGACCAATTGCCGGACCACCCGCATCCCGAACGGTTGTGAAACCACGTAGCAGCATTTTCTCGGCCTCAATGGTGGAAACCGCACCCCAGTACATCCAGTCGAAGTTGTCCCTCAGGTCCGCGACAGGCTCGGTGATTGCCATATGCACGTGGGCATCGATCAGACCCGGCATCAGCGTTCGACCACCACCGTCAATGATCCGGGCATTGGCAACGGCCAGCGGTTCCGCCGATACCTCGGCAATCAGGTTGTCCACGACCAGAACGTTTGCGTTCTCAATGCGCTGTTTATCGACACCGTTGAACACGTGCACATTGGTAAACAGGATCGGGAAGTTTTCTTCCTGCGCACAAGCCTGGCCCGCGATCGCCAGACTTGCAAAGATCGCTGTTGCAGACAGTATTTCCTTTAATCCAAGCGTCATGGCGGCTCTCCAATCGCGAATCACAAATGTTGATTTGTGAATGTGATTTTAGACTGACCGCTGAAAATTGCCTGACAATATGACCGGTCCGGCCAAATTGACTTGGCATTCTGCAAGCTTTCGGCGCCTTTTCTGTGTGTTTGCTGTCTTTCTGTCATTAACTTCATGATATTTGAGGGCGACATGGACGCATTTGAGCAAAAAACAAAGAAGGCGTTGCCGTTGGTTCGGGCATCGGTTGCTGCACCCGTGGTAGCTGCATTGCGTGGCGCCGGTGTTGAACCGACCTTCGTTCTAGACCCTCTGGGCGTGAGCGAATCCCAAGTGATGGATCGCCAGAATTTCCTGCCACACGAGACGATCTATAAAATCCATCAAGCCGCTGCTGACGCAACATCACCGGATTTCTGCGCGCAAGTTGGTCAATCAATCGACCTTGTTCGGTTTCTGCCTCTTGGTGATATGTTGGCCAAGGCGTTGACGCTGGGCGACTTTTTTACGCGCTACACTCAAGCCGTCTCGAAAGAATCCAATGCGGTCACGCAATCGCTGCTTGTGGAAGGCGAGCACGCCTATTTCAGTGCCAAGCGGAATTTCAAGCTTTCGGTTTCGCCCGGACAGACCGACGCATTTCTGGCGGGCATCTGGATATCCTTGCTGCATCGGGTTCTGGATTTCAGATGGGACCCGAGCCAGATCATTTTACGGGTCAGCGAACCTGACGTGCTCCCCAGGCATTTTCATGGTGTTCATGCCATCATGTGCGGCCCTCAGGGTTTTTCGATCCGGTTTCCCTCAACCTGGCTGAGCCATCAGTTGACCCCGGAAATATTGGAGAATCCGTCAGACCTGACACGCGCTACCCTCGACCAGCATGCGCCTCAGGATTTCTTGGCCGGGCTTCAGGGTCTGATCCGGATTCACCTGGCCGAGCCGGGATTTGGCGTCGACCAACTGGCGCGGCTGTGCGGTTTCCACCGGGAGACATTGAACAACCGGCTGGCCCCTTACGGGCAATCAGCCTCTCAGGTCATGTCTGGCGTCAAACTGGAAGAAGCAAAGAGGCTGCTGGGTCCGGCAGGGAAGTCCGTTGGTGAAACCGCACAGCGGCTTGGCTACGCAGACTCTACCGCGTTTTCGAGGGCGTTTCGAAATTGGTCCGGAATGTCACCGTCGGCCTATAGGAATTTGGTGAAAGGGCAGGGCTGAGGATCACTGTTGTCGAATCGCTTTGCATCCGGTTGTATGCAGTTGGATGCAGCAAAAGCGACGTGAACATGATGACCCTTCATGACGCCCCGTTACAGCCTGGCCCACAAGGCAATTCTGCGTATCAGCGCCTGCTGGACGAGATTCGCGAGGGCACTCTTCTGCCCGGCGACCGGCTGCGCGAGATTGAGCTCTCGGAACGGTTGGGCGTCAGCCGTACCCCGGTACGCGAGGCGATAAGGCAGTTGGAGGCCGACGGGCTGGTCACCCATGTGCCACGGCAAGGTGCCACCGTGCGCAGTCTGGATTACGCCGAGGTCATGGAACTCTATGAGATGCGCGCGGTGCTTGAAGGGACAG
>NZ_JBQFTC010000007.1:0-196957 GCF_056538425.1 Ruegeria sp. BG5 | reverse complement strand
CCGAAACCTCGTCTGCACATGCCCCCCAATGGACGCATACAAAGACGCAGCTGAATAACAACAAACCCCCCGCCACAAAAAGGCGGGGGGTTTTCTTTAGGGTTCGAACCCTTTTGGAACGCCGAAAGGCGGCGTGTCCACGCTCGTCCCGGTCAGTGCATTCAGAAATGCGACGAGGGCGTCGATTTCTGCATCGGTTAGCGCGACCGAGGAGATATCGATTGTGTTGCGCACACGTTGCATTTCGAAACGATCCTGCCAGACAACGAAGTCTGCCTTCTGTAGCCAGGGAACCTGAGGCAAAGCCGCCATGGCGGGTGTCCAGTTCGCCAAGCTGGTCTTTGGGTCCAAATGGTGGCGGATCATGCTTTCAAGGTCCGGGAAGGCGCCGTTATGGCCGTAAGGCGCGGTCAGGGCGACGTTTCGCAGCATTGGGGTGCGGAAGCGATAGGCGTCCTCGATCCGGTTGCTTTCGCCCATACGGCCCACGTCGCGGGCGTAAGGGTCCCATTGGCGGGTGCGGCCGGGGCCAAACGGGGGCAAACCCAAAGCGTGGAATTGCTGATCGGTCATCAGCGGTCCGGAATGGCAGGTCGAACAGTTTGCCTTGCCGTAAAACAACGTCATGCCGTCTTTCTGAACTTTGGTAAGGGCATTGGGGTCGCCAGCCAGATATTGGTCGAACGGGCTGTCGGTGCTGCGCCATTCGATGGCCATGAAAGCAGCCAGAGCGTTGGCAATCTGGGTGATCGTGATGTCTTGGGTGCTTTGGACCTCGTCGAATGCCTTTATCATCGCGGGACCGTATCGCGGATCGGTACGGACGCGTTTGGCCAGAATGGGCCAGCCCAGATCGATCCGGTCAGCGACGGCCCCGGTCACCTGATTTTCGCCGACATTCCCCGCCATTTCGAATTGCGATGTCAGGGGGAACAGCGCCTGTGCGGCGAGCAGAGAGTTCAGCCCCTCGGGCAGCCATTCCTGCGCGGGTGAGTTGAAGCCGTTGCCGTAGACATCAGAAATGCTCAGCCGACCATCGTGGAAGACAGTATCAAGCTCGCGCGCGCCAAGGTTCCACAGCCCCGGCGAATTGCGTGGGATGCGTTTGCGGATCTTGTCTGCTCCGATGCCGGGTGTGCGGTCCGGCCCCAGACCCTGACCACCCTCGCCAATACCCAGCGACAACCCGTCTGATGTGCCGAAATCCGGGTGGTGGCAGTGGGCGCAGGATATGTTCCGGTTGCCCGACAGGATCGGATCATAAAACAATTGATGACCGATGGCGGCCTGTTCCATATCAAAGGGGATGAAGTCATCATCGGTCAGCGGGCGCGGTAAATCCTGTGCCGCAGCAGTCCCGGCCAAAAGGAACACAACCCCATGCGCCAGCTTGTATTTGCCCTTTGCCTGCTTGCGAACCCTGCGATAGCCGAATTGGAACAGGCGCGCGATCTGATGGAGGCGGGGGAGTTTGAGTCCGCGCGCGAGGAACTGTTGCCCGCCGCCCGGTCGGGCAATGCCGAGGCCGAGGAACTGATCGGTGTGATGTACGGGCTGGGTCTTGGGGTCGAGCAGGACTATGAACGCGCGTTTGAATGGTATCTTCGCGCGTCGATGAAGGGGCATCCGGGGGCGCAGTCGGGGGTCGGATGGTACTATGAGCTGGGATTGGGCATGCCCGCGCCCGATCTGGTGCGGGCTTACATGTGGTATACGCTCAGCGCGATTGGAGGCGATCCCGACGCGGCGATCAGCCTTGAGGAAGTGGTCAAGAAAATGTCGCCGGAGCAGATCGAAAGGGCGCATATTCTGGTCAATGATTACAAAGGGTGGATGTACCCTTTCAGATGATGGATCAAACCCGCAACGCTTTCGCAAACCGTTTTGGGGCGTGGGTTTCGGGGTCGATGATCGGGCCTGAGGAGTATTGGCACACAAAGGCCCGTCGCGGGCTGTCGGTTGTGTTCGCCCCTGAACTGTGAAGCGTAAGGCTGGAAAAGGCCACGATCGTGCCCGCCTTGCAGGTCATCGGAGTGCCTGTATCCTCGCCGAAATACCCGTTAAGTTCGTTGCTTTCATCCTGCCATTCATGCCGGTCCAGACCGGGCTCGGCGTCAAGGTCACGCGGCAGGATATAAACGCACCCGTTCTCTTCGGTTGCATCATCCACTGCGATCCAGACGGTCAGATAGGGCGTGTGATCAAAGCCGACATAGGCACCGTCTTGGTGCCAGGCGAAACTCGCGCCTTTGCCTGCGCCTTTGACCACAAACTGCTCGTTGAACAGCATCGGGTCTTCGATTCCGCAGGCGCTGATGATTTCGGCGATCTTGGGGCCGAGCAAGAAGTCCTCTAGCGACGGGAACTCGGCATGGCGATGGCGCAGAAAGCGGCGCGCATTGCCTAGCCCGATTTTGTGCACATTGCCGCCGCCATCATGGGCAGGCTCCTCCAGAAGCGTGTCGCAGGTGCCGCGCAGCATCTGCAGGTCTTCCGGGCTGAGCGCATTTTCGAAGACGAGGTAACCTTGGCGGCGAAATGCATCGGTTTGGTCGAGCATCAGAGTTTCTCCGGCGAGGGGCAGGTTTGCGCGCGACGGGGCCGCGCGCAAGGTTCTCTTGTCAGACCGCTTTACTGCGTTTCGGCTGCGCGGGTCGCTGCAATCTCGGCTTCAGCTTCGGCAACAGCAGCAGTCAAAGCGTCAAAGGCTGTTTCTCCGCCATCGACATTAGCCTTGAACCAATCATAGACAGGTGCAGCGGCTTCCTTGAATGCGGCCTTCTCTTCCGGTGTCGGCACATAAAGATCGCCACCTTCGGCCACGAATTCCTCATAAGCCTGGATTGACTTGCGCTTGGGCGAGGCGAATGTGGCCTGCTGCAGCTGATAGAACCCATCGACGATGACATTGCGCAGCTCAGGCGGCATCGACATGAACTTTTCGTTGTTCATGAACCACAACGCACCCATGTATGCGTGCCCGTCCAGCGTGATGTATTTCAGACCGGCATCGGGGAACTTCATGCTCATGATGTCGGTGATGCCGTTCTTGGACCCTTCAACTACGCCGGTCTGGAACGAGGTGAACAGTTCCGGCCACGGGATCGGCGTCGGGGCTGCGCCAAGTGCTTTGACCAGCTCCTGCGGCAAGTCAGCGACAACTGTCCGAATTTTCAACCCTTCCATATCGCCAGGGTTCTGGACGCGGCGTTGAGTATTGGCAAAGTTACGCCAGCCGCCGGTATTGCCGATGGTCATCAGGCGCAATGCGCCGCCCGAGTTTTCGGCGACCATCTCTTGCATTTTTGTCACGAAGGAAGAGCCGTTGGCCAGCGCCGCTTCGGCCACGCGGTCATCCGACATCAGATAGGGCAAGTCCAGCACCTGAACGAAGGGGAAGATACCTGACGTGCCACTCGAGGTCTGGATGACGATGTCGATCTGACCTTCGGCCACACCTTGTAAGCACTCGGCCCCGTTCGAACACAGCTGGGTGCCGATAAACAGCTCGACCTCGATCGCACCGTTCGAGGCGGCCTCGACATAGTTTTTGAAGACGATCAGGCCGTCATAATCCTCGTCATTTTCGTTCGAATTGGCAGTGGCGCGCAGCGTGTAGTCGGCGGCCGTGGCTGCCATGGCGGACGCGGCCACAAGCGATGTGGCCACCGCTGCGGTTTTGATGAAGTCTCTGAGCATGCGTTTCCTCCCTGTGATACTCAGTTGGCAAATCCCGTTATCCTCGGGATCGTCATGGATAGTGCGGGGATATAGGTGATCAGAAAGATCACGATGATTTCGACCGCCAGGAACGGCAGGATCGCCTTGGCGATGGTTTCGACCCGTTCGCGGGACACGGCGGCGGCCACGAACAGGACCAGGCCCATCGGCGGGGTGGCGAGGCCAACGGTCAGGTTGACGCTCATGATGATGGCGAAATGGATCGGGTCGACGCCGAGGCTGGTAAAGATCGGGCCAAGGATGGGCCCAAGGATGATGATCGCGGGGCCGGCGTCCAAAAACATGCCGACGATGAACAGCAGCAGGTTGATCAGGAACAGCAGTATCAGCGGGTTTTCCGAAAGGCTGAGGATCAGCGAAGCCAGTTGCTCCGGCGCATGGCTGAGGCTGACGACCGTCTTGAACGCCATCGCGGCCCCAACCAGCAGCAGGACGACGGCTGAGGTCATGCCTGCGTTGCTAAGCACCTCGGGCACCTCTTTCCACGTCAGCGTGCGCAGGACAAAGAAGCCGATGATGAAGGCGTATCCCACGGCGACGGCGGCGGCCTCGGTTGGTGTGAAGATACCGCCCAAGATGCCGCCCAGAATGATCACCGGGGTCATCAATGGGAAGAAGGCTTTCAGGCTGGCCTGACGCCGCTCGGGCCATGTGTATTTGCGGCTGGCAACGGGGAAGTCGTAGCGGTCGGCCATGAGTTTGATCATCAGCATAAGGCCGACGCCAACCATCACACCGGGCACGATACCTGCAAGGAACAGCGCGGCGACGCTTTCGCCCATCACATAGGCATAGATGATCATGATCCCTGAAGGCGGGATGATCGGCCCGATCACCGAACTGGCCGCTGTGATCGCGGCGGCGAATTTGCGGGTATAGCCCTGTTTCTCCATCGCCGGGATCAGCATCGACCCAAGCGCCGACGTGTCAGCCACCGCCGAGCCCGAAAGGCCTGCGAACAGGATGGAACTCAGCACGTTCACATGGGCCAAACCGCCGCGCAGGTGACCCATCAGGGCCTGCGAAAACTCGACAAGTCGGATGGTGATGCCGCCGCGGTTCATCAACTCTCCGGCCAGCATGAAGAAAGGGATCGCCATCAACGGAAAGCTGTCCATGCCATTGTAGACATTGCGATAAAGCAGCGTAATGTCGTTGGTCTGGCCGTTCAGCCATAGCAAGATGCCGGGCGCGGCCAGCAATGCGAAAAAGACCGGCAGACCGATCAGCAGGAAAATCAGGAAGGTGGGTAGGAACCAGATCAGCATTTATTCGGCCCCCACTGCCGCGTCAGGAATTTCAGGCAACAGGTGACCCCCGCCCAGCAGAGTGATGAACGACCGCAGGATCAGTTCGATATTCACGGAGATCAGGAGGATGACCCCAACAAGCAGCGAGGCCATCATCCAACTGCGCGGGATGCGGTACCATTCGTCGAACCCGAATGAGGTGGGCAGATACAGTGCCGCGGTGGCGAATTTGCCGCCAAAGCCGGTGACTTCGGACCAGCCAATGTTGACCGCGACCAGCAGCACGGCGAGCGAGATCAGCAACAGGAACAGGTTGAGCGATTGGCCGATGACGCGTGGCAAAAACCTTTGCAGCATGTCGATGGCCACAAAACCGCCACGCCGAAAGGCGGTGGGGGCCATCAGGCCGGTCATCCACAACATGCAAAAGCGCGCGGCCTCATCCGGCCAGGGCAGCGCGTTGCCCAGAACGTATCGAAAGAACACCTGTATCAGAATTGCGATCACCATGAGTGCAATCGCAACGACACCAACCACGCGGCCCAGACGCAGCGCGGTTTCGTTCACGAATGCAATCGGCGCTAACGCCGATGCCAGTCCGCCCATGCGGATCCTCCCTTGTTCAGCCGCGGGTTTGTCCCACGGTCGTCAGATCGCGTTTAGGTTTTCGCGAATTGGCCGAGTTTCCCGGCGTAAAAGGTCAGCGCGTCTCCATCCGCCATGCTGACCTTAAGAACTTTTCCTACGACAATAACGTGATCGCCCGCATCGTGATACGCATGTTGTTCGCATTCGAACCGCGCCAGGCAATCCGACAGCAGCGGCGTTCCGTTCGTGCAGCGCTCATGCGCAATGTCGCGCAGGGCAAAGGCGTCTTTCGAGCAGCCAAAGCACAGTTCGGCCTGTTCCGCCGACAGCACATGCACGCTGAAATGGCGGGCCTTGTGAAAATAGGGGAAGCGGCGCGAGTTACGGTCGCCCGCCCACATGATCAGCGGCGGGTCCAGTGACAGGGACGAAAAGCTGTTGGCGGTTATGCAGACCGGGCCATCCGCGCTGTCGCAGGTCACGATGGTGACGCCCGTGGCAAAGCGGCCAAAGGCGTCGCGCAGGGTGCGGGTGTCGTCCTTGTGGGGAACGAATGTGCGGGTCATGTCCTTTGAGATGGCGTTCATCATGGTACCTCATGCCCCAGTGCCGCCTCATAGAGGCGATACCAGCTTTCACGATCCAGATTGACTTTCAGAGCGTCCGAGATGGTTTTGATGCGGCTCAGGTTATTGGTGCCCAGAACCGGCAGGATGTTTGCGGGATGGGCCAACAGGAAGGCCACAGCAACGGCGGCACGATCCACGCCGAACGCGGCTGCGATCTCGTCCGCGACGACACCGACGGGCGGGTTTCCGGCCATCAGAAGACCGCCGCCCAGAGGCGACCATGCCATGATCGGTTGCCCATGCTGCTGGTGAAAGGCCAGATCGCCGTTGGTGAAGGGGCTGATCTCTCCCAGAGAGATCTCGATCTGGTTGGTGACCAGTTGCGTTTTCATCGCCGATTGCAGCAGAGACCAGTCCCATGGGCGGAAATTCGACACGCCGACCGCGCCGACCTTGCCGCTGGCGACAACCTCATCCAGTGCGGCACCGGTTTCGTGGTGGTCCATGAACGGGTCGGGGCGGTGGATCAGCAGCAGGTCGATATGGTCAATCGCCATTTCCGACAGAGAGGTATCGACGGACTTCAGGATATGCGCGCGCGAGGTGTCGTAATACTTGACCTTGGCATCCGCATACCGGCCCATCGGCGCGATGATGTCGCACTTGGTGACGATTTCCATCCGCTTGCGCAGGCTGGGGTTGGCGCGCAGCGCGTTGCCCAGAACCGCCTCGGCCGCGTATCCGCCATAGATATCGGCCTGATCGAATGTGGTAATGCCCTGATCCAGACAAGCTTGTATCTTGGCCTCGACATGGCCCACGGACGTGTCGCTGTCATCGCCCAGCCGCCACATGCCATAGACCAGACGGCTTAGCTCCAGCGTGTCGGATAGTTTCACACGTTGCATCAGCGACGAACTCCGTTGCCCAGCGGGGTCGCCGGGGGTGTTGCAGGCACGCGCCCATAGGCTTCGGGCAGCGAGCAGGTTTTCAGGTTGGGCATCACGCGGGCGCCAAAGTGCCTGGCCTCGTCCATGTGCGGATAGCCCGAGAAGATGAAGGCGCGGATGCCCATCTTCTGGTATTCCTCGATCTTGGTCATGACCTGATCGGTCGACCCGACCAGCGCCGCACCGCAGCCCGAGCGTGCGCGCCCGACACCGGTCCACAGTCCGGGTTCGACATAGCCATATTCATCCGCCAGATCGCGGTTCTTGGATTGATGCGCCACTCCCAGCGAGGTCGCGTCCAGCGCCCGTTCGCGGATCGCGCGGCCATACTCATCATCCAGTTTCGAGACGATGTAGTCGGCGTATTCCTGCGCCTCGGCCTCGGTGTCGCGGACGATCATGTGGACCCGCAGGCCGTAATCCAGCGTGCGGTTGTAGTTCTCGGCAACTGCGTGAACGGCCTTCATTCGTTCGGCCAATTGCTCCTTGGTTTCAGGCCACATCAGGTAGACGTCGCAATGTTCGCCACACAGGTCCAAGGCAGACGGGGAGTAGCCGCCGAAATACAGCAGCGGGCCGCCGGTCTGATAGGGCTTGGCGGGGTCGGTGGTCAGGCCTGAGAAGTTATAGACCTGACCCGCGTGATTGATCTCATCCCGCGTCCAGGCCTGTTTCAGAATCTCGACAACCTCGCGCGAGCGTTGGTAGCGGAACGCGCTATCGGCTTTCTCGCCCGGGAAGTCTGATGAGATGATGTTGACCGTCAGCCGCCCTTTCAGCATGTGATCGAGCGTGGCGATGGTGCGGGCCAGCATGATTGGCTGCATCTCACCACAGCGTACGGCGGCCAGCAGGTTGATCCGGTCGGTGATCGGCGCGCAACCTGCGACAAAACTCAGCGTGTCCTGACCGACCTGATAGGACGAGGGGCACAGGATGTTACGGAACCCCTGTGCCTCGGCCTCTTTCACGATGCCGGAACAGTGGTCCCAGCTGGACCGCAGGTCGCCATCAGGCACGCCCAGAAATTGGTAATCGTCCGAGCACAGCGCTGCAAACCACGAGACTTCGGCCGCATCCAGATCGGGGGATGTGATGGGGACGACGCTCATTTGATTCACGCTCCGTACATCTTTGACTTTCCTCTTGCGTAGCAAGCACATTGATGTAGATCAATAGTGTATCAATTTTTCCTGCGACTGAAAGAAGCGCCCGAACGTGCCCCCGAACAGCCGAAACCCCAACGCATTGCCGATCTATGTTCAGATCGCAGAACTTCTGATCCGCGAAATTGCCGCCGGTCGGCTGATCGATGGGGAACGCCTGCCACCCGAACGGGACATGGCGGCTGAGCTTCAGGTCTCGGTCGGGACGCTGCGAAAATCGCTCGCCGAGCTTGAGAAAAAAGGGATGCTGGAGCGGATACAGGGCTCGGGCAACTATGTGCGCGAGACCGGAACGCAAAACAGCGTCTATGCGATGTTCCGGCTGGAACTGCCCGAAGGCGGGGGCTTGCCGCGTGCGGATATTCTGTCCGTGGATCAAGTGGAAAAGCCCGCCGATCTGCCCCAATTCGGGGCATCAAGCCGGGGCTCGCGCGTGCGGCGGATGCGCTATCTGAATGACACAATCATCGCGGTTGAAGAGATCTGGCTGGACGAATCAGCCGGTCGGATCGATCGCAGCCTGCTGTCGGACTCGCTCTATCGTTATTATCAGAACCAGCTTGGGTTCTGGATCACGAGAGCCGAAGACAGGGTTTCGGTCGGGTCGCTGCCCGACTGGACGCCCGAGACCTTCACCAAACCCGCCGGTGAAACGGTGGGGTATATCGAGCGGTTCAGTTGGTCGGAAAAGGCCGAACCCGTCGAGTTTTCAAAAACATGGTTCGATCCGGATCGGGCCACCTATGTCCAACGTCTGAAGTAAAAGGAAACGCGCATGACCCGGACCATCCATTACGGGCTGATCGGATGCGGCATGATGGGGCAGGAGCATCTGCACAATATCGCTTTTTTAGAAGGCACGCGGGTTGCGGCGATCTACGAACCTGATCCGGACATGGCCAAAGCGGCGCAAACCATTGCGCCGGATGCGGTCATGGTGACGTCTGTGCAAGAGCTGCTGGCGGTCGAGGATCTGGATTGCCTCGTCATCGCCAGCCCGAACCACCTGCATGTGGATCAGATTTGCGAAATCGCAGCCACGCGTCCCTTGCCGCTGTTGGTGGAAAAGCCGTTGTTCACCGATCCGCAGGATGTCGCCCGGCTTGAGCAGGTTCAGCGCGACTACCCCCATCCGATCTGGGTGGCGATGGAGTATCGCTATATGCCCCCAATCGCGGCGCTGATTGATCAGACGGATGTGACCGGCGGCGTTCAGATGCTGTCGATCCGCGAACATCGGTTTCCGTTTCTGGGCAAGGTCGGCAACTGGAACCGGTTCAATCGCAATACCGGCGGCACTTTTGTCGAAAAATGCTGTCACTTCTTCGACCTGATGCGCCTGATCCTGCGCGCGGATCCGGTGCGGATCACCGCAAGCGGAGGGCAGGCCGTGAACCATCTGGATGAAGACTACAGCGGCGAAACGCCGGATATTCTGGATCACGGATATGTGCTGGTCGATTTCGCCAACGGGGTGCGGGCGATGCTGGAACTGTGCATGTTCGCCGAAGGCTCACGCTATCAGGAAGAGGTCTCGGCCATTGGCCCCAAGGCCAAGATCGAGGCGCTGGTCCCCGGACCGGGCCGGTTCTGGCCTGATCATCTGGGCGAACCGCCGGTGCCGCAGGTGATCGTCAGCCCGCGCGATCCGAAGGGGCCGATTTCGACCGACATTCCGGTCGATCCGAAATTGCTGGCCGCAGGGGATCACAACGGATCGACCTTCTATCAGCATCAGGGGTTTCTGGAACTGTTGCGTGGCCAACGCGCCCAGCCGGATGTGACGCTGCAAGACGGTCTATGGGCTGTGCGCATGGGGCTGGCGGCGCAGCAGGCGCTGAGCACAGGCGAGGCCGTTCGCTTCGATCCGTGATGCCGATAGGAAACCTGTGTTCCCGATATACGCGATTCCCGATGTCGTTTTTGGCATCGGAGAGGTCTTTTCCGCTTGCTGAGCGGTTGAGCAGGCAATAGCTCTGCCCGTGGGACACCCCTCCCCAACGAGGGGCGTGTATCTGGAAGGGTAATACACATGAGCACCAATAAACCGGCGACGCGGCCGGCTAATCCGCGTTTTTCCTCGGGCCCCTGCGCCAAACCCCCCACATTTGATCTGACCAAACTGGCCGATGCCGCGCTGGGTCGCTCGCACCGTGCCGCTGTTGGCAAGGACAAGCTGAAAGCGGCCATCGAAGGCACGCGTGAAATTCTGGGCATTCCGGCGGATTACAAGATTGGCATCGTTCCCGCCTCGGACACCGGCGCGGTCGAGATGGCGCTGTGGTCGCTGCTGGGCGAACGCAAGGTCGAGATGCTGGCGTGGGAAAGCTTTGGTGCCGGTTGGGTTACGGATGTGGTCAAGCAGCTGAAGATCGACGCTGAAGTGAAAACGGCTGAGTACGGGGAGATCGTTGATCTCGCCTCGGTCGATTTCGCCAATGATGTGGTGTTCACGTGGAACGGCACAACTTCGGGCGTGCGGGTGCCGAATGGCGACTGGATTGCCGATGACCGTCGGGGTCTGACGATCTGCGATGCGACCTCGGCGGCCTTTGCGATGGACCTGCCCTGGGACAAGCTGGATGTGACCACCTTCAGCTGGCAGAAAGTGCTGGGTGGCGAGGCGGCCCACGGGATGCTGATCCTCAGCCCCCGCGCGGTGGAACGGCTGGAAAGCTATACGCCCGCATGGCCGCTGCCCAAGATTTTCCGCCTGACCAAGGGTGGCAAGCTGATCGAGGGTATCTTCACTGGTGCCACGATCAACACGCCGTCGATGCTGGCGGTCGAGGATTACCTGTTTGCGCTGGATTGGGCGCGCTCGGTTGGTGGGTTGCAGGGGCTGATCGCCCGCGCGGATGCCAATGCCGGTGCGGTACACGCGTTCTGTGAGCAGAACAACTGGATCGCCAATCTGGCTGAGGATGCGGCGACGCAGTCAAACACGTCTGTCTGTCTGAAATTCACCGATGCCCGTATTCAGGACGGGGCCGCATTCGCCAAGGCCGTGGCCAAACGGTTGGAGGCCGAGAATATCGCGCTGGATATCGGGGCCTATCGCGACGCGCCTGCGGGTTTGCGCATCTGGTGCGGCGGCACGGTCGAGACCTCGGATATCGAGGCGATGCTGCCGTGGCTGGCCTGGGCCTTTGAGGCCGAGATCGCGGCGCAAGCGGAAGCTGCCTGACGTCCCCGTGCCGGGCTGAAGCCCGGCCTACGCAGAACTGAAATGTTGGGCGGGCTTCAGCCCGCCATCCCAAGACTTCTTCAAAGGACCAGAGATATGGCCCCCAAAGTACTCGTATCCGACAAGCTCAGCGAAACCGCCCTGCAGATTTTCCGCGACCGTGGCATCGACGTGGATTTCATGCCCGATCTGGGCAAGGACAAAGACAAGCTGGCCGAGGTGATCGGTCAGTATGACGGCCTAGCGATCCGCTCGGCCACCAAGGTCACGCCGACCATACTGGAAAAAGCCGACAAGCTGAAAGTCATTGGTCGTGCCGGGATCGGCACCGACAATATCGACAAGGATGCCGCGTCAAAAAAAGGCGTGATCGTGATGAACACGCCCTTTGGCAACATGATCACCACCGCCGAACATGCGATTGCGATGATGTTCGCCGTGGCGCGGCAGATCCCCGAGGCCAGCACCTCGACCCATGCGGGCAAGTGGGAAAAGTCCAAGTTCATGGGGATCGAGCTGACCAACAAGACCCTCGGCGTGATCGGGGCGGGGAACATCGGCGGCATCGTCTGCGAACGCGCGCTTGGCCTGAAGATGAAGGTCGTCGCCTATGATCCCTATCTGGGCGAAGAGAAAGCGGCCAAGATGGGTGTCGAAAAGGTCGAGCTGGACGAGCTTCTGGCCCGCGCCGATTTCATCACCCTGCACGTGCCGCTGACCGATCAGACCCGCAACATTCTGAGCCGCGAGAACCTTGCCAAAACCAAGAAGGGCGTTCGGATCATCAACTGTGCCCGTGGCGGCCTTGTGGACGAAGAGGCGCTGGCCGAGGCGCTGCAATCCGGTCAGGTCGCAGGCGCGGCCTTTGACGTGTTCAGCGAGGAACCGGCCAAGGAAAACGCCCTGTTCAACCTGCCCAACGTGGTCTGCACGCCGCATCTGGGCGCGGCCACGACCGAAGCGCAGGAAAACGTGGCGCTGCAGGTGGCCGAGCAGATCTCGAACTATTTGCTGACCGGTGCCGTGGAAAACGCCCTGAACATGCCCAGCGTGACGGCGGAAGAAGCCAAGGTGATGGGCCCGTGGATCAAGCTGGCAGGTCATCTGGGTAGCTTTATCGGCCAGATGACGGATGAGCCGATCAAAGCGATCAACATCCTCTATGACGGTGTCGCCGCCGGGATGAACCTTGCGGCGCTGAACTGCTCGGTCGTGGCGGGGATCATGAAGAAGTTCAACCCCGAGGTGAACATGGTCTCGGCCCCGGTTGTGGCCCGTGAACGTGGTATTCAGATTTCGACTACCAATCAGGACAAATCGGGCGCGTTCGAAGGTTATATCAAAGTGACCGTGGTGACCGAAAAGCGCGAGCGTTCCATCGGGGGCACCGTGTTCAGCGATGGCAAGCCGCGTTTCATCCAGATCAAGGGCATCAACATCGATGCCGAGGTGGGCGCGCATATGCTGTATACCACCAACGAAGATGTTCCGGGCATCATCGGTGCGCTAGGTCAAACCATGGGTGAGAACGACGTCAACATCGCGAACTTTACCCTTGGCCGGTCCGAGGCAGGCGGCGAGGCCATTGCGCTGCTTTACGTCGACGAACCTGTTCCGGCTGAGGCCCGCGCCAAGCTGGCAGAGACGGGTCTGTTCACACAGATCAAGCCGCTGGAGTTCGATGTCGCCTAAAGAAGCGTTTCGGGTTTAACCTGAGACACGAATGCCCTGCCACGCCTGCGGCGTTCTCGGGACATTCGTGTCGAATAGTGGTGCATGTAAAATCCGAAACGCTTTAAGTGTTGAATTTCTGAGACAATTCCTGCCCGCGCCCCCCAAGGCGCGGGTATTTTCTTTTCCCGCCCGAAGATTTGCGCAACAAGCCAGATATTCAATCTGTACGAGGGCACCTGATGCCATCCCCCGTTTACGTAATTGGCGATATTCACGGCCAGTTTGAGATGCTGCAACAGGCGCTTGACCGGATCGAGCGCGACGGAGGGTCAGACGCCCGCGTGGTGTTTCTGGGTGATTATGTGGATCGCGGTCCGGATAGTCGCGCGGTTCTGGACCTTTTGGCTGCGGAACACCGCGCCGGGCGCAACTGGGTCTTTCTGCTGGGCAATCATGACCGGATGTTTGCCCGTTTCCTGCAGGATGGCTCCACCGCCGAGGCCAAACTGCGCGTCGGGGAACACTGGCTACATCACCGCTTGGGCGGGGCCGAGACTTTGGCGTCTTACGGTGTGGAGTTCACGGAAGAAGACCGTATCTTCCGGCTGCTTGAGCGGGTGCACGATGTCGTGCCGCAGGCTCATATCGACTTTCTGAACAGCCTTGTGACACATCATCAGGAAGGCGAGGTGTTCTTTGCCCATGCAGGCATTCGACCCGGCGTCCCCTTGGCGGATCAAACCGAAGAGGATCTGGTCTGGATACGGGGCGAGTTTCTGGACGATCCGCGCCCGCATCCCTGTCTGATCGTGCACGGGCACACACCCGCCCATCGGGCCGAGCATCGTGGCAACCGGATCAATCTGGATGGCGGAGCCGGGATGGGCCGACCGTTGGTTCCTGCGGTTTTCGAGGGCCGCGACTGCTGGTTGCTGACCGAAAACGGCCGTGTCCCGCTGACCCCTAGCGTTTGACGAACCGATCCCTGAATTGCTCGCGCAGCGTGTTTTTCTGCACCTTGCCCATCGTATTGCGCGGCAGGGCGTCCATCAGGATCAGCTCGCGCGGGTGTTTGAATCGGGCGAGGTCGTTCTGAACCGAGGCCATGATTGCGGTCAGGTCCGGTGACTGGCCGGGCAAGGGTACGATGATGCCCAGAACCGTTTCACCAAAATCCGGGTGCGGCACGCCGATCACGGCGCTTTCCAACACGCCGGCCTGATCGTCCAGCAGCAGTTCAAGCTCTTTGGGGTAGATGTTGAACCCGCCCGAGATGATCAGGTCTTTGCCGCGTCCGACGATGTGGACATAGCCATCCTCATCCACGCGGCCCAGATCGCCGGTGATGAAGAAGCCATCCTCGCGCAGTTCGGCGGCGGTTTTTTCAGGCATCTGCCAGTAGCCGCTGAAGACGTTTGGGCCGCGCACCTCGATCATGCCGATCTCACCCTGCGGCAGGGTCTCTCCGGTTTCGGGATCGGTCACTTTTAGTTCGACATCCGGCAGAGGAAACCCGACCGTGCCCGCGCGGCGTTCACCGTCATAGGGGTTCGAGGTGCTCATGTTGGTCTCGGTCATGCCATAGCGTTCAAGGATGCGGTGGCCTGTGCGGGCCTCGAATGTCTCATGGGTTTCGGCCAGCAGGGGGGCTGAGCCCGAGATGAACAGCCGCATATGTCGGGTCAGATCACCGGTGAAGCGCGCGTCGCCCAGCAGGCGCGTGTAGAAGGTGGGCACGCCCATCATCGATGTCACCTGTGGCATCAGGCGCAGCATGTCGTCCAGATCAAACTTCGGCAGAAAGATCATCGACCCGCCCGAGGCGAGGATCACATTCGTTGCCACAAACAGCCCGTGCGTGTGAAAGATCGGCAGCGCGTGCAACAGCACATCTTCGCGCGTGAACCGCCACTCCCGCACCAGCGTATCGGCGTTTGATAGCAGGTTCGCCTGTGTCAGCATCGCCCCCTTTGAGCGTCCGGTGGTGCCAGAGGTGTATAGGAATGCGGCCAGATCATCCTCGGTCCGGTGAACCGGTTCGAAGGCCGGTAACATGCCCAAAGCCCGACGCATCAGACTGCCCGAGCCATCGGCGTTCAGCGTTTCCAGCCGGGCGTTCTGAGCCTGTGCAATTGGGATCAGTTCCGCCTCACTGGCCGCATCGCAGACGACCAAAGCGGCCCCGCTGTTTTCGATGAAATAGGTCAGCTCGGCTGTTTTGTAGGCGGTGTTCAAAGGCAGAAAGATCAGCCCCGCCTGCGCGCAGGCCGCATATAGCGCCAGCATCTCAGGCGATTTCTCGACCTGAACGGCGACGCGATCGCCGGGTTCCAGCCCATACCCTGTCAGCGCGTTGGCGATCCGCGCCGCCATATCCAGAAACGCGGCATGGGTGATTGTGCGCCCGTCGGGCAGATGCAGAAACGCCGTGTCTTTCCCCGCGTGAATCCCAAACAAGCGATCATAAAGCGGGTTGCCCATCCCGTATTCCTTTCCCAGCTGCCTGCGCTGAATCTGTCGTGGAAATGTGGGGTGGTAAAGCCCCGTTTGCGATATATTTTACGGGCGTTTTCCAATCCCGCTCTGGTGCATATGCTGCACCTGCGATATGCGCATGGCAGCTTGCCGGAGATACGATATGTTTGTTGCCACATTGCTTACCAACCCAGCCGCACCGTCGCTGGACCCGGCTCTGGTCGAGTCGCTGCGAAACGCCTGGGGCGGTGCCGAAATTGTCTGGCTGAACCCCGACGAGGCGGCAGAATTTGCCGTGCCGGACATGCCGGACAATCGCTGGGATGTTTGGGCGGACTTGCAGCAGATGGGCGTCGATCTGGTTGTGCAACCGTCCGAGGGGCGACGCAAAAAGATGCTGCTGGCCGATATGGACAGCACCATGATTCAGCAGGAATGCATCGACGAACTGGCTGATGAGGCCGGTGTGGGCGAACGCGTCAAGGACATTACAGCGCGCGCCATGAATGGCGAGTTGGATTTCGAAGGGGCCCTGATCGAACGGGTCGGTCTGCTGAAAGGGCTGGACGAGGCGGTGATCGATCAGGTGCTCAACACCCGGATCACCCTGATGCCCGGCGGGCGCGAACTGGTTTCTACCATGCGGGCAAATGGCGGTTATGCGGCATTGGTGTCAGGCGGGTTCACCGCCTTCACCGCGCGTGTGGCCGAATTGTTGGGGTTTGACGAAAACCGCGCCAACACGCTGCTGGCCGAAGACGGACGCCTGACCGGCGATGTCGGACGTCCGATCCTGGGTCGGCAAGCCAAGGTCGAGTCGCTGGAACGGATCACCCACAAACTCGGTTTGGCCGAGGCGGATGTGATCGCGGTGGGGGACGGGGCCAATGATCTGGGCATGTTGCACCGCGCCGGAACCGGAGTTGCGCTGCACGCCAAACCCTCGGTCGCGGCGGAATGTGACGTGCGGATCAACCACGGTGATCTGACCGCGCTGCTGTATCTGCAGGGCTACAGGAAGGCCGAGTTTCGGGGCTGATCACCCCTAGAACAGATCGAAACGCACCGGGTTTTTGGCCCAATACACTCTGGCCGCCAGCAGCAAGCGCGCTTTGGGGTCATTTGTCGACGCGTAGGACACAGGAACCCCGAACCGGGCACTGGCGCTTTCCAGCGCGGCCAGCGTGGCGGGGCCGACCTGGCCGTCAACGGCGACACTCTCTCCGACCTCGTTCAGGGCCATTTGCAGGGCCCGGTCCAGATCAGCCTTGGATATCCCGTCCAACTGACCCATCGCCTGTGCGGCGGGTTCTTCGTTGGCCAGCAACGCGGCTTTGGCCGCCCGCAGCGCCGCATCGGCAGGGCCGCGCCCCGGCACCTGACCATCCAGAATGATGTAAGCCCCGTTGGCGCCGCCCCATGCGTCACCGCGTTCCAGCGATGTATCGTACCACTGCAAAGCCTCGGCGCGGGTTCGTCCCGGCAACTGGTCGCGCAGGATCATACGGGCGATGCTGGCCGGAGCGGTCGGATGCCCGCCGTCAGAGGCGGCACGAAAATAGGCCTCGGCCTTTGCGAAATCGACAGGGTTTCCACCAAGCCCTTCCAGCGAGACATAGGCAAGGTTGTCGTACCCATAGATATCCTTGCGCAGTTCCGAGGCGCGCAGATAGCGCAGCCCGCGTTCGGGGATGTAGTGGTCCGAGTTCGGACGCAGATAATAGATGCCCAACTCGTTCATCGAGAAGGTATGGCCCAACTCAACTGAACGCTCCAACAACTCGAACCCGCGCTTTTTCTCTTCCGGTGTTGTGCCATTGCGCAGTAAATCCTGACCAAGGCTGTGCATGGAATACGGGTCGCGCTGAACTGCACCCTGTTCCAAAAGTTCGCGGGCACGTTCGGGGTCATAGGGGGTTTTGGTCACGGCGCGGTCAATCCGCTGGGTTTTCAACAAACTCGCCAACGCATATTTGGCGCGGATGTGCCCCCCGGCTTCGGCTGCCGAGATGCTCTCATAAGCGGCGGGCACGTCACCTGATGCCTGTTGGATGCGCCCAAGCTGATATAGGAAGCGCGGATTATCGGGATCGTCCTGAACGGCCTGTGTGCAGGCTGCCAACCCTTTTGAGATGTCCAATTCGTTCGGCAGGCGGAACACGCCGACGCCATTGATGTCCAGCGCATCTCCGGCCTCAAGATCACAGGCGTTCATTTCCAGATCCAGGGACACGTCGACCGTCTGCTGTTTTTGGTCTTGTGTCAGCACCTGAACCGAAAAGGTATCTTTGAAGTCAGCGTTGCCGACTTCGACAGCGCGCGCGTCAGAAATCTCGGGGGCGTATTGGACGTCACTGGCCGTGGATTGATCGCTGAAACTGACAGCGCCACGGGTCGGGTTTTCAATCACCTGCAGGTCGAGAATTTCGGTTCCCAATGCCTGTTCCAGGCTTCGCAGCAATGGGATCGACTTGTCGAACTGATAGCTGAGAGCCACCGATTGTGGTGCGGCTTCTTCTGCCTCGGCAGGTGGGGGTGTGGGCTCGGCGGTTTGTTGTGCCAGATAGAACGGGCGTACCAGCGTCGAGCTTTCCCAAGGAATCTGCTGACCCGCCGTTTTGGCGTGAACCTGTTCGCGAATGACAGGGAAAAGCTGCTGAATGTTCTCAAACGGCGAAGATGCAGCCGTAGCCAGAACGGCAGCAGTATAGGGGCTGTTCTGACCCTGCGCGCCATCACTCGCCACCGCACCGGGTGACGTGGAGTACGCAACAAGTGAGTTCAGGGGCGTCTTGAAGACATCAAACCCTTCGCGGGTTTCGAACAGGTTTGCATCCAGATCCGCGGCAAGTCGGAGATCCTGAAATGGATTGTCGCGACACGAATCCAATATGGCGACATGGGCCGCGCTGCGCGCCGACAGGGTATCGATCACGCGGTCCAGCGTCATGGTTGCCAGCGGGACGTCGTAGATGGTTTCGAACTTGGCATCGACCGGTAGCAGGTAGTTTCTGCGGCCGATCTGAATGCCATGACCCGCGTAATAAAACAGCACATCGGCTGAGGGTGGGATGTTCAGCACCGCCGTTCGGATCAGCGCTTCAAATTCCTGCTTGCTCAGGTCATAGCCGTCGTACACGCGGAAGTCGAAATCCCGCAGCATGGCCGCAATATCTTCGGCATCCTTGCGGGCATTGGTCAGGTCGCCAACGCTTTCGTAATCCTGATTGCCAATCACAATTGCGATGCGGTTGGCCGGTGACGATGCTTGGCTGGTCTGCGCGCTCAGAGCATGTGTGTTCAGTAACAGGAAAGCCGATGCAGCCAGCAAGCGACCAAGTCGTTGCTTCAACGCTTGCTGTGCCATTGTTAAGACCCTTTCAGATCACGTGCCCCAGCCGCCGCCGCTGCTGCCACCGGTACCGGAGCTGCCACCTGACGAACCACCCGAGCCAGCGCCCGATGAACCGCCGGAGCTGCCACCGGAAGATCCGCCCGAGCTGCTACCTGACGAACCGCCCGATGAACCGCCCGAGCTACCGCCCGATGAACCACCCGAGCCGCCACCGGAACCACCGCCTGATCCTCCGCCGCTCGAACCGCCTTCGCCGCCGCGTTCTTCACCGGCCAGGGATGTTGAAGACGTGCCAGAGCTTCCCGACGACGTCGCCGAAGCCGGCGTTGCTGCGACGGCTGACTGCGTCGCCTCGCCTGAGGTATCAACCGGCTCTTCCTGAGACCAAACTGTCCCACATCCGGAAAGGGCGACTGTCAGAACAGCAAATGCTGAAACGGTCGTACGGCGCATTTCAAAACTCCTTAACAACTTACATAAAACACGAAACTCGCATATTTGATTATAGTTCGCAGACATTATGTCTGTCTATCAGTGAATTATAGCGGTTTTTGAAACACTTAAGGTGCAGAACGTGACCGAGTTCACACAGTCGCTTTGAGCTTCCCTTAATTTAACGTATGTGTTAAATATTGATCATGAACACGCTTCTCACCACCTTCTCCGCCCTGTCCGACGCGACCCGTTTCGCGATTGTTGAGCAATTGATGGAGGCCGGAGAGATGCCCGCAGGCGAGTTGACCAAGGGCAAGGGCATGTCCGGTGCCGCGATTTCGCGCCATTTGAAAGTGCTGCGCGCGGCGGGGCTGGTACAGCAGCGGGTGCAGGGCACACAGCGCATGTATTCGATCCGCCCCGAGGGGCTGCGCGCGATTGCTGACTGGACGATCTCGAAGCGCCAGTTCTGGGAAAGCAGTCTGGATCGCCTGGGCGACATATTGGAAAGGGAAAACTCATGGCCGACCTGAAGCTCGAGCGGGAGTTTCCCGTCGACCCCGAAACGCTGTTTGCCTGGGTCACCAACGGCGCGAAGCTGTTGCAATGGTGGGGCCCCGAGGGGATGCATGTGCCTCAGCACAATCTGGATTTCTCGCGCACGGGTCCGTGGTTTTCGGTGATGGAAAACAGCGAGGGCCAGCAATACAAGGTCTCGGGCCATGTCACCCATGTCGACCCGCCCAAATCTGTTGGGTTCACCTGGGCCTGGCATGACGATCAGGATCAGCGCGGCGCAGAAAGTCACGTGACCTTTGCCGTCACGGCAACCGAAACCGGTTCGCGCCTTGTGGTGGATCACCGGGAACTGGTCGATGCGGAAGCTGCCGAGAACCACAACATGGGCTGGACATCTTCACTGCGCAAACTCGAAGCGCTGTGCACATAGGTTTTCATCAGGGAGGAGCGTTATGCCCCAATATTTGTTTGTCTATCACGGGGGCCACACCCCCACCGACCCCGCCGAGATCGAGGCGACCATGGCCGCCTGGGGCGCGTGGTTTCAGAACATGGGTGAGGCGTTGGAGATCCCCGGAAACCCGGTTGGCCAATCCTACACCGTCAGCAGCAGCGGGGTTGTCGACAATGGCGGCGTAAACCCGGCCTCGGGCTTTACGGTGATCAAGGCCGACAGCATGGACGCCGCGACTGAATTGGCCAAGGGCTGCCCGATGGTTGTCAACGGTTCCGGCTCGGTCGAGGTGGCCGAGGTCCACGAGATTGAGATGTAGCGGGCTTAGCCCGGAAAACCCGGCGCGGGCCGGATCACGCCACATTCCAGCCCACGGCGGCTGTATTGTGTGGCGTTCATGAATTTTCTGGTGGCCGGGTGGTCGGCCTCCAGCACGCCAAGGCTGACGAGAATGGCCGCGATGGCACATTCGCTGGCGCGGGTGGTTCCGTCGGTGATTTTCAGCGCCACACCCATGCGTTTTTCCGGCAGGATGGCCACGAATACGGCTTCGGCCCCGGTTTTGATCGCCGCACGCCCCTCCATGGCGCGCATCAGTTCCGTACAGGCGCGGGTTTCGCCCGCGACCAGTTCGGGATGTTTGATCATCGCGGCGGTCAACTGCTGCGCCGCATCGCTGGATCGGTCGGACCGGTCCGCGGCCGAGGCGAACCACGCCATTGACCGCGCCAGCCCCACCAATGAGGTCGCGAAGTTCGGGGCCGAGCATCCGTCGATCCCATAACCGGGGCTGGTTTCGCCGGTTGTCTCCTCAATTGCTGACAGGCAGGCTTGCTGCACCGGGTGGTCGATCTCAAGATACTCCGGCCCGGCCCCCATATGCTGACCAAGGGTCAGAAACCCGCAATGCTTACCTGAGCAATTGTTGTGAATCTGGCAGGGCGTATCGTCGGCCAAAATCAGCCGGTCGCGCGCGGCCTTATCCGCCGGTTCCTGCGGGCCGCAGCGTAGATCGGGTTCTGCCAGACCCAAATGATCCAGCCACTCCGCTACACGTTCAGTGTGGATCGCAGCGCCATTATGCGAAGCACAAGCCAGCGCCAGATGCTCTGAGTTCAATCCGTACTTCGCTGCAGCGCCCGACGTAATCAAGGGAAGTGCCTGAATCATCTTGGCCGAGGATCGCGGATAGATCACCGCATTTGGATCGCCCCAGCTTTGCACGATCTGCCCGGTGCCATCGCAGACCACCGCATGACCCAGATGCAGACTTTCCAGCAGGGGACCACGCCACAGTTCTGTCATCGGTATGGGCTGAGTCATCTTGACCTCCGGATTTATGCGCAAAATTCTGCCAATCGCCCTTTCGCCTGTGGCGAAACCTGCGTTAGTGTGTGTATGTCGGCAATCATCGGGATGCGCAACTTTTCCAAGACGAACCGGCAGGGTTCGCGACGCATTCTGATGGGTATGAGGTAGAAGGTCGAGCTAGGAGGCTGGACAAATGGGATCAATGCTCGTCCGCGTGATCGCGGGCCTGTGCGTGGCGGGGATGGCCACGACTGCAATCGCTCAACAGGCGACAAGCACAAATCGCGTAGCGGCAAAAACGGATTGGAGCGTTTTTGTCGAGGATGATCCCACCGAATGTTGGAGCGTTTCCGCCCCCAAGGAAACGGTGAATACCCGTGGCGGGCGTGTGGTTTCGGTCCGTCGCAGCGACATCCTGCTATTCGTGTTCTATCGCCCCAATGCCGAGGTCAAAGGTCAGGTGACCTTTACCGGTGGCTATCCGTTTGCGGCAGGGTCGACCGTGAACCTGAACGTAGATGGCAGCGAGTTCGAATTGTTCACCGAAGGCGAATGGGCCTGGCCCGCAACAGCGGCGGATGATGCCAAGATCGTCACCGCCATGAAGCGCGGAACCGAGGCGGTTTTGACCGCACGGTCGGAGCGGGGAACGCAGACCAAGGACACATTTTCATTGCTGGGCTTTACCGCAGCGATCGAAGACGCCGAAAAGCGCTGCACCAACTGACCCATTCTAAATTCAGATATAGGTAACCCCGTCTTTCGGCGGGGTTTCTTTTTGGCTCAAAAAACGACCGCTTTACGTAACGTACATATTCGAATTTGATCCGTATCAAAGCAGGTTACTCCGTTTTCTGAACTAATCGGTTCAGAGGAAGAAAAGGAGCTTTCGAATGCTGAACAAGTCCATTGTAGCCCTGATGATCGCCGCCGCCGCGGTGCTGAGCGCATGTGAGAAATCAAGCGACACCTATCCGGTGTCCGGCGAGCAATGTGGACCGGAAGATCCGGTGAAAACCCTGGATGCAGCGGATTGTAACATCCTGCCAGCTAGCTTCTGACCGGCTCATCCGGTATCGGAAAACGAAATCGGCCGCATCGCTCATCCCGGTGCGGTCGAACTGTGTCTGGGCGCGTCAAAAAAAGCAGGACGCCGGGATTGACGATTCCTTTTGATCTTTGCGCGCGATCCTATATAGAGGCGCATCCCAAGCCAGAATCCGTTGAGACAGCCACATGTCGCCCAAAGCGCCGATCACTCAAGACGTCATGACCATCCCCCGTAAACTGCCCGAGGGGAAGGTGAACCTTGTCGGTCTGACCCGCGACCAGCTGCGCGAGGTGCTGATCGAACACGGCACGCCCGAAAAGCAGGCCAAGATGCGTACCGGGCAGATCTGGCAATGGATCTATCAATGGGGCGTGCGCGATTTTGGTGAAATGACCAATCTGGCCAAAGCCTATCGCGCGCAACTGGCCGAGCATTTCGCAATCGAAATCCCCGAGGTTGTGACCCGTCAGGTGTCCGAGGACGGCACACGCAAATATCTGTGCCGCATCGCGGGCGGGCATGAGGTCGAGGTTGTCTATATCCCCGAGGATGATCGCGGGACACTGTGTATCTCGTCTCAGGTCGGGTGCACGCTGACCTGTTCCTTCTGCCATACCGGCACGCAGAAACTGGTGCGCAATCTGACGGCGGCGGAAATTGTCGGTCAGGTGATGATGGCCCGCGACGATCTTGAGGAATGGCCCACCCCCGGCGCGCCCAAGGACGAAACGCGCCTGCTGTCGAACATCGTTCTGATGGGCATGGGCGAGCCGCTGTATAACTTTGAAAACGTCCGCGACGCGATGAAGATCGCCATGGACCCAGAAGGCATTTCCCTGTCGCGCCGCCGGATCACCCTGTCGACCAGCGGAGTGGTGCCTGAAATCGCACGCACGGCCGAGGAAATTGGTTGCCTTCTGGCGATCTCGTTCCATGCAACCACCGATGACACCCGCGACGTGCTGGTGCCGATCAACAAGCGCTGGAATATCGAGGAATTGCTGCAGGCGCTGGCCAGCTATCCGAATGCCTCGAACTCGGAACGGATCACGTTCGAATATGTGATGCTGGATGGCGTGAATGACAGTGACGAGGATGCGCACCGCCTGATCGACCATATCAAGCGCCACAAGATTCCAGCCAAGATCAACCTGATCCCGTTCAACGAATGGCCCGGCGCGCCCTACAAGCGCAGCTCGAACAACCGTATCCGGGCCTTTGCGAACATCATCTATCAGGCGGGCTACGCCTCACCCATCCGCAAGACGCGGGGCGAGGATATCATGGCGGCCTGCGGTCAGTTGAAATCGGCCACAGAACGCGCCCGCAAGTCGCGCAAACAGATCGAGGCCGAGGCTGGGTTGAACAGCTAAGGCATCTGCTCAGCCGACAGTTGAAGATGAAATCTTAACATTTCGGCTTCTGTTTTTTGCATGCAAAATTTGTTATGTTTGTCTTGCCCGGGTTTCGGATTTGGGGCTCACCTTTGTGCACGAAACGGTGAGGTGGACGGACCGGTTCTGGCAGGATGATTGATATTCGCTATGTGGATTAATGTAGATCCCGATGCGCAAGCGAACTGTTTTTCAGGTAGGCCAAGTTATGAATACAGTTTTCAGGAATAGATTTCAGACCGTTCTCACTATTTCGGCTTCGCTTCTGATTTTTGTGGGCCAGACGCAGGCCGACGAACAGGATGCCCATATCGCAATCGAAAACCCCGCCGAGTTGAGCAAGGACGAGGCCAACGCTGTCTACAAGTCCTTGGCGAAGCGGATGGCGCGTGGCTATGCGGCGGCACAGCTGGATCTGCTGCGCAATTACCAAAGCTGGCCTTTGTTCAATGATGCGCCCTATATCTCGGCCACCCATGGACAGCGGTTCGTGAACAGCTATGCCAACAGGATGGCGCATAATTACGGGACCTTGCAGGAAGGCGAAGCTCTGCCGGTGGGGTCGGTGCTGGCTAAGGACAGCATGACCGTCACGGATGAGGGGAAAATCTTTCCCGGTGCGATGTTCGTGATGGAAAAACTGGCCGCTGGCACAGATCCCGACATGGCGGATTGGCGCTATATCATGGTTCTGCCGGATGGCTCTTTGTTTGGCGATACGATGGGATTCCGCGCCAACGCGGTGGCCTATTGCCATGACTGCCACGAGCAGGTTGCCGAGCGCGATTACACCTTTTATGTGCCCGAAGAGTATCAGACCGGCAAATAGCAATCGCATCGCCTGCTGACGGTGCGACGGCGGGTCCGCCCGTTAGCCGCGTCGGAACCGAGCCGTTCCGATAACCTCGATCAATTGCTGGCGGACGGGTTCGGGCTGCGTTTCGACCGCGTTCAGCACCTCGCGCAGTTCCGCGCGCAAACCGTGCATCTGGTCGATCAGAGAGATCATCATCGACAGCGCGTCCGCTTCCATATCGTATTGCTCGTGCAGCTCGCAGGCCAGTTCCAGCCGGGCGACGTCGATGCTGTGATAGACCAGCCCCTGATCCGATTGTTCGGGGATCACGATTTCGGCCGCCAGATACTCGGTCAGACGGTCCGATGTCAGGCGCGAGATGGTCTCGATCAGTTCCTTTTCGGTCAGGGTCATGACGGCATTCCTTTCCGCGGATCATAGCGGTGCGTGTCGCGCCAGGTCTCCATGAATGTCTTCAATTCTTCATCAATCGTACCGGGCATTGCGATGGTCAGTTCGATCAGCTGATCACCTCGGTCAGATGAGCCGCGTTTCTTCACCCCTTTGCCGCGCAGCCGCAGGGTTTTGCCGCTGCTCGTGCCTGCGGGCACATTGACGTTCACGCCACCATCTATGGTGGGGGCCGGGATTTTGCCGCCCAGAATAGCCTCATCAATAGTGATCGGCAACGTTATGTGGATGTCGTCACCCTGACGGTCAAACACCGGATGTTTGGCGACCGAGACCGTCACCAAAGCATCGCCCGGCGGCCCTTCACCATAGCCCGGAGCGCCCTTACCCCGCAGGCGGATCGTTTGGCCGTCGGTGATACCGGTGGGGATCTTGACCTCGATCCGGTCCCCATCCGGCAGGGTCAGCTTTTGGCTGGCACCAAAGACGGCATCCAGAAATCCGATCTCGAGCGTATAATTCAGATTGTGCCCCGGCGCGTGAAATTCCTGCGTGCGTTGGCCACCGAAACCGCCGCGTCCCCGCATGAATTCGGCGAAGATGTCGGACATGTCGTCCGGATCCGCCTGACGCCCGCGATAGGGGTTGCCCGCTGCTTCGGCGTAGTCCCGGTAGTATTGCTGCTGCGGCCGTTCCTGACCCGAAGCGTCAATTTCGCCGTTGTCATAGCGTGCGCGCGTTTCGGGGTCTTTCAGCAGGTCATAGGCTGCGGCGGCGGCTTTGAATTTGGCCTCGGCCTCTGCGTCGCCGGGTTTCAGGTCCGGGTGGCATTCCTTGGCGATGCGCCGATAGGCTTTCTTGATCTCGGCGGCAGTTGCGTCCTTTGCTACACCAAGGACGGAATAGGGATCGTCGCTCATCTCACCTCTCTCACAGTTCGGTCAGAACAGGGTGGTTGCGTTTTATCATGCGATTTCAAGGGCCCAAAAGGAAGAGACGATTGAATTGCTTCTTCATTTCCTGCAAACCTGTTAACATCTGCATGTTTTTAAATGTCGCTTGACGGAGGCCACCCCATGTCGCGCAGAATCAAATCCGCTCTGGCCCTGCTGGCCGGGAATGCTCTTGGGTTGTTGTTGGCTGTGCTGCTGCTGTCCGGGTTTTCGATCAAGCCGCTGTCGTTCATCGTTGTGGTGATCGTCTTCACCCTGGTTCAGGTGGTGGCCGAGCCGCTGATCCTGAAACTTGGGGAAAAGAAAGCGCCCGCGCTGAAAGGCGGGATCGCGCTGATCGTGACCTTCGTGGGCCTGCTGGTGACCGATTGGATCACGGCTGGGTTGACCATTGGCGGTATCTCGAACCTGCTGGCGGCGACGCTGCTGGTCTGGCTGGGCGCGCTGATCGGCAGTATCGTGCTGCCGATCTATGTGTTCAAAGAACTGCGCGAACCTAAAAAGTAATCACAGCGCGTTCAGGCTGGCCTCGATGGCTTGCCACAGCTCCTCGACTGGCTCACAGCCAACAGAGAGGCGGATGAACGCTGGATCGACGTCATCGCCCCAGCGGGCGCGGCGCTCGGCCGAGCTGTGAACGCCTCCGAATGAGGTTGCGGGGCGCAGCAAGGGGCAGGTGTTGATGAAGGCTTCGGCCTGCGCTTCGCTGCCCAACGTCAGGGACAACAGGAACCCGAATCGCGCCGTTTGAGCCTGCGCCAAGGCGTGCGCGGGGTCGTCTGGCAGGCCCGGATAGCGAACTTGTTTCACCTTCGGATGCTCCGCCAACCGCTCCGCCAGCACCTGCGCCGAGTTGCACATGCGGTCAAAGCGCACATCCAGAGTTTCCAACCCGCGATGCAGCAGCCAAGCCTCATGCGGGCCGGGGATTGACCCGGACACCGTCCGCCATTCCTCGACTCGTTCCATGATCTGCGAATTACGGCTGGCCACATGGCCCATCAGCATATCGGAATGCCCGCCCATCGCCTTGGTGTCGGATGACACAACCACGTCGATGCCCAGATCCAGTGGGCGCTGGCCCAGCGGTGTCAGGGTTGTGTTGTCGGCGATGGTCACCCCACCGGCAGCGCGCATCTGCTCAGCAACCGATTTCAGGTCGATCATGTCCAGACCGGGGTTCGAGGGGCTTTCGACAAACACCACATCGAACCCGGCGAAACCACCCTCGGCAAAGTCGGTCGTCGCGCGTTCTTCGACCTCAACACCGAGGCGTGAGAGGAACCGGTCCGACAGCAGACGCGTGACGTAATAGCCGTCCGACGGGATCAACAGCCGCGATCCGGCCTGAACGGTCGCAAACAGCGCCGCTGAGATTGCTGCCATGCCGGACGGAAAGCAAAGGCAAGGCGCGTCTTCCAGATGCGACAGCATATGTTCCAATTGGACCCATGTGGGGTTGTCCACACGGCCATAGGTGGCCAGACCATCTGTCGGCCCCGGCAGGTGATACATGCTGCTTTGGGTCAGCGGCAGCGCCACCGGCTCGCCAGCGTTCAGGGCGTTGCCGCGCAGGTGCAGCATTTCTGAGATCTTCGGTGCCATGACTCAGCGCCCCGGAATTGCGTCGCGGGGTGGGGCGGGTTCCCAGTTCTCGATGATCTCGACCGCCTCTTGCGCGGTATCGACAAAGCGGAACAGGTCTAGATCTTCGTCCGAGATGGTGCCCGCATCTGCCAGTGCTTCCCAGTTAATCACCTTTTCCCAGAATTCGCGGCCGAACAGCAGGAAAGGCACGCGGTCCATCCGGCCGGTCTGGATCAGGGTCAGCGACTCGAACAGCTCATCCATCGTGCCAAAGCCGCCGGGGAAGATGGTGATGGCGCGGGCGCGCATCAGGAAATGCATCTTGCGGATCGCGAAATAGTGGAAGTTGAAGCTAAGCTCGGGCGTCACGTAAAGGTTCGGGGCCTGTTCGTGCGGCAACACGATATTCAGACCGATGGAACAGCCGCCCGCATCCTGCGCGCCCCGGTTTCCGGCCTCCATCACGCCGGGGCCACCGCCGGTGACGATCACGTTCTCGCGGCAGCCGGTTTCGTTCGATTTCTCGGTCATCAACCGGGCAAACTCGCGTGCCTCGTCATAATACTCTGACAGCCCGGCCAGCGTTTCGGTCCGTGCCGTGTGCTTTTGCGACGGTTCCGGAATACGCGCGCCGCCGAACATGACGATGGTCGAGGTGATCTGACGTTCGCTCATGATCATCTCGGGTTTCAGCAGCTCCAGCTGCAGGCGCACCGGGCGCAGCTCATCCCGGCACAGGAATTCCTCATCAGCGAAGGCAAGGCGATAGGCGGGTGAGCGCGTCTGCGGTGTATCCGGCACCTCGCTCGCGGTCGAGCGGTCGGTCTGCGCATCGCGGAACGGGCTGTGGCGGTCTTCTCTCATCGTTGATCGATCCCTGCTTGCGTGTTTGACAAACAGCTATAGGGTTCGCGGGCAGAGTGCCAGTCACGGAAAGACAAACATGGATTGGAAGAGCGAAATTCAGGCAGCAGCCGGTCGGATCGACGGGCACGCACAGGTGACCCCGGTGATGCAGAGCCACATTCCCGGCTACCCGATTGAAATGAAGCTGGAGCATATGCAGCACACCGGCAGCTTCAAGGCGCGGGGCGCGTTCAACACGCTGCTCAGCACGGATGTGCCGCATGCGGGCGTTGTGGCGGCCTCGGGCGGTAATCACGGGGCGGCGGCGGCCTATGCTGCGCGGGCGCTGGGCCATCCGGCCAAGATTTTCGTGCCGGAACTGGCCGGTCCGTCCAAGATCGCCCTGATCGAACAGATCGGCGCGGATCTGAGCGTGGTGCCGGGTGAATACGCCAATGCCCTGACCATGGCGCAGGAGCATGAGGAACAGACCGGCGCGATGCAGATCCACGCCTATGACGCACCAGCGACTGTGGCCGGGCAGGGGACGTGCTTTGCGGAATGGGACGCGCAAGGTTTGCAGGCTGATACCGTCCTGATCGCGGTTGGCGGCGGCGGCCTGATTGCCGGGGCGTTGGCGTGGTTTCAGGGTGCGCGCAAGGTTGTGGCGGTTGAGCCGGAAACCTCCTGCGCGCTAAACGCGGCTTTAGAGGCGGGTAAGCCGGTGGACGTGTCGGTCTCCGGGATCGCGGCCAACGCGCTGGGCGCGCGGCGGATTGGATCGATCTGTTTTGATCTGGCGCAGGGGATGCCCTCGGTTCTGGTCTCGGATCAGGCGATTTCCGACGCACAACGCGCCTTGTGGCAGGCCCATCGTATCCTTGTTGAACCCGCAGGGGCAGCGGCCTTGGCAGCCCTGATGTCGGGTGCGTATCAGCCGGAACCGGGGGAACGCGTGGCGGTTCTGGTTTGCGGTGGAAATATCGCCCCCGATCCGTTTGCGGCGTGAATTATCGGCTTGTGGACAGGCGTTGACGATTTTATCGATAATCTATGAATGCCACGATTGCCGACACGATCTATGAAAACCTGCGCCAGCAGATCATCACCGGGGCCTTAAGCGCCGGAGAGAAACTGCGTCAGGACCACATCGCCAAATCTTTTGACACCAGCCACGTGCCTGTGCGCGAAGCACTGCTGCGGCTTCAGGCGCACGGGCTGGCCCACAGCGAGCCCAGACGGGGGATGCGTGTCTCGGTTCTGGATCCCGCTGAAATACGCGAAGTGATCGAGATGCGCGTGGCGCTGGAGCCGCTTGCCCTGCAGCAGGCGGCGCAAAACATGTCGCCCACGGATCTGGACCGGATCGAAGCGGCTCGTATTGCCTGCGACGACGCTGAAACCATGCCGGAATGGGAGGCCCGCAATCGCGCCTTTCACCGTGCAATCCTGACGCCCTGCGGTTTGCCGCGCCTGTTGCACACCATCGATGACCTGCACATCGCCAGCGCCCGGCATCTGTTTGCCCATTGGCGCCCCAAATGGACGCAGCGTGTGGACAAGGACCACCTGTCCATCGTGCAGGCCCTGAAGGGCAAGGATACGGGCGCGGCAACGGCCATTCTGATCCGGCATATTCGCCGCGCAAGCTGAGGATAGCGCGGATTGGACGCAAAAAGACCCGCGTTCGTCGCATTGCGCCGTGGGTCCGGCTTGCGTATAGGCCACACCGACACGAACAGATTCTCTAGGGAGACGCCCAATGTCCAACGCGCAACTGGAAGCCGCCATCGAAGCCGCATGGGAGGCCCGCGATACCATCTCGCCCGCAACCACCGGCGAACAGCGCGAAGCCATCGAGGATACGCTGAACGCACTGGACAGCGGATCGCTGCGTGTGGCCGAAAAGCTGGAGAGCGGCGACTGGCATGTTAACCAATGGGCCAAGAAGGCGGTTTTGCTGGGTTTCCGCATCAAGGATATGGAAATCCAGTCGGGCGGCCCGCAGGCCGGTGGCTGGTGGGACAAGGTGGACAGCAAGTTCGCCGGTTGGGGTGAGGACCAGTGGAAGGCTGCTGGCTTCCGCGCGGTTCCGAACTGCGTGGTCCGCAAATCGGCCTATGTCGCGCCGGGCGTGGTGCTGATGCCGTCCTCCGTGAACCTGGGCGCCTATGTGGACGAGGGCACCATGGTTGACACCTGGGCCACGGTCGGGTCCTGCGCGCAGATCGGCAAGAACGTGCACCTGTCGGGTGGCGTCGGTATTGGCGGCGTGCTGGAACCGATGCAGGCCGGTCCGACCATTATCGAAGACAATTGCTTTATCGGCGCGCGGTCCGAGGTGGTCGAGGGCTGTATCGTCCGCGAAGGCTCGGTTCTGGGTATGGGTGTGTTCATTGGCAAATCCACCAAGATCGTTGACCGTGAAACCGGTGAAGTGACCTATGGCGAAGTGCCGCCCTATTCGGTTGTTGTGGCGGGTTCGATGCCGTCGAAGAACAACATCAGCCTGTATTGCGCAGTGATCGTGAAGCGGGTGGACGAAAAGACCCGCTCGAAAACCGGCATCAACGAGTTGTTGCGGGACTAAGGCGTCTACGGAAACGAACAAAGGGCTGTGGCGCGTGCCGCAGCCCTTTTTTGTTGCCTGCCTATCCCTTGATCGGATAGCGATCCGGTTCTTCAAACACATCAATGGCCCGCGTACCGGCCTTGATCTTGCCGCCATGTTCGACGCCCGAAGGGATCGAATAGCTGTCGCCGGGGCCGTATGTTCTGGTTTCGCCGCCGATGGTCAATTCAACCTCGCCCTCGACAATCGTGCCCCACTGCGCTTTGTGCGAATGTGCGGGCAGTTCAAAATCCTTGAGGAACGTGAAGAACGCCACCAGACCCGCATCAGACCGGATGACGGCGGTTTGCACCACGTCCTCGGGGAAGGGAATGTCGAGGCTTGGGAAGGCTGTAATAAAATCGGGATAGGGCATCGAAAGTCCTCTGCAATTGGCAACGGGCTGTGTTTTGGCACTATGGACGCCGGAATGCCCGCGCGCAATTCCCGGCTGCTTGACCGTAGGCGGGCGCGCGGCTATGGCCCGTTGCATGGAAAAGCAAAAGAAACCTTCGCGTCAGCAAGTCTATACCCTGTTGGTCCAAATCGGTCGCAAGGACGGCGACGGATTGCCCGACGGGGCGACCGGGGCGGCCCTGATGTGCTTTGCCAGCGGCGTGGATGAGGCCGAGGCGGTGCGCGAAACCGTGGCGATCCTGAAACAGGCAGATACCGCGCCTCTGGATGTCACGGGCTATGGCACGCTGGCCGAGCGCGAGGCGCAGGGCCACGACATTGATCCGGACGAACGTGCCCTGATGCAGCGGGCGCTGGATGAGAATGCGGTGATCGTCGCGCAGATGACGCCGTTTTTCGAAGGTGACGCGCAGCCGTAAAGCAGACTTGCCTTAGTTCTGCATCCCGAACCAGTTGCGGTAAATCTCGTCATAGGTCCCGTCTTCGCGCAGGGCCAACAGCGCCTGATTGACCTCTTCGACAAGGGGCGAACCGGTCGGGAAGGCAATGCCATAGTTCTCCCGCAGGAAGATGCCTCCGGTCATGCTGGCAATGCGGCGACCTTCATGGGCGGCGAAGTAGGACAGGATGGGCGCGTCGAACACGACCGCGTCCAGATCTTCGGCCTTGAATGCTTCGAGCATTTGATCCAGCCCGGTGTAACCGGTGAATTCAATCTCGCGTCGGGTCAGGAAACTGGCGGCGGTCGAGCCCGTGATGGTGCCGACATTCTTGCCGTAGAGGTCATTGACCGAATTCACATTGCCGGTGATCGCGTCCACCGTCATGACGCTGGTGATCCGGGCGGTGAAGACTGACACGATGAACAGGGACGAGACGACCAGCACAACGCCCAGAATCCGGCCGAAGGGCGTGCGCGGCATCCGTTCCTCAAACCCGCCATTCACCACCAGATTCAGCGCCCACCAGAAGGATGGGAACCATGCCTCATTCAGTTTGCGGTCGAAATAGGGCTGTGCGCGCCGCTCAAACCCCCACATCAGCATGCCGCCGCCCAGAAGGATGGCAAAGGCCAGGCCAATGGCAATGAACAGCTCGGTCGACAGCAGGGCCTGCAGCAGTGATGGCCTGCGCACCGCGTCCGAGGGCACCATGATCTGCAATCCGGCCTCAAAGATCGGCTGGCTGAAATCCATCTGGGTTTCGCGCATCGCGGTGATCGAGATATTGGCAATCGCCAGATCCGCAGACCCGTCCCGAACCGCGCCCAGCATGTCCGAAAAACCTTCGACCCGGGATACCGTGTAGTCCCAGTCCAGCGCCTCGGCCAGCGCCGCAAGCAGGTCCATCGAGAATCCGGTCTCGGCCTCGTCCTCCACATAGGAAAACGGCGGTCGGGTCACGGTTGTGACATTCAGCGTTTGTGCCAGGCTTTGCTGTGCGAGAACGGCGAAAGTCAGGCAGATCAGGGCGTAGAATGCGCGCTTCATGGTCAATTCACCTGTTTCGCGGCCCTGTAACGCGAATGTGTGCATGGCGGCAAGCACGTCCCGGGGTAAAGCACCATGATTTATTGGCGTCTCAGGTCGATACGTTGCGTGTTCGTCACTGTGAAAATTGCGGATTGGGGTTGGCAATCCGGCCAATTCGTTGAATCTGTGCACGAACCTGAGCGCACCACCACCAAAGAGGCCCTTAAATGACCGATCCAGTTCAATTGACGGCGGACCTGATCCGTTGCCCATCGGTCACACCTGCCGAAGGCGGTGCATTGGTCCTGTTACAGGGTCTTTTGTCGGATGCAGGGTTCGAATGCACCCGAGTGGATCGCGGTGGGATCAGTAACCTGTTCGCCCGTTGGGGGGCCAAAGGACATGCACGAACATTTGGATTCAACGGCCATACCGATGTGGTTCCCGTTGGCGACGACTCCGCCTGGACCAAACCACCTTTCGGGGCCGAGGTTCAGGGCGGGGTGATGTATGGGCGCGGCGCAACGGACATGAAATCTGGCGTTGCCGCCTTTGCTGCTGCCGCCGTGGATTTCGTACGCGACACGCCGCCGGATGGCGCGATCATCCTGACCATAACCGGCGATGAAGAGGCCGATGCGCTGGATGGCACCACCGCCCTGCTTGATCATATGGATCAGGTCGGCGAACGGATGAGCGTTTGTCTGGTCGGCGAACCCACCTGTCCGAACACAATGGGCGAGATGATGAAGATCGGGCGGCGCGGGTCGATGACCGCGTGGTTCACCGTGACGGGCGTACAGGGCCATTCCGCCTATCCGCACCGGGCGAAGAACCCTCTGCCCGCGATGGCGCGGCTGATGGACCGTCTGGCCAGTCATGAACTGGACCAAGGCAGTGACCATTTCGATGCCTCGACGCTGGCCGTGGTCACAATCGACACCGGCAACCCCGCAACAAATGTCATCCCGGCGCAATGCCGTGGCACCGTCAATATCCGCTTCAACGACCTGCATTCCGGCACGGGCCTGAGTGACTGGCTGAAAGCTGAGGCCGCGCGTGCGGCCGAAGAATATGGCGTTGAGGTTGAGACCAGAATCAAAATCTCGGGCGAAAGCTTTCTGACCCCGCCCGGTCCTTTGTCCGATCTGGTGGCGCAGGCGGTTGAGGCGGAGACGGGTGTGCAGCCTGAGATGTCGACGACCGGCGGCACCTCGGACGCGCGGTTCGTCAAGAACCACTGCCCGGTGGTCGAGTTCGGGCTGGTGGGCCGCACCATGCATCAGGTGGACGAATGCGTCGAGGTGGCCCAGATCGAACAGCTCAAGGCGATCTATACGCGCATTCTGACGGATTATTTTGCCTAAGCCATGCAGCGCACTCTGGTCATCATGGTCAAGGAGCCCCATCCGGGGCGCGTCAAGACGCGGCTGGGGCGCGATATCGGCATGGTCGGCGCGGCGTGGTGGTTCCGGCATCAGACACGGGCGCTGATCCGGCGGCTGCGGGACCCGCGCTGGCAGATCGTTCTGGCGGTGTCTCCGGATCGCGAGGGGCTGACCAGCCGCATCTGGCCCGCTGACCTGCCGCGTGCGGCGCAGGGGCGGGGTGATCTGGGTGACCGCATGGGGCGGATGCTGCGCGGGATGCCCAAAGGGCCGGTATGTCTGATAGGCGCGGATATTCCCGGTATCTCGCGTGGGCATATTGCGCGGGCGTTCGGGGCGCTGGGGCGCGCGCAGATGGTATTCGGTCCGGCCCCTGATGGCGGCTATTGGCTGGTCGGCGCGCAACGCTATGGGGCGCTGCCGCCGGGGCTGTTTCGCGACGTGCGCTGGTCCAGCGAGCACACATTGGCGGACACGCTGGCCTCGGTCCCCGGTTGCCGGGTGGCGCTGCTGGACCAGTTGCATGATGTGGATACGGTGGCCGATCTCGATCGCTGATGTTTTTGGTCATGACGCGGTCGCGTCCCCGTGCTAGGCCGGGATCATGACTCGCATCCCCACCAAGCAGGAGGTCCTGGACTGGATCTCGGCGAACCCCACCCTGACCTCGAAACGCGATATCGCAAAGGCCTTTGGCATCAAGGGCGCGGATCGGATCGACCTGAAACGCATCCTCAAGGAACTTGAGGCCGAGGGGCATCTGGAAAAGCGCAAGCGCAGCTATCGCGACCCGGATCGCCTGCCACCGGTCAGCGTGTTGCAGGTGAAGGCCCCCAATGCCGATGGCGACCTGTTTGCGCGCCCGCTGGAGTGGCATGGCGAGGGGGTCGAGCCCATCGTGCTACTGATCACCCGCGCCAGCGATCCGGCGCTGGGCGAAGGCGACCGCATTCTGGCCCGCCTGACCGTGGTGCATGAGGAAGACCACAATTACGAGGCCCGCCTGATCCGCCGCATCGGCACCAACCCGCGCAAGATCGTCGGCATCTTTCGGAAAGGGGCCGAGGGCGGGCGGATCGTGCCCATCGACAAGGCCGGTTCGACCGAATGGCTGGTGCCCGAAGGCGCGGTGCATGGGGCCAAGGATGGCGAATTGGTCGAGGCCGAACAGGCCGGACCCAAGAACCGCATGGGCCTGCCCCGTGCGCGGATCGTCGAGCGTCTGGGCGATCCTACGGCCCCCAAGGCAGTCTCGCTGATTGCGATCCATCAGCATGGTATCCCCGACGATTTCCCCGACAAGGTGATTGATGAGGCCGACAAGGCCAAACCCGCTGGCCTGAAGGGCCGCGAGGATCTGCGGGACATGCCGCTGCTGACCATCGACCCCTCGGACGCGCGGGATCATGACGACGCCTGCTATGCCCATGCCGATGACGACCCCAAGAACCCCGGCGGCCATGTGATCTGGGTCGCCATCGCGGATGTCGCCGCCTATGTGCAGCCCGGCACCGCGCTGGACCGCGAGGCGCGCAAGCGCGGCAATTCCAGCTATTTCCCCGACCGCGTTGTGCCGATGCTGCCCGACCGTCTGTCGGGCGATCTGTGCTCGCTGCACGAAGGCGTCCCGCGCGCCTGTATCGCCGTGCGGATGCAGATCGACGCGGATGGCAACAAGATCGGCCACAGCTTCGTGCGCGGCCTGATGCGATCGGCTGCGTCGCTGCATTACGCCGAGGTGCAGGAGGCCATTGACGGCACACCCAACGACCGCACCGGGCCGTTGCTGGAGACGGTGCTGAAGCCGCTCTACGCCGCTTATATTGTGCTGAAAAAGGCGCGGGCGGTGCGACAGCCGCTGGAACTGGACCTGCCCGAGCGCAAGATCATTCTGTCCGACACCGGTGAAGTGACCAGCGTCGCCTTTCGCGATCGTCTGGATGCGCACAAGCTGATTGAGGAGTTCATGATCCTCGCCAACGTCGCCGCTGCCGAGACTTTGTTCGCCAAACGCCGCCCGCTGCTGTTTCGGGTGCATGAAGAACCCGCGCCCGAAAAGCTGGAAAGCCTGCGGGAAACCGCGCAGGCGGCGGGGTTGAATCTCGCGAAAGGTCAGGTGCTGCAAACCCGCCATCTGAACGCGCTGCTGAACGCCGCCGCCGGGACCGAGGATGCGGAACTGATCAACCTCACCACTCTGCGATCCATGGCGCAGGCCTATTACAACCCCGAGAATTTCGGCCATTTCGGGCTGGCGCTGCGGAACTATGCGCATTTCACCTCACCCATTCGGCGCTATGCCGATCTGATCGTGCACCGCGCGCTGATCTCGGCACATGGCTGGGGCAAGGACGGGCTGACCGAGGATGAAATCGCAAGGCTCGACGAAACCGCCACCCATATCTCGGATACCGAGCGCCGGTCGATGATGGCGGAACGTGACACAACCGACCGTTATCTGGCGGCCTATCTCAGCGAACGTGTGGGCAATGAGTTCTCGGGCCGGATCAGCGGCATCGCCCGGTTCGGGGCTTTCGTGAAGATGGACGAAACCGGCGCGGATGGGCTGGTGCCGGTGCGTTCTCTGGGGCGTGAATTCTTCCATTTCGACCGCGAGGCCGGAACGCTGATGGGGTCAGACACCGGCTTGATCATCGCGATTGGCCAACGCGTCACCGTGCGACTGACCGAGGCAACACCGGTGACAGGTGGGCTGGAGCTGGAACTGCTGTCCATTGACGATCAGGCCCTGCCGCGCGGGCGCGGCCCCGCCAAACGCGGTGCACGGCGCAAGGCGGTCAGCACCAAGCGCAAGAAGGACAAGATCAAGCGCAAGGTGGAACGCAAACGCCGTCAGAGGTGACACTGCGTTTCAGGAAAATGTCGTATCGCTTTTCATTTGCCTTTCCCTGCAACGCGATAGGTTAGCGCTCGCGCGATCAGCCAGCCATGGCGGGTCGGATCGATCTGGCCCATATCGTCGAACAGCACGGCCCGGTTTCCGTCGATCCGATCTTCACCCGGAAAGGCGCTGGTGAAATCACCCATCAACCGGCTTTGGCAATGCACGAACAGGGCAAAGCACGCGGATTTGTGCCCGCCCAGCCGAATGGTCGAGCCCTTGGGCGCCAGATACGCAGGCTGACCCCAGCGCAGCGCCTCTTGCAGCGGTTGCGCGCTGGGCAGGTCGCTGGCCGTCTCAAGGATCAGATCGCGCAAGGCAAGCGCTCCGGCGCGGGTGTCAGGCGGCAAGGCCGCGAAGGCTGCGGCGACGGCGGGGTCCTCGAACTGTGTCATGCCAGCGGTACTGCCTGTTCCATCCGATCCACATAGCTGTTGAGCAGGTTATCCTGTTTGATCCGACGGGTCAGGGGGGTATCGGCAGGGGTGGCACGCATCGCGGCCAGCATGGGCCCAACGCTCATGTCCGCCGCCGTCGGGCGTTCGCCCAGCAGAAACGGCGATTGCCACAGATAGGCCGAGATCGCCTCAAGATCGCGTTCGACCCTGTCCAGACGTTCGTTCAGGGAAAAGCGGCCAATGCCTTGGGTCCTGATCCCCTTCAGAACGGATTTGCGGATCGCGTTCGAGGCCGGTTTGCGGATCAGTGCCGGGATTCCGTCAAAGAACATCTCGCGCAGGATGGGCCAGACCTGATCATTGCCCCAGCGATCCAAAACGATGTGGAAATACAGGTGTTCCTCAACCATTCGGATCAACGCGCGGGACTGTGACTTTTCCACATCCGTCAGGCCCTGATCGAAATCGGCGCCCTGATGCTCCAGCCATTCGCGGATCAGGTCGCTGTCGGGCACCAGCCGTTCAGGCGTGCGAAGGACGGGCAGTTTCTGGTGCGGCATCTTGCGGGGGTCCAGCATGTCGGATCGCTGCCAGCTTTGGCCGGAGTGCTGCAGCATCAGCGCGGTTTTCACGCAGAACGGGCTGGCGCTGAACACGCCAAAGGCCGAGGGGAAGGTCAGTAGGGTCAGCATCTGTGGCTCCGTCATTGGGGATGGCCAGACCCTAGACGCACCTGATGACAGTTTCTGGCATTAGGGGTAAGTTAGGATACATCATGTCCCGCACCGCCCGCCTGTTCCAATTGATGCAAGCCCTGCGTTCTGGCCCGTCCCCGAAAACCTCGGTGCAACTGGCCGAGGATCTGGGCGTGTCGCCGCGCACGATTCATCGGGACATTGATGCGTTACGCGGCCTTGGGGCCGTTATCGACGGCGAGGCCGGGTTCGGATTCACCCTGATTGAAGATGCAACTCTGCCGCCGCTTGGCTTCACCGATGACGAGCTTGAGGCCCTGGTTCTGGGCCTGCGCGAAGTGCAGGTGATCGGCGATCCGGCCCTGTCAGAGGCCGCCAGCGCCGCATTACGCAAGTTGCAGGGGCGGTTGCCGCCACGCCAGTCTCACAGGCTTAGCCACGCGGTGCTGGCCGCGACGCGATTTGCGCGTCCACCCGCGCCGACGATCGAGGTCGCCGAGCTGCGGCAGGCGACGTGGGATGAGCGGACGATCGAGTTTGCCTATACCGATGCCAAGGGCGATGAGACCCGCAGGCGGGTCGATCCGCTGAGCATTGTTTATATGGACCGCTCGAATGTGTTGCTCAGCTGGTGTCATCTCAGGCAGGATTTCCGCGTCTTCCGGCTGGACCGGATCCGCGACATGTCCGTGACGGATCAAAGCTTTCGCCCCAATCGCGTGCCGATGCTGCGCGATGTGCTTGCGCGTATCCGTGCCGAACGCCAAGCACAAGCGCGCGAGGACGAGCGCTGAGCGCTTTGAGAATACCTGATTTTGCGCTATCCTCGAGGTTGAGCAGTAATCAGGAAAAAACGGAATGCGTAAATGCGTAGGTGGCGTCATGACCGCCGCATTATGGGCATCCATCGTGCAGGCGTCAGCGACAGAACAGTCTCCAAGGCCCGAGTCTCGGCCATTGGAGGGCGAAATCCAATTGGCTTCGGCGGAGGTGACAACGTCAATTCGCCCGGTGCCCCGGCCGTCGGCTGAGGTGGTGCGGGTGTCGGCGGCAGGGAACGCGCGGTTTCAGGCCTGGCTGGGGGCGTTCGGGGATCGGGCGCGGGATCAGGGCATCTCGCAGACCACTCTGAACCGGGCCTTGGCGGGTTTGACATACGACAAGGACGTCATCCGGCGCGACCGCAATCAGGCCGAGTTCAGCAAGCCAATCTGGGAGTATCTGGACAGCGCCGTCTCGGACACGCGTATCGCCAACGGACGCGCGGCGTTGGATCGTCACGGCGCGGTGCTGAACCGGATCGAGGCGCAGTATGGCGTCGAGAAAGAGGTCGTGACGGCGATCTGGGGGTTGGAGACGTCCTTCGGATCGTATCGCGGCAACAACCAGACCATAAGGTCGCTTGCCACTCTGGCCTTTGATGCCCGCCGTGCGTCGTTCTTTGAGGCGCAGTTGATCGCCGCCTTGCAGATCGTTCAGGCCGGGGATGTCAGCGCGGGTCGGATGATCGGCAGTTGGGCCGGGGCGATGGGGCATACGCAGTTCATGCCGACCTCGTATCTGGACCACGCCGTCGATTTCGATGGCGACGGGCGGCGCGATATCTGGTCGGACGATCCGACGGATGCGCTGGCCTCTGCCGCTGCCTACCTGGCACGACATGGCTGGACCGAAGGACAGCCCTGGGGGGTCGAGGTACGACTGCCGGATGGGTTCGACTATGCCACGGCCAAGCGGGACTATACTCTGATGCCGTCGGACTGGGCGGCCCAAGGTGTGGTTGGGCGCGATGGTAAACCCGTGCGCGACTACGGGCAGGCCGCAATCCTGCTGCCCGCCGGAGGGCAGGGCGTGGCGCTGATGATCTTCGACAATTTCCGCGTGATTGAGGCCTATAACGGCGCGGATGCCTATGTGATCGGGATCGGTCACCTGTCAGACCGTCTGGCCGGGCGCGCACCGTTTCAGAGTGACTGGCCTCGGGGGGATCGGATACTCAGTTTCACTGAAAAGAAAGAGCTGCAAACCCGCCTGACCAATGCGGGGTTCGACACGCAGGGCATCGACGGGCGCACCGGGCCGAACACGATCAATGCGGTTCGGGCCTATCAACTGGCGCAGGGGTTGCTGCCGGACGGGTATCCGACGTTGAAGTTGCTGGAACGGTTGAGGTGAATGCGCGCTGGCGTTTCAGGGAATTGGTGATAGCCTTCGCGAGATGCAGAAGGTGATCACATGACTATCGAAACCTGGACCATCTACGTCCTGACGGTGCTTGCATTGATGAGCACCCCGGGACCGAGCCAATTGCTGATGCTGTCAAATAGCGGCGCACATGGGTTCAAACGTGCGCTCTCAACGGCGGCAGGGGACCTGACCGCAAATGCGCTGCAGATGCTGGCCGCCGGTCTGGGCTTGGCCGCCATCGTTGCGGCCTCGGGCACTGCGCTGGCCGTCATCAAATGGGCGGGTGTTGCCTATCTTCTGTGGCTTGGGTTCATGATGATCCGTCGCGCCAAGCCGGACGATCCGCATCTGGATGAGGCCCGGCCCAAGGCATCCCTGAAAACCCTGTGGATGCAAGGCTTTCTGACCTCGGCGGCCAATCCGAAGGCGGTCGTGTTCTTTGCCGCTCTGTTTCCGCAATTCATCTCTGCCGACAGTGCCTTCTGGCCACAATTCCTGATCCTGAGCGCGACCTATATCGCGATGGATGGCGTGTTTCTGTCGGCCTACGGGTTCAGCGCAAGCTGGATTGCCAAGCGGTTCAAAGGAACCGCGCGTGTTTGGATCGAACGCACTGGCGGCGGCTTCATGATCGGCGCCGCCATCCTGCTTGGCCTCAAATCCATCGCGCAGAAATAGCGGTTGCGCACGGCGATACCGGAGACGTTAGGTCGTCTCCGGCCAGTGTCAGAATGTCAGGACGCCGCCTTCATCAGCCCCTGCGCGATGATTTCTGCCTGAGCCTCATCCAGCGATTTGTAGATCCGCACAAACATCTCGTCGATATCCGCAGGGGTCAGGATCAGCGGCGGAGAGATGATCATTCGGTCGCCCACATGGCGCATGATCAAGTTATTGGCAAAGCAGCGGTCGCGGCAGATATAGCCCACGGTGCCCGGCGCCGACGCAAACTTGGCGCGGCTGGCCTTGTCCGGGGTCAGCGCGACCGAGGCCATCATGCCGACGATCTTGGCCTCACCCACCAACGGATGATCGGCCAGCGCCTCCCATTTCTGTTTCAGATAGGGCGCGGCCACGTCGCGGACATGCTCGACGATTTTCTCTTCTTCCAGAATGCGCAGGTTTTCCAGCGCGACCGCAGCAGCGACGGGATGGCCGGAATAGGTGTAGCCGTGGTTGAACTCGGTGCCGCCGATCACTTTGGCAATCTCGTCGGTGACGATCGAGCCGCCAATCGGCGCGTAGCCGGAACTCAGCCCCTTGGCGATTGTCATGATATCGGGCCGGATGCCCACGGTTTGCGACCCGAACCAGTTGCCGGTCCGTCCAAAGCCACAGATCACCTCATCCGCGATCAGCAGGATGTCGTATGTGTCGCAAATTCGCTGGATTTCGGGCCAGTAGGTATCGGGGGCCACGATCACACCGCCCGCGCCCTGCACGGGTTCGGCGATAAAGGCGGCCACGCGGTCTTCGCCCAGTTCAAGAATGGCCTCTTCCAGCTCGCGGGCGCGGGCCAGGCCGAACTCTTCGGGTGACATATCACCACCCTCGGCCCACCAGTTCGGCTGGTTGATGTGATGGATGTTCGGGATCGGAATGCCGCCCTGCGCGTGCATCCCCGCCATGCCTCCCAACGAGGCCGACCCCACGGACGAGCCATGATAGGCGTTGTGACGGCTGATGATGATGTTCTTGTCGGGCTGGCCTTTCTCGGCCCAGTAGGTGCGGACCAGACGGATATTGGTGTCATTGGCCTCGGACCCGCCGGCTGCGAAGAACACGTGGTTCAGATCACCCGGAGCCAGTTCGGCAATTTTCGCCGCCAGCGCAATAACGGGAACATGGGTCGTTTTGAAGAAGGTGTTGTAATAGGGCAGTTCGCGCATCTGACGTGCGGCCACGTCGGCCAGTTCATCGCGCCCATAGCCGATGTTCACGCACCACAGACCGGCCATGGCATCCAGAATCTCTTCGCCGTCGCTGTCGGTCAGATAGACACCTTTGGCGCGCGTGATCACCCGCGCCCCTTCCTGACCCAGCGCCCCATTGGCGGAAAACGGGTGGAGGTGGTGCGCCGCGTCCAGTGCCTGCAACTCGGCCGTGGGCATGTGATTGGTGATGGTGGACATCCTGAAACCTCCTGCAGCAGTTGGCACTCAGAATATGATCAAATTTTTTGCTGTCAATCGAATCGCTGTTGCCTAGGCGGTGGCCAGCGCGCCGACCATCAGCTCCATCCCTTGTTCGATGTCCTGCGCAGTGGCCAGGGCGGCTTTTTCGGCGTCTCCTTTGCGCAGGGCGGCAATGATGTCTTTATGCCTGTCCGGCAGGCTTTGCGTTCCGAAACGCCCGCTGACGACACGCAGCGAGGGGCCGAAGCGAAGCCACAGCCGTTCGGCCAGATCGCGCAGAATCGGGGCGTTGGCGTGGGCATACAGCGCCTCGTGAAACGCGTAGTTCAATTGCAGGTATCCGCTGACATCGCCATCCGCGATCATGCGATCAAGGCGCTGGTCCAACCGTTCCAGCGCGTCGATATCCGAAGGTTTCAGATTGGCTGCCGCCAGACGTGAAAGCTCTGATTCTATTGACTTTCTGGCAAAGATCATCTGCGCGATATCCGAGTCAGATACCAGCGGAACACTGACCCTGCGATTGCCCTGAAACACCAGTGCCCCGTCCGAGATCAGACGACGGATCGCTTCGCGTACCGGTGTCATCCCGACCCCAAGCGAATCAGTCAGTCCCTGGATCGTTACGGGCTGACCCGGAACCAGATCGCCGAACAGGATCTGCGATTTCAGTGTTTGGTACACCTGCTCATGTACTGGGCTTTTTTTGCCGTCCATCTTTGTCGTAGATGCCTTATTTTTGATCAAATCCAAGTGGTTCATTCCAATTTGCAAGCCGACAGCTTGCCGGGTTTGAACCGTCATGGAAGCATACTGCGTGCGGCTGAAAAACGCAAAACTTGATCAAATCCAAAAAACCGGGAAAATATCGGGACACTTGCAGGGAGAAGAAAATGTCAATCAAAACGCTGACACTGACAGCGGTCATCGCATTGGGGGTTTCGGCGGCCTTTGCCGACGAGGTGCGTGTCTACAACTGGTCCGACTATATCGATGAGGACCTTTTGAAGAAATTCGAGGAAGAAACAGGTCTGACGCTGATCTACGACGTGTTCGACAGCAACGAGGTTCTCGAAACCAAGATGCTGGCCGGTGGATCGGGCTATGATGTCGTGGTGCCGTCGGGCACGTTCCTTCAGCGCCAGATCCAAGCGGGCGCCTTTCAGGAACTGGACACAGCCAAGCTTTCGAATGCCGGAAACCTCTGGGATGTCATCCAGGACCGCACGTCGGGTTACGATCCGAACAACGCCCATTCCATCAACTACATGTGGGGGACGACTGGAATTGGCGTGAATGTCGGCAAGGTCAAAGAAGCCTTGGGTGACGATGTGGCGCTGAACAGCATGGATCTGGTTCTGAAACCAGAAAACATGGAAAAGCTTGCCTCATGCGGTGTGCATTTCCTGGATGCACCATCTGAAATGATACCGATGGCGTTGCAGTATCTGGGTGAAGACCCGGACAGCCACGATCCGGATGTGATCAAGAAGGTCGAAGGTGTTCTGACCGCGGTGCGCCCGCATATCCAGAAATTCCACAGCTCGGAATATATCAACGCGCTGGCAAACGGGGATATCTGCGTCGCCGTTGGTTGGTCGGGCGATATCCTTCAGGCGCGGGACCGCGCGGCCGAGGCGGATAACGGGGTCGAGATTGAATACCACCCGTTTGCCGAAGGCTCGTTGATGTGGTTCGACCAGATGGCCATTCCTGCGGATGCGCCGAACCCGGAAGGGGCGCATAAGTTCCTCGATTTCATCCTGGACGCCAATAACATGGCCGCCGCGTCGAACTATGTGTACTACGCCAACGGCAACAAGGCCTCGCAGGAATTTCTGGCCGAGGACGTGATCGGCGATCCGGCGATTTACCCGGATGAGGCCACGATGCAGAACCTCTACATCACGACGCCATACCCGTCGAAAACCCAGCGGGTCGTGACCCGTCTGTGGACCAAGATCAAGTCAGGCACCTGATCATTCAACACGGGGCGGGTGGACCGCCCCGTGTTCATTTTGTCCGTAGAGATCGACGGGGGCCGCTTTGAACACCGAAGTTTTTGCGCCGTGGGATGACCCGCAGGCGAAACCACTTATCCAGTTCCAGAATGTGACCAAAAGGTTCGGCGGTTTTACCGCCATCGACAACCTGTCGCTGGACATTTTCGAACGGGAATTCTTTGCTCTGCTCGGCCCGTCCGGTTGCGGCAAGACCACGATGATGCGGATGCTGGCAGGGTTCGAGACCCCGACCGAAGGGCATATCATGCTGGGCGGTCAGGACATTGACCCGATCCCGCCGAACAAGCGGGCGGTGAACATGATGTTCCAGTCCTATGCCCTGTTCCCGCATCTCAGCATCTGGGACAACATCGCCTTTGGTCTGCGCCGGGACAACATGCCCAAGCATGATCTTGAAGACCGGGTCGAGGAAATGCTACGCCTGACCCGGCTGGAGCAATTTGCCCGCCGCAAGCCGCATCAGATCTCGGGTGGGCAACGGCAAAGGGTGGCGTTGGCGCGGTCACTGGCCAAGGCGCCAAGGTTGCTTTTGCTGGATGAACCGCTGGGCGCGCTGGACAAGAAACTGCGGCAGGACACGCAGTTCGAACTGATGGACATTCAGGAAAAAACCGGCACGACCTTTGTGATCGTCACCCACGATCAGGAAGAGGCGATGACCGTTGCCAGCCGCGTTGCCGTAATGGATCAGGGCAGGCTGATGCAGGTCGCCACGCCGGATCGCATCTATGAGACCCCGAATTCGGTCTACGTCGCAGACTTCATTGGCGATGTGAACATTATCGAAGGCCGCGCGACATCAAACGGTCAGGATACCTATCAGATCGACTGGGCCGAGGGGCAGGCCCCGCTGACCGCAACCTCGGACGCCGGGTTCTCGAATGGCCAATCCTGCCATCTGGCAATCCGGCCCGAGAAGGTGACAATTTCCGCCGACCGCCCAACAGACGCAATCAATGCCATTCAGGGCAAGGTGCATGACATCGCCTATCTGGGCAATCTGTCCACCTATCACGTCGAACTGGCAAACGGCACGATCATCAAGGCGCAATCCGCCAATACCCGTCGCATCTCGCGCCGGTCGTTCACGTGGGAAGACCCGGTCTGGCTGTCCTGGACAGCAACGGCTGCGGTTCTGCTGGCGAACTGATGCGCCGCGCCCTGCTGATTGCCGTTCCCTATGTCTGGCTGCTGGCGCTGTTCATGGTGCCGTTCTTCATCGTACTGAAGATCTCTCTGTCCGACACTGAACTGGCGATCCCGCCCTATACGCCGACGCTGGACCTTTCGCAGGGATGGGCCGGGATCAAGGACTTCTTCAGCCAGCTAGATTTCGAAAACTTCGTCTGGCTGACCGAGGATGACCTGTATTGGAAGGCTTACCTATCCAGCGTCAAAATCGCCCTAATCTCGACCTTTTTCACATTGCTGGTGGGCTATCCGATCGCCTATGGCATGGCGCGCGCGCCCGAGGAATGGCGGCCGACGCTGATGATGCTGGTGATCCTGCCGTTCTGGACCTCGTTCCTGATCCGCGTCTATGCGTGGATGGGCATTCTGTCGAACGAAGGATACCTGAACCAACTGCTGCTCTGGACGGGCATCATCTCGACCCCCTTGACGATCCTGAACACCAACACGGCGGTCTATATCGGCATCGTCTACACCTATCTGCCCTTCATGATCCTGCCGATTTATTCGGCGCTGGAGCGGATGGACGAATCCCTGATCGAAGCTGCCGAGGATTTGGGCTGTTCACGGCTGCAAGCCTTCTGGCTGGTGACCATCCCGCTGTCGCGTCCCGGCATAATCGCAGGGTGTTTCCTCGTGATGATCCCTGTAATTGGTGAGTTCGTGATCCCGTCCCTGCTGGGCGGCTCGGGCACGCTGATGATCGGTAAAGTTCTGTGGGAAGAGTTCTTCTCGAACCGCGATTGGCCCGTCGCCAGTGCTGTTGCGGTTGTCCTGCTGTTGATCCTGGTGATCCCGATTGTGCTGTTCCAGCGCAACCAGCAAAAACAGACGGAGGCCGAACAATGAGCAGATTAAGCTGGTTCAACACGGTCTCGCTGACGCTGGGGTTCGCCTTCTTGTATATCCCGATGCTGATCCTGATCATCTACAGCTTCAATGAAAGCAAGCTGGTCACAGTCTGGGCGGGTTTCTCGACCAAATGGTATGGAGAGCTGTTCCAGAACGAACAGATCCTGGATGCCGCATGGGTGACGTTGCGCGTGGCTGTATTCTCGTCAACAATCGCAACCGTTTTGGGTACTGCTGCCGCCTATGTGTTGGTGCGTGGAGGGCGTTTCTTTGGCCGTACACTGTTTTCGGGCATGATCTATGCGCCGCTGGTGATGCCCGAAGTCATCACCGGATTGTCGCTGCTGTTGCTGTTCATCGGCATCGGATTGGATCGGGGCATCCTGACCATTGTGTTGGCGCACACGACATTCTCGATGTGCTTTGTGTCCGTCGTCGTCTCGTCGCGGCTAGTGACGTTCGATCAGTCGCTGGAAGAGGCCGCACTTGATTTGGGGTGCTCTCCGGCGCAAGCGTTTCGTCTGGTGACCCTGCCGATTATCGCGCCTGCCGTGATCTCGGGCTGGTTGCTGGCCTTCACCCTGTCGCTGGACGATCTGGTGATCGCGTCCTTTACCTCGGGCCCGTCGGCCACGACCTTGCCGATGCGGATATTCTCGGCCGTGCGTCTGGGGGTCAGCCCTGAAATCAACGCGCTGTCGACCATCATGATCGCGGTTGTCACCCTTGGCGTGATCACCGCCTCGTTGGTGACAAAACGCGCGATGATGCGGCAGCGACAAGATGAAATGGCCGCTGCCCGAACGGAATGAGGCGCATTTTCCCCGACTATACCTACGGCCCCGGCCCGCGCGCGGGGTGTTGGTGGGATGAAACCAGCCCCAGCCCCGATTGGCCGGTGCAGAAAGGTGATCAGAGCGTCGATGTCGCCATAATTGGCGGAGGTTTCACCGGCGTCTCTGCCGCGCTGCATCTGGCAGAAGGCGGGGCCTCGGTCGCGGTGTTCGAGGCGGAAACCCCCGGCTGGGGCGCCTCCGGTCGCAACGGCGGGTTTTGCTGTCTGGGCGGCTCAAAGCTGAGCCACAGGACCATGGTGCGCCGGTTTGGCGAACAGGAGGCGGACGCCTACGGGCAGGCAGAACAGGATGCGGTCCAACTGGTCGCCGGGTTGCTGGACAAGCATGAGATCGATGCCGACACACATTCCGCAGGCGAAACCCAACTGGCGCATACCAAGCGCGCAATGACCCGTCTGCGTCGGCATGCAGACAAGAACGGCACCCTGCACGAGGCCAACGACCTGCCCGCGTTGGGGCTGAACGGCCCGTTTTACGGTGGCTACACGACTCCCGTCGGCTTTGGCCTGAACCCGCGCAAGTATCTGTTTGGCCTCGCGCGCGCTGCGCATGATCTGGGGGTGCAGCTTTATCAGAAAAGCCCGGTTCAGCGCGTCCAGAAATCCGGGCCGGGGTTTCGGCTGGCCACCCCCAACGGCTGTGTACAGGCCGACACGGTCCTGATCTGCACCAATGGCTATTCAAGCGAGGATGTGCCGGACTGGTTGTCTGGCCGGTATCTACCGGCGCAATCCACCGTTCTGGTCACACGCCCCCTGACCGAGGCCGAGAAGATGGCGCAGGGCTGGACCTCGGATCAGATGTGCTATGACACCCGGCATTTGCTGCACTATTTCCGATTGATGCCCGACGGGCGATTTCTGTTCGGAATGCGCGGTGGACTGCGATCCTCGGACCGGGCCGAGGCTGCAATTCGTCACAAGGTGCAAAGGGATTTCAGGCGAATGTTCCCTGCCTGGGCCGGGATCGAGATCACGCATATCTGGTCGGGCATGGTGTGCCTGTCCCACGGTTTGGTGCCTTATGCGGGCCCGGTGCCCCGGCAACCCGGCCTGTTCGCGGGTTTTGCGTTTCATGGCAACGGCGTTGCAATGGGCACCTATTGTGGTCGGGCCTTGGCGCGATTGGCTCTGGGACAAGATGCCGGGCTGCCCGGTCCGATGACACAGCCTCCGCAGCGATTTCCCCTTGGCAGGTGGCGACGCGCGGTTCTGCCGCCTGCTTATGCGGCCATGTCGATCGCGGATTGGTGAGTTCGGATCAGCGCAGTGCCTCGATCTCAAGTTCCAAACCGTGCCGGTAATCCGGTGCACCGTTTTCCATCCGCCACAGACAATACGCCGCCATGCGCCAGGCGAACCATGGGTGCAACTGTCTGTACCGGACCGTAATCGCCTTATCCCGATAAGCTGTCAGGAACCGTTCTGTCTGATCGGTCGCCAAAGGCGCCCCCCGGTATAGTTTCTGCATCGCCGGGGACAGGAACATCGCCAAATCCTCACAAGGATCCCCCAACGCCGGACATTGCCAGTCGATCAGGGTCAAACCGGTATCTGCCACCAGAATGTTGCCCGGCACAGGATCGCCATGGATCAGGCAAACATCAGAAATCGGTTCGACCGAGTGTGAGGGCCGCAAGTCCAGCAGCGTCTGAAGGGTTTGGGACGAACACCGATCAAGGATTCTTAGCCCGTGCTGTTCCAGATCCGCGCTGCCATTGCACCCTTCTGGTGCCGGAACCGGAAATTGCTGCCGGTGCAAATCCCAAAGCAGCTCGGCCACCGGCTCGGGCTCCTTGTCCCAGGGTGATCCGGGCGCGTGGTCGTAGAACACCCAGCGGTCCTGCTGGTGCCGCCCTGCGGCGCGCAGCCGAGGCACAAATCCGGTGGGTTCCAGCGCTTTCAGGCAGCGGGCTTCCAGTTCGGCATCGTTGCCAAATAGAGGGTTGCGCAGGGATGAGCTATAGAGTTTCAAAACCCTGTCGCAATCGCCGCCAAGCACCTTCCAGACCTGATTGGTCCGCCCGCCATATAGGGTCTCGAAACGCGCACCTTCATGAACCAGCGCTTTGTCGATCAGCTGCTGGACAAGGTCGGGCGGAGGTTTGGGCAGGTCGGGCAGGGCGTTAACCAGTTCTTCAAGCGAGTCGCGAATGGCCTAGCTTTGGCCCGCCCGGCCCGTCAGTTCAAGCGCCCGCGCGCACGGCTGTGACCTGATCGGTGGGAACAACCTGCCCGCTTTCAAGGGTCAGCAGGATCGACCCGTCTCCGATCTGGGCTTCTACCACCCGGCTGTATGAGGCGGCGGGCGTGTCCGACAACCGGTCACCATCCTGAAAACTGCGGAGCGTGGCCGTGTAGGTTCCGGGGGGCAGCGGATTGCCGTCGGCGTCGGTACCAGCCCAGATAAACTCGGTCTGATCCAGCGGCACATCTGTCCGGCTGACAACCGCGCCTTGTTCGTCCCGGATGATCATCGTCGCTTTGTCCGCCGCATCATCGGGCTGGGCGAACAAGGTCACGGGCGCGTTTTCAAACCGGAATCCCGCGGTCGAGCGCACGTCCATTCCAACCCAATTCGCCAGTTCGCCAAGGTTCAGACCCCCCATGCTGGCTGTCAGCGAGGACAGCAGATCATTGGTCTGCACCTGCTGCTCAACCATCGAAAACTGCGCAAGCTGCGAGGCGTATTCGGTGGAATCCATCGGCTCCAACGGGTCCTGATTCTGGGCCTGTGTGGTCATCATCAGCAGAAAGGTTTCGAAATCGGATGCAATGGCCGAGCTTTGAGTGCTGGCTGCCGTCTGAGTCTGGCTTGTGCTTTGCGCAAGCTGGGTTGGGTTTATCATTGTCATAACCTCATATCGATGCCCCTGCCCGGGGCCGATTTCTGTGGAATTGCATTTGTATGGACCGCCGCTTCTTCGGATGGCATCTCGACAAAGCCAGAGGTGTTGGGATCGCGCGCGTCCTGCCGAAGGTCCGAAGACGTGCCCAGATCGAAGGACAGATCGCCATAGCCAAGCTTCTGGAACTCGGCGTTCAACACGGCAATATGTCGGCGCATCAGGTCCAGCGTTTCAGGACGCTCGGCGGCAATCGTGACATAAAACCCGTCATCGCGGCCATTCAGTACGATTGAAACCCGCCCCAATTCTTCGGGGTTCAGTGCAATCTCGATCGCGCCTGACCCGGGCCGCGCCTGCACCGCCGCGGCCATTTGTCCGGCAATGGCCCGTGCGACCTCGGCCCGCGCCGTCTGTGCGGGCGCGCTGAGTGACGGGGCCGATTCACGCGAAGATTGCAACACCGGCTCATCGGCCATAACAGGCAGAGCCTCTGGTTTCTCGACAGGTCCCGGTTTTTCAACCTCACGAGGGGTGGCCGTCGCCAGAATCTGCATCTGAGCGGTGCTGGGAGGTCGATCCATTGGCACCTGCGACTGCGGTGATTTTGGCAGGTCGCTCGCGATCTTTGGGGCATCCCGATGCATTGTCACCTGCCCTTTGGATGACAGCTCCGGCCCGTTTGTTGAACGTGCCGCGAAAGCCGATTCGACGGGCGTTCCAATATTCACCTGCGTGGCTGCAGGCGACGCATTGGGCGGGGCGTTGTTTCGCGTGTCCGGCTGCGGCACGGCTGCTTGTACGTCTTTGGGCGGGGCGGGGTCATGCAGGATCGTTGCTTGTGCCGCCGGGCCAGCTTCCAAAGTTTGCGGCACCGTCTGTGTGCCAATCGTCACTTGTGTTTGCACTGTTTTCCCCGTGGGCGGTGCCTGTTCAATGGCACGTTCGCCAACCGGCACCGGCTTGACCTCGCCTACAGCGAGCGCGGGGGCAGGAGGCTCGGCTTCGATATCGGGCCCGTCGGCGGCAATCTTGGCTTCGGGTAAATCAGCCCCTTCTTCTGTCACCTCGGGCATGGGATCTTGTACCGGCGCAGAGTCCTGCTGATCCAGAATATCCTGAAACTGCGCCGTCTTTTTTGACGCATCCGATTCGTGCGTTGCAGACTCGGGTTTGGCAGTCGATGTGGGCGCGTTTGTCGCCAGTGTCAGCGGGTTGGGCATTTTGCTCCGGCTCCGTCTTGTGTGACCGGAAATCTGCCCTCAGGAAGTTACGTTTATTTTAACCGCTTTCCTCTTTGATCAAGAAAGTTCGATGCAATTTTCGGAGAAAGCAATGAAGGTTTCGGCCCTCCCCCCACCGGTTCCAACCACGGATAAGCTCAGGTCTGCAGCCGTTGAGCTTGAGGCCGCATTTCTGGCGGAGATGTTGAAGTCCGCCGGTCTGGGGGAATCGCGCGACTCGTTCGGCGGCGGGGCCGGAGAGGATCAGTTCTCGTCCTTTCTGGTTCAGCATCAAGCACGACAACTGGCCCAGTCCGGCGGCGTCGGGCTGTCGGAACTTTTACTCAAATCAATGATGGAGCGCAGCAATGACAGCTGATTCCGATACGATTCTGATAAGGTCGCTGGAAGAGATTCTGGATCTCGAACGCGCGGCGCTGGTTGACGGCGATCTGGATCGCCTGACCCTGATGGTGCCGGAAAAAGAAAAGCTGATCGGTGCGATCAACGATCTTCAGGTTCGCGACAGCGCCGAGTTGATTCGCGTTCAGCAAAAGGTCGAACGCAATCAGGCCCTGCTGAACAGCGCGGCAGACGGCATCCGCGCCGTGGCCGCCCGCATGGCCGAACTGCGCCGGGTACGTCAGGAATTCAGCACCTATGGCGCAGATGGCCAGCGCAACGGGTACAAGGTGCGAAGCCATGCAAAACTGGAAAAACGGGCATAGCCGTCGGTTTGATTCAAATCCGAAATTTCCGGGTTGGGCGTTTTAGCACTCCGTTAGGGGATCACGGTCAAGAGTGTCCCTGCACTTGATGAACACAGGTGGCGCGAACGGCCTCAGGGTGCGTCGCACAGGTCAGAACGACAGCAAAGCCCGCAGGCATTGCGGGGTGAAACTGGGCGCAAAAGGCCCGAACGGAAAAGGATGAAAGCTATGTCCAGCATTCTGACAAACAATGGCGCAATGGTTGCGCTGCAGACCCTGAAGTCGGTCAACAAGAACCTTGAAATGACCCAGAACGCGATCTCGACCGGTAAGGATGTCGCGACCGCCAAGGACAATTCGGCCGTGTGGGCGATCTCCAAAGTCATGGAGTCGGACGTCAAAGGCTTCAACGCCATCAAGGACAGCCTGTCACTGGGCGAATCCACCGTTGCCGTTGCGCGGAATGCGTCGGAAACGGTGACCGACCTGCTGACCCAGATGAAGGGTAAAATCGTTGCCGCGCAGGAAGGCAATGTGGACCGCGCCAAGATCGATGACGACGTGACCGCGTTGCGCGATCAGATCGCATCGGTTGTCGGAGCCGCGCAGTTCAACGGTCTCAACCTGGTTGACGGAACCGCGGGCACCGTCTCGATCCTGTCCTCGCTTGACCGTGATGGCACCGGTGCCGTGAACTCTGCGTCAATTTCGGTGGCCAGCCAGGACCTGTCGATTGGTGGGTATACGGCCAAGGGCGTTCTTGCCGGTTCGGACGGTGCGACAACCGACAATGACGTGGCAGGCTTCACCATGGACCGCACCACGGGCACTGGCGACATTCTCATCGACAGTTCGACGGACAACTTCGAAGTCGGTGACAGCGTGTCGATCCGCGTTGGCGATCAGGAAGTGTCATATACGATCCAGGACAGCGATCTTGATCCGTCGGGAACCTATGACGAGAACTACACCGATGCTCTGGTCGCGGTCGGCCTGAAGAATGAGATCGATGCACTGGGTATCACGGGTCTTGCCGTTGATTATGACGCGTCCAGTGCGCCGAACACCCTGTCCTTCGCGACGGGTACCGCCGCTGCAGGTGCTGATGCGGATCAGGACATTTCTATCTCTGCTCAGTTCACCAACGCGGGTTCTGGCGGTCTGGGTGCGCTGAGCTCAATTGACGTGTCGACCGATGCAGGTGCAGCGGCAGCACTGGGCACGATCGAAACGCTGATCGATACCTCGATCGACGCGGCGGCGGCCTTTGGGTCCGTGCAGGGTCGGATCGAAACCCAGCAGGATTTCGTTTCGAAACTGACCGACTCGTTCAAGTCCGGTATCGGCTCGCTGGTTGATGCCGACATGGAAGAGACCTCGGCTCGGTTGCAGGCCCTGCAGGTACAGCAGCAGCTGGCAACCCAATCGCTGTCGATTGCCAACCAGGCGCCACAGTCGATCCTGTCGCTGTTCCGTTAATTCCGGAACCTCGTCGGGGCGCGGGTTTCGCGCCCCGGCATTGACCGCATGAAGACGGCCTATTGGAAGGATTTCAAGTGACCCCGCAAATGCTTGCTCACAACGCCTACGCGCAAACCGCTGCCCCTATTCGAACGCCTCGCGATACTGAATTCGAGGCGATTTCGAAAATCACGCGCCGTCTCAAAGCGGCCGCAGCACGCAAGTCAACTGATTTTGCCGGATTTGTTCAGGCCGTGCATGAAAACCGGCGTCTGTGGACGGTTCTTGCAACGGGCGTGTCTGACTCGGATAACGCCCTGCCCAATGACCTGCGGGCCCGCATTTTCTATCTGGCGGAGTTTACCGAACATCACAGCAGTCAGGTTCTGACCAACAACGCAACCATTGATCCCTTGTTGGAAATCAACACCGCAGTTCTGCGCGGGCTGCGTCAGGGTGGGGCCGCGTGATGGGGGGGCTGGTCCTGAAATTGGCCCCGAAAGAGAGGGTTCTGATCAACGGCGTTGTCATTGAAAACGGGGATCGACGCAGCCGGTTCTCGATCATGACGCCGCAGGCCAATGTGCTGAGGTTGCGAGATGCCATTCACCCGGATGAGGTGAATACACCCGTCCGTCGTGTCTGTTACGCCGCGCAGCTTGTTCTGTCCGGGGATATGGATCCTGTTTCCGCAAGACAACAACTGCTGCGCCGCGTTGAAGAACTGAGTCAGGTTTTCACCGATGCCGACAGCCGGCGCGTTCTGACCGAAGCAACCGATGCGCTGGTGGCCGAGCATTATTATAAATGTCTGAAATCGCTCCGCTCGCTATTGCCGAGGGAAGAGCGTTTGATGGCCTATCAGCAATGACCTTCCAACCCGTCATACCCACTGGCGGGCTGGTCGGCTGGCGCTTTCTGCAACGCACGTACGATTCGCAGTTTCAGGCCTTTTCGACCTCGAACATCAACGAGCGAGAGACACGGTATTTTCTGGAAAACATCGGTCAGGTCGAAACAGCCGAACAACTGGTGTCGGATCGGAGGCTGTTGCAAGTCGCACTTGGGGCGTTTGGGCTTGAGGGTGATCTGGATAACCGCTTCTTCATCCGCAAGATCCTTGAGGATGGAACCAGCGCCGATGACGCCTTGTCCAACCGGCTGGCCGACAAGCGGTATCGCGAGTTCTCGGACGCTTTCGGATTTGGCCCCGGTCAGGTGCGGCGGACCGGATTTGCATCGCTTATGGAGCAGGTCGCACAGGACAACATGACCGCACGTTTCGAGATCTCGGTAGGTGACTCGGATGAGTCCATGCGCATCACCCTTTATGCGCAACACGCACTGACCGAACTGGCTGAGGCGGATACAAGCACGGACACGAAGTGGTTCGATCTGATGGGGTTACCGCCGCTGCGCAGCATGATGGAAACGGCATTGGGATTACCTGCGTCCTTCGGGCAGTTGGACATTGATACGCAATTGGTCGAGTTCAAAGAGCGTTTGTTCAGTCTGACGGGCTCTGAAGATCTGTCGCAATTCACGGATGAGGGCGCTGTGTCCCGCCTGACCGATACCTACCTTGCGCGCAGCCAGATTGCGCAGTTGCAGAACACGATCTCTCCTGCGCAGACCGCGCTGATCCTGCTGGGGGCCGGGTAATCCTATGATGGCCGAACAAGTCACGGGATGAACCGTCTTTGGCGAAACCGGGTTCGCCGAAGACTATGATTGCACCGCTGGTCGAAAGACCCGGATCGAGGCACAGGCAAGCTAAGAATTCAGGATGTCATCTGCAGATGTGCGCAATGCATAGGATCTGACCGGTTTGGACACATTATGCAACGCGACCTCGCCCAAGGGCTGCGCATTTGCGCAGGCCGGCGCGATGTCTTCCGAAACTACGATGCGGTGCCCAACGGTTTTGCCGAACTCCCCCAACCGGGCGGCGACATTGGCAGCCTGACCGATCACGGTGAAATCCAACCTTTCGCGCGAGCCGACATTGCCATAGGTCACACGCCCATAGGCCAGACCGATCGAGCAATCGCAATGGGTGTCGGTGCCGGCTTGCCGCAACTCGCCCAGTCGTTCGACAATTCCAATTGCCGTGCGTTGCGAGCTTTCTCGCGCGACCGCGGGGTCGTCGATGGCCGGAAAGACAGCAAGCACAGCGTCGCCGATGAATTTCAGAACTTCTCCCCCATTGTCGTGAACGATGCCGGATACGGTTTCGAAAAACTCATTCAGAAGGTTGATATAAGCCGCACGTCCCAATTTCTCTTCAAGGCTGGTCGAATTGCGCAGATCGCAGAACATGATCGCCGCATCAATCTCATCCCCGTCGCCGCGACGGATTTCACCACCCAGAACCCGCGCCCCGGATCGTTTGCCGACATAGGTTTCCAGCAGAACCTGCGCGTTCTCGCGCTGCATGAACACTTCGTAATACCGAGCGATCACGGCCGAGCATTCAAAAACCAGCCCAAGATTTTCGGTCGTGAAGCCGTTGGGGTGATCGCAGGTCAGGGTCAGAACATTGGTGCGCCCGTCCGAAAACGGCAGCGGCATGGCGACATAGTCCGTTGCGCCCTTGGCCCTCAAATCCTCCATGATCGGGAAACTGTTATGGGGGTTCTCGTCGTTCAGCCGTTGCCGCACGCCACCCAGCCCGTTGGAAACATGACGCAGCGGGCTGTTGATAAACGCCGGATGGTCATGGATCTCGTAGGTTGGTGCGTGGGTCAGAATCTCGGCCTGATCCTTTTCCCAGATATAATGCTTGCCCACGATCAGGGGATGAAGCGACCAGGCCAGAATGCTGAGGCGTTGAATCGCGATCCCGTGTTCCAGCATTTTCTCGGCCAGCGCTTCTGTAAACGCCTCGGGCGTATTGGCGGTTGAGGCACCGCGCATCAGCCAATCAATCAAGGGGCCGCTGATGTTCCCGTCATCAGGTTCGCGCAGTTGGTTCTGGCCCAGATCGATCTCGGTATAGGCGCCGGGCATGAACCCGATATGGCCCTGAATCGCGATGCTTTCCGGCAGCGCGTCTTCATAGGCCCAGACGGAATTGGTCAGATGCTCACCCGGCAGGTTGATGTCATGATAGGTCGCGGTGCCCTTGAACGGGCAAAAGGTCTGCAGTTCGGTTTCCGAACTCAGGTCCACGCACAAATCCGCGCGCGGGATGTAGAGGGTGGGCGGCAGCCGTGTCTCATACATCACCTTGGCATTGTGGCTCTCGGCCAGAAGAATGTCGTTCCGGTAAATGGCAATTCTGCCTTTCAACGGCTCGACAGAGATTCCGTAACCTTTGGGTCTTGGTGTGGCGTGGACGTTCATGATCGACCTCCCTTGCCATGGGGTCCCAAAATAATGGGGTTTTCCGGTCTTTATTCCAAGGGGCACGGCCCAGTTTTTCCGCTGCGCCGGGTCACACCATCTGGATGACGTCCTTTTCGATGGACAGCATATAGCCCTTTTTGGCGATATTCTTGACCAACAATTCGCTGACCATCTGGTTGCCCAACGCGTCGCGAAGGCGTTTGATACGGGTGGCCCCGGCTGCCTCGTCACAATCGGCTGCATCACGGCCCGAGATCATCGCCTCGATCTGGGCACCTGACAGGACCTCGTCGTCAAGGCGGGATTCGGCCAGAATGGACAGGGTTTCCATCGCGGCAGGGGTCAGTTTGAAGTCCATGTTGTTGAGGTAAACCGTGTTTTCCTCGCGGCTGATCAAAAGCGAGGTCACCTGAATCCCGGTGCGTTCGATCTGTGCCATGCGCCGGTTCAGCAGCACCAGCATCACCAGAAACACAAAGGCCGAAATCAGCATCGCGCAGGAAAAGACAAGCAGCACATAGATGACCATCCGATAGCTGGCCAGCGTATCGGCAAAGGCGGTGCCGGATTGGGCCAGAATCTCCAACAGCCGGATTTCGGCCTGCGTGGTCAGGTCGCTTTCGACAAACAACCTTTCGACCCGCGCGTTGAAGGCGTTGGCGTCGGGCAGGGTCCAGAACAGAAATGCGGCTGCGGTCACAAGAATGACCAGGATAGCAGCAATGCCCAGCCCGACCAGTCGAACCCCGGAGCGTCTTGCGTCAGAAACGGAGATAGAATTTTCCGGCATTGGCCTTCCTTTGATCCAACCCTTCCGGCCCAAACACCGACATGACGTTCAGCAAGGTCCAGCCGGACCCGCGCAGGCGCTGCGCGACCTCCTGCTTTGCCTGCCCTTTTTTGCACGAAGACACCTGCATCACGCCGTAATGCAGGCGCAACGGATTGTCCTGTTTGGCCTTGTAGTCGGCATAGCAATCCGCCGCCAAAGCAGAGGAGCCCACCGATAACAGGGTCGCAATGACCAGAGAAGAGAGGATCTGTTTCATAGGCCGCATCCTGCGCATGGGTGGCCGGGATATTCAATAACATAAGGGGTTAGACGCGGCTGATATTCGATAACAACCGCGCGTTATTGCTTGTCTGAAGGGGGCGGGCCCAGTGTCGGGGCATCACATTCGCGGTCCTTAGCGGGTCCGCCCCAAGTTGCGAAAGGACATGCATCATGCACCGCAAATTCATCGCCCTGATCGTCGCCACCGCCATTGCCGTTACCGGCGTTTCCGCCTCGCAAGCGCGGGCTGCAGATACCGGGGACATTCTTGGCGGGCTGGCCGCAATTGCCATCATCGGCGCGGCGGTCAATCACTATAACAAGGAAAAGCGCAGGGATCGGCCGAGCCGCCAGTATCATCACGTGTACAAGGAACCGAAGATCGTGCATCCACATGTTCGTCCGGTTCCGAAACGTGTGGCGCGATATGACCTGCCGCACCGGTGCCTGCGGACCATCAAAGGCTACGGACCCAACCGGCAGTTGCTTGGGCCAAAATGCCTGAAGAAACACTACAGACATGTCAATAGCCTGCCCAACCAATGTAAGGTCGGTTTCTGGAACGGCAAAAAGGTCAAGCGGGGGTATGAACCCGCGTGCCTGCGCCAGCAAGGATACCGCGTGGTTTACCAGTAATCGGTCACGAGCAGGAGCGGTGCCGCAAGAAGCGCCGCGCAAGAGAGGGGGCGGCACAAGCTGCCCTCTCTTTTTTCTTGCGGTCGGTCGTGAAACGCGGTTTGCCAAAGGGATGATGGTACCGAATTTTGAACTAGAGCAGGCCCTGCTGGACCGGGGGCATCTGCGTGTCGCAGGTGTTGATGAGGTCGGGCGCGGCCCGCTGGCCGGGCCGGTTGTAGCGGCTGCGGTGATTCTGAACCCCGACGATATTCCGGGCGGGTTGAACGATTCCAAGAAACTGACCGCCAAGCGCCGCGCTGCTTTGGACACGGCCTTGCGGGACAGCGCCGAATTTGCGGTTGCCGAGGCGTCGGTGGAAGAAATCGACGAGATCAACATCCTGCGCGCCTCGCATCTGGCCATGGCGCGGGCGGTGGCGGCCCTGGACCCTGCGCCCGATTTTTTGCTGATCGATGGCAATATGATACCGCGCGGCCTGAAAATCCCTTCGCAGGCGGTTGTCAAAGGGGATGCGCGATCGGTGTCGATCGCGGCGGCCTCGATCCTTGCGAAAAACTGGCGTGATCAGGTGATGGTGGATTTGGCGCAACAGCATCCGGGCTATGGGTGGGAGACAAACGCAGGTTATCCGTCAAAACAACACAAGGAGGCGCTGCAAAATCTTGGTGTGACCCCACACCATAGACGTTCGTTCAAGCCTGTCCACAATATCTTGTATCAAGAGTAAATCGTAAGTCGCTGATTCAAAAAAGAAATTGACGGCGAATCGTCTTTGACTCATCCTTGTCTCAACCAAATGAGCGCAAAAGCGCCGTGGATACTTGAGGCAGTAAAATGACAACAACCACCAAAAAGGGCGCAAAAGCGCTCCCTTTAAACACGATCCTATCCGGGGACTGCATCGATGTGATGAACAGTCTGCCCGAGGCGTCGGTTGACCTGATCTTTGCGGATCCTCCGTATAATTTGCAGTTGAAGGGGCAATTGCATCGCCCGGATAACTCTCAGGTGGATGCGGTTGACGACCATTGGGATCAGTTTTCCAGCTTTGGCGCTTATGACCAATTCACCCGCGAGTGGTTGAAAGCGGCGCATCGTCTGCTGAAACCCAATGGCGCGATCTGGGTGATCGGGTCGTACCACAACATTTTCCGCGTGGGTTCGGCCCTGCAGGATGCGGGCTACTGGATCCTGAACGACGTGGTCTGGCGCAAGTCGAACCCGATGCCGAATTTCCGCGGCAAACGATTCACCAATGCGCATGAAACGATGATCTGGGCGTCCAAGCGCGAAGGTGCGAAATACACGTTCAACTATGAGGCACTGAAGGCACTGAACGAAGGCGTGCAGATGCGCAGCGACTGGGTGCTGCCGATCTGCACCGGGCATGAACGGCTCAAGGACGAAAACGGCGACAAGGCACATCCGACGCAGAAACCGGAATCGCTGCTGCACCGTGTTCTGATCGGCTCGACCAATCCGGGGGATGTGATTCTGGACCCGTTCTTTGGCACCGGCACGACCGGCGCGGTTGCCAAGATGCTGGGACGTGAGTTCATCGGCATCGAGCGCGAGGAAAGCTATCGCAAGGTGGCCGAGAAACGTATTTCCAAGGTCCGCAAGTTCGACCGTGAGGCGCTGGAAGTCAGCGCCAGCAAACGCGCCGAACCGCGCGTGCCGTTTGGCCAGTTGGTCGAGCGCGGCATGCTGCGCCCGGGCGAGGAGCTCTATTCCATGAACCAGCGCCATAAGGCCAAGGTGCGCGCCGACGGGACGCTGGTGGGCGATAACGTCAAGGGCTCGATCCATCAGGTGGGCGCGCATCTGGAAAACGCGCCGTCCTGCAATGGCTGGACCTACTGGTGTTTCAAACGCGACGGCAAGACGGTGCCGATTGACGTGCTGCGCCAGCAGATTCGCGCGGAAATGAACTGATTTCACGAAAACCGCCGGTGCCTGTGGCCTGACACATGGCACTACGCCTTGCCCCGCCGATCATCCGGCGGGGTCTTTTGTTTTGGCCGCAGGAATGGTTGCATGGGATCACTCTGATACCTGATACGAGAGTGATCCCTCATGACAGACACCAGCGCCAGCCCCTCGCGTTTTGAAAGGTTCTTTGTCACCCGGCCCGACAATTTCGATCTGGACAACAAATATACCGAAGCCGCGCTGGAACAGCACAAGCGCGAGGGGCTGGAACTGGCCGTTCGCGCCCGCTGGATCGCGATGGGGCTGACCGGTATGCTGCTGATCTACCTGAACCCGCAGTGGGAGGTGTTGTGGTATCACTTCATCCTGCTGCTGATCTGCGCCAATGGCTGGCTGATCCGCCGCGCGGGCCGGGTGGGGCAATCGCGGGCTGAGCTGTTGCTGATATTTGTCGATCTGCTGATCATGACCTTGGGCATGATCGTGCCCAACCCGTTCAGCGACGATGTCCGACCGCTGGCGATGCAGTACCGGTTCGACAATTTCCAGTATTTCTTCATCATTCTGGCGGCTGGCACGCTGGCCTATTCGTGGCGCACGGTGATTGCCATCGGGTCTTGGACCGCAGGGGTATGGACTGCAGGGTGGATCATCGCCTGGTGGATCGCCACCCCGTTCCCCGGGATCAGCGAGCGGGTGGCGGATGCGTTGCAGGGCTATCCTGCCGTGGCGGAACTGTTGGACCCGAACAGCTTTATGGCACCACAGCGCATACAGCAGGCGATTGTTTTTGTGATGGTCGCGGTGACGCTGGGCGTATCCATGCGGCGGCTGAACCGGCTGTTGATGACCAATGCGGGGCTGGAGCGCGAGCGGGCGAACCTGTCGCGCTATTTCTCACCCAATGTGGTCGATGAACTCAGCCAGAATGACGAGCCGTTGAAACAGGTGCGCAAGGAAAACATCGCGGTTCTGTTCATCGATATCGTGGGCTTCACGAAGTTTGCGGCGGGTCGCGACCCGTATGAGGTGATCGAGGTTCTGCGCGGGTTCCATGCCCGGATGGAGACCGAGGTGTTTCGTCATCATGGGACGCTGGACAAATATCTGGGTGATGGGTTGATGGCCACGTTTGGCACGCCGGTCCCGACGCCGCTGGATGCCACCAACGCGCTGGGCTGTGCGCGGGCGATGGTGGACATGATCGACCGCTGGAATCTGGAACGCCGTCGCGCGGGCGAGGTTGAGATTCATGTGGGGATCGGGGTCCACTATGGCTCGGTCGTGTTGGGTGATATCGGGGCCAACCGTTTGGAATTTGCGGTGATCGGCGATGCGGTGAATGTCGCTGCCAAGCTTGAGGCGATGACGCGCGACTATAAGGCACGCGTTGTGGTCAGTGACGCGCTGCGGGCTCAGGCGTCGCAGGAAAGCCCCGCATACGCGATGGAAGGATTCACTAGGCGCAGCGCTCAGGCCGTGCGCGGCGTGGCCGACCCCATGGATATCTGGGTGTACTGAGGGGCTCCCGCCCGTCGTTGCTGCATCGAAGATGCAGCGCCTTCGGTTGGGCCGGGCAGCGCGCAGGGCGCGCTGCGGTCACGCATTTGGCTGGGGGTTCTGCGCCTTGTTGTAGGGATGCCAATCGGTGATCTCGGGGTAGTATTGCCGCCGCCAGGCCCGCACACGGGGGTTCATGACGCGCCGCCACAAGGGCGGGATCATCGCGGCCACCGTCATGACCGGGTAGCCATGGGGCAATTGCGGCGCGTCCTCTTTTGCGTGGTTTTGCAGCAACGGAAAGCGCCGGTTGGGTTTGTAGTGGTGATCCGAATGGCGTTGCAGGTTGATCAGCAACCAGTTTGACGCCTTTTGCGAGGCGTTCCAGGAATGGCGCGGCAGAACATGTTCGTATTTCCCGTCGCCGATATGTTTCCGGGTCAGCCCGTAATGTTCGACGTAGTTCACCAGTTCCAACTGCCAGATCGCCACGCCCGCTTGCAGCAGGAACAGCCCCAACCCGGACCATCCGCCGATCAGGGCCGCAAGCGCCAGCATTCCGCCTTGCAGCGCCCAATACCGCCAGAACGGGTTCGACGGGTCGGTCCAGGGGCGATCCTTGCGGGCCAGCTTGTCCCGCTCGGCTTTGAAGGCGGACATGAGGCATTGCAGCAGGACGCGCGGGTAGAAGCGGTGGAAGCCCTCGTTATACCGCGCGGTCACCGGGTCGCGTGGAGTGCCGACATAGCGGTGATGGACCAACAGATGTTCGGACCGGAAATGGGAATAGAGGACCATGGCAAGCAGGATATCGCCCAGCCAGCGTTCCAGCCGGGATTTCTGGTGCATCAGCTCGTGGCTGTAGTTGATGCCAACCGTACCCGAGAGGATGCCCATACCGAAAAACAGCCCGACCTTGGACCAGCCTGACAGGTGATCGGTGTGCGTGACATACCAGATCAGGCCAAACAGGGTGACAAACTGAACCGGCACCCAAAGCTTGGTCAGCAGGATGTACCAACGCAGCACATCGTCTGGCGTTTCGGGATCGGCATTGTCCAGGTTAAGGCCGGTCAGGCGGTCCAGCGCGGCAAAGGCCCACCAGGTCGTCAGCGGGATCAGCAGAACCCACCAGCCGCCTGCGATGGCTGTGATCCAGATCAGGGGAACCAGCAGAAAGGACACCCAGAAGGGCAGAGCCGTTTGCCAGCGGGTCAGGGTCTCTGTTGTGATCATCATTCGTGCTCCGAACCGGTATGGGCAGCCTAGCCGGGCGACCCAATGGGGCACAACGGGCTTATTGCCCGCGCCACAGATCGTGGGCCTTGCGCATCACGGTTGGCAGGTCGCTGGGTTTGAAATCGTGTTTGGGCAGTATCGTCAGGCCGTTTGGTGTTTCTTGCTCAGGCAGGTCCGCTGTCCAGATACGCAGAACCAGATGGAAATGAGTGAAGGTGTGGCGCACTTCGCCGGGCAGCAGGTTCCAGTCGGCGCGGAACGGAGGTGCCTCGGCTGGTGCATCCGACCAGTCCGAGCCCGGCCAGCCCAGCATTCCGCCCAACAGCCCTTTGTCGGGACGACGCTCCAGCAGCAACGCTCCGTCCCGGCGCTGGGCGATGTAGATATGCCCGAGGCGGGTGGGTTTTGGCTTTTTCGGGGTCTTCCGGGGCAATTCTGCCTGCGTTCCTGCGATGCGGGCCAGACAGGGGTCACGCAGGGGGCAGATGCCGCAGGCGGGGGATTTCGGGGTGCAGATCGTTGCGCCCAGATCCATCACCGCCTGCGCATGGTCGCCGGGGCGCTGATCCGGCGTCAGCGCGGCGGCCTTGGCCTTCAGAACTGGTTTCGATCCGGGCAGTGGATCATGAATGTCATAAAGCCGCGCCATGACACGCTCGACATTGCCGTCCAGCACGGTCTCGGGCCGGTCAAAGGCAATGGATGCGATGGCGGCAGCGGTGTAGGGGCCGATCCCCGGTAGGTTCAGCAGGGCGTCATAGGTGTCGGGGAACCGCCCGTCATGCTGATCCGCCACGACCCGGGCGCATTTCAGCAGGTTGCGGGCGCGGGCGTAGTAGCCAAGCCCTGCCCATTCGCCCATCACCTGATCATCCGGCGCGGCGGCCAGATCATGAACGGTTGGCCAGCGCGAGGTGAAACGCATGAAGTAATCACGTACGGCAGCAACGGTTGTTTGTTGCAGCATTACTTCGGACAACCAGACGCGATAGGGGTCTGGCTGCACGCCTGCGGCACGATCCGCAGGCCCTACGCGCCATGGCATGTGCCGCGCGTGACGGTCATACCAGTCGAGCAATGCGACGCTCAGGTCGAATTCAGGGCTGTCACGCAAGATTTATCTAACTCTCTGTCGGGTTTCGCTGGCACCTGCCGTTTCGCCCATTACAATAGCGGCGCAGGAGTTGGAAACCAGATGCAGCGCAGACGTTCTTCGACCCGCGGGTTCAAACGGACCGCGACATTGCTGAACGACCAGATCAGGCGCGCCGGGGAAAGCCGGGGCTTTGCCGTGTCGCGTCTGTTGACCCACTGGGCCGAGATTGTGGGGCAGGACACCGCCTCGATCGCGCGTCCGGTCAATGTGGGCTATGGCAAGGGCGGGATCGGCGCGACGCTGACCCTGCTGACCACGGGCCCACAGGCCCCGATGCTGGAGATGCAGAAGGAACAGCTGCGCGGCAAGGTGAACGCCGTATACGGCTATAACGCGATCAGCCGCATTCGCATCACCCAGACCGCTCCGACAGGATTTGCCGAGGGGCAGGCCAGTTTCGATCACAAACCGAAACACGCAAAACCGGAAATAAAACCAGAAATTGCGGCCGAGGCAGACAAAGTGTCGCGCGATGTTCACGATGGTGATTTGCGCGCTGCCCTTGAACGTTTGGGCCGCAACGTTTTATCCAAACAGAAACGCTGAGAAAGGGCTGAGAATGAGCCGTATTGCAACCGTAATCTGTGCGGCTGTCGCCGTCGCCGCTGGCGGCTATTGGCTGACAACCTCGAATTCCACCCCGGCCAACCCGCTGGTTGGCAGTGCCATCGCGCAAGAGGCCGATCTGGACACCTCGACCATCGTCGAAATGGTGCAGGGTGCCGAGGATGCGCCGGTCGAGATCATCGAATACGCATCCTATACCTGCCCGCATTGTGCAAATTTCCATCAGGGCGCGTATAAGCAGCTCAAGAAGGATTTCATCGACACCGGGAAGGTCAAGTTCATCTACCGAGAGGTGTATTTTGACCGCTATGGTCTGTGGGCCTCGATGGTTGCGCGCTGCGCGGGTCCCGAGAAGTTCTTTGGCATCACCGACCTGATCTATGAAGGTCAGTCCGAATGGACCCGCGCGGGCGGCCCGCCGGAAATCGTCGACGAGCTGCGCAAGATCGGGCGTCTGGCCGGGATCGATGGCGATCAGCTAGAAGCCTGCCTGCAGGACGGTACCCGCGCCCAGACACTGGTTGCGTGGTATCAGGAAAACGCCGAGCGTGACGATATTCAGGCCACCCCGTCCTTCATCGTCAACGGCGAGAAGGTGTCGAACCAGTCCTACGAGGATTTCAAGCGGCTGATCGAAGCCGAGCTTGGCAGCTAAACCCATTCCCGGTCAGCCCGTTCAGGGCTGGCCGGATCCATCAGGGCGAAGGTGCCGCCTTTAACAGCATCTCGCGCACAGAATCGGCATCTGCCACTTGCAGGCGCACCGGCAGGGTCACGACCTTGCGACGAAAGGCATCGGGCAACCGGACCGCATCTTTTTCCGTTGTCACCATCTGGGCACCCAAGGACCGGGCTTCGTTCTCAAGCCGGGTCATAAGGGCTGTCGTCAGCGGTTGGTGATCGTCCAAAGCCTCGGCCCGCAGCAGCTCGGCCCCTTGCTGGCGCAGGGTCTGGAAGAATTTCTCGGGATGTCCGATGCCTGCAAAGGCCAGCACGCGCGACCCGGCCCAGTCCATTCCTGTTTGCAAAGGTTCGACGACACCGGTCGCGTGCGGCACTGAAATCTGATCGCCCCACTGATCGGCAAATACCTGTTGCGCGGGGGCGTCGCCAAGGGACAGAACCAGATCGGCGCGTTTCAGGCCCACATCGACGGGTTCGCGCAAAGGCCCAGCAGGCAGGCACAACCCGTTCCCGAACCCGCGTTGCGCGTCCACCACGATGATCGAGAAATCCTTGGCGACCGAGGGGTTCTGGAACCCGTCATCCAGCACGATCACACTTGCGCCTTCTTGTGCGGCAGCACGCGCACCGGCGGCGCGATCCTTGGCCACCCAAACCTCGGCAAACATGGCCAGCAGCAGCGGTTCGTCGCCGACTTGCGCGGCCGAATGTTTGCTTGGATCGACCCGCACCGGTCCTTCCAGCGACCCGCCATGTCCGCGTGTGACGATATGCGGTTCGTGCCAGTTGCTTCGCAACTGTTCCACAACCCAGATCGCCGTGGGGGTCTTTCCGGTTCCGCCTGCATTCAGGTTGCCGATGCAGATCACCGGAACGCCCGGATTGACCCCGGTATCGGATGCAACGCGGCGCGCGGTTGCCGATGCGTAGATACGGCCCAGAGGGGCCAGTAGCCGCGCCCGCAGGTCCAGCTTGTCTGGGCCGGTGTTCCAGAACTCAGGTGCTCGCATCATCTGCACTCCGCTGGTCCAGCGCTTCCTGCACCATGTCGATCAACTGGTCGGCCTGCGGCGCGCCTTCGGTGATCATTTGCCATCCTGCAAGGGCCATGCCCGCCGCCTGATCGGGGGCCAGAAGCTCGACAATCGCATCGCCCAATTCGGTGGCGGATTTCACCATGCGTGCCGCCTTGACCTGTTTCAACTGATCGTAAAGCTCTTGCTGGCTGTGCACAAAGGGGCCGTGCACAATGGCCGATCCCAATGCAATCGTCTCAAGCGGGTCCTTGCCAGCTGCGCCACGTTCAAGCGAACTGGCCATGAATGTGACGGGTGAGACTCGTTGCCAGAGGCCCAGATCTTCGGGCTCGGATGTCAGAATGACCTGTGTCGTGTCTTCGATCTTGTCGCCCTGATCCCAGTAGGCACAGCGCAGATCCATCGATTCAAGCCGCCTGTGCAGCGGTCCGGCTTCGCGCATGTCGGCCACATGCAGCACCAGCGCCAGACGCGGCAGCATCCGCATCGCCTGACGATGGGCACTGAGAACCGAGATGAATTCCTTGTCCTGCACCCATGCCGCCAGCCAGACGGGCCGACCCGAAAAGATGTGATTGATCTCAATAAGCTCGTCTTCGGGCCAGGGTTCCGGGTTGGGGCTGATCTGCAGGGGGGGAGATACGGCAACCTTGGCCGATGCAACACCCATGCGCCGGATCTGGCGTGATGTGTCTTCGGATTTGGTCAGGATTCTGTCAAAGCAATCAAATGTATACCGGGAAATGTCCGGCAGCCACCGCGCGGTTCTGGGGATCTCGATCTCCAGCGTCGCCTCGATCAGGATCAGCGGTATGCCCCGTTCCTGAGCGCGGGTAATGATGTTGGGCATCAGGCCGCCGCCAACCCACAGCCCCATATTCGGACGCCAGTGGTTCAGAAACCCGCGTGCCGCGCCGGTGTGCTCGACCGGCAGGGTGATCAGCGGATAGGGCGTTTCGGCCCATCGTTTCAGGTCAGCCTTTGGCGGTGCGCTCAGCAGGATGGACAGGCCGGGCCGGACCTGTTGCAGACGGTGGCAGAAGTGATTGATCACCCGCAGCCGGTCCTGATCTGCGATGTGGATCCACAACAACTCCCCTTCAGGTCGCGGCAGGTCGGGCTGGCCATTGCCGTTGGGAACCCCCCACGACAAAACCCGATAGGCCGCAAGGCTGAGAGAGCGGGGCTTGCTCATCCGCTGATCCCGGGGCCGTTGGGATCCAGTTGTTCGGATAGCTGGTCGTGCAGGGGTTTCCCGGCGGCAATCACCCCGTTCAGGCGGGGATGGGCATTGTTGAAGCGCAGCGGTTGGCCTGCACGGTCGGAGCAGATGCCGCCCGCCTCGCGCACGATCAGGTCGCCTGCCGCGATGTCCCATTCCCAACTGGGGCGCAGGGTGAGCATCCCGTCGAACCGGCCCTGCGCGACCAGCGCCATGCGATAGGCCAGCGACGGGCGATAGGCCCGCGTGAACGACGGGGGCTGGCCCTGACGCCAATGATGGGGCGCGAGGTTTGGTTTGGCCGCCAAAAGCTCGGAATCGTCCAGCGTGGCGGTTGTTGCGATGCGGATGGGGGCGCCGTTCAGCGTGGCCCCCTGACCCTTGGCTGCGGCGTACAGCAGGTCGCGCAGGGGCAGATAGATCACCGCTGCCGTGACCTCACCCTTCTCAGCGATGGCCAGCGAATGCGCCCATGTGCGGGCACCCTCGGCAAAGCTGCGGGTGCCGTCGATCGGGTCGATGACAAAGACGCGGTCGCGGTTCAGCCGATCCGGCGTATCCTCGGTTTCTTCGCTCAGCCAGCCGTAATCGGGGCGGGCTGCGGGCAGGTGCTGCTCCAGCATGGCGTTTACCGCCAGGTCGGCCTCGGTCACCGGCCCGGCCCCGTCGGGCTTGTCCCAGCGTTGCGCCTGCGCCCCGGAATAGCGGGTGGCGATCTTTCCGGCCTCAAGGGCTGCGTCGATCAGAAGTGGCAGATCAGTTGCCGGCAAGCGTCATTCCTTCGATCAGCACCGAGGGGACGACCCGCGACAGATAAGCCCGCGCGTCATTGGCCGGGATCATCCGTTTCAGCATGTCGTGCAGATTGCCTGCGATGGTGCATTCGTTGACCGGGTGCGTGATCTCACCGTTTTCGACCCAGAATCCGGAGGCCCCACGCGAGTAATCGCCGGTATTCGGGTTGATCGTCGAACCGATCATCGACGTCACCAACAGGCCGGTGCCCATGTCGCGGATCAGGTCCGCGCGGCTTTGGTCACCCTGGGTCAGGCTCAGGTTCCAGTTGCTGGGCGAGGGCGGCCCCGACACGCCGCGTGTGGCGTTGCCGGTCGAGGCCATGTCCAGCTTGCGCGCGCTGGACAGATCCAGCGTCCAGCCCGTCAGAATGCCGTTTTCGACAATCGCGCGGCGGCGGGTCGGCAGCCCTTCGGCATCAAAGGGGCGCGAGCCCGAGATGCGCGGGCGGCTGGGGTCTTCGATCAGAGACAAATGTTCGGGCAGAATCTGCTTCCCAAGGCTGTCTTTCAGCCACGAGGCCCCGCGCGCGATGGCGGCACCGTTGCTGGCGGCCAGCAAATGCCCGATCAAAGACGATGAGATACGTTCATCAAACAGAACCGGAAAGCTGCCGGTCTCGGGCTTGCGCGCACCCCCAAGGGCCACGGCGCGTTCGCCCGCCTTGCGACCGATCTCCTGCGGGTCGCGCAGGTCGGACTGGAACGTGCGGCTGTCGCCGTCATAATCCCGCTCCATCCCCGTGCCTTCGCCCGAGATGGCGACGCACGAGGTTGAGCGATAACTGCGCGCATACCCGCCCGAAAACCCGTTCGTGGCGGCCAGAAAAACGCGGTGGGTTCCATAGCTTGCACCGGCGTCGGACACTTGCGACACGCCCGGTACGGCCAAAGCGGCGGCTTCGGCGGCAAGCGCATCCTGCATCAACGCATCTGGGGCAGGTTCCGGGGTGGGGTCGAACAATTCCAGCGCGTCGATGTCCCAGCCATTGGCCAGTTGCGCGGCATCGGCCAACCCGGCAAAGGGGTCCTCGGGGGCCTCTTTCGCCATGGCAACGGCGCGTTCGGCCATCGCGTTCAGGGTTTCGGGACGATTGTCAGAGCTTGAGACGATGGCCTGCCGTTTGCCGACAAACACCCGCAGCCCAAGATCGGTCCCTTCCGAACGTTCCGCATGTTCCAGGGCCCCGCCGCGCACTTCGACCGAGACCGACGAGCCGTCGATAACAATCGCATCGGCCGCTTCAGCCCCGGCTTTGCGGGCCGCATCCAGCAGGGATTGGCTGATTTCTTCTGGTGTGCGCGTCATGGGGCCTCCGGTTTGACTGCAATGGACCTAGCCTTGCACAGCCCGTCTCGCAAGACCCGTGACCGAATGGTTTTGTGACGTCTGCACCGTAGGTCAAGGGCAAGGGCGCGCGGTCACGCCCTTGCCCGATCACATTTACTTAATACGCTGACCATTCGCCAGAATCTGGCCGTCTTCGGTGAATTCGATGGTTGAATTCAGCGTGTCGGGCTCATCCCCCGGCACCGCCATCATGCCCATCATCATCCGGGCGCCCAAGGCATCGCTGTCGGACATCAGGCCCATTCCGATCAGCTTGTCGATCAGTGCATTTGCCCCCACCAGTTGAAGGTTCGCGACACCAGCCGGGGCGGGCATGCCGAATTCCTCGGTGTTTGCGTTGTCGAAGGTGAAATCGCCGTCACCGGTCAGTCTTGCCCCAACCAGCGAAACCAGAAGCTCGTTGATCTTCAGCGAGTGCAGCTCGGCCGGAATCTCGCCTGTTGCTTCGAACTCGGCGGCCTCTTCGGGATCGAAGATGTTCATCAGAACTTTGGCGGTGCCGCTGGTGTCCAGCGCGATGGTCGCCGGATCGCGGGGCAGAGTGCCTGCGGGGTCAAACATGCTCCACAAGATATCCGACATGGTGAAATCGGTCAGGTTCATCGAGAAGCCAAACGGCTTGACCTCATCCGAAGGTTGAACCGGAATCTCAAGTTGCAGACCGGCTTTCTCCATCGCGGCTTCCAATGGGAAGGGCAGGTCCGCCGTTGTCACCGCCAGCTTGGTATTGTTCTGCTCGATATCATAGGCAATCCGCTCGGCATCCATGCTGGCCGCAAAGCGCCCGCCTTCGGATGAGCTGGCCATGTTGAACTGCTCACCCTCGCTGACGCCGCTGATATCGGTCTTGCCCGAGGCATAGGTGAAATCGCCCGCAAAGGCGAAACCGGCAGCGTACAGCGCCTCAGGATCGCTGAGGTCAAATTCCAGCGGCAGGATGTTTTCACCCGCAAACGTCAACTGGTCCATTTTGCCGACAAACAGGCCGGAATCGCCGTTCTCAGGGTCTTCGAACTGGATGTCGTAGGACAGTTCGGCGGCTTCGAACGTCTGATCGATTGTGCGCTCATCACCGATCAACATGCGAGAGCTTCCGGACAGGTCGGTCATGTCAAAGCTGACATTCAGAGCATCATCGGGCAGGGCTTCGTCGCCAGCCTGCAACTCGCCCAGAACGATGCTGAGGGTGGATGCGGAATAGTCATAGGTCATGTCTTCGGGCGAGCCGGAAACAACCATGTCCAGATCGGTCTGCGAATAGATCAGGTCGACCGAGAATGCCTCATCTTCGGCCGTGCCCGAGATTGTCATCGGGAAGCTGTCGGGAAAGCCGATGCTGACGGTGCCATCGCCGTTTTCGGTCAGTGTCATTTCCGGCATGACCATCTGGAACTGACCGTCATCTTCGGGGAAGGTCATCGACAGGGTCATGTCCGCGATTGTGGTCACGTCCCCGGCGTTGCTTTGATCGCCGGTAATTGTATAGCCCATCGACTGGAAATAGTTCTGCCAATCGGCCCAGACATCATTTGCAGTCAGGTCGGCCCAGGCGCCTTGGGTGGCAACGGCGTAAGCCAGGGCTGCGCCGCAGCTGCGGCGAAGGAAAACAGACATAAGGTAACCCTTCTTGATCAATTTGTGGCGCATGGTCGGGGTTGCGGCGGGTATCGTCAAGGGGCAAGGGCTGGACGCCTTCCCCGTTTCCGCGCTACGGCTTTGGACAAGGACCAGCCCACGGATTGAGGAGGGGGAAATGCAGGGAAAAACAGTACTCATAACAGGGGCCAGCCGGGGAATCGGGGCCGAGGCGGGGCGCGTTTTTGCCGCAGCCGGGGCCAATGTCGCGCTGATTGCACGCAGTCGTGATCAGATTGATGCGCTGGCGGCTGCGCTGGGGGATAACGCGATTGCGCTGGCTTGCGACGTCAGTGATTTCGCGCAGGTCGAACAGGCGGTGGCCGATTGCGTTGCCCGGTTTGGCGGTCTGGACGTACTGATCGGCAATGCAGGTGTGATCGAGCCGATCTTTCACCTGTCCAACGCCGATGTCGCATCCTGGAGCCAGGCCATCGATATTAACCTCAAAGGCGTATTCTACGGCATGCGCGCCGCCCTGCCGGTGATGCGCGCCGCCGGGGGTGGTACGGTCCTGACCGTCTCGTCCGGTGCGGCATCGAACCCGGTTGAGGCGTGGAGCCACTATTGTTCCTCGAAAGCAGGTGCGAAGATGCTGACCGAATGCCTGCATCTGGAAGAGGCGCATAACGGTATCCGCGCCATGGGCCTGTCGCCGGGCACTGTGGCCACGGATATGCAACGTGTCATCAAGGCCAGCGGCATCAACCCGGTTAGCCAGTTGGATTGGGATGTTCACATCCCGGCGGACTGGCCCGCGCGGGCGCTGATGTGGATGTGTTCGTCAGACTCGGATGAGTTCTTGGGCTCCGAGATTTCCCTACGCCAAGATGACATCCGCCAAAGGATCGGCTTGACGTGATTGAATTGACGAAGGACGACGGTCTATGGACCGTCACGATCAATAACCCGGGCAAGGCAAACGCCCTGACCGGTGCGATGCTGACCGAACTGGCCGAGATTGCCGAGGCCGCGACCGAGGCCAGCGCGCTGATCCTGACAGGTACCGGCAAAGTGTTCAGCGCCGGGGCCGATCTGGACGAGGCGCGCGCCGGGCTGGCCACCTCGGACGTGTGGGAGCGCCTGTCGGGCGCGATTGCCGCCTTGCCCTGTCTGACGGTGGCCGCATTGAACGGTACGCTGGCCGGTGGGGCCAACGGGATGGTGCTGGCCTGTGATCTGCGCATCGCGGTGCCCTCGGCCAAGTTCTTCTATCCGGTGATGAAGCTGGGCTTTCTGCCGCAACCGTCCGATCCCAAACGCATGGCGGCCCTGATTGGCCCGGCGCGGACCAAACTGATCCTGATGGCAGGGCAGAAGATCACGGCAGAGGAAGCCTATGCCTTCGGTCTTGTGGACCGCATCGTCGCGCCCGAAGACCTGATGCCCACAGCGCGCGAGCTGGTGGCGGACAGTGTCGCTGCAAAGCCCGACATCGCCGCTGGCATCGCCGAGCTGTGCCGATGAGGTTGTCCGCGCTGCGATTGCGCGTCGCCGATCCGGATCGCCTGGCCGGATTTTACCGGAACGCGCTTGGCATGTCGGTGCGGGCCGAAGGGCAAAACCGCCGCGTCGGCTATGACGGGCAGGATGCGGATCTGTTGCTGATGCCAGGTGGCGGCGGGTACGCCCATGATCAGGGGCAACGATACTGGAAGATCGGGATTACTCTGCCCGATGTGGACGCGGCGGTTGAGGCGTTGAGCAAACAGGGCCATGCTGTCAGTGTCCCGCGCCAGTTTCTGGATATCGGCTACATGGCCCATCTCAGCGACCCCGAAGGCTTTGTGATCGAACTTCTGCGACATGATTTCGAAGGCAACCGGCCCGAAAATGCAGCCGATCCCGCGAACCCGTTCGCGCAGGCGCGGGTCGGTCAGATCACCCTGCGTACCGGCGATATAGCCGCCGAGGACGCGTTCTGCCGCGCCCGGGGCATGAAACTGCTGTCAATGCAGGACGTCGCTCCATACGGGTTCGATCTGCATTTCTACGCCTTCACGCAGGACGCCCCGCCTGATCCCGACCCGTGGGCGGTCGGAAACCGCGAATGGTTGTGGAAGCGCCCCTACACAACGCTGGAATTTCAGCACATTCAGGGCGCGCAATTCGCACCTGTGCCGGATTACAGGGGGTTGGAGTTCGAGGGTTTGGCCCAGCCGATTTCGGATGCCTTTGGTGATCCCGTCCTGCCCGGCTGATCACCGACTGCGCCGGTTTCCCGGCACTTTCGAACGAAAACCGGGCGGGCGTTTGCGGACCCATTTCAGGAATTTCTCAAGCCTGGGATGCGCGCGCAGAGCCTCGACCGTGTTGAAACTGCGCGCCAATTCGGCCTCACTCAGCGTGACGTGGATTTCCTTGTGGCAGATCTGGTGCAGCAGAACGGTGGGTCCGCCCTTGCCTCCTTTGAGTTTTGGGATCAGATGATGCAGGCTGCCGCCGCCCTCGGGGATCGGGCGGTTGCAAAGCGGGCAGATCGGATCGCTGTTCGTCATGATCGGGAATGATGCGCCTGTGGGCGATGAAGGCAAGAGGGTGAGAATGGCGCAGGCAGTGGTGATCGGGGCAGGTCCCGCCGGGTTGATGGCGGCGGAACAGCTTGCCCGGGCCGGTCACTCGGTTCTGGTGGCCGAGGCCAAACCCTCGGTCGCGCGCAAGTTTCTGATGGCGGGAAAATCGGGGCTGAACCTGACCAAGGATGAACCTTTCGAGACCTTGATCCAGTCTTATGACGAAGCCGCCGACTGGCTGCTTCCGATGCTGGCCGAGTTCGACGCGCAAGCCGTTCAGGACTGGGCGCGCGGTTTGGGGCAGGAGCTGTTCACCGGCTCGACGGGCCGGGTATTTCCGACTGTCATGAAAGCCTCACCCCTGTTGCGCGCGTGGCTGGCCCGCCTTTCAGACGCGGGCGTTGAGTTCAGGACGCGCTGGCGCTGGACCGGGTGGCAGGGCGATGTGCTTACATTCGACACCCCGGACGGGGAACACAGCCTGACGGCGGACGCAACAATCCTTGCGATGGGCGGGGCCAGTTGGGCGCGATTGGGATCGGACGGTATTTGGGCGACCCCCCTTGCCGACAAAGGTGTTCAAATCACCCCGTTTGCCCCCGCCAATGCCGGTCTGCTGGTCGACTGGTCCGACCACATGACACCGCATTTCGGCGCGCCGATCAAAGGTGTTTCCCTGCAAGCCGGGTCCTTGCACACACGCGGCGAGGCGGTGATCTCGGCCCGCGGGCTGGAGGGCGGCGGCATCTACACCATCTGCAAAGCGGTGCGGGACGGGGCGCCATTGACGCTCGACCTGATGCCTGATGTGTCGCCGGACGACGTGGCGCAGCGCCTCAGCAAACCGCGCGGCAAGGCCAGCCTGTCCAATCACATCCGCAAAGTTCTGAAACTGGGGCCGACCCGAACGGCGTTGCTCATAGAGTTTGGGCGACCTGTCCCATCTGCGCCCGATGCCTTGGCCCAACTCATCAAATCGCTACCGGTTCATCACGCAGGCCTGCGGCCAATGGACGAAGCCATCTCAACCGCAGGCGGCGTTTCGCGCGCGGCCTTGACGGATGGTCTGATGCTGACGGCCCTGCCGGGCGTCTTTTGCGCCGGAGAGATGCTGGACTGGGAAGCGCCAACAGGTGGTTACCTGTTGACCGCCTGTCTGGCCACGGGACGCTGGGCCGGTCGGTCCGCAGTGGACCGGCTGAGGCAGAACCGCCCTGATTAATTGAGTTCGGCCAGTTTCTTATAGGCAGGCCGGTTCCGCATTTCCTTGCCGTAGGCTTTCAACACGTCCGAATCCAACGAAAAACCCGCGCCCTTTGCCCAACTCATGCAATGTACCAGCAGGATGTCGGCGATGGTCATCTGGTCGCCCATCAGGAACGGACCCTGGAACCGTTTCTCTAACCGCTTGAAATTCTGATCGAACTCCCATTTGGCGACCTCGCCGATCTGCGGGACACGCTTGTCCTCGGGCAGGATGAACCCGTGCCGTGCCGCAACCCACAGGACCGCATCCAGCTCGTCCAGAATCGCGTGGAACACCGAATCCTGAACGGCGCGTTCAGGGCTGCCCGCCGGGAAGGTGAAGGCCCCGTGTTTGTCGGCCAGATAGGTCATGATCGCGGAACTGTCCGAGATCACATGATCGCCATCCACCAGAACCGGAATCTTGCCGCTGTGGTTCAACGCGGCAACCTGTGGATCACGTGGCCCGACATTGACCAACTCGTACGGTAGCCCGAGCTCTTCCAGCAGCCAGATGACGCGCGAGGCGCGGCTTTGGACGCGTCCATAGATCTTGTACATGCTGATCTCCTGCCATTTGCTGGCCTGAGTGTGGCCCGGAACGGGCAGGGGTCAAGACAAACGCAGGGTCAGCGCGACCGGGCGAGCATTGCCAGACGGATCATGGCACGTTCGACCAGCGCCATCGCCGGGGCTGTCTGCCCGGCTGAGCGCAAGGACAGGTCGGTATCGGTCAAAACGGTCAGCGCCGTCTGCAGCTTGGGTGCGCCCCATCCCTGCGCTTGCCGCAATATACGGTCGCGGCGTTTGCCATAGACCGGCGGGCGCAGCTTGCCGATTCCCTGCGCCGCACCGCCGGGGTCCGAGGCGCAGGCGTAAAGCGTGCGGAAATGCCGGGTTGCGCCGATGCACAGCGTTACCCCATTGGTGCCCTGCGCCTGCAGACGTCGGATCAGCGGCCCGATCTCACCGGCGCGGCCCTCGGCGACCACGTTCAGGACATCGTCCAGCGCCGCCTCGGTCGAGCGGGGGGCGCAGGCTTCGATGTCCTCCAGGCTCAGCTCGCTGTCATCTCCGCGCTTGTAAAGCGACAGTTTTTCAACCGTCTGAGCGAAATCGCCGGGGCTGAGGCTGACGGCCAGTTCATTCAGCGCCGACATCGTGTCACGCGGCACATTCCGCAATCCGGCCTGTGCCAGCACACGCTCGACCTCGGCCCGCGAGGGTGGGTCGTCATAGATACCAACCGCATAAGCCGCCGGGTGCGATTCGAAGGCTTTGCGGATTTTGGAACTGGGTTTCAGCTGCCCTGCGGTGACGATGATCTGCGCGTCTCCGGGTGCCCAATCCTCAAGCGCGGCAAGGATTGAAGGGGCGGCGGCATCCGTGGCTTCTTCGACGAACACGGCGCGGGGGCCGGGGAAGAATCCGACCGCTTTGACCGCATCCAGCAGCAAGGCCGGATCGCCGCGCAGATCGCTGCCGGGCATCCGGGTCAGGCGCATTTCCTCTTCGGCATTTGCGCCCAGCAAGGCTGCCAGCACCTGTTGACGCTTGAGCGCCACCCGCATGGCATCCGCGCCGTAGATCAGCAGGCCGGTCTTGTCTGCATCCGGTTTGGCGAAATAGCCGTCAGCCTCACGCGGGCTCAGCTTCATGCGGTCAGGCCCGGCGTGGCGTAAAGGCGATTGACGATCTGATCCGACAGAATCGTCATCAGGCGCCGTGTCGCGTCGCGTTCATCGGCGAGTGTGGAAACCGTTGACCCAGACGCCGAATAGCCCACGAAATCGGTGACGGTGCCCGAGGCCACGATCTGCCCCGAGGCGTTGGAGCGCAGCGAATACTGCGCCCGTCCGTTGACCGTGTAGCGGTTGGTCTCGTTGGTTGTGGTGATGGCCGCGCTTTGAATTTGGGTAGAGACCTGCACGCTCAGCTTGTAATCCTTACCCGAGGTCGCACTGCGCCCAAGCTGCTGTTCCAGATTCTGAACCAGAAGGAACGTGTTTTCGTTATTTGGCGCAGACAGTTCGACCTTGCCAAACAGCGCCGATCCTGCCCCGCCCGGAGCGTAAACCGGTTGAAAGCCGCAGGCAGCAAGCGCCAGCGGCATCAACAGAAAGGTTCTTCGGTCAAACGACGACATTCACGATCCGACCCGGGACAACGATCACTTTCTTCGGGGCCGACCCATCCAGCGCCCTTTGCACAGCTTCGGTGCCAAGCGCGATTTTTTCAACCTCGTTCTTGTCCATGTCCTTTGGAACGCTGATTTCGGCGCGGCGCTTGCCGTTGATCTGGATCGGCAGGGTGATGGTGTCATCGACCAGCATCGCCTCATCGGCAACCGGCCACGGCGCGGTGGCCACCAGCCCCTCACCGCCCAGCAACTCCCAGAGTTCCTCTGACAGGTGCGGGGTCATCGGCGACATCAGTTGCGCCAGTGTCTTGGCGGCCTGACGCTTGGCGTCGGTGCCCGCCTTGGATTTGGCCAATGTGTTGGTAAAGGCATAAAGCTTGGCGATCGAGGCGTTGAAGCCAAAGGATTCGACGCCGCCGGTCACATAATGGATGGCTTTATGCATTTCACGCAGCAAGGTTTCGTCTTCGTTGTTGGCCGGGTTGTCCGACTGGGCGATTTCCGAGGCGATACGGTGCACACGGGTCAGATGCTTGAACGCGGCCTCGGCCCCGGCGGCTGTCCATTCAACGTCCCGCTCGGGCGGCGAATCGGACAACACAAACCAGCGCGCGGTATCTGCCCCGAAGGCCGAGATAATGCTGACCGGATCGACCACGTTCTTTTTGGACTTCGACATCTTGGCCGAAGGGATGATCTCGACCTCGGTGCCGTCGGCCAGTTTACCGTCGGTCACATCCTCGGGCAGGTGATAGACCGGTCGGCCCTTGGCGTCGCGAGTCTGGTAGATTTCATGCGTGACCATTCCTTGCGTGAACAGCGCGTTAAACGGCTCGATGGCCTTTTTCGGCAGATGACCGGTGATCTGCATCGCCCGCGCAAAGAAGCGGGAATAGAGCAGGTGCAGAATCGCATGTTCGATGCCGCCGATATACTGGTCGACATTCATCCAGTATTCGGCCTCGGCCAGATCGGTGGGCGTTTCCGCGCGCGGGGCGGTGAAACGGGCGAAATACCAGGACGAATCGACGAATGTGTCCATCGTGTCGGTTTCACGCTTGGCCGGGGCACCACAGGACGGGCAGGCGCAGTCACGCCAGGTCGGGTGGCGGTCCAGCGGGTTGCCCGGTTTGTCGAATGTGACATCGTCGGGCAGGCGGACCGGCAGATTCTCTTTCTTCTCGGGCACCACGCCGCAGGCATCACAATGCACAACGGGAATCGGGCAGCCCCAATAGCGCTGACGGCTGAGGCCCCAATCGCGCAGGCGGTATTTGGTGACGCCTTCACCCCAGCCCGCCTTTTCGGCGAAATCGACGGTGGTGTTGATGGCCTCATCGCCCGTGGCCTCGGTCAGGCCCGCGAAATGGTTCACCCAGCGGACTTTTTCAGTCTTCGGCGGCACAAAGGCGATCTTGTCGACCGGGGTGTCATCGTCCAGCGCAAAGAAGGTATCGATCACGGGCAGGCCATATTTGCGGCAGAAATCGAGGTCACGCTGGTCATGTGCTGGGCAGGCAAAGATCGCGCCGGTGCCGTAGTCCATCAGGATAAAATTGGCGATCCAGACCGGCAGTTCCCAACTCGGGTCCAGCGGGTGACGCACGCGGATGCCGGTGTCATAGCCGAGCTTCTCGGCGGTTTCGATGGCCTCTTCAGTGGTCCCGCCCTTGCGGCATTCGGCAACGAATTCAGCAACTTCGGGGTTTTCGGCCTCAAGCTGCTTGGCAATCGGGTGATCCGGCGAGATACCAACAAATGACGCACCCAGCAGCGTATCGGGGCGAGTCGTATAAACCGTGATCGGCTCACCTCCATCGGTGCGCTCAAAGCCGAACTGCAGGCCACGCGACTTGCCGATCCAGTTCTCCTGCATCAGGCGGACCTTGGCAGGCCAGTTGTCCAGAGTATCCAGTGCGTCCAGCAATTCCTCGGAGTAATCCGATATCTTGAAGAACCACTGCGTCAGCTCGCGCCGTTCCACCAAAGCGCCCGAGCGCCAACCGCGCCCGTTTTCCACCTGTTCATTGGCCAGAACGGTCATGTCGACCGGATCCCAGTTCACCACGGCGTTCTTGCGATAAACCAGCCCGGCTTCGAGCATGTCCAGAAACAGCGCCTGTTGCTGGCCGTAATATTCCAGGTCACAGGTGGCGAATTCACGCGACCAGTCGATCGACAGGCCGAGCGGCTTCATCTGCCCGCGCATGTCGGCGATATTGCCGTAGGTCCAGTCCTTGGGGTGGCCGCCGATGGCCATCGCGGCGTTTTCGGCAGGCATTCCAAACGCGTCCCAGCCCATCGGGTGCAGCACGTTATGCCCGGTCGCCAGCTTATGCCGCGCGATCACGTCGCCCATCGTGTAGTTGCGCACATGCCCCATGTGGATTCGGCCTGACGGGTAGGGGAACATCTCAAGCACATAGTATTTCGGCTTGTCCGCCTTGTGGTTGGCGGTGAAGATCCCGGCCTTGTCCCAGGCCTCTTGCCATTTTGCTTCGATTTCGTTGGCCGAGTAGCGCGACATCATGCGGTCCTTCGTGAATGAAAACGCCGGGTCAGAGCCCGGCGTGGTCTTAGTGCGAATTTCGACGGGTTGCTAGAACTTACTGTCTGCAACGCGCAACTGACGTGCGCGGGACAGGATCGCATCTTCAACCGCGCGCGAGGTTGCCGCGCTGACCGGTGCGCCGCCGCTGGACTGCAACGCAACCGACAAGGATCGCGCCGCAAGCGCCGGGTCGCTGATATGCACGGTTGCCCTGTACGAACGCCCTCCGCCCGGAGGCGTGCCGTAACCCGTTACAATTACGCCGGTGAACGGATCCACCTCTTGAACAGGCAGGAAGCTGAGAACGTCCAGCGATGCGGCCCATAGATAACGGTTCACATTCGCTGTTTGCTCAGCGCCGCTGCGATCAAACACATCCCAGATGGTCGAGCGGTTGGAGTCGTTCAGCTCTCGTTCAGCCGAACGGGTACTGTCCGTATTGTTGTAAACCGGATTTGGCGCGGCGCCTCGATTCGGGCCGCAGGCGGAAACGGCGGCGGTAATTGCAATCAGACCCAAAATCGTCGGCAGGCGCATTGTCAGCAGATCCTGTTTTCACTTGCTATACATCGTCGGGGGATACTCCTAACTAAGGTCCCTGTGTGCAACAAGCCTATTCTTTATGAATTGTCGGTGTGATTGCCGCCTGACAGGTCCCAAAACCGACTGTGGCATCCTTGCACCAATCTGATCCCAATGAACCGCCCCCTTTTATGCCAAGCTTGCGCAATGGGGGCAAAAAGAGCGAAACGGTGTCCGTGCTGAGACATATGCCTTGGTATGTGTCGAGTAGATAAAACTTTTGAAACCGAGGGAAACAAGATGAAAAAAGTTCTCTTCGCAACGACGGCGCTGATCGCGACCGCAGGCGTTGCAGCAGCTGAAGTGAAATTCAGCGGTTATGGCCGTTTCGGTCTGGGCTATCTGGAAGATCGCACAGGCACCGTTAGCACCACTGGTGGTGCATCCGCGACTGGTGTTGAAACCGACGAAACCATCCTGGTCTCGCGTTTCCGTCTGAACATCGACGGCATCGTTGAAACCGACGGTGGCGTCCGCTTTGAAGGCCGTGTTCGTGTACAGGCCGACGAAGACGCAGGTAACGGCGAAGCAAACGCGGCCAGCCTGAACGGCGCGCGCTTCTCGGTCATCTTCGGCGGTCTGCGTGTTGACGCGGGCAACGTTGCTGGCTCGTTTGACAACCTGGCAAACTACTACGGTAACGAGCCTGGTCTGGAAAACTTCATCGGCCAGTACTCGGGCGTTGACTATGACTTCCTGGCCTATTCGTCGACAGGTTCGGGCGCAAACGCTGTGTTCTTCCAGTACGCAGTTGGCGACTTCGCGTTTGGCGCGTCGTATGACCAGCGTACCTTTGCGGACACCGCGACCACTGGTTCCGCGACTACTGACGCAGACCGTTGGGACCTCAGCGCCACCTACACCTTCAACAACATCACTGCCGCTGTGGCCTATGGTGAGACCAGCGACATTGGTGCGATTGACAAGCAAAGCCTGGCCGTTCTGACCCTGGGTGCAGAATTCGGTGACTTCTCGGGCACTCTGTTCGTCGCGGACGATGACGTTGCAGATGACAGCCGCAACGGTACCGCATATGGTCTGTCGGCTGCTTACAACGTGAACGCAGCAACCACCCTGACCTTCGCCTACGGTGACGGTTCGGCTGACGACGACCTGCAGCAGTACGGCATTGGTGCCATCTATGACCTGGGTGGCGGTGCATCGCTGCGCGGTGGTATCGGCAACCAGAAGCGTGGCGACGGCGACAGCCAGCTGCGTGCTGACTTCGGTGCACAGTTCAACTTCTAAGTTGATCTGAACCGACTGGTTCTTGGGGCGGGTCTTCGGACCCGCCCTTTTCTTTTGCCTGAACATGGTGTTCTGTCGCGCCAAAGACAGATTTGAGGAACGCCATGTCCCTGCAAGACATCACCGCCCGTATCACAAAGGCCGAAGCTAAAGCAGGCCGGGACCCCGGGTCGGTCAAGCTGATCGCCGTATCGAAGGTTCAGCCGAATGAACGTGTTCAGGCCGTGCTTGAGCAGGGCCACCGCTGTTTCGGTGAGAACCGGGTGCAAGAGGCGGCGGGCAAGTGGCCCGCGTTCAAAGACCAGTTCGACGGGATAGACCTGCACCTGATCGGACCGCTGCAAACCAATAAGGCACGGCAGGCGATGGAGCTGTGCGACGCGATCCATTCCGTCGACCGTCCGAAACTTGCCAAAACCCTGGCGCGGCTGGCGCAGGAGATCGGGTCCTGCCCGGACCTGTTCGTTCAGGTCAATACGGGGGAAGAGGGGCAAAAGGCCGGGATTCTCCCAACTGACGCGGATGGGTTTATTGCGGAATGCAAGGCTCTGGACCTGCCGGTTCGGGGGCTGATGTGCATCCCTCCGGTCGAGGAAGAGCCCGCGCTGCATTTTGCTCTGCTGGCCAAAATTGCCGAACGCAACGGGTTGGCGGGCCTGTCCATGGGCATGAGCGGTGATTTCGAACAAGCCATCGCCCTTGGCGCGACCCATGTGCGGGTCGGCTCGGCCATTTTCGGCGAGCGGGTCAGGCCTGAGGAATAATCAGCCGCGTGCCCGGTGCGATCCGCCGGGCGATCCAGTGCAGATGATCGCGACGGAAGGCCACGCAACCTTCTGTCGGATAGCCGGGCCTGCGCCATTGGTGAACAAAGATGGCCGACCCCGCCCCCGGCACCGCATTTGGCCAGTTCCAGTCGGTTATCAGAACCAGATCATATAACGGATCCGCCCGGCGCAGCTTTTCATGGCTGAAGGCGTAAGGCGCTGAAATCAAACTGTTATACCGGCTGTCGGACATATCGTCGGACCACAAATCCGTCGGGCCGATGGGCCGCGCCCAGGAACAGGGTGCAACCATCCGATCCGGGCGATACAGCATCCCGACAATGCGGTGCGTGCCGATTGGGGTGGCCCCGTCACCCTCGCGTTTTGCGGCGCTCAGGCCCCCTTTCCCAATCGAACAGGGGAAGATGCGGCCCAGAAACCGGACGCCGCGTGGGGTACAGACCAGATCGCCCGGTGTCACAGTAAATGCCCGGATTTCGCAGCCTTGGTGGCCAGATAGCCGCGGTTATGCGCCGTCTCACCCACTTTCAGCGGCACGCGCTCGGTCACTGCGATCCCGGTTTTCTCCATCATCGACATCTTCGCCGGATTGTTGGTCAAAAGTCGCACCGAGCTAAAGCCCAGCGATTTCAGAATGTCCGAGCCCAGCCGGAAATCACGCTCATCATCTTCAAAGCCCAGCCGGTGATTGGCCTCGACAGTGTCAAACCCCTGATCCTGAAGGAAATATGCGCGCATCTTATTGGCCAGGCCAATCCCGCGCCCCTCTTGATTCAGGTACAGCAAAACGCCTGCACCTTCAGCCCCCATTTGCGCCAGCGCGCCCCGCAACTGCGGACCGCAATCGCATTTCAGACTACCCATCAGGTCGCCGGTAAAACAGGCCGAGTGCAAGCGCGTCAGAACCGGTTTGCCCCGATCCGGGCGGCCGATTTCCACAGCGTAATGCTCTTCACCGCCGTCTTCAGGGCGGAACACGTGCAGACGACCGGCCTCTGACACCTCCATCGGCAGACGCGCGGCAACAACCGGGTGCAGGGCGCTGCGATCCGCCAGATGAGGGGCCGCACGCGTGTGATCGATGCAGGTGAGGCCGTGCTGGGCAGCAAAGGCCTGGCCGTCCTCAACCGGCATCACAACAGCTGCCGGCAGCAGGCGTGCCGACTTGGTCAGCGCGATGGCAATGCGATGCAGGTTTGCGTTCCCCTGCCGCTCGGTCATCAGGGGGCCCTTCATCGGCGCGTTCAGATCATCCGAGGGATCGGCAACCGCCTGCACCCAGTCAATCTCAACATCTGCCGGGATCACAACCCGCGCCAGATCCCCGTCATAGGCGCGCGCTTTCAGCGTCTCGGCCCGCCGTCCGGTGATTGCGACCACAGGTGTCCCGCCAAGCCCGCGCAAATCCGCCAGACGTTGGGGGCTGAGCGTCTCGGCCGCAAGCGCCAACACACTGACGCCGCTGTCGTCGGTCAGGGCCACGGGTACGCCCATGCGCAGGTCAGCCCGTGCGCGGGCCAACAGCTCGGTGATGTCGGGGTTCAGACTCATTGATAATGCCCAATCGCGTTCGGCGGACTTCTAACGGTTTCCAAAAGAAATGTGAAACATTTCCGCCGCGTCTGACACGATGGCGTGAGACGGGTGCAGCAAAGCTTGTCGATTGCATCTTCTACGCGCAAGTGATGGAAAAGGCTTAGGAGGACCGCGAAATGGCTCAGCTCAAGAAAATCCTGCTGGTGGATGACGACGAAGACCTGCGCGAAGCGCTTAGCGAGCAACTGGTGATGACCGAGGATTTTGACGTGTTCGAAGCCTCTGATGGTTCGTCAGCGATGGAGCGGGCCCGCGAAGCGATCTACGATCTGGTCATTCTGGATGTGGGACTGCCCGATACCGACGGGCGAGAGCTGTGCCGCCTGATGCGCAAACAGGGCGTCAAAAGCCCGATCCTGATGCTGACGGGCCATGACAGCGACGCCGACACGATCCTGGGCCTGGATGCCGGTGCCAATGATTATGTGTCTAAGCCCTTCAAATTCCCGGTTCTTCTGGCCCGCATCCGTGCGCAACTGCGCCAGCATGAACAATCCGAGGACGCCGTATTCGTTCTTGGCCCGTACACCTTCAAGCCAGCCATGAAGATGCTGATCACCGAGGAAGACCGCAAGATTCGTCTGACCGAGAAAGAGACCAACATTCTCAAGTTCCTGTACCGCTCGACCGATGGCGTCGTGGCACGCGATGTGCTTCTGCACGAGGTCTGGGGTTACAACGCCGGTGTCACCACCCACACGCTGGAAACGCACATCTACCGTCTACGTCAGAAGATCGAGCCTGATCCATCGAATGCACGCCTTTTGGTCACAGAATCGGGTGGATATCGCCTTGTATCGTGATCCGAGGTGGATTGATTTGGATCAAAGTGATACTCTGGCCTCATAATTAGGTTACTCCCAACCCGCGCATGTCCGGGTTATGACATGCACCTCCCTGTTGGACTGCCGGGCCTGATGGCCCGGCTTTTTTTGTGGGGAGTTGATTTATAAATGTCCGCTTTGAGCCCAAACTGTACCTTGCCCTTTCGAGCTGCGAGCGCCCGCAGCGCGGTAAATTTCGCATCTACTCAGTTCTTCACCCCGCGAGGCAGTGCAGATAGTGCCCTGTCATCAGCGCTGCTTCGGTTTTCCGCAGAGAGTGGTGTACGCGTAGTACTCAGTTGCTGAGCCTTACTTTTTTCACACTCATCCCGCGAGAAAACAGCACGTAGTCAAAGGTTTTTGGTGAGTACGCTCCGTGCTTAAAATAGAACTTGGTTGATCTGAAAGCGTTAGCTTGAAGGGGCTGGTCATATCGGCCCTTCATTTCGACCCGTCCATCCAACCAAACGGTAACATCGAAACCGCCGTTACCATCGAAGTTTATGAGGACTTTCAGTTCTTGTTCTGTCCCATCAAACCTAAGCCTGCCCGCAGATGGTTGCCGAGTCAGCTTTCCATATATGCAACCGCCGTTCGTGAACTCAGTGTCGCTCCAAAGCTCCATTCTGCCATTCGATAGAACCGTTACCTTGAGTGGAGGAGCGCACGGACGCCGCCCATCGTGCAGTTGGAAGATATCGAAGCGCTTTGGGCGGCTGCTTGTCATCGATACCCTTGAAGTAAACAGATAAGCCCCTTTCACATTTGGTTTCACATGTTTTGTAGAGATTTCAGCACGTTGCTGCCAAGATCCTCCTGGGCACCTGTTTGAACTGGTGGTAAAGCGCCAGTCCTTACCTTTCTTAGTGATCGCTCCTTGGTCGACTCCGCAAGAAATCGACCAGTTGTTAAGCTGGTTCGCTTGCGCGGGGGAAGCAACAAAGAGCACAGACGCTAGGGCCGGGAATGTTACGACCAACAACAGTCTTTGCAACCATATTGCGCTGGCACCTATCAGATCTTAACTCTGCTAGTCAGATATTTGCTGTCTTTCAAGAAATTCTCAATACCAAAGCGGTCATACTTGCCAAAACTTCAAACCTATGAGCAACACCTTCCTTGCCCACACTGCCGACCTAGTTATCCGCGCCTGTTGTGTAGTGAATTATAGGCTGAGATAACGTTGACGCTGAGAAACGACCGTTTTTGACAAAGGCGAAACCTGTAAAGCGGGCCTTGGCGCAGTCGCAGCGAAATGGTGCTTTGTCCGCTTAACTGCGATTCAGGTAACGAAGTTGTTCCGCGGCCTTTTCTCATGGCACCTGGTTCTATGTCGCGCTAACCTCCGCCCAATCGCGACAGAGGAATCTCGACCCATGCCCTTCACCCTTGCCACCTGGAACATCAACTCGGTCCGCCTGCGCGAGCCTATCGTGCTGAAATTGTTGCAGGAAGAGGCTCCGGATGTGCTGTGTTTGCAGGAATGCAAGTCTCCGGTCGAAAAGATCCCGACCGAAGGGTTTGCGGAACTGGGGTATACCCACATGGTTGCTCGGGGGCAGAAGGGCTATAACGGCGTCGCCATCCTGTCGCGTCTGCCGATGGAAGAGGTGGGCGACAAGGATTTCGCTGGTCTCGGCCACGCGCGCCATATCGCAGGGCGGTTGGAAAATGGCGTGACGATCCACAATTTCTACGTCCCGGCGGGCGGGGATGTGCCGGATCGTGAGGTGAATGAGAAGTTCGGGCAGAAGCTGGATTACCTCACCGACATGCGCGACTGGTTCCATGCGGAAAAGCCCGAGAAATCCATTCTGGTTGGCGATCTGAACATCGCCCCGCGCGAGGATGATGTGTGGTCGCACAAGCAACTGCTCAAGGTGGTCTCACACACTCCGATCGAGGTTGAGCAACTGGCGGAAACGCAGGATGCGGGCGGTTGGGTCGATATTACCCGGCAGGACATCCCCGAAGGCCAGCTTTATAGCTGGTGGTCCTATCGCGCCCGCGACTGGGATGCGGCAGACAAAGGGCGGCGGCTGGATCACGTCTGGGCGACACCGGATATTTCGAACGCAGGCCATTCCAGCCGTATCCTGCGCGAGGCGCGCGGATGGGAAAAGCCCAGCGATCACGCGCCCGTCTTTGCAAGTTTCGATCTGTAACCGGGAAACTCAGCCCTTGGTTTCTGCGCCAAGCGGTTGCATATAGGGCGCAAGTTCGAACGAAAGAGTATTTGCCATGGACCTTCTGAACCCGTCAGACAGCACCCCCGCCACCGATCTGATCAAGGACGGCTCTGAGGCCACGTTCATGGCCGATGTGGTCGAGGCGTCGCAGGAAACCCCAGTGATCGTGGATTTCTGGGCGCCATGGTGCGGCCCGTGCAAAACGTTGGGGCCACTGCTGGAAGAGGCCGTAACTGCCGCCAAAGGTGCGGTGAAGATGGTCAAGATCAACGTGGACGAGGCGCAGATGATTGCGTCTCAGTTGCGGATCCAGTCGATCCCAACCGTTTACGCCTTCTTCAAGGGTCAGCCGGTTGACGGATTTCAGGGTGCGCTGCCGGGGTCCGAGATCAAGGCATTCGTGGACCGTGTGATCGAAGCGGCAGGCGGCGAAAGCCCCGGTGGCCAGTTGGAAGAGGCCGTTCAGGCCGCCGAAGAAATGCTGACCGAAGGGGCCGCCGTAGATGCGGCGCAGACCTTTGCCGCGATTCTGGGCGAAGATCCCAACCATGCCGCAGCTTATGGCGGGCTGGTGCGCGCGCATATCGCATCCGACGATCTGGAACAGGCCGAGGCGATCCTGAACGGTGCCCCGGCCGAGATTTCCAACGCGCCCGAACTGGAAGCGGCGCATGCACAATTGGAATTGGCGAAACAGGCGGCAGATGCGGGCCCGGTGGCTGAACTGACCGCTGCGGTCGAGGCCGAGCCCGACAACCATCAGGCCCGGTTCGATCTGGCGCAGGCGCTGCACGCCAATGGCGATGTGGAAGACGCCGTGGCACAATTGCTGGAATTGTTCCGTCGGGATCGCGAGTGGAATGACGGTGCGGCCAAGGCTCAGTTGTTCACGATCTTCGACGCGCTCAAGCCCAATGATCCGATTGTTCTGAACGGGCGGCGCAAGCTCAGCTCGATGATATTTGCCTAATTCCTGATCAGAGCTACACTCGGGTACATGATGCATCCCGCCGACCTGCCGGAAACGGTATCCGTTTTCCCATTGCCCGGGGCGCTGTTGCTGCCCCGTTCGCCCCTGCCGCTGCATATATTTGAGCCGCGCTATCTGCAAATGGTGGATGACGCGCTGAAGACCAAGGAACGGCTGATTGCGATGGTCCAGCCGAACCCCTCGGTCAGCGATGACACCAAGCTGCACCGCATCGGATGCGCCGGGCGCATCACCCAGTTTTCCGAAACGGAAGATGGCCGGTACCTGATCACACTGACTGGCATTTCCCGGTTCCGCATCAAATCCGAACTGGACGCCTTCACCCCGTATCGCCGGTGCGAGGTGTCGTGGGATGGGTTCGACCGCGATCTGGGCAAGTCCGAGAACGACGATGGGTTCAACCGGACACGGTTCCTGACCCTTTTGGAACGATTCTTCGTATCCCGCCAATTGTCCACCGACTGGGGTTCGCTGAAGGATGCCGATGATGAGCTTTTGGTGAATTCCCTGTCGATGCTGATGGATTTCGACCCGGAAGACAAACAGGCCCTGCTAGAGGCCCCGTGTCTGCGCACGCGGCGCGAGACCCTTGTGACATTGATCGAATTCGCCCTGCGCGGCGGATCAAATGAGGAAACATTGCAATGAGTGATCCAGCAAACGCGTTTGACCGCCATATGCTTGAGGCGCTGATTTGCCCGCAGACGCATACAACATTGCACTATGACGCGGAAAAGCAGGAACTGGTGTCCAAAGCGGCAGGGCTGGCCTTTCCGATCCGCAATGGCATCCCGGTGATGCTGGTGGATGAGGCGCGTCCGCTGGACTAAATCGGGCGGCCTTGCAGCAATTTCGGCAGATCGCCAGTCAGACCTGCCGCTTCACGCACGAATCCGCGCCGCAATCCGGGCAAGGATCCGACGATCCCCATGCCGATATCGCGACCGATCCGCAGCAGCGGATTATCGTTCGAAAACAGCTTGTTGAACACATCCGTCGCCATCGCAAGCGAAGCTGTGTCAAAGCGCCGCCACTCCTGATACCGCTGTAACACAAGGGTCGAGCCGATCTCTTCGCCCCGCCGTCCGGCCAGTGTCAGCACTTCGGCCAGCGCGCCCACGTCGCGCAGACCGGCATTCAAGCCTTGTCCGGCAATCGGGTGCATCCCATGGGCCGCATCCCCAACCAACGCCAAGTGATCCGAGATAAAGGAATTGGCGATGGTCAGGTTCAGCGGATAGGTGAAGCGGTCGCCTTGCAGGCGGATGTCACCCAGAAAATCTCCGAATCTGGGCCGCAGAACCTGTAGGTACTCGGCCTCGGGCAGCGCGTTGATGCGATGGGCGGTGTCGGTGCGTTCGCTCCAGACGATGGAACTGCGATTGTCGGTCAGCGGCAGAATCGCCAGTGGCCCGGGGGGCATGAAGAACTGATGCGCGACGCCGTGATGGGGCAGGTCGTGCTCGATGGCGCAGACAAGGGCGGTTTGACCGTAATCCCACCCGCTGCGCTTGATCCCTGCCCGCGCCGCCGTACCGCTGCGCCGACCGTCGCACCCGACGACCAGTTGCCCTGCAACCGTGCTGCCGTCATCCAGTGTCAGGGTGACGCCGGATGTACCTGTTTCCTGCGCCACAACGGTCTTGCCGCTGATCTGGGTGATGCGCTTTTCCTCGGCCATCGCCTCAAGAAACGCGCGACGCAGGTGGCGATCCTCGACCATATAGCCCATCGGGCCTTCCTCGATCTCAGCATGGTCGAAATGCATGAAAAAGGGCGACGGGCCGGAACCGGCATGGCCGTCGGTCACTTTGATTTCGAGCATCGGCTGGGCGTGGTCGGCGACCCGCTCCCACACACCAATCGCTTCCAGCAACCGTTTCGAAGCCAGCGCCAGCGCATAAGATCGCCCGTCAAAGGCTGCATCTGTACGGACCGTCTCGGCCAGAGAATCAATCACGCTGACCGTGTGACCGGTTTGCGCCAATGCCAGTGCCAGGGCGGGGCCGTTCAGGCCGCCGCCAACGATCAGGATATTCGATGCCCGTGTCATGCCCTGCAATATGCGCGCCCTTTCGGGATTGTCCATGTGCGGTCCTGTCGCTACCGTCCCGTTCAGGCAGAAAAGAAGGAGGGGTGAGATGCAGGAATGGCTAACCATGACGGCCTGTGATCTGGGTCGGGGCATCGGCATGGGGCAGATCGACCCTGTGGACCTGACCGAGACCTACCTGAGCGCCATTGACGCCCACCCTCATCGCGACCGTATCTTTGCCCGCGTCACCCATGACCGCGCGCGGGCCGAGGCGAAGGCCGCAAAAGACCGCGCTGCTTTGGGTCTGCGCCGGTCCCTGCTGGATGGTGTTCCGATCAGTTGGAAGGACCTCTTTGATACGGCCGGTATCGGCACCGAGGCTGGATCGGCCCTGTTGAAAGGCCGTGTTCCGGATGCGGACGCCGTGGTTGTGCGCAACGCCACGTCCATGGGGGCGGTTTGTCTGGGCAAAACCCATATGAGCGAGTTGGCCTTTTCCGGTCTTGGCCTGAACCCGATCACCGGGACCCCGCCCTGTATCGATGATGAAGAGGCTGTGCCGGGCGGCTCATCCTCGGGCGCCGGGGCCAGTGTTGCCTGGGGTTTGGCCGCCTGTGGGATTGGGTCGGATACCGGCGGGTCGGTGCGTATCCCGTCGGCGTGGAACAATCTTGTGGGTCTGAAAACCACCGCGGGCCGGGTCAGCCTTGAAGGCACCGTACCGTTATGTCTGCGGTTTGACACGGTCGGCCCCTTGGCCCGGTCGGTCGAGGATGCGGCCCATGTTCTGGCGCTGCTGGAAGGCGGTACCCCCGCCGATTTGCGCGGCGCGTCTTTGGCGGGTCGTCGTTTTGCGGATCTGCAGAATGTCGCGAAGGACGATCTGCGAGACGCCCCGCGCGCGGCCTATGAGGATGCGCTGGCCCGTCTGGCCGATGCAGGGGCAGAGATCGTCCCGCTGGACGTGCCCGAGCTGAATGACGCGATGGGCCTGACCGGAGTGCTTTATACAACCGAGGCTTATGGCTTGTGGAAGGACGTTATCGAGGCCAACCCCGAGGCAATGTACCCCGAGATTTTGGAACGGTTCCGCATGGGTCAGGCTTTTTCAGGCCCCGACTATGTTGCGGCCTGGTCCAGACTCAAAGCCTGCCGTGCCGCATGGGATGCGGCCACTGCCGGATTTGATGCCGTTCTGGCCCCGACCGCACCGATCCTGCCGCCAAATCTGGACCGACTGCTGAGCGATCACGACTATTACGTGACCGAGAATCTGCTGGCCCTGCGCAACACCCGCATTGGCAACCTGATGGGGCTGGCGGCTTTGACTTTGCCGACCCAGACACCCGGTTGCGGGCTGATGATGCTGGGTTATCCGGGGTCCGAAGAGGCCCTGTTGCGGCTGGGCTCAGCGGCGGAAACCGCATTGGCGTGAATGCCACAATCCCCTGATTCGGCACCTCTTTGTCTGGACGGGGCGGGGTCTGATCTGTAATCTGCCAAAAAAGACGGGGCGAAATGACCCCGATATTGAGGCAGTAGTTATGATTTTCCCCGAGCGGTTTTCGAACCTACCGGAATATGCATTCCCGCGTCTGCGCACCCTGTTGGACCATCACCAGCCGGGGGGTGACGTGATTCACATGACCATCGGCGCGCCAATGCACGACTTCCCCGCTTGGGTGACGGATGTGATCACCGAAAATGCGGCTGGATTTCAGGGCTATCCACCGAATGAAGGCTCGCCCGAGTTACGTGGGGCAATCACCGACTGGATCAAACGCCGTTATGGCGTGAGTATGGACCCCGACACCAACGTCATGGCGCTGAACGGCACCCGAGAGGGGCTGTACAACGCGGCGATGGCGTTGTGCCCGGAACAGAAGAACGGCCAAAAGCCGGTCGTTCTGTGCCCGAACCCGTTTTATCAGGTCTATATGGTCGCCTCGATCTCGGTCGCAGCCGAGCCTGTTTTTGTCCCTGCCACAGCGGCCACCGGACATTTGCCCGACTATGCGGGCCTGCCCGAAGACGTGCTGAACCGCACCGCCATTGCCTATATCTGCTCGCCCGCCAACCCGCAGGGGGCCGTGGCATCGCGCGATTATTGGGCCGAACTGATCGCCCTGGCCGAGAAATACGATTTCCGCATCTTCGCCGATGAATGCTATTCCGAGATTTACCGGGATGAAGCCCCCACAGGCGTCCTGACCGTCGCGCAAGAGATGGGGGCAGATCCCGAACGGATCACGCTTTTCAACTCACTGTCGAAGCGGTCCAATCTGGCGGGTCTGCGGTCCGGTCTGATCGCGGGCGGTTCCGAAACGATCAAACGTGTCAAACAGTTGCGCAACTATGCCGGTTCGCCTTTGCCTATGCCATTGCAGGCTGCTGCTGCCAGGGTTTGGGCTGATGAGGCGCATGTTGTCGAAAACCGCGCGCTCTATCAGGAAAAATACGCCATTGCGGATGGGGTCTTTGCCGGTGTGCAGGGCTATATGCCGCCCGAGGCCGGGTTTTTCCTGTGGCTGCCCGTTGAAAACGGCGAGGAGACCGCATTGAAGCTGTGGCAAGAGACCGGAGTGCGGGTCCTGCCGGGCGCATATCTTTCTCAAGGCGATCCGGGGCAAAACCCGGGCGAGCACTTTATCCGGGCCGCTATGGTGGCCCCAAAAACAGAGTTGCAGCGCGGGCTGATCACGCTCCGCGACTGCATCTATTCGTGAGGTACGAGGGCAAAATGGCATCATTGAACGCGCGCAACCGCGATCCGCTACTGGACAGCACGACTCAGGCCGCGATCGAGCGGCGCAGCAAGGAATTGATCGGGATCGCCCTGATCCTGCTGGGCTTTGCCGCCGCGGCGATGATCTGGTCCTACACGCCGGACGATCCGAACTGGATGGTCTCGACCGATGCGCCGGTGCAGAACTGGATGGGGCGGATTGGTGCCTCGATTGCCGCGCCGTTGTTCATGATCGTTGGCTGGGGTAGTTGGGGTATTGCGCTGGTGCTGATCGGTTGGGGTGTGCGATTTGCCGGCCATTTCGGCGAAGATCGTGCCGTTGCCCGTTTGATCTTTGCCCCGATCTGGATCGCAATTGTCTCGGTCTACGCCGCGACTTTGGTGCCCGGTGCCGAATGGCGCGCGACCCACAGCTATGGGCTGGGCGGGCTGTTTGGCGACACCGTAATGGGGGCGTTGCTGACCCTTTTGCCGATTTCCTCGCATTTCCTGGTCAAGCTGATGTCGCTGGCCATGGCCGTCGGGATGATCGCGCTGGGTGTCTTTGTGCTGGGCTTCACCAAGGTTGACGTGCGCCGCGGAACGCGTGCTTTCCTGCTGGGTCTGGTGATGGCCTACGATCTGTTGATGAACCTGCTGGGCCGTGGGGCCTCGGCCACTGCGCAGGCCGCGCGGGATCGCCGGGCGCAGTGGAAAGAACACCGCGCCGCGCGGGTTGAGCCGGTTTTGAATGATGAGATTGCCTTTGGGGATCCCGTCTTTGAAGACCTGGAAGAGGAAGCGCCGGAACCTGCCCCAAAAACCGGCCTGCTGGCCCGTATGCCCGCCCTGATCCGCCGCCCTGATCCGATGCCCGAACCCGAACTGGTTGAGCCCATGCCGGTCGAAGGCTTCGATGAAATGCCGGGTGAGGATCGCATCCGCTCGAAAATCTCGGCCGCTGTGCGCAACCGCAAGGTGGCAACCGGTGAGGTGACGCCCGAGCCCGATCCGAACCTGCCGCTGACCAAAGGCCGTGGTCGCGGGCCGGACCCGTTGATCCTGAACGCAGGGCCAACAGGTGGCCTGCCGCCTGAACCGCCTATGACCGCGCCCGAGTGGCAGGAGCCTCTGCATCAGGACTTCGCGCCCGAGCCGGATTTTGACGATGACGCCGTGTTCGAGGACTCCCCCGAACCCGTGCCGCAATCGCGCCCGGCGATGAAAATCCCGGTGGCCGAGCCGCGCAAGCCGGTGGTCGCACAGCCGGTGCGCCGCGCGCCGCAACCATCCCGCCGCGCGCAGGCCGAGGCGCAACCGGCCCTGTCTTTCGAAGAACGGCATTCCGATTTCGAACTGCCGCCGCTGGGCCTGTTGTCGAACCCGGCCAGCATTCAGCGCCATCACCTGAGCGATGAGGCGCTGGAGGAAAACGCGCGGATGCTTGAAAACGTGCTGGATGACTATGGCGTCAAGGGTGAGATCGTCAGCGTCCGCCCCGGCCCGGTTGTCACCATGTATGAACTGGAACCGGCCCCGGGCTTGAAAGCCAGCCGGGTGATCGGTTTGGCCGACGATATCGCACGCTCGATGTCGGCGCTGTCGGCGCGGGTTTCGACCCTGCCGGGCCGTTCGGTGATCGGGATCGAACTGCCCAATGAAAACCGCGAGATGGTGGTGCTGCGCGAAATCCTCGCCAGCCGTGATTTCGGCGATGGCAACCACGCGCTGCCGCTGGCATTGGGCAAGGATATCGGCGGTGAGTCCGTCGTGGCGAACCTTGCGAAGATGCCTCACCTTCTGATCGCGGGGACCACGGGTTCGGGTAAGTCGGTGGCGATCAACACGATGATCCTGTCGCTGCTCTATAAGCTGACGCCGGATGAATGCCGCCTGATTATGATCGATCCCAAGATGCTGGAACTGTCGGTCTATGACGGCATCCCGCACCTGCTGTCGCCCGTTGTGACCGACCCGAAAAAGGCGGTTGTCGCCCTGAAATGGGTCGTGGGCGAGATGGAGGATCGCTATCGCAAGATGTCCAAGATGGGCGTGCGTAATATCGCCGGTTACAATGGCCGTGTGAAGGACGCTCTGGTCAAGGGCGAGATGTTCAGCCGCACGGTGCAGACCGGGTTCGACGACGAAACCGGCGAGCCGATGTTCGAGACCGAAGAATTCGCCCCCGAAGCGATGCCCTATATCGTCGTCATCGTCGACGAGATGGCCGACCTGATGATGGTTGCGGGTAAAGAGATCGAAGCCTGCATTCAGCGTCTGGCGCAGATGGCGCGTGCCTCGGGCATTCACCTGATCATGGCCACACAGCGCCCGTCGGTTGATGTGATTACCGGCACGATTAAGGCGAACTTCCCCACCCGGATTTCGTTCCAGGTGACCTCGAAAGTCGACAGCCGCACAATTTTGGGCGAGATGGGTGCTGAGCAACTGCTGGGGCAGGGCGACATGCTGTATATGGCGGGCGGTGCCAAGATCACCCGTTGCCATGGCCCCTTTGTCTCGGATGAAGAGGTCGAGGAAATCGTTAACCACCTGAAACAATTCGGCCCGCCGGATTACATGAGCGGCGTGGTCGATGGCCCGGCCGAAGAAAAGGCCGACAATATCGACGCCGTTCTTGGGCTGAACACCGGTGGCAACACCAATGGCGAAGACGCTCTGTACGATCAAGCGGTGGCGATTGTGATCAAGGATCGCAAATGCTCGACCTCGTATATCCAGCGGAAACTTGCCATCGGCTACAACAAAGCCGCACGGCTGGTTGAGCAGATGGAGGACGAAGGCGTTGTTTCGGCGGCAAATCACGTCGGCAAACGCGAAATCCTCGTCCCCGAGCAATAGGATATTTAATAACAAGGGCAGAGCGCATATCTGTGAAGCATGAAACAGATTGCTTTTGCCCTTGCTTTGACACTGGCCGCACCTGCGGCCTGGGCGGCGGATAAGCTGCCGCTGTCGGAAATCTCAAATTACCTGAACCAGCTGAAAACGGTTCAGACCAGTTTTACTCAGGTCAACGATGATGGCTCGCTGAGCACCGGTAAGCTGTGGATGCAGCGACCCGGTAAAATGCGGTTCGAATATGATCCGCCGGACAGTGCGGTGGTGCTGGCACGTTCCGGCAGTGTCATGATCTTCGATCCCAAATCGAACCAACCGCCCGAACAATACCCGCTAAAGCGGACACCGTTGTCTCTGGTTCTGGCGCGGAATGTGAACCTTGGTCAGGCCAATATGGTGGTAGGGCACGAGTTCGACGGCACGGCGACCGTGGTAACGGCGCAAGACCCCAAGAACCCGGACTCGGGCCGGATTGAGCTGATGTTCACCGACAACCCGGTCGAGCTGCGGAAATGGGTGATCCACGACAACGCAGGCACCCAGACCACGGTGCTGCTGGGCCCGTTGACCGAGGGTGGCAGGCTGAATCAGGATCTGTTCTCGAACAGCAAAAGAAGTGGGTCAGCTGATCGCTGACCCCTTCACCTCAGTACCGGCAATTTGCCAGTTGCGACTGATACAGGTTCGCGCGCGCGTCCACATCGCTGGCCACGTTCAGCAGCCATGATTTCTTGTTGTGGCTGCCGCGGGCAAAGCCCGTATGACCTTCGTGATAGGCCAGATACTGATTGCGCGTGTCGGCGGGGTGGATGCCGTTCCGCTCGTAGCTTTTGTTCATGTACCAGCCAATGAAATCCGACGCGTCGCGAATGCGATCCCGCTTGGCGCGGCGTTTACCGGTTTCGCGCTGGTACTGCTCCCACGTGCCGTCCAGCGCCTGACCGTAGCCATATGCACTGCTTTGACGGCCCATCGGGATCACGCCCAGAACATAGCGATGCGGCGTGCGCGCATCGTGGCGATAGCGGCTTTCCTGATAGATCGTGGCCATCTGAACGTGAACGGGAACGCCCCATTTACGCTCGGTGCTTTTGAAAGCCCGGATATAGTCGGGCTTTTCGCGCGCAATGCTGCACGCGTCGTTCAATCTGCTGGGCGGCTGTTTCGAGCCGCCCCCACAGGATGCCAAAAGCAGCACCCCTAGGAGTACGAAAAGAATTCTGCTCATGTGCCTCGTGCCTTTTTTAGGCATTCTAGCGCAGATTGAGCGCTGAGGAAATCACAATCGCTACAGAATCAGCGCCAGAACAAGGGGTAACGCTGCGACCGACAGCAGGGTCGAGACCATGACCATCCCCGCAACGGCATCTGCGTCGGCCTGAAACCGCTCTGCCAGCAGGTAGGATGTGACCGCGACGGGGGTGCACATTTGCAATATCAGCACGCCAAAGGCGATGGTTTCCAGGTCAAACGCGGACGCTATGGCCCAACCGAGGGCAAAGCACACCACCACTTTCAGGATCGACAGCCAGATGGCTTGTCCCAGACTGCGGGTGGTCAGGCGCGCGATGGCAACGCCCAAAGTGACCAGCATCATCGGAACCGCCATTTGCCCCAGCAAATCCAATGTGTTGGTCAGAAACAGCGGGGTTTCCCAATCCTGCCACAGGAACAATGCCCCAAGCAGCGTTGCCCAAACCATCGGTTGCCTGATGACCTGCCCAAAGGCCCCTTTGCCTGCGACAAGATAAATGCCGTAGGTAAAGGAAAACAGCGCCGTCACCGACAGGAAAATCACGGCATATCCCAGCCCCGCCTGTCCGAAGGCAAAGATGCATAACGGCAGGCCCAGGTTGCCGGTATTGCCAAAGATCAAAGGCGACAGGTAAGTGCGCTGCTCCAGCCTCAGCACCCGAACGATTCCCCAAAACACGACCGCCAGACCAAGGTTGGCGACGATGGCGGCCACGGTGAATCGCGACAGGTCGCCACCCGGTATTTCGGTCTGCATCAGCGCCACGAAGATCAGGCTGGGCACCGCCAGCATCATGGCGAAACGGGTGACGAATTGCAGGCGGTATTCAAACCCCAGCTTGACCCAGGCAAATCCAATGCCCGCCAGAATAAACACCGGCGCGACAATTTCGAACACTGTCAGTAGAAGGTTCACAGACTGTTTCCCTGAATTTCAGATCAATGATTGGATTTTCCGCCCGGAAAGAGGTAGTAACTGCTTTGGGGGCTGAAACAATGCTAAAGACACATGCCAAGTACGGCTTGGGACAAGTAGTGCGACATAAAAAACATCCCTTCCGAGGGGTGATTTTTGACGTGGACGCGGAGTTTTCCAACACCGAGGAATGGTACGAAGCCATCCCCGAAGACAGTCGGCCGATCAAGGATCAGCCGTTCTATCATCTGCTGGCCGAGAATGATCAGTCCTTCTATGTGGCTTATGTTTCAGAACAAAATCTGATCGCCGACCAATCGGGCGAGCCGGTAGAGCATCCCGATATTCCCAATATGTTCGGGCCTTTCGAGGACGGGTCCTACCCGCTGCACTTCCATCTGAACTGATCCACCGGGCCAATCCGGCGCGGACGCTGATGTCCCTAATATCCCAACGCACACCCGTCTTTGCGCGGATCGCTTGCGCCCTCCAACACGCCGTCGTTTCGGATTCGGATTGCCTGCGCGCCGCCAAGTGGGGTTTCTGAAATCTCAACAGTGTGGCCAAGTTGCGACAATTGTTGCGCCACCTGTTCTGAGAACCCGCGTTCCAGTTTCAACACACCCCCGTCGGCAAAGGCGCGGGGGGCATCGATGCTGTCCTGTAGGCCCATGTCGAAATCCGTGAGGTTTGACAGGAAGCGGGCATGACCGGTCGGCTGATAGGCCCCGCCCATAACCCCGAAGGGCATCATCACGCGGCCGTTTTCTTGCAGCATTCCGGGGATGATTGTGTGCATGGGGCGTTTGCCACCGCCCAATTCGTTTGGATGGCCGGGGGTCAGAGTGAAACCGGCCCCGCGGTTCTGCAGCAGAATGCCGTATTTCTGGGATGCGATGCCCGATCCGAAACTGTGGAAGATCGAATAGATCAGCGAAACTGCCATCCGGTCGCGATCGACCACCGTGATGTAAACGGTGTCCTTGTGAATGGCTTCGGTCAGCGGCGCTGCTGCTTGCATCGCGCGTTTGGGGTCGATCATGGCGGCCAGCGATGCGGCGATTTTGGGATCAAGGAACCGTTCCATGCGGGCCATATGATCCGGGTCCGCGATAAAGCGGTTGCGGGCGTCATAGGCCAGTTTGGTGGCTTCGGCCTCGATATGAACGCGCTCAGCCCCGAATAGGTCCATGCTGGCCAGATCAAAATGCTTCAGGATGTTCAGCAGCAGGATGGCCGTCGCCCCCTGACCGTTGGGCGGATGTTCGACCAGATCGATGCCTTGATAGGTGCCGCTCATCGGTTCGGTCACGGTGCATTTCGTGTTCGCGAAGTCATCCGCGCCATGAACACCGCCCAGTTGGGTCAGCGCCGAGAGCATATCTTCGGCAATTTCACCGGTGTAGAAGGCGTCGCGCCCGTGCTTGGCAATCTGGCGCAGAACCTCGGCCTGACCCGGAGACCGGAAGACCTGACCGACCTCTGGAACGCCGCCGTTGATCAGATAGTGCTGCCTGGCGGCCCCTTGCAGGGTGCGCGCGCCGCGTTGCCAGTCAAAAGCGACCCGGGGCGCAACCGGTACGCCGAGCTCGGCATAGTGAATCGCCGGTTGCAGAATGGCGTCCAGTCCCAGACGACCTTCGTTTTCTGAAAGATGACAGAACGCATCCACCGCGCCGGGGATGGTGACGGCGTCAGGGCTGGTCAGAGGTACCGCAGTCAGCCCTTTGGCGCGCAAAGCCTCGGCATCTGCCTGTGCCGGCGCGCGCCCGGAACCATTCAAAGCGCGAATCCTGTCTTCACCTGCCCGGTTGAACAGCACAAAGCAATCGCCGCCCAAACCGGTCATCTGCGGTTCGCAAATGCCCAACAGGATGGCCCCGGCAATTGCGGCATCCATCGCATTGCCGCCCTGACCCAGAATATCCAGCGCCGCCTTTGCGGCCAGAGGATGCGACGTTGCACATATCCCATCGGTTGCCAGAACTTCAGACCGGCCCGGCAGATGCAGATCCCGCATGGTTTTCCTCCTCCCCATCGACGGGTCGAACCTAAGGCGAGGCCTGTGTTTGTCCAGTAATATTAGGGAGAGAAGTTCCTCGGCGCCGTTCACTGGGTGGGGGCTGTGACACTTGGCGCCGAGGGAAGCTATCTGAGCTACAGGTCACTGTATGACGGGGGTTTGCGGCGCGACAATGGTTCGAAAAAGGCCTTATTATGGCTATTGCTTGCCGGTCAGTCTTGCGGATCGAAGTCGAACCGCAGCGACAGGCGATTACATCCGTCCCGCCTTTCATACCAGATATCGCTGGTAAGCTGGTGGATCAGAAACCAGCCGAATCCGCCTTCGGGCAGGTCCTGAACGCCTGTCTCGACCGAAGCAGGAACCCCGTCGGGCAGTTTGTAGCCGGGCAGGGGATTGCCGGTATCGGAAATCAGGATGTCCAGCCGGTTGTGGTCAAGCCTGCAAGTCACCTGCACTTTGGCCGGGGCGATGCCCGCATAGGCATGTTCGACCACGTTGTTGATCGCCTCAGCCAGCGCGATCTTCACATCATCCGCCATATGCGCCGGCAGCCCCTGCCGCGACAGGCCGGTGCTGAGTTGCGAAATTCCCGCGCTCGCTTCGGCCTCAGTGGCTGGGAAGGTCAGTTCAAGGCAGGTTTTGGTCCCAATCGGCTTCACGCAGTCCACTCCGCCCAGATCAGTCGATGGAACCGGCCAGGGCGTCATCCAGGGTGGCAAACAGATTGAACACCGTGTCCATGCGGGTCAGGCGAAACACCTTTTCGACCACCGGTTGCAGCCCGGCCAGATCCAGCCTGCGCCCGGCCCCAAGCTGCTTCATCGAGGCGACAATTGCGCCCAGCCCGCTGGAATCGATAAATTCGACCCCGCCAAGATCCAGCACCACCCGGTTGCATCCCGATTCGGTTGCGCGCCGCATGTCTTCCTTGAACTGAATGGCCATGGCGGCGTCGATCCGGTCGGTCTGGACCGTGATGATCTGAGTCTCACCGGATGTTGTAGTGGTCAGGCCCATGTTTGACCGCCCTCTTTCCTGGAATTGCTTCGTAGAAATACGCTAGACGGCAAATCTTACCATTCGGTATGCAGAAGCCGGAAAATGAACAAAGGAAGACCGTGATGAATGAGGTTGTGATCGCAGGGGCCGCCCGCACGCCGATGGGTGGATTTCAGGGCATGTTCGACGGGGTCGCAGCCGCGGATCTGGGCGGGGCCGCAATTCGCGCCGCATTGGAACAGGCAGGCACCGAAACCGTGGACGAGGTGCTGATGGGCTGCGTTCTTCCGGCAGGGCAAGGGCAGGCCCCGGCACGTCAGGCCGGTTTCGCCGCCGGTCTGGGCCAAGAGGTGCCGGCCACGACACTCAACAAGATGTGCGGATCGGGCATGAAGGCGGCCATGATGGCCTTTGACCAGATCGCACTGGGCCATGCCGACCTGATGGTTGCAGGCGGAATGGAAAGCATGACCAACGCCCCCTACCTGCTGCCGAAAATGCGTGGTGGCGCACGCATCGGGCACGGTCAGGTCGTCGATCACATGTTCCTCGACGGGCTTGAAGATGCTTATGACAAAGGCCGCCTGATGGGCACCTTCGCCGAAGACTGTGCCGAATCCTTCCAATTCACCCGCGAGGCGCAGGACGAATACGCGCTGCAATCCCTATCCAATGCTCTGGCGGCGCAGGACAGCGGGGCGTTCGACGGCGAGATCGCCCCGGTTTCGGTACGCACCCGGAAAGGAGAGGTGATCCAATCGGCGGATGAGCAGCCAAAATCAGCCCGGCCCGAAAAGATCCCAACCCTGAAGCCGGCCTTCCGCAAGGATGGCACGGTGACCGCTGCCAATGCCTCATCGATCTCGGATGGCGCGGCGGCGCTGGTTCTGGCGTCTGCCTCAGCGGCGGAGGCACAGAATCTGTCCGTTCGTGCACGCATCCTTGGCCACGCCAGCCACGCTCAGGCCCCCGGCCTGTTCACCACAGCCCCGGTTCCGGCCGCGCAAAAGCTGCTGGCCCGCATCGGTTGGAGCGTCGAGGACGTGGATCTGTGGGAGGTGAACGAAGCCTTCGCCGTTGTCCCGATGGCCTTCATGCATGAAATGGGCCTGCCCCGCGACAAGGTGAACGTGAACGGCGGGGCCTGCGCGCTGGGCCACCCCATCGGCGCGTCTGGCGCTCGGATCATGGTCACACTGCTGAACGCATTGGAGAAGCGGGGCCTCAAACGCGGCGTCGCAGCGATCTGCATCGGCGGCGGCGAAGGAACGGCCATCGCCATAGAACGCATTTGACCCTTCTTCTTGTTTCAAATACGGCGGGGGTGAATTGAGCCAAAGGCTCAAGAGGGGGCAGCGCCCCCGCCCCCAATAGACAAAAGCGCAACCATGACCGCCGATTACGACACGCTTGCCAAAACCATCGCCGCGCTGACTGAAGGCGAGACCGATCAGGTTGCCTTGATGGCGACCATCGCCTGCGAAGTGCATCACGCCGATGATCGGTTTGACTGGACGGGCTTTTACCGTGTGACTGAGCCCGGGTTGCTGAAGATCGGCCCGTATCAGGGCGGACATGGCTGCCTGACCATCCCGTTCGATCGCGGTGTCTGCGGTGCTGCGGCGCGTACGGGAGAGGTTCAGCTGGTTCCCGACGTAGATGCGTTTCCCGGCCATATAGCCTGTGCCTCCTCCACCCGGTCCGAGCTGGTCTTGCCGGTGCGGGACGCCTCGGGCGAGGTGATTGCGGTGTTCGATATCGACAGTGATCAGCCTGATGCGTTCAACGATGAGGACGCGGATGCGCTGGGCACAATTCTGGGGCGGGTCTTTGGCTGATCGCCACATCCGGTACCGGCTGCCCCGACCCGTCTGACGCCTCTTCACCTCAGGTTCTTTAAACCTGAGCTTGTGCTGCCAAGTATCGGAAAGGTCTGAAAGACCCTTTCTCGTCGGCGGATTCGCGCGCCGTCAAATTGAGAATCTTCCCTGTTTCTGCTATGAATCGACCTGTCGGATTTCTATTTTCACCGGCATTTTTTATTTGTTTCAGGAGTATTTTGTTATGGCAGGTATGCATCACGGCCTTACGCGCCTTGATCAACTCACCAAGGTTTGTCTCAACGGCGCGGGCCCCTCCAGACCCTTTGTGCAGACGCTTGGGCGTCTCAAGCCACCAAACCCGGTTCATATCGTCAAAATCACCCATGCGGATGTGATCCATGCGCTGGACGACTTGTCTCAGTCCATGCGAGCCAAGGAAAACCATGATGGCCCGGCGGATGCGGGTATGACCTTTCTGGGTCAGTTCGTTGACCACGACATCACACTGGATGCGACCTCGGCCCTGGGCACCCGCATCGATCCGGCCACCATCCCGAATGTCAGAACGCCCAGCCTGGACCTCGATTGTGTCTATGGCGCCGGGCCCGAGGCGTCACCGCATCTCTACGGAGCCGGGGATCAGGATCACATGCTGATGTTCGGGCGCAAGGAAAACCATCTGGATCTGGCCCGCACCTGCGCGGGCAAGGCCCTGATCGGTGATCCGCGCAACGACGAGAACATCATCGTCGCACAAGTGCAGGGCATCTTTATCGAGTTGCACAACATCCTGATGAGCAAGCTGAGCGAGGGCGGGTCCGAAGCCAAGGATATTCACGCCTGCGCGCATGAAGGGATCAGTGCCAAAATCTGGAAGGATCACGTATCCCCCGGATTAAGCAACTTTCAGGAAGTGCGGCGGTTCATTCGTCTGCATTACCAGTGGATCGTCTGGAACGAGCTGCTGCATGCCTTCGTCGAAGACAGCTGCCTGACGGCAGCGATGAAACGTCCGATCTTTGGCTGGGATGCGCCGGTCATGCCGGTTGAATTCACCGGTGCTTGTTATCGTTTCGGCCATGCAACGACGCAATTCGAATACAAGTTAAACGCGTCAAGCAACCCCGTCAGCCTGTTCGCAACGCAAGGCTTCGGTCCAAGGGACAAAGCCGCCAATATCGATATGGACTTGTATTTCTCGATGAAAGGCAAGACCGCGTCGCAAAAGGCCCGACCGGTTGGTCCCAAAATGGGCGCGCCGCTGCTGGAGTTGCCCTTTGTCACAGGCCAGATCGCGTTGGAGGATATCGGCGAGACGCTGTCCGAGGCGCAATCCAAAAACCTGGCGCTGCGCAACATGATCCGCGACCGGTACACGTATCAACTGGCCAGCGGTCAGCACTTTGCCGCGCATCTGGGAACCGCCCCCGTTGCCGTGCCGCCAGAGCTTGCCGCCAAAGGGTTCCAGAAAACGCCCTTGTGGTTCTATGCCCTGCAAGAGGCTGAACAGCACGGGCACGGCAAACTCACCGGTGTTGGCGGTCTGATCGTCGCCTCGGTCTTTGCCAATCTTCTGCTTCGGGATCCGACGACCTTTGTGCACATCCCCCACTTCAAACCATGGCCGGGATTTGGTGGCCAGCCGTCCTGTATGGCCGGCATTATTGCTTATGTCGAAGCCAACCGGGGGCATATCCGCGATCCGCACAGTCTGATGTGTGGCTGAAGACGTGTGAAAACCTGTCGGGCATCCGGTGCCCGACAGGTCCAACGATACTGTTACCGGGCTCGATGGGATTGCGTGAAAAAATGCTTTGAAATTTCACGAACCTCTGGCATCGTGAAAAACAGGGAGAAATTTTCACGAGATTCGGAGCGGCCAGTGAACAGCCAAGCCCCCCAAAGCGCCACATTGGGTGCCGATATTCGCGCGCTGCGAAAGGCGCGTGGGTTGACGCTGACCGAAATCGCGGCACGTTTGGATCGCTCTGTCGGGTGGCTCAGCCAGGTTGAGCGCGACAAATCCGACCCGTCGATTTCCGACCTGCGCCAGATTGCGGAATCGCTGGGCGTGCCGATGTCGATGCTGTTTGCGCATTCTGCGGTTCCAAGCGACGAACAAGGCTATGTGGTGCGGGCCGGAACCCGCAGACCCATGGGATCGGGTGAAGAGGGCCTGATCGAAGAACTGCTCTCGCCCGATCTGACCGACGATTTCGAAATGGTGCATTCCACCTTCGAGCCTCGGTCGCAAATGCAAACCCCGGCCAACCGACCGACGCAGGAGGTCGGGTATATGGTATCCGGCCATCTGGACCTGACCATCGGCAGCCGCCAGTTCACGGTGGGACCGGGCGATAGTTTCCGCATCAAGCATGAACCCTATCAATGGGCGAACCCCTATGATGAGCCCGCCGTGGCGATCTGGGTCATCGCCCCGCCGGTGTATTGATGAGAGCGTATTGATGAGCTTTGAGGCCTGGACCATATTCGCGCTGTTCTGGGTGGTGTTCGTCACTACGCCCGGACCAAATGCGGTCAATTGCATCTCGAACGGTATGAGCCTGCCGTTTCCCAAGGCGATGCTGGGGGTGTTGGCGATCCTGACGCAGGCCAGCGCGTTTTTGGTCCTGTCGGCGCTCGGCATCACCGCGCTGATCACGGCGTCTCCGACCGGATTCTTCATCGCCAAACTGGTGGGGGCTGGGTTCCTGATCTGGGTCGGTATCCGTGGCTGGATGAACGCCACCAAGCCCGCGCCTGCATCTGAACGGCCCGCTCGGCATGTCTATCTGCACGCGCTGGCGGTGGCGACGATCAATCCCAAAAGTGTGGCCGGATACCTTGCCGCCTTTTCGCAATTCGTGCAGCCGGCCGTGCCGATCTGGCAGCAAATGGGGGTCATCATGCCCACCGCGCTGGTCATCACCACGCTCAGCTATACCGGGTTCACCCTGCTGGGCGCGCTGATGGGCAAGGCGGCGCTGGGCGCGGTGTTCAACATCTGGGTGCGCCGGATCATGGCCACCTGTTTCATCATTTACGGCGTGTTGCTGGGGACCAGCTCCACGCCCGTTGCAAGGGGGTAGTCACATGCATAACGGTTCCTGCCTGTGCGGCGCGGTCGCCTTTACCATCGATGGGGATCTGTCGCCGCCTTCGGCCTGCCATTGCGGCCAGTGCCGCAAGCAATCGGGCCATATCTGGTCCTCGACCTGGACCCATCAGGATAACCTGAGTTTCACCGCCAGCGACACGCTGCGCTGGTTCAGCGCCTCGGACATTGCCCGGCGTGGGTTCTGCGCCCAATGCGGCTCGTTCCTGTTCTGGCAGCACAATGACGAGGACACGATTTCGATTTCCATGGGGGCGTTTGATGAGCCCACCGGATTGATGCTCTCGCAGCATATCTTTGTCGCCGACAAGGGCGATTACTACGACATCACGGACGATCTGCCCCAACGGGCACAGTAACAGGGATCAAGACGAATGAGTGACTTTCCGACAAAAGCCCGCGTGGTTGTTATCGGTGGCGGTGTGGTGGGGACCTCCTCGCTGTATCATCTGGCCAAGAAAGGCTGGACCGACTGCGTTCTGCTGGAAAAGAACGAACTGACCGCCGGGTCTACATGGCACGCGGCGGGCAATGTGCCGACCTTCTCGACCTCATGGGCGATCATGAACATGCAGCGCTATTCGACCGAGCTGTATGCGCGTCTGGGCGAGGAAGTCGATTATCCGATGAACTATCACCAGACCGGGTCCATCCGTCTGGCGCATTCCAAGGAACGCGTGCAGGAGTTCGAGCGCGCCTGTGCCATGGGCCGCTATCAGGGCATCGAGATGGAGATGTGGACGCCCGAGCAGGCCAAGGAGAAATACCCGTTCCTGGAAACTCACGATCTGGAAGGCGTGCTGTTCGACCCCAGCGATGGTGATATCGACCCGGCGCAGCTGACACAGGCGCTGGCCAAGGGCGCACGCGACATGGGCGCGAAAATCCTGCGCTTTACGCCCGCAACCGGCGTGACACAGCATGAGGATGGCAGTTGGACCGTCAGCACCGAAAAGGGCGATATCGACTGCGATTACGTGGTCAACGCCGCCGGGTATTACGCGCAGCGTGTCGGTGAATGGTTCAAGCCCTATGGCGGGCGCACCGTGCCGATGATGGTGATGAGCCACCAGTATCTGCTGACCGAGGAAATCCCCGAGATTGAGGCTTGGTCGAAGCAATCCGGCCAGAAGCTGCCGCTGCTGCGCGACGTGGATGTGTCCTATTACCTGCGTCAGGAAAAGCACGGCTTTAACATCGGCCCGTATGAGCCCAACTGCCGCGCACATTGGGAAACCGATTCCGACCCGATGCCCGACGATTTTAGCTTCCAGCTCTGGTCCGACGATCTGGACCGGATCGAAGACATCGTGGCCGACGCGATGGAGCGTGTGCCGCTGTCCGGTGAGGCCGGAATCTCGCGTATCATCAACGGCCCGATCCCCTATGCGCCTGACGGTCTGCCGCTGATCGGCCCGATGCCCGGTGTGAAGAACGCGTTCGAGGCCTGCGTCTTTACCTTTGGCATCGCGCAGGGCGGTGGTGCTGGCAAGGTGCTGGCGGAATGGATCGTCGATGGCCACACCGAATGGGATATGTGGTCGGTCGATCCGCGCCGTTACACCGACTACACCGATCACGATTACTGCGTGAAAAAGGGGATTGAGGTTTACGGCAACGAATACGCCATGCACTTCCCCCACCACGAATGGCCCGCCGCGCGCGACAAAAAGCTGTCGCCGGTGCATGACAAGGTCAAGGAACTGGGCGGTGTCATGGGCGCCTATAACGGCTGGGAGCGCGCCAACTGGTTCGCGATGCCGGGCGACGACACCTCGCTTGAGGCGACGCACACATGGGGCCGGTCCGGTCCGTGGGAGCAGCGGATCAAGGAAGAATGTGAGGCCGTGCGCGACCATTGCGGTGTGCTGGACCTGCCTGGCTTCTCGCGCTTCATGGTCAAGGGCGAGGGTGCCGCCGAGGCGCTGCGCGGTCTGGTCACGGGCGGTCTGCCCAAGGCGGGCCGGATGAACCTCGTCTACGTTTCGGACGACCGGGGCCGCATCCTGACCGAGATGTCCTGTATCCGTCTGGGCGAAGATGAGTTCGTGATGATCACCGCCGCCACGGCGCAGTGGCATGACCGCGATATCCTGCTGAAGGCGATGCCTGCCGGGGTGTCGGTCGAGGATGTCACCACCACCCGCGACACGCTGATCGTGACCGGCCCGAAATCGCGTGAGATCCTGTCGGGTCTAACCGATGCGGACCTGTCCACCGGATGGTTGACCCACCAGTCCGCTACCGTCGCCGGACAACCCGCCTATCTGATCCGCGTGTCCTTTGCCGGTGAACTGGGTTGGGAGGTTCATGCCCTGAACGAGCATATGCCCGCGATCTACGGTGCGATCATCGACGCCGGGGCCAAGCCGTTTGGCATGTACGCGCTGAACAGCTTGCGTATCGAAAAGGGATACCGCGCGTGGAAAGGCGATCTGTCGACCGATTACTCGCTTCTGCAAGGCGGGCTGGGGCGGTTCGTCAAGCTGGACAAGCCGCAGGACTTCCCCGGCAAGGCGGCGATCCTGAACGAAAAGCAGCAGGGCGTGAAGAAGTCGTTCGTTACCCTGACGGTCGAAGCCGGTGAGTGTGACGCGCCCTATATGTCCTGCATCTGGCAAGGCGATCAGATTGTGGGTGAGACGACCTCGGGCGCATGGGGTTATCGCGTGGGCAAATCCATCGCGCTGGGCATGATCAGGACCGAGCTTGCCAATCCCGGCACCGAGCTTGAGGTCGAAATCTACGGTCAGAAACACCGTGCCGTGGTACAAGAGGACCAACCGCTTTGGGACCCCGAGAACGAGCGGTTGCGCGCGTAACCCCGTACGGAGATCGCCATGAGCAAACGATACGCCAAACTGGGGCCCGGAGAGGGTCCCAACTATGACTGGGAAAACGACCACACCTTCGTGAAGGTGTCGGGTCAGGACACCGGTGGCGCATATACGCTCATGGAAGACAATCTGAAGGCCAGCTTCGCGCTTGGCCTTCATCGCCACGACAGCCATGCCGAGACCTTCTATTTTCTGGAAGGTGCGGTGGATTTCTACGTCGATGGCGACTGGCATCGGTGTATGCCGGGCACGACGATGCATGTCCCGCCCGGGGTGCCCCATGCCTGCCGGGTGGCCGATGCGGCCCCCGCCAGAATGCTGATGATCTTCCAACCCTCGGGCTTCGATGGCTTTCTTGCGGAACTGGCCGGGATGGATGAGGCTGACTTTGCCGATGAGGCCAAAATGGCCGCGCTCAACGCGCGGTACGACATTGTGCCGATGGGTCCGGTTCCGGCGCATCCCGATGCTGCGGGCTGACAGATGAATTTGCCCGAAACCATGTCCGGCGTTTACCTGACCCGTCACGGCGGGCCAGAGGCGCTGGAATGGCGGCAGGATATTCCCGTTCCTCAACCCGGTCCGGGGCAAGTGCTGGTGCGTGTCGCGGCTGCCGGGGTCAACAACACCGATATCAACACGCGGGTTGGCTGGTATTCCTCGGACGTCACAAGCGCCACAGGGGAGGTCGATCAGGATGTCGAGGCCGGCGGCTGGGGCGGTGCGCTGCACTTCCCTCGGATTCAGGGCGGTGATCTGTGTGGCATCGTCGAAATGGTTGGCGCGGGGGCAGGGTTCAAGCCGGGTCAGCGCGTGACTTGTCCGATCAACCTGCCGCGCCCACGTCCGGGTCATCCGCACGGGTTCATCGCCCTGGGGTCCGAGATCGATGGCGCGTTTGCGCAATATTGTCTGGTTGAGGCGGATGATCTTTATGACGTCAGTGCCTCGCCCCTGTCAGATGTGGAAATCGCCGCCATTCCCTGCGCTTTCGGCACCGCCGAGAACCTGCTGACCCGGGCGGGTGTGACTGCGGGCCACAAGGTCCTGATCACCGGCGCATCGGGCGGCGTTGGACTGGCCGCCGTGCAACTGGCCAGCCTGCGGGGCGCGTCGGTCTGGGGCGTGACCAGCGCGGCCAAGGCGGATGTGGTGAAAGCGCAGGGTGCGGTCCAGACATTTGACCGGGATGCGGCATTGCCCACCGACATGTTCGATGTTGTTATCGACGTGGTCGGTGGTCCGGCTTGGGCGGCGCTGATCCTGGCGCTGAAACCCGGCGGGCATTATGCCGTTTCGGGCGCGATTGCCGGTCCGATGGTTCAGGCCGATCTGCGCGACATTTATCTGCGCGACATTACCATCCACGGCTGCACCCATCAGTCCCCCGAGGTGTTTGGGCGTTTGGTCGAGTTGATGAATGCAGGGCGTATCAAACCGTTGATTTCCCGCACATACCCCTTAAAGGACATCATCACGGCGCAAGAGGATTTTCAATCCAAAGCGCTGCCTGGAAAACTGGTGCTGATCCCGTAAGGAGCTGGAAACATGGCCGATATCACCCTTCTGGATGGCTCGATCGGGCAAGAGCTGGTGAAACGCAGTGGAAAACGCCCCACGCCATTGTGGTCGACACGGGTGATGATCGATCACCCCGAACTGGTCCACGACGTTCATGCCGAGTATTTCCGGCGCGGCGCGACCGTGGCAACGACCAACACCTACGCCGTTCATCGCTCGCGTCTGGTGCGGGAAGGGATCGAGGATCAGCTTGCAACCCTGGTTGAAACAGCCGTCGCGCAGGCCAATGCCGCGCGACAGGGTACGGCAGGGCGGGTGGCCGGATCGCTCGGCCCGCTTCTGGCAACCTACCGGCCTGATCTGAAACCTGACCCCGAGGATGCGGCACAGAAGTTCGGCGAACTGGTCTCGTTGATGGCTAATAACGTGGACCTGTTTCTGATCGAAACCGTGTCTTCAGTGCTCGAGGCCGAAGGCACCCTGCGCAGCACGGAAGGCTGCGGCAAGCCGGTGTGGCTGGCCCTGTCGGCCATGGATGATGACGGCACGCGGTTGCGCTCGGGCGAGGCTTTGGAGCTGATCGCGCCTTTGGTCGCGCAGTACCAACCGCAGGCTTTGCTGATCAACTGCACCCGGCCCGAGGCTGTTCCCGCGGCACTGGACATCCTGTCCGGTATGGGGCTGCCCTACGGTGCCTATGCCAACGGTTTCACCCATATCGCCGACGGGTTTTTGCAGGATGCGCCAACCGTTGACAGCCTTCAGCAGCGCCATGACCTTGGCCCCGACGCCTATGCAGATCACGCGATGACTTGGGTGGAACAGGGGGCCACGATTGTTGGCGGATGCTGCGAGATCGGCCCGGACCATATCGGGGCACTGGCCCACCGCCTTGTGGCTGCCGGTCATCAGATCGTCTGAACCGAATGGGGGCTGAATGAAAAAGAAAAACAATTCAGCTTCGGCGGATCAGACCGCTGACCCGATCCATTTTGACATTCTGGTCGCGCCCGGATTTGTGCTGCTGGAACTCGCGTCACTGGTGGATGTTCTGCGCATTGCCAACCGGGTGAGTCCGACGCCGCCATTCTCGTATAGCTACCGATCTCTGCGCGGCGATGCCGTGGCCAGCAGCAGCGACGCGACCGTCGCGACCGAGGTCGTGTCGGCGCACCCCAACGCGGCTTATCTGTTCGTTATCGGCAACTCGAACCCGGACCACCCGGATCTGTCCCTGGGGCGGATCGTCTCGGACTATACCTATCGCGGTGCGCAGGTCTTCCTGCTGGCCGAAGCCGCCAGCCGGTATATCGACGAACAGGGCACTGCGGATCTGGCAACCCATTGGGAAAACGCCTCTTTCCTGCGTGAACGCGGCGCCCGTTTCGAGGCTACGCTGTCCATCGCCACCGAACGGGGCGGGGTGGTGACCTGCGCCGGTATGAGCGCGACCACCGATATCGCCCTGTCTGTGATCGGTCGCCATATCTCGGGCCCGACACAGATGACCGTGGCCGACATCATGCTGCACGAGAACATTCGCGACTTTGCGTCGATGCAACCCTTCTCGGGCGCGAAAACCACGGCAACAGGCGATGCCAAGCTGGATCAGTGCATCAAGCTGATGCAGGCGAATATCGAGGACCCTTTGCCCATTCACGAACTGGTGGACGCGCTTGGCATTTCGAACAGATCGCTTGAGCGGAAGTTCAAGGCCTTCTTCGGCACCACACCCAACGGGTTCTACCGTGAAATGCGATTGGCCAAGGCCAACAACCTGCTGCTGAACACCACCATGAGCGTCCGCGAAATCGGACTGGCCTGCGGGTTCCCGAACGGATTCTCCTCGGTCTACAAAAGTTTCTTCGGCGTAACGCCCTTCGTGATGCGTCGGCAAAAGAGACAATCCGCCCAAAGATGATTTTTGCGGATGCGGTGACGTTTTTGATGGATTCTGTGTCGATCTTTCGTGTCATGCAGATGAAAACCTGACAAAGCGGAGTCGTCAAAATGGTTGATCTTCCCAACAAGGCCCGCGTGGTCATCATCGGCGGTGGCGTCGTCGGATGTTCGGTCGCGTATCACCTGACCAAGAAAGGCTGGAACGATGTTGTTCTGCTGGAACGCAAGCAACTGACCAGCGGCACCACATGGCACGCGGCGGGCCTGATTGCGCAGCTGCGCGCGACGGCCAACATGACCAAGCTGGCGAAATACAGTCAGGAGCTTTACGGCGCGCTGGAAGAGGAAACCGGCGTTGCCACCGGGTTCAAGCGGGTCGGCTCGATCACCGTGGCCCTGACCGAAGAACGCAAGGAAGAGATCTATCGTCAGGCCGCCATGGCCCGCGCCTTTGGTGTCGAGGTCGAGGAAATCTCGAACGAGCGCGTGCAGGAGATGTACCCGCATCTGAATCTCGACGCTGTCACAGGTGCCGTTTACCTGCCGCTGGACGGGCAGGGCGATCCGGCAAACATTGCGCTGGCGCTGGCCAAGGGCGCGCGGCAGCGGGGCGGGATCGTCAAGGAGCGGATCAAAGTCACCGATATCGTCAAACAGGGCCGCAAAGTTACGGGTGTGGACTGGGTTGCGGATGACGGCAGCGCCTCGGGTCACATTGAATGCGACATGGTGGTGAACTGCGCAGGCATATGGGGGCACGAGGTTGGCCGCATGGCCGGCGTGAACGTGCCGCTGCACGCGTGTGAACACTTCTACATCGTCTCGGAGCCGATCGACGGCCTGACCCCGTTGCCGGTGCTGCGCGTGCCGGACGAATGCGCCTATTACAAGGAAGACGCGGGCAAGATGATGCTGGGCGCGTTCGAACCCAACGCCAAGCCCTGGGCGATGGATGGCATCCCCGACAGTTTCGAGTTTGACCAACTGCCCGAGGATTTCGACCACTTTGAGCCGATCCTTGAGGCCGCCTGCGAGCGGATGCCGATGCTGGCCGAGGCGGGGATTCATACCTTCTTCAACGGCCCGGAATCCTTCACGCCAGACGACGCCTATCATCTGGGTCTTGCGCCCGAGATGGACAATGTCTGGGTCGCCGCCGGGTTCAACTCGATCGGTATCCAGTCCGCCGGTGGCGCGGGTATGGCGCTGGCCGAATGGATGGACAGCGGCGAGAAACCGTTCGATCTGGGTGACGTGGATATCAGCCGGATGCAGCCGTTTCAGGGCAACAAACAGTACCTGTTCGAGCGCTCGAAAGAGACGCTGGGCCTGCTTTACGCCGACCACTACCCCTATCGCCAGAAGGCCACCGCACGTGGCGTGCGCCGGACACCGTTCCATCACCACCTGAAGGAACACGGGGCCGTGTTCGGAGAAATCGCGGGCTGGGAACGCGCCAACTGGTTTGCCAATGAAGGGCAGGAACGCGAATACCAGTACAGCTGGAAGCGCCAGAACTGGTTCGAAAACTCGGCAGCCGAACACCGTGCCGTGCGAGAGAATGTCGGCATGTATGATATGTCGTCCTTCGGCAAAATCCGCGTCGAAGGCCCGGATGCCGAGGCGTTCATGAACTATATCGGCGGCGGTGATTACGCGGTGCCCAATGGCAAGATCGTCTACACCCAGTTCCTGAACCGCTCGGGCGGGATCGAGGCGGATGTGACCGTCACCCGCCTGACCGAGACCTCTTATCTGGTCGTTACCCCTGCGGCGACGCGTCTGGCCGATCAGACCTGGATGCAGCGCAATGCCGGTGGTTTCAACGTGGTCATCACCGATGTCACCGCAGGCGAGGGCGTGCTGGCCGTCATGGGCCCCAATGCGCGCGCGCTGCTGGAAAAAGTCTCTCCGGCCGATTTCTCGAACGCGACCAACCCGTTTGGCACCGCGCAGGAAATCGAGATCGGCATGGGCCTGGCCCGCGCCCATCGCGTGACCTATGTGGGTGAGCTTGGGTGGGAGGTTTATGTTTCCTCCGACATGGCGGGCCATGTCTTTGAAACTCTGCATGAGGCCGGTCAGGACATCGGGCTGAAACTGTGCGGTATGCACATGATGGACAGTTGCCGGATCGAAAAGGGCTTCCGCCATTTCGGTCATGACATCACCTGCGAGGATCATGTAGTTGATGCGGGCCTTGGCTTTGCCGTCAAGGTCGATAAGGGCTGCGACTTTATCGGGCGCGAGGCTGTGATCGTGCGCAAGGAAAGCGGGCCGAAAAACCGTCTGGTGCAGTTCAAGCTGACCGATGCAGAGCCATTGCTGTTCCACAATGAACCAATCATCCGCGACGGCGAATATGTGGGCTATCTGAGTTCCGGCAACTACGGCCACACGCTGGGCGGAGCCATCGGCATGGGTTATGTGCCCTGCGAGGGCGAGAAAGCGGCGGATGTTCTGGCCTCAACCTACGAGATCGACGTGTGTGGTGTGAAGGTGAAAGCCGAAGCCTCGCTAAAGCCGATGTACGACCCGAAATCCGAGCGTGTGAAACTGTGACGAAGGGGGCAGGGGGCTCTGCCCCCGCCGCCCGTTCGGGGCGACTCCCCCGAGGTATTTATAGCCAGATGAAGCAGGGGATCCGCTCTTCATCTGGCCAAAAATATCTCGGAGTGCGAGGCAGAGCCTCGCATTCGCAACAGCGCCTTTCGCGCGCCGTACGTGGGCGACCCATCACAATTCGTTATATGGGACTTCACGGTTTTCAGAGTTTTCAAGCGCCGCTGATCTGCCGTAAACCGGTCCGGTATCAACCGGAGTTCCCCCGTGGCAGACACGCCCGTACCTTCCCAGAACGTGGACACGCCCAAGGGGCTTGCTCTGGCTGTCACGGCCTATGTTTTGTGGGGGTTTCTTCCGCTTTACATGAAGGCGCTGGATCATCTGGGCCCCTTTGAGGTGGTGGCGCATCGTGTGATCTGGTCAGTGCCGGTGGCGGGGTTGTTGCTGGTTGCTCTTGGACGCACGCGGGATTTGAAGGCGGCGCTTGGCAATCCCAAGATGCTGGGCATGGCCGCTGTGACGGCAGCGCTGATTTCCATTAACTGGGCGATCTATGTCTGGGCGATTTCAACCGGCCACGCGCTGGATGCCGCTTTGGGGTACTATATCAACCCGCTGTTCAGTATCGCACTGGGTGCCCTGCTGTTGCGAGAGTCGCTGACGCGTACGCAATTGCTGGCCATCGGTCTTGCGGCGTTGGGCGTTGTGGTTCTGGTTCTGGAAGCCGGGCGCCTGCCATGGGCTGCGCTGAGTCTGATGGTGACCTGGGGCTTTTATGCGTTTTTCAAACGATCTTTACCGATTGGCCCAAATCAGGGTTTTCTGCTTGAGGTTCTGATCCTGCTGATCCCCGCGCTGGTCTATGTGACCTGGCTGGGTGTTCAGGGCTCGGGCCATTTTGGAGTGAGGCTGTCGGACACGCTGTTGCTGTCCTGCGCAGGGGTCGTCACCGCAGTGCCGCTTTTGGTCTATGCCAACGGGGCCAAGCTGGTGCGCCTGTCGACGATGGGAATTCTGCAATATATCGCACCCACGATGATCTTCATCACGGCTGTAACCGTGTTCGGAGAACAGATCGACCGGGGCCGCATGATCGCCTTCCCGCTGATCTGGTCGGCTCTGGTGGTGTATTCGATCCCGATGATCCGGCAGGCGCGGGCTCAGGCCTGAAGCAAAAGCCGTGCGGCTTTGTCGGCCCAGATCGCATAGGCTTTGGGGCTTGGATGGTACCCGTCCGGCGCAGCCAGTGCCGGATCGTCGGGTAAGTCCAGTGTCAGATGCTTGAGTTGCGGGTGGGCCGCTGCGACCTGTTGCAATCCGCGATCCAGCCGGGCGGATTGGCGCCCCAGAACCCAGGCCAGAGGATGTGGCAAGGCGGGAAAGCGGTGCATCTGGGGAACGCCGGTCACCACAACCTTGCGCGCGCCAAACCGTTGCGTCAGCAGTTTCGCCAACTGGTTCTGCCGGTCGAGGAAGCGACGGTATGTAACCCCACGGGTCACGTCATTGACCCCAAGCGCGGTGACGACGGCGTCGAATTCGCCCTGAATCCCAAGCAGGCGGTCGATCGTGTCCTGGGTCGTGTGCCCCGTCGTGGCCTCCAGCCGCCATTCGACCGAGTGATGCCGGGACAGTCGGTTCACCAGTTGACCCGAAAGCGCCTGATCCTGCGTGCCCGCACCGACCCCGGCGGCAGAGCTGTCACCCGTGATCAACAGACGCAGACGCGGCCCGCGCCCGGTGCGCCCTTCGCGCGGCCCGATGGGTTCGGGCAACATCTGGGCCTTGCGGCGCACGGTCAGCCCTTGAACTGCCAGAACAGGCAGCAGAGGCAGGCGCAAAATCTGATCGGCGGCAATCGGGTTTGGCATGTTCAGCTGAGCGCGGATTTGAATTCCAGAAAGCGCGGGTCGCTCATTACGCGGGCCATCATCGCCTCACGCAGGGCTCCGATGGTCTTGTGGGGGCGCATGGCGACCTCGAATTGCTGTATCAGGCCATCGTTGTTCAGGGTGATCAGGTCCACGCCGACTGCATCCAGATCGCCGACCTTGCATTGGAACTCCAGCGCCCAATCGTTGCCGTCGCCCATGACCCGGCGATAGCGAAAATCGGAAAAAACCTGTCCGACGTGACCCAGCACAGCCGCAACCGGGGCGCGGCCTGTCCACGTGCTGTAATAGGTCGGTGGCATGAACCGGACGTCTTCGGCCAGAAGCTCATGGATCAGCGTCTCGTCGCCCTTGGCGACAACCTCTTGCATACGTTGGATTGTTGGATGCATGTCCTCTCCCCTTGCTGATCTCAAAGGTTTACGATCACTGCGCGGCACGCAAGGACGACGTTGCGGGAAGGGGCACTCTGCGATAGGCACAGCCGCATGAGCGAGACCTATGATCCCCCCCAGACACCGCTGGATATATTGCACGAAGATGCGCAACTGATCGTGGCGAACAAACCCTCGGGCCTGTTGTCCGTGCCGGGGCGGGGCGAGCATCTGGCCGATTGCCTGCTGACCCGGGTACAGGCGGCGTTTCCGCAGGCCCTGTTGGTGCACCGGCTGGATCGGGATACCTCGGGCGTGATGGTGTTTGCCCAGACACCTCATGCGCAGCGGCATCTGAGTATGCAGTTCGAGCAGCGCCAGACCCGAAAAACCTATGTCGCGCGCGTTTGGGGGCACCTTGAGGCCAAGACGGGGACGGTAAACTTACCGCTGATCGTCGATTGGCCCAACCGACCGCGCCAAATGGTGTGCCATGAGACCGGCAAGCCGGCCGTCACAGATTGGCGCGTGGTGAAATACGACGGCGACACGACGCGCGTGCGTCTGTTTCCCAAAACCGGACGGTCGCATCAGTTGCGGATTCACATGCAAGCGTTGGGCCACCCGATTCTGGGTGACCCGTTCTATGCCGAAGGTGCGGCTCGGGATTACCCGCGCCTGATGCTGCATTCCGAGGAGTTGCGATTGAAACATCCCGAAGGTGGTGTTTCGATGAAATTCAGGGCACCTGCGGATTTCTGATCTTAAACGGCGCTGCCCCACAGCATTTTCAGATTGCCGAGAGAAAAGCGCCGTGTGCGTTTGCGCGGCGTTGCCTTTTCGCAATGCCGCGCGGATGCCAGTTCGCGCTCGATCTCAAAGGCGCGCAGGCTGTGGTCCTGTGACCAGCGGTCCAGTTTCAGGGTCATCATCACGTGATTGTCGCGGCTGGGCATGGTTGCCTCCTTTTCTTGTGCTGACCCAGCCTCGCCCAATACTCCTGACACCACCCTGTCAGGGGGCTGTGCTAAAGTGTCAGTACTTGTCACGGAGATCACCATGCGCCGTTCGTCCCGGTTGTTTGAAATCATCCAGATCCTGCGCGCCTCGGATGTGCCGGTCACGGCGGATGCACTGGCCGAACGGTTGGAGGTATCCGTGCGCACCGTCTATCGCGACATTTCCGAATTGCAGGCCCAGCGTACGCCGATCGAGGGCGAGGCCGGGGTTGGCTACATCATGCGGCGTGGCTATGACCTGCCGCCGCTGAATTTCGACGCCGAGGAGGTTGAGGCGCTGTGGGTGGGTCTGTCGATGCTGGCCCGAACAGGCGACAGCCACCTGCAGCGGGCGGCCAACCGGATCTGCCAGAAGATCGACGCGCTGCATTGCCCGGCGGACTGGCTACAAGTCGCAACCTGGGGAGCACCGCTCGATGATCCGGCCAAGGGTTGCATTCCGGTCGCGCAATATCGCGAGGCAATCCGGGCCGAGCAGAAAATCCGCATCACTTATGTCAGCGGCGAAGGCCAACGCTCGGAACGGATCGTCCGGCCCGTGGCCCTGATCTATCACATCGAATGCACCATGCTGGCAGGGTGGTGCGAGCTGCGCAGCGCCTTCCGGCATTTCAGAACCGACCGTATCTGGGCCTGCGAGGCTACGGGTCAGAGCTTTGGCGGCCAGGGTGCATCCCTGCGCGATCTGTGGAACGAACAGGAGGGTGTGACCGCAGCCCAGTAACCCGTCTTGGCGGGGAATCGCCGACCTCACCGCCTTGTTGCTTGAGCCTGCCTGCAGACGCCGTGATATACTGCGCTGAACAAGGCAAACCCGAACAAACGGGGGCCAGAGCAGAAGGTGACATCATGACGATTTCCAAGTTTTTTATGGCAAGTGGGCTGTGCTCGGCGATGGCATTGGCGGCGTGTACCGATCCGGGCACGCTGAACCTGCCCAGTGATCCCAACCAGAACGCCAGACAGGGCGCCATTATCGGTGGGCTGGTCGGCGCGGGTGTTGGCGCGATTGCCAATGACTCCGACCCTCTGCTGGGTGCATTGGCCGGAGGCGCCATTGGCGCGGCGGGCGGTGGCCTGATCGGCAATCAACTGGACAAGCAGGCGGCTGAACTGCGCCAGCAACTGGCCAATGACGGGATCACCATCGTCAATGCCGGGGATCGCCTGATCGTCACCGTGCCGAATGACATCACCTTTGACACCGACAGCGCCACCGTGCGCCCGGCCCTGCGCGCCGATCTGACGCGCGTTGGCCAGAATCTGGTGAACTACCCGAATTCGAACGTGCAGATCATCGGGCACACAGACAGCGATGGCGACGCCGCCTATAACCAGGGCCTGTCCGTACGTCGTGCGAATGCGGTGGCCGATATTCTTCAGGCCAACGGTGTGAACTACAACCGCATTCGCACCATCGGGCAGGGTGAGAACAACCCGGTTGCCTCGAACCTGACACCTGCGGGCAAGGCACAGAACCGCCGGGTCGAGATTGTGATCGTTCCCAGCGGCAACGCCTGATCGCGCAGCACCTGTGCAAGAAACGGGGTTTGGATCGAGCCTGTCCCGGTCTAACTATGGGGAAACAACGAAACGGAGTTTCCCCCGATGTCCAACCCCACGCTGCTGGGCCTGTCCGGGTCCCTGCGCCAGAACGCAACCAACCGCAAATTGCTGCGCGAGGCCGCGCGCCTGTTTGACCCCGCCAGCTTTGTCGAAGCCGATCTGAACCTGCCGCTTTACGATGGTGATCTGGAAGAGGGTGAGGGCATCCCGGCCATGGTCCAAACGCTCAGGGATCAGATCGAGCAGGCGGATGCGGTGATCATCTCGACCCCGGAATATAACAAGGGGCCGTCGGGCGTTTTGAAGAACGCGCTGGATTGGGTCAGCCGGACCGAGGGCAACCCATGGGCCGACAAGCCGGTTGCCGTGATGTCGGCGGCGGCGGGCCGCGCGGGCGGGGAGCGGGCGCAGATGATCCTGCGCGCCTATATGGTGCCGTTCCAGCCGATGATCCTGCAAGGCCCCGAGATTCATCTGGCCAACAGTTCGAACGAATTCGACGAACAGGGCAGGCTGGTCAGTGCGCGGTATGAAAAGTCACTGGGCACCCTGATGCAGAAGCTGCGTGGCCTGATCGCATAACGCGCGGTCACGGCCGCCCCACCGGTGGTGCCAGTGTTACAGCGAGGCTTCGGGCCGGAAATCATCCGGGATCGTGTCGCGCTCGTCCAGGATCAGATCGGCCAAGACCTCGGCCACCTTCGGGGCCATGCCGAAACCGATCTTGAACCCTCCGTTGGCGATGAACTGCCCTTGGTGCAGCGGGTGTTCCCCAAGCATTGGCGCGCGGCTTTTGCTGCGGGGGCGAACACCGGCCCAACGCTCGATCACTTCGGCCCCGTGCAGCACGGGAACCGCCTGCATCGCCCGTTCGATCACATCGTCCAGCGCGCTGTCGGTGCTGGTGGGATCGTCGTAACCGCGTTCCGAGGTCGAGCCGATGGCCAGAGTTCCGTCCGCATGGGGTACGATATGGATCGCATCCGCAAACAGCTGCGGCACCGGGCCCGCATCAAACCGCAACAGCGCCGCTTGCCCTTTCACGCCATTGCCGACCGTTTTGCCGAAAGCGTCGCTCAGCTCTTGCAGACCGGCCAGCCCGGTGGCGTGCACGACGTGGCCAGCATCGGGTGCGTTGGCGACAACCTCGACCCCCATGACCGCCAAAGCCGCCACCAGCGCGGCACAGGCGCGGCGCGGGTGCATGCGGGCGGTCAGGGTGTCATGGATGACATAGCCGGTCGGGCTGGGCGGGGACCATGATCCGGCCTCAGCCACGTCGATCACCCTCCACGCGGCCCGGCCCTGCCACAGTTCCTGTGCCGTGAGTTCCCGCGCGCGCGCCAGATCAAGGCTGCGCTGGTCCGCAATTGGCTGGATGCGCCCCAGCCGCCCGTATCCCGCTGAAACGCCCCCGACGGCCTCGACCTGCGTCCAGAAGGGTTCGGCCATGATCAGGCTGTCGAACTGAAAGGCCTTCTTGGCGTTCCAGTTCTCGGGCACGTGCGGAGCCAGCGCCCCGACCAGACCGCCGCTGGAGCCCGCGCCCGGGCCAAAGGGGTCGACAACCTGCACTTTCGCGCCGCGTCGCGCGCAGGTCCAGGCGATGGACAGGCCGAAAATCCCAGCGCCGCGGACCGTCACATCGACCATTGCCAAATTCCTTTTCCTTGTTCAGTGTCGCGCCGCTTAGCTACAGGATTCCCCGATGGCAGACCAGCGCGCCGAGGTCACATGGACCGAGGATCAGATACCCGTCTCGGATCGTTTCGACGACCCATATTACTCGCTGCAAAACGGGGTTGAAGAGACGCGCCATGTGTTCCTTGCGGGCAACGACCTGCCTGCGCGCTTTGCGCCCGGTTTTCACATTGCCGAACTGGGCTTTGGCACCGGGCTGAACATGCTCACCGCTTGGTCGGTATGGGAGCAGTCAGGTCACACGACCCCGCTGAGGTTCACAAGCTTCGAAGCGTATCCGATGGAGCTCGAGGACATGCGGCGGGCCTTGGCGGTATTTCCCGAATTGACGCCCTGGGCGGATCGATTTCTTGCACAATGGGCGGGGGGTGGATGCCAGTTGGAAACGCTGGACCTGACCGTTGTCGTAGGCGATGCGCGTCAGACCTTGTGCGACTGGCAGGACAAGGCGGATGCGTGGTTTCTGGATGGCTTCTCGCCCGCCAAAAACCCCGAGCTTTGGGGCGCGGACCTGATGCAGCAGGTCGCCGACCACACGGTCAAAGGCGGCACCGCCGCAACCTACACCGCCGCCGGATTCGTGCGGCGGGGACTTGAGGACGCCGGTTTCGACGTGACCCGAACCCCCGGCTATGGCCGCAAACGCCACATGACACGGGCGGTCAAAGCATGACGCAGCAAAACAACGTCCGTGCAGGCATCGCCCTGATGATCGGTGCCACCATCGTCTTTGCTTTGCAGGACGGAATCTCGCGCCATCTGGCCGGGACATACAACACCTACATGGTTGTGATGATCCGCTATTGGTTCTTTGCGGCCTTCGTTATCACTCTGGCCGCGCGGTCATCGGGTGGGCTGGGCGCGGCCACACGAACCAGTCAACTTGGGCTGCAGATCTTTCGCGGCATCCTGCTGGCAGGTGAGATTTGCGTCGCCGTGTTCAGCTTCACCGTTTTGGGCCTGATCGACAGTATGGCGGTCTTCATCTGCTATCCGCTGCTTGTCGCGGCCCTCAGCGGCCCTGTGTTGGGCGAAAAGGTGGGTTGGCGCAGATGGGCGGCGATTGGTGTTGGCTGTATCGGGGTCCTGATCATCCTGCAACCGGGCGTCGGCGTGTTTAACCCATGGGCCATCATCCCGCTGATCTCGGCCCTGATGTTTGCCCTGTATGGCCTTCTGACGCGCTATGCCGCGCGCCGCGACAGCACGGCCACCAGCTTTTTCTGGACCGGCGTGTCCGGCGCAGTCGCAATGACGCTTGTCGGTATGTGGTTCTGGGAACCCATGGCCCCGCGCGACTGGGGCTGGATGGCGGTGCTGTGCGTCAGCGGCGCGCTTGGGCACTGGCTACTGATCAAGTGCTATGAAATGGCCGAGGCCAGTGCAGTTCAACCCTTCGCCTATTTCCACCTTGTCTGGAGCGCAGCCTTAGGCATCTCGATCTTTGGTGAGGTGCTGCGCCCCGAAGTTGTCGTCGGGGCCGCCTTTGTCGTGGCGGCGGGCCTGTTCACCCTATGGCGCGAACGCCGCCAGAGTTGACCCGGTCAGTTCTTGCGAGAACGGGATCGGCAGGGCCGGTTTACCCAGCCGCGCCCGATAGACCGGCAGGCTTTCGGCCACACGCATCACATAGTTGCGGGTCTCGCTGAACGGTATCGTCTCGATCCAGTCGACCACATCCACCTGCCCCCGGCGCGGGTCGCCATAGCGCTGCATCCATGAGATCGGCCGCCTTGGCCCGGCGTTATAGCCTGCCGCCATCATGACCACATTGCCGTTGAAATCCGCCGCCAGCCCGGACAGGTAATTGGCCCCCAGCTTGGCGTTATACTGCCAGTCCGAGGTCAACCGACCTGTCTGATGCCCGCTGAGTATCCCCAACTCCTGCGCCACCAGTTTCGCCGTGGCCGGCATCACCTGCATCAGACCCCGCGCGCCCGCACCGCTGATCACAACCGGATCAAACTCGCTTTCGCGGCGGGCAATGGCCAGCGTCATTTCCTTGGCCATGGGCAGGCCCATATCGGCGACGGGATGGACCGGGTAATAAGCCGCTGGGAGAACCGTCCCGGTGGTGGCCGCACGCTTGGCGATCATCACCGCCAGATGCGGTTCGTTCAACTCAATCGCCAGATCGCCAAGCTGATTGGCCTGAACCGGGTCGAGGCCTTCGACCAGATGGGTTAAAAACCGTTCCGACAGATTGTCCTCGCCCGCTTTCAACAGCAGCAACCCCGCCTCCAGAACGCTGGAATCGGCGAACCCCGCCTGCCGCCAATGCGGTGCACGGCGGGGGGTGGCCAGTTCAGGATCAAACGGACGCCCGATCTGTTCAGCCGCCAGCAGCCCGTAGAATGAGGTCTGATTGTCGGCCCCGACCGCATAGGCCTCATAGGCTTTCTCGGCATTGCCCTGCGCGGCATGGGCGCGGCCCAGCCAATACCCTCCACGCCCTTTCGAGATTGGGGACTGCACGGCGGTCGAGAAATTCTGGAAATGGCGCACGGCAGTTGCCGGGTCGTCCAGCCTGCGCAGGGCCAGAAACCCGGCCAGCCATTCCAGATCGGCATAGGCATAGCCCATCTCAGGCGTCATATGGTGGTTGGCGGCGATCTGATAGGCCCGCGCGGCGCTGCCCTGCCGCATCTCAAGCCGCGCCAGCCTGCGCCGCCCTTCGGCCCATTTGTCCGGCTCACCTAGGGCTTCGGGGCTGGTCGATCGGGCCAGCATCAGATCAATGGCGCTGTCGTCCAGTTCCTTCCGGTCGCGCCAGACAAAACGATCAAAGGCAAGTCCCGGCGCGTCTGCGACCGTCTTTGGAACCGCCGCAACCTTGGCATCGACCCCCGGCGCGCGCTTTTGCAACGCGATCCGAGCCTCGGCCAGTTTGCGGTCATCTGCGCCGACCAAGGGCAACATCTGCGCTGCGCTGACCAGATGACCGTCCCATAACATCCGGTCCAGCCGCGCCGCATGATGAGGCTTCAACAGCTTGCCGAAATTCTCAAGGTAATCCTTCTGCAACCCGGACCCCATCGGCATCGTACGCCAGGCTGTGACGACATCGGCCTGCGCCTCGCCCTGTTGTCCCTTGGCCATCAGCGCCACGGCATAGTTCAGCGCGCCTTCTGCTGTTTGGGGCGGTGTGTCGGCATAGAACTTCAGCACCCGATCGGGGTCCGCGCCCGTAAAAGACGGCTCGCTTTTCCGGCGCAGCCAAGCCAGGCCTGGCCAGTCCGGGCGGCGATCCAGAAACACCAGCACATCGCCGGAACTGCCAAACCCTTGCCGCAGCCAGTGCCAGACAATGATATCGCGCGAAACAGACCCGCGCTGCCCGGACACACGCAGTGCCTCGTTCCAGTCCCCTTTGCGCATCTCGCTGAGCCCGGCACGCAGATCGGCGGCGGCGTCTGCCTGCGCTGGGTGTGTTGACAATGTGGAATACAGAATCACGGCCACCAACAGGCCCAGAACGCGTGTCATGCCTTGCATTTCCCAACCAACCAAGGATAGAGGCTGTGAGGATAAACCTTGCGCCGCCGGGATCAACTCACAAAGCCTAAATCGTGATGGCCCGCGATGTAAAAAACACGAAAACTGCACCCTAAGGAGCGTGTCATGTTCAAAGGCTCTATGCCAGCCCTCGTCACCCCGTTTGCAAACGGCGAGTTGGACCTGGATACGCTCAAACATCTGGTCGAATGGCAGATCGAGTGCGGATCGACCGGGCTGGTGCCGGTGGGCACCACCGGGGAAAGCCCAACGCTCAGCCATGATGAGCATGAGACGGTTGTGGAAGAGGTCGTCAAAGCCTCGGCAGGCCGTGTTCCGGTCATCGCAGGCGCCGGATCGAACAACACGGTTGAGGCCGTGCGCTTTGTGCAATTCGCCAAGAAGGTCGGCGCGGACGCGGCTTTGGTCGTGACACCCTACTACAACAAGCCAACCCAGCGCGGCCTGATCGAACATTTCGCGACCCTGCACGAGTGTGCGGACATTCCGATCATCATCTACAACATCCCCGGCCGCTCGGTCATTGACATGTCGCCCGCCACCATGGGTGGGCTGGCCAAGTTGCCGCGTATCGTCGGCGTCAAAGACGCCACCGGCGATCTGGCGCGGGTCAGCCAGCAACGCGCCAGCTGCGGCGCTGATTTCTGCCAGCTGTCGGGTGAGGATGCGACAGCGCTTGGCTTCAACGCCCATGGCGGTGTCGGCTGTATTTCGGTGACCGCCAATGTGGCCCCGAAACTCTGCGCCGAATTCCAGCAGGCCACCTTGTCGGGCGACTATGCGACGGCACTGGCCTATCAGGACCGCCTGATGCCACTGCACGAGGCGATCTTTATCGAACCCGGACTGGCGGGCGCAAAATACGCGCTCAGCAAACTGGACCGGTGCAGCGAAGAGGTCCGCTTGCCGCTGACCACCCTGGAAGACAGCACCAAAGCAGCCATCGACGCAGCCATGGCCCATGCCGGTCTGATCTGAACCAAAACAAATCCAAGCAAAAAGGGCGGCCTCGATCCCCGAGCGCCGCCCTTTCTATTTCCGCCCGGATCCAGACTTCATCTGGCCAGAAATATCTCGGGGGGTGAATTGAGCCGCAGGCTCAAGAGGGGGGCTGGCCCCCCTACCTATCGCTTGCCATAATACAACCCGACCACATGTTCGGCCTGCGCAAAGAACAACCAGCGCGACATGGCAACGCCCGCCAGATGAGAGGCCACAGCCAGCAGCGCAAAAAGATGCTTCACGATGACGCCCTCGAACGGCAGGACGATCAAGAGAAGCGGCAGGACAAATCCCAGACCGAACGACATCACACGCAGCTTCTGCGCATGTTTGCGCCCCACCACATGCACGAACTCGCGCAGAAGGTAGTTGGTGCCGGTATGGGGTGGCTCAAAGGCCCGGACATCTCCGCGCGTGCCCAACCCGGTTGCGGTTCCAAGGTTTGTTCCGGACCGTGCAAAAGCGCTGTCGCCTTGCTGCCAGTATAGAATCTGGATCAGCGCCGCGATCAGAAGCAACGGCCAGGCGATTGAGGTTTGCCCGGCCAGCAAGGCCCCACCGGCCAGGCTGAAACTCAGAAACATTGCAGGGGTCAGTTTCATGTTCCAGCGCGGGATGGTCTTGAGCTGGGTGTAGATCATCGACGTGGTGAACACGGTCGCAAGCGAGAACAGCGAGCCCAGCAGTCCAAGCAAGCCCCACCGCTGACCCAGAAATACCGCGCCAATCGCATAAAGCCCCATGACGACCAGCGCGAGAACGGCACACCAGCCTTCACGGCTGAGCCAGCTGGAACGCCATTGGGTAAAGGCCTTCCAGGCCCGTTCCGGGTGACCAAGGTGAAAGGTCGAGGCCATCAGCCCGCCGACCGCCAGCGCATAGGCGATGGCAAAGAAGACAAAGGCCACCACGCCCGACACGTCGGGCAGGCCGAGCCCCAGAAAGAACAACAGACCAAAGCCCAGACCGGACAGGGTGGTAAAGATAATGACGGATGGTGCGGGATGCATCAGCTTGTCCCTCCGGGCAATTTGTCGAGGGCTTTGTCGAGCCAGCCCATGAAGCCTTTGGGTTCTTCGGCCACGGGGGCCAGAAGCGGGGCCAGAATATCGATCCGATCCTCGACTGTATCCTTGGGCCGAGGCGGCAGGTATTTGTTGACGGGTTTGGTGCCCATCTCGGGCATCAGGTCCATGCCGTCACGCTCGGCCGCCAGCTTGCTGACATCGCTGTCGGGATCGCTGAGATCGCCGAAATGGCGGGCTCCTGCCGGGCAAGTGCGCACGCAGGAAGGCACGCGGTCCACCTCGGGCAGGTTTTCATTGTAGATCCGGTCGACGCAGAGGGTGCATTTCTTCATCACACCTTCGGCCATGTCCAGTTCGCGTGCGCCATAGGGGCAGGACCAAGCGCACAGGCCACAACCGATACAGTCGCTTTCGTTGACCAGAACGATCCCATCCTCGACCCGCTTGTAGCTGGCCCCGGTGGGGCAGACGGTGACGCAGGGGGCGTCTTCGCAATGCAGGCAGGATTTGGGGAAGTGAATCAGTTGGGCATGACCTTCGGCGGGTTGCACCTCGTATGAATGCACGCGGTTCAGGAAGGTGCCTGACGGGTTTGCGCCATAAGCGTCCTGATCAGACAGGGGCGCGCCGTAGTTTTCGGTGTTCCAGCCCTTGCAGGAAATCACGCAGGCGTGGCAGCCGACGCAGGTGTCCAGGTCGATGACCAGACCCATTTTGCGGTCAGTGGATTGAGGGAGCTGGGTCATGTCAGTGAACCTCTGCTTGTGAGGGTGGGGGAGGGGGCCAGCCCCCTCTTGAGCCTGCGGCTCAATTCACCCCCGAGGTATTTTTGAACAGAAGAAGAATGGAGTTGGGTCATTTTCCAACCTTCCATGCAATATCCTTCGGGCCAGTGCCGACGGGTGACTTGATTGCGTCAAATTCAGGCTGGCTTTCGGTATCTGGCGGCGGGCTGGCCTTTTCGATTTTCACCTTCAAGTCGAACCAGGCGGCCTGACCTGTCACCGGGTCGGAATTGGCCCATCGCATGCCATCGCCTTTTGCCGGCAGCAACTCGTGGATCAGGTGGTTCAGCAGGAAGCCCTTGGTCGCCTCAGGCGCGTCTTCTTGCAGGGCCCAGGCACCTTTGCGTTTGCCGATGGCGTTCCATGTCCAGACGGTGTTTTCGTTCAGCGCCGCCATTTCCATAACCGGCACGGTGATCTCGCCATGCGGAGAGCTGACCTTGGCCCAGTCGCCGTCCTTCAGCCCGTGTTCGCGCATCAGTTTGGTCGGCACATAAAGCGGGTTGCGCCCGTGCAACTGCCGCAGCCACGCGTTCTGGGTGCCCCAGCTGTGATACATCGCCATCGGTCGCTGGGTCAGGGCGTTGACGGTGAAGCCCTCGTTGCCCTGCTGGTCGGTTTCGTACCAGATCGGCAGCGGGTCCATCTTGTCTTTGATGCGCTGGCGCAGATGTTCGGGCGGCTGTCGGTCGCCGTGACCTTCGGCAGCAAGCTGGAACTTGCGCATGGGTTCCGAGTAGAGTTGGAACAGATAGGGTTGCGGGCTGTCGTAGAGGCCCATGCCCACGGCCCAGTCCTGATAGGCCGTGTTCCAAGGTTTGTAGTAATCGGCACCTTCGGGGATGTGGGCCACATAAAAGCCGCCATTTTCGATATAGCGGTTCAGTTGTTCCGGATTGACCTCGCCGCGCCCTTCCTTGTCGCCGTTTTCACCGCGGAATCCGGCCAGCGGGCCGATATTCGGGCGGCGTTCATGGTTGACGATATAGTCGGCATAATCCTTCCACTTGGCGCTGCCATCCTCGTTGGTGAAGCCGGGCAGGTTCATGCGGTTGGCAAGCTCTATCAGCACCGACTGGAAGCCGCGCACGTCGCGGTCCGGTTCGATCACCGGCCAGCGGATCGCGTCGGCGGCGGCGTCGGCCTCGCAGATCGGGCGGTCCAGCAGTGAGATACAGTCGTGCCGTTCCAGATAGGTGGTATCCGGCAGGATCAGGTCGGCATAGGCCACCATCTCGGACGAATAGGCATCCGAGTAGATGATGTTCGGAATGACGTAATTGCCGTCATCATCCTTGGCGGTCAGCATCTCCATCACGCCCTTGGTGTTCATGGACGAGTTCCATGACATATTCGCCATATACATGAACAGCGTATCGATCTTGTAAGGATCGCCCGCAGCGGCGTTCGAGATCACCATATGCATCAGCCCGTGGGCCGACATCGGGTTTTCCCAGGTGAAGGCCTTGTCGATGCGGATGGGGTTGTCGTTGTCATCCAGCAGCAGATCGTCGGGGCCGCGCGGAAAGCCCAGATGCGGCCCGTTCAGGGGACGGCCGGGACGGCGGTCGCCATGGGGGGTCGGGTGCGCCTCGACCGGTTTCGGATAGGGCGGTTTGAAGCGGAAGCCGCCGGGAACCTCGACCGTGCCCAACAGGATTTGCAGCACATGCAGCGCACGACAGGTCTGGAAGCCGTTGGCATGGGCCGAAATCCCGCGCATCGAGTGGAAGCTGACCGGGCGACCGATGATTTTCGAATGGGTTTCACCCCGGAAATCGGTCCATTCATGGTCCAGCTCGATCGCCTCGTCAAAGGCGACGCGGGCGATTTCGGCGGCGATGGCGCGGATGCGGCTGGCCGGGATGCCACAGCGCTCGGCCACGGCCTCGGGGGCGTGATCGTCGGACAGGTATTTTTCGGCCATCAGGTGGAAAACAGGCCGGTGGGTCACGCCATCCTTTTCGTAGGTGGCCGACAGGTCGGGGCGGACGCCCGGTTTGTCAAAGGCTGTTGGTTCGCCCGTTGCCCGGTCGATCACCAGCGGTTTGCCGTCGGCATCGCGCAGGAACAGGCCTTTTTCTGGCCCTTCTGCGGCATTTACCAGAACCGGAGCATTGGTATAGCGGCTGAGGTAATCGAGATCGATCTTGCCCGCCTTCATCAGCACGTGGATCAGCGACAGAATGAACAGCCCATCGGTGCCCGGTGTGATCCCGACCCAGTCATCCGCCACAGCGTTATAGCCCGAGCGGATCGGGTTCACGCCGATTACCCGTGCGCCACGTTTCTTGATCTTGCCGATGCCCATCTTGATTGGGTTGCTGTCATGGTCTTCGGCCACGCCGAACAGCATGAACAGCTTGGTATGGTCCCAATCGGGCTGGCCGAATTCCCAAAACGCGCCGCCCATCGTGTAGATACCGCCAGCAGCCATGTTGACCGAGCAGAACCCGCCATGGGCCGCATAGTTCGGGGTGCCGAAATTCTGCGCCCAGAATGAGGTGAAGCTCTGGCTCTGGTCGCGGCCCGTGAAAAAGGCCAGTTTCTGCGGCGCGGTTTCGTGCAGCTCGTTGAGCCAGCCAACGGCGGTGCTGATCGCCTCGTCCCACTCGATCTCGCGAAATTCGCCCGATCCGCGCGGGCCGACCCGGCGCAGCGGTTTGCGTAGGCGCGAGGGTGCGTTGACCTGCATGATCCCGGCACTGCCCTTGGCGCATAACACGCCCTTGTTGACCGGGTGATCGCGGTTGCCTTCGATATAGGCGACCTTGCCATCCTTCATATGCACATTGATGCCACAGCGACAGGCGCACATGTAACAGGTGGTCTTCCGCACCTCGTCCGAGACTTTGGGGCTGGTGTCGATAACGGGCTGGTTCATGTACGTCCCTTTTGCTGGTTATCAGACCCTCCTGGCATTCCGGTCAGGTCAAAGTCGTTGTGTCGCCCGGTTTTTGTCCGGGCTGGTTCTAGGTTTCAGGCTGTTGCGCCTGCACTGCCGTCACTGCGATCATGTGCAGCACATCGTCGGCAGAGCAACCCCGAGACAGGTCGTTTGCCGGTTTCGCCAGGCCTTGCAGCACCGGCCCGATGGCCTCGGCCCCGCCGATGCGCTGCGCGATCTTGTAGCCCAGGTTTCCGGCATCGAGGTTGGGGAAGACAAATACATTCGCCTGCCCCTCCAGAGGGGAATCCTTGGCCTTTTTGCTGGCTACTTCGGGCACATAGGCGGCGTCGAACTGCAACTCTCCGTCGATCAGCAGATCCGGGCTGGCGGCTTTGGCGATTCGGGTGGCTTCGATCACCTTTGAAACTTTGGGGTGATTGGCGCTGCCGCTGGTCGAGAAGGACAGCATGGCAACGCGCGGCGCGTCTCCGGTCAATACATGGTAGGACGCAGCCGATGCCTGTGCGATCTCGGCCAGTTCCCGTTCGTCGGGATCAACGACCAGACCGCAATCAGCAAAGAGATGAACGCCCTGAACCGCGTGGTGGTCGCGGTCATAGATCATCAGAAAGAAGCTGGACACCATATGGGCGTTTGGTGCCTTGCCGATGATCTGCAACGCCGCGCGCACCGTGTCCGAGGTGGTTTCAACCGCGCCGCCCACGGTGCCATCAGCCAGCCCGAGATGGACCAGCATCGCGGCATAGTTCAGGCGGCTTTTGATCAATTCCCGCGCCTTTTCGGGCGTCATGCCCTTGTGTTTGCGCAGCTCATAGTAGGCCGCGGCGAACCGATCTGTGTGGGGGGATGTGGCCGGGTCGTGGATGTCGATCCCGTCAACATCTGCTCCGCCCAGTTCCGACAGCAGAGCGGTCACTTTGGCCTGGTCACCCACAAGGATGATGTCGGCGGCGTTTTCGGCACGCGCTTTCAGCGCACCTTCTACAACACGTGGATCATCGCCCTCGGCAAGGGCGATGATCTTTTTGGAACTGGTCGCAGCCCCAAGAATTTGACGCAGGGGCTTCACTGCGATCAGGCCTCGGCTTGCGGGGTCATGTCTGCGCCGTCGATGCCTGCAACAGCAACCGGCTTCTTCATTGCGTCACGGCGGAAGGGCTCACCCAATTCCTGGTTGATCATGGCTTCGATCAGGGTGGTGATGCCGTTCTTCTGATCCTCGATGGCCTGGTTCAGCGCTGCGGTCAGCTCGTCCTGAGTGCGTGCAACGACGCCTTTCAGACCACAGGCCTGCGCGATACCGGCATAAGAGACTTTGGTGTCCAGCTCGGTGCCGACGAAGTTGTCGTCAAACCACAGGGTCGAGTTCCGCTTTTCCGCACCCCACTGGTAGTTGCGGAAGACGATCTGAGTTACGGCGGGCCATTCTTCGCGGCCGATTGCGGTCAGTTCGTTCACCGCGATACCGAATGCACCGTCACCGGCGAAGCCCACAACCGGAACGTCCGGCTGGCCGATTTTTGCGCCGACGATGGCGGGCAGGCCGTAACCGCAGGGACCGAACAGGCCGGGGGCCAGGTACTTACGGCCTTCTTCGAACGCGGGATACGCGTTGCCGATGGCGCAGTTGTTGCCGATATCGGACGAAATGATCGCCTCTTTCGGCAGCGCGGCCTGAATGGCGCGCCACGCCATGCGAGGGCTCATCCAGTCAGGCTTGGCTGCACGGGCACGCTCGTTCCAGGTGGTGCCCGGATCGTCATCCTCGTGGGTCATCGAGGTCAGTTCCTGCGCCCATGCGGATTTCTTCTGGGCGATGCGGTCCTTACGGGCCTGACGGCCTTCGTCACCGGCAGTGCCGCTCAGGCGGGACAGGATGCCGTTGGCGACTTTGGCCGCGTCACCGATAATGCCAACGCTGACGTCTTTGGTCAGGCCAATGCGGTCAGGGTTGATATCGACCTGAATGATCTTGGCGTTTGTCGGCCAGTAGTTGATGCCGTAACCGGGCAGGGTCGAGAACGGGTTCAGGCGGGTGCCGAGGGCCAGAACCACGTCAGCTTCGCTGATCAGCTCCATACCGGCTTTCGAGCCGTTATAGCCCAGAGGACCGGCAAACAGCGGGTGCGAACCGGGGAAGGCGTCGTTGTGCTGGTAGCCAACGCAAACCGGGGCGTCCAGACGCTCGGCCAGGGCTTTCGACGCTTCGATGCCGCCGTCGGCCAGAACAACACCGGCACCGTTCAGGATGACAGGGTTCTTTGCGTTCGACAGCATTTCGGCCGCCGCAGCAACCGCATCTTCACCGCCCGAAGGACGTTCAAAATCGACGATCTTGGGCAGTTCGATGTCGATCACCTGGGTCCACATATCGCGCGGGATGTTCAGCTGCGCCGGGGCGCTGGCGCGCTTGGCGTTCATGATCACGCGGTTCAGAACCTCGGCCACGCGCGACGGGTCACGTACTTCTTCCTGATAGGCAACGCAGTCTGCGAACATGCGCATCTGCTCCATCTCCTGGAAGCCGCCCTGACCTATGGTCTTGTTGGCCGCCTGCGGAGTGACCAGCAGAACCGGAGTGTGGTTCCAGTAAGCGGTCTTAACGGCGGTCACGAAGTTGGTGATGCCGGGGCCGTTTTGCGCGATCATCATCGACATTTTGCCGGTGGCGCGGGTGTAACCGTCGGCCATCATACCGCCCGAACCCTCGTGGGCGCAGTCCCAGAACATGATCCCGGCTTTCGGGAACAGGTCCGAGATCGGCATCATCGCCGAGCCAATGATCCCGAACGCATGTTCGATCCCGTGCATTTGCAGAACCTTAACAAAGGCTTCTTCCGTGGTCATTTTCATCGGTGCGCTCTCCAATCATGAGTGAATTGGGCCGGGTGCATTGCCCAGCCTTTGATATGGTTTTGGCGCATGGGTGCAGTCGGCGTTAGGGCCAGACGGGAAAGCGGAATATATCCAGTCTGGACCTAGCCGGACCGGATTGAATCGGCAATTTGCTTGATCCCGGGGGCGATGCGTTCGGGCGCAATCGAGGAATAACCCAGTCGGTAGTAGTTCTTGGGGCGGTCCGCGCCCGAAAAGAAGGGCTCGCCCGGTTCGATATGCACACCCTGATCCTGCAACCTGCGGGCAAGCTGCGTGGTATCGATATGTTCGGGGGCTTTCATCCAGATGGACGACCCGCCGAGCAGCCCGCGCCCGGCCACGCCCAGCTTATGAGTCTGCACGGCGTCATCCAGCGCGGCCCGCCGTTTTGCCAGCGCGTTGGACATGCGCCTGATCTGGGCATCGTAATGCCCAAGCGACAGGAAATAGGCCGCTGTACGCTGCACATGCCCCGGCGGGTGGCGCAGCACCAGCGACCTTAGCGCGCGCGCTTCGCGGATAAAGGACTCGGACCCGACCATGTAGCCAAGCCGAAGCCCCGGAAACAGCGATTTCGAAAAGCTGCCGACATAGATCACGCGCCCGTCGCGATCCATCGACTTCAGCGCCGGAGACGGCGCGCTCAGGTAGGCCATCTCGAACTCGTAATCATCTTCGACAATCATCGCGTTCAGGGCACGGGCGCGTTCCAGCAGTTCGGTCCGGCGGCTGACGGGCATGGTTGCGGTTGTCGGGCTTTGATGGCTGGGGGTGGTGAAAATCACATCGGTGCTTTCGGGCAGTGCCGCAGGCGGCAGCCCGTCGCTGTCCACGCGGATCGGCTCGATAGTGCAGCCCGAATGGGTCAGCAATTCCCGCAGCGCGTAATAGCACGGGTCTTCAATCGCAGCCGTGCGCCCGCGGTCCAGCAGGATGCGCGACGCCAGCCACAGCGCATTCTGGGCCCCCAGCGTGATCAGAATCTCTTCGGGTCGGGCAGTGATGCCCCGGCGTGGCAGAGTGTGGCGGGCAATGAATTCGACCAGCAGCGGGTCGTCCTGATCGGCATAGTCGGCGGTCAGGGAATCAAAATCCTTGTGCCCCAGTGCCCGCACCGCGCAGAGCCGCCAGTTGGCGTGATCGAACAGCGTCCGGTCGGCCTGCCCGTAGATGAAAGGATAGCGATATGTGCGCCAGTCGCTGGGTTTGGCCAGCATGTCACCGCCGGAAAACCGGCGCGCCAGCGCATTGTCCCAGTCGACATTTTCCTGGCTGCGCTGAACCGGCGTGTATTTTGGCGGCACGGGCGCATTCTCGGATACGTAATAGCCAGATCGCCCCTTTGCGGTCAGATAATCATTCGCCAGAAGCTCGGTATAGGCCAGCGTGACAGTGATCCGGCTGACACCCAGATGCGCCGCCAGTTTGCGGGATGAGGGCAGCTTTTCTCCCACGTGAAACCGCCCGGACAGGATGCCCTCGGCGATCATCTGCTGGATCTGCGCCTGCAGCGTGCCTTGCCCGTTAAGCTCAAGAAAGAAGGTGTCGATTGAGATTGCCATAGGCGCTTATAGATTGGACTTACTGGTGGGGCAATCTGGACTTACGGTTTTCCCGAAAATTTGCAGTGCGGATTGACGGGCACAGGGAATCAACCTAAATAACTAGAAATCTAGTTTAATGGAGAGTTCAGATGTGGGAAACAGCTGCCGCAGGGTTTTCGGCCATGGGGTCCGAGGCGCGGCTGAAGGTTCTGAAAACGCTTGTCCGCGCCGGTGAGGCCGGTCTGACAGTGGGCGAAATCCAGAACCGCACGGGAATCGCGCCATCGACTCTGGCGCATCATCTGCGGTTTCTGGCCGCTGGTGGTGTGGTCGAGCAGGAGAAAATCGGGCGCAGCACGATCAACCGCGCCTGCTTTGACGAGTTGCGAAATCTGGCGCAGTTCATTCTCAGCGAATGCTGCGCCGATGAGGTCGGGAAGGCCGCGAACGATGGCTGAATTGACGCAAAACCCGAAGGTCTCGGCCAAGGCCGTGTTGGATCTGATCAGGACACCCTGGGCGCTGATTTTTGCGATTCTGGCGCTGGTGGCGCTGTTGGATCCGGGCAACTGGGTTGAGGTTGTGACCTTTGCAGCCAAGGCGCTGGCGCATACGGGCCAGTATATCCTGTTTGCCGTTTTGCTGCTGTCCTACCTCAAGGCCACGGGGGCCGAGGTCATGGTGGCGCGCGCGTTTGAGGGGCGTGAAACCCGGATGATCTTGCTGGCGGCCCTGTTTGGCGGGCTTGCGCCGTTCTGTTCCTGCGAGGTCATTCCTTTCATCGCGGGGCTGCTGGCGCTGGGCGCACCACTGTCCGCCGTGATGGCGTTCTGGCTCAGCTCACCGCTGATTGATCCGCCGACTTTGTTGATCACGGCAGGCGCGCTGGGCTGGCCCTTTGCTATTGGTAAGGCCGTAGCCGCCGTTGCGCTTGGCCTGTTCGGAGGATTTGCTGTCCGCCTGCTGATGCGCAGCGGCGCATTTGCCCAGCCCTTGCGGGAATACAAGCCCGCCGGATGCTGCGGCTGTGGTCCCAAACTGGACGACAAGCCGGTCTGGAAATTCTGGCAGGAACCCGAGCGCCGTCAGCGGTTCCGCTCTGAGTTCGTGCATAACGGCGTCTTCCTGCTGAAATGGCTGGCGCTGGCCTATGTTCTCGAAGCACTGCTGGTCAGCTACGTGCCCGCCGACCTGATTGCCCGCGTTGTGGGCGGTGAAGGCGTGCTGCCCATCGTGGTTGCGGCGCTGGTTGGGATGCCGGCCTACCTGAACTCTTACGTGGCACCGCCGCTTCTGGCGGGGTTGATGGAGCAGGGGATGACCGCAGGGGCCGCGATGTCCTTTATGGTTGCCGGAGCGGTCAGTTCGATCCCGGCTATGGCGGCAGTCTGGTCGCTGGTGAAACCGCGCGTCTTCGCCACCTATCTTGGCCTTGGGGTCGGCGGGGCAATCGTCGCCGGGATCCTGTTCCAGATGATCTGAACGAAAAAACCGCCCGGCGCATGGTCCGGGCGGTTTTTTGTTGGGTGCGACCCGGATCAGCCGGGTTCGCAGAACTTGGGAAGTTTGAACCGGTATCTGGGCTCGCCGCTTTCGACGTAAACCCGTTTTTCAACACAGGCGCTGGTGCCAACCGTCTGGGACACCGGCGCTTCGGTCGAGGTGATCGACGCAGCCGTCCCGTCCGGCAACCGGACCGAGGCGATGACGCCGTTCTTCAGATCACCATTGATCGCGGTTGCGGACAGCACCGGGACGGTCATGAACGAGTGATGTTCGTGCTTGCCATCATCCCCCAGCAGATAAAGACCGCTGACGATGATCACCATCACCACAGCCGCTGCCAAACCCAGCCCCCAGGTTTTCAGAAAGGCATAGATCGACACGGCGCGATGCGGGCCAAAAACTGCAGACAATACGCTCAGCATGAGGTTCCCTCAGGACAGTGCCCCGGTCGGATCGGACCGCGGCTGGCAGGATCAGGGGCGCAGATCATCCTCGTCTTCCTCATCCCCGCCGCCTTTGGGCAGGTTGAAGAAGCTGTCGGCGTCCACGATCGGATCACTGTCTTCTTTCTCGTCTTCCGGATCATCAGACAGCGAGAAGGTTTCGAGCCCTTCAATGGCCGTCGGAATCTTCGGAGCCGCGTCCATCTCAAGCGACTGCTCGGTCGAGACCAGCTTGCGGCGCTCGTCATCGCTCATGACGCCGCCTTCGGCGGCTTTCTTCGCGGCGGCCTTCTGCACCACGGCGTCCAGTTCGGACTGTTTGCACAGGCCCAACGCAACCGGGTCGATGGGCTGCATGTTGGCAATGTTCCAATGGGTGCGTTCGCGGATCGACTGGATGGTCGGCTTGGTGGTGCCCACAAGCTTGGCGATCTGACCGTCGCTCAGTTCCGGATGGAACTTGACCAGCCACAGGATCGAGTTCGGACGGTCCTGCCGTTTGGACAGCGGAGTATAACGCGGGCCACGGCGCTTTTCCTCGCCTGCCGCAGACGGGTTGAACTTGAGCTTCAGCTTGTGCAGCGGGTTGTTCTGCGCGGCGTCGATCTCTTCCTGGGTCAGCTGGTTGTTGGCAATCGGGTCAAAGCCCTTCACGCCAGCAGCCACATCGCCATCGGCGATGCCCTGCACTTCCAGCTCGTGCATTCCTACGAAATCCGCGATCTGCTTGAAGCTGATCGTGGTGTTGTCCACCAGCCATACGGCGGTGGCCTTGGCCATAAGCGGTTTTGCCATCAGCCCGTCTCCTATACATACATCTGTCCCGTCGCCGGAATTCGGCGGCCCCGAGGTCTTGGGGCAGGTTTCCGTTGTCGGGGAACTTGGCCCGTATATAGTCGCGCAACGGCCAGAAGGGAAGGGCCGAATGCGCCCGGCTGTTGGTTGGGCACAACGCCACCCGCTTCAAAGCCTGTCACGCCCCATCACGTCGCGGTGTGATCTTGTGCAGCGGGCCGTGAGGTTTTGGCTAATATTTATTGATTACAGCCGCTTAGCAAGGTTTCTGTCACGAGCGTCGCGATATGACATGCCCCGGGGCCGGGATCATATGGCGGGACCACGCTAAACAGGTTCGTTCTGTTCAGCCAGGATTTCCAAACCGTCCCTGACCAACACTTATGTGCCGCACAAGACTGCGGCCCGGTTGTGCGTGCGCGCATGCGATCCGGCTGGGTCCTTTGGAGACCACCTGAACAGGAACCCAAAAAGGATACCTTACATGACACGCACAAGCAGCCTTCTCAGCTTGCCGTTCTTCGTTCTTGCCACCGCCGGATTTGCTCAGGACAGCCGGTTTTCATCCGAGATCAGCGTCGAACTGGAAAGCGACTTTACCTTTGACGCCGACGATCCAGATGCCGAGCTAACCGATACCTTCGCCACCATCGAGGGCGCGTTCGGCTATCAGTTCACCGACCGGTTCTCGCTACAATCCACACTGGTGTACGAGCCGGTCGAAGACGCCACCAATGACCGCTTTTTCGAAGATCAGGGCCTTTACGCAGAAGAGCTGTATTTTGGTTATGATTTCGGCTCCGCCGCAGTTGCACTGGGTAAATTCAACCCCAGCTTCGGCTTTGCCTGGGATCTGGCACCGGGCGTTTTTGGCGTTGATTTTGCAGAAGATTACGAGATCACCGAACGGGTCGGTGCCTCGGTCAGCGTGCCCTTCTCGGGGCTGGGCGGAGAGCACGCGCTGACGCTGGCAGCCTTCACCACGGATCGCACATTCCTCAGCAACTCTTTGTTCACCGAACGCGGGCAAACGCGCCTGGAGGATGGCGGTGTGTCCAACACCAGCGACATTGAATCCGTTACCCTGTCGCTGGCGGGTGAGATCGGCAACACGGCCTACACGCTGGCGGTACAGGAACAGGCCGCCGGTGAAGGCGATCAGGCCGACCAGTCCGGCGTTGTCTTCGGGCTGGTTCATCTGCTGGACGCGGGCGGCACCGAGGTCGAGCTGTTGGGCGAGGTTGCCTATTTCGATGAATTCGACGGCCGCCCGGACTCGGCCACTTACGCAACGCTGGGCGCTGCGGTTCCGGTTGGCCCGGTTATTCTGTCCGGCGTTTTTGTGGTGCGCGATGTCGAGAATGCTCGGACAGATACGCTGGCAACCGTATCTGCCGAATGGCCGCTGGCCGATAATCTGGGTGTGTCGCTGGCCTATCGCTATGGCGATGAGGAGGGTGTGCAAACCCAGACACTGGGCGCGCTGCTGGCTTATGAATTCTGAACCCCCGTTGGCGTGCCGGACATTCGGCGCGCCGATTCTGTGGCCAGAATGGGCCTTGCCTTACGCACTGGTCTGACGGCTAAATTGGCCGATACCCAAGGCTCTACAGGCGCGATACCCCTCATGCAGTCATTTCTGACCTTTCTTGCAGCCGCATTGGCATTTGCCGCCACTGTGGCAACCCCCACAGTTCTGAGAGCAGATGGCGAACCTGCCGGAGAATTTGACTACTATGTCCTGTCGCTCAGCTGGTCGCCGAACTGGTGCGCCCGCGAAGGGGATGCGCGCGGGTCCGACCAATGCGATGCGCGGCATGATCACGGATGGATTCTGCATGGGCTATGGCCGCAATTCCATCAGGGCTGGCCGTCTTATTGCCGCACGCCCGAGGCTCAGCCGTCCCGCTCCATGACCCGCGGGATGGAGGATATTCAGGGCAGCGCTGGTCTTGCATGGCACCAGTGGAAGAAACACGGAACCTGCTCGGGCCTGTCCGCGCCAGCCTATTTCGCCCTGTCGCGAGAGGCTTATGACCGTGTTCAGCGGCCTGAGGTGTTCCGGAAGCTGGATGCAACGGTCAAACTGCCCGCGTCGGTGGTGGAAGAGGCGTTCTTGAAAGCCAATCCGGGGCTGGAACGCGACATGATCACCATCACCTGCAAGCAAGGCTATATCGAAGAGGTCCGCCTATGCCTGTCCCGCGATCTGGACCCGGTTCCCTGCGGGCGGGATGTGATCCGGGACTGCACCGCCAAGGACGCGTTGTTCGATCCGGTGCGTTAGAGCGTTTTGTTCTGACACTCCCGCGCGTATTCCAGCGCCTTCGCGGTACCTTTCAGATCAATCGCCATCACGGTTTCACCTGCGGGGTTATAGACGGTCATCGTCTTGTTCTGCGCAATCGCCGCGACAAATTCCCGGTCGGTGAAGAACACGGTTGCGCCGGGGACACGATCCTGTTTGAAGCCGATTGCGGTGGCATCAAAGCTTTTGCCGTCGAGCTCGAACCGGATCGGATAGCTTTGGCCGGGTTCAATCTCGCCCCAGGCCTTGTTGAACACGGTGAAATACCCGCGATTGTCCAGCGCGTCATAGCCCAGCCTGACGACCGAGAGGTCCTGATACACCGTCTGAATCAGACACCCGTTCCCAAGCGCAGGGTCCATCATGATGTTCCAGCCTTCGACAAAGCCTTTGTCGACGAGTTGTTGGGCGAGGGTGGCGGTTGCGGTGAAGGCGGCGAGGGTGAGGGCGAGAAGGCGGGTCATTATGTTTTATCCAGAATCAATTTTAGCTCAGTCAGAACTCTATTTGACACGCAAAGCTGAACAAAGATGTTATCTAGTTGCTGTGCCGGATCATTGGATTGACCGAACCTAATTCGGATGTGAGTTTTTACTGAACGCCGGTTTTTTGCACCGGCAAAAGCAGTTTGATCTTCAAAACAGGTATTACCGAATGCTAGCAAGCAGGTTTCTTTTTGTGCTTTGTACTTTTTCCGCAGCAGCGGTTTCGTCGGTCTCCGCAGATTCCAACGATTACAAAAAGTATTTTTTAGAACCCCATGAGTATTGCGAAACCTACGAATGCCGAAAGGGGCCATCTCTGCTTGATCCACCTATCTGGGACCAAGAATGGCAGCCGTTTGAAAGTTCGGATCTTGCAGTTTGGGGAGCAGATGTCTGCTTGGGTTACTTCCTGACCAAAAGTGAAAGTGCTTGGAATGGCGGGACACCTGACGGCAAGGAAGGAGACCACCACGGGTTCTATCTTGTTTTAGGTGATTTCGCAGCTCGATTGCACGTTTTTGACTGGCCCTATGCAACTGAGGGCAGCCCATATGCGGGCTACGGTGTTTACAACTGCGAGAACACAAGTTGGCCCGAGCTGTTATTGGACGGGACACGCGTTGAAGAACTAAAGAAGTGGGCTGAGCACAGGTTGTCCGAAGCAAACGGGTGGGTCGGTAGTATTGACGGCTTTGAAGGGTACCTAAAAGGTTCGTTCAGAAATGAAACGCTTGGTTTGACGTTAAGGATAGAAAACCTAGGCGGTGTGAGGATCAGCTTTAGGGCGGATTATTTTGGACCACCAATCTTAATTGACGAAACGGACGGCATGTATTGACGCTTGCCTCTCATGTCCGGTTACAACTCCTTCCGTGCCCTCAACGCCGCCGTAATCGTCCCGTCATCAAGATAGTCCAACTCGCCCCCAATCGGCACACCCTGCGCCAGCGAGGTCAGGCGGACCTGCCCCTCCAACTGATCGGCGATGTAATGGGCGGTGGTCTGGCCATCGACGGTGGCATTCAGGGCCAGGATGACCTCGGTGATGCCTTCGGCCACGACGCGGTCCTTAAGGCGGGGGATGCGCAGCTCGTCCGGGCCGACCCCGTCCAGCGCAGACAGCGTGCCGCCCAGCACGTGGTAACGACCTTTGAACACCCCGGCGCGTTCCATTGCCCAGAGGTCGGCAACGTCCTCGACCACGCACAGCTCTCCTGTCGCGCGGGCCTCGTTATTGCAGATGTCGCAGATGTCGGTGGTGCCCACATTGCCGCAATTCAGGCATTCGCGGGCGGTGACGGCGACCTGCTGCATGGCGTCCGAAAGGGGCGTCAGCAGCAGGGCGCGTTTGCGGATCAGGTGCAACACCGCGCGGCGGGCCGAACGGGGGCCGAGGCCGGGCAGCTTGGCCATCAGGTCGATCAGGTTGTCAATGTCGCTGTTCGAACTCACGGCCTGTCCTGTGTGGCGCCGGAGGAGGCCTCCGGCGGGAGTATTTGGGAAAAGATGAAGATCAGAACGGCAGCTTGATATCTGCGGGCAGGCCCATGCTTTCGGTCAGCTTGGCCATCTCTGCCTGCGAACGCTCGGCCGCTTTGGTCTGTGCGTCCTTGATCGCGGCCAGGATCAGGTCCTCGACCACTTCCTTGTCGTCGCCGTTGAAGATCGATGGGTCGATGTCCAGGCCTTTGAGTTCGCCTTTTGCGGTGGCGGTTGCCTTGACCAGACCTGCGCCGGACTCACCGACCACCATGATGGTGTTCAGTTCTTCCTGCATGTCGGTCATTTTGGTCTGCAAATCCTGCGCGGATTTCATCATCTTGGCCATATCGCCCAGACCGCCGAGTCCTTTGAGCATCCGAATTCTCCTGTATCTTTGCTTGATGCCTAAATACGGGCCGCGATGGCATGGCACAAGGGGTCAGAAATGCTCCCGCCCGTCGTCAAGGTCTTTGGCAAGACCTTTCCTTCCGTTGGGCCCGGCAGCGCGCGGGCCTTGCCCGCGCGCTGCCGGGCCCAAGGCCGCTCAGGGGCATCGGCGTCAGCCGATGGCCCGTGGCGGGCGCGGGAGTGTTCCGGGAATCGGATCACACCATGCGAACGCGGTTCAGCCCGTCCGTTTCGGTTACGGAACAGCAGATCGACCGCAACGTGCGCGGATGGTTGTAATCCCAAGGCCGCCCACGGTGCAGCGTCGCCCGCTCGTCCCAGATCAGGACGTCGCCCGCGGTCCATTGATGCGAATAGACATATTCGGGCCGGGTGCAAAAGGCGATGGCCTCGTCCAGAATGGCCTGGCTTTCCTTGTGCCCCAGCCCTTCGATGGCGAAGGCGTGGGATGCTATGAACAGGGCCTCTTCGCCCGTCACGGGGTTCGGCCAGATTGCCCGCCAGGGCCGATCGGGCCAGCGGGTCATCCGGGGCAGGGCTGCCAGATCGGCATCGATTTTCATGCGGGAATGCGACAGCCTGTGCCAGATGATGGCGTCTTGCAGCGGTTCTTTCAGGTGGCCGGGCATCTCGGCCCAGGCAGCGCGTGTCGAGGCAAGTTCCGTCTCGCCGCCGCTGGGTGGGACCACGAGGGCGGTCAGAATATTGATCAGTGCAGGGGTAGGCAGGAATGTGCTGTCTGTGTGCCACAGCATATTGGCCTGCAAATCCAGCAGGCGCAGATCGTCGCGGGCGCGCAAGCCGTCCTCTGTCTGATTGGACAGTTCCGACACCTGAAACTCCACATCGCGCCCCGCCGCCATCTGTTCCCGGTTTTCCAGCGGCCCAAACAGTTCGCCCAGACGCATGTGATCGTCATCCGAGATGCTCTGCCCCGAAAAAAGCAGGGCGGAATGCGTTTCGAAGGCGTGCCGGATCTGGGGGTAGAGGTTATCCTGCGTGACCTCGCGCAGGTCGACGTCATGAACAATCAGGCCGAATTTGGGGTGCAGCGGGGTTGTGCGCATCAGGCTCCTCGATCATGGGGCGGGGGTCGACTTAATCCTCTTCGAACGGGTCCCATTCATCCTCGACCTCTGGCAGGGCTTCGGTTTCGACCTGTGCCGCGCGTTGTTCGGGGGTTTCTATTCTGGTGATCTTGGCCTTTGGGAAATGCGCCAGAACGGCTTGAACCAGCGGGTGTTCCGAGGCTTCTTCTTTCAGCGCCAGTTCCGCCCTGTCGCGAATCTCGGCAATCGTCGGCGCGTCGCCATCGGACACAATCGACACGGCCCAGCGATTGCCTGTCCACCGCTGCAGGGCCGAGCCCAACCGTGGGGCCAGATCCGTCGGGGCTTGCGGCGCAGGCGTAAACTCGATGCGTCCCGGCTGATAGGAAACCAGCCGCACGCCATTTTCGACCTCGACCAACAGTTTCACATCACGGTTGACGCGGATCAGTTCGACAACGTGATCGAAACTGGGATAGCGCGCCAAAGCGGCCTGCGTGTCCTGGGCCAGCGCCGCGACCGGAGCACCCCCTGCCCCGCGAGGCGCAGGCGCATAGGTCGGTGCTGCGCGCGCTTCAACCGGTGCCGTGCCGTTACCGTGGATCGGCATACCGCCGCCCGGTCCGCCATTTGGTGGCGCAGGTGTATCCTGCAGACGTTTGATCAGTTCTTCCGGGCTGGGCAGGTCGGCCACATGGGTCAGACGGATCACTGCCATTTCGGCGGCCATCATGGCGTTGGGGGCGGCCGAGACCTCCTCCAGCGCCTTCAACAGCATTTGCCACATGCGGGTCAGTACTCGCATGGGCAGGGCGTCAGCCATCTGCTGGCCACGGGCGCGCTCGTCAGGGGATACCGTCGGATCCTCGGCTGCGTCCGGCGTGATTTTGACGACCGAGACCCAATGGGTGATCTCGGCCAGATCACGCAGCACCGCCAGCGGGTCGGCCCCTTCGGCATATTGCGCGCTAAGCTCGGTCAAGGCCCCGGCGGCATCGCCGCGCAGGATCATATCCATCAGGTCCAGCACCCGGCCACGGTCGGCCAGTCCCAACATGGCGCGGACCTGATTGGCGGTAGTTTCCCCGGCCCCGTGCGAGATCGCCTGATCCAGCAGCGAGGTTGCATCCCGGGCAGACCCCTCGGCCGCGCGGGTGATCAAGGCCAGCGCGTCCTCGGCAATCTCGGCCCCTTCGGCGCTGGCGATCTTTTGCAGCAGGCCGATCATATCCTCGGGCTCGATCCGGCGCAGGTCGAAGCGTTGGCAGCGGGACAGAACCGTCACCGGCACCTTGCGGATTTCGGTGGTGGCGAAGATGAACTTCACATGCTCGGGCGGTTCCTCCAGCGTCTTGAGCAGCGCGTTGAAGGCGCTGGTCGAGAGCATGTGAACCTCGTCGATGATATAGATTTTATAGCGGGCCGAGGCGGCGCGGTAGCGGACGCTGTCGATGATCTCGCGAATATCATTGACGCCGGTACGGCTGGCGGCGTCCATCTCCATCACGTCGACATGGCGGCCTTCCATGATCGCGGTGCAATGTTCGCAGACGCCGCAGGGTTCGGTTGTGGGGCCGCCCGCACCATCGGAGCCGATGCAGTTCATGCCCTTGGCGATGATCCGCGCCGTGGTTGTCTTGCCGGTGCCGCGAATGCCGGTCATGACAAAGGCTTGCGCTATGCGGTCGGCTTCGAACGCATTCTTAAGCGTGCGCACCATGGCATCCTGCCCCACCAGATCAGCAAAGGTTTCCGGACGGTATTTGCGGGCGAGAACCTGATAGGCGGGGCTGTCTGTGTCGGTCATGTCTGCTCTGGCGGATTCGGGACGTCGTCGCAGCGTAGTGGCCGCTGCCGCCCGCGTCCACCGCAGGGTCGGGGAAATTTGGTTTGGAAAGACCCGAGATCGGCGTAAACTGGAATCTCAGTATTTTTGAAGCACATTTTACAAGCAGGCTTGGGTTTGGGAGGAAATCTTTGATGTCGCAACTGGTCGTCTACGCGCTGCAAGTCGGAGGCGGAACACTTGCGCTGACCTCGATGCCGGGACGCGGCGGAGATTACGCGGGCGATCTGGATACTATTGCGGATTGGAAACCCGGTCTTGTGATCTCGATGACCACGGAAGTTGAGATGCTGCAGGACGGGGCCCGGACCTTTGGCAGTGACATTCAGGGCCGCGCCAGCAGATGGGTTCATTTGCCGGTCGAGGATTTTGGCGCCCCGCCGCGCGCCGTTCAGGATCGGTGGGGGTCGGTCAGCGCATCGGCGCGGCAGGCTTTGTCCGGCGGTGGCCGGGTGCTGGTGCATTGCCGGGGTGGGTGCGGGCGATCCGGTATGGTGGTCTTGCGCCTGATGCTGGAATGCGGGGAACCGGCAGACAAGGCGCTGGCCCGGTTGCGGGCCCTGCGCCCCTGCGCGGTGGAAACCGACGAGCAGATGGCATGGGCCACGAATGCGACCCACGCACCTTTGGATGCGCGCTCAGGCTGATACCCGTGCCGGTTCCTGGACTGGTCTTGAAGGTCTCAGGGCCAAGACCTCAAGCATGGCGCAAGGTGTTCTTGGCAAGGCCCCGGACGGAAGGGCCGCGCATGTCTCGTCAAAAATCAGGTCGGCATATGTATCCAGCGTTTGGATCGGCGTGTCCGCCTCGGTCCCGCAGAAGATGCGTATCTGTTCAGGTCCTGCGCGAAAGCGGGCCATGCACCCTTGCGCGCAATGAGTCAGGTCGCTGCTGCCTTCGATTTCAAATCCTTCGCTGGTGACGTGGTCGGCCTTGTTCATTGCCTCGGCCAGCGCGCGCGCCATGCGCGCCATTGCGGGGCAGGGCCCGCCTGTGCGTTGGCAAATGGTCGCCACGTATTTGTGGGTTTTTGTCTTCCAGATCATCCTGCGCCCTCCGCGCGGCGGACGGGGACGTTGGCAGGCGGTTCAGCTATGCGCTGTCAGGACCTGCCCGGACACCCCGCCCGAGTTTCGGTTACGTTGATGATGGCAGGTCTCCTGACTTGCGGGTCGTTGCTTTGCCGACCTTCCCAGCCTTTCGGCCAGTGGCATTCCGGCATCGCTTACCGCTTACAGTTGCGGGGGCAGTCGCGGCCTTGGTTCGTTCCGGTTTGACCGGGCAGAACCGCACCGTGTTCCCTTTTCATCCCGACCCATTGTGTGGATCGGAAACCATCACACAACCGCTAGCGTCTGTTCGCGTTCTGAGTCAAGCGCGGTTTTGGGTGTCACGTACACAAGTCTTGTGCCGGGCGACGTGTGGTCAAGTGGCAGCAGGGTTGACTCGGCTGCGGGTTGTTGTGCCTCTTGGGCAGGTAAACCGATTGGTTCAGAAAGGCCCGCAGGTTCGATGTTGGACACGCAGCAGCACGTGAAGATCGAGGATTTCCAGTTTCCCGCTGGTCCGGCCCAGCTGTCGGCGCGGATGTATCGGCCTTTTACTGATCCCGACACGGTGGTGGTTCTGAACGGGGCGACCGGTGTGCCGCGCGACTACTACCAGCACTTTGCCCGGTGGTTGGCAGCCCAGCGTGGCATGGCCTGCCTGACGTATGACTATCGCGATTTCGGTCACTCTGTTTCCGGCCCCATGCGCGACTCGCAGGTCACGATGTCGGACTGGGCCCTGATCGATATGCCCGCAGCACGGGCCGAGATGCGCCGAAGGTTTCCCGACGCCCGGCAGTGGAGCATTGGTCATTCCGTCGGCGGAATGCTGGGGCCGATTCAGCCGGATATCGACCAGATCGACCGGATGATCTGTGTTTGCTCGGGGTTGGTGACGCTGTCCGATCACCCATGGCCCTATCGGGGGTTGGCCTGGGCGTTCTGGCATGGGCATGTACCGCTGCTTGTGAAAGCCCTGGGGTATCTGCCCGGCAAAGCCATTGGGTTCGGTGCCGATCTGCCGGGCTCTGTCTATTGGCAATGGCGCAGGTGGTGCACCGCACCTTTGAATTATGTGCCTGAGATCGGGCAAAAACTGCCACTGGCGCGCTGGGCGGATCTGGGTGTTCCGGTAGATCTGTTCACCAGCGACGACGATCAGACCGTCCCGCCACAAGCCGTATGGCGTCTGGTGGATCTGTATGGGCCGGACGCGCGGCGGCACCTGTTGTCACCCAAGGAGTTCGGAGTGAAAGAGATCGGCCATATCGGCGCATTTGCCCGCCGGAATTCGGCAATCTGGCCCCGGTTGGTTGCCTGATTGTGCTGATGAGCGGATACGTGGGGGAAAGGTGAGAGGTTGGACATCGACCCAAGCGGGGCTCGTTGTGGCTGCTTCCTTCCGGACCTGACCAGGTTGGCGAGGCGCTCGCCCGCGCCAACCTCTCAGCGCTTGATATAGGGAAGCCTGGGGAAAATGACAACCCGTCAGAGTGTCAGCCGGATGCGTTCGAACCCCTGCGGGTCCGGGTCCAGAACGATAGGGTCGTAGTTCTGCAATTCGGGCAGGTACTTCAGCGCGCCGGGCCCCGTACTGAGGATTGCCTGAACCCCGGCCTGCGGCGTGTACGAAAACGGATAAACCGCCTGAGACAGCGGGTCGGCGGGCAGGTACCCGGTCAGATAATCGCGTAGGATTCGCTTGATATCTATTGCAGGCAGGTTGATCGGCTCTGCCGTTTCCACAAACGGGAAATGCCCGCCACCATTGGCGCGGTAATTGTTGAGCGCGACCACAAAATCCTGATTGGGGTCAAGCGTAGACCCGTCAATTCTGGCCTGCCGGATGCGGCGGTGAGAATTGTCGATCAACTGCCCCTGAGCGTCAAACCGGGCCGGGTAGAACGGGTCGATCTGGTAGGTCAGGCCAAAGAGAAGGTCGAAATTGTACCCAACCCGACCGGGGTCGATCAGATCGGTCTCGGCGTCGCGACGCATGGTGTTGAAAAGACCCGCCGACATCTCAAGCCAGTCCAGCACCTGAGCGCCGCTGACCTTCACCGCCCTCAGTTCGTTCGGAAAGACGTAAAGGTCCGCAATGTGGCGCAAACAAACCTCGCCCGCCGGGACATCGGTGTAATAGCGCGGCCCGGACCGACCGCCGCATTTATAGGGCGAAACGGCGGACAACATGGGCATATTGGCCAGTGCGGTGCCGGACAGATAGGGGCGCAAGGCGGCGGCCTGCGCCGAGGCCACCAATGCCAGCCCCCGATCAACGGCGCAAAAGCTGAAAAAGCTGTGCATCGGTTTTGCGATTCGCGCCACCGGCTCGGCCATCTTGGTGCGGGTTCGGGCGTGCACGGGTGCAAAAAGCCGGACCATGTCGGGGTCCTCTGGCGTTTCAGGGGCGGAGTTGTTTTGGCGAAGCGGTCTCAACCCGACCTGCTGGTCGGTGATTTGCCACCCGAGATCGGCAGAGTGGGACAGGTTCAGATCAATCACGCCCAGATGATTTCCTGCGGACCCGGGCATGACAACCGGTTTGCCATGGACCAATCCGGCCTCAGGGTCGACATGGGCCAGCCCCCGGTGGTCGTTGCCGGGAAGGGTCAGGTGTGTGTGCCCGGCCACTAGGGCGTCAATGCCGTCAATGGCGGCCAGTGGGATCACGGCATTCTCCAGCCCCGGTGCTTCCTGATCCTGACCGAGGCCGGAATGGGCCAGCGCGATGACCAGATCACACCCCGCCGATTTCAGGGTCTGCACGGTGCGTCGCGCCGCGCTCAGACAGTCCTCGACCGCGATGTCATCGCCCAGATGATGCGCTTCCCATTGCGTGGTCTGAGGGGGCAGAACCGACAACACGCCCACGCGGATGGGAATGTCTTGCCCGTTCAGCGAAATCGATCGGTCAAGCACCGCATGGCCCTGCCAGCTTTGCGAAACCTCCGACCGGCGGCGCATATTGCTGCACAGGACAGGACATGGAGCCTGATCAAGGACAGTGTCCAGCACCTCCAACCCAAAGCCGAAATCGTGATTGCCAAGCCCGACGGCGTCATAGTGCAGGGCCGCAAACCCTTGCATCATTGGATGGCCGTCAGGGTCCTGTGCCGCCTGATCGCCCAGCGGCGTGCCCTGAAGCGCATCGCCATTGTCGAACAGCAAAACAAGCGCGCCGTCTGCTTCTGCTCTCGCCGTGCGGATCAGACTGGCGGTTCGCGTGAATCCAATCGTGGGGTCCGGCTGATCCGAGTAATAGTCGAAACCGGTCAGATTCATGTGCAGATCAGTTGTCGCGAGGATACGAATATGCACATCCGAACTTTCAGTTTGACCCGGTCTAAAAGGTCCAGTTTTCACTCTTGAATTCTACTATTGGATGCTGGTGCTAAATCAAAATCAACAATTGGTAGACTTAATGCCAATGTTTCCAGGCCTGTGCAAGCATTGCCTCTGGCCGCGCATGGCCCGGCACCGCGAAAGGCCATTGCAACGCCGGGGCAGTCATGGCAGCCCTGTCAGCAAAGCCGAAGGGGCAGGTGATGATAAATGCAGAACAGGTGACTTTCGGTGGCGCGGGTCTGAATCGTGCAGCCCATATTCGGGGCGACGCCGAGAAGTTGTCGCAAGCACAAGGCGATCCGGCAGCCAGATGTGTTCTGTTGTGGCGCGGTAAACTGCTGGTGCAGGGTGACAGGCTGGATCGGTTGGCTTTGCAGCCCATGTCTCATCCCCTGATCACGTGCGGACCCGGCGGAGTTGTTTCTGCCCCGATCTTTCTGGGGCTGGATGCTTCAGATGCCCCACTGTTTGCGCTGGATATTTCGGACTGGGCCGCCGAAGGGCTGGACCTGACCGGTGTTGGCGCGTTTGTCGATAAGACCGAACAGCAACATCCCGACCTGCCCGAAGGCCATGTCTTTGCCGAATTGCGCCGGATCATGACTCGCCTGTCGCCCCTTGATGCCGAACTGGCGGCGACGGCCAAGGCGGTAATCGGCTGGCATGAAACGCATAAATTCTGCGCCAAATGCGGTGCGCCCAGTGAAATCTCGCAGGCCGGGTGGCAGCGCAGTTGCCCGACCTGCGGCGCGCAGCATTTTCCGCGTACGGACCCGGTTGTCATCATGCTGATCACCCATGGTGACGCGGTGCTGATGGGCCGCTCGCCCGGCTGGCCCGAGGGGATGTATTCACTGCTGGCCGGCTTTGTCGAACCGGGCGAAACGCTTGAGGCCGCCGTACGGCGCGAGGTGATGGAAGAGGCAGGCGTGCCGGTCGGCACGGTGTCGTACCTGTCCAGCCAACCCTGGCCGTTCCCGGCCTCGCTGATGTTCGGCTGCGCGGGCGAGGCGCTGTCGCGTGACATCTTGATCGATCCGGTCGAGATTGAAGACGCGATGTGGGTCAGCAAAACGGAAATGATGCAGGCTTTCGCAGGCGAGCATCCAACCCTGCTGCCCGCTCGAAAAGGGGCCATCGCGCATTTTCTGTTGCAAAACTGGCTTGCGGACACGCTGGACTAAGGAAAAACTGGACAAAAGGCAGCAAAGGCAGACATGCAGTTTTCAGCGCGCGAAGATATCGAAGCCCCGATCAATTCGGTATTCGAAATGGTTGCCGATTTCGAACGGTTCGAGCGTATGGCCATGCGGCGCGGCATCGATGTTCGGCGCACAACCCAAGGCGTCCCGGTCGAGGCCGGCGCCACTTGGGAGACCGAGTTCAAGCTGCGCGGCAAGCCGCGTCAGATGTCTGTTGTGATGACCGATTGCGACCGTCCTGCGCAGATGCGGTTCGAAGCCAACAGCAAAGGCATGAGCGGCATTACCACCGTTGATTTTCTGGCTCTGTCACAACGCAGAACCCGCCTGAGCGTCGAAATGTCCCTAAGCGCGAAATCACTGCCTGCCCGCCTTCTGCTGCAATCAATGAAGCTGGGGCAGGCCCGTTTCCGCAAGCAATTCCAAATCCGCTTGGGCGAGTTCGCCCGAGAGCTGGAGCAGCGCCATAAACACGGGGCTTAGGGCGCGGCTCAGGCGGCCAGTGTGCCACCCAACCCAAACGGGACTACCTAACATCAACCGCGCGGTTGCGCTGCCGGGTAGACGCCCAGGATCTCGACATTGGTTGTAAAGTGCTCAAGCTCGTCCATGGCCAGTTGCACGTTCCGGTCGTCCGGGTGCCCGACGATATCCGCGTAGAACTGCGTCGCTGTGAACGAGCCGTCCAGCATGTAGCTTTCCAGCTTGGTCATGTTGATGCCGTTGGTGGCAAAGCCGCCCATGGCCTTGTATAGCGCGGCCGGGATGTTGCGCACCTGAAACACGAAGCTGGTGATCATCTCATGCGCCCCCCGGCGCGACAGGTCGGCCTGGCGGGACATCAGCAAAAAGCGCGTGGTGTTGTCGCCGTGATCCTCGATATGGCGGGCCAGAACGTTCAGGCCGTAAATCTCTCCGGCCAGTTCGCTGGCCAGCGCGGCGGAATGAATGTCACCGGCCTCGGACACTTCGCGCGCGGCACGTGCGTTATCGGGGCTGACGCGTCCGCGAATGTCGTGTTCGCGCAGGAACCCTGCACATTGGGGCAGCAGCACAAGATGCGAATGCGCCTCGGTGATGTCTTCCAGCTTTGCACCCGGCACAGCGAGCAGGTTGATATGCACCCGAACAAACGCCTCTTCGATGATATGCAGACCGCTGTGCGGCAACAGCCGGTGAATATCGGCCACCCGCCCGTAGGTCGTGTTTTCCACCGGCAGCATCGCCAGATCAGCCTCGCCCGAGCGGACCGATTCGATCACATCCTCGAAGGTGCGGCAGGGCAGGGCCTCCATTTCCGGGCGCGCGTTGCGGCAGGCCTCGTGACTGTAGGCGCCGGGTTCGCCTTGAAAAGCAATGCGATTGGTCATTTGGTCGATTCCGTGCAACAAGTTCCAGAATTGGGCGTTTCGTCGCGGTGTCTATACCTTGCCTCTCGTCAGGGGAAGCCTTAGACACCTGCACAGACAGCTGAAATGGACACGCGATCAATGTTCGACACGATGACAGTTACCAAGGCCGCAGCAGGCCTGTTCGGCACTTTCCTGGTGCTGCTTCTTGCCAAATGGGGTGGCGACATCCTTTACCATTCGCATGGTGGCCACGGTGATGCGCAGGCCGCATATATCATCGAAACCGAAAGTTCGGGCGAAAGCGCCGACGGCGAAGAGGTGGTATTCGAGGATCTGCTGGCCGCCGCCGACGTCGAAAAAGGCGCAAAAGTCTTCCGCAAGTGCACCGCGTGCCACAAGCTGGAAGATGGCGCAAACGGCACCGGCCCGTACCTGTACGGCGTAGTGGACCGTCCGCTGGGCACGGCCGAGGGTTTTGGCGGTTACTCGGCAGGCATGCTTGCGCATGGCGGCAACTGGACACCCGAAGCCCTGGACGCGTTCCTGACACGCCCCAGCGACTATATCTCGGGCACGACCATGAGCTTTGCGGGCCTGAAAAAGCCGCAAGAGCGCGCGGATGTGATTGCTTACCTGCAGACCATCGGCAACTGATTGCCCTCACGAATGTGAAAATCCCAAAGCCGTTGCCTTGTGCAGCGGCTTTTTTTGTGCCGAAAATCTTCACAAAGCGTTCACGCATTCTAAACTTGAATCATCCAAGGCTGGCGATTTAGCTAGCCGGACCGACATAGAAGATGACAACGATCCAGAGGACGAGCCATATGAAACCCCTCCTGCCTGCTTCGCGCGAGATGACCGTTCGGCATTGGGGGGCGGTTCTGGGAATGATGGCAGCCACCGCTTTTGGATCGGTAGGAATTGCGCAGGCGAATGACGAGAACATCACGCGCAGCCACGGGTATTCCTACTTTGGAAATCTGGACTATCCGGCCGATTATCCGCATCTGAACTACGTCAATCCGGATGCGCCGAAAGGCGGAGAGTTGTCATTGGCGGCGTCTGGAACATTCGACTCGCTGAACCCTTATTCGCGCAAAGGCCGCAGCGGAGCCTTGACCACCATTCAATATGACCGCCTGTTCGAAAGTGCAGATGACAGCGTGGGTCAGTATTATGGCGTCCTTGCGGAAAGCCTGGAATATGACGAAGGCCGAAACTACGTCATTTTCCACCTTCGGCCCGAGGCGATGTTCTGGGATGGCACCCCGGTTACGGCCGAGGATGTGGTTTACAGCCACCGTCTGTTCATCGAACAGGGGTTGCCGTCATACGCGCAAGCGGTAGGGCGCATGGTCACGGGGGCCGAGGCGTTGGATGACCACACGGTCAAATTCACGTTTAACCCCGAGGTGACGCGACGCAGCCTGATCGAAACCGTTGGGGCCACGCCGGTGTTTTCGAAAGCCTGGTTCGAGGCGGACGACTCGCGCCGTTTGGACGAACCCCGCCTAGAAGTGGCCGTGGGGTCGGGCCCGTATAAACTGGACAGCTACGACATTAATCGTCGGATCGTGTACAAACGGCGTGACGATTACTGGGGCAAGGATCTGCCATTCAATATTGGGCGAAACAACTTCGACACCATTCGCGTCGAATACTTCGCAGACCAGACCGCAGCCTTCGAAGGCTTCAAGGCCGGTGAATACACGATCCGGATCGAGAGCGATCCCAAGCTCTGGGCGACAAGCTATGATTTCCCCAAACTGACCGAAGGTTCGGTTGTGCAGGATGAGATCGCGGATGGCAGCCCGCCGACCCCGTCTGGTTTTGTGTTCAATCTGGGCAAACCGCAGTTTGCAGACAAAAACGTACGTAAGGCGCTGGCGCTGGCCTTCAATTTCGAATGGGCAAACGAATCCCTGCTGTTCGGTCTGAACTCACCTCGCAGTTCCTTTGTCCAAGGCACGCCGTTGGAGGCGCAGGATGTTCCCACAGGGGATGAACTGGCGTTTCTGGAAACGCTGGGGGATGTCGTACCTGTGGACTTTTTGTCCGAACCGGCGATCATGGCGCATGAATCCAATTCGGCGCGGCTGAACGACCGTCGCAATCTGCGCAAGGCGTCCAAGATGCTGGACGAAGCGGGATGGCCGGTTGGCGATGGCAACCTGCGCCGAAACGCCGAGGGGCAGACCCTGAAGGTGAATATCCCTTACCCATCGAATTTGCCCACATCGACAGCTACGATGATCGAAACCTACGTGCAGAACCTTCAGGCGCTGGGCGTTGATGCGTCGGCAGAAAAGGTCGATCCGGCCCAATACACCCTGCGCAGCCGGGAACGCGACTATGACATGGTGTATTCGACCCGGTATGGCACGTTCCTCTCGACCGGCGGCGGCTTGCTGCAGATGTACGGGTCCGAGGAAGCGGCCTTTAGCTTGTTCAACCCTGCGGGACTGGCAAGCCCGCTGGTTGATGCAATCATCAACGCGTCATTCGAGACGGACAATCAGGCAGATCAGGACACAGCCCTTATGGCGCTGGATCGGGCACTGCGGTATGAGTTCTTCGTAATCCCCGTGGGATATATCGCGGACTACTGGACGGCCTATTACGACATGTATGAATACCCGGAAAACCTGCCACCTTACTCGCTTGGTCATCTGGATTTGTGGTGGATCAACCCCGAGAAAGAAGCCGCGCTGAAAGCGAAAGGCGCGCTGCGTTAAGATGGGCGCCTATATTCTAAGACGCCTGCTTTTGGTCATCCCGACCTTGCTGGGCATCATGGTGGTCAACTTCACGCTGGTGCAATTCGTGCCTGGCGGGCCGGTCGAACAGATCATTGCTCAGATCGAAGGGCAGGGGGACGTGTTCGCCGGGTTCGCAGGCGGCGGCGATGCGGGCGCCGGGGCCGAGCCCGCAGGCGGCGTATTCGACGACAAGTATGTCGGCGCTCGTGGTCTGCCGCCCGAATTCATCGCCGAACTGGAAAAAGAATTCGGCTTCGACAAGCCGCCGCTCGAACGGTTTCTGAACATGATGGGCAACTACCTGACGCTGGATTTCGGCGAGAGTTACTTTCGTTCGATCAGTGTGATTGACCTGGTGCTTGAGAAAATGCCGGTATCGATCTCGCTGGGTCTGTGGTCGACGCTGATCGCTTATCTGGTGTCCATTCCGCTGGGCATCCGAAAAGCCGTAAAGGATGGGTCAACATTCGACACCTGGACCAGCGGAACCATTATCGTGGCCTATGCCATTCCGGGGTTCCTCTTTGCGATCCTGCTGCTGGTTCTTTTTGCTGGCGGCTCTTACTGGCAGATTTTCCCGCTGCGGGGGCTGACTTCGGACAATTGGGACAGCCTCAGCCTGTTTGGCAAGATCGCGGATTACTTCTGGCACATCGCTTTGCCGATCATTGCGTTGACGATTTCGGCCTTTGCGACGTTGACGCTGCTGACCAAGAACTCGTTTCTGGATGAGATCAAGAAGCAATACGTGATGACCGCCCGCGCCAAGGGGCTGAGCGAAGGAAAAGTGCTGTATGGCCATGTCTTCCGCAACGCGATGCTGATTGTGATCGCCGGTTTCCCGGCGGTGTTCATTGGTGTGTTCTTCGGCGGATCGATCATTATCGAGACGATCTTTTCGCTGGACGGGCTGGGACGGCTGGGTTTCGAGGCCGCCGTGGCGCGGGACTATCCGGTGATCTTTGGCACCCTGTTCATCTTTGGCCTGATGGGGCTGGTCGTCGGCATTATCAGTGACCTGATGTATGTCCTTGTCGACCCGCGTATCGACTTTGAAAAGCGGGAGGGGTAGATGGCGCTTTCTCCCCTCAATCAGCGCCGCTGGCGCAATTTCCGGCGCAATGGCCGGGCGTTCTGGTCGCTGCTCATCTTCTCGGTCCTGTTCGGGCTGTCCTTGTTTGCCGAGTTCATCGCCAATGACAAACCGATCTTGGTGAAATACCAGGGCGAGTTCTATACGCCGATCTTCAACTTCTACGCCGAAACCGAGTTTGGCGGAGATTTCCAGACCGAAGCGATCTATCGCGACCCCGAGGTGATGTGTCTGATCGACAGCGGTGGTCTGGATGCGTGCTTTGACGATCCCGAGGGTATTATCGAACAGATTGATGCGGGCACGTTTGAGGCCGACGGGTTCGAACGCGGCTGGGCCATCTGGCCGCTGATCCCGTATTCCTACAACACGAGCGTTGATCGCCCGGGCGCGGCCCCGTTGCCGCCCAACGGGCAGAATCTGCTGGGAACGGATGACACCAAGCGAGACGTTCTGGCCCGCGTGATCTACGGCTTCCGCCTGTCGATCCTGTTCACTTTGATTGTCACCGGTGCGGCCAGTCTGATCGGGATATTCGCGGGCGCGATTCAAGGGTTCTTTGGCGGCTGGCTGGATCTGATCTTCCAACGCATAATCGAGATCTGGTCGGCGACCCCGTCGCTTTATGTGATCATCATCATGTTCGCCATTCTGGGGCGAAGTTTCTGGCTGCTTGTGGCGTTGATGATCCTGTTCAGTTGGACCGGACTTGTGGGCGTTGTGCGGGCCGAATTCCTGCGGGCGCGCAATTTGGAATATGTTCGTGCCGCACGCGCGCTGGGTGTGGGCAACATGACCATCATGTTCCGCCATATGCTGCCCAACGCAATGGTCGCCACGTTGACCTTTATGCCATTCATCGTCACCGGCACCATCGGTGGTCTGGCGTCGCTGGATTTTCTGGGCTTCGGCCTGCCATCCTCGGCCCCGTCACTGGGCGAGCTGACCTTGCAGGCGAAACAGAACCTGCAGGCCCCGTGGCTGGCCTTCACCGCGTTCTTCACCTTTGCCATCATGCTGTCGCTGCTGGTCTTCATTTTCGAAGGCGTCCGCGATGCGTTTGATCCCAGAAAGACGTTCTCATGACCGAAAAGGTGATCAACAGGCCGATGGAACGCCTCATCCTTGTCGCGGGGCTAGTGGCATTGGGATACATCATTCTGGTGATGGGTGGGCTCGGCTGGGAGTTCTTTACCACGCACCCCCACGGCCCGTTTCAATACGACGTCTTTGGCCTGTTTTTCCTGGTGCTGTTCGGGCCGGGTACAGCCGTTCTGATCGCCAGCGCGGTCATCTTTGCAACGAAACGGTCTTTCCCGACCTGGCTGCAGGTCGGCGCGATGCTCGGTGCCGTATGGGTGGGTTTCACGCACGCAGCGCTTGGGGGGATCAGCGTATGAAAATGTCGCTGTTGAATGTGCAGGACCTGAAAGTCTCGTTCCGGCAGGACGGTCAGGTATCAGCGGCCGTCAAAGGCGTGTCCTTCACCGTGGATCGGGGCGAAACGGTCGCCTTGGTGGGTGAATCCGGGTCGGGCAAATCCGTGACGGCCCTGTCCACGGTGTCCTTGCTGGGCGACAGCGCGATTGTCGAAGGCTCGGTGCAATATGACGGGCAGGAGATGATCGGCGCGTCCGAGGACACGCTGATGGGCGTGCGCGGCAACGATATCAGCTTTATCTTTCAGGAGCCGATGACCTCGCTTAACCCGCTGCACACGATCCAGAAGCAAATGGCCGAGTCGCTGGCTTTGCATCAGGGGCTATCAGGCGATGCGGCGCGGGACCGGATTGTGGAGCTTTTGACCAAGGTGGGTATCCGTGATCCTGAAGAACGTCTGGACAGCTATCCGCATCAACTGTCCGGCGGACAGCGGCAGCGAGTGATGATTGCGATGGCGCTGGCCAACAAGCCGGACATCCTGATCGCAGATGAGCCGACAACCGCGCTGGATGTGACCATTCAGGCGCAGATCCTCGAACTGCTGGCCGAATTGCAGAAATCCGAGAATATGGGGATGCTGTTCATCACCCATGATCTGGGGATCGTCCGTCGGATCGCGGATCGTGTTTGCGTGATGAAGGATGGCGAAATTGTCGAAACCGGTGTCACGGCTGAGATTTTCGACAACCCGCAGCACCCCTATACGCGCAAGCTGCTGGCGGCTGAGCCTTCGGGCCACCCGGACCCCGTTGCACATGACGCAGAAGAGGTCGCGCGCACGGACCATCTGAAAGTCTGGTTCCCGATCCAGCGGGGTTTCCTGAAACGCACCGTGGGTCATGTGAAGGCGGTCAATGACGCCACGCTCAGCGTCCGGGCGGGTGAGACATTGGGGATCGTCGGCGAAAGTGGCTCGGGCAAGACGACATTGGCGCTGGCCATCATGCGCCTGATTGCGTCAGAAGGCGGCATTACCTTCCGCGACCAGAACGTCCGCCGCTGGTCCACGCGGCAGTTGCGGCGACTTCGCAAGGATATGCAGATCGTGTTTCAGGACCCGTTCGGCAGCCTCAGCCCGCGCATGACCTGCCAGCAGATCATCGCCGAGGGGCTGGCCATCCATAAGGTCGATCCCCATCGTGCTCCGCGTGAGTTGGTCGCCGAGGTGATGACCGAAGTGGGCCTGGACCCGGCGTCGATGGATCGTTACCCGCATGAGTTCTCGGGTGGGCAACGTCAGCGCATCGCGATCGCGCGGGCCATGGTTTTGCGCCCGAAACTGCTGGTTCTGGACGAACCGACCAGCGCGCTGGACATGACGGTGCAGGTTCAGATCGTCGATCTGCTGCGCGATCTGCAGCGGAAATACGGGCTGGCCTATCTGTTCATCAGCCACGATCTGAAGGTCGTGCGCGCCATGTCTCATAACGTCGTCGTCATGCGCAACGGGGATGTGATCGAGATGGGTGCGGCAGAGGACCTGTTTGAAAACGCGCAAACAGACTATACGCGGGAACTGATTGCGGCGGCGGGCTGACGCCCGCCCGACACGTTTCTCAGGCGTTGGCCTTTTCCCGGTCGGCGGGTTTTGGAACCGGCCCGCGCAGCTCCTCATAGTGATCGAAGCTCAGCTTGACCCAACCGGTCCCGCGCGTGGCGCTGGCGAGGGTTCGGTGTAACTCGTCCTGCGCCACGGCCGGAAGCTGCGCATTGAAGATCTCCCAGCCCGACGCGTTTGGATTGCCCTCGAAGCCCAGAACCTGCCCTTGCAGCGTGCTGATCGTCGGCACCAGATCGCCTACGAAATCTGATGGCAGATGGATCTCGGCGGTCAGGATCGGTTGCAGCACCACGGGTTTGGCTTCGGGCAGGGCCTCGCGGACGGCGTTTTTGCCTGCGGTGCGGAAGGCATAGTCCGAACTGTCGACATTGTGGTGCTTTCCGTCGCTGAGTGTGACTTTGACATCCACCACCGGAAAGCCTTCGGGGCCCTGTACCAGCGCGTCCTTGGCCCCGTGTTCGACCGACGGGATATAGTTCTTCGGCACGGCCCCGCCCTTGACGATTTCCTCGAACTGAAAGCCAGAACCGCGCGGCAGCGGCGCGACCGAGATGACCACATCAGCAAACTGCCCGGCCCCGCCGGATTGCTTGCGATGCCGATGCCGGTGTTCGACCGATGTGCGGATGGTTTCACGATAGGCGGTTTCGACCGCGCTGGTTTCGATTTCGATGCCGAAATCCTCTAACAGCTTCGCCGTCACCCGTCGCATATGCTGTGGCCCTTGCGAGCCCAGAACAGAATGACCGCTGAGTTCATCCTGCTCCATCTGAAGCCCCGGATCGATCTCGACCAGCCGGGTCAGAGCGTTGGACAGGCGCACGTCGTCGCGTTCATGCGCGGGCGAGACGACCTGCCGGTGCGCAACAGGGTGCGACGCGGCCCAATCCGGCAACGGTGTTGCCGCACGGCTGTCATAGATAAAACCGGGATTCAGGTGATCGGATTTGACCGCCAGACCGATCTGCCCGGCCTCCAACGCATTGATCTGGGTTTTTGCGTCCAGCGTGGTCAGGTTGCCCACGGTTTCGCCGCCCAACGCCTCATGCGCTTTGACGCCGTCGCCCAGGCCACGCAGCACGGTGATCTTGCCGATATGTTTCTTCACATCAGCAAAGCCTGCGATTGCGCAGGCATTGTCGGCGGCTTCGTCACGCCCGGCGGCAATATCAAACTCTGGCGCCTCGTGCCGCAGGGCTTTCATCAACCGGGTCAGGCCATTGCCATGGCTTGCGGCCCCCAGACAGGCCGGGATCAGCTGGTGGTTCTGCAGAACCTGCGCGGCGAGGTCATAGACCTCGGCGCTGGGGGGCTGCTTGTCCTCGATCAGTTGCTCCAGCAGGTTGTCATCGAAATCGGACAGGGTTTCCAGCAATTCGGTGCGGGCCTCCTGCTCGCGATCCTCGACCGATTGCGGCAATTCGATCAGCGCCGAGGGTTGGCCTTCCTGATATTTCCACGCGCGTTCAGAAATCAGATCGACCGCACCGATGATCGTTTCCCCTTCGCGGATCGGAACCTGGCGCAATGCGATGTGATTGGTGCAATAGGTTTGCAGTGCCGCGATAATGTCGCGGATGCGGCCGTTGGGATTGTCCATCCGGTTGATGAACAGAAAGCAGGGGATGCCGGCCTCTTCGACCAATCTCAGATACGGCGCACACAGCACAGCGGCGTCCGGATCGGGTGGCACGACGACAACTGCCGCGTCCGAGATTGCCATGGCCGGACCGACATAAGCCAGCGCATCGCCGCCGCCATCAACGTCAACCGCGCACCATGGTTCGTCCAAGTAAGAAAAACCGTGCAAATGCACGGTTCCGGATACGTCGAATGTTGTGGGGCGCCCGTCGAGGCGGCTGATGGCCTCGACCAGAGTGGATTTGCCCGATTGACTGGGGCCCAGGACGGTGAAAACGCGCATATGTGCTGTCCCTCTTTCAGGTTGCAGAGTGGCTGCACGAATGAGGATGTCGAACGCAAAAGCGTCGGCACGGGATGTCTGCGAATTTGCCTGCCTCGAATTGCGGACCAGTTTAACGGGCCACACCCCAAGTGTGGAGAAAACAGAAGCCTTGCGTCAAGCCCCTGTTCGAAATCTCGCGAGGCGGGCGGAAAAGCCGCCCGCGGTCTTTGGGTCAGATGGCGGAACTATGCCCGGCCTTGCTGAGGTCGTAGGCATCGAAGGTCCGCGCGATCATCCGGGTCAGGGCGCGGGCTTCGGGCGGGATGAACAGCCCGTCCTCGGTGATGCGCAGCAACCCGTCAAAAGCCGTATTCGCCGCGCTGTACATGTCGCGCAACTCTTGGGCGGTGACGTCGTAGTTGCGCAGAATCTCGGCCGAGTTGATCTTGAAATCGCACATCAGCGCTTCGATCAGCCGGGCGCGCAGCACATCCTGAGCTTTGAACAGATGCCCGCGCGAGGTTGAAAACCGCCCGTCGCGAACCGCCTTGGTATGCGCCGAGGTCGCCGGATTGTTCTGTGCGTAGCCCTGCGGGAAGCGCGAGATCGAACTGGCACCAACCCCAATCAAAACCTCGGCCTGATCGTCGGTATAGCCCTGGAAGTTGCGCTTTAACTGCCCCGCGTTCAAAGCCCGGGTCAGGCCATCTTCCTGTGTTGCGAAGTGGTCGATCCCGATCTCGGCGTAATTGTCCCACATGAACAGGCGTCGGGCCGTATCAAACAGGTCCAGCCGTTGTTCGGGCGTCGGCAGCGCGTCTGATGGAATCAGCTGCTGCCGCTTGGCCATCCACGGCACGTGGGCATAGCCATAAAGCGCCACGCGGTCCGGGCTGAGCGACAGAAGCTTCTGCACGCTTTCGGTCATACGGGCCTTGGTCTGATGGGGCAGGCCGTACAGAATATCGGCATTCAGGCTGGTAATGCCGCGCGCGCGGATCATGTCGACCGCTTCGCGGGTGGTGTCATAGCATTGAATGCGCCCGATGGTCTTTTGAATCTCATCATCGAAATCCTGCACACCGATCGAGGCGCGGTTCATGCCTGCCTCGGCCAGGGCGTCCAGACGCGCATCGTCAATTTCGTTCGGGTCGATTTCGACCGAGAACTCGGCATCCGGGCCCATCGGCACAATGCCCAGGATATGCTGCGCCAGTTCGCGCATCAGGTCCGGGTTCAGCAAGGTTGGCGTTCCACCGCCCCAATGCAGGCGCGACAGCACGACGCCGTCTGGCAGGCGCGCGGCCAGCAAGTCCAGCTCGGCCTTCAGAACATCCACATAGGCAATAACCGGGTTATCCGTCTGCGTGCCTTGCGTGCGGCAGGCGCAGAACCAGCACAGCCGGCGGCAGAAGGGAACGTGGATATACAGCGAGACGGCGCTTCCGGGTTTTATCGCGGAAATCCAGTCGCCATAAAGGTCAGCCCCCACGTCATTGCTGAAGTGGGGGGCGGTTGGGTAGCTCGTGTAACGCGGCACTTTCGCGTCAAATAGTCCAAGCCTTGCCAATTGTGATTTATCTATCATGACGATAACCTTATGAGGCCAACGACTTGGCTGCTTTGACAGAGATCAAGTGGGAACGCGCATGACAATTAAAGCACAGTTCGATCACGCCAATTGCGAAGACTGCCCGATTCGTCACCGGGCCGTCTGTGCACGCTGTGATACGGATGAGTTGGAAGCCCTTGAAGAAATTAAGTATTACCGCAGTTTCGAGGCGGGACAGACGATCATCTGGTCAGGCGATCAGATGAACTTTGTCGGCTCGGTCGTGTCGGGAATCGCCTCTTTGACCCAAACGATGGAGGATGGCCGGACCCAGATGGTGGGTCTGTTGCTGCCCAGTGACTTTGTTGGACGACCGGGGCGCGACGCCGCGGCCTATGACGTTCAGGCCACCACGGACGTGATGATGTGCTGCTTTCGCAAGAAACCGTTCGAGGATCTGATGAACGCGACGCCGCATATCGCGCATCGCCTGTTGCAGATGACATTGGACGAGCTGGACGCTGCGCGCGAGTGGATGCTGGTTCTGGGGCGCAAAACCGCGCGGGAAAAGATCGCCAGCCTATTGTCGATCATTGCGCGTCGCGATGCCTCGATCACGCAAAAGGGGCTGTCGGGGGCGATTGTCTTTGACCTGCCTCTGACCCGCGAGGCGATGGCCGACTACCTCGGCCTGACGCTTGAAACGGTCAGCCGTCAGATCTCGGCCCTGAAAAAGGACGGGGTGATTGCGTTGGAAGGCAAACGCCACGTGACCATTCCCGACATGGCCCGATTGATGGATGAGGCCGGTGACGATTCGGACGGTGGGTTCCTGGTCTGACCAGATCAGGCACCCGCGTTGACTAAACCCGATTGGGTTCGCTTTGGCCTAGCTGATCTTGCTGCCCGAGCCTGATGGTGTTCGACCAGCGGTGCCGGGTAGGATCAGCTGCATCAGGAAGGTCAACAGGGATGCCGCGGTGGCTCCGACCGCGATCCATCCGAAATACCACAGCTTACCCGCCAGGGCATCTTCAGCAAATGAGGCGGCGAATTGGGTCTGACCGTATTTTGCAACACCGAAAGCGAGCGTTGTGAGCACCACGGCAACAGCCAGCCTTGCTACCGGAACCGACACGCGTGCAAGCAGGGTTGCAAGGATCAGCCCGATTGGCGCGCCAAACAGCAGCGTTTTCTGCGACCACCATGGGTGGGCACCCAGAGGTTTGGCGACATCTGCGCCGATGAGAACAGCCAGGATGACCGCAGCGGCAAGGGTTGGGATAAAGGTGCGCATTGTGCCTCCGTCGATTTGAAACCGAGGTAGGGAGTGTCCGCGCACCACGCCAGTATCGTTTCACCGCACTAGCGGGCATGTGAAGATGCGGCAGCCCGTGTACCAGAAGGTGCCGCGAACCTGTTGTACGTCCATGCGCGCCCGAACCTGCAGCCGGTCGTACTTGACGCCGCTTTCAAAGCTCCAGACCCGCAGCGTGGTTCAGTGGGCCAGAAAAACCGGGACGGCGGATTGTTCCAGCATGTTGCGTGTTGCGCCGCCAAGGATCGCTTCGCGAAAGCGGGAATGGCCATACGCCCCCATGACGATCATGTCGGATTCCGTATCCATCGCGTGTCGGTTCAGAATGTCCGAGACGCGGGTCATTGTCTTGCTCAGCACCTCGATCTCACATTTGACGCCGTGTCGCGCCAGCATCTGGGACAGCATCCCGCCGGGATCGGACCGGTCAGGCCCGTGGCGCGGCGGGTCGATGACCACGATACGGGCCACATCAGCCGCCTTGAGAAAGGGCAGGGCGCGGCGCACGGCGCGCATCGCCTCGATGCTTTCGTTCCACGCGATCATGATGCGCTTGGGCACCGACATCGGACGGGCGGTATTCGGGACGACCAGCACAGGCGCGTGGCCTTCGAACATGGCGGCTTCGATGATCGGTTCAGCCTCGGCGCCGCGATCCTCACCGTAAGGATGCGGCAACACGACCAGATCCGAAAACCGTGCCCGATGTGCCACATGGCGGCCAATATCCGCGATCTGGGCGACACCGCTTTCGGCTGACCAGCGGGCCCCGGTTTTTCGCAGATACTCCTTAGCGAAGGCCAGCAACTCATCCGCTTCGGCATTGGCCCGGCTGAGCGTTTCCTGAAGGATCAATGCATTTGCCCCGGCATAGTAATAGCCTGTCTGACTGCGATCGACGCCCAGACACAGGGCCTCGGCATGACCATCCTGCGCTTCGGCCAGGGCCGCCAACTGGGCAAGCGTGGCCTGTGCGCCCTGTGTTTCGGTCATGATTGTAAGAAGAGATTTATACGCCATGTCGACCTCTTGACTTGGGGTCAACGGTCCCCTGCGACCAGATAACCCATTCATAGAGGTATGCGTGTCATAGAAAACGGGTGTCTGTCTTGACTCAGATCAAAGCAGCCCAGGCTGCATTTCTTCAATACAGCAAACAGTCAAAAAGGTTCTGCGCGGCACGCAAATTGCGCGGGGCACGGTAAAGGGACGCAATATGTCGAATTACATCAAGCTGATCGTGCTTGGTCTGGTCGTGGTATTTGCCGCGATCGGGTCCAATTATGCACGCGATTTGGCGTATCAGGTGCATGCGATTCTGGTGATGGTCATCGCCGGCGGTCTGTTCATCTGGACGCTTCGAAACACGGATGAGCCAGATATTCTCACTGATCGCTCGGGCGAGTACATGGATGACGTGATCCGCTACGGCGTGATCGCAACCGCCTTTTGGGGCGTGGTCGGGTTCCTTGCAGGGACCTTTATTGCGTTCCAGCTGGCCTTTCCGACGCTCAATTTCGAATGGGCGCAGGGATACCTGAACTTTGGACGGCTGCGTCCGCTGCACACCTCGGCGGTGATTTTTGCCTTTGGCGGCAACGCGTTGATCGCAACCTCGTTCTATGTGGTTCAGCGTACCAGCGCCGCACGGCTGTGGGGTGGAAACCTCGCGTGGTTCGTGTTCTGGGGCTATCAGCTGTTCATCGTGCTGGCTGCTACCGGATACGTTCTGGGCGGAACCCAGTCCAAGGAATATGCCGAGCCGGAATGGTATGTTGACCTGTGGCTGACCGTCGTCTGGGTCGCTTATCTGGCGGTCTATCTGGGCACGATCATCAAGCGGAAAGAGCCCCATATCTATGTGGCAAACTGGTTCTACCTGGCCTTCATCGTCACCGTCGCCATGCTGCACCTGGTCAACAACATGACCATCCCGGTCAGCATCTGGGGTTCGAAATCGGTCATCGTCTGGTCGGGCGTGCAAGATGCCATGATCCAGTGGTGGTACGGCCACAACGCCGTGGGCTTTTTCCTGACCGCCGGTTTCTTGGGCATGATGTATTACTTCATCCCGAAACAGGCCGAACGTCCGGTGTTTTCGTACAAGCTGTCGATCATCCACTTCTGGGCGCTGATCTTCCTGTATATCTGGGCCGGTCCGCACCACCTGCACTATACCGCGCTGCCGGATTGGGCCTCGACGCTGGGCATGGTGTTCTCGGTGATCCTGTGGATGCCGTCCTGGGGTGGCATGATCAACGGCCTGATGACCCTGTCGGGCGCGTGGGACAAGCTGCGCACCGACCCGGTGATCCGGATGATGGTGATCTCGGTCGGCTTCTACGGCATGTCCACCTTTGAAGGTCCGATGATGTCGATCCGCGCTGTGAACTCGCTGTCTCACTACACCGACTGGACCATTGGTCACGTGCATTCCGGCGCGCTGGGCTGGAACGGCATGATCACATTCGGTGCGCTGTACTTCCTGGTGCCTGTCCTGTGGAAGCGCGAGCGTCTCTACTCGCTGCAAATGGTCAGCTGGCACTTCTGGCTCGCCACCATCGGCATCGTGCTCTACGCCGCGTCGATGTGGGTGACCGGTATCATGGAAGGCCTGATGTGGCGCGAAGTGGATGCCAACGGCTTCCTGGTGAACTCGTTCGCCGACACTGTGGCGGCCAAGTTCCCGATGTATGTGGTGCGCGGTCTGGGCGGGGTCATGTTCCTCGCTGGGTCGGTGATCATGTGCTACAACCTGTGGATGACTGTGCGGAAAGCGCCGGCCCGTGAGGCCAGCCTGACCGTCGCGGTCCCGGCTGAATAAGGAGGGCCGGAGCAATGGCAATTCTCGACAAACATAAGATCCTCGAGACCAACGCGACCCTCCTGCTGATCTTCAGCTTTCTGGTCGTGACCATCGGTGGCATCGTGCAGATCGCACCGCTGTTCTATCTTGAGAATACCATCGAGAAGGTGGAGGGCATGCGCCCTTACACCCCACTCGAAATGGCGGGTCGTGAGATCTATCTGCGCGAAGGCTGCTATGTCTGCCACAGCCAGATGATCCGGCCGATGCGGGACGAGGTCGAACGCTATGGCCACTACTCGCTGGCGGCTGAATCGATGTATGACCACCCGTTCCAGTGGGGGTCCAAGCGTACCGGGCCTGATCTGGCTCGCGTCGGTGGCCGTTACTCGGACGACTGGCATGTGCGCCACCTGCGCGATGCGCAATCGGTGGTGCCAGAATCGGTGATGCCGAAATACGGCTTCCTGGAACGTCGCAAGATCGACGGTGAATATATCGGCGACATCATGGCGGCAAACGCCGTGGTCGGCACGCCCTACACCGAAGAAATGCTGGAAAACGCCGTGGCCGACTTCCGCGCGCAGGCTGATCCGGACAGCGACTATGACGGGCTGCTGGAGCGTTATGGCGACAAGGTCAATGTGCGCAACTTCGACGGTCAGTCTGATCTGACCGAGGCCGATGCGCTGATTGCCTATCTGCAGATGCTGGGCACGCTGGTCGATTTCTCGACCTTCACCCCGGCAGCCAGCCGATAACAGGAGGGTATGATGGAAGAATATACACTCTTACGGCAATTCGCGGATAGCTGGATGCTGCTGCTGCTGTTCACCTTCTTTCTTGGCATCGTGGTTTGGGTTTTCCGCCCCGGTGCCAGCAAGGAATACAAGGACACCGCCAACATCCCGTTCCGGCACTCCGATGCCCCCGCCCAGCAAGACAAACCCGCCACACCCAAGGAGGCGCGGCCATGAGCAAGACACCTGAAAAACAGCCGGGCGATCCGAATACAACCGGTCACAGCTGGGACGGGATCGAGGAATTCGACAACCCGATGCCCCGCTGGTGGTTGTGGACCTTCTACGCCACGATCTTCTGGGGCGTGATCTACACCATCATGTATCCGGCCTGGCCGCTTGTGCAATCGGCAACGGCGGGTGTGACGGGCTGGTCCTCGCGCGCTGAGGTGCAAAAGGAACTGGTCGCGTTTGAAGAGGCCAACGCGCCTTTGAACGCCCAATTGGTGGATACGCCGCTCGACGATATCTCGAAGGATGCTGAGCTTCAGCAATATGCCGTCAACGCGGGCAGCGCCGTGTTCCGTACCTGGTGCGCGCAGTGTCATGGTTCGGGTGCGCAGGGCGCGCCGGGCTTCCCGAACCTGCTGGATGACGCATGGCTGTGGGGCGGCACGATGGAGGATATCCATTTTACCGTCAGCTATGGCATCCGGAACGAAGAAAGCGACGATGCGCGCTATTCCGAGATGCCGGCCTTTGGTGAGCTCCTTGAGAAGGAAGAGATCACCCAGGTGGTTCAGTACGTCATGTCGCTGACCAACGCGCAGACCGACGATGCGGCTGCACAGGCGGGCAAGGTTGTGTTCGAAGACAACTGTTCGGCCTGTCACGGCGAAAACGGTCAAGGTGACATGTTCCAGGGCGCTCCGAACCTGACGGATGCGATCTGGCTGTACGGCGGCAGCGAAGAGGCGCTGACCGAGACCGTGACCTATAGCCGTTTCGGCGTGATGCCGAACTGGGATACCCGCCTGACCGAGGCGCAGATCCGCGCCGTATCCGCTTACGTCCACCAGTTGGGCGGCGGTCAGTAAGCGCAAAAGAATACCTGTGGGCGGTTCGCTGCCCACAGGTCCCGGCACCGGCTGTTCCATCTGTTCGCGCGTTTCCTGAACAGCCGGTGCCTATTTCAGGTCTGAGGGCAGGACTGACCCGAGGGCAGATGTGTCAGAACCCTGCTTGTGTCTTTCTGAACCGATCTGGGCGCGTGTTTCAACAAGGGGTGACCCACCGGCGGCAAGGCGATCAGCTTTGGCTTCGCCTCTGAGTGCGCGGCAGGGGTAGTTGCCGGTTGGTGCAGTCTGGTCGCGTTCAATATCGCTTTGGCATAAATCGAGAGCATGGGTTCCCTCCTGTCGCGGTGTTGCGGATAACAACAAGATTGTGTTCTCCGGCAAAAAATGCGAACCAATTAGCGTTCCAAAATGTAAGCAGGGATTACACGTGAATTGGCTGAAACTACCCCCGCTGGCCTCGCTAAGGGCCTTTTCTGCTTTTGCAGAGAGGGGCGGCGTCGTTCAGGCTGGCGAGGCCTTGAATGTTAGCCATGCTGCCATAAGTCAGCAATTGCGCGCGCTTGAGAAACACATGGGCGTCGCGTTGGTTCAGCGTGACGGCAAATCCCTGACCTTGACCGCCGAAGGCGAACAGCTGGCCCGCGCGCTGCATCTGGGTTTTGAATCCATCGGCACCGTTGTGGAAGAGCTTATGAAATCGGGCGAGGCGCGTCCGGTGCACGTATCGCTGACCTCAAGTTTTGCGGCGTCGTGGCTGATGCCGCGTTTGCCGGCGTTTCAGGCCGAATACCCACAGATCAACCTGGCGATTGACCCATCGCCGCATCTGGTTGCCTTGACGCCCGGCGGGGTCGATGTCGCGATCCGCTACGGGGCGGGCGGATGGTCGGGTGTCGAGTCCGAGATGTTGCTGGAAACACCCTTTGTCGTTGTCGCTGCCCCCGTCCTGTTGGGGGGCAAAACCAGCTGGACGCCAGAAGAACTGGCCCATTTGCCTTGGCTGGAGGAGTTGGGAACAACCGAGGCGTCCACATGGCTTGCCAAGCGGGGGGTGACTCATCCGCCTTTGGCCGGGCGTATGTCTTTGCCCGGAAACCTGCTGCTGGATGGGTTGCGTGCCGGTCAGGGCGTCACCGCAACGGTGCGACATTTCGTCGAAAACGACATCCGCGCCGGTCGTCTGGTCGAGCTGTATTCCGAGCCGGACCCCAGCGGATACCATGTCTTAACTGCAAAAACGCCGCTTAGGCCGGCTGTGAAGACATTTGTGACCTGGTTGAAGCGGCAATCTGGTAGCATGTGATAAAAGATGTTTGTTCGATGCGCGTTTTGACCCATGTCAAAGTTTGCGCGGACATGATCTGGAAGAAGACGCTAGCAGAAGACCCATTTGGAGCCAGCCAGTGAGCGATTCCGATCCCGCCCCCAGCTTGTATGCCGCGCGCGAGCCGATTTTCCCAAGACGCGTATCCGGCCCGTTTCGGAACCTGAAATGGATCATCCTGATTGTCACGCTGGGTATCTACTATGTGACCCCGTGGATCAGATGGGATCGCGGGCCCAGCCTGCCGGATCAGGCGGTGCTGCTGGATCTGGCCAACCGGCGGTTTTATTTCTTCTGGATCGAGATCTGGCCGCATGAGTTTTACTTTGTGGCTGGGCTTTTGATCATGGCCGGTCTTGGGTTGTTCCTGTTTACCTCGGCCCTTGGTCGCGTCTGGTGCGGTTATGCCTGCCCGCAAACGGTCTGGACCGACTTGTTCATTCTGGTCGAGCGCTGGATCGAAGGGGATCGAAACGCGCGATTGCGCCTACACCGGCAGGAAAAAATGGACTTCCGTAAGGCGCGGCTGCGGCTGACGAAGTGGACGGCCTGGTTCCTGATCGGCCTCGCAACCGGCGGGGCCTGGGTGTTCTACTTCGCCGACGCGCCCACATTGCTGCGCGATCTGGTCACCGGCAATGCGCACCCCGTGGCCTACACGACCGTGCTGATCCTGACAGGTACAACCTTCCTGTTTGGCGGTTTTGCCCGTGAACAAATCTGCATCTATGCCTGCCCCTGGCCGCGCATTCAGGCCGCGATGATGGACGAAGACACTCTGGTCGTCGGCTACCGCGAATGGCGGGGTGAGCCGCGCGGTAAAGGCAAACGCACTGCCGATTCCGAGTTGGGCGATTGCATCGACTGCATGGCCTGCGTGAATGTCTGCCCCGTGGGGATCGACATCCGGGATGGCCAGCAGTTGGAATGCATCACCTGTGCGCTGTGCATCGACGCCTGTGATGACATGATGGCCAAGATCGGCAAACCGCGTGGGTTGATCGACTATATGGCGCTGAGCGATGAGGCCAACGAACGCTCGGGTAAGCCGCCCAAGAATGTGTGGAAGCACATCCTGCGGTTCCGGACGATCATGTATACGGCGCTGTGGTCACTGGTTGGGTTCGCATTGCTGTTCGCGCTGTTCATCCGGTCCGATATTGATCTGACGGTTGCACCTGTTCGCAACCCGACCTTCGTGACCTTGTCCGACGGCACCATCCGGAACACCTATGATGTGCGTCTGCGCAACAAACACGGCGAAGACCGCCTGTTCAGCCTGTCGCTTGCCGGTGATCCGTCGATGCGATTGGAGATTGAAGGCACAAACCTGCATACTGTGAATGTCACGGCCGACACAGCACAGTTGGTGCGCGTGTACATCACCGCCTCTCGCGATGCTGGCCCAGCGGGAGCGGAAACGACGCCGGTTCGGATTTGGGTCGAAGACATCACCAGCGGCGAGCGCGCCTACAAAGACACCACGTTCAATGGCCGAGGGAACGGATCATGACAGAGCGCAAATTCACCGGGAAACACGCTTTGGCGGTTTTCGTCGGCGCCTTTGGGGTGATTATCGCCGTGAACCTGCTGCTGGCCTATAACGCGGTGAAAACCTTTCCGGGGCTCGAGGTTAAGAACTCTTACGTCGCCAGCCAGGAATTCAATGAGCGGTTGAAGGAACAACAGGCGCTGGGCTGGGAGGTCCGGGCCGAGACCAAGGGTGGCTTGCTAATCCTGCACATTACCGATGCCACGGGTGCCCCGGTTCAGGTGGCCGAATTGCAGGCGGTCGTGGGTCGCGCGACCCATGTAAAGGATGATTTCTCGCCGGATTTTACCTTTGACGGTATCGCCTATGCGACGCCTGCGACGCTGGGCAAGGGGAATTGGAATATCCGCCTTGTGGCACGCGATCATGCAGGGGCCGAGTTCACACAGCGCGTACCACTTTATGTGAAAGGTTAACGGAGTGACGGCGCAAATCACATCCGGAACGGCGGCTTGCCCGGGGTGCATTGCGACCCCGGCAGAACCAGCGCGCCCAATCCCCGAGGATGTTCAGATTGCGCTGTCCTTGCCGGGCATCCACTGCTCGGCCTGTATTGCGAATGTCGAACGCGCATTGAACGCGCATCCGGGTGTCGAGGATGCGCGGGTCAACCTGACCCTGAAACGCGCCATGATCAAAGCCGCGCCCGAGACGCGGGCGGCGGAGCTGATCCCGGTGCTGGAACGCGCCGGGTATGAGGCGCATGAGCTGGATCCGGGCGCCCTGTCCGCAACCAGCGCGGATAAGGCGGGTCGGGATTTGCTGATGCGGCTGGCGGTGGCCGGTTTCGCCTCGATGAACGTGATGTTGTTGTCGGTTTCGGTCTGGTCAGGGGCGGCGGACGCGACGCGCGACATGTTCCATTGGATTTCAGCCGCCATTGCCTTGCCTGCCATTGCCTTTTCGGCGCAGCCGTTCTTTACCAATGCCTGGTCGGCCTTGCGGGTTCGTCGCCTGAATATGGACGTACCGATTGTGCTGGCCATCCTGTTGGCTTTGATGACGTCCCTTTGGGAAACGGCCCTGAGCGGTGAACATGCCTATTTCGACGCTGCTCTGACCCTGACCTTCTTCCTGTTGGCCGGGCGGTATCTGGATTACCGGACCCGCGCCGCCGCACGGTCCGCGGCCGAGGAACTGACCGCTCTTGAGGTGCCGCGCGCCATCCGCGTGATCGACGGGGTCGAGGAAGAGGTTGCCGTGTCAGCCCTGGCTGTGGGCGATCTGATCCTTGTGCGGCCCGGTGGGCGCATGCCCGTGGACGGCCAGATCGTCTCGGGCCGGTCCGAACTGGACCGGTCTTTGCTGACCGGAGAAACCCTGCCGGTCTTTGCCGAAGCAGGCCAGAGCGTCAGCGCGGGTGAGGTCAACCTGACCGGCCCGCTGACCATCCGCGCCACGGCGGTGGGCGAAGATACCTCACTCCACCGGATGGCCGATCTGGTTGCCATCGCGGAATCCGGGCGGTCCCGGTACACGTCGCTGGCGGATAAGGCGGCCAAGCTATACGCGCCCGGCGTTCACATTCTGTCAGCGCTCAGCTTCGTTGGTTGGTACATCTATTCCGGCGATCTGCGCACCGCGTTGAACATCGCGGCGGCGGTGTTGATCATCACCTGCCCCTGCGCCTTGGGGCTGGCTGTGCCTGCGGTGACGACAGCCGCCTCGGGCCGGTTGTTCCGCAATGGTATGCTGATCAAACACGCCACCGCTCTGGAACGTCTGGCCGAGGTCGATACGGTCGTGTTCGACAAGACCGGCACGCTGACCTCCGGCGCGCCGGAACTGACCAATCTGGGCGATCATTCCCGCGCTGACCTGGAAATTGCGTTGGCCTTGGCCGAGGCATCAGCCCACCCGCTTTCGGTCGCATTGGCGCAGGCAGCACGTGCCGCCGGGGTCAAACCTGCCGCAGTGAAAGAAATCGTCGAAGTACCCGGATATGGCACAGAAGGCCTGTATCGCGATCAGCGTGTCCGACTGGGCCGCGCGGCCTGGGTCGGAGGGGCGCACGGGGCTCAGACCTCGGCCTGGCTTTCAATCGGATCAAACCCACCCGTGCCCTTCACATTCTCGGACGCCCTGCGCCCCGGCGCAGCAGAAGCGGTCGAGGCGTTTGCGCGGTCGGGCAAGCAGATCATCCTGATCTCGGGCGATTCCAAAGGTGCCGTTCAGGCCTTGGCCGATAAACTGGGTATCGAAAACTGGATTGCCGAGGCGCTTCCTCAGGACAAAGCTGCGCGCATTCAGGAGCTCAGCGATCAGGGGCGGCATGTCCTGATGGTGGGCGATGGTCTGAACGACACGGCGGCGCTGGCTGCGGCGCATGTCTCGATCTCTCCGGCCTCTGCTTTGGACGCCGCGCGGGTGGCGTCCGATATCGTTCTGCTGGGCACCGATCTGTCGCCCATCGCCGACGCTTGTGAGACCGCCGTCAAAGCCACCAAACGGATTCGCGAAAACTTTCGCATTGCCACCGTGTATAACGTGATCGCCGTCCCGCTGGCGGTGATCGGCTTGGCAACGCCCCTGATCGCGGCCTTGGCGATGTCGACTTCGTCCATTACCGTGTCCCTGAACGCCCTTCGGCTGAGGTAACCCAAGAATGGAAGTACTGGCCTATCTGATCCCGATTTCCCTGTTTCTGGGGGGTGTTGGCCTGGTCGCGTTTGTCTACACCGTCCGTTCGAACCAGTATGAAGATCCCGAAGGCGACGCCCGTCGAATTCTCAGCGATGAATGGGACGATAAGCCCAAGCCGTAACCGGGTCGCATCGCCCAGGCAGAGTTGATCCGAACCGCCCTTGAAATTGCCGCAATGCCCGGCTATGTCCGGCCTATCCGCTAGCAGAGAGATCAAGCCACATGGCCACCACCAACCCGATCCAGTTCATTCAGCAAGTCCGTGCCGAAGTCTCCAAGGTCGTCTGGCCGACCCGGCGTGAGGTGCTGTTGACCACGGTCATGGTGTTCATCATGGCGGCGCTGACGGCTGTGTTTTTCGCTCTGGTCGATCTGGGTATTCGCGGCGGCTTGCAACTGATCCTGGGCGCGTTCAGCTAAGCCGGTCCGGGCGGGCGGAAACGCCACTGCCCCCTTGCACAGCACGGCGTGTCAGAGTAGGTGACATGACTATTCGGAATGGGCGTGCGGCGAATCAGGTTGCGCGCCGCTTTTTATTCCGGGTCACGCGATAGAATTTCAATGAAGGGCGCTTGCACCGCCCTGACGGCAAACAAGGACGACAGGTTCATGGCGAAACGGTGGTACTCGGTCAGCGTTCTTTCGAATTTCGAAAAGAAGATCGCAGAGCAGATCCGCACGTCGGTGGCTGAACAGGGCCTTGAGGACGATATCGACGAGGTTCTGGTGCCCACCGAAGAGGTGATCGAGGTGCGCCGGGGCAAGAAAGTCACGACCGAACGCCGTTTCATGCCCGGCTACGTTTTGGTGCATATGGAAATGTCCGATCAGGGCTATCACCTGATCAACTCGATCAACCGCGTCACCGGTTTCCTGGGCCCGCAGGGCCGCCCGATGCCCATGCGCGACGCCGAGGTGAACCAGATCCTCAACCGCGTTCAGGAAGGCGAAGAAGCGCCAAAACTGATGATCTCGTTCGAAGTAGGTGAGAAGGTCAAGGTCAACGACGGCCCGTTCGAGGATTTCGACGGCATGGTCGAAGGCGTGGACGACGAGAACCAGAAGCTGAAGGTCTCGGTTTCGATCTTTGGTCGGGAAACGCCGGTGGAACTGGATTTCACTCAGGTCACGAAGCAGAGCTAAGCTGGCTCTCAACGATTTTTGAAACGCCGCGATGCTTGGGCTCGTGGCGTTTTTTTGTTTGTAGACCAAGCAGTCTTTAGCTGCGTTTGGCCTGAACCATCACCCAGTCGGGCAATCGCAGGTCCCAGCGAATGACGGCGGCCCGCATGGCGAAAATCAAGGTTGCGCAGACGACGCCTGACACGGTCGAGTGCTCCGGAACCAGATACAGCAGCAGGACATAAAGGGCGCATCCGACGGATACCGGAAACGCATAGATGTCCCGGCTCATGAGCAATGTGGGTTGCCCGGCCAGCACGTCGCGTATGATGCCGCCGCCAACGGCCGTAACCACCCCGAGGATCACAGGCCCGACCGGCAAGCCGAACCCCAACCCCCAGGCCTTGTTTGCGCCTTGAATTGCAAACAGCGCCACGCCGAGGCCGTCGGTATATAGCATGAGGCGGTAAACAGACTCCTGCCGGGCAAATCTGTAGGCATAAACGGTCACAAGACTGGCGATGAGCGCCACCCAGATATAGTTCGGATCCATCGACCAGAATACCGGCGCATCCAGCACCATGTCGCGAATGGTGCCGCCGCCAATCGCGGTCACGATCCCCAAAAGCAGGCGCTGTAGATGTCGATGCCCCGCGGGGCGACCGCCAGCACGGCGGTGATTGCAAAGGCCGCCATGCCGACCAGGCCGATCAGGTATTGAAAGTCCATGACCTCGTGTCCGTTGTTTATTTTTCTCAGGTGCCCGGAATGGCGCGTCAGGTGGGTACCGCAGCATTTGCTTTGGTGCCGAGTGAGTAGCAAAAGTGCTTTGGGTGCAAGTCAGTTCTCTACTGAGGGTTTCTTCTTCGCAGCCTCGAACATTTCGTCAATCACGGCCAATAAGCGCGGGACTTCTTCGAATGCTTCCAGAGAGAGGGGGCATCCGTATGAAGAGCCGCCCGGATTACAAGACTTCACTCTGGGTATTGTCATCCATTTGAGAGTTATATGTGGCTGTGTCCCACCAGTCGCTTCCTTCAATGAAACTGTTGCAAATGTGCACAATGAGTCACACATGCCTAGAATATGCCTATCATTGATCAATGGGCGTTTTGACAACAGTCGTAAATCTCTTCCTCCTTTCTCATTTGGCTCACCAGAATAGAGAAGCCAAAAATCGTCGTTGAAAGACGGTTGATCAGCGCGGATGACCGCTTGGATTGAAGGTGTTTCGTCGACCTCAAAATCAAGCCAGCGGCCGATCTTGTTGTGGCCGTAAGGGTGATCATGAGAATTGAAATTTGTTATGGTTGAAACCATTCGATGGCCCCTACTATCGCGAAGAATTTTTGGAATGCCTGTGGCAAGCCCATAGAACGCCAGAAGATAGTGACAGCAGCTGGAGACTTTGAAACTGCCGCTGTCTGAGAAAGAGCGTCTGGTGTTGTTCTCTTCGTCCAGTTCGACATACCTGCCTGGCAAAAGTCCACCGGTGAAAGTGGGTGGTTTTTCGGTCATCAAGCCAATTGTCGGGAAATAGTACAGATCCGGCCCGAATTTGTAGGTAATGTAACCAACAGGAAATTGAGCGCAGTCTTCGACGGCGCATAGCTCTTGCCATTCACGGCGGAGTTTCTGAATTCTCTGTTCTTTCGCAGCTTCCTCCTGTTCTGACCTTGCTTTAAGGCCAAAATGTATGCTTGCGCCAAACAGGACAAGCCACAGCAAGAAAAGCCCGCCTATGAGTTTTAGAATGCGCTGCGCAATGTTCATTTGGATGATTTTTTAAATTCGACTTTTACTCACTGTAATTCCAGTACGCTGCGAAGCAATGCTCTTGCCAACCCCACCATTCCCCTATAAATGCCGCCTCTATCGTCTTCGGGCGAGATTCTCTCGTGGGAGGTTGCTGGGATCGCGATCCTGGTCCGAACCACGCAACATAATCTGGGTGGAACGCGTTTCACCTTAGTTGAAAGGAAAACCAAATGGCCAAGAAGCTTGCTGGTACAATGAAGCTGCAGGTTCCTGCAGGTCAGGCGAACCCGTCGCCGCCAGTTGGCCCCGCTCTGGGTCAGCGCGGCATCAACATCATGGAATTCTGCAAGGCGTTCAACGCCAAGACCGCAGACATGGAGCCCGGCGCTCCGTGCCCGACCGTGATCACCTATTATCAGGACAAGTCCTTCACCATGGACATCAAGACGCCGCCCGCGTCTTACTACCTGAAAAAAGCAGCTGGTCTGAAGCCGGTCGGCAAGCGTAACCGTCCTCGTGGCGCGGAAAACCCAGGTCGTGAGACCGTGGCAACCGTGACCTCAAAGCAGGTTCGCGAAATCGCCGAAGCCAAAATGAAAGATCTGAACGCCAACGACGTCGAAGGCGCAATGCAGATCATCCTGGGCTCGGCCCGCTCTATGGGCATCGAGGTGAAGTAAGATGGCAAAACTCGGTAAACGTACCCGCGCTGCGCGCGAAGCTGTCGCCGGCAAGGAAAACCTGTCGGTTGAAGATGCGGTTGCTCTGGTCAAGGGCAATGCAACCTCGAAATTCGACGAGACCATCGAAATCGCGATGAACCTGGGCGTTGACACCCGTCACGCGGACCAGATGGTTCGTGGCGTTGTCGGCCTGCCGAACGGCACAGGTAAAGCGATGCGCGTTGCTGTGTTCGCACGTGGCCCCAAAGCTGACGAGGCGAAAGAAGCTGGCGCAGATATCGTTGGCGCAGAGGACCTGATGGAAACCATTCAGGGCGGCACCATCGAATTCGACCGCTGCATTGCCACCCCGGACATGATGCCGATCGTCGGTCGTCTGGGTAAGGTTCTGGGCCCCCGCAACCTGATGCCGAACCCCAAGGTCGGCACTGTGACCATGGACGTGAAAGCGGCCGTGGAAGCAGCCAAGGGCGGTGAAGTTCAGTTCAAGGCGGAAAAAGGCGGCGTTGTGCATGCCGGTGTTGGCAAAGCGTCCTTTGACGAAGCCAAGCTGGTCGAAAACGTCCGTGCCTTCATCTCGGCTGTGGCCAAGGCCAAACCGTCGGGCGCCAAAGGCACCTATATGAAGAAAATCGCGCTGAGCTCGACCATGGGCCCGGGCGTGACTCTGGACGTGGCGGCGGCTGCGGGCGAATAAGCCCCGGCTTTCAGTCATTGGAAAATGGACCCGGGTCGTGCGAACGGCCCGGGTTTTTCTTTGCCTCAGGCGTTACAGAAAGATTTGCCGCAAGCGGGTTTCCAGGCGGTCGCGTTTACGTTCTTCAAACTGGCTGCAAATAAAATCCGGCCGCCACAGGCGCAGCCAGTCTTTCAGCAGGCGACCCCGCAGGCAGCAATCCAGGATCTCCATGTCGATGGGGTGGCGGTAGAGTTTGAAGAACATCTGCTTGTTGGTTTTCAGGATGCCGCTTCGGTCAACCTCGGGCTTGGGGCCGTCCCGGAATATGTCCGCTTTCAGGAAATCCACGATATCATAGACGGCCAGCTTGTCCCGTGCTTCGGTGAAATCCAGCCCGATAGTGGTGCCTTGACCCATGATCAGGTTCAGGCCGTGGAAATCTCCGTGCGAGAATACGCGCAGGTCGGGCCGGTTTCGAAGGCGCGCGGCTTCGGCCAAGAAAGCATCGACCATGGGCTGGCTGATCCGGGCGATATCGGGGGGAACGAGTGTTGACAGTTCGCGGATGTTGTCGGTCATCCAGCGCGGTCGGAACGCGTAGTCGGTCGGCTTCTGGATGCTGTGCAGGTGATGCAGCCACGACCCGGCGCGGCGGTAGATCTGGGCAACCTGTTTATCGTCGGTGCTGTTGTAGATCACATCAACGGCGGTGGGGCGGTCGACATATTCGGTGACCATGAACGCGCCGCCGGGCGACAGGAATACCGGGCGGACCACGCGGGCGGTCTCGTGCCGTCGGAAATGATCGTGCACGCGGGCCAGCACCTGGAATTCGTTGGGCAGCCGTCCGGATTCGGGTGAGATGGTATCGATCTTCAACGCGTAGTCCTGCGACGGGGTTTCGACCTTCATCACAAAGCGCGAACCGGGGAAGCCATGTGATCGGTAGACGCAATGAAGCCCGGTGATGTGGTCGCGCAGGTGATCGCGCGCAAATTCGTTGGCAAACTCGCGGGCCATGTCGTATTCGGAAATCGTAAGTGTCGGCATGGTCTCGCAAATCTGCGTCTGAATTTCTGCGCCCCGGCGGCGGGTCTGACAAGACAAGAGCGGTGCAATCGTGTCAATGGTCCGCCTGAACCGGACATACGGGCGATAGATCGCTGGTACGTGCAATTTACCCCTTGGAAACCGGACCTGTCTGCCCTAAGTAGACCTGCGGAATAAAGCGTGCGATTCGTCGTGCGCTTTCTTTCGTTTCGTCCAAGACGGTGGGTGGTGCCATCCGGCCCCTTAATTCCCTGCCTGAGACGGGTAAGACCAAAGAATTCTGAGGGTCCCACCCTCGGGCGCATTTTGGCCAATCCCGTAATAACGGACCTGAACGCCGGAGCGAAAGCTGCGGCAAATATGAGCCGGGGTGAGGTATCGCCCCTAACTTGGAGAGAACTGTGGATAGAGCCCAGAAAGAGAAAGTGGTCGAGGAACTCGGCCAAATCTTCGAAAGCTCTGGCGTCGTAGTGGTTGCTCACTACGCCGGTCTGACAGTTGCCGAGATGCAGGACCTTCGCGCACGTGCTCGTGACGCGGGTGGCTCCGTGCGTGTTGCCAAGAACAGGCTCGCCAAAATCGCCCTTGAGGGTAAGCCGTGTGCAAGCATGGCCGACCTGCTGACAGGGATGACCGTTCTGACCTATTCCGAGGACCCCGTGGCAGCAGCCAAGGTGGCCGAGGACTTCGCCAAGGATAACAAGAATTTTGAGATTCTTGGTGGTGCAATGGGTGAGAACGCTCTGGACCGCAAAGGCGTCGAAACAGTTTCGAAAATGCCGTCTCGCGAGGAGCTTATTGCTTCGATCGTGGGCTGCATTGGCGCACCTGCTTCGAACATCGCCGGCGCGATTGGCGCACCTGCAAGCAACATCGCAAGCATCCTTTCCACCATCGAAGAGAAGGCGGAAGCTGCGTAAGCGGTTGGCACTGAATGATCTGCGTAGGGGAAACCCCCTGACGTTGGAACACACACTGTAAACGGAAAGAGCTGATAAAATGGCTGATCTGAAAGCACTCGCAGAAAGCATCGTGGGTCTGACCCTGCTGGAAGCACAAGAACTGAAAACCATCCTCAAAGACGAATATGGCATTGAGCCCGCAGCCGGCGGCGCAGTTGTCATGGCAGCCGGTGGCGACGCCGGTGGCGCAGCTGAGGAAGAGAAAACCGAATTCGACGTCGTTCTGAAGAACGCCGGCGCTTCGAAAATCAACGTGATCAAAGAAGTTCGCGGCATCACCGGTCTGGGCCTGAAAGAAGCCAAGGAACTGGTCGAAGCTGGCGGCAAGATCAAAGAAGGCGTCTCGAAAGAGGAAGCCGAAGAAGTCAAAGGCAAGCTGGAAGCAGCTGGCGCCGAAGTCGAGCTGGCCTAAGCCATCCGACAGGTGCATCGCTGATGCGCCACAAAATTTGGCTGGGTCCGGAGAAATCCGGGTCCAGCCGAACCTGTCTTAGAAAGGGCCTCAATCAAAGGGGCGTTTTCTAAGACACGGTTTTCGGATCGGGAGGCTGCCTTCGGGACGGTGGCCATGAATTGATCCGGACGTGTTGTCTCGATTGTGCAAGATGCCGGGGCCCGACGGTGTCTTTGCCCGCTGAGAACATCGAAAGGTGACATCTGACATGGCTCAAACGTTCCTTGGCCAGAAACGTCTTCGTAAATATTACGGCAAAATCCGCGAAGTGCTGGAAATGCCGAACCTCATTGAGGTCCAGAAATCTTCTTATGATCTTTTCCTGCGCTCCGGCGATGCAGAGCAGCCCACCGACGGCGAAGGCATCAAAGGCGTGTTCCAATCGGTTTTCCCGATCAAGGATTTCAACGAAACCTCCGTTCTGGAGTTCGTGAAATACGATCTGGAAAAGCCCAAATACGACGTCGAAGAGTGCATGCAGCGCGACATGACCTACAGCGCGCCGCTGAAGGTTACTCTGCGTCTGATCGTGTTTGATGTCGATGAGGACACCGGCGCGAAATCGGTCAAAGACATCAAGGAACAGGACGTGTTCATGGGCGACATGCCCCTGATGACGCCGAACGGGACGTTCATCGTGAACGGTACCGAGCGTGTGATCGTGTCCCAGATGCACCGCTCGCCCGGTGTGTTCTTTGACCACGACAAGGGCAAGACCCATTCCTCGGGCAAGCTGCTGTTTGCCTGCCGCATCATCCCGTATCGCGGCAGCTGGCTGGACTTTGAGTTCGACGCCAAGGACATCGTGTTCGCCCGGATCGACCGTCGTCGTAAACTGCCTGTGACAACCCTGCTCTATGCGCTGGGTCTGGATCAGGAAGCGATCATGGACGCGTATTACAACACCGTGTCCTACAAGCTGGACAAGAAGAAGGGTTGGGTCACGCCGTTCTTCCCCGAGCGTGTGCGTGGCACCCGTCCGACCTATGATCTGGTTGACGCCAAATCCGGTGAAGTGATTGCCGAAGCAGGCAAGAAGGTCACCCCGCGCGCGGTCAAGAAGCTGATCGACGAAGGCACCGTTACCGACCTGCTGGTTCCGTTCGATCACATCGTTGGCAAATATGTCGCCAAGGACATCATCAACGAAGAAACCGGTGCGATCTATGTTGAAGCTGGTGACGAGCTGACGCTGGAATACGACAAGGACGGCGACCTGATCGGTGGCACCGCGAAAGAGCTGATCGACGCGGGTATCACCGACATTCCGGTTCTGGACATCGACAACGTCAATGTTGGTCCGTACATGCGCAACACTATGGCGCAGGACAAGAACATGAACCGCGAAAGCGCGCTCATGGACATTTACCGCGTCATGCGTCCGGGTGAGCCGCCGACCGTCGAGGCTGCGTCCGCTCTGTTCGACACCCTGTTCTTCGACAGCGAACGCTATGACCTGTCCGCCGTTGGCCGCGTGAAGATGAACATGCGTCTGGCTCTGGACGCGCCGGACACCCTGCGCACCCTGCGCCGCGAAGACATCGTGGCCTGCGTCAAGGCGCTAGTTGAACTGCGTGACGGCAAAGGCGACGTGGACGATATCGACCACCTCGGCAACCGTCGTGTCCGTTCGGTCGGCGAACTGATGGAAAACCAGTACCGCGTCGGTCTGCTGCGCATGGAACGCGCGATCAAAGAGCGTATGTCGTCGGTCGAGATCGACACCGTCATGCCGCAGGACCTGATCAACGCGAAACCGGCTGCGGCTGCTGTTCGTGAATTCTTTGGCTCTTCGCAGCTATCGCAGTTCATGGACCAGACCAACCCGCTGTCGGAAGTTACTCACAAACGCCGCCTCTCGGCGCTTGGCCCCGGTGGTCTGACGCGCGAGCGTGCGGGCTTTGAGGTGCGCGACGTACACCCGACCCATTATGGCCGGATGTGCCCGATTGAAACGCCGGAAGGCCCGAACATCGGTCTGATCAACTCGCTGGCCACCTTTGCCCGTGTGAACAAGTATGGCTTCATCGAAACACCTTATCGCGTCGTCAAAGACGCCGAGGTGACCGATGAGGTGCACTACATGTCCGCGACCGAGGAAATGCGTCACACCGTGGCGCAGGCGAACGCGACGCTGGATGCCGATGGCAAGTTCATCAACGATCTGGTGTCGACCCGTCAGGCCGGTGACTACACCCTCGCCCCGCGCGAGAATGTGGACCTGATCGACGTGTCGCCGAAACAGCTGGTATCAGTAGCAGCATCGCTGATCCCGTTCCTTGAAAACGACGACGCCAACCGCGCTCTGATGGGCTCGAACATGCAACGTCAGGCGGTTCCGCTGCTGCGGGCCGAGGCACCGCTGGTCGGTACCGGTATCGAGGAAAAGGTTGCGATCGACTCGGGCGCTGCGATTCAGGCGAAACGCGCCGGTATCATCGACCAGGTCGATGCCCAGCGTATCGTTATCCGCGCCACCGAAGATCTGGAACTGGGCGACGCTGGTGTTGACATCTACCGTCTGCGCAAGTTCCAGCGTTCGAACCAGAACACCTGCATCAACCAGCGTCCGCTGATCAAGGTGGGTGACACCGTCCAGAAGGGCGAGGTCATTGCCGACGGTCCCTCGACCGATATGGGTGAACTGGCCCTTGGTAAGAACGTGGTCGTCGCGTTCATGCCGTGGAACGGTTACAACTACGAAGACTCGATCCTGATCTCGGAACGTATCGCGCGTGATGACGTCTTTACCTCGGTCCATATCGAGGAATTCGAAGTCGCCGCCCGTGACACCAAGCTGGGCCCGGAAGAGATCACCCGCGACATCCCGAATGTCGGTGAAGAAGCGCTGCGCAACCTCGACGAGGCAGGCATCGTTTACATCGGTGCGGATGTTGAGCCGGGCGATATTCTGGTGGGCAAGATCACCCCGAAGGGCGAAAGCCCGATGACCCCGGAAGAAAAGCTGCTGCGCGCCATCTTTGGTGAGAAAGCATCTGACGTGCGCGACACCTCGCTGCGCGTGAAGCCGGGCGATTACGGTACCGTCGTTGAGGTTCGTGTCTTCAACCGTCACGGCGTCGAAAAAGACGAGCGTGCGCTGCAGATCGAGCGTGAGGAAGTTGAACGTCTGGCCCGTGACCGGGACGACGAACTGGCGATCCTTGACCGCAACATCTATGCGCGTCTGCAGGGCCTGATCCTGGGTAAAACCGCTGTCAAAGGCCCGAAGGGCGTCAAGGCAGGGTCGGTGATCACCGAAGATCTGCTGGAAACCCTGACCCGTGGTCAGTGGTGGCAGCTGGCGCTGGAAGGCGAGCAGGACGCACAGATCGTTGAGGCTCTGAACGAGCAGTACGAAGTGCAGAAGCGTGCTCTGGACGCCCGTTTCGAAGACAAGGTCGAGAAGGTCCGCCGTGGCGACGACCTGCCGCCGGGTGTGATGAAGATGGTCAAAGTCTTCATCGCCGTTAAGCGTAAGCTGCAGCCGGGCGACAAGATGGCTGGTCGTCACGGGAACAAAGGTGTGATTTCCAAGGTTGTTCCGATGGAAGACATGCCGTTCCTGGCCGATGGTACGCCGGTTGACTTCTGTCTGAACCCGCTGGGTGTGCCTTCGCGTATGAACGTTGGTCAGATCCTTGAAACCCACATGGGTTGGGCCGCGCGCGGTCTGGGTCTGAACATCGACGACGCCTTGGGTGAATACCGCCGTTCCGGCGATCTGACCCCGGTGCGCGAAGCGATGAAGCTGGCCTATGGCGAGGATGTCTACGAAGAAGGCATCACCGGTCTGGACGAGGATGGCCTGATCGAGGCGGCGGGCAACGTGACCCGCGGTGTTCCGATCGCAACCCCGGTCTTCGACGGCGCCAAAGAGGCTGACGTCAACGACGCGCTGGTGCGCGCGGGCTTCTCGGAAAGCGGTCAGTCGGTTCTGTTCGACGGGCGTACCGGTGAGCAATTCGCGCGTCCGGTGACCGTGGGCATCAAGTACCTGCTGAAACTGCACCACCTTGTGGACGACAAGATCCACGCGCGTTCGACCGGGCCGTACAGCCTAGTTACTCAGCAGCCGCTGGGTGGTAAGGCGCAGTTCGGTGGTCAGCGCTTTGGTGAGATGGAAGTCTGGGCTCTGGAAGCTTACGGCGCCGCCTACACCCTGCAGGAGATGCTGACCGTGAAATCGGATGACGTCGCCGGCCGGACCAAGGTCTATGAGTCGATCGTCAAGGGCGAGGATAACTTTGAAGCGGGCGTACCGGAATCGTTCAACGTTCTGGTTAAAGAAGTCCGTGGCCTCGGCCTGAATATGGAACTCCTGGATGCGGAGGTTGAGGAGTAAGGGCGCGGCCCTTTCTCCCGTCCCCCCTTCCGCAAGATTTGAGGTAACAAATGAACCAGGAAATCACCAACAACCCGTTCAACCCGCTGACGCCGCCCAAGGTTTTCGACGAGATCAAGGTCTCGCTGGCGTCGCCCGAGCGGATCCTGTCTTGGTCCTATGGCGAGATCAAGAAACCCGAAACCATCAACTACCGGACGTTCAAGCCTGAACGTGACGGCCTGTTCTGCGCGCGTATCTTTGGCCCGATCAAAGATTACGAATGTCTGTGCGGCAAATATAAGCGGATGAAATATCGCGGCGTTGTCTGCGAGAAATGCGGTGTGGAAGTCACCCTGCAAAAAGTCCGCCGCGAGCGTATGGGCCACATCGAACTGGCCGCGCCCGTTGCGCATATCTGGTTCCTGAAATCGCTGCCGTCCCGCATCGGTCTGATGCTGGACATGACGCTGCGCGATCTGGAACGCGTTCTGTACTTTGAAAACTATGTCGTCATCGAGCCCGGTCTGACCGACCTGACCTATGGCCAGATGCTGACTGAAGAAGAGTACATGGACGCACAGGATGCCTATGGCATGGACGCGTTCACCGCGAACATCGGTGCAGAAGCCATCCGCGAGATGCTGGCCCAGATCGATCTGGAAGCCGAAGCCGAGCAGCTGCGCGCTGATCTGGCCGAAGCAACCGGCGAGCTGAAGCCCAAGAAGATCATCAAGCGTCTGAAGGTTGTTGAATCCTTCCTCGAGTCGGGCAACCGTCCCGAATGGATGGTGATGACCGTGATCCCGGTTATTCCGCCGGAACTGCGTCCGCTGGTGCCGCTGGATGGTGGCCGTTTTGCGACTTCGGATCTGAACGATCTGTATCGCCGCGTCATCAACCGGAACAACCGTCTGAAGCGTCTGATCGAACTGCGCGCGCCTGACATCATCGTCCGCAACGAAAAGCGGATGCTGCAGGAATCCGTGGATGCTCTGTTCGACAACGGCCGTCGTGGCCGCGTGATCACCGGCGCCAACAAGCGTCCGCTGAAATCGCTGTCGGACATGCTGAAAGGTAAGCAGGGTCGCTTCCGTCAGAACCTTCTGGGGAAACGCGTCGACTTCTCGGGCCGTTCGGTCATTGTGACCGGTCCGGAGCTTAAGCTGCATCAGTGTGGTCTGCCCAAGAAGATGGCGCTGGAATTGTTCAAGCCGTTCATCTACTCGCGCCTTGAAGCCAAGGGTCTGTCTTCGACCGTGAAACAGGCGAAGAAACTGGTCGAGAAAGAGCGTCCCGAAGTGTGGGATATCCTCGACGAGGTGATCCGCGAACATCCTGTCATGCTGAACCGTGCGCCGACGCTGCACCGTCTTGGCATTCAGGCGTTCGAGCCGGTCCTGATCGAAGGTAAAGCCATCCAGCTGCACCCGCTGGTCTGTTCGGCCTTTAACGCCGATTTCGACGGGGACCAGATGGCCGTTCACGTTCCGCTGAGCCTTGAGGCGCAGCTGGAAGCGCGTGTTCTGATGATGTCGACGAACAACGTTCTGTCGCCTGCAAACGGCGCGCCCATTATTGTTCCGTCGCAGGATATGATCCTGGGTCTCTACTATGTGACTCTGGAACGCGAAGGCATGCCGGGCGAAGGCAAGGTGTTCGGTTCGATCGACGAAGTTCAGCACGCGCTGGACGCCGGTGAGGTGCATCTGCACACCAAAATCACCGCGCGGATCACGCAGATCGACGACGAAGGCAACGAAGTTCAGAAGCGTTACGAAACCACTCCGGGCCGTCTGCGTCTGGGTGCCTTGCTGCCGATGAACAACAAAGCGCCGTTCGAGCTGGTCAACCGCCTGCTGCGGAAGAAGGAAGTGCAGCAGGTGATCGACACCGTCTACCGTTACTGCGGTCAGAAAGAGTCGGTTATCTTCTGTGACCAGATCATGTCGATGGGCTTCAAAGAAGCGTTCAAGGCGGGCATCTCGTTCGGTAAGGACGACATGGTCATCCCGAACGACAAGTGGGGCATCGTTGATGACACTCGCGGTCAGGTGAAGGACTTTGAACAGCAGTACATGGACGGCCTGATCACTCAGGGCGAAAAGTACAACAAAGTCGTCGATGCATGGTCGAAGTGTAACGACCGCGTCACTGAGGCGATGATGAGCACCATCTCGGACGTCGCCAAGGCCGAAGACGGGTCGGATCAGGAACCGAACTCGGTCTACATGATGGCCCACTCGGGCGCGCGTGGCTCGGTCACTCAGATGAAACAGCTGGGCGGTATGCGCGGCCTGATGGCCAAGCCGAACGGTGACATCATCGAGACGCCGATCATTTCGAACTTTAAAGAAGGTCTGACCGTTCTCGAGTACTTCAACTCGACCCACGGTGCACGTAAGGGTCTGTCGGATACCGCTCTGAAGACGGCGAACTCGGGTTACCTGACCCGTCGTCTGGTGGACGTGGCGCAAGACTGTATCGTTCGTGAGATCGACTGTGGTACAGAACGCGCGATCACTGCCGAAGCCGCTGTGAACGACGGTGAGGTTGTCGCCTCGCTGGCCGAACGTGTGCTGGGCCGTGTCGCTGCTGACGATGTTCTGCGTCCGGGCACCGATGAGGTGATCGTGGCCGCAGGTCAGTTGATCGACGAACGCATGGCGGACACCATCGATGAAGCCGGTGTTGCCTCGATGCGCATCCGCTCGCCTCTGACCTGTGAGTCCGAGGAAGGCGTTTGTGCAACTTGCTACGGTCGTGACCTTGCGCGCGGTACCATGGTGAACACGGGTGAGGCTGTCGGCATCATCGCCGCCCAGTCCATCGGTGAACCTGGTACGCAGCTGACGATGCGGACCTTCCACATCGGCGGTGTTGCGCAAGGTGGTCAGCAGTCGTTCCAGGAAGCCAACCAGGAAGGCGTTGTCGCATTCGAGAACCCGCAGATTCTGGTCAATGCCGCAGGTGAAAGCCTGGTCATGGGCCGGAACATGAAGCTGGTGATCAACGACGAACACGGCGAAGAGCGTGCCAGCTTCAAGCTGGGCTACGGCTCCAAGCTGTTCGTCAAGGACGGCACCAAAGTGGCCCGTGGCGACAAGCTGTTCGAATGGGACCCGTACACCCTGCCGATCATCGCCGAGAAAGCCGGTACCGCGAAATATGTCGATCTGGTTTCGGGCCTTGCCGTCCGCGACGAGACTGACGAAGCAACCGGCATGACCCAGAAGATCGTGATCGACTGGCGCGCGGCCCCGAAAGGCAGCGACCTCAAGCCCGAGATCATTCTGGTTGGCGAAGATGGCGAGCCGGTCCGCAACGATGCGGGCAACCCGGTTCACTATCCGATGTCGGTGGATGCGATTCTGTCGGTCGAAGACGGTCAAACCGTCGAAGCCGGTGACGTTGTCGCGCGTATCCCGCGTGAAGGTGCCAAGACCAAGGACATCACCGGTGGTCTGCCGCGTGTGGCTGAACTGTTCGAAGCCCGTCGTCCCAAGGATCACGCGATCATCGCAGAAGCCGATGGTTACGTGCGCTTTGGCCGCGACTACAAGAACAAGCGCCGCATCAGCATCGAACCGGCTGACGAGTCCATGGAGACCATCGAGTACATGGTGCCCAAGGGCAAGCACATCCCGGTCGCCGAAGGGGACTTCATCCAGAAGGGTGAATACCTGATGGACGGTAACCCGGCTCCGCACGACATCCTGTCCATCATGGGTGTCGAAGCGCTGGCGGATTACATGATCGACGAGGTGCAGGATGTTTATCGTCTGCAGGGCGTGAAGATCAACGACAAGCACATCGAGGTCATCGTGCGCCAGATGCTGCAGAAGTGGGAGATCCTGGATTCAGGCGACACCACCCTGCTGAAAGGCGAACATGTCGACAAGCAGGAGTTCGACGCGGCCAACGAGAAGACACTCTCGCGTGGCGGTCGTCCGGCTCAGGGTGAGCCGATCCTGTTGGGGATCACCAAAGCCTCGCTGCAGACGCGTTCGTTCATCTCGGCGGCGTCCTTCCAGGAAACCACGCGTGTGCTGACCGAAGCTTCGGTTCAGGGCAAGAAGGACAAGCTGGTTGGCCTGAAAGAGAACGTCATCGTCGGACGTCTGATCCCCGCCGGTACAGGTGGTGCGACCCAGGCCGTCCGCCACATCGCGCAGTCGCGTGACAACGTGGTCATCGAAGCCCGCCGGGAAGAAGCCGAAGCCGCCGCTGCTCTGGCCGCCCCGGCATTCGACGACGACATGGTGGGGGATGAGCTGGACGTTCTGGTGGAAACCCCGGAAAGCCGCGAGTAAGCTTGGCATCGAAAGAATAGAAAAGGCCCTACGCTTGCGTGGGGCCTTTTTTTGTTCAGCGCGCCGACACCTATAGCAACGGCATTTTTGGAAGGTCGGTTGCGTCGGGTACGGCTCCGGCTGCTGTGAGCATGGCGTGAATCTGCCCACGGTGGTGGGTCTGGTGGTTAAAGAACTGCAGGATGCAGACCGTTTTCAACATCACGATCCGAGCCGAGCCCCGGGGCGGGTACCAGGCAACCTCGCCATGCAGGTCGTTATCCGAAAGCCCGTTTGCCCAGAGCGATATCTCAGAATCTCTGCCTGCCCGTAGGCGTTTGAATTCAGGCCAGTTTGAGGGGCTTGTCAGGGAATGCGATACCGTATCCTGCGGGCGTTCGTTGCCTTTGATGCGCTCAAGCATAAGCGCATCCGCCCAGTAGAGATGGTTCAGCGTCGCCGCGACGGATTTGAAGAATGCACCGCGATCAGACCAGCGTTCGGACTCGCTCAAACCGTCGGCGGCGGCAACAAGCGAATAGTTTTGCCAGCTGTTGTAACGGGCGAATAGACGGCAATATTCGGCTGTAATCATAATGATCTCACATTTTTGGGTTTTTTGAGAAAAGCGGGCGATTTGCGTCGAGTGTGAGCAATTTCGCCAAGCTCGGTGCAGCCTGCGGCTGTATCGGGTGCCAATCAGTTTACAGGTGCTGCCGGTTTTGGATAGGCCCTTCCGGCCTGGACAGGTGTCCCCCCACACCACCGTCATGCTGGGCGAGATCGTTGATTGATGAGTTGACATTTCAGCGACCTGAAAGACCAATGCCCAAAAGCATTTGTATTTGGATCAGACCGGAATGACCCCCAATGTCCGAGGTGCCCTATTGATGATGGGCAGCATGATGGCCTTTACCGTCAACGACACACTGGTGAAGGTTGCGCTGCAGGACCTGCCGTTGTTCCAGTTGATTGCCATGCGAGGTGTGCTGGCGACGGTGCTGATCTATCTGCTGGCCCGGCATCTTGGGGCACTGCATCTGAACTTTCCACGGCATGACAAAATTCTGGTTGCCCTGCGGTGTCTGACGGAATTGTCGGCCACGTTCTTCTTTCTGGCGGCCTTGAAAAACATGCCGCTGGCGAATGTGACGGCGGTTTTGCAGGCGTTGCCGCTGACAGTGACGCTGGGGGCGGCGCTGTTTTTCAATGAAAGCATCGGTTGGCGGCGGATGATCGCCATTGCGATTGGGTTCGCCGGAATGCTGCTGATCGTCCGCCCGGGGCCCGAGGGGTTCAACCTGTATGCGGTCTACGCGCTGATTGCGATGCTGTCGGTTACTGTGCGCGATCTGATCACGCGGCGCATGTCTGCACAGGTGCCTTCGATGGTGGTCACTCTGGCGACGTCATTGTCAATCACGGTGACGGCGGCGATCATCTCGGTGTTCGAAGGCTGGGTGCCGGTTGCGCATGTGACCGGTGGGTTGGTGGCGGCTGCGGCCGTGTTTGTTCTGATGGGATATACGTTCAGCGTGATGGTCATGCGGGTGGGCGAGGTCGGATTTGTCGCCCCGTTCCGCTATTCCAGCCTGCTATGGGCGCTGGGTCTGGGCTGGCTCGTTTTTGGGGATTGGCCGGACAGCGTCACGCTGATGGGTGCGGCCTTGGTTGTCGTGGCGGGGCTGTTCACACTCTTGCGCGAGCGGTCGCTTCAATCGGACGACTGAACCTGCCGCAGAGCATCCGGATCAATCGCAAAACGCTGGCGTAGAATCTGCTCATCGGCGGGCCGGACGGGCGTAAGGTCATTCAGGTTTTTCCGGGCCTGAGGCGAGTCGTTATGCGCATGCAGTGCGCGAACCCACATCGGGCTGTCCGGCAGGGTGACGACCGGCATGACGCGGCTGATCTTGTTGTGGGTGAAGTTCATGATGGATTTGGGGTTTCCTGCCGCGACATACATGCCCAGGCCGGCCGTCACCAAGGGCCGGTGAATCTGCGCTGCAAAGACGCCCGCATCCCCGGAATGCAGCAGATAGCCGCTATTGAAATCGATGCCCACCGTGTCGTGCTGTTTCAGGGTTCCGCCGCAATCCTGCGCCGCCGCTCGCAAGCGTTGGACAAAATCGATGGCAATGGCGTCGTCATCGTCGTGGCGGAATTGCAGGCAGGGCTGGTCCGCGTTCTTGCGCGCTGCATTCAGCACCTCTTGCATGACTTTGCGGTGCCGCTTTGGCAGTTTCGGGATAATCTGCACCTGCGGCAGGTCCTGCGTGATGTCGCGCAGCCGGTGCAGGGCCGGTTCGGGCAGACACTCGCCGACAACGATCAGAAACTGGAAGCGCTCATCCGTCTGGTGCCGCAGACCGGGCAGGGCCAGCGTTTCCAAAAGGTGAAAGCGCTGCTCCAACCTGACCGGGTCATAGAGAAAACGCCGCCGATCCTCGATCGTGTCATGCATGACTTGAAAGCCGCCAATGGCAGGGTAAGAAAACCGACACAGACCGATAACCTGTATCATGGCCGGTCGTCCGGTTTTTTGCTGTGGGCTGCCTTCACGGCATCGGAGTCGATGGCAAAGCGGGCGATGAATTCCCCGGCTTGCTGTGGCGTCAGTGGGCGAAGTTCGGTCTTGTCCGTCCGCGCATGGGGCGAGTCGTTGAACCCGTTCAGCCCGCGCACCCACATCGGCGCATCGGGCTGGCTGATCACCGGCATGAACCGGGCCAATCGGTTGTGCAATCGGTCGAATATGGTTCTGCTGCTGCCGCCCTGAACAAACATCCCAAGGCCAACGGCCAACAGCGAGCGCATGACGGCGGTGGCCTGCACCCCATCCGACCCGAACCGGGCAAGATAGCCCGAGTTGAAATCGATCCCGACACTCTCATACCGTTGCATCAGGCCTGCGTTGTCGTTCGCCGTCCGGCGCAGCCGTTCGACAAAATCCACCGAGACCGCGTCGTCGTCATCATTTCGGAACTGGATGCAGGGCTGATCCGGCGTCTGGCGTGCGCTGTTCAGAACGTCGCGAACCACAGCTTTGTGCGGCGCGGGGTCCTTCTGGATAATGCGGATCTGGCGCACGTCGGACGTGACGTCTTGCAGTCGCTCAAGAAAGGGTTTGGGCAAACAGGTTCCGGTCAGCAGGATCAGATCGAAATCCGGATCGGTCTGTTCGCGAAAACAGGGCAGGGTGGTTGTTTCGAAAAGGCGGAACCGTTCTTCCAGCCGGGCGGGGCTGTATAGACAGGCCCTCCGGTCCTCGACCGTGTCATGCAGGATCTGAAAGCCGTCAGTGGCGGGAAAGGAAAAACGGCACAGGCCGAGGATTTGCATGATTCACCCGCTGGGACATCCGATGCGGCGACTATGCCCGCGCATCCGATGGGCTGCAACGAATGGAACGATTGCCAAACCGGAGCACGTCCTGATAAATCGCCGCGATACGGCCAGTTGACCTGCGGACCGGGTGTGCTGTTGACACTTGGGCCGACTCCCCTTAATACGCGCGACATCTCGGTACCGGGGGCCGCCCCATAACCGATTTCAGTAATGAACTGGTCAAGGCCCGGACAATTTTGCCGTTCGCGCCCTCTGATAACCAACCGCGACGTTCACCTCGGAATGGGAACGCTCGCGGATTTTGCGCTTGTGGACGCATGAGTGCAGCAAATTTAACCGCACGCAACCCGCGTGCATGTCATGTGTGTTGCAAAACGGGGAAGAAACCGGAATGCCAACTATTCAACAGCTGATCCGCAAACCGCGGCAGCCCAAAGTAAAACGCTCGAAGTCCATGCACCTGGAGCAGTGCCCGCAGAAACGCGGCGTCTGCACACGTGTTTACACCACCACACCGAAAAAGCCGAACTCGGCTATGCGTAAGGTTGCCAAGGTGCGCCTGACCAACGGGTTCGAGGTGATCTCGTACATCCCCGGTGAAAGCCACAACCTGCAGGAACACTCGGTTGTTCTGATCCGTGGCGGCCGTGTAAAAGACCTTCCCGGTGTGCGTTACCACATCCTGCGCGGTGTTCTGGATACTCAGGGCGTCAAAGATCGTAAGCAACGCCGTTCGAAATACGGCGCGAAGCGTCCCAAGTAAGAAGGAGAGGCTGATATGTCACGTCGTCACGCCGCCGAAAAACGCGAAGTCCTGCCTGACGCCAAATTTGGCGACAAGGTTCTGACCAAATTCATGAACAACCTGATGATCGACGGCAAGAAGTCGGTCGCAGAGCGCATCGTCTACAACGCCTTTGACCGCGTTGAGAACAAGATCAAGCGCGCGCCTGTCGAAGTGTTTCACGAAGCGCTCGACAACATCAAACCGTCGGTCGAGGTTCGCTCGCGCCGGGTTGGTGGTGCAACCTATCAGGTTCCGGTCGAAGTCCGCCCCGAGCGCCGCGAAGCTTTGGCCATCCGCTGGCTGATCACTGCTGCGCGCGGCCGCAACGAAAACACCATGGAAGAACGCCTCGCCGGTGAGCTGCTGGACGCTGTACAGTCCCGCGGTACCGCCGTGAAGAAGCGCGAAGACACCCACAAGATGGCCGAGGCGAACAAAGCCTTCAGCCACTACCGTTGGTAATTCAGAGGCTTATCAAAAATGGCACGCGAATATCCGCTCGAACTGTACCGTAACTTCGGTATCATGGCGCACATCGACGCAGGTAAGACCACCTGCTCGGAGCGTATCCTGTATTACACTGGTAAATCCCACAACATCGGTGAGGTGCACGACGGTGCAGCCACCATGGATTGGATGGAGCAGGAGCAGGAACGCGGCATCACCATCACTTCGGCTGCGACCACCACCTTCTGGGAACGCACCGAAGACGGTCAGAATGCCGACACGCCCAAGCACCGCCTGAACATCATCGACACCCCCGGCCACGTTGACTTCACCATCGAAGTTGAACGCTCGCTGGCGGTTCTCGACGGTGCCGTCTGCGTTCTGGACGCGAACGCCGGTGTTGAGCCCCAGACCGAAACCGTGTGGCGTCAGGCTGACCGCTACAAGGTTCCGCGTATGGTTTTCGTCAACAAGATGGACAAGATCGGCGCAGACTTCTTTAACTGCGTTCGCATGATCGAAGACCGCACCGGCGCACGTGCTGTTCCGGTTGGTATTCCGATCGGCGCCGAGTCCGAGCTGGAAGGTCTGATCGACCTGGTCACCATGGAAGAGTGGCTGTGGCAGGGCGAAGATCTGGGCGCAAGCTGGATCAAAGCACCGATCCGCGACAGCCTGAAAGACATGGCTGACGAATGGCGCGGCAAGATGATCGAAGCGGCCGTCGAAATGGACGACGACGCGATGATGGAATACCTGGAAGGCAATGAGCCCGACGTTGAGACCCTGCGCGCCCTGCTGCGCAAAGGTACGCTGGACATCGCGTTCGTTCCGGTTCTGGGTGGGTCTGCGTTCAAGAACAAAGGCGTTCAGCCGCTGCTCAACGCTGTGATCGACTATCTGCCCAGCCCGCTGGATGTTGTCGATTACATGGGCTTCAAGCCCGGCGACGAGGAAGAAGTTCGTGACATCGCCCGTCGTGCAGACGACGAGATGGCCTTCTCGGGTCTGGCGTTCAAAATCATGAACGACCCGTTTGTAGGCTCGCTGACCTTTACCCGGATCTACTCGGGCACCATGAACAAGGGTGACTCGATCCTGAACTCGACCAAAGGTAAGAAAGAGCGCATCGGTCGTATGATGATGATGCACTCGAACAACCGGGAAGAGATCGAAGAAGCGTTTGCAGGCGACATCATCGCGCTGGCGGGTCTGAAAGACACCACCACCGGTGACACCCTGTGTGATGCGAAGGATCCGGTGGTTCTGGAAACCATGACCTTCCCAGATCCGGTGATCGAGATCGCAGTTGAGCCCAAAACCAAGGGCGACCAAGAGAAAATGTCCCAGGGTCTGGCCCGTCTGGCCGCCGAAGACCCGTCCTTCCGTGTGGAAACTGACCTGGAATCGGGTCAGACCATCATGAAGGGTATGGGCGAACTTCACCTGGACATCCTGGTTGACCGTCTGAAGCGCGAGTTCAAGGTTGAAGCGAACATCGGTGCACCGCAGGTGGCCTATCGTGAAACCATCTCGATGCCGGTCGAGCACACCTACACCCACAAGAAACAGTCGGGTGGTTCGGGTCAGTTCGGTGAAGTTAAGCTGGAAATCCAGCCGACCGAGCCGGGCGAAGGTTATTCGTTCGAAAGCCGCATCGTTGGTGGTGCCGTTCCGAAGGAATACATCCCGGGTGTTGAAAAAGGCATCAACTCGGTCATGGACAGCGGCCCGCTGGCTGGCTTCCCTGTGATCGACTTCAAGGTTGCCCTGCTGGACGGTAAGTTCCACGACGTTGACTCGAGCGTTCTGGCGTTCGAAATCGCGGCCCGTATGTGTATGCGTGAAGGTATGCGCAAAGCTGGCGCGAAGCTGCTGGAACCGATCATGAAGGTCGAAGTGATCACCCCGGAAGAATATACCGGCGGTATCATCGGCGACCTGACCTCGCGTCGTGGCCAGGTGTCTGGTCAGGAACCGCGCGGCAACGCGATCGCGATCGACGCGTTCGTTCCGCTGGCGAACATGTTCGGCTACATCAACACCCTGCGTTCGATGTCGTCGGGCCGTGCCCAGTTCACCATGCAGTTCGACCACTACGATCCGGTTCCGCAGAACATCTCGGACGAGATCCAGGCGAAATACGCATAAGCGAAGATTTGAGGGAGCTCCGGTCAGGGACTCCCTTCATTACCGAAAAAGGAGGCCATCATGGCAAAGGAAAAGTTTGAGCGTACAAAACCGCACGTCAACATCGGCACGATTGGCCACGTTGACCACGGAAAGACCACGCTGACCGCAG
>NZ_JBQFTC010000006.1:0-247562 GCF_056538425.1 Ruegeria sp. BG5 | reverse complement strand
TAAGCACTGCCGCGCCAATGGTACTTGGGCTTAAGCCCCGGGAGAGTAGGTCACCGCCAAACCTAGTAAAAGCCCATATCTCTCTTACGATGAAACAAATCTGACTCTGACGCGGGATGGAGCAGCCCGGTAGCTCGTCAGGCTCATAACCTGAAGGTCGCAGGTTCAAATCCTGCTCCCGCAACCAGTGTCAGAAAACCCCAACCCAGCCCGTTCAGACTACTATTGATCCACTGGATCAATTGCTTAACGTCTTCACCTCGTCGTTATCAGGGCTTTCGCGGCCCCACTGCAGCCACGGTCCCTTCAAACCATGACCTGATAGTCAAAGGTGCAATTCCTACGCCCGAAACCATTACAGTCGAACGCAGTGTCAGACGAGCCGCTTCAGAGCGCACAGGTTGAACCTGTTCCTCCCGGAATAGTCTTTCCGTACGCCGTTCACCTCTGGCAATACTTTGAAGCCGCGCCTAACCAGTCGACGGGTAAGTTACACTAGAATTCGGGGTTTAAAGCGCTTGCGCGATCGACATAAATGATGCCGTGTAATGCAACTTGCGCACAGCCCCCAAGAACCGCCAATCACTTGGGATCATATAAATAGCCAATTCCCCTAACGGTCCTGATGATTTCAGGCTTTTCGGGGTTGGTCTCCAGCTTGCGGCGTAATCTTGAGATTCTGATGTCGATGCTGCGGTCGAAAGGGTCCCAGGTGCGGTCATGGGCCTGTTCCAGTAGCTGATCCCGGTTCAAGACACGCCCTTTGTTTTCCGCAAAGACCTTGAGTAGACTGTACTCCATCGCCGTGAGCTGAACCTCGGTCCCGTCCGAGGAAAGAAGCTTTGCTGCCTCTTTATCCAAAGTGTAATCGCCAAAAAGCGCGTAGTCTTCACCGGGTTTTACAGAAGGCGCGCTGTCATTCATCGAACCGCGACGCAGGATGGCCTTGATCCGGGCTTCCAGTTCACGCAGGTCAACGGGTTTGCCCAGATAGTCGTCGGCCCCCATTTCAAGGCCGATGATGCGATCCACCACGTCGCCTGCTGCGGTCAGCATGATCACCGGAGTTGTATTCTCGGGGCGAAGGGACCTCAGGATCGAAAGGCCGTCTTCTTTCGGCATATTGATGTCCATGATCATGACGTCCACGGGTTCAGCGGCAGCAATTGCCCGAAGCTCTTCGCCTCCGGATGCCGCCGACACCTGGTAGCCGCGTTTGCTGAGGTATTCCTGCAGCATTTCGCGCACGTCGATTTCATCATCGCAAACCAGGATATGGGTTTTTTGATTATCCATCTGCTTCGTCCTTCCGGTCGGCAATCAGCTTCCCGACAAGTGTTCTGAGCTCAGTCGGCGAGACCGGTTTTTCCAGATAGGGCAGGCCGGAGTCCTGCAACAACCCCAAGGAGCTTTCGCCCATCGTGTCGCCGGTGATATATGCGGTTCTGGGCAGCATGTCGGGGAAGCGGGACACCAGCGCCTCGTATATCTTACGGCCATCTACGTCAGGCATGTTCAGATCGCTCAGGAAAACGTCATAAGCGGCGGATTGCAGGCGGTTCAGCGCCTCTTCGCCAGATGAGACGAAATCGACGTGAAAGCCTTCTCTCCTGAGAATTTCAGCATTCAACTCGCCCACCTCGACCTCGTCATCCACCACCAACACGCGGTGTTGAGCCACGGTCGGGACTGGGTCGTGCGGTTCATCAGCCTCATCTGTGTTGGACACCGCAACAGGCAGCGTGATCCGAAAACAGGTGCCCGACAGGACAGTTTGATCAAGCCTGATCTGCCCGCCATGAGACAGCACGATCCGGTGGCAAAAGGCCAACCCGATCCCGGTTCCGTCGCCAACCTCTTTTGTTGTGAAGAAGGGCTCAAAAATGCGGGGGCGGATGGATTTGGGAATTCCGGGGCCGTTGTCTTCGACCGTCACCTCGACCATTCCTGCGTCGGGATTAGCCGCCGCCGACAGGGTAATCCGGCCGCCAACACCGCTGGAGGTCATGGCTTGTTCCGCATTGAAAATCAGGTTCAGGATGACCTGAGTCAATTGATCGGCATCCCCGGCAATCGGCGGCAAATCGGCGGGCAGGTTGCGTGTGATGCTGATCTCGCCCGAGGTGCTACCATAGCCCGCGACATCTGCGGCGGTTTCGATCATACCGGGCACATCGACCTGTTCGATCTTGCTGGGCTGCTGGCGTGCCATCGCTAGAAAAGTCTTCACGATCTTGGCGCAGCGTTCTGCGGCACTGCCGATTTTTTCGATCCGGGCGGTCAGGTCGGGGTCCGTAATCTCTTCCTTCAGCATCAGCGAGTGGCCCACAACAACTGACAGCGGGTTGTTCAGTTCATGCGCGACGCCTGCCAGCAGCTCACCCAAAGCGGACATCTTTTCGTTCTGGAACAGCAGCTCTCGCTGTTTTTCAAGTTCTGCTTCGATTGCCAGTTCGTCCGTCAGATCGCGGGTGTTGGAAACGATGACTTCTTCGCCGTTGAACTCAATAAGGCGCGAAGAATCCGCGCCCCAAAACTTGCGACCCTTTGCATCCACAAATTCCATGCGCCGGTCTTTCAGCGCACCTGCTTGTCGAAGGTCCTTTAAATAGCGGTCCCGTTCTTCGGGGTCTGCGTAGTAGGATTTGGAACTTTTGTTGTCACCGAACAGCGCCTTGATTTCCGGCGTGGCAAATAGAACCTCGCCAGTGTCGGCATGCGTCATGTTGATGGCGGCCGGATATGCCTCCATCACCTGGCGGATCAGGGCGTCGGCTTCTTTCTGAACAGTCAGGTCGATGATGCTGGTGACGATGACCTCTTCGCCCTTGTAGTCGATCAATTGCGAAGAAATGGACGCCGGAAAAGTCTTACCCTGCGCGTTCACCAGATCGAGCTTGTAATCTTCGACCTGACCGTCAGCCAACAGCAGAGTAATAAAATCCGCGCGTTCTTCGGGGTTCAGATAGTGCTCTCGCGCAGATCTGGACGGCCCGAACATCTGCAGGGCCGCCGGCGTGCGATACAGGATCTGTCCGTCGCCAATCCGGGCCATTGTCACCACTGCCGAACTGGCGTCCAGAACCTGTCGGATCAGAAGATCGCCGTCGCGTTCTTCCACCTCGGCCTGTTTGCGGTCGGTAATGTCCTCGCGGGTGACGACAAAGCCGCCCAGCTTGGTGGGATGGACCGAGACCAGATAGGTGCGCCCATCCGTTTCGGTCAGTTCAAAATCCTGAATGAACTCGATCCCGTTGACCAGCCTGTCTGAAACCCATTGCTGTTCGTTGCCGATGGCGTCAGCGTAGATCCCCCGGCGCGCGGTCTCGCGCATAAGGATTTCCCAATCCAGACCGGGCTCCAACAGATCGGCAACCCCCTTGTTCATTTCAGCATAGCGTTGGTTGAACATTACAAGGCGACGGTCGTCATCATAAAGGGCGAACCCTTCCTTGAGCGATTCAATGGCGTCGCGAAGAAGGTCTCGTGCCTTCTCAATCTCTTCAAGATTGTTCGCCATGCCCATCGTCATCCTGATTTTCTAAGATACCATTGTTTCAGTGCCATTTCAAAATCGGCCTCTTGTGTTTCAATTGTTTCACAGCGCGCCCCGCCGCGCCAGCTTCAGCCCGAAAGCTGGTTGTTTTCGAACCGGATAGCCAGTTGTGTGAACCACTTCACCAAGCAACAACTGAAACACTTTGCGCCGCATTCAGAAATCACATTGAAACAATGAAAGGTCAGTTATTGCCCATCACAAACGCAATTGGGTAAGTACGATGACTATTTCATTTAACACTTCTGAACTCACCAACGCTCCTATTGTCGCGTTGCATTCTTCTGCTTCTAACGGCGGGCAATGGGGGCCGCTGGCAGCGGATCTGGACGGCCGTTTTTCCGTTCACGCCTTTGATCTGCCCGGCTATGGCCAAGCGCCCCTTGCAGGTGACGCGTCCCAGACCGGTGCGGCCATTTCCGCCATGCCGGTCATCCGCGAAATCGAGGCGATGGGTCGCCCTGTCCATCTGGTTGGGCATTCCAACGGTGGCGGTATTGCGATCAAGATCGCGCTGATGCGCCCCTATCTGGTAAAAAGCCTTACGGTTTACGAACCCGCCGCCTTTCATTTCCTCAAGCATGGGACTGAAGACAGCAAGGACATGTTTCGGCAAATTCAACTGGTTGCGGCCATGGTGACGGCGTCGGCAGCGGACGGCAATCCCGCTGCGGGTATGCGTCATTTCCTGGATTTCTGGAATCAAAAGGGGTTCTGGGATGCGCTTCCAGCGCCTGCGCAAGATCGGTTCAGCGGGATGATCGCGTCCATCATGACCGACTTTGCCAATGGGTTTGCCGAGACCTGGACATTGAAGGATTTGGCCGGGATCGAAGTTCCGACGCTGGTCATGACCGGTCTGGAATCTCCGGAAATCGCTCAGCACACGTCGGTTGCGATCGCCAAGGCCCTGCCCAACGCACGGATCGCGCTGCTGCCAGAGCTGGGCCATATGGCACCGGTCTTTCAGCCCGACTGGGTCAACCCAAGAATTCTTGAGCACGTGGCCAGTGCGGAACGGCCCGTCATGAATATCAGCTGGCCGGATCGGAAAGCTGCTTAACCCGCATGTGACGATGCGAATTTTTCAAAACCCGCTGGTGTCAGGCCAGCATACCATCAAAAGGAACAAAATCATGGGTATTCAAACAGCTATCGCCTCTACAACAGACTTTACGGCAATCAAGGCCAAGCAAAACGTTGCCTGGGGATCTGGAGATTACAGCAAGGTTGGCGTCACCCTTCAAATCACCGGCGAAGAGCTTGCCGAGGCCATGGACATGACCCCAAGCGCCAAGGTGCTGGATGTCGCGGCCGGGAATGGCAATGCCACTCTGGCCTTTGCGCGGCGCTTTTGCGACGTGACCTCGACCGACTATGTCGAGGCGCTGTTGGAGGCCAGCAGCCAACGCGCAAAGGCAGAGGGCCTGTTCGTGACCTACAAGGTGGCGGATGCGGAAAACCTGCCCTTTGCGGATCAGTCGTTCGACGCGGTTGTGTCCACCTTCGGGGTGATGTTCACGCCCAATCAACAGCAATCCGCGGCCGAACTTCAGCGCGTGGTCAAACCCGGCGGCAAGATCGGCATGGCGAACTGGACACCCGAAAGCTTTATCGGCCAACTGTTCAAGACCATCGGCAAGCATGTGCCGCCGCCCGCTGGCGTGAACTCCCCCGCGATGTGGGGCAAACAGGACTGGGTCGAGGACACCTTTGGAGACAAGTGCGAGGTTATTTCCTTCCGGCGCAAGAACTTTATGTTCCGCTACCGCTCGGCCGAGCATTTCCTGGAATACTTCCGGACGTTCTATGGCCCCATGCAAAAGGCCTTTGATGCGCTGGACGAAACGGGGCAGGCGGCATTGCAGGCCGACCTTATGGCGCTGATCGAAAAGTTCGACATCTCGACCAACGGTTCCCTGTGCATCTCGTCCGAATATGCCGAAGTCATCGCCCAGCATCGCTGACGGTGTGACATGGAAACTCAACGCTCTTGCGGTTTTGCACCCGAGGGCGTTGAGACTTGGCGACCAAGGCATCTGGGTCGCGTTTCTTTATCAGTTTGTCAAAAGGGGTTTCGAAATGGCTGAACGCACACTTTACGAGAAATACGGCGGGTTCTCGAAGATCAGCAAGATCGTGATCTCATTCTACGACACGCTTTTGGACAATGATGAGGTTGGCCCCTTCTTCGATCATGTGGACATGACCAAGATGGTCGATCACCAGACCAAGTTCATTGCCTCGCTGCTAGGCGGTCCGGCTTCTTACACAGACAACCAGTTGCGCCAGCTGCATTCTCACCTTGAAATCACGAATGTGCATTTCGATGAACTGGAAACGGTGTTGCAAGACGCTTTGCAAAAACACAACGTGGCTACAGAAGATATTGCGGCCGTTGTCGCCGAATTCGCGAAACGGCGCCCTCTGATTGTAGGTAAGCCATGACTATTGCAGCCATAAACGAACAACTGCTTCGCGCCATTGGCGTGGGCGTTGCCCTGCTCGACCGCCAGACACTGCAGTTCGGTTTTCGAAACGACACGTTTGACGAATGGTTCAGCGGCGACACCCCGTCGGACCAGTTGCAACAGCTTTTTCCAGATCTTGATACCAGCGCGGTGCAGCAAAGCCTGCATGAGACTGGGCGGCATACGTCCGAGATTAGTTTCAAGAAAAAGCGCCGAACGCTGGTCATCGCGCTCGACTTCACGGTGGCGCATGATGACGTGCTAGTTCTGGTCTGCCAGAACATCACCCGCATTAAAGAGCTGGAATCCATGATCGATTCCTATTCGATGATGGTCGAGCGCAACACGCGCGAGTTGAAGCGCGAAAAAGAGCAGGTCGAAAAGCTGCTGCTCAACCTGATGCCACGGTCGGTTTACGAAGAATACAAAACCTTCGGCGTCGTCACGCCGCAGCTATACGATCCGGTATCCGTCCTGATGCTGGATTTCGTCGGGTTCACTGAAATGGTCGCCGCGCAAGAACCCAGCGTTACCGTTACGGAACTGAACGATATCTACAGCGCCTTTGATCGCATTGGTGAGCAATTTGGTTGTGAGCGCATCAAGACAATCGGGGATGCTTATATTACCGTGGCGGGCCTGCCTGATCCGACGCCGGATCATGCCAAAGCGATTGCCAACACGGCCATTCGGTTTGTGCGCTACCTGAACCGCCGCAACCTCAGCCATCCGCATCAGTGGCGGTGCCGCATCGGGTTGGCGTCAGGGTCTGTCGTTGGGTCCGTGGTGGGTATTCAGAAATATGTCTACGACATCTTCGGCCCCGCCGTTAATCTGGCTTCACGGCTTCAGGAATTCTCGGATCCGATGCAGATCACGGTTCAGGATGAGGTCGCGGATATTCTCAAAGATCAATTCGACCTCGAGCCAATGGGGTCCAAGGCAATCCGTGGATTTGATGAGCAGGAGGTCTGGCGTCTGGCCGACAAAAGCTGATGTCACAGCATCTGGCAAAACCCCAAAATCAGACCAACGCATACTGGGGCGAGATCGCTCTTGACGCCCACTTGACCTTCACATAGGAAAGCCAAACCGTGAGCGGGTATAGCTTAATGGTAAAGCCCCTGCCTTCCAAGCAATGACAGTATGTTTCCCAGACATTCCCTGTCTTGCCAAGTAATTCAATATAAGTAATTAATTTTGTCACGATAGTTCCTGTGGTATCCTCAGGTTTCAATCCAGTTCCGACAAAAAGCTGACAAAATGCCAAAGCTCACAGAGACATTCGCGCGCAAGGTTCCGCAGACAAAACAGGGCACTGCCAAGCACTGGGATAGCGAGATAAAGGGGCTTGTGCTCTTCGTCGGGAAACAGTCAAAGACCTGGTACTTCCAGAAAGACGTTGGAGGCCAAACGCGGCGTGTTTTGATCGGGCGCTACCCGATGATTTCCGCAGATACTGCTCGACAAACTGCACTGGGATATGCGCTTGACTGGGGCAGGGGAGCGGGCAAGCGTATACAGATCGGAGCGCCGACGCTTGAGACAGCCATGGAAACCTATTTGGCACGTCCCAAACTTCGGTCTGAGGCTCACCGATCCGGGGTGCGTCAGCAGTTCGAGCTACATTTGAAAGATTGGCTGCGACTGCCGCTGGATGAGATAACCAAGTCGATGGTGGTTGAGCGTCACAGATCCATGGCAGCAACGCCATCTTCGGCAAATCATACGCTGAAATACTTTCGGACGGTCTGGAACCATGCACGGCGCATCTACGATCTGCCGGAAAGCCCAACGATGGCTATCGAGTGGTATGAGGAACAACCGAACGGTTCGATCATTGAGGACTTGAGCGCCTGGCGCCAATCAGTGGACGATCTGTACAACCCCATCCACAAGATCTTTTACGAGCTGCTTTTGTTCACAGGCTTTCGCAAAACCGAGGCACTGACGCTCGAATGGAAGCATATCCATGAAGATCACATCCATTTGCCGATGACAAAGAATGGTCGCAGCTTTGATCTTCCCATTTCACAGGTCCATCACGAAATACTGGCCCCTGTGCGCGGTCTGCATAGGCAATGGGTGTTTCCGTCACCCAAATCCCCCACAGGCCATCTGAAGGGACCCGAGCGTCTGCAATGGTCCAGCCATGTCCATCGTCGGACATTTGCAACGGTCGCAATGGAGGCAGGGATACTCGAAGAGATAGTTGGCCGTTTGCTGAACCACACTCCGCTTTCGATCACCGGACAACGCTACGTGAAACCGTCGCTCGACGCACTCAGGCCGGCGATGGACGCTGTCAGTCGGGAGTTGCTTCTCAGGACCACGGGCAAAAACGGTGGTTTGTGATGAGTGGGCGAGATTGGATATTGCCGATCGACCCGGAAATATTCGAACTTGATTTGCTAGACCAAGAGGAATTCGAAGCTGGCGCCAGCAAGTTCCATAGCGAGTTAATTCGACTTCTTAGAAAACACTTTGAAAAATACGAATGTTTTGACGATGAGAGCTTTGGTTGGGTGGCGCATTTCTTGGTTTTCGATCAAGCGCATGAACTGGATGAATTCTGGTCAGCTAAACGCGTATTGGAAGACCTCACTAAACTGAGAACACGTTTGAACGAAGCAGATGAAATTCTGGACCGTCTCCCCACTCCTGTTAGCGATGCATTCCGTATCGGAGCTATTCAAAGAAGCAGGTTGTTAAACGAAAATGAAAGCACCGAAGGCGACCACGATACTCTCACTGACAAATTGAAGGAGTCTCCACACTGGAAGGCGATGTTGGCAAAGGCAGAGTTTTTCAGGAGACTTCGTCATTTCGTGGACTTGATTGAAGACGCTGAAAAGGCGGCAACGCAAGGTGTGCCGGTTGGAAAAAAGGCAATAGAGGCTTGGCGCCTGGTGGCAGCTTGTGTTGGATTATGTGAGCGCCACCCTGGAACGATAAAAGTTCCCAAAGCGATGAATGAAAGCGGGCCATTCTACCGCTTTCTGAGCGATATGTTTGAGCTCTTCGACATAGAAGAACTGCCGACGTCAGCGTTTCGCAGTTGGAGAAGGTATGTGGGGCGTAAAGAACACTAATTCGTTTGCACGACCCATGACGCCAACTCCAATTGTTTCTCTGTTGCTCCCAGACGTGTTCAAAGGAGCAATGCTATGCAGGCAAACTATCTGACGGCCCGGGAGGCCGCTCGTTACACTGGAATCAGTGAAAGCTACCTCGCGAAACTGCGGATGGGAATTGGCGCTGTCGCCGGGCCCAGGTATATTCGGATTGGAATTCGTTCCATCCGGTACAAGCGCTCTGACCTCGACGACTGGATGGCCTCGCGCAGTGAAGGTTTGGGAGGAGCGGACTGATGTCTCGGAACTCCCCATTCTCAAAATATCGTTTTGATTGGAAGAAACGCGTTCACGCTACAGATCACTTAGCACTGCGCACCAAACACTTCGCGTCTTTTGTCTGCGACGAGTTTGTATCGAAAGATAGCGGCTGCTTCTGGGCGAGCAACGCTACCCTGGCCAACAGGTTTGGCGTCCATAAGCGCAGCATCCAACGCTACATTCGGGAGCTCGAAAAGCTCGGCTGGATCCGGCGTGTACGCAAGCAAGGTGTCAGGCGCACGTTCCAAATCACGGAGCCCAAAATCAGCTTTAAACGTGACACTGGCACGCATCATGAGGCGACAACCGTGTCGCAAAAAGGTGACAACGCTGTCGCTCATTATAAGAACAAAGGAATGAACAAAGAAAACGTGAATGTTGGAGCCAGTCGTGGCGGATATCTTTGGTTTGCCGAAGATGACCAGCAGAACCTTCTTGAATGGGAAGCGTTCGTTACTGCCCACACGGTCTTCGACTTTGCATCGCTTTTGCAGTTGCTGCGGAAGAACGGCAGCATTGCATTGCCGACCCGTTTTCCAAGGCACGAAGAAATTGATCGCTACATTCTCTTTTTCAGCGATGTCGTGTTGAGTAAGGGACAGAGCATTGTTGTCACGTAGTCCTGAGTCCTCATCAGAGTTGGGGGGGGTATCAAAAGTTGGTGGCCCCAACCCACGGGACCGGCGGGGGTAATCAGATTTTTCCGCGGGAAAGTTTTAAGGGGGGGGCTACAGGCAACGGGCGGAAAGTAGGCATTCGCTGCGCTTTGCGCCAATGACCGCATTGCGGACTAATGCGGCCGCTCAATGGTCACCGGCGCGACGACCGCTTTCTTTCGAATGCAATCTTGGCGTTCTTTCCAACATAGATTGTCCAGACGGAGACTTTCCACAAAATTGGGCCGTGCCTCAGCGACCCGCTACAGTGGCCTGATAAGCGTCAAGCTCAGTGATCAGCTCAGTACCTATAGGCGCGTCGTTTCTGGCGCAAAATTCAGACCACACCGCTCCGTAGGGTAGGTCCTTCAGTTCCTCTGTCACAACAAACCGGCTTGTGAAATCCAGCGCGTCCTCCGCTGCTCGCAAGCGATCCCAGGGCTTCAGAAGCGCCTGCAGAAGCGCCTTTTGCATGTTGCGCGTGCCGATAACCCAAGCGGCCGTGCGGCTGATCGTGGCGTCGAAGAAATCAAGCCCGATATGGGTCTTGCCCAACAGGTCGCCGCTGACCAGTTCATGTGCCATCGCCAGGATGTCATCGTTCAGCATGATCACATGGTCGCTGTCCCAACGCATAGGGCGCGACACGTGCAGCAAAAGCTCATCCAGAGACAGGGCCACGGCGCTCAGTTTGTCGGCGATATTCTCGGTCGGGTGGAAGTGCCCCATGTCGAGGCACAGCAGTGTCTTGTTGCGGATCGCATAGCCCATGTAGAACTCATGGCTGCCCACCGTGCAGGCCTCGACCCCGATGCCGAAAAGCTTGGATTCGACCGCATCCAGCATATCCGATTTCGCCTGGGCCAGCATGGTGTCGAGCGAGGCCTCAAGCCGGGCCCTTGCCGCCATACGGTCGATAGGAAGGTCCTTGAACCCATCCGGAACCCAAATGTTGTTGATGCAGGGTGAACCAAGCGCGGCTCCCATCTGCGCCGCGATGTCCCGCGTGCGTTTTCCATGTTCGATCCAAAAGTCCCTGATGCCCTTGTCGGGGTGTGCCAACGTCAGGTTGTCATCGGCCTTTTGATGGGCAAAGAAAGTCGGGTTGAAATCCAGCCCGATGCCGATGCCCTTGGCCCAGTCGACCCATGGCGCGAAATGGCGATACTCGATCTCATCACGGTCCGGGGTATCGTCTGTGTCCATGTACATCGCGTGCAGATTCAACCGATGTGACCCGGGGATATTTGCATAGGCAAACTCAAGATCCGCCCGCAGTTCGTCGGGGTTGCGGGCCCGGCCGGGATGGTTTCCGGTTGCCTGAATGCCCCCGCCCGAGGTGGCGGTCTGGTTTTCGAACCCCACCACGTCATCGCCTTGCCAACAGTGAACGGAAATCGGGATGCCCTTCAGAGCCTTGATTGCAGCATCAGTGTCGACGCCCCAGTCAGCGAATTGCGCTTTGGCGCTTTCATAGCTCATGGACCGTCTCCCTATCGCGTGAAGGCCTGAACGTTGCCCGCATCAACGTTCAGAATGTTACCCGTGGATTTGGCCGACGTCTCGGCGGCGAAGAAATAACAGGCCTCGGCAATATCTTCCGGCAGGACTGAGCGTTTCAGCATGGATCGGTTGCGGTACATCTCTTCCAGCCCCTCCTTATCCGTGCCGTAGGTCGAAGCCCGCTGATCCAGCCAATCGCCTTCCCAGATCTTGGAACCCCGCAACACCGCATCCGGGTTCACAACGTTGACCCTGATCCCGGCCTCAGCACCTTCAAGCGCAAGGCAACGGGCCAAGTGGATTTCCGAGGCCTTCGCCGTGCAATAGGCCGAGGCATTGGGCGAGGCGGCAAGCCCGTTTTTCGAAGCCACGAAAACGATAGATCCGCCCATGTCCTGCACCCGCATGATCTTGAAAGTTTCCCGGCTGACGAGGAAATACCCCGTGGACAAGATGTCCATGTTCTTGTTCCAAAGGTCGAGGGACGTTTCCTCAACCGGGGCAGAGGATGCGATCCCGGCGTTCGAGACAAGGATGTCGATGCCGCCAAATTCGACGGATGTTTCAGCCAACGCCTGGGCCACGGCATTTTCATCCGTGACGTCCATCAGGACGGTGCAAACGACGTCCTTGCCGAACTGCTGGGTCAGGACCCCTTCCGTCGCGGTGAGGCTTTCAGGATTGATGTCGGCCAGCACGACACAGGCGCCCTCGGACAGATAACGTTCTGCCGTTGCCGACCCTATGCCGCCGGCGCCGCCGGTGACCAGCGCGACGCGACCAGCCAGCGATTTTGGTTTCGGCATGCGCTGCAACTTGGCTTCTTCCAACAGCCAGTATTCAATGTCAAAAGCTTCCTGCTCTGGCAGGCCGCAGTATTCGCTGACGGCACTTGCCCCGCGCATAACATTGATCGCGTTGACGTAGAATTCGCCGGAAATGCGGGCCGTGCCCTTGTCTTTGGCAAATGTGATCATGCCAACCCCGGGGATCAGGTAGACAACCGCGTTGGGGTCTCTAAGCGCAGGCGAGTTATCGTGTTTGCAACGGTTGTAGTAAGCCGTGTAGTCCTCACGATAGGCCGCGACTTGCGCGGGCAGGCCTTCAAGCACTGCGTCGATGTTGTTGTGGGCCGGGTCGAAGCCGACGACCAAAGGACGGATCTTAGTGCGCAGGAAATGGTCGGGGCAGGACGTACCAAGGGCCGCCAGCGCCTCCATGTCCTTAGAATTCACGAACTCAAGCACCGAGTCGCTGTCGTTGAAATGCCCGACCATGAGCTGGTTGCCACTGACAAAGCCACGGATCGCGGGCATCAGCCTGGCGGCAACGGCCCGCCTACCTTCCCGGGCGAGGCTCTGGTGGACCGCTCCGCCAAAGGCCGGAACATCGGCGGTCTTCTCGGCCAACCACTTGGTCGCGACGTTGATCACGTCGATGGTGCAGTAATAGCAGTCTTTCGCCGTGTCAGCCCATGTGAACAATCCGTGACTTTCAAGGACAACGCCATCGGCATCCGGGTTTTCCAGGCAGAACTTTTCAAGCCACAGGCCCAGTTCATACCCCGGCCGTTTCCACGGCAGCCAACCGATCCGGTCACCGAAAATTTCCTGGGTCAGCTCCTTCGAATTCTTCGACGCTGCGATCGCAATAATCGCGTCGGCGTGGACGTGATCGACATGTTTGCGCGGCACATAGGCGTGCAAGGGCGTGTCAATTGAAGCCGCGCGCGGGTTCAGTTTGAAGGTGCAGTGGGGCAGATAGCCGACCATTTCATCTTCAAACTCGACCCCGCGATAAAGCCCCTTCAGCGCGTTCAGCTTGTCCATGTATAGCGTGGAGAAGCCGTCAAGTTTCATGGACCCGATGTCACCGCCGGAACCCTTGACCCAGAGCACCTCGACCTCTTTGCCGGACAGTGGGTCGGTTTCCATGACCTTCGCAGAGGTATTGCCACCGCCATAGTTTGTGACGCGCTTATCCGATCCCAGCGTGTTGGAGCGATAGAGAAGCAGTTCCGATTCGGACATACCACCTGCCACAGCGTCATCCCAGCGGTTCTCAAGAAGCTGATTTTCGATGGATTTCAACGTTCTGCCCTCCTCACGATGCAGCGGTCGGTACTGCACCATCGCATTTAGGCTTAGTAGTGTGCATCGTTATGTCAATCAAAAACAATCACAATCAGTCATTCTGCAATGCAGAATGATTGAAAGTGATCGAAAATGATTGACAGCTGCGGCGAATCTGCGCAGCGTGGAGTGAATGGGAGGTGGCTTTGCACGAAAAAGAACGCCATAGGATCATCATTTCTGCGGTGCAGGATCGCCCCGTCGTGACGGTTGGGGACCTGTGCACCTTGACCGGCGTGTCCGAAGCCACCATCCGGCGCGACATTTCAACACTTCACATGAAACAGAAGGTACGCCGTGTCAGAGGCGGCGCTGAGGCGATAACGCCACCTCAGTTCGCCGGGCTGGCGGGCCGTCCGTTCGTCGTCAACGAAACCATGAATATCGCAGCGAAGCAGGCGATTGCGCGCGCGGCGGTTGAGATGTGTAGCGAAGGTGACAGCATCATCATCAACGGGGGCACAACGACCTTTCAGATGGTGCATCCGCTGGCCAACCGCAGGATGCAGGTCTTTACCAATTCGTTCCCGATTGCTGAGCACCTGCTGAAGCATTCGAAGAACACGATCATGTTGTCAGGCGGCGCGATCTACCGGGAACAGAACATAATCCTGTCGCCCTTTGACAACGACGTGACCCGCAACTTCTATGCAAAGCGCATGTTCATGGGGGCGCAGGGGCTGGGCCCCATCGGCCTGATGGAGGCCGATCCGCTTTTGATCCAGGCAGAACAGAAACTGATCGGACAGGCGGATGAGCTTATCGTTCTGGTCGACAGTTCGAAATTCGCGCAGCGCTCCAGCCTGGTGCTTTGCCAGTTGGACCGGATCACGACCGTGATCACCGACGAAGGAATTCCTGACAAGGCGGCGGCCATGCTTGAGGCTGCCGATGTGAATCTGATCGTTGCCCAGTCGGGCAGCGGTCAAGAAAACGAGGTGGCCTCTTGACCGCCTCCGAAACCCGAGACCCAAACATGACTTTCTGGGAGGAACTATCATGAAGCGTCGTACTTTCACATCACTTGTCGCAGGGATGAGCCTTGCTGCCGGTATGTTTGGCACCACGGCGATGGCGCAGGACAACATGCGCATCGCTCTGGTCGTAAAAGCGCTTGGGATCGGCTTCTTTGAAGCGGCCGCCGAAGGCGCTGAAGAGGCTGCCGGAGAGCTTGGCAATGTCGAGATCATCTACACCGGCCCGACCGACACCACTGCGGAAGGTCAGATCGAGGTCATCAACTCCCTGATCGCGCAGGGTGTCGACGCCATCGCGATTTCGGCAAACGACCCCGATGCACTTGTGCCAGCGCTGAAACGCGCGATGGACCGCGGTATCACCGTGATTTCCTGGGACTCGGGTGTGGCTGAAGGCGGACGCCAAATGCACCTGAACCCATCCTCGACCCCGCTGATCGGCAATACGATCATCAAGCTTGCCGCGGATCACATGCCGGATGGTGGTGAAGTCGCGATACTGTCGGCGTCGGCCACGGCAACCAACCAGAACGCCTGGATCGAGGCCGCGAAAGAGGTTCTTCCGAACTATGACGGCGTAGATCTGGTGGCCACCGTCTATGGCGACGACCTCAGCGACAAATCCTACCGAGAAGCACAGGGCCTCATGGCATCCTACCCTAACCTGAAGGCGATCATCGCGCCAACGACCGTTGGCATCCTGGCGTCCTGCCAGGCGGTGACCGACGCGGGCAAGATCGGTGAGATCAACGTGACCGGTCTGGGCCTCCCGTCCGAGATGGCAGGCTGTGTTGATAGCGGTGCAACCAAGAGCTTCGCAATCTGGAACCCGATTGACCTTGGCTACTCGGCCACCATGCTTGCGCACGCAATCGCCAACGGTGCTGAAACCGGTGCCGGTGCCGAAATCCCGATGGGCCGCATGGGCTCGGTGACGCTGGATGACACCGGCTCGGCAGCCATGGCTGATCCGTTCACCTACGACAGCTCGAACATCGAACAGTTCAAGTCGATCTTCTAATCTGAACGACGTGTCTGGGCGTGTGCGATGACCCACGCCCCGACACCCCATTCTTCCCACATCCAGAAACACCGTCCATGCAGTTGGAATTGAGACCAGACGTGTCGAACGCCGCCGCCCCTACACCGCTTCTGAGCCTGTCCGGCGTGACCAAGACATTTCCCGGCGTGCGGGCCCTTTCAGATGTTTCGCTAAACCTCTACCCGGGCAAGGTCACGGCATTGGTGGGCGAAAACGGTGCTGGCAAGTCTACCGTGGTGAAGGTTCTGACGGGCATTTATCAACCCGACGAGGGTGACATCCGGATCGATGGCGAGGCTCTCAGTTTCCCGACACCGCAATCCGCCGAAACTGCTGGCGTGACCGCCATCCATCAGGAAACCGTCCTTTTCGACGAACTGACGGTGGCGGAAAACATATTTCTCGGCCATGCGCCAAAGGGGCGATTTGGCCTGATCGACAAAACTGCCATGGCGACCCGTGCGCGCGAGATTCTGGATGGAATCGGGGCCAAGATTGATCCGGGCGCGACGCTCAAGGACCTTGGAACCGCGAACAAGCACCTGGTTGCCATTTCCCGGGCGCTGTCCATCGACGCGCGCGTTGTGATCATGGACGAACCGACCGCAGCCCTCAGTCAGAAAGAAATCGAAGAGCTTTACGAACTCGTTGAAAGCCTGAAGGCGCAAGGCAAGGCGATCCTCTTCATTAGCCACAAGTTTGACGAGATCTTCCGCATCGCCGATTTCTACACCGTCTATCGCGACGGCCAGATGGTCGGCGAAGGGGCGATTGTAGATGTCAGCGAGCCGGAACTGGTAAAGCTCATGGTAGGCCGCGACGTCAGCCAGATTTTCCCCGAACGCGACCACAACGTCGGCCACGATATCCTCGAAGTCGCAGGGTACGACCACCCGACCGAATTCGCGGATATCGGTTTCACGCTCAGGCGCGGCGAAATACTCGGGTTTTACGGGCTGGTCGGCGCAGGTCGGTCCGAATTCATGCAGGCCCTTTTCGGGATCACCCGCCTCTCGGGCGGAAGCTTGAGGATCGACGGGGCACCGGTTTCGATTGCATCGCCCGCCGACGCGGTCGCAAGTGGCATCGTCTATGTCCCGGAGGACCGGGGCAAGCAAGGCACAATCAGCGCGCTGCCGATTTTTCAGAACGTGACGCTGCCGTCACTCGCTCGCACCTCGCGCAAGGGGTTCATCAGGCTGGCCGAGGAATTCAAGCTGGCGCGGGAATATACCGAACGTCTCGACCTGCGCGCCGCTTCGCTGGACACCGATGTCGGCAACCTGTCGGGCGGCAACCAGCAGAAGGTCGTGATCGCCAAATGGCTCGCCACCCAGCCCAAGGTCATCATCCTGGACGAACCCACCAAGGGCATCGACATCGGGTCCAAGGCCGCCGTGCATGAATTCATGGCGGAGCTTGCCGCGCAAGGGCTCGCCGTCATCATGGTCAGTTCCGAAATCCCCGAGATCGTGGGCATGTCGGACCGTGTGATCGTCATGCGCGAGGGGCGCATAGTGGCGGAACTGGCCCGCGACCAGATCACGCCCGAAACGCTTGTCAGCCACGCCGCAGGGATCAGGGAAGCCGCGCAATGAAACGTATCCTCGCCTCCCGCGAACTTTTGCTGCTGGTCGCCATCGCATTGGTGCTTGGCATCATCTCAAGCCGCTTCCCGGCGTTCATCACGCTGTCGAACCTGGCTACCGTCTTCAACGACACCTCGCCGCTGATCCTGCTGGCTATCGGCCAGATGATCGTGATCTTGACGAAGTGCATCGACCTCTCGGTCGCCGCCAACCTCGCGCTGACCGGCATGGTCGTGTCCCTGATCAATATCTCGGCACCAGGTCTGCCGATTATCGTAACGCTGGCCGTGGCCACTGGGTTCGGGGCGTGCCTTGGAATGTTCAACGGTATCCTTGTGTGGAAACTGGACATCCCGCCTATCGTGGTGACGCTTGGTACCATGACCATCTTCCGGGGAACCATCTTCCTTCTGACCGAGGGCAAATGGGTCAACAGCCACGAGATGAGCGACACTTTCAAGGCATTCCCGCGCACCGAGCTTCTTGGCCTTCCGGTGCTAAGCTGGTTTGCCATCGCGGCGGTGATCCTTTTCACCATTGTCATGACCCGCACCACCCTGGGCCGCGCCTTCTACGCTGCCGGGGGCAACCCCCATGCGGCGACCTATGCCGGGATCAACGTGGGCCGGACCCAGTTCTGGGCCTTCACGATCTCTGGCGCGCTGGCCGGTCTGACCGGCTACCTCTGGGTCTCTCGCTTCGCGGTTGCTTATGTCGATGTTGCTGGGGGGTTTGAATTGACCGTCGTGGCGGCCTGCGTCATTGGCGGCGTGTCGATCATGGGTGGCATCGGTTCGGTCCCCGGCGCGCTGCTGGGCGCGCTGTTCCTCGGCATCATTGCCAATGCCCTGCCGGTCGTGAACATCTCTCCCTTCTGGCAGATGGCCATCTCGGGCGGTGCGATCATCATCGCGGTTGTTCTAAACGCCCAGGCCAACCGGACGAAGGGCCGCGTCATCCTAAAACGCGCGGAGCACGCGACATGACCACGACGGCACGCTCGATCCCCGATCGCCTGCGCTCGCCGCTGGAGCGGAACCTAAAAAGCTGGGAAAGCCTGCTGATGCTGGTCGCAATCGGCATCTTCATCGCCAACAGTTTCGCCTCACCCTATTTCCTGAATGCCTGGAACCTCTCCGACGCGACCTTCAACTTCACCGAAAAGGCGATGATCGCCTTTGCCATGGCCCTGCTTATAATCTCTGGCGAAATCGACCTCAGCGTCGCCGCAATCATCGCACTGGCTTCGACCGCCATGGGCGCCGCCGTGCAGGCGGGTGTCGGGACAGAGGGGCTGGTCCTCATCGGTCTGGCCGTCGGTCTGGCCTGTGGCGCGGTAAACGGTTTCCTCGTCACCGGCCTTGGCTTGCCATCCATCGTCGTCACCATCGGCACGATGAGCCTTTTCCGCGGGATCAGTTTCATCGTGTTGGGCGATCAGGTCTACAAGGGCTATCCAGCCGATTTCGCCTTTTTCGGGCAGGGCTATGTCTGGTGGGTGATTTCCTTCGAATTCGTCCTCTTCGCCATCATTGCGGTGATCTACGCGGTCGTCCTGCACATGACCAATTTCGGCCGCGCGGTCTATGCCATCGGAAACAATGCCACGGGGGCGCTGTTTTCGGGCATTCGGGTAGGCCGGGTGAAGTTCACCCTGTTCCTGCTGACGGGCCTGATGTCCGGGGTCGCCGCCGTCTGCCTGACATCCCGCCTCGGCTCGACCCGACCCTCCATTGCCTTCGGGTGGGAGCTTGAGATCGTGACCATGGTCGTCCTTGGCGGGGTCAACATCCTCGGCGGCTCCGGCTCCATCCCCGGCGTTGTGATCGCGGCCTTTGTCATGGGGCTTGTGACTTTCGGACTTGGCTTGCTGAACGTGCCCGGTATCGTGATGTCGATTGTTATCGGGGCGTTGCTGATCACGGTCATCGCGCTGCCCCGGCTCTGGTCGATGTGGAGGGGCTGACATGGAAAAATACGCCTTCAAGATGAAGCTCAACCCGGGCTGCAGGGATGAATACGAAAAGCGCCACGATGAGATTTGGCCAGAGCTTGCCACGCTGCTGAAAGACGCGGGCGTGTCTGACTATTCGATCCATCTGGACGAAGAAACGAACATTCTTTTTGGCGTCCTTTGGCGCACCGACGACCACAAAATGGATGCCTTGCCCCGCAACGAGATCATGCAGCGATGGTGGGCGCATATGACGGACATAATGGAAACCAAGCCCGACAACGAACCCGTGGCGGTGCCGCTGACGCCCGTCTTCCACATGCCATGACCCCCCGGCACGTCGCCGTCATCGACATCGGCAAGACCAACGCCAAGCTTGCGCTGGTCGATGCGACTGACATGTCCGAAGTGGAGGTACTGACCCGGCCTAACATGGTTCTCGTCGCTCCACCCTATCCGCACTTTGATGTTGAGGCGATCTGGCGCTTCCTTCTGGACGGGTTGGAGCAGTTTCAGAAGGCGCACGGCGTGGATGCCATTTCCATCACGACCCACGGGGCGTCTTGTGCCCTGATCGCGCCAGACGGCGCCCTTGCTGCCCCGATCCTCGACTATGAGCACACAGGCCCTGATGATCTGGCCGCGGCGTACGACGCCATCCGCCCGCCCTTTGAGGAAACCGGATCGCAAAGGTTGCCGATGGGTCTGAACCTGGGTGCGCAGTTGCATTGGCAATTTGAGCAGGACCCCGCGCTTCGCGAACGCACCGCCGCCATTGTTACCTATCCGCAGTACTGGGGGCATCGCCTGACAGGAGTGCCGGCCAGCGACGTGTCGTCCCTTGGTTGTCACACGGATCTGTGGAAACCGTCCAAGGCGCACTATTCTTCGTTGGTCGAACGGTTGGGTATATCTGAAAAAATGGCGCCCGCGCGCAAATCTGCGGAGGTTCTCGGACCCGTGTTGCCGCAGGTCGCATCGCAAACCGGCCTGCGCTTTGACACGCCGGTGTACTGCGGTATCCACGATTCAAACGCATCGCTTTTGCCTCATATACTGACCCGAACCGGGCCGTTTTCCGTCGTTTCGACCGGGACATGGGTCATTGCCATGACCATCGGCGGCGAAGAAGTAACTCTGGAACCTTCGCGTGACACGCTTCTTAACGTCAACGCACTGGGTGCCCCGGTACCCTCCGCCCGTTTCATGGGGGGACGCGAGTTCGAGTTGGCGATGAACGGTCAAACCACTCAATGTGCAGAGCAATTCCTTGACCTGGTCGCGAAAGACGGCCCCATGCTCTTGCCCGCAATGGTCCCGGACAGCGGACCGTTTCAGGGGCAAAAACACAGCTGGATGGGGTCAGAGCCTTTGCCCGGAACCCAGGAACGCGCGGCGGCGGTGAGTTTTTACCTCGGATTGATGACCGCGGAATGCCTGTCGCTGACCGGACACAAGGGCCCCATTATCGTCGAAGGTCCATTTGCCAGGAACAAAGGCTTCGCCAGTATGCTCGCCGCGGCGACAAACTGCAGGGTCGACGCGACCGTCACCGCAACAGGGACGAGCCAGGGAGCCGCCCTCTTGGCGACAGGCGCACTCCCCGAGCGCGCGGCCTTCGACGTCGAAACCTATTTTCACAAGACCGACGTGAGCTACCAACGTTACGCGAACAGTTGGCACAGAGCCGCAAAAGCAGGCCTGGAACCACGCCCATAGGATACCCTAAAAACCTGCACGGAACTCCGATTTCAGACATTGGGGACCAGCGTGAAACTGAACGGAATGGGCTCGAACCAGACCTTCGATGCGGCTGACGCAAATGGCCGCTTTGGGCCGAGCCCATCTAAACGCTGCTGGTGACTTTCAACGCCGACACTCGCAAAGCGGACAATAATTCGAGCAAGTGTTTTTTGCTCTTTGCGCTGTACTTGGCCGCCGTTGAGGAGCGCTGAATGAAGTCTGCGTACTGCTCAACAGTCAGATCGCAGCTTTCAATCGCACCTGAATACGGCTTCAGGACACGTATGATGATCTCGGTGTTTCGTTTTGCGCCGGCCTCCAACTCTTTCTGGCTTGTCGAGGTAACGCCAGCGATGATGTCCTCGGCGTTGGGCGATGACTGCAAGAAGTCATAATGCTCGATGACGGCGTATCTGAAGACGACATCAAGTTGTGCTCCAAGGCCGTCAGCTTTTTTGAGACCGGCTTCGATATCCAGAACTACCCTGTCTGCCAGCGAACGGATCGTGGCCCGTAACACCTCATCCTTGTTCGCGAATGCCTTGTAGAGCGTTTGCCGTGAAATCCCCGCTTCTTTGGCGATATCGTTCATGCCCGTGCGCTTCACGCCGTAGCGAAGAAAAAGCCGTTTCGCGGCTTCGAGGATGTAGTCGTGGCGTTCTTTCATGATTTACATATTGACAAATAGATGCCTTGTGTCAATATTGACAATCACCCATGATATGTCAACTTGTCAGGATGCGAGATGCCCAAACAATCTGAAAAAGTCGCGATCGTCACCGGTGCAAACAATGGCATCGGATTTGAAACAACGGTCGGGATGGCCGAAGCAGGTTTCCACGTCGTCATGGCGTGCCGCAGCCTTAAAAAAGCCGAAGCCGCCAAAGCAAACGTTCTCGCGCGGATCCCTTCTGCATCACTCGACATTCTCATGCTGGACCTGAGCGATGTGACTTCTGTTCGTGCGTTCGCTGATGCATTCCGCAATAGGTACTCCAAGCTGGATGTGCTGATAAACAACGCGGGTATCTTGCTGTACTCCGCTCAAACGAATGCAGATGGCGTCGAGTTGCAGTTCGCAACCAACCACCTGGGACATTTCCTGCTGACTGCGCGCCTGATCGACATGATCCCTGACAACCCTGCATCGCGGATCGTCTCACTCTCCAGTATCGCCCACAAGAATGCGGATATTCACTTTGACGATCTGACATGCGGCCAGGATGGCGGCGTTGCTTACGGTCAATCCAAGCTTGCCTGTCTGCTCTTCGGTGACGAACTGAACCGCCGCCTCAAGGCTTCGGGAAATTCGCTGAAATCGCTGACTGTACATCCGGGCGGGTCGGACTCCGGTCTGTTCAACGAATTGGACGAAGAAACGCGCGCTAACATGAAGGCACAAGTCGAACAGCTTCTGCACTCCAATGAAGACGCCGCGAAGCCGTCTCTGTTCGCCGCTTTGTCGGATCAGGTTAAAGGTGGCGAATACTACGGCCCGACAGGCCCCGAAGAGATGAGTGGCAAGACCGGGGTCGCGACCCGCAATCCGATTTGCGAAGACCCCGATTTGGCCAAACGTCTGTGGCGTCTCTCGGAAGAGATGACCGACCAGACATTCGCGATCTGAGGGACGGGGATGAACCGGTTCATAGAGCGTCTCTCGCAGGGGTTCGAGTATCTGATCGTGCTCGCCTCGGCTATCATGTTGGGCTGGGGACTGCTCGGGTTTCTTGAATACTTCACCGGGCTCGCGCCGCTCATGCCTTTGCAAAACGCGACCTTTCCGCCGGGCATGCAAACTCTCCATTGGATACTGGTCACCGCATCGGGTGCCACGTTTCTGGCAGGATACGTCCTGCGCTGGAGCGTCACTCCGATTGCCATGCTGGTCATGTTCACCGCGCTTGCCACGATGTGTGCTGTGCAAACCTTCGACATGCTGGAAAATCCGGATCGCTACCGGAACTTCGCCCAGGAATGCGTCAATTACATCATCATCTCGACCTACCTTTTTCGATCCAAGCGCATGCAGGATCGTTTTGGGCGGATCACAATTCAGGGCGGGGATCGCGTCTCGCCACAGAACGCTTGAGACCGCAACGGAAGGACAGTCATGGAAACCGGATCATCGGAAAAAGTGAACCTCTCACATCACAAAATCCACACAGACATTTTGATCGATGCGTCGGCGGACTTGGTCTGGTCGGTTCTGACCGACACGGCAAACTACAAGGACTGGGCTGTGTTCCTTGTGGGTATCAAGGGAGAAATCAAGGATGGATCGACAATTACTGTCGACTTTCAGCTTGATTCATCAAAGGAGAAACTGACCACCTTGGATCACACGATTTCAGTCGTGGAGAGGACGGAGTTTTTCTGGGCTGAAAAGGGGCCGGGTGGCATTCGCGATAACCACCACTTTTGTGTTGAGCCGTTGGAGGGTGGCAAAACCCGCTTCGTACAATCCGATGAAATCATGGGGGGCATCACATTCCTGATGGGCGGGCGCTTGGCAAAAATGTATGTCGAAGGTTACCAAGCTTTCAATCGCGGCTTGAAAGCCGAGGCAGAGCGCCGTGCCCAGTCTGCCTGACAAGACATCTCGACCACTTGGACGTGTCCTGCTGACCGGTGCGACGGGGATGGTGGGTTCATCGGTACTTGCGGCATTGCTGAGCGAAGAAACTGTGTGTGAGGTCGTGTCGCTTGGGCGCAGGCCGTCCGGTTTAGATCACCCAATGCTGATCGATGTGAAGTTTGTAGCATTCGACGAAACTCAATCCATTGAGCCCCACCTCGATGGTATCAACACTGTTTTCCATTGCCTTGCCACCTATTCCGCGCGAGTCAGCCGAGTGGAATATGAGGAGATCACAGTCGATTGGTTGCGCGCTTTGCTGGCGGCTTGCGAGAGGTCAGCGCCCAATGCGACGTTCTGCTTGTTTTCCGCTCAAGGTGCTCGGCCAGATGGCGGTGGCATGTCCTTTGCGTTGAAGACTAAGGGCGAAGCGGAGAGCAAATTGTTTGCATCTGACCTCGAACGGAAATTCGCCTTTCGTCCAGGCTATATTGCGCCGTCAGGCCTGAAGAACACATGGAAGATGGCTGATTATCTTTTCAAACCGCTCCAAAGGCTGATGCCGTCCATCGGTGTAACTTCCGATGAATTGGCTCAAGCCATGCTTCATACTGCGATTCACGATCCACGTCGTACCGCTGTCCTCGAAAACGGTGAGATGCGTAGGTTGCTCGGATGAGGCTGCGGCTGCGCCTGAGTATAATCCACTCTTTGCTGCGCCTCGAGCTGTTCAGTTTTGAACAGGCGTCTTTCAATGTCCGCTTCTAGGAAGCCGCAATGCAGCATTCAACTTTCGCAGGGACGGCGGCTCTGGGCCGTTAGCGGACAAGTGCGTGCTGCAGTGGGTTGTCGTGGACAACGCGGATTGGTTTTATGCGTCGGTCGGAACCGAGGCAAGGGACAACAAGCCGCCGAATGCTCGCTGGAGCCGGCGAGTGTCCGGCTCAATAGCAAGTGCTCTTGGGCCAAGGGTTTGAATTGCGTGCGCCGATGACGACCCGGAGATTGAGGATAGTTGCGTAAAACGGGTTGTCATGGTACAATTATTGCACGGTCTCGGGCCTGAGGCGTTATTGTACCAACACGCAATCACCCCTCTATACAAATTTTAATTACCTATTTTTTGATCCACCCAGACTGGCGACAAACCTCTGATATTACGGAGACATATTCATGGCTATTTCGATAAATTCGAACAACGGAAACATCTCGGCTGGTGGCGACAACACCGACGGTGATCTGCTTTTGAATGCCAATGACGGTAAGCGACGCATCCATCTGGATGCGGGCAGTGGCAACGCGTATTTAGGTGGGAACGGCGCCGACGGGGACCTTGTGCTAATGCCCAGCGGGGCGACCAGCCAATCGGCTTCGGCGGGTACGATCCATATGAGCGGCGACTCCGGCAACTATCGGGCTGGAGGTAATGGCGCGGACGGCGATATCACGCTGAATTCCGTCAGTGGTGAACGGCGTATCCACCTTGATGCCGGCGGCGGCAACTTGTGGCTGGGTGCGAATGGCGCCGATGGTGACCTCGTGCTGATGCCCAGCGGCGCAAGCACGCAATCGACGGCCGCGGCGACGATCCACATGAGCGGCGATTCCGGGAACTACCGCGCGGGCGGCAACGGCGCCGACGGCGATATCACGTTACGGGCCGATAATGGTGATGACCGTATCCGGCTAGATGCTGGCGGCGGCAACATGTGGATCGGTGGCAACGGTGCCGACGGCGATATCGTGGTCTTCGCCTCGGACGGCGACAACACGACGCTGAGCCAAGCCACGATCCATATCAATGGTGACGCCGGCGACATTATCATGCAGAACGCGGACTTTGCCGAGGATTTCGATGTGGCCGCCTGTGCCGTGGCCGATGCGAGCCCCGGCACTGTTATGTCGCTGATCGACGACGGATCGCTGGTGCCATGCGAACGTGTCTATGATCCAAGAGTGGTAGGCGTGATTTCGGGCGCCGGCGATTTCAAACCGGGAATCGTCATGGACAAGCGTCACGACGTCGAGGACCGGATGCCAATCGCGTTGGTCGGTAAGGTCTATTGCAAGGTCGATGCACGCATGGAGCCGATCGCGGTCGGGGACCTGCTGACCTCGGCGGACATGCCGGGCCATGCGATGAAAGCCATCGACCGCGACCGAGCGTTTGGCGCAGTGCTGGGCAAGGCGCTGGCACCGCTGGAGGAGGGCACTGGCCTGATCCCCGTCCTGGTTAACCTGCAATAGGGGGCCGGGCCATGAGTGCAAGCATCAGAAATGTGGCGGGCTCGTGCCTGGACAAAACCGGGCGCCTTTCACTGCGCGAGGATATCCTTGGCGTCTACGGCAACGACAATCCCCGCAACCGATCGGTTTTGGCGCAGATGGACCGAATCCAGAATATGCCATTTGTCAAAGTGGCGCTGGTTACAATCCAGGGGGCTACGCCTCAGATCCAGCGCGACCTGGACAATGGCAACGACGTTTACCAGAACGAGTGCGATGTCTGGATCTATCCAACGGACAGCATCACGGTGAACAACCCCGGGCTGCTGGTTTTTGAGCAGGACGATTGCCGGGGCAGCGGCCACAGCGTGAGCGATGACGAAGACGAACTGTTCGATTTGGGCCGGAACCTGGGAGCGAATGTTGTTGGGTATTACGTCAATAACCCCAGCCCGTTCGGGTGTGCCGCGCACCCGTCGGACCGGCGAGGGTTTTGGGTCGGGCCAGGGGCATCGCCATGGACATGGGTGCACGAACTGACCCATGTGGTCGGCGACAACTCGCACATTGACAGTGACGACAGTTGCGACCTCACAAACCTGATGACCGGTTGCGGCACTAACAACATCAACGTTGCGCTGCCCAACCTGAATACATCGCAGTGCAACAACATCAACGACGACGACGATGTCGAGGAATGCTAAGGAGGCGACAATGGCAGAGCTAGACAACATTGCTGAGCGCATGCTGGCCACCGATTGTGGCCACTCGCTGGAGGAACTGGCCGGCAAGGCGAAGGCCGAGGACCTGGCTGCGCTGGTCCGGGTCATCGAGGACGCCGGCGCACCCAATGCCAGAACGACCCGTGCAATATTCGTGCTGGGACGGATGAACAAGAAAGAGGCGGTGCAACCGATCCTGAAAGCGTTGCCCAAGCTGGACGAAGGCGGTCTAATTGCCGCGGTCGACGCGCTTGGACGGCTGGGTGGAGCCAAGGCTCGGGGCGAACTTGTTAAGATGACAGCCAAGGACAATGCCCAAATTCGCAAGGTCGCCGCTCAGGCGCTGGCGCGGATCGGTGACAACACCGCGATGGACCGGTTGAAAGAGATTGCCGAGAGCGACGCCGAAACATTCGTGCGACGGGCGGCACGCAAGAAGCTGGACCGCGCGAAATAGACCAGTGCCGATCCAATGGACGGGCGCGCGCGTGTTTTTAGGTATCGTCCATGCTCTGGTAGTGACCTGAAGCTATCGACGGATCGTCGGGCACTTACAGGCAGATTTGCCGCGTTCTCTCGTGCAGCCGAGTTTCGTAGTTTTCCTATCTCTTCGAAAAAAGGTGTAAAATTCCATAGATTGCTTTGGCGAAAAAGAAAGTACCTCTGATCTAAAGAGATACCATGTGATATACTCGGCACTGGTGCCAGCGAAGGGTGCCATCGTATCCGTGATCCTCCTGCAAGTGCCCTTTTCGATTGCCAACAACTCTGGTCTCCTAATTGTGACCCACGGTGTTTCAACCCCCCGCACTTTTCGGAAAAACCCAAAGGCTCAAAACACTTTTTGAGGAGGGTGCACCGGTGATCGCCACTGATCCACACCCGAGCAATGCCGGGCGATTGCTGCATACAAAAAAAGCAGGTTTCAAGGAGTTGCGCCCTGCCGAGGAAACTCCTTGTGGCTTAATTCTTCCCATGGTCGTGTACACTTAGCCGGGAATATCCCACGTCCGCTTCCAGCCCAAACCGGACATTCGCAACTAAGAATAAGCAGGTTTCGAAATGCGGGGAAAAAGTGCTCTCGTAATCCAAAATAGTAACGTTTGGTTACGAAGCTAGGCCTCCCAAATACACCTAGACGAGGCCTACAGTGTTGCAAGGTCAGGGTGGTGATAGGCCTCAGGGTACGACATCGGCTTGAAAGGCCCCTTGGGCACTACGCTATTCCAGCTGCGTCCGAAATAACCCTGGCGGCAGTGTACAAGAGACCCTGCCTCGGCAATTCCGGGCAACGCATATACTCGGCACAGCCACCGCCACAAGTATGGGTAATCTAGGATTCTCGCACCATTAAGCTTCATTCGCACATAGTAGACGGGATCGTGACGATAGAGTGTTGGGAACAGGCGAAGATCTACTTCTGAAAAGTGGTTGCCTGTCAAATAGAGCCTGCCATCTGAGAGATGCTCCTCCAAATATTCTAGTGTCTCAAAATAGGCGTCAAAAGCTTTGTCATAGATCGTTTGATCAGACGAAAACCCGGCCTTGTAGGCACCATTGTTAATCGCTGTATATATCCGTTCGTTCAGGTCGTGAATTTGGTGACGCGGCACTTCGTCTGGGTAGAGCTTAACGCGATCAGCTGCCGGGATTGTGCTGCCAAGAGAATCCACCCCAGCGTACAGCATTCGGACAATTTCAGCGCTTTCGTTGTTAACAATGCGTCTTTGTATCTTGTCATACAGGATTGGAAGGGATTGCTCTTCAGAGCCTTCGGCACGATAGATCTCTTTGGCAAGGCGCAGTCCTTTGCCGGTGCCGGTCTCACTCGTGCATTCTGGCAAAGTCTCACTTGTAAGCGATGCAATCCGATCAGGCGCAAACTCCCATAGGTTTGGCGCCTCTGGATCGTCGTCGCCGGTGCGGTTTGGAAATGCAACGTCCATCGTGATGCTGTTTCGAAGGCCCAACACATTTCGCGCCAGCGTCACTCTGTGACACCACGGACAATTCAGTGCTACGAACAGGTGATAGCGATAAGGTTCTGCCGGGAACACTGGATCGCCAATAGCGTGGCGAAAGCCGCTGACACCGCGCACGAATTCACCCCGTGCGCGGCGCTTGTTGATATCAGTTTGGTCTTCTTCGGTAGACGTGTCGGTCATGACTTCAGCATCATCCTCTCAGCCGGTGATGCAAGATGATTGGCACGGCCAATTCTTCTTCATCGCTGAGATGCCGTCTGAGGAACGCTTCAATCGTGTCGCTCGTCGCATGTAGCTGTCCGGCTTCATCGTAAGCTTGCGCCTCATCAAGCGCGGATAGCTTAATCACACGGTTCGCCGTGCGGGTGAAGTCATTCAGCACCTTATCCAGATCGAAGTGATCCTTTTCCAGCAACTCCAGCCCCGCATCAAAACGAGGATCCGCAGCAGAAAGTTCAGGGAAATAGCTGCGATCTTCCCAGCCGTGATGGCCATGCAGGGTCCCGACTAGGTTGCCGCCATAGTAGGACAGCCGCCCCACGTAGTCGTCCAACCCCATCTCGTTGCTCAAAACCCCTTCTGTATCCAAGCGAATACGTTCCGCAACATGGCGGAACATCTCATGCGCGCCGAGCCAATGCTTGGTTTTTTCTTTGAAACCTGGATGGGTTTCCCAACTGTCGCGGGGGTATTGGTCCAAGAGAAACCGCATTTCTTGAGGCATGTCGTCTTGGCGAATGGCATATGTATCGAGCATCGGTTGTCTCCTTTCAGGCCGAAGATGGGAGGTCGGACAACTGCTCGCCACTAGCGAGAACGCACAGTCACTATGCGTCAGCGAACCCCCGCTAAGTCGGTGCCACTCAAACCAACGATCTTGTGGTTCCGGGATGCGATGTTGTGCTTGATGAATCCTTACAGGCCTTCGCGGCTGAAGTTGCGGACGTGGACATAAATCGGCTCAACACTTGAGCCAAACATCGCGTGAGCTTGCAGACTGTCTGTGCCGCAAGTTGAATCAGTATCCAGCCCGAACCGAACCTTCACCGTCGGGCTTTGCAAACCCCCAAATGTGGGACAAACCAGCCTTTTGACAATTGGCGCCCAATACCCGTTTCCTGCTTTTTGCGATGCAGCCAAAATCAGTTCAGCACGAAATCAAAGCTCTTCTTCGACGAGAGAAAACAATTCGATTGGACGAGCAAGGCCACGAACTTCGTGAAACCCACAAGGGGAAAACAGATCAGGGGAGGCATCAGCAATCGCTGATGTCGCCAGCACTCTGCGGCCAATAGACTTAGTTAACCCTTCAATTCGACTGGCAACGTTCACTGCGCCCCCAAGAACCGTGAAATCAAGCCTTCCTGGGCTGCCGATGTTGCCATAGCTGACTTGCCCAACATTGATCCCGATCCCAACATCCAAAGATGGCTTTTTAGCCTCGACACAGCGACGGTTTAGCGTCGTCAAACCGGCCAATACAGTTTTTGCGGCTTGCGCTGCCTTTCGGCATCGTTCTGCGTGATTAGCCTGAGTTTCGATGGTGAAAATCGAAAGAATTCCGTCACCCATAAATTTGAGAACATCGCCTCCGTTGTCTTCCACAGACTGAACAACCAGATCAAAGTAGCCGCTCAGCGCGTCAAAAACATCTGCCTCTGGCGCGACTTCTGAAAGTGCCGTAAAACCTCGTAAATCAGAAAACATGACGACCGCATCAAGGGTCGTTCGCTCGCCTCGCTTGATCCGCCCGTTCCACACGGCGTCGGAGGGCCCGTCGCCGAGATATGTTCGTAGCAGCCCCTGGGCTGACTTGCGCATCGTGACGGGTTCCAAAGCGGAAGACAGAGCAGGCAGTGCCGCCTCAATCAACGCCAGATGTTGCGGTGAAAAGCCTTCTCGCTTCTGCGTGACAAAAGTGCAGCCGTGCAGAGATCCGTCGCCATAATACATCAAAGTGGCATAGTAATCTGTGCCACCTAACCCAGCGAATTCAACATACGATGAGTGCTCAGTCTTTGGGTCCAGCTGTCGCAGGCTTTTGTGCAGAGGTTTTCTGTGCTCCAGAATGTACTCAAATGAGCTACCAACATACCCTTTTGTCAACGTCGTTTCATGAGTTACGTCGTAGCTGTCTGTTCCGTCAGGGGTCCAAACGACCCCCCATGCGATGAGTAGCGGATTGGCGAAGCGCTGACCGATATTGACCCGCCAGAGCGGTACACCTTCCTTACTTAAGAACGAGCAGAAATAAGAAACTACTTTCTCAGGGTCGCCTGAGCGGCGTCCTTCGGTAATCATCCAGTCGGTTAGTTGTGCTACGGAGGCCATGTTCTCAAACTAGTCGCTCGGACAGGATGATCAAAGAACCTTGGCTCTACACTTCTGTGGTCGGGTCGCTTGGGGACAAGATCATCTTCAATCGTGCGGTAAGATCACAAGTGTAGCAATGGAGCCCCCGAATGCCGACAGGAAAACGACCGAATGTGATACTGATCCTGGCCGATGATCTGGGCTTTGCAGATTTGGGTGCCACCGGGTCGGAAATACGCACTCCAAATATCGATGGCCTTGCAAGGGATGGTGTGCTGCTTACGGCAATGTATAACTGTGCCCGCTGTTGTCCTACGCGGGCGTCTCTTTTGACAGGGTTGTACCCGCACAACGCCGGCGTGGGCCACATGGGGGCCAACCTGGGAACGCCCGCATACCAGGGGTTTTTGCGGAATGACAGCGCCACCATTGCCGAGCACCTACGTGCTGGTGGCTATCGGACTTTGATGTCCGGCAAATGGCATGTCGCCGGAGATTTCATGGCGCGCGAAGTTGACAGTTGGCGTGTTGGAGATGTTGAGCACCCAACGCCGAGACAGCGCGGTTTTGATCGCTTCTATGGGATCGTCGATGGCGTCACCCATTTCTTCTCACCGCATTACATGCTCGAAGATGACAGCCGTGTCATGACATTCCCTGATGACTTTTATTTCACAGATGCAATCACGGACAAAGCGATTGGAATGATCGAAGAAACGCCCGACGATCAGCCATTTTTTCTTTATCTCGCACATACTGCACCGCATTGGCCGCTGCATGCCCATCCCGAGGACATCGCTCGATATGACGGGGTGTATTCTGGCGGTTGGGACGCAATCCGTACCGCACGACACGAAACCATGAACAGCATGAACCTGTTTCAGAAGAACTGGGAAATATCTCCGCGTGATGTTGCTGTTCACCCTTGGGAGGTTGAACAGAATACCGATTGGGAGGCACGGAAGATGGCCACCTATGCTGCGATGGTTGACCGGATGGATCAATCTATCGGCAGGCTCATCGCTTCGTTAAAGCGTTTTGGGCAGTTTGAAGACACCTTGATTTTGTTCCTGTCCGACAACGGTGGTTGCGCTGAATTCATGGCGGAAGACGGGTGGGCAAAGTTCTTCCCAGATACGACAAATGACGGCCTAACCATTGAAATGGGAAACCGCCCCGACGTGATGCCGGGCGGTGCCCAGACATACCAGAGCTACGACAAGCCGTGGGCAAATGTCTCGAATGCGCCATTTCGGTTGTTCAAACACTACGTCCATGAAGGCGGGATTTCGACACCACTGATAGCGCATTGGCCGAAAGGGGTCGCTTCCGGTGCGACCGCACATGCGGCCTGTCATGTCGTCGATATTTTGCCGACTATCTTGGACGCAACGGGTTGTCAGTACCAAAGTGAGGTTGGTGGCCACGAAATTCAGCCCATGCAAGGGCAGTCATTGATGGACCTGTTCCGCGGCCAGGATTGGGCGCGAGAAGAGCCTATCTTCTTCGAACATGAGGGAAATTCGGCGGTGCGGCTGGGTCAGTTCAAACTTGTCAGGCAGCATGGGCAAGATTGGGAACTTTACGACGTCGAAGCGGATCGCACAGAGTTGACTGATTTGAGAGGGAGTAACGTCGAATTAGAGGCAGACTTAGTTGGCCAATACAACGACTGGGCCAAACGGACAGGTGTTGTTGATTGGGATGTTGCACTTCCGCAGTTGCTAAAGGCGTGGAAAATTGAAACAGCAGAAGGATAGTTAACTTCACGCAGGGCTCAGAACCGTCCATCTCTTTACTCCAAGAAGTGGACCCTCTCCAGCCCGAACCGGACTTTCTAAAATAGGTTTTGCAGTTCCGATTGGCGGACTTTGCTGCCTTTTGACAGCACGGCGAATGCTGACGCAGAAAATCCTCGCTCCCGCAGCGGATTGCTTTCTGCGCTGCGGCGAAATCCCCTATAGCAGTCATTCATCATGACAAACCTAGGTGAATCCCAAACCATCATTTCGCCGCGAGCGAATTCAAATCTCGAGTTGCGGGAAAATGTTCGGAATTGCCGCCGTGCGGCCTGCGAAACCGGAAATTCGTAGGGCACCGTATTTTTTGGTAAGACACTGTCAAAACGGATCTTCCGCTAGTAGAAAAAAGCAGTGTCGAAGCATAGGAACCAGACAGGACCCGACAACTTTTAGCAATCCTTCGCCTCATTGCTTGAAAGTTGGAGGTTTTGGAGGAGATGCTCTACGAAGTAAATTTTAGAATGAGTCCACGTTGATCGGCTCAACCTTAAGATAGTATGATGCGAACAAGTATGTTAGCTTAACCGATGCGGAAACGAGATCGAAGATGAATGGCCTCGAACCAGACCTGAATATCTCGATGCTCCCGGAAAAGGCGCGTCGGGATGCGTGGGACGATTTCATGGCGGACTTTTGGCGCGTGGGAAGACCCTTGGTTTCTCGTCGGAATCTGGAACTCAGCGTGTCGTCTCGTCAGTTGGAAGACGCCGTGTTCTGCCAATTGGCCATGTCTCCGGCGGAACTCGTAGGCAATAATCACGAGTTCGATTGCGTCGTGATCCGTTACCAGAATGAGGGGCACACGGTCGCAAAAGTGAACGGAGAAACCACCCGGGTGGCACCTGGCTCTCTCACTGTAATGGACTTGTCTGCGACCCGATATTGCTACTGCGACCGCTCTAAGGTCACGTATCTTGCCCTCAGGAAATCGGCCCTTCAAGTCACGCGCCATCCTCTGCGACCGATGACGCATTTTGACAATAGTACACCAGTCGGACGGTTGATGATCGCCAATTTCCTACATCTGGCGAACGAAATTTCGCACAAACCGGAAACAGGCAATGCTTCAGCGATCAACCTGTTCGCGTCTCTGCTCGTCGCCGCGATTACGGATCGCGAGGAACTCAATTCGGAAGACCTGCATACCGAAAGAGCCAAGCGTATTCGCGCAGAACAATACATTTTCTCGCGATCGCTCTCGCTGCCTTTGAACGTTGACGAGATGTGCGCCGCTGTAGGAATGTCGCGATCGACGCTGTATCGCTTGTTTCGCGCAGATGGCGGATTGCAGGCCTATTTGGCCAACCTCCGCCTGGAATACGCACGTGACACGCTTGCCAGTAGTCAGCCAACACGAGGGGCGGTCACATCTGTCGCAACTCGTTTGGGCTTTCTCGACACGTCAAGCTTTGTTCGAAGTTTCCGGCGCCGGTACAACTGTAAACCGGGCGATATCTTGGGCTCCGAATACATCGAACCGGACAACGTAGATGCTAGTCGTAATTCGACCCACCTGCATCCAACTCTGACCAGAGAAAGCTCAATCAAACCAAACAAAGGCTTCTTTGAGAACCTGGGCGCGTTGGCAAGAACGAGTGGGACCTTCGACGTAGCACACACATCTAACCATCATGCAATTTAGTGCGCTAGAGCCTCCGAATAAAACGTCCAGCGAGCGCCATTTGCGCTAAGTCTCACTGCAATTCGCACCCGCTGACTTTCCGCTGGTTCTCAATATCCACAATGCCGCGGGGTATTGTGACCGCGCCCGCATCTCAGAGCTTCGTCGCGGAGGTAGCATGGTCGGCTCGGTTCATTGCCGCAGCGACGACGATCCTTGGTTCGGCTAGTGGCACTCTGTGACAGCGAACTTGAGACGTCATGCACGTGAGTCAAAAAGTTCAAGCTGATACCGCATAGTTAACCGGCGTTGTGTTGTTTGCTGGCTTGAAGGGTCGCTAAGGGGAAATGGTTACTCTCTTTTCGGAGATGCAAAGCTTGGTGCGATGCGTGGACGAGAGCTTAGTTGAGTACCCTCTGGCGAAGGTCGAGCGGACTGCAAACAAACCAACAGAAAATTTGAATAGGATGGAAACCCTATGAAACAGGCACTCAAGGCGCTCCGGAGTTCGCTTGCTGCACTTGTTTTCGGACTGACACCTGCAATTGCAACTGCAGAAGAAAAACCTGCTCAGGAAACCTTCTTTTTCGTTCAACATGCGCCCTCCGCATCTCTGGATGACGGCACGTTGACGCTTCATGACGCAGACGAAAATATGATCGTTTTTGCGGATCGTCCGCACCGCCTTGCAGTTGCGGTACCAAGCTCGGAATTGATCAAGATCTGGGGCAAAGGGCAAAACAGCTTTGCCGAGGACCCGCCGAATGCAGCGCTTGTCGGGCAATCCGCAGGCCAACCTGTTTCGATAATCGTTGAACTGACCAACCCAAAGAGGAAAGACGGAAACTTGGTCTTCGATTACACCGTGTTGGAAGGTACTGAGGTCCAATCCATAGAACAGAGCTATTTGGTGATCGACGACAACCCGTTCGCGGAGTTTTACAAAACCATGGCAGATCTGGCAGCCGTTTCCACCGGGGACGCGGGACAATCGACACAGCTGAACGGCGATGTGGGTATGGGTATTCTTTCGCAGGGCGTTTCGTCGAACTGAGATATTTGAGTGCGCTCACCTATCGCGGTGCCCTTCGTAAAGGGGTGCCGCAGTCACGTCATATAGCGTTTGAAGCACTTTGCGCGTCGAAAAGGGAATAGGCATGACTAAGGCAGGCATCTTGAGCACAGGCATTGCCACCACTCTGGCAGCGGGGGTTGCAGCGGGGGTTATTGCGGCTTCTGCATCTGCTGAACAAACGAAAGACCAAGCCAGCTTTCTGTTTGTTCAGCGCGCCAGCGTGGCAACGCTGCACAACGGGATCCTGACACTTGAAAACCCGGACGCGAACATGATCGTATTTGCAGATCGCCCGCACCGCGCCGCTGGGGTCATACCAAGTTCCGAACTGCTCAAAGTCTGGAGTGAAGGGCAGGATAGTTTTGCTAACGATCCACCAAACGCTGCGCTGATGGGCCAAGCGGATGGCAAACCTGTCGCGCTGGTCGTCGAACTATCGGACCCTCGGCAAGCTGGTGACACACTGACTTTTTCCTACACCATCCTGCAAGGTTCCGCAGTACCTGCCCTTGAGCAAAGCTATCTCGTTATCGATGAGAGTCCGTGGGCAGATATCGAAGGTGGGTGGGATCTTGCGGCAGATGCATTCACAGGTGGCGGCAATACAATTCAGCTGGATGCAGATTCTGGAGTGTTGGGTTCTCAATCAGATTGAGAAAAACAATCAATCTGGCCCGACGCCGGTTGAATCCGCTGTTTGGTCCTAAGGCTATGATTTCAAATACATTTTTTTGAGGGAAATAAGAAACTTCCACCAATTGGACTAAATACTTCCTGGGTTGGCCGCCGGATATCTGGCACCGTTCACGCCTGACTGACATGATGGACCAAGGAGAAAGACAGTGAAAAAGATACTTCTTGTTCTGGCCGGAATCAGCGCTTTGGCTGCACCACTTGCTCTGGCCGAAGAAGCAGATAACAAGACCTACTTGTTTGTTGAAACCGCCACAAAAGCTGAGCTCCAAGATGGGAAACTCGTTCTGTACGGTGTCGACGACGAGGTGTCGGTGTTTTCTGACCGACCGTACCGCAGCGCCGGTGTCATCAGCCGAGATCACTTCTTTGATGTTTGGAGCCAAGGTGAAAACAGCTTTGACGTTGACCCGCCAAATGCAGCTTTGTCGGGTGAGATTGATGAGGAGTCTCATGTATTGATCATCGAGATATCATCCCCGACGGTCGACGGTGAAAAAGTTTCATACAGCTACGATACAATTCAGGGGGATGAGGTTCAGGCGATGGACAATGTGATTATGTTCATCGACAGCTTTTCTTGGCGTCCCCCCTATACCGGGCCAGATGGTGGACTGCCATAAGTGGTATATGTTGTAGAGTCCCGTCAATTCGATCAATCGTGCAGGCTAAATTTCCGTTGCGCCGATTTGAAGGGCCATGAATAGTAGTCTTGCAGCCATCAAATTGCGGATAAGCGAGCATCGGATGACGATAACGAACCAGCTACTCTGCACTTTGTTCGCCATCGGTTTGGTGGGTTCCGCAGCTGCGCAGTCTGACCCGCCGGCACCCAGTGTCGTTGTTGCTCCCGCAACACGGCAGGAGTTGCAGAAACAGGATGAATTTGTTGGTCGTGTCGTCGCTGATCAAAGTGTCGACCTTCAGGCCAGAGTGGATGGTGTCCTGCAAGAGATCAACTTCACCGAAGGTGGGGCTGTCAAAAAGGGCGACGTGCTGTTCCGCATCGAGAAAAGGAAATACGCGGCAAGTGTTGATGCCGCTCAGGCTACTTTGAAAAGCGCTCAGGCTTCTGCGCTCAGCGCCAAAACGGAACTCGACCGGCAACAGACATTATTCGACAAAGGTGATGTTCCCCAGTCCGTTCTGGACACAGCCAAGGCGACGTTTGACGAGGCCCAAGCCTCAGTGGATGAGGCACAGGCCGAACTTGAAATAGCGCAGATCGATCTGGATCATACAGAGATCATCAGCCCTCTGGATGGACGCATCGGGTTGTCTGTAGTCGATGCGGGCAACATCGTGGATTCCGACAGCGGTGTTCTGGCAACGGTCACAAGCGTTGATCCCATGCTGGTGAGCTTTTTTGTTAGTGAACCCGTATTGCTACGGGAACGACGCAATGGATCGATTTCGCCGCAGGGCATCAAACTGGCAACGCAGATTACACTAGCCGACGGTCAGACTTACGATACGGAAGGCAAGGTAACCTATGTTGGCGAGAGCGTCAGTCAGGATACCGACACGATTGAACTGAGGGCCACATTCTCCAATCCCGACGGGCTTCTCATTCCTGGTCAGTTTGTCATAGTCGCGCTTAGTGGCTCGGACGACGCCAAGGTTTTGACCGTGCCACGCAATGCAGTTCAGTTCGACAAGCAGGGCTATTTTGTGTTTGCAGTGGATGACAAAAACACAGTTCACCGAACTGATATCGAAATCGGCACTCAGACCGCAACCAGAACCCAAGTAAACTCCGGCCTGAAAGACGGCGATCGAGTTGTCGTGCAAGGGCTGCAGAAAATTCACGACGGGTTGGTCGTAAAAGCGGTCGATAGTCAGAGTTAGGTCTTGGCTTGATCTCTCACTACTTCATCAATCGCCCGCATTTCGCTGCCGTCGTCGCGATTTTGATGGTTCTTTTCGGGGCGGTCTGTGTCCGACTCATGCCAATCTCGGAATATCCGAACATTACACCGCCGCAGATATATGTGACGGCGACATACCCGGGCGCGGATGCGCAAGTCATTCAGGAATCCGTGGCCACGCCCATTGAGGAGCGCGTGAACGGGATCGACGGCATGCTGTACATGCAGTCCAAAAGCTCGAATGACGGCAGCTATGACCTGAGCGTTTCTTTCGACTTGGGAACAGACCCCAATGTTGCGGCAGTCGAGGTGCAAAACCGCATCGCCCTTGCCAGTGCCGAGTTGCCATCCATTGTGCAACAGCAGGGGATCGAGGTTACCAAACAATCCGGAAATATGATCCTGGTGATCAACCTCACATCTCCTGACGGGTCACGAGATGAGTTGTACCTCAGCAATTACGCGGCCGATTTCCTGCATGATCCACTGCAGCGCCTGCAAGGGGTGGGTGGGGTCTCGCAATTCGGCCGGTTGGAATACAGTATGCGGGTCTGGATCAACCCGGTTCGTATGGCCGCGCTGAATATCACCGCGTCAGAGATTGCCGATGCGATTGAAAGCCAAAATGTTGTAGCAGCCGCCGGACAAGTCGGAGCCCCGCCATTTGGCGATGCCCGCACAGATTTTCAGTTCAAGCTACGCGCCGAGGGTCTACTGCGGGACGCTGAAGAGTTCGGCCGGATCATCATTTCAACGGGCGACGATGGATCGGTCACCCGACTGGAGGATGTGGCACGGATTGAGCTTGGTTCAGCCACCTATGCCGGGTCCTCGCAACTGAACGGCAAGGATACGGCGGCGATTGCGGTGCATCAGGAAAGCACGGCCAACGCGCTAGAGATTTCGGATGACATCCACAACCTGATGGGTGAGCTTTCGAAGAAATTTCCCGAAGGTGTCTCATATGAGATCACCTATGACGTAACAGATGCTGTGCGTGTTTCGATCGAAGACATTCTGAAAACTCTGGCGCTGACAGCAGGCTTGGTGATCGCAGTCACGTTTTTCTTTCTGGCCAGTTTCCGAGCGACAGTCGTTCCCGCGATTGCAATCCCGGTTTCTTTGCTGGGAGCAGTCGCGCTGATCTATGCGATTGGGTTCAGCGCAAACATGATCACGCTGTTTGCTTTGGTTCTAGCCATCACTTTGGTGGTCGATGACGCCATTATCATCATTGAAAACGCCGAACGGATCATGACCGATGAGGGGCTTGAGCCGCGCGACGCCACGCTCAAGGCGATGTCACAGGTCAATCGCCCGATCATCGCGACCACTTTTGTGTTGGCGGCCGTATTTGTTCCGGTGTGTTTCTTTCCCGGAGTGACGGGAACGATCTATTACCAGTTCGCCGCGACGATCATCTTCGCTTTTGTGCTGTCTGCCGTGAACGCACTGACCCTGGCCCCAGTGCTTTGTGCCATGGTACTGAAAGCAGGAGTGAAACCAATTGGCCCCTTGCAGTTTGTGCCTGCGGCGGTGTTTTGGATCAGGCGGCAATACATGCGGCTTGTCTCGCTGATGTTGAGGTACATCGCGTTCTCGCTGCTTGTCTTTGCCGCTTCTGTCGGGGCTACCATTTACCTCTTCAAAACCGTTCCTACCGGTTTGATCCCGCAAGAGGACAACGGTGTTTTGCTGGCCGCCATGGCGCTGCCAGATGGTGCTTCCCTACAGCGAACCCAGGCCTTTATGGCCAAAGCCGGCGAGGTGATCGAAAAAGCGCCCGGCGTGGACACCGTGACAACAGTGTCCGGCGCCAGCATGCTGACGGGCGTCCGCTCCAGTGCCGGAATGGCCATCATCACTCTCAAGCCGTGGGACGAACGCGCCAGCCCGGAGTTGCATTGGGATGCGATTATGCAGGATCTGGACCATAAACTGGCCACTCTGCCCGAGGCCGAAAGCTATGTGTTTCCCTTCCCAACCATCCACGGGCTTGGATCGACGGGTGGTATCTCGGTCGAGCTTTTGGATCTTGAAAAGGGCGATGGCGCGCAGCTTGACTCCGTCATGAATGCCTTCGTCACAGCCCTGAACGCCGCGCCAGAATTCGTTCGCGCCCATGGCAGCTTTTCCGGTCAGACCCCGCAATACCGATTGTCCGTGGATCGGGATCGCGCTGAAACGCTGGGCGTAAGCGTTTCGGACATCTTCACCGCATTGCAGGCCAATCTCAGCACCTTCTTCGTGGATAATTTCATTCTGTCGGAACGGGTCTATTGGGTCGTCATCTCGGCCGACGCGCGGTTTCGGCAAACGCTGGATGATGTGGACAATATCTACGTCAAAAACAGCGCGGGAGAGTCTCTGCCTTTGCGCAATTTCGTGAGCAGCGAACCGGTTCTCGCACCGGATGCGATCCCGCGTTACAACCTATTCACCGCAGCCTCTGTCAGTGCGCAGTTGACAGACGGTGTTAGTTCGGGTGCGGGCATCAACGCGATGCAAGAGATTGCCGACAAAACGCTGCCAGACGGCTTTCGGATCGAATGGTCGGGTGTGACCCAGCAAGAGGTCAAGTCACAGGGCATGGTACCCTTTATCATGCTGTCGGCCCTGGTTTTGGCTTACCTGTTTCTTGTGGTTTTGTATGAGAGCTGGATACTGCCGCTGTCGATTGTCACTTCAGCCATATTTGCGTTGCTGGGTGCGCTCATACCCATTGCCTATTTCCCGTTTCTCACCAGCAATATTTTTGCACAGATTGGAATGGTGTTGCTAATCGGACTGGCAGCCAAGAAAGCCATCATGGTCGTTGAATTCGCAAATCAAGAAAGGTTGTCCGGAGCAAGCATCCGTGAAGCCGCCCAGAAAGCGGCAGAAATCCGGTTCCGTCCAGTCACCATGACGGGTCTGTGCTTCATCGTCGGTGTATTGCCTCTGGTATTGTCCAGCGGCGCTGGAGCTGCGGCACGTGTATCTATTGGCTATCCTGTACTCTTTGGCATGATTGTCGATAGTACCTTGGGTCTTATAATGATCCCGGTCCTTTACGCGGCGTTCCAGACGCTGAGAGAATTTCTGATTCACTCTACCAAACAACGTCAAATTACTTCCTCTTCCCTTAGGTGGCTTGCCGCAAAGCAAAGCTTGGTAGTGCGAGCGATAGCTGCCATCGTGATAGTTCGCATTGGCGCGCAAGTATGTGAGTTTGTTCCGGCAAATTCGCTGCGCCACGTGAGTGCGGTGCATTGCTACCACTAGATCGATCTGTGGAATTGCAAGCCACCAAACTTGAGACGTCTGGCACGTGAGCCATGCGCCTTAAATTGGTAACCAGTAAGCCATCCGTGTCGTTTTGTTTCCCAGGTTCATGGATCCCAAAAGGAAAAAGCGTATTCTTGATTAGTTGTATTCTTGCCAGGAAAATTGGGGCGAGAAGAAAGCTGAACAGCGCCACGTTTCCACTTCACGTATCTGGCGCCAACTGTGCGAGCCGGCATCTAGATTCAACTTCATACATAACGACCATCCCAACTCTGGAGGTAACTATGAGAGTTTCGGCCAAGCTTTTCGGAGCAGCAACTATATTGAGTGCTCTCGCAGTCTCTGCAATCGCACAAGCCACCAACAATGCATCAGAAGCCGAGAGTTATCTTTTTATTGAAACCGCTGATCGCGCCACGCTAACGGACGACACTATGACTTTACACGGAGTAAGTTCCGATGTCCCCATTTTTGCGGATCGGCCCTACCGTAGTGCGGGGCAAATCAGTCGCGCTGACTTGTTAGACGCGTGGAGCAAGGGGCAGGACAGCTTTGAGTCGGATCCACCTAATGCAGCGATTACAGGTAGTATTGACGGAAAGCAGATTGTCCTAATCGCCGAAATCAAACAGCCCAAAGCGGATGGTGACTGGGTCAGCTATGAAGTTAACATTCTAGAGGGATCCAGATTCTCCGAGCTGAATAACCTGGTCATGGTGATAGATGATAACTTCATACAGGATCTCTTATGCTGGCCTTATTGCTGATAAGACCTTTTGCCCTGACGGATGAGACTATTGAGTAAAGTCTGGGATTTTGACTCACGTCGCCGGCAAGGCAGACATCAGCACAAGACGGTCAATGTGCCTTAACTATGATTGCTCAAGATCTGGCCTGTCAGGTAAACGCTGGGGGTGCATTGGGCTGCTCTGAGCCCTTTGAGGCCCGGCCCATGTTGTGCAAGGCACGTCTCGGCCCCAGGCGCTATGGCCCAAAGATCACGCTGGGACGACCGATCATGGGCGCTGCATAGGTGTTTCGGTCAAAGCGTCCCAGGCGTCTTCTTGCGTTCGTGCGGCCTGTAAACTGTCCCAGACCTCGGCCACAAAAGGATCAGCCGCAGCCATCTCGGAGACAAGCGCATCCCAGGCAACTCGGAGGCTGTCCAGGGTCTCTGGGCTGTAAAGGCGGACGTCCACGCCCTGTTCTGCCATTTGCGCGACGGCGGCGGCCTGTGAGAATTCCATCTGCAGGACCGAACGCATCGCGTTGGTTCTGGCCGCCATGTCGATGATCGTGCGCTGGCTGTCCGTCAGGCCGTCCCAAACGTCGCGGTTGATGACCAACTCAATCATCGTCGAGGGTTGGTGCCAGCCGGGGAAATAGTAGAAAGAAGCCACGTCCGGAAAATTCAGAGCAAGATCCACCTGGGGAAAGCTGAACTCGGTCCCGTCGATGGTGCCACTTTCAAACGATGGAAAGATCTCTCCGCCTGCGATCAGCACGGTATCCGCGCCCAGGCTTGCCAGCACTTCTGAGGCCAGCCCGGTCCAACGCAGTTTGAGCCCGGCAAAATCGTTGGTCCCTTCGATGGGTGTGTTGAACCAGCCGCCCGATTCCATGCCGGTGAAGGTTACTGGCATTGTCACTAGGTCAAAGCCCGCATCGTCATACATGCGCTGATTGAGCTCGAGCCCACCGCCTTCGTAGAACCAAGCCATATAATCGAGCGCCTGCGGCCCAAACGGCATCGACGTGAAAAACGACGCAACAGGCAAGGACCCATGAAGGTAGGCCGCAGCGGTATAGCCCGCTTCGATCTCGCCGTCAGAGACCGCCTGTTGAATGTCGAACGGTGGGACAATTGCGCCAGGTTCCGCCAGCTCGATCTGGATAGTCCCGCCGGAGGCTGCCTCGACGTCTGCTTCGAACTGCCGGATCGTATTGACGACCGGAAGGCTGGTCGGAAAAGCCGATTGCACGGTGATTGTGACATCCTGCGCAAGGCTCGGCCCACTCATGGCCATAAAGAGTAACGCAGCTAGGGCCAGTTTGATCATCTTTATCATTTTGTCCTCCGAGGCTGTTGCGTCAGTGTTTTAGGTTGCGCGATTGTCGATACGGCGCATTGGATCATGCTATTTCGAAGAGCTGGCTGGTGAACTAGATCTCGCCACGGATGCCCGGATTTCTGTCCTGAATCTGACCTCGTTTGATTGTTCTTACCATCTCGATCCGGCTCAGTTTCGCTTTTGCAGATTCTAAAGATTGAAAGCTCTGACGACACCCAGGCAGTCGCTTCATAGCTGCATAATCGCACTCGATCAGGTTGCTCCGCGACTTTTTGTCGATGTGCCGGGTGCTTTCGAAATGTGGATCAAAGATGCCTCCATTATCCGTGAACTTACACGTACTCGTTCAAGATCAATCTGCAGCTTTGTCCGCTACCTGTAAATTGCCTGATGAAATTTCTTTGCGCCCATCTCGAATAGCCGCTCTTCTCGCTGTATCGCAATCTTCAAGGTAATGCGCACGCAGAAAATGTTCGCTGCGAGCGCGTGTGGCGTAAATTAGAGACTTCCGTTTTGGGCTCTAAATAGTCATTCCCTGCGGTACACGTGATTGGCTGATGGCAGCGCTAAGCGGACCTTCGTAGCAAGGCTTTGCAGTTCCGGCATCAAACTATAAGCCGTCAGAAGTTGATAGGAGGTGTCGTCACACTGGTCAGCGTCGCCGTTGCAAACAGGATAAGGACAACGGCCAACATCTCCATTGAAATCGACCGCCTGAGTGAAGTCGTGGCACTAGGTTCTTTGGCCCTGAGAGCCGGAACAAATCTCAGCTTGTTCAGCGCCGCGAGGCCAAGAAGGGCAGAAACGATCACGACCTTGGCCAAAAGTACCAATCCATAGGCCGTTCCGAACAAGTCGGCCACAGTGCCCGAAAGCAGCCACGCGAGCGCTGCACCCGCAACAATCAGGACGGCAACTCCATAAGCAGCGACATTGCCAAAGTGGCGCAATAGATCGGCCCCATTAGGAGTGAGCGCCGCTTTGCGCAAAGGCAGGAGAGCACCGACCCAAAACGCGGCAGCCAGTAGATGCAAAACCAGCAAGATTGCGAGAGCCGCCCTGGGCTGTCCGAGCGAGTGTCCCACCTGAGCAAAGGAAATCGCTATGGCAAGGCTGCCCGCCAAAGCAATCCATTGCCCGGCACGGGGGAGTAGGATTGCCAATATCGCGAATTCACCCACCGCTCGCCAAATCGCGGCGGTGCCAAGCGGACTGTCCCAAACAAAGCCAAGCATTATTGGGTCCGTCGCGCCATCAAAGCCCATCCCGGATATCCGCGCCGCTCTGATGCCGAAACGTAGAGCGAGCACGGCGAGACCGAGAAGCGCCGCACCGACCGCGAGTTGACGTGCAAGGCGCAAAACAGATGCCTCGGCGCGCTTGGCAAAGAGGACCGTGAATAGGACGCTACCCATCGCCAACAGCGCCGCACCGTAGCCAAGTGCCTTCGCCAAAATGGCCAAGACGACGACACCATCTATAGGGGCCAGTCCGATCACTCAGCGACCGTGAAAAAAAAGCTGCCCTGCATCGGGTGACCGTCTGAAGCCATACCTCGCCAGTCGAAGCGGTAGCTTCCGGGAGCAAGCTCCTCCAAAGGCATAGCCCGGAATTCCGTGTTGGGGTCCATACCCGTTTCGCGTTCAATTTCGACGTCGCCATCGGGTGAGGTCAGCGTGACCGAGATGATGCGCATCGGATCATCGAACCGCATGGAAAGCTCTGGCACGTCAGTGACAGTCGCGCCGTCTGCCGGCGTCGTATCTTCGGACTTGGAATGCGCTGCCGCAAGTATTGGAGCCATTGCTACGACCAAGCCGAGAAGAGTTTGTTTGATCATCTGAGTTTTCCTCTATTCGGATTGGGCATTCAGCTCGTCGTGGTACTCACGAAGGTCATTGGGCCAGGTTGACTTGATAAAAGAAAGAACCGCTAGGATTTCGTCATCGCCGAGCACACTTTCATAGACCGGCATACCGGTTGGGGACGCATTTTCCATCAGTCCGGCCAGGCCAAATTTGGTCAAGGTGAAGAGCGTTTCATCATCGTGGTGCCACGTATGCCCTGTGGCGTCATGCGGCGGTGCTGGTAGCAAACCATCCTCGTCGCGTGTCTGCCAGTTTGGCTGTCCTTCCAGGCGTGCTCCGTGGCAGGCAGCACATTGGTCCGCGTAGATATCTTGGCCAGTTGCGACCAGTTCGGCGTCATCCGGCCTCAATAGACCGACGGCCTTAGAGGGCTGGGCCAGAACGAAAGCTAGGGCGAAACCGGCGAGCGCAAGCCCACCGGTGACCAAGAGTGTTGTGCGCCCTAGCATCAGGTGTGGAACGGCTGTGCGTTGCCAGCGCGGTAGTATACCGTACCGGCTCCAGCCTCTCCCCCAAATGCAATGACGTCGTAACGGGCGGACGGATCGTCGCCCATACCAGGGGAGCCCATTGGCATGCCAGGAACGGCAAGCCCTGTAATGTCAGGCCGATCCTTCAACACGGCTTCCAGTGCTTCGAACGGCACATGGCCTTCAAAGACATAACCATCGGCTTCAATGGTGTGACAGGATGCGAGGTTCAGCGGGATACCCCGCGCTGACTTCTGTGCCTCGGGGTCGGTCAGTTCCTCAACGGTTACGGCGTTGCCACGTGCGCGAGCCAAGTCGGCCCACGCGTGACAACATCCGCAACCTGGTGAACTGAGCACGTGCATTGGGGTGCCTGCACGGACGGGAAGAGCTGTCGCGATGAGAGCAGTTGCAGACATTGTGGTGAATTGACGACGTGTGATCATGTCTGTCGGTCCTTTGATGTGAAATTTGAACGGAATGCGGGCGAGCGCCCGTTGCCATTCAGGCTTTCGGAGGACCGGTGGGAACACCCAGTGCGAGGCCCGAAAAATCGGCTCCAGCGTGCGTCACACCACCCACTGAGATCACCAATGGAGCAATAGGCGAAATCCCCGCCGTGGCGACGAGATCACCAAAACAGGATGTTGAACCCATGCCGCTGGTGGTGTCGCAACAATCCGCAACAGCTTTCTCGGCATTAGCCAACGGATCGTCGTCCGCCATTTGAGCATGATGACCAGAATGATCCGATCCATGGGTCAAGCCATGCTTCACGGACGCTGCGGATGCGCCAGAGAATGCAACAACAAGAAGTATCGACAGGACCAGGCGAAACATACCAAATACCTACTGGGGGCACGTGGTTTTGACAAGTTACGAGGATGGGTCGACGCAAACGATCCTAGTTGCACCCATTATGGGTGCGCCACATCTCTGGATCATGTCCGTCCGGAACAGCGGAACATGGATCACCTGAAAGTCCGGTACAACTGAATTTTGACTGATCTGCGTATTAGTCAGCAACGGCAAGGTCAGCAGAGAGGCGTTTAGCCTAAGGTGTTTCCGGTGATGAAGGTGTACGAACTTTCGACCAGGCCGATGACGACATCCAACTCTTCTGGTGTGGTCGGAGTATAGATCATGACAAAGCCACTCCATCCGGGACGTTGATTGGCCCAAGGGTGTCCTACGGCCCAGCCAGCCTCAATTGCCCGTCGGGCCATTGCGGGGTGCAGCGAAGCGTGCAAGCTGCCATCAGGATGCATATGCGCAAACTCAAACCCACCGACGATAGAGTTCGGTTGAGACATCAACATGTCAGGATCAAGCTGAAAGCCAATCGCGCCAGGTAATGATATGCGTGTTGGGCCAAGTGTGACCCCCGGGAATTGCGCAACACGCTCCAGCAATAGCTTGGCCAAATCGGCATCAATTTCGACACCAATCTGTGTATGGGGTACGCCGCTTGTCGTTTCGGGACTGGGCGAGGTGCGCTCCGGCAAGGAGCGCTCTTGTGCGGATACCATCGGGCACATCAATGCCACCGCTGTCGCGGCAGCCGCCAGTAGTTTCAGGAACACATTCATTTGTTGTCAGCCGGTCAAAAGTTAAGAATGAGCGCTCGGTGCCATATCAGTTCCCTTGCACACATCATTCAGCCTTTAACGCTTCGACATTGATCAAGACTGCTATTTCGTCGCTCACCGCAGGTGCAAACGCCCCAAGTCCGAATTCAGACCGCACGATAGTCGCCGTGGCTGCCAGCCCCAAGGTCGGCGTGCCCTCCTTTTCGCCAAAAGGGTATGGCGCTGATTTGTTAAGCGTTGTTTCCAGAACAACAGGTTTGGTGACGCCATTCATGGTCAGGTCGCCAGAAATATTCGCGGAATTGTCCCCGGTCACTTCAATGCTGGTTGAGGCGAAAGTGACCACGTCATCGTCACTCGCGCTAAAAAAGTCATCGGACATGAAGTGTTGCAAACGGGCATCCCAGCCCGTGATCATGGATTTTATAGGCATAGACACTGTGACAGATGACGCAGACGGATCATCTTCATTGAACTCAATCTCACCGCTAAACCCTGAGAACATTCCAAACGTTTCTGAGAATCCGATGTGGTCGTAGCTGAACAGTACCTGGCTGTGCCCGGGGTCCAGCTCGTACGTACCACTCTCGGACAATGCGGTTGTCGCGACCATCGATAAGAGTACCGCTAGCGGGGTTGCTGCCACTTTGAACATTGATACGCTCCCATTTTGACAAGACGTGTTCGCGGAATTGAGTATTGAGCTTTAGTTTTTGGCTGGCAGTACTTTTAGAACAAAATGTTCTACTGTGCAACAAGATGTTCTATAGGAGGGGTGATTGAAAGAAGATCCTAGGCTGATCGCCACACGGCAGGCCGCGCTTGATGCGGCGCAAAGGATACTGATGGATGAGGGCGTGCTGCACGTAACTCATGGCGCAGTTTCGAAGGCAACTGGCATTTCGCGCAGTACACTTTACAGGCACTGGCCAGATGCGCGCAGTCTGCGTGATGCAGCATTCCGGCGCATCGCAACACCGCCAAACATACCGCCCAAAACCGATGGCCCGCTACGATCTGACCTGCGCTGGTTACTCGGTGTACTGATGGGAGCCTTAAATGACACACCGTGGGGCCAAATCGCGCCTCAGGTGGTCGCTGCTGCGTCCACCGATGCAGAAGCGCGGTTGGTAATCACTGAATTCATGAAAGACAGGTTCGCAAGTGTTGAAGCAGTATTTGCAGCCGCAATAGACCGCGGTGAGATAGCCGCGGATGCACCGGTTGACCAGCTCATAGAACTAGCAATCGCTGCACCCTACTTCCGCAAGCTCATACGTTACGAGGCACTGGACGAAGAATGGTTGGACAGACATGTCGATCTGCTTTGCAGTATCGCGAAAACCAATTCGGGACAGTGACCATTGCCTGACTTTGCAATCAAAGCGACCAGCAACGGACGCGAGAATACGGCAGAGCATCAAATCATGATCAATGGCATGTTCAGCCAGTTCCTAATAGCGGCTGCTCCAAATGGTCTTGGCAAACGTTTGCCATGATTGTCCGCCGAAGATTGCAAAGTCCGCTTTCTGCACATAGCTGCCGGTCGTGAGACACAGTGCTGGTAGCGCAGCGAACGGCAGCTTGGTGGCCAAATTGCGGCCCTGTTTGCAGTGTTCTATGACTCATTCGCATCGCCGCAGCATTGGAAGATTCAACGGCGATTGCAATGAATATGGATGCCGAACTATGATGCCTGCGCACTTTCTGAATGCGGTATCGTTGCTGCAAAATGATCTTCTTGTCGTCGGTTAAACGGTTCTGTCTAAAATCTGCCTAGCAGCGGAGAGTATGGAGTCTTCTGTTGATGACGGTCGCGGCTGATGTTGCGCCTCATCTCCAGCTTGATACTTTCCCGTTCGGAGAAGAATGGCGGCTCCCAATCCTGCTTTCAAAGCGCCCGCGATATCGTTTTCGGCATCATCGCCGACCATTGTGACCTCCGCAGGGTCTCGTTTCATACTGTTGGCGGCGGCGTGGAAAAAGGCAGGTGCGGGTTTGCCGAACAGAAGTGCCTTTGTCCCGCTCGAATACTCGAGCGCCCGAGCAAATGCGCCCGCATCCATGCTGAGTTCGCCATCTGCATCACGAAAGATCCTGTTGGACGCTAAAGCAAGAAAAGGCGCGCCATCTTTGATCAGATGAAAGGCAGCGTTCAGCCTTTCATAGGTGAAGTAGGGACCGGCATCTCCAACTATGACCGCGCAAGGACCTGACCTCCGGCAGGTCGCAAAGTCTTCCTCCAAATCTGGATGGATTAGCAGATGCGGCGCGTATCCGTTCTTTTCAAGCCAGGAACATGCGGCGGCCGCCGGTGTCATGACCTCGCCTGATGATGCGTCTATTCCAAACCCGCGAAGCTTGTCCAAAATCGCACGCTTTGGTCGGCGGGTTGAGTTCGTTAGGAACCGGATCGGTAGACCCGCGTTTCGCAGGCTCGAGACCGCTTCGGCAGCACTCGGCAGCGGTTGGTCACCCTGATACAGAACTCCAGCGATATCGAGCAAAACGCCGCGCGCCATACCAGCCTCGCGCAATCCAAAACAGCTTTTATTGAGGTCAAATTGACCCGCTGATAGTTCACCCTTGACGCCCACTTGGCCATCACATAGGAAGGCGAAACCTTGAGCGGGTATAGCTTAATGGTAAAGCCCCTGCCTTCCAAGCAGGCTATGTCGGTTCGATTCCGTCTACCCGCTCCAGTTGTTTCCCCTTAAATTTCTGCGTCAAATGGCCCTGTCGGACCAGCAATCAACTGGGTCCTGCTTGACCCCGGATGCCGCTGCCGCCAAGAAGCATGGACCCAGCAATGTTCAGGAAACAAGGGCCCCACATGGCAAGACGGACTGAAACCAGTCAACCGACCGCACCGGCACCCGGGGCCAGCGAGGAACGCGCGACCTCCAAGAAAATCGGCGTGCTGCGGGCGCTCTGGCCGTTTATGCGGCCTTACAAGCTGTTGATGCTCGGTGCGACTCTGGCCTTGATTCTGACGGCGAGCATGACGCTGACCCTGCCTTTGGCGGTGCGCCGCGTGGTGGACAATTTCCGCATTCAGGATGGCGAACTGCTGGATTGGTATTTTCTGGCGGCACTGGTTATTGCGGGCATTCTGGCAGTTGGAACAGGTATCCGCTACGCGCTGGTCACACGCCTGGGTGAAAGGGTGGTGGCCGACATTCGTATGGCCGTCTTTGACCGCGTCATCGGCATGAGCCCCGAGTTTTACGAACGCATCATGACTGGCGAAGTGCTCAGCCGGATCACCACCGACACGACTCTGATTCAGTCGGTGCTGGGCTCGTCCGTCTCGATTGCCCTGCGCAATTTGCTGATGTTTGTCGGTGGTCTGGTGCTGATGCTTTTGACCTCGGCCAAGCTGACCGGGCTGGTTCTGTTGCTGATCCCGGTGGTCATTGTTCCAATCCTGGTTCTGGGCCGCCGCTTACGGGCAATCAGCCGCGAGAATCAGGACTGGATCGCCGCGTCCTCGGGCAATGCGGGTGAGGCCTTGGGCGCGGTCCAGACAGTTCAGGCCTTCACCCACGAACAGGCCAGCCGCGCGCAGTTCGATCAGATGACCGAGACATCCTATGTCGTCTCACTGCGGCGCATTCAGACCCGCGCGGTTCTGACCGTCATCGTCATCTTTCTGGTCTTCTCGGGCATCGTCGGGGTGCTGTGGATGGGGGCCAATGACGTGCGAAACGGGGTCATGACCGAAGGCGTTCTGATCCAGTTCGTGATTTACTCGATCATCATGGCAGGCTCGGTCGCCGCCCTGTCCGAAATCTGGAGCGAACTGCAGCGCGCCGCTGGCGCGACCGAGCGTCTGGTCGAGTTGCTGCATGCCGAAGACACAGTGACCGACCCGGGACAACCCAAATCGCTGCCTTTGCCGGTTCGCGGTGAGATCCGGTTTGAGGACGTAAGCTTCCGCTATCCCGCAAGGCCGGACGTGGTTGCGCTGGACAATCTGTCCTTGCAGGTGAGGCCGGGTGAAACGGTTGCGTTCGTGGGCCCCTCGGGCGCGGGCAAGACTACCGTGATCCAGCTGATCCAACGGTTCTACGATCCGAATGCCGGGCGTGTTCTGATTGATGGCTCTGACCTGCAGGATCTGGATCGGGCAGAGTTTCGGACGCATATGGCGCTGGTGCCGCAGGATCCGGTGATCTTTGCCGCCTCGGCGCGCGAAAACATTCGGTTCGGCCGTCTGGACGCCTCGGATGCCGAGGTCGAGGCTGCCGCGCGGGCCGCTGCCGCGCATGAGTTCATTGCGGCTTTGCCCGAAGGCTATGACAGTTTTGTAGGCGAGCGCGGCGTGATGCTGTCGGGCGGTCAGAAACAGCGCATCGCCATCGCCCGCGCCATCCTGCGCGACGCGCCGGTTCTGCTGCTGGACGAGGCGACCTCGGCCCTGGATGCGGAAAGCGAACGCGCGGTGCAAGGTGCTGTGGACCAGATGCGGGCGGGGCGCACGACGCTGATCGTGGCGCACCGTCTGGCAACCGTGAAAAAGGCAGACCGGATTGTTGTGTTGGAGGCCGGGCGTATCGTTGCGCAGGGCACCCATGACGATCTGGTGGCACAGGATGGCCTGTATGCCCGTCTGGCGCGGCTGCAATTCACCGACGGGGTCGCTGCGGAATGAAGTGACGTACCGAAATTCCCGGTTCCGCCGCAGCGTCATTCTACATTTTGAGCATTTTCGTCGCTAAGCGCTTGCTTGCGTCGGCAAGGTTGTGATCCCATCTTAGGACGGATCATAACCGCGTGTGGCGCGCGGGAGATTATAAGACGGGAGGAGCCACATGGCCTTTGTTGGGCTGGAAGACAAAACGCGTGTTGAACAGGAAATGCCGTGGGAGGATCGTGACCTGCCGGTTACGTTTCATCAATTGCTGTCACGGACAGCCGGGAATTTTCCAAATCACAACGCAGTCAGTTTCCAAATATTTTCAGGCCCCAATGACAAGGCCGAAACGCTGACGTGGTCGGACCTTCTGGGACAAGTCAATCAGGCGGCGAACCTGTTCCGCTCGCTTGGAGTTGGGGAAAAGGATGTGGTGGCTTATGTGCTGCCCAACTGTAACGAGACCCTTGTGACCATGATGGGCGGTGCCGTAGCGGGGATCGTGAACCCGATCAACCCACTGCTGGAGCCCGAGCAAATCGCAGCGATTCTGCGTGAGACGGGTGCCAAGGTCGTCGTGACGCTGAAGTCATTCCCGAAAACGGATGTGGCGCAAAAGGTGGAAGAGGCCGTTCGACACGCGCCCAAGGTCAATACCATCCTGGAAATCGACCTGAACCGCTATCTGGCTCCGCCCAAATCGTGGATTGTTCCTCTGTTGCGTCCGAAGATGGGCGACAAGGAAAAGCTGGCCCATGCGGATTACAAGAACTTCAACAAAGAGCTGGCCAAACAACCCAAGACGCTGACCTTCGAGGATAGCAAGGAAGACCGCGTCGCTTGTTATTTCCACACCGGCGGTACGACAGGTATGCCCAAGGTGGCACAGCACAAGTATTCCGGCCTCGTCTACAATGGCTGGCTGGGTCATACGCTGCTGTTCGACGAAACTGACGTCATCATGTGCCCGCTGCCCATGTTCCACGTCTTTGCCGTCCACGTCATCATGATGGCGGCGGTGTCATCTGGCGCTCATGTGATCTTCCCGACACCGCAAGGGTATCGTGGCGATGGCGTATTCGACAATTTCTGGAAACTGATCGAACGCTGGAAGGTCAGCTTCATCATCACGGTGCCGACGGCAATCTCGGCCAAGATGCAGCGCCCGGTAGATGCGGATATTTCCACAGTCAAAACCGCCTTCTCGGGTTCGGCGCCGCTGCCGGTTGAACTGTTCCGCCGGTTCGAGGAAGCCACCGGCGTTACCATCGTGGAAGGCTATGGCCTGACCGAAGCCACCTGTCTGGTGTCCTGTAACCCCGTGGATGGCGAGAAAAAGATCGGCTCGATCGGTATCCCGTTCCCGTACACGGATGTCAAAATCCTGCAGGACGGCCCCGATGGACCCAAGGAATGTGCAGCGGATGAGATCGGAGAAATCTGTATTTCAAACCCGGGCGTCTTTGCGGGCAACACCTATACCGAAGCCGATAAGAACGTGAACCTGTACCACTATGACAAATACTTGCGTACAGGCGATCTGGGTCGTTTTGACGAGGACGGTTATCTGTGGATTACCGGTCGTGCCAAGGATCTGATCATCCGCGGCGGTCACAATATCGACCCGGCCGAGATCGAAGAGGCGCTGCTGGGTCACGAAGCCGTTGCCTTTGCCGGTGCCATTGGCCAACCCGATGCGCATGCGGGCGAAGTGCCTTGCGCCTTTGTCGAACTGGTCGAGGGGGCCTCGGTCACCGAAGAGGCCTTGATGGAGTTCTGCAAGGTGCATGTCCACGAACGCGCTGCACAGCCCAAGCATATGACCATCCTTTCGGAACTGCCCAAAACCGCCGTCGGCAAGGTGTTCAAGCCTGATCTGCGCAAACATGCCATTACCCGGATCTACAACGGTGCGTTGGAAACGGCAGGCGTCGATGCGCGCGTGGTCTCGGTCATTGACGATAAGAAACGCGGCCTTGTCGCGCAGCTTGACGCGAACGGCGCGTCAGAGGACGATGTCAGCAAAGTGCTGGGGTCGTTCACCCGGCCGTGGGAGTGGGCTGCCTGACCGGGAGGGAACATGGATTATGAACGTCTGATCGATGAGGAAACTTGGGCGTTCATAAGACGCACGGCGGAAAGCTATCCTGACGACGCGGTGGATCTGTCGATTGAGGATCAGCGCCGGGTTTATGACACGATGTGTCAGGACTTTCGCCAGCCCCGCCCAAAGGGTGTTGAAACACAGGACAGGCGCGCCGATGGCGTGCCTGTTCGCATTTATACTGCCGGAGATCCCACCCGGACTGTGGTCTATTTCCACGGCGGCGGGTTTGTTGTTGGCGGGCTGGACAGTCATGACGACGTCTGCGCCGAGATCTGCGCACAGACAGGGTATCGAATCGTGGCGGTGGATTATCGCCTTTGCCCCGAACATGTGCACCCGGCGCAGTTTCAGGATTGCCTGACTGCGGTGAACTGGGCCGTGTCGGAATTCGGTGACCCTATGGTTCTGGCTGGTGACAGTGCAGGCGGCAATCTGGCCGCTGCGGTCGCCCATCACCTTCGGGGGCAGGGGGCGGAAATACTCGGCCAGGTCCTGATCTATCCGGGTCTGGGCGGGGATAACTCGAAGGGTTCGTATGTCGAACACGCTCACGCGCCGCTTTTGACCCGCGACGAGATTCTGTTTTACGAGAATGTCCGCTGTGGCGGCCCCGCCCCGCACGACGATCCGACCTACGCGCCGCTTCACGACAGTGATTTCTCGGGCCTGCCACCGACCGTTGTTGTCACTGCAGATTGCGACCCGCTGCGCGACGATGGTTCGACCTATTGCGAACGTATCTCTGCCGCCGGCGGGCAGGCGCACTGGATCAACGAGGCGGGCCTGGTCCACGGATACCTGCGCGCCCGAACCTCGGTCAAACGCGCGGCGGACAGTTTTGAGCGCATCTCTGTCGCGATCGAGGCTTTGGGTCAGCGCATCTGGTCCTACGACTAAAGCCCAAGATCACGTCAGGAACGGTTTCCCCTTCATGGTGTCCGCAATCGGGGCGCCCATACGGTTCAGGATCGTGGGCGCCAGTTGCACCTGCTCGATTACCGCGTCCGCGTCGGGTCCGGTTGCATCCCCGAAATAATACAGCGCAGTTTCCTGCTGCAATGGCCCACGCCCGCCGTGGTGGCCGCGTTCATCCTGACCATGATCGGCGGTTACGATGACGTCATAGCCCAATTGCCGCCAACGCGGGATGAAGGGGGCAAGCATTTCATCCGCGACAAAGCAGGCGTGGTCCATTTCCTCGCAATCATGGAAGAAGCGGTGGCCCATACTGTCCAGCGTGCAGGTGTGCAGAATGCCGTAATCCAACCCAAAGCGCAGGCACAGGTTGGTCAGGGTCGCATACAGATCGACATCTGACGGGGTCATCTGATTGGCGCTGCCATAGCCGGTCATGGTGTGGAACCGACCGTGGTTGATGGTCATGCTGTCCGGCTCGTCATATTCAACATCGCGGACATAATCGAACGGGTGGCGGTTGAAGAATTGCGACCAATAGCTGTGGGTCACGGCTCCGGTCACGCCACCGGCTTCGCGGACCTGACTGAACACGTCCTTATGGCTCAGGCGAAAGACGTTGCCGTTGCCGGTACAGCCATGTTCCTGCGGCGTCACACCGGTGTGGATCGAGGCATAGCAACTGGCCGAGGTCGAAGGCAGCACGGCGCGCAGTTTCCAGACCTTTGCCTCGCCACTGTCGACCCAGCCTTCCAGATTGCCGAACAGACGACGGAAGTTGCGCCAGGGAACACCGTCCAGAATGATGAGAAGGAGTTTGCGGTCCATGTCAGGCGTCCTTTGCTACTGTTGATGCCTGTTTGACGCGCCGGGCCGCGCCGGGCAATGCGAAAAACGACATGTTGCCGGTCGAAGGCGCGTTGAAGCCGATGCCGCGATTGTGAGGTCGCCTGACCGCGCGAACGCATATGCTTCTGACCAGGCGAAAACACTCGGGTCGAACCATGGCTAAGGTCTCAAAACGAAAAAAGGCGCAGATCGAGAAGGCGAAAACCGCTGCGGCACAGGGCGCGTCGCGTCGCGATGTTCTGAGGCTGGCGCGCAATGGTGCAATCGCTGCGGCAGTTGTGGGCGGCGGTGGGTTTTTCACGATACGATCCGTCCGGGCAATGCAGGCCGAGCATGACCTGACGCGGGTCGGGCAGGGCAACCCGGTCGTGGTGCAGGTGCACGACCCGCAATGTTCGACCTGTACCGCGCTACAGCGGGAAACCCGCAAGGCGATGAAGCAGTTCGGGGAATGCGATCTGATCTATCTGGTCGCGGATATCAGCCAGCAGGACGGCGCCAGATTCGCTAATCAATACGGCGTGCCCCATGTGACCCTGTTGCTGTTCGATGGCGAAGGCGGGCTGCGCCAAACCTTGCAGGGGATGCGTTACCGGGATGAACTGAGGCAGGTTCTGACCCGACACCAACAACGCTATGGCCAGAAGGCATAGCCCAAAGGAAAACCGGCGGGCCATCGACCCGCCGGTTTCTTTTTGAAGCCCCGGATCAGTTCCCGGCGCTTTCCATCTTGCGATGGGCGACAACCTCTTCCAGCCAGCCCAGATGCATCTCGGGCACCGAGCTGAGCAGCAGGTCGGTATAGTCGTCAAACGGCGGGCTCAGCACCTGTGATTTCGGGCCATAGCGGACCACACGCCCCTGATACATCACCGCAATGCTGTCGCTGATCGCCCGGACCGTCGCCAGATCGTGGGTGATGAACAGATAGGCCACATTCTCGATCTTCTGCAGGTCGAGCAGCAGTTTCAAAATGCCATCCGCCACCAGCGGATCCAGCGCCGAGGTGACCTCATCACAGATGATCATCTTCGGTTTGGCCGCCAGCGACCGCGCAATACAGACACGCTGTTTCTGACCACCGGACAGTTCTGCCGGATAGCGGTCGATGAACTTTTCGCCCAGCTCGATTTCGTCCAGCAACTCGATGATCCGCTTGCGCTTTTCCGCGCCACGCATGCCAAAGTAGAACTCCAGCGGGCGGCCGATGATCGTGCCAACGGTCTGACGCGGGTTCATCGCCACGTCGGCCATCTGATAGATCATCTGCAACTCGCGCAGATCCTCGCGGGTGCGGCCCTTGAGGTCGGACGACAGCTTGCGACCGGCAAAGGTGATCTCACCATCGCGTGGCGGCAGCAGGCCGGTGATCACCCGCGCCAGTGTGGACTTGCCCGAACCGGATTCGCCCACAACCGCCAGCGTCTGCCCCGGATGCAGCTCGACATTGACGTTGTGCAGCACGTCGAAATTCAGCCCCTTGTAGCGCGCGGTGATGCCGTCGACGGTCAGCACCGGATCCGGCGTGGGCTGTTTCTCTTCATGCTCAATCGAACGGACCGAGACCAGAGCCTGCGTGTATTCTTCCTTGGGGTTGTTGATGATCTGGTCGGTGTCGCCGTATTCGACCGTATTGCCCATCCGCAAAACCATGATGTCATCGCTGACCTGCGCCACGACCGCCAGATCGTGCGTGATATACAGCGCGGCAACGCCGGTATCGGCAATGGCTTCCTTGATGGCCATCAGAACGTCGATCTGGGTGGTCACGTCCAGCGCGGTGGTGGGTTCGTCGAACACCACCAGATCAGGCTCGGGGCACAGCGCCAGCGCGGTCATGCAACGCTGTAGCTGACCGCCTGAGACCTGGTGCGGATACCGATCCCCGATATTGTCCGGATCGGGCAGGCCCAGCTTGGCGAACAATTCACGCGCCCGGCCTTCGGCAACTTTGCGGCTGAATTTCTTCTGCTCGACCGCTGCTTCAACCACCTGATCCATGATCTTTTTGGCCGGATTGAAGGACGCGGCGGCGGATTGGGACACATAAGTGACCTCACCCCCGCGCAGTTTGCGAATATCGCCATGGGACGTTTTCAGAATGTCACGTCCGTTGACCCAGACCTCACCGCCGGTGATCTTCACGCCACCCCGGCCATAGGCCATCGAGGCAAGACCGATGGTGGATTTGCCGGCCCCGGATTCGCCGATCAACCCCAGCACCTTGCCGCGTTCGAGGTCGAAATCGACCCCGTGCACGATTTCGATATCATGAGGCTTTTCGCCCGGCGGGTACACCGTCGCGCCAATCTTCAGCCCGCGGACTTTGAGAAGCGGTTCACTCATCCCCGGCCTCCTTTCAGCGATGTGGTGCGGTTCAGGACCCAGTCAGCCACAAGGTTGACCGAGATTGCCAGCGTCGCGATAGCGACAGCGGGATAAAGCGCCGCGCCGATGCCATAGACGATGCCGTCCTTGTTTTCCTTCACGATGCCGCCCCAATCCGCCAGCGGCGGTTGGACGCCCAGCCCCAGGAAGGACAGGGTCGATACAAACAGAACCATGAAGATGAAACGCAGGCCCAGTTCAGCCACCAGCGGAGACAATGCGTTGGGCAGGATCTCCCGGAAGATGACCCAGACCTGGCCTTCACCTCGCAGACGCGCGGCCTCGACATAGTCCATCACGGCGATATCCACCGCGACAGCGCGGGCCAAACGATAGACGCGGGTCGCGTCCAGCAGGCCCATGACGATGATCAGAACCGGAATGGTGACCGGCACCATGGCCAGAACCACCAGCGCGAAGATCAGCGACGGGATCGACATGATCAGGTCAACGGTACGCGACATGACCTGATCGGCCCAGCCCCCCAGCACAGCGGCCAGAAAGCCCAGAACCGAGCCGGTCACAAAGCTTAGGATCGTTGCCGCCGTGGCGATAAAGATCGTCGTGCGCCCGCCATAGATCATACGGCTGAGAAGATCGCGGCCAATGTTGTCGGTGCCCAGCCAGAACTCTTTGCTGGAGGGCTCCCACACGTCGCCGACCACTTCGGCCATGCCGTAGGGGGCCAGCAGGGGCGCGAACAGGGCGATGATGAAATACAGGACTGTGAAACCCAGCCCGATCATTGCAGAGATAGGGATGTTCTTCATTTCGGATGCCTCAGCCTTGGGTTGGCCAGAATGGCAACGATGTCTGCAATCATGTTCAGTCCGATATAGATGGCCGCAAAGATCACCCCACAGGCCAGAACGACCGGCACGTCACGCTTTGTCACATGGTCCACCAGATACTGGCCCATGCCGGGATAGACGAACACCACCTCGACCACGACGACGCCAACGACCAGATAGGCCAGATTCAGCATCACCACGTTCACAATCGGCGCAACGGCGTTGGGGAAGGCGTGACGGTAGATGACCTGAAAGTTGCTCAGGCCTTTCAGTTCGGCGGTTTCCACATAGGCAGACTGCATCACGTTCAGGATGGCGGCGCGGGTCATGCGCATCATATGCGCCAGCACCACGAGGGTCAGAACGATGACCGGCAACGCGATCGAGTTCAGCTTTTGCCCAAGGGACATGCTGTCGTTGATCATCGCCAGAGGCGAGAACATACCCAGTTTCACGGCCACGAAATAGACCAGCACATAGCCGATCAGGAACTCGGGGATCGAAATCGTCGTCAGGGTGACGGCCGAAATCATCTTGTCGGGCCAGCGGTTCCGGTACCGAACAGCCAGAAGGCCAAGGAAAATGGCAAGCGGCACCGAGATAATCGCGGCCCAGAACGCCAGGAACAGAGTGTTGCTCAACCGGCTGCCGACGGATTCGGCAATATCAAGCTTGTTTGTCAGGGATTGGCCCAGGTCACCTTGTACGATGCCACCCAGCCATTCGAAATAACGTGTCAGGGCCGGACGGTTGAGGCCCATTTCCTCGCGCAGGTTCGCCAGCGCCTCGGGGGTTGCGGATTGGCCGAGAACCGCTTGCGCAGCGTCCCCGGGAAGGGCTTCAGTGAGGCCGAAGATCAGAGCCGATGCACCGAAGAGAAGCAGGAGTCCCAGCGCAAGGCGCTGGGAAACCAGTTTGATGATGGGATGCATTATCCGGGGTCCGTTTTATGCGAACCACAATTTGCGCGAAACCTGACCGTTCATCAGCTCGCCGTTCGGGTCGGTTTCCCATCCATCCAGCGTATTGCTGGAGGCATCGACAAAGTTGTTGAACATCGGGCAGATCAATCCGCCTTCGTCACGCACCATCATACCCATCTGGCTGTACAGGCCCTTGCGCTTGTCAGCGTCCAGCTCGGCCCGTGCGGCAAACAGCAGATCGTCGAACGCCTGTACCTTGAATCGCGTGTCGTTCCAGTCTGCGGTCGACAGATAGGCGGTGGCATACATCTGGTCCTGAACCGGACGACCACCCCAGTACGAGGCGCAGAAGGGCTGCACGTTCCAGACCTCGGACCAGTAGCCGTCATTGGGTTCACGCTTGATCTCAAGCGGGATACCGGCCTGTGCAGCGGTTTGCTGGAACAGCGATGCGGCGTCCACGGCACCGGGGAAGGCCCCATCCGCAACGCGCAGAACAATGGGTGAGCCGTCATGGCCGGACTTCTTATAGTGCTCTGCCGCTTTCTCGACGCTGAACTCGCGCTGGGCGATTGTTTCATCGAACAAAGGATACGCCGCATTGACCGGCATGTCGTTCCCGACAGAGCCATAGCCACGCAGAACCTTGTCGACCAGTTCTTCACGGTTGATCGCGTATTTCAGCGCGGTGCGCAACTCGTTGCTGTCAAACGGGGCCGTGTCGCAGTGCATGATGAACACATAATGACCGCGGCCCGGTGTCGACTGGACCGTGATGTTTGGCGCGCGGCCCAGCAAGTCGGCAACCTTCGGCTCGATCCGGTTTGCAAGCTGAACCTGTCCACCCTGAAGCGCAGCAGTCCGTGCAGTCGCATCATTGATCACAACGTTTTCGACGCTGTCAAAATGGGCGTCGTCATTCCAGTAGTTGGCAAACTTGGTGAACAGGTGGCGCACGCCGGGTTCGTCGACTTCAACCTGGTATGGACCTGTGCCGATACCGGCGGCTGGGTTGTCCATGCCTCCATCGGGCTGAATCACAAGGTGATAGTCCGACAACAGATAGGGAAGGTCGGCGTTTGCTTCGGTCAGAGTAACCTGAAAGTTGTCGCCATCGGCCTTCATAGATTCGATGCCCTTCATGATGCCGAGGGCACCGGATTTCGAATCTTCGTTCGAATGGCGTTCCATGGTCTTCAGAACATCTTCGCTGGTCATGGTCTTGCCGTTATGAAACTCGACCCCCTGACGCAGCTTGAATGTCCAGACCTTGGCATCCGCGCTGCCTTCGACGCTTTCGGCCAGACGTGACTCGATCGTGCCGTCGGGTGCAACTTCGACCAGCGTGTCCCCAAAGTGACGCCCGTTCATGTACGGAACCGAGCTTGCATAGGTTGCCGGGTCCAGCGAGTTGGTGGACTCGCCGCCCTGAAGACCCAGTTTCAGATCGCCGCCTTTTTTCGGGCCTGCCGCCCGTGCAGCATCCGCGAACATTGTGCTGGCCATTGCCGCCGACACACCCAAGGCCGCAGCTTTCCCCATGAATTCGCGGCGCGTGAGTTTGCCCGCAGTGACCTGGCTGGCCATGTGCGTGAGTTGTTCGTTCATTTAGTGTATCTCCCTGTTGAGTGATGTGTGCCCCTGAGGGGCTTATTATTGACGCATGAGTCAACGTTGGCGTATTTCCGGCGACCGGGCAAGTTTTATTGTTCCGCGTGCATTGATGTCAGACGCAATCATATTTCCTGACCGCGGGCTGGCAGAGTTTCGTTTCGGCGGTGCTATCCGTAGTTCATGAAACAAAAGTGACGGGCTGATCCCGAAAGGTAGCATACAAAGCGTCAGTTCAGCCTCGGATTGCGACAATCAGGTCCATCACATTGGTACCTGTCGGCCCGGTCACCAGCAAAGCGTCCGCCTGTTCAAGGAATGTGCCGCTGTCTGCGGCATTCAGCGCCTGCGCGGCCCCCTCTGCCCAGGTTGCACCTGTGATGACACCCCCGGCGGCGTTCGTCGGGCCATCGGTTCCGTCCGTTCCGCCCACGACAACCACCAGATCTTCGAGGCCCGAGATCTCTTTTGCCAGCGCAAGCGCAAGGGCCTGATTGCGCCCGCCACGACCCGGAGAGTCCGGCAGAACAACCGTCGGCTCGCCACCAAAGACCATTGCGCCGGGTCCCATATCCCGCAGGCTCTGCCCGACATAGGTCGCAACCGCCAGATAGTCATCGTGAAGCGCTTCTTCATTGGCATGAACTTGCAGACCGGCTGCCTGCGCGCCCTTGGCTGCGGCGTCGCGGGCATGTGCATTGGACGCGATGATCCGGGTGCTGGCATCAAAGTCATATGTCTGGGGCAGCGAGCCGATACCGGATCCGATGACGTTCAGATCGTCCCCCGGCACGTCCGAGATCGCCAATACCGTGGCCTTGCCGCCCTTGAAATGCGACAACAGCCCACCGCATTTGACTCGCGACAGTTTGCGCCGTTCGGCATTCATAGCGGTGATGTCCAGCCCTTCGGCCAACAACTGACGGTTCAGGGCTGCAAGGTCCTGCAAGGATTTACCGGGCACAAGATCCTCGGCCAGCGAGGAGGCGCCGCCTGACACCAGAAGCAACAGATGCGATCGCGCTGCCATCTGCTCCACCGCTTCCCGCAGGGCGCGGCCCCCGTTCAGGCTGCGTTGATCGGGCACGGGATGAGAGGCCTCGATCACCTCAACCCCATCCGGCAGATCGCGCCCGTGATCGTCCTTGGTTACCACAAGGGTTGGAACATCCCCGAACTGATCCAAGGCTGCCCGCGCCATGGCGGCGGCGGGTTTGCCCACAGCCAGGATGCGGTCGGGTCGGGGAACACCGGGCAGAGCCGCTTTTGTCGCCGTGTACCCATCAACCGCCGCCACACCAGCCCGCCAGAATTCGATTGCTTGTTCGGTACGCGTCATCAGTTTTCCATCCAGATCGTCACCGGCCCGTCATTGACCAGTTCAACAGCCATATCCGCCCCGAATTGCCCCGTTTCCACCGGGATACCATGCGCGGCGAGGTCTTTGGCAAAGGCTTCATACAAGCGTTCCCCGACATCCGGCGGGGCCGCCGTGGAAAAGCCGGGGCGGTTGCCGCTTGTGGTATCAGCCGCCAGCGTGAATTGACTGACCACCAGGGCCGATCCGCCACTATCGACCACCGAGCGGTTCATCTTGCCCGCTTCATCCTTGAAGATACGCAGCCGGGCTATCTTTGCGGCCAGTTTCGCGGCCTGACCTTCGTCATCTCCCTGCACGGCGCAGACAAGGATCATCAGGCCGGGGCCGGACTGCCCGATAACAGACCCATCCACCGAGACCCTGGCATGTGAGATACGTTGTATGACTGCGCGCAAAGCTCTCCCCTTCGGTATTTTTACCTGCCGGTTTAGCCGCGCCAGTCGACAATGTCACCCAATGCGGCCCGGTCGGTGCGAAAACTGTTCGCCGGGTGATCGGCATCGGCATAGCCGAACGAGATCGCGCACAGGATCAACCGATCATCAGGAATATCGAAATACTTGTGCAGGAAGGGGCTGTAGGCTGCGACTGCCGCTTGCGGGATGCTTGCAACCCCAAGCGCCTGCGCGGCCAGCGTGAACGCGGTGACGAACCCGCCGCTGTCCATTGCACCATAAGGCCCAAGTTCGGCCGAGCTGGACAGGATCGCGCAATGGGGGGCACCGAACAGGGCATAGTTTTCCATCATCTGTCGCGCCGATCCCGCCCGGTCGCCATGTTCGACGCCAACGGCTGCGTACAAGGCCCAGCCGCAGGCGCGCCGTCGATCCTGATAGACGCCTGAATAAGAACTGGGGAAAGCAAGGTCCGGAGCAGGCGTTCCGGTTTCGACTTCATCTCGCAGCGCGCGGCGGAACCGATCCGTTTCCTCTCCGCTTGTGATCACCAACTGCCAGGGCTGCGCATTGCACCAGCTGGGCACTTGTGAGGCACTGGCAACGATCTGCTCGATATCCTTTTGCGGCACCGGGTCCGGGCGAAATGCCCGGCACGAATATCGATCCGTCAACAATGTGTTCAACGCGGATAATGTCACGGCGATCCTCTCCTTCCCGGCAATCGCGCCGAAGATGACCGCCGCCATCAGGATGTGCAAGGGGCTGGTTTTGCGCCGCTACTGCTGACCGGTTGCCATCAGGTAGCCAACACCCGCTGCCGCCAGCAGGCCCAGAACCACGGCAATCGTGATCTTGATCGCCGACCAGGGACGTTCGCCCTGAACGCGCCCGGTGCGCCCGTTGACGACAAAGCGATAGGTCTCGCCCCGGTATTTATAGGCCGCCATCCAGACGGGCAGCAGAATGTGCTTGAACGTGACATCGCGCACGTCGGTTTCGACCGCATGAATGCGCTGACGGTCGCCGCCGATATCAAACCGCACATCCCGTTCGATCACACGTGCCATGTGCTGACGCGCTTCGGCGTACCCGTCTTGGAGGTCCACCGTGTAGGCCTCGGCCCGGAACCCGGCCAGATATTGCGGCTGGTAAGGTTCCAGCGCAGGCAGATCCCACGGCTCCAGCGCGTCCGTATACGCCTTGGGCAGGGACCGTGAGGCCAGCACCAGCACATCGTCAAAAAACCGCGCGACACGACCGGATTTGGGGGTCCAGCGCACCTTGGGAATCTGCTGCTGTACGCGCTTTCCGTCGCGCATCACGGTTCGGGTTTCGTAGTAGACCACACCACGCTCGCCGCGATAGCTGGATTTGGTGTCGGCGTCGAACGTCCAGTAAGGGACATAGATTCCCTGCATCTTACGGCCCTTGCGGGCATAGTCCTGCAACCCGTTGGGGGCGAACCACAACCGACCCAGCCAATCGTTCATGGCGGTGTGGGCGGTCCGTTCGTCCAGCGCAAACGGCAGAACACCCTTGGGCTTGATATGGCGGTTCACGCCGGTATCCGTCACCACGGGGGTGGCGCAGAACGGGCATTCGGCGGCGTGGGTGTACGGGTCAAACTCGACCTGAGCGGCGCAGTTGGGGCAGGACAAAACCCGCGTTTCTTCGATCTCGCTGTCGGGCAGGCGATCGGCAATGGCGGCGTCAAAATCCAGCTCGCGCAGCTTCGCACCGCCCCAAGGGCCCGCGCCGATGGGTTGGGCATGCCCGCAATGGTCACAGGTCAGCGTGCCATCACCGGGATTGAACCGATAATCCGCGCCGCATTGTTCGCAGGGAAAGCAATGTTCTTCGTTCATGTCAGAGCCTTGCACATTTGACTCGTCCGCCCGTTCTGGTCACGCACCCGGCGGTGGGGGCGGCAGAATGGTAAACAGCTGCGCCAGTTCCTGCACCTCACCCGCTTTCTTCCAGCCGTCCTGACCGGCGGTCCAGACGTGTGTCTCACGGGTCAACTGCCCTTCGCTGGCCATGCGTCCCATTTTGGCCTTTGAAAACGGACCGCTGGTCTGCCCGTCCACGGCGATGTGCCAGACATGTTCAACGGGAGGTGGGGGCGGCGGCGCCGCATGTGCTGCCGGTTGCGGGGCAGCGGGGGCGGGCGATCCCCACGGGCCGCGCGGCTGACCCGCTGCCATGTTCGCCATCTGCTGCGCCATGGCCATTCCCATTCCCATGCCCAGACCGGCACCCATGCCGCCACCCTGACCGGGGTTGTTCGCCGCCGCTGTCATCGCCTCGGCTGCCGAATACTGGGTGAACTTGCCCAGATCCCCCGCCAGCCCCATCGAGGTGCGCTTGTCCAAAGCGGCTTCAACCGCTGGCGGCAGCGAGATGTTCTCGATGTAGAACTCAGGCATGTCCAGCCCATAGCTGTCCAGTACCGGAGACACCTCAGCTGCGATCAGCTTGCCCAGATCGGCGGTGTTGGCGGCCATGTCCAGAACCGGGATGCCGGATCCCGCGATCACGCGGCTGAATTCCTGCACGATGATGTTGCGGATCTGAAAGCTGATCTCGTCCATGGTGAATTCACCATCGGTGCCGACGATCTCGACCAGAAACTTGGCCGGGTCCTTCACCCGCACTGTATAGGTGCCATAGGCGCGGATGCGCGTTGGGCCGAATTCCGGGTCGCGCAGCATGATCGGGTTCTTCGTGCCCCATTTCAGGTCGTTGAACCGGGTGGTGTTGACGAAATACACCTCGGATTTGAATGGCGACTGAAAACCGTGATCCCAATGCTGAAGGGTCGTCAGGATCGGCATGTTGTTGGTCTCAAGAATATAAAGACCGGGCGTGAACACATCCGCCAACTGCCCTTCATGCACAAACACCGCCGACTGACCCTCGCGCACGGTCAGCTTGGCGCCGTATTTGATCTCGTGCCCTTCGCGTTCGAACCGCCAGACCATCGTGTCACGGGTGTCGTCCACCCAATGGATGACATCAATGAACTCGCCTGTCAGAAAATCGAAAATTCCCATCTGGGTTCTCCTGTCCTTGGGGTCAGAGCGGCTGACCCATCAATTCGCGTGCAATGATCCTGACAACAGGGCGGGCCTGATCGACCGATACACCGGGCTGAAGCCGCGGATCGTAGAGCATTTGCAGCAGTTTCTCATCATGACTGGTCAGCAGGGCAAACTCGTCATCATCGTTGAAGATCGAAGGCCGCGCGGCGGGGCTGTCATTGGACAGGCCAAGGCCTTGCGCAATTTCTTCGTGGATACAGCTTAGCCGCACCAGATCTGGCAGTTCCGCGCGGATCAGAGTGACCGCGCGCACGTATTTGTTGGGCGAGGATGTGGTGGCCGAGGCAAAGACAAAACAGTCGAAATTCGCGCGCGGATTGGCGACCAGTTCCAGCGAGGCCTGACTGATATTCGGGATCAACTGCCTGAGGCGGGACACCACATAGGCGCTATCATCCTTGCCGGCGAAGAACACGTGAAAGTTGGCCTTCCGGCTGACAGTCGAAACCGGGTGCCCGGTCAGGCGCGCCAGACGGGCGGCATATGACTGCACATCCGCCGCATCCTTTTCCCGCGTGGCGGGCAGGACCGAAGGGCCAAACTCGGTCTGGATGCGCACAGGCCCATCCCAGCGGCTTAGCTGGCCATCGGTCTGGCGCGATCCCAGTGAGACGCTGTGGTTTGGGTATTCGCTGTAAAACGCAATCGTCTCGAAATTCCGGGTCAGATCGTCGGCGTCATACGGCGCGTCAGGCCCGCCGCCATCTGTCCGCAACAGGCCGCGCGTCAGCAGATCGCGTTCGACGCGCTGATAGAACCGGGCCAGGTCCTGACTGGCGGCTGAGGGCGGTACATAAGCGTTGGCCGCAGGCGGTGGGGCTGCGGGGCGTGGCGGAGGCACGACGGCGGATGTCAGGGCTTCCTCACAGCCGACCAGCGCCAGCAGCGCGATACCCCCAAGGGCCAGTTTGACAGAGTTCAAAGGCCGCACGCCCAGTCCACCTTATCCCGGAACAGCCGTTCCTGCATTGTCGCCGGTCCCGTCGCGCCGCGCCTTGGCGGCGGCAAGTGTGTCGCGGAGTTCGGTTTCCATCTTCTGCAACTCCTGCTCGGCGGCGGCGCGCTTGGCCTTGCCTTCGTCGGCAATGGCGAGGCTTTCGTTGATCGTGCCGATCAGGTCGGCGTTGGCCTGTTTGACGGCCTCGATGTCGAAGACGCCGCGTTCCATTTCCTCACGGATCATCTTGTTGGAGTCGCGCAGATTGGCTGCGTTCGAGGTCAGCAATTCGTTGGTCAGATCATTGGCGTCGCGCACGGCGGCTGCCGCCTCGGCGCTGCGCTGAATGGTGACGGCCTGCGCCAGTTGGGTTTCCCACAGCGGCACCGTGTTGACGAGGGTCGAGTTGATCTTGGTCACCAGCGACTTGTCATTCTCCTGCACCAAACGGATCGAGGGCAGCGACTGCATCGTCACCTGACGGGTCAGTTTCAGATCATGCACCCGGCGTTCCAGATCGTCGCGCGCCGCGCGCATGTCGCGCAATTCCTGCGCTTTCATAACCTGTTGATCTTCGGGCGCGGCCTGAACTTCGGCCTCTTTTTCCGGAATATCGTGGCTGTCCAACTCGGTCAGCTTTTCCTCACCCGCCGCGATATAAAGCGCCAGTTCATCATAGAACCCCAGCGTTTTTTCATAGAGCAGGTCGAGCGATTTGATGTCTTTCAGCAGCGTATGCTCATGGCTCAGCAGATCGTCTGTGATGCGGTCGATCTGGCCCTGAACCTCTTCGTATTGGGCGGTGAACTTGGCAAAAGGCGCGGCCTTGCCCAGCAGTTTTTCCCACCAGCTACGCTCGCGCCGCACGTCCAGTTCACTGACCGAGAAGCCCCGGATCGTGGTCACGATGTTGCGCAGGCTATCGCCAGCGGGGCCCACATCCTTGTTGCGCACATCGGCCAGCATGGCCTGGCTGATCTCTTGCAACTCTGCCTGCGCGGACGAGCCGAATGAGACGATCGAATTGGTGTTGCCCATATCGATCTCATCCATGCGCTTGCGAATCTCGGCACTGACCGGTTCGTCGGCTTCCTCAAGCGAGACAACCTCGGCCATCGGTTCGGGCAGCGCCACGGCGGTGACTTCCTGCACCAGAGTTTCGGCCTCGACCGCCTTGTTCTTGATCTCATCGGACATGGGGATGTTCCTCGCTCAATTTTTAGCCGGTCAGTCCAACCGGACGCCTTCGCGTTGCAGCCTGTCGCGCAACACGTCAATCTCGACCGTCAGATCACTGCGGTCATCCAATAGCATCTTCCGCGTGCGCGCGGCGAAATTCTGTTCCAGATCGTCCAGCAAGGCGGAATAATCGGCCAGCGCCTGCCCGTCGCGGGTACGGGCATACACGTCTGCGAACTTGACCGTCGCATCGCGTGCGCCCTGCAGGTATACGGTCAGATACTTGCGCGCCCCGGCCAGATCGCGGGGATCTTCTTCGACCGTGCGGAACAGATCGCGGGCGGTATCCTGAAACCGTTCAACCCGCGCCTCGACCCGGCGATCACCGGCGCGTTTGATCGCATCCGTCATCTCGGACAGGTGTTGTTCGGCATCATCGACCACACGGGCCACGCGATCCTGCTGGAATGTATCGACGCCTTCCATGCCTTTGTCCTTCATCGGGTCCAACCCGAATGACACGGAATGCAAAACGGTTGCGGCAACTCCAAACAGCACGGGCGCCAGCAGGCTGACCTGTCCGGCGGTTTCTGCATCCAGATACTCGGTCCGGTACGCAGCCAGCGCGGTGCCAAGCCCGGTCAGAACACTGGCAAATATCTTCCGGGGAAAGGCTGGGCGGCGGGCGGTTTTGCGTGAATGATACGCGGCCTCGGCCCGCAACCCTTCGCGCAGAAGAAAAGCGGCAGCGGTCAGCAGGCCCGCCGCGACCAGGCCGATGGTCATGCCAATCGCGCCGTCGTTCAGAGACAGGAAAACCAACGGGATCGCAGGCAGAAACAGAATATTCGCCCGCGCGCCCGCAGGTTCGACCCGCGCGCCATCAAACTGGCCGCGCGGCAGCGGCGCGTCGGAAGAAGACTCACCTTGAGGGCTGTATTTGCCGCCAAACCGCTTGGCCATGCTCAAAGCCCCCCCAGCAAGCCGGTGCACACGCCCAGCATCAGGACCAGCAGGACCACATAGGCCAGTTTTTGCACTCCGCTCCCGGACATTGCGCCCCCCAAATAGCAGCATTCCCAGAAAATTTAAGGGATGCGCAGGCTTGGCGCTAGGGGGAAGGTTGCCAAACCCGCGTCACTTGCGGGGTTTCTTGCCGATCGGTGGTCGTTTTCTTTGCGGGCGGGTGGCGCGTTTGGCGGTACCTTCGGGTTTTGTGTCACCATCCAGGCCCAACTGATCGCGCATCACGCGGCGGCGCACCTCTTCCACCTGACCGGGTTTCAAATCGCCCAGCTGGAACGGGCCGTAAGAGACACGCAGCAACCGGTTCACGGTGAAGCCGATATCTTCCATCGCCCGCCTGATCTCGCGGTTCTTGCCTTCGCGCAGTCCGATGGTCAGCCAAGCATTCGCACCTTGCTGGCGATCCAGCGAGACGGTCATCGGCTGGAACCGCTCACCATCAATCACAAGCCCTTTGCGCAGGGGGGCGAAATCCTCTTCCTTGGGTCGTCCGTTGACCCGCACGCGGTATTTGCGCAGCCAGCCGGTCGAGGGCAGTTCCAGCTTGCGCTTGATGCCGCCGTCATTGGTCAGCAGCAGCAAGCCTTCGGAATTCAGGTCCAGCCGCCCAACGGACATCACGCGCGGCATATCCTCGGGCAATTCGTCGAAAATCGTCGCGCGGCCCTTTTCGTCCTTGGTCGTGGTCACCAGCCCGGTCGGCTTGTGATAGAGCCACAGGCGCGAGGGTTCGGGTTCCGAGACCGGTTTGCCGTCCACAGCGATCCTGTCTTTGGCGGTCACGTTCAGCGCGGGGCTGTCGATCACCTTACCGTTCACGCTGACACGGCCTGCTTCGATCATGCGTTCAGCCTCGCGCCGCGAGGCGACACCTGCACGGGCCAGCACTTTGGCGATCCGGTCGCCGGGAGGAGGGGTATTGCTCATGCCCCCGGCCTTAACCCATCCCGCCCGCTTGCGAAAGGCAGGTTTCTGATGCAGTCAGGGGCATGGTGTTCAAATCGCATATGGACAAGGCGCTGGCCGAGGCCCGCGCGGCGGCTAATCGGGGTGAGGTTCCGGTGGGGGCCGTTATCGTCTCGCCCGATGGCCGGGTCGTCGCGGCGGCTGGCAACCGAACGCGCGAATTGAACGATCCGACCGCTCATGCCGAGATCTTGGCCTTGCGCGCCGCCTGCGCCGAGGCCGGGTCCGAACGTCTGCCGGATCACGATCTTTATGTGACGTTGGAGCCTTGCGCGATGTGCGCCGCCGCGTTGGCCGCTGCGCGTATCCGTCGGGTGTATTATGGCGCATCCGACCCGAAATCAGGCGGTGTTGCCCATGGTGCGCGGGTGTTTTCTCACCCTCAGGCGCATCATGCGCCCGAGGTTTATGATGGTATCGCCGCTGACGAGGCGGCGGCACTTTTGAAGGATTTCTTCGAGGCACGCCGCAAGGATATGCCGGGCTGAAGCCCGGCCTACAGATTGATCGGCTGCATCACTTCGGGTTCGATCACGTCCACTCCGGGCAATCCGTCGATCAGCGTCTGCGCCGATTGTTCGAGGATGGGGAAGGTCTTGTAATGGCAGGGAATCACCGTCTTGAAGTTGAAATAGCGCTTGGCCGCATAGGCGGTCGCTTTCATATCCATGGTGAAATGCCCGCCCGCAGACAGGATGCCGATATCGGGTTTGTAGTAATCCCCCATCCACTCCATATCCGCCATGATGTCGGTGTCGCCCGAGACATACAGCATCCGCCCTTCGGCTGCGATCATGAAACCCACCTCGCTGCCCCCGGTCCGTAGCCCATCCGGGGTCGAGAAGGTGGAACTGTGCGAGGCAGGCACCATCGTCACCTTGACCCCGTTCAGATTGACCGTGCCGCCTTTGTTGAAACCGATGGTCTCGATCCCCTCGGCCTCGGCCCAATAGCCCATCAGGTCGTACTGCCCGACGACCGGCACGTTCAGGTGTTTTGCCAAAGGCAGAACATCCACCACATGATCGAAATGGGTGTGGGTCAGCAGGATATGCGTCGCGCCGTCCACGGCTGTATCGTGCTGGTCTTCCGGCAGAACCGGGTTGCCCGTCAGCCATGGATCGACCAACAGCACCTGCCCCTCGGTTTCGATGCGAAAACTGCCGTGGCCCAACCAAATGATGTTCATGCCGAAATTCCTCCTGCGATGCCTATTGGCTCCAGCCTAGCATTCGCTATGTAAAATTCCATGGACTGGATGCAGCAAATCGACGGCTATTGTGAGCGATTGTCCGCCGCCTATTGGGCCGAGCCCATCAATGCGGTCACCAACGCGGCCTTTCTGATCTCGGCCTTCATCATGTGGCGGCGGGTGCGGGGGCAGGATATGCCGCTTGCGATGGCGTTGGTCATGGTGTTGGCGGCGATTGGCGTTGGCAGCTATCTGTTTCACACCCATGCACAGGTCTGGGCCGCGATTGCCGACGTGACGCCGATCCTGCTGTTTATCCTGATCTATATTTTCGCGGTGAACAAAAATGTCTGGGGCATCTCCACGGGCTATGCGCTGAGCGCGACGATCTTGTTCATCCCCTATGCCGCGGTGACGACGCCCGTGTTTCAGCTTGTGCCGGGATTGGGTGGCTCTGCCGCCTATGCCCCGGTGCCTTTGCTGATCTTGATTTACGCATTCCTGTTGCGGCATCGAGAGCCAGCGTTCGCAAAGAACATGGCGATTGGCGCAGCTCTTTTGATCTTGTCGATTACCTTCCGCGCACTGGACGCGCCGATCTGCCAGCAGTTTCCTACCGGCACGCATTTCCTGTGGCACATCCTGAACGCCACTATGCTGGGCTGGATGATCGAGGCCTACCGCCGGGTGATCATCCGGACGCGCGCCGCTACAACCCCTGATCCTTGATCACGCTGGCGATCAGTTCGCCGATGATCCGGCTGGATTTGCGCGACGGATGGATCAGATCGAATGAGAAATACGATGCATCGCCAGGCCGCGCCACATCCTGGCTTGAGACAAAGGTGATCCCCTCATCCAATTGCGCGAGCCTTGCGATCCGCGCCTCGAATTCATCGCCTTCGGCCTTGCAGTGTTCGATGGGTGTGAACAGGTCGGGGCTGCGCAGGTAGCCCACATAGATAACCCGCGTACCGGTTTCGCGAATCTGGCGCACAAAGCGGGGTATCTGGCCGCTTTGCCCATCTTCCGAGATCATGTTGTCCAGCACCGCATCGCAGCGCGAACAGCCACAGCCCAGCATCAGATCATTGCCGCCGCCATTGACCACCGCCCAGGACCAGTCGCCTTTGACGAACTGGGCCTGCACCCCACTTTGGGGCGCGCCCTTGTCGTCAAACTGCGTTTGCAACCACGCCGCAGATACCGTGCGATCCACCACCGGAGCGCCGATGTTTTCTTCGATCACATCGGGAATCGACGACCCGGAGGGCGAATTCCAGGCCATCAGCGAATCGCCAACCGCAATAACCTTTGCATCCGGCTTGCTTGACGGCAGTTCCTGACAGCCCAGCAACAGGCACAGCAACCCGGCGGCGAGATACAGTTTTTTGAACACGGCTGAGACTCCGGAGATTCTACGGGTCTCAGAGTGAGCGTTAAATGGTTAATGCCCGATTAACCGCATCAAAAACACGAACAGGTTTGCGTCAGGCCCGGAAAGCGGCGGCCAAATGCTCGGGCAGGTCGAACTCTGCCAACACCCGCGCGCGCCCGCCTGCGGACATCTTGCGGGCCGTTTTCTCGACAATGCTTTGGATTTTCTCAGCCGAATGCTTGCCGGCGAAAGGTTGGAAATACCACTTGAGGAACACAAAGCAGATCACGTCCTCCAGCGCCTGAACCTCGGAGACACGTTTAATACCCTGCTTGCGCAGCATCCGTCCGGCGGCTTCGGCCTCTTCTTCGCTATACCCACCCTCGGTCATCAGGGACATCACCACATCTGCATGATGTTCGCCCTGCGCTTTGCGCCAGGCCAGATACCCGGCTCGTCCTTCGGGGTATTCCGTGCGCGCCAGCTTCCAACGTTCGACATGTTGACCGCGCGCCGCGATTTGCAGCGCGTCCGAGGCATCGGGGAACAGCCGCTCCAACTCGGCGCTCATGCGCGTGCCATACAGCAGCGCTTCGGGTTGGCCATCGTCGAGATTGGGATCTTTTGCATTGGCCGCATCAATTGCGTCCAGAACCGCTTGCTTGCGCGCGCTCATGTCTTGCTCCGTTGGCTTTGCGGATGCGCGTTTTGCGTTGATCATCCGATTGATTTTCAAAGCCACCGTAGCGTGATGCCGCAGAAGGTGCAGCACCCAAATGCACAGGGCCGGGTCAGACGGGGGGCCTCTGACCCGGCCGAGGCGGGCTGGTTACTTGCCCGGCTTGACCTGATCCTGCGTGACCGGTTCCGAGACAGGGGAGGGGAAGCTCAGGTTGCGGGTCAGGTTGGTGGAGTCGATGCCCAAAGCCATGGCCGGCGCGGCCAGAAGAGTGGCGGACAAAGTGACGGCTGCGATGAGGCTTTTCATTTTCAGTCTCCGGTTTGTGTTGTCTTGTGAGATGTAAAATGAACAGTACAGTTCAGTTTTTCAAGTCATAAAATGAACTAAACGGTTTACTTTTTTGCATAGCGGGTATGCAAGATTGAATGGCAAGCGATTTGCGGGGGTGTGAATCATATGTTGTGCAGGGGCCTGCCGGTCTTGCGACTGCTGCAACAGACGGGTAAATGCCCCCCTGAGCGTATATGAGGTTTTCCGATGTCGATTGACCAAAGCACCGCCGCCAAGGTGGCCAAACTGGCCCGGATCAAGGTCGAGGATGACGCCCTGCCGGCGCTGGCATCCGAGTTCAACACTATCCTGGGGTTCATCGAGCAGTTGAACGAGGTTGATGTCGAGGGCGTCGAGCCGATGGTTTCGGTCGAGCCGATGCGCCTGAAGCGTCGTGAGGATGTGGTCACGGACGGAAGCCAGCAGGACAAGGTTCTGGCCAACGCCCCCGACGCGCGCGAAGGGTTCTTCGCAGTCCCCAAAGTGGTGGAGTAAGACATGAGCGATCTGAATAAACTGGGCCTGGCCGAGGCCCGCGACGCGCTGCGTAAGGGTGACGTGACCTCGGTTGAACTGACCGAATCCTGCCTCAAGGCCATCGACGAGGCCGACGCGCTGAACGCTTTTGTCCACAAGACCCCCGAAATCGCGCTGGACCGTGCCAAGGCGGCTGATGAGCGGATCAAGGGCGGCGACGCGCCGTCGATGTGCGGTCTGCCGATCGGCATCAAGGACCTGTTCTGCACCAAGGGCGTGCCGTCGCAGGCGGCCTCGAAGATTCTGGAAGGCTTCAAGCCGGAATACGAATCCACCGTGTCGCAGCAACTGGCCGATGCGGGTGCCGTGATGCTGGGCAAGCTGAACATGGACGAGTTCGCGATGGGGTCGTCCAACGAAACATCCGTTTACGGCAACGCGGTCAGCCCGTGGCGGCGCGGCAATGACGACGCGCAACTGACACCGGGCGGGTCGTCCGGTGGCTCGGCCTCGGCTGTGTCCGCCGACCTGTGTCTGGCCGCAACCGGCACCGATACCGGCGGCTCGATCCGCCAGCCCGCCGCCTTCACTGGTATCACCGGCATCAAGCCAACCTATGGTCGTTGCTCGCGCTGGGGCATCGTGGCCTTTGCCTCTTCGCTGGATCAGGCCGGACCGATGACCAAGAATGTTCGCGATGCGGCCATCATGCTTGAGGCGATGTGCGGTCACGACCCAAAGGATTCCACCAGCACCGAACTGGCCGTCCCGAATTTCGAGGCGATGCTGACCGGCGACATCAAGGGCAAAAAGATCGGTATCCCCAAGGAATACCGCATGGACGGGATGCCCGCCGAGATCGAAAAGCTTTGGGCCGACGGTGCGGCGATGCTGAAAGACGCAGGCGCCGAGATCGTCGACATCTCGCTGCCGCACACCAAATACGCGCTGCCAGCCTATTACGTGATTGCGCCTGCCGAAGCGTCCTCGAACCTCGCGCGCTATGACGGTGTCCGCTATGGCCGCCGTGCGCAGCTGGCACAGGGTGACGGCATCACCGAGATGTACGAGAAAACCCGCGCCGAGGGCTTCGGCCACGAGGTACAGCGCCGCGTGATGGTCGGCACCTATGTGCTGTCGGCTGGCTTCTATGACGCCTATTACAACCGCGCCCGCCGCGTCCGCACCCTGATCAAGAAAGACTTCGAGGATGTCTTCGCCGCAGGCGTCGACGCGATCCTGACCCCGGCGACGCCCTCGGCATCCTTCGGTCTGGGCGAGATGACCGAGGCTGATCCTGTTCAAATGTACTTGAACGACGTCTTTACAGTGACCGTGAACCTTGCCGGTTTGCCGGGTATCTCAGTGCCCGCTGGCCTCGATAAACAAGGCCTTCCGCTGGGTCTGCAACTGATCGGACGCCCGTGGGACGAAGGCGATCTGCTCAACACCGCCTACGCGCTGGAAAACGCCGCCGGGTTTGTGGCAAAACCAGCGAAATGGTGGTAAGCCTCGGGCTGCCAGTTCACCAGTATCGGAGCGGTTATATGCGTCTTTTGCCAGTGATCCCTTTTGTTGCCCTGGTGGCAGCCTGTAACACGGTTGCACCGGTTCAGGGCACAGGGTTCAACACGCCGGAATACCAGGCCCAGCGTGAGGCGCAACTGGCCGGACAGGGTATCGCAGGCAACCCGTTGCTGGCGCCGGTTGATGTGTCGCAGCAACCGTTGGGCGCGCCCGGCACCGCCGTGGCGACGGTCGAAAACGCAGATATCGCGAACCAGGCTGCGGCGGCGCTGGCCAGCACTTCGGGGCAAGCAACGGTACCTGCGCCCGGCAACCCCGCAATTTCAGATGAACAGGACTTTGCCGCGGTGTCCGAGCGTCGCAGCATCGAATCCGACGCCGCCCGGATCGAGCAGAACCGCCAGACCTACGAACTGGTCGCCCCAACCGCCGTGCCCGAGCGTGGCGCTGACGGTCAGCCCAACATCGTGCAATATGCGCTCAGCACGTCGAACCCTGTCGGCACCCAGCTGTACAGCCGCGCGGGGTTCAACCTGCAGGCCAAGGCCCAACGCAACTGTGCGCGTTTCCCGTCGGCAGATCAGGCTCAGATCGAGTTCCTGTCCAATGGCGGCCCGCAGCGCGACCGCAAGGGGCTTGACCCCGATGGCGATGGCTATGCCTGCAGCTGGGATCCCAGCCCGTTCCGCAGTGCCGTCAGCAACTGATCACCCATCTGCCATCTGGCATCCTTCACCCAATTTCGGTCCGCGCCGGGATGGGCTGACACCGGGCATTATCGTCCTGCACTATACCGCAATGGACAGCGCAAGGGCCGCGCTGGAACGGCTCTGCGACCCACAGGCCGAGGTCTCGGCGCATTACCTTATCGGCAATGACGGAACGCTCTGGCAGATGGTGCGCGAACAGGATCGCGCCTGGCACGCCGGGGCGGGTGAATGGCGCGGTCAGGACGACATCAACTCGCGCTCCATCGGGGTCGAGCTGGACAATACGGGCGCGCACCCGTTTTCCGACCCTCAGATGACTACCTTGGAGGGGGTGATAAAGGGCATCATGGCACGTTGGCCCGTTCGGCCTGAGAATGTCATTGGCCATTCCGACATGGCTCCGGGCCGGAAGATCGACCCCGGCCCCCGATTCGACTGGCACCGCCTCGAAAAACAATGTCTGGCCGGTAAGCGCGGTAAGGGCGCAGCCTTACCAGACCCAACCCCACAGGCATTCCGCACCCTGGCCCAAGACTCAGGTTTTACGGCAAATGTGGACGACGACACCCTTCTCGCCGCGGTCCGCCTGCGATACCGACCCTGGGGCAAAGGCCCTCTAAGCCCCGCTGACTTCACCCCGCTCATCCGGTCTGGCCCACAGACCTGATCCGCCCTTCATCTGGCCAAAAATATCTAGGGGATGAATTGGCCGCAGGCCAAGAAGGGGCCGGCCCCTTCAGCACCCTATCCACTCTTGACGCCGTCAATCACTGCGCATACCCAACCCACGCGCGGAGGGCCGGATGGCCGCTGGGGTCGCAAGACCCGAGAGGAAAGTCCGGACTCCACAAGACAACGGTGCCGGGTAACGCCCGGGCGGGGCAACCCGACGGAAAGCGCCACAGAAATCAGACCGCCTGCGGCTTCGGTCGAAGGTAAGGGTGAAACGGTGGGGTAAGAGCCCACCGCGCCCCTGGCAACAGGGGCGGCACGGCAAGCCCCACCGGGAGCAATGCCAAATAGGGTCCCCGCGCGGGCCGGTCGGCGTCAGCCGATACCGCCGCTAAGCGCGTCTTGGCCGAGAGGGACCGGGTTGGCAGCTTGAGCCGCGCAGCAATGCACGGCCTAGAGGAATGGTCATCGAAGGGGGCAACCCCGGAACAAGATCCGGCTTACAGGCCCTCCGCGCGTATCCAAAATCCGGCCAACCCATAAGTGGCGATCCGCCCAGAACCTCGCAAATGGTGTTCTCAACCCTGTTCCGCTGCTACGCTTGTAAACAGGGATTAGTGAACCCGGGAGGATTGTTATGAGTTTCATGAAGGCATTGGCATCGGTTGCCGTAGGTTTTGCGGCGGCCAAGGGAATGGAAAAATACAAGGAAATGGGCGGCATGGCCGGGTTGCAGAAAATGATGCAAGGGTCCGGCGGTGGCTTTGGTATGGACCAGCTTGGCAAAATGGCCGAGCAGTTCGGAATGCCGGGCGGTGCGTCGGGATTGCAGGACATGATCGGCAAAATGGGGCTGGGCGGTGGGGCCGCCGGTGCTGCTGGTCTGGGTGGCCTTCTGAACGCCATGCAGGGTGCAGCCAAGACCGGCAGCCAGCAAACGGCCGACATGATGGAGACGGTGTTCAGCGGCACGCCCGCCGGGGCTGCGATGGAAGAGCAGGCCAAACTGATGCTGCGCGCCATGATCCAGGCCGCGAAATCCGACGGAGAGCTGGACGAGCAGGAGAAGCAGACCATCATCGGAGAGTTGGGCGACGACATCAGCGACGAAGAACGCGCCTTTGTTCTGGAACAGCTCGAATCCCCGGTCGATGTCATGGGGCTGGCGGCGGCTTCGGGTGGGCCGCTCAAAACGCAGATCTATGCCACATCCCTGGCGGCGATTCGGCTGGATAACGAACGTGAGGCGGCGTATCTGCTGCAACTGGCCACTGCCCTGGGCCTGTCCGACGCGGAACGGGACCAGATTCACGCCTATATGGGTGCCCCAACCTTGTCCGCCTGAGGATGGGCGCGAATCCTGAACGACACGAGGCCGATTGGCCTTGACATGGGCGGTGCAGCGCGTAAAAGCGCACGCTCATAGGAATTCAACCGAAAGGCCCCTGCCTTTTCGGACGCAGGAGATCAACCATGGCGAAGCCGACGACAATCAAGATCCGTCTGAACTCGACCGCGGGCACGGGCCACTTCTACGTGACCAAGAAGAACGCACGCACCATGACCGAGAAAATGACCATTCGTAAATACGATCCGGTCGTTCGGAAGCATGTCGAGTACAAGGAAGGCAAGATCAAGTAATCTGCCGTTCTGAACTGACTTTCGGGAAAGGCTCTGCTGCGGCGGGGCCTTTTTTCGTGCTGGCATTGATGTCATTCAGCGACTGCTAAATCGCACAGTCCGTTGCAGCCGCGCATCAGGGCAAGGGGCAATCGTTTGGGCGGCGGCTTGCTTTTTGCAACCCGCTGCACTTACGGTTGAGCAAACCGCCACAAAATGTTGACCGCCATGAAAAAAATCTTGTTATCCACAATTGCCGTGCTGACCCTTACGGCTTGTGAAGACCCGTTCAACCGCCAAGGTGTTGGGTTTACTGGAATTGATGGCGAACCCCGCACCATTTCCGACGTTCCGGGCGCAGTGGCCTTTGTCCCGCCCGCAACGAATATCCCGGCTGAACTGGCCGAATTGCCAACCGTTACAGTTCTCTCGGATCAGGTCGATCCGAACAAGGTGGCCAGTGTTGCCATCGACAATGGTGGCCGGAACCCGGACACCGCCGTACAACTGTCGGGCAGCGATACCAACCTGTTCCTGAGCACGGTCAACGTGAATGGCACGCTTTTCGGAGTGCTGCGCACATCCAACAACAGCACCCGCGTTGACAATTCGATCGGTGCAACCTTCGGCAGCGAGACTGAGCGCTTTACCGGATGCCTTCCTGCGGGGGACGTGTTCCGCAAAGGCTCGTCCGAGCGGAGCAGCGGGTTTGCGGTGCCATTGAACTGCAGCTGACAACTTAGACGATTTGGAATTACAGCCCCCGCTTCCGCAGCGGGGGTTTTTGTTTGTTGGACAGAGGGCAAAAGAAAAGGGCCGGTCACTGACCGGCCCATCGTATTTGTCTTGCCTTGCAGTCGTTATTCCTGTTGCCCCATGAACATCAGCAGGAACTGGAACATGTTCAGGAATGAGATATACAGGCTCAGCGCGCCGTCAAAGGCAGCTTTGTCCAGCCATTCCTGATCGCCATGTGCGGCGTGTGCCACATAGGTGTTCTTGATGTCCTGCGTGTAGAACGCGGTCAGACCGGCAAAGATCAGGATGCCGATGGCCGAGATGGCCAGCATCATCACGCCCGACTGCAGGAACAGGTTGATGATCATGGCAACCAGCAGACCGATCACGCCCATCATCAGGAAGGTGCCCATGCCGCTGAGGTTACGCTTGGTGGTGTAACCGTACAGGCTGAGGCCGGCGAAGGCGATTGCGGTCACCAGGAAGGTCTGCGTGATCGAATAGGGCGTAAAGACCATGAAGATCGAGCTCATCGAAACGCCCATAACGGCGGCGAAGATGAAAAAGCCCAGTTGCACAGCCGCAGCCGATCCGCGCCGCATCAAAGCGCCCCAGCCAAACAGCAGGAAGCCCAGCGGTGCAAACATGACAACCCATTTCAGCGGTGTCAGGAACAGGGTGCCACCGAGGCTGGTCAGATAGCGATCAGCGCCGATCTGAGCGACCGCATTGGTCGGATCGCTGGTTACGGCAAGACCGGCAATTGCCCAAGCGGCCAGCGCCGTGATCAGCATGCCGACGGACATTGTGCCGTAGACTTTGTTCATATGGGCGCGCAGGCCCTGATCAATCTCGGCGGCGCGCGCGCCGGATACCGTCCGGATCGTGTCGATTTGTGCCATCAAAGGGTCTCCCTTATCGTCCTGTTAGAACGCCCCGACGGGGCGGGGCGGTTTTCCCCTCAAATATCGGCAACTAATGGCTGTGTTTCAAGACTTTCCGGCGGAAAACCGACGAAAACACCCAACAAAACGAGCGACAGGCGACACTGCGTCACCAATCGCTCGGGAAAACATGACCATCCGGGTCATCTTTTCCAGATTTGCGGCGCATCCCAGAAAAACCGATCCGCTTCTGCCGAGGCTTCGGCGCGGGTAATGCCAATGTCTTTCAGCGCGGCATCGTCCAGTTGCGCCAGTTTGCGACGCTGACGCTTCACCGAAAGCGCCTGAAGCACCAAGGAAACGAACGAGCGTTTGGCGGGTTTGCAGCTGTGATGGATTGCAATTTGGGTCATAGCAATTGTCCTTTCTGCGATTTTCGATGGATTTGTCGCCATCGATCAACTTCCTTGATTGATATGGCAAAGCATGTCATATTTTGAAAACGAATATTTATGATGTAACGCATAAGGAATCGTGAAGATGCGAAATCTGGACATTACAACCCTGCGCTCTTTCGTGGCCGTGGCAGATCAGGGTGGTGTAACCCGCGCAGCCGGATTCCTTCACCTGACCCAATCCGCAGTTTCAATGCAGTTGAAACGGTTGGAGGAGCTTCTGGGCCTTGAACTGCTGGACCGCAGCGGTCGAACCATTGCGCTGACAGCCTCGGGCGAGCAATTGCTGGCCTATGCCCGACGGATGATTGCGTTGAATGATGAGGTGATTTCGAAACTCACTGATCAGGCGTTTGAGGGCGAAGTGGTGCTGGGCGTGCCCCATGACATCGTCTACCCGGCGATTCCCCGTGTCCTGCAACGGTTCAATGCCGACTTCCCACGCGTGCGGGTGCAATTGGTCTCGTCCTACTCACTCCAGTTGAAGGATATGTTCAAACGCGGTGAGTGCGATGTGATCCTGACCACCGAACCGTCTTCGGCGGACGGGGCTGAGACGATTGCCGAACTGCCGCTACGCTGGATCGGCGCGCCGGGCGGGTCTGCCTGGCGTAAAAATCCGCTACCCTTGGCGCTGGGGCGGCGGTGTCTGTTCCGCCCGCAGGTGATCGCAGCGCTGGACGCGGCGGGTATCCCGTGGGAATTGTCTGTCGAAACCGAAAACGACCGGACCATCGAGGCCACCGTCAGCGCCGATCTGGCCGTTCACGCGATGCTGGACGGGACCGAGGCCGCGCATCTGGAACAGATCGACTCGGGCGGTGCGCTTCCGGACCTGCCCGCGCATATGATCAACCTCTACGGCGGCGATTCGGGGCGTGACCCGGTTGTCGAGGCATTGGCCCAACTGGTCCGGCAGAACTTCCGCATGTTGGGCGGCAGCCAGTTGCGGGCGGTCGTCGGGTAGGCGCGCTCAGATCGTGATAACGATCTTGCCGGTGGATTTACGTTCTTTCAGCAATTGCATCCCCTCGGCCACATCCGCCAGAGGCAGGGTGTGGCTGATATGCGGTTTGATCTTGCCCTCGCTGTGCCAGCGAAACAGCGTTTTGAAACTGTCCTGAACGATCTTGGGGCGAAAGCTGAGATAGCCGCCGATGTAAAAGCCGATCACGGTCAGGTTCTTGACCAACAGATGATTGGCCGGGATTTGCGGAGCCTCGCCACCGGCAAATCCAATGGGCAGCAAGCGACCTTCAGGGTTGGTGGCGCGAAAGGCCGCCTTGAATACGTCGCCGCCAATGGCGTCGTAAACAACGTCCGCACCGCCCAGTGCTTTGACGGTTTCACGCAGATCCTCGGACGCATCGATCAGGTGATCCGCACCCGCATCTTTTGCAACGGCCAGCTTTTCGGCCCCCCGCGCCTGAGCGATCACGGTCGCGCCCATCAGCTTGCCAACCTCGACAGCCGTCAGACCAACCCCGCCCGCGGCACCGGTGACCAGCAAGGTCTCGCCCGGTTGCAGCCGGGCCCGGTGATCCAGCGCAAGATGGCTGGTGCCATAGGCGATCTGGATCGCAGCGGCATCCTCGAAACTGGTCGTGTCGGGCAGGGGGATCACACGATCTGCGTCAAATACCCCGAACTCGGCCAAACCACCCTGACCCGAGTAAACCGCGACCCGGTCGCCCTGTTTGAGATGCGTGATGTCCGGGCCAGCCGACTCGATCACCCCGGCAATTTCCAGACCCAGCGTGAACGGAGTCTTGGGGGTGTCCTGATAGGTGCCTTTCTGCATCAGCAGGTCTGCAAAATTCAGCCCGCAGGCCTTGATGGCAACGCGCACCTGACCCGCAGACGGGGCCGGAACCTCGACCTCACATAATTGCGCGACTGCGCCGTCGGATTGAACACGATATGCCAGCATAGATTGACCGCCCCTTGATTTGCGGAAATAGGCGCGCGTCGCGCGTCGCTTGTCAATATGCACGCCACGTCGGGAATAATCGGCCCGTCGAATACAACCAATGGTGTAGGGTCCAAAGGGACACAACCACAAACCACCATGTCGGGTGCATGACTCAACCAGCTTGAAAAAAATTCCAAAAGCAGCAATATAGGCACCTAGTGCTGTAATCGGGGGGTGGCACGATCCAGGTTAGGGAGTGGTTAAGGCCCGCTCGCTAAGGTTGCGATCACGGACGTCGCGCAATCCCGTACAGATGTTTGTGTAGTAAAGGAGAATACCAATGACTCATCACGTCGATGTCCATGTGGGCAAGCGCGTTCGGCATCGCCGCTGGCTGATTGGGATGACCCAGCAGCAATTGGCGCAGCAGGTTGGTATCAAGTTTCAACAAATCCAGAAATACGAAACCGGAGCCAACCGAATCAGCGCATCCCGCCTGTGGGACATCGCCGAGGCATTGGACGTTCCGGTCAGCTTTTTCTTTGAAGGTCTCGAAGAAGCAGAAAAAAGCCCGTCGGACAAGAAATCGGTGCCTGCTGACCTGATGGGGGACAAGGAAGCCTTGGATCTGGTGCGCTCTTACTACGCAATCCCGGAAAACCAGCGCCGCCGTCTGTTTGAACTGGCACGGGTTCTCAGCGACGTCGCCTGATCGCTTGACTCTGCCGGGCGTTGGCCGCACCAGTGGCCCATGCACCAGACGCCTTTGACCGACATGGATGTAGCCGAAGCAATGGCCGACGCGGCGCGCGCGGCTATTCTTCCGCATTTTCGCCAACACGATCTTGAAACCTCGAACAAGCTGGAAGACGGGTTCGACCCGGTCACCGTTGCGGACCGCGCTGCGGAACAGGCAATGCGCGAGGTTCTCAGCCGTCACCGCCCGGATGATGGGATTCTGGGGGAAGAATACGGCCAGACCGAAGGCAGCAGCGGACGCGTCTGGGTTCTGGACCCGATTGACGGCACACGTGGGTTCGTCAGCGGCACACCGACCTGGGGCGTTCTGATCGCGCTGGGCACAGCGGATGGGCCATTCCTGGGTGTGGTCGATCAGCCCTATATCGGCGAACGGTTCATGGGATCCTCGGACATAGCGCAACTGAAGGGCCCGTTGGGCACATCTGATCTGGCGACACGCAAAACAAAAACGCTGAACGAGGCAATCCTGTTCACAACTTTCCCCGAGGTCGGCACGGCGCAGGATCGCGCGGGGTTCGAAGCTGTATCCAAACAGGTCAAGCTGACGCGCTATGGGATGGACTGCTACGCCTACGCTCTGTTGGCGGCAGGGCAGGCGGATCTGGTGATCGAAGCCGGATTGAATTCCTATGACATACAGGCGCCGATTGCTGTGATCGAAGCCGCTGGCGGCATTGTCACCGATTGGCAGGGCGGGCCGGCCCATAATGGCGGCCGCGCTTTGGCCGCCGCCAACGCCGAGATCCACGCCGCAGCCTTGCAGATCCTGCGCAACCACTGAAATTGGTTGCCGCTTGCCGGGCCTGCAATTACAGTAAGCAACAGCCGGTTCTTACGCCCGTTTTCCACCGGCCGCACACTCCTTGCATGAGACGGGCAGATGCAGGAGTGCTGATATGACCGAAATTCTCATCAAAAACGCCGATACCATCCTGACTATGGATGACGACCGCCGCGAATTGACCAGTGCCGACATTCTGATCCGCGACGGCCAGATCGCGCAGCTTGGCCATGGGCTGACAACAACAGGCGAAGTGCACAATGCCAAGGGCTGCGTGGTGACGCCGGGTCTGGTGAACACGCATCATCACCTCTATCAAACCCTGACCCGCGCGGTTCCGGGCGGACAGGACGCATTGCTGTTTGGCTGGCTGCAAACGCTCTACCCGATCTGGGCCCGCTTCGGGCCGGATGAGATGTTTACCTCGGCCCAGATCGGGCTGGCAGAGCTGGTGCTGTCCGGCTGCACACTCAGTTCCGATCACCTGTACCTGTACCCAAATGGCGCGCGGCTTGAGGACACGATTGCCGCAGCCTCGGAACTCGGCCTGCGCTTTCACCCCACCCGCGGTGCGATGAGCATCGGTGAAAGCGATGGCGGCCTGCCGCCGGACAGTCTGGTCGAAGCCGAAAATGATATCCTGAACGATATGATCCGCGTGGTCGATGCCTTTCACGACCCCAGCGAAGGCTCGATGTGCCGCGTCGGCCTCGCACCCTGTTCGCCCTTCTCGGTCAGCCGCGATCTGATGCGCGATGCGGCCCTTCTGGCGCGCGACAAGGGCGTCATGCTGCACACCCATCTTGCCGAGAATGACGAGGATATCGCCTATTCCCAGGCGCAATTCGGCTGTCGCCCCGGACAATATGCCGAGGATCTGGGCTGGACCGGTCCCGATGTCTGGCACGCCCATTGCGTCAAGCTGGACGGGGCTGAAATCAACCTGTTCTCGGAAACCGGAACAGGCGTCGCCCATTGCCCGTGCTCCAATTGCCGTCTCGGCTCGGGCATCGCGCCGGTTCGAACCATGCGCGATCACGGGGTGAAGGTTGGTCTGGGCGCGGACGGGTCGGCCAGCAATGACAACGGCAACCTGATGCTCGAGGCGCGGCAGGCGATGTTACTGCAACGTGTCGCCAACGGTGCCGACGCCATGTCCGCCCGCGAAGCGCTTGAGATCGCGACCCGAGGCGGCGCGGATGTGCTGGGACGGCCCGATTGCGGGCGGCTGATGCCGGGCAAACGGGCCGACATCGCCGTGTGGGATACGCGCTGCATCGAAAGCGCGGGCAGTTGGGATCCGGCGGCCCTGCTGCTGGCCGGACCGATGCAGGTCAGACACCTGTTTGTCGAAGGACGTCAGATCGTGAGGGGCGGTCAGATCACAACAATCGACCTGCCACGCGCCATCGAAACCCAAAACCGTCTGGCGCGCGCGCTTGCACAATAGCGGGATCCGCCCTTCATCTGGCTAAAAATATCTCCGCCGGAGGCATGCGCCGCAGGCGCATTCAGCAAGCGGCTTGCGTGCCTCCGATCCAGACGTCGGCAATGGCGCGGTCGTCGCCCATCATGATGGTCGGAAACACGGCCTCCCACAGATCATCTGCGTGGGCCTCACGCTGGGCAATCGCCGGGGTCGAGGCAAGGTCGATCACAATCAGATCCGCCTCCATCCCCGGAGCAATATTGCCGATGCAATCCTCCATCCGCAGTGTCCGCGCCGAACCGACTGTACCCAGCCACAGCAACTGCGCCGGGTGCAGGGGGCGGCCGCGCAACTGGCCGATCTCGTAAGCGGCGGCCATCGTGCGCAGCATCGAAAAGCTGGACCCGCCGCCCGTATCGGTGGCCAGCCCGACCCGGTGGCCGTCATGGATCAGCCCGTTCATGTCAAAAAGACCCGAGCCGATGAAAGTGTTCGACGTCGGGCAATGCACCAGCGCCGCGTCCACCTCGCGCAACCGGTCGCGCTCGCGGTCTTCCAAATGGATGACGTGGCCATACAAGCCGTTCTGACCCAGCAGTCCAAATTTCTCATAGGTGTCCAGATAATCCCGCGCGTCGGGGAACAGGGACCGAACCCACTCGATCTCGTCCGTCTGCTCGCTCAGATGGGTTTGCATCAGGCAATGCGGATGCTCGGCCCAAAGCGCCCCCAAAGCCTCAAGCTGTTCGGGCGTCGAGGTGGGCGAAAAACGCGGCGTGATCGCGTAGGACAACCGATCCACGCGGTGCCATTTCTCCAGCAGGGCCTCGGACTGGTCATAGGCTGTCTGCGCGGTGTCCTGCAGCCCTTCGGGGGTGTTGCGGTTCATACAGGTCTTGCCCGCGACGACCCGCTGGCCGCGCTGTTGAGCGACCGAGAAGAACGCATCGACGCTTTCGGGATGGATCGTGCAGAAACTGCACATGGTCGTCGTGCCATGTGCCGTTGTCAGGTCGAGATAGCGGTTGGCAATCTCAGTCGCATAGCCCGTGTCGCCGAACTTCATCTCTTCGGGGAACGTATAGGTGTTCAGCCAATCGATCAGCCGTTTGCCCCAGCTGGCGATCATTGCGGTTTGCGGATAATGAACGTGGGGATCAACAAAGCCCGCCATGATCAGATGGTTGCCATAGTCCCGCGTTTCGGCATCCGGATGCGCGCTGCTCAGCGCGTCCAGCGCGCCGACGGCCTGAACGCGCCCGTCTTCGATCAGAACGGCTTCGTCCAGCCGGGTCGCGTCGGTTGGCTCCCCTTCAAACGGCGATCCGTCGAAACTCAGAACGCGCCCTTTCAAAAGCGTCTTTTGCGCCATTCGCCCTGTTCCCTAGCTGTTTGAGACCGTTGATCAGCATAGGCGTGCGAAAGATGTGGGTAAATCGGCGCATTGTCATTGTTTTCCGGTAGCTGCTTCTTCTAATTAAGGGCCAATGGCAAAATAAGCGGGAGCAGCACATGACGACAGGCTTTGATGATCCCGTAGCCGACTCTGCCACCGACGAAGACGTCTATGCGCTGGACCGCCGAACCGTGGCGGCGATTCTCTATGCGGTGGATGTGGAAGATCGGTCCCAGCTGATCGAGTTGATGGAGCCGCTGCACGCCGCCGACATCGCCGACCTTCTGGAACAGATCAACCCCTATGACCGCGCCCGCCTGATCCGTCTGTATGACAAGGAATTCGACGGCGACATTCTGTCGGAACTTGATGAAGCCGTCCGGGAAGAGGTCATCGGTGTTCTGAAGCCGGATGTTCTGGCCGAAGCGGTGCGGGACATGGAAAGCGACGATGTCGTTGACCTGCTGGAAGACCTTGAGGAACCCCAGCAGGAGACCATTCTGGACGCGCTGGAAGATTCCGAGCGTTTGGCGGCAGAGCAGGCGCTGTCCTACCCCGAAAGCTCGGCCGGTCGCCTTATGCAGCGCGAGGTCGTCATGGCGCCCGAGCATTGGACCGTAGGGCAGGCCATCGATTTCATGCGCGCCAATGATGACCTGCCCGAGCAGTTCTATCACGTCGTTTTGGTCGATCCGCGCCTGAAACCCATTGCGCAGGTCACGCTGGGCAAGCTGATGGCGACGCGGCGCGAGGTTCCGTTGCTGGATCTGGCCGAGGAGGAATTCCACATCATTCCCGTCGATCAGGACGAAGAGGATGTGGCCTATGCGTTCAACCAGTACCACCTGATCTCGGCCCCCGTGGTTGACGCCGATGGCCGTTTGGTCGGGGTGATCACCATCGACGACGCCATGGTGGTTCTGGATGAGGAACACGAGGAAGACATCCTGCGTCTGGCCGGTGTCAGCGACGAAAGCTCTCTGTCGGATAGTGTGGCCGCGACCAGTCGTCGGCGTCTGCCGTGGCTGGCGGTGAATCTGTGTACGGCCATTTGTGCCTCGCTGGTGATTTCGCAGTTCGAGGCGGCGATTGATCAACTGGTGGCACTGGCGATCCTGATGCCGATTGTGGCCTCGATGGGCGGCAATGCGGGTACGCAGTCGCTGACCGTTGCGGTGCGGGCGTTGGCCACGCGCGACCTGACCGGTTCAAACGTGGGGCGTGTGATCCGGCGAGAGCTGTTGGTCGGCATGCTCAACGGGCTGTGTTTTGCCATCGTTCTGGGGACGGTTGGGATGCTGTGGTTCGACTCGCCGCTGCTGGGCGTCGTGATTGGATCAGCCTTGGTCGTGAACATGATCATCGCGGGCTTTGCGGGTACGGTAGTACCGGTCTTGCTGGACCGAATGGGCGTTGACCCGGCTCTGGCATCGGGGACCTTTGTGACAACCACAACGGATGTCATGGGGTTCTTTATCTTCTTGGGGCTGGCCAGCGTGGTGCTTTTGTGACCGATCTGACTGAAATCAAGGCCGCAGCGCGCAAAGCGGCGTTCGCCCGCCGCAAAGCTGCGTTTGACGCGCGCCTGCCCGGCGCCGCAGGGCGTCTGTCCGAAGTGCTGGCTGGCTACCGCGGTGTGCCGCTGTCGGGCTACATGCCAATCCGAACCGAGATTGATCCGCTGCCCGCCATGGCCGAGGCCTCGGCCTATGGTCCGGTCTGTGTGCCTGTGATTCAAGCCGCCGGTCAGGCGCTCAAGTTTTCGCGCTGGACGCCCGAAGGCGCGCTGAAAGACGGGCCTTTCGGGGCAAAAGTGCCCGAGGTTGACGACTATTTCGACCCCGAGATCCTGATCGTCCCGCTGGTGGCCTTCGATTCTCAGGGTGGCCGCTTGGGTTATGGTGGCGGGTTCTACGACCGTACACTGGAAGGACTGCGCGCCAAGCGTCCGACGCTGGCCATAGGGTTCGCCTTCGATGCGCAAGAGGCCGAGGGGCTGCCGCTGGAACCGACCGATCAGCCGCTGGACATGGTCATCACCGAAAGCCGGGTGCTGAGTTTCGGACCCTAACCCATATTCTCTGCCCGGAAATACTCCCACGCATCTTGTGTTGAGCCATCGGGCAAGGTGCAGGTCCCTGTTTGACCGTCCGCGCCGTCCTTTATCTCGTACTGCCCGCCTTTTTCGACGCAGTAGGTCGCCGCCGGGTTGGCAAGTTCGGTCGATTGTTTCGACGGCTGATCGCAGGCCGCCAGAGGGATCAGTATGGCAACCGAAATGAGGTAGCGGGTCATAAATCTCTCCTGTCCAATGCAGTTTTGCGCTCTATCGCCATAGTTTAACCGCTTGTGCTTGGCATTGACCACACTTAGGACGGTTGGCATGAGGATACTTTTTCTGGGTGACGTCATGGGCCGCGCGGGACGCACGGCCATCCAGCAGCATCTGCCGCGTCTGCGCGACGAATGGCGGCTGGATTTCGTTGTGGTGAATGGTGAGAATGCCTCGAACGGGATGGGCCTGACGGGCGATCACGCCAAGCTGTTGCTGGATGCGGGCGCGGATTGTCTGACGCTGGGTGATCATGCCTTCGATCAGAAGGACATGCTGCAATTCATCGAGAAAGAGCCGCGCATCGTGCGCCCGGTGAACTTTGCCAAAGGCGCACCGGGGCGGGGGCATCGCCTGTTCAATGCGCCCGGCGGCCGCAAGGTGCTGGTGGCTCAGGTGCTTGGGCAGGTCTTCATGAAACGGCCCTTTGACGATCCGTTTTCGGCCATTGAACCGATCCTGAAATCCCACCCGCGCGGCGGGCAGGCCAACGCCATCATCGTTGATATGCATTGCGAGGCCACGTCCGAGAAGATGGCGATGGGCCATTACTGCGACAAGCGCGCCAGCCTTGTGGTGGGGACGCATACGCATGTGCCGACGGCGGATTCACAGATCCTGCCCGGTGGCACCGCCTATCTGACGGATGCGGGCATGTGCGGCGACTATGACTCGGTCATTGGCATGGACAAGATCGAGCCGATGCGCCGTTTCATCACCGGCATGCCCAAGGCCCGCTTTACCCCGGCGAATGGCGAGGCAACGCTAAGCGGTGTATTCGTCGAGACCAACGATCAGGACGGCAGCGCAAAAACCGTGCGAATGGTGCGCGTCGGTGGGCGGTTGGAACAGGCGGGGCCGTAAAGGCTTGCTCTGCCCCGCGCAATGCGGGAAACTACCCATCAGGCGCTTGGGCCAGGGTTCGGACAGAATACCACGAATGCAATTCCTCACACTGACAGATACGGGCAGCGCAATTCTGGCGCTTTTGATCGTTGCGGGCATGTTCGTCATGTTCCTGCGCGAGGTCTACCCGACCGAGGTTGTGGCCATTGGCGGCGTTGCCCTGATGTTGGTCACAGGCATTCTGCCCTACCAAAGCGCGCTGGCCGTCCTGTCGAACCCGGCCCCATGGACCATTGCCGCGATGTTCATCATCATGGGGGCGCTGGTGCGTACCGGAGCACTGGACGCCTTCACCTCGACCGCGCAGAAACAGGCGCAGGTGAACCCGCGCATTGCCATTGGGCTACTGATGGCGTTTGTGGTGCTGGCCTCGGCGGTTGTGTCGAATACGCCGGTCGTTGTGGTGATGATCCCGGTCTTTGTTCAGATCGCGCGCACGCTGAACGTTCCGGCCTCAAAACTGCTGATCCCGCTGAGTTATGCGGCCATTCTGGGCGGAACGCTGACCCTGATCGGAACCTCGACCAATCTGCTGGTGGATGGCGTAGCCCGCGCGCAGGGCATGGCGGCGTTTACGATCTTCGAGGTTACGCCATTGGGCATCGCTCTGGTCATTTATGGCATGGTCTACCTGCGCTTTATCGCCCCGCGCCTGCTGCCGGATCGCGACAGCATGGCAACCTTGCTCAGCGACCGGTCAAAGATGAAATTCTTTACCGAGGCCGTCATTCCCCCCGACAGCAACCTGATCGGGCGCGAGGTCACTGGGGTCCAGCTGTTCAAACGCCCCGGCGTACGTCTGATCGACGTGGTTCGGGGCGACGAGTCCCTGCGGCGCAACCTTAAAGGGATCGAGCTGCGCGTCGGTGACCGGGTGGTTCTGCGCACTGAAATGACCGAGCTTCTCAGCCTGCAAAGCAACAAAGAGCTGAAGCGCGTTGATCAGGTCTCGGCGGTTGAGACAAAAACTGTCGAGGTTCTGATCACCCCCGGATGCCGCATGGTCGGTCGCACGTTGGGCGCAATGCGTCTGCGTCGCCGGTATGGTGTCTATACTCTGGCCGTACATCGCCGGAATCAGAATATCGGGCGACAGCTGGATGATCTGGTGGTGCGTGTTGGTGACACGCTGCTGTTGGAAGGGGCCCCGGCGGATATTCAGCGTCTGGCGGCGGAAATGGATATGGTCGATGTCAGCCAACCTTCGGCCCGAGCGTTCCGCCGCAGCCATGCCCCGATTGCGATTGGCGCATTGATCGGGATCGTCGCTCTGGCCGCGCTGGGCGTGGCGCCTATTTTGTTGCTGTCGATCCTTGCGGTTGCGATTGTCCTTTTGACCCGCTGTATCGACGCGGATGAGGCGTTTTCCTTTGTCGAAGGCCGCCTGTTGGCGCTGATCTTTGCCATGCTGGCTATCGGGGCGGCGCTGGATGCCTCGGGCGCAGTATCGCTGATTGTGGAAGCCATCGCGCCGTCGCTGGGGCTGCTGCCGCCCTTCCTGATCATCTGGGCGGTTTACCTTCTGACCTCGGTCCTGACCGAGCTGGTGTCCAACAACGCGGTGGCGGTGGTTGTGACCCCCATTGCCATCGGTTTGGCGCAGGCGGTGGGCATTGATCCGCGCCCGCTGGTTGTTGCCGTTATGGTCGCCGCCTCGGCCTCGTTCGCGACACCTATCGGCTATCAGACCAACATGATGGTTTACGGCCCTGGCGGCTACCGGTTCACCGATTTCATGAAGGTTGGCATCCCGCTGAACCTGACGGTCGGCCTGCTGGCCTCGCTGCTGATCCCGCTGATCTGGCCGCTGTGATACCGGCGCTGTTTTGCCGAACGCAACGTCGCAACCTTGTAAATCCCGTTTCTGTCCCAATCTTTTCTTCAAATGTTTGAAGTAAAAGGACAGAATGATGCCTTTTCCAAAGATCGGTCAGGCCATTGTTGCCGGTGCAATCGTATTGACCCTGTTGGGCACCCACAGCATGGCGCAGAGTGACAGCGATCCGGCGCAAACACCGGATGCCGCGGTGTTGGAGAACACAAAATGGTCCGCCATCGGTATCGACGGGGCCGTGTTAAACGCCGAAAAAAGCCCCGAACTTGCCTTTGAAGCCGATGGTGCATTTGGCGGCAGCGGCGGGTGCAACCGGTTTACCGGACGGGCCCAGATGTCTGGGGATCGGATCGAATTCCCCGAGAATATCGCCGCGACCTTGATGGCCTGCCCGCCCGAGGCCGAGCAGACGGAACGCCAGTTCTTTGACGCGCTGCAACAGGTCGCGACCTATGCCGTTGCGGGCGACAGTCTGGTCATGCTGGATCAGAATGGCGAGCCGGTGTTGAAATTCATCCGCCTGCCCTAAGCGTTTACGCCACGGCCCGGGACCGGCCTGCGTTGCGGCCCGAGAAGATGCAGCCACCCAGGAACGAGCCCTCAAGCGCGTTATATCCGTGATAGCCACCGCCGCCGAACCCGGCGACCTCTCCGGCGGCGAACAGGCCGGGGACGACCTGACCATCTGCGCCGATCATCTGGCTGTCCAGATTGGTCTGCAATCCGCCCAAAGTCTTGCGGGTCAGGATATGCAGCTTGACCGCGATCAGCGGGCCATTGGACGGGTCGAGGAATTTGTGCGGCTTGGCTGTGCGGATCAGTTTGTCGCCGCGATAGTTGCGCGCCGCCAGAATCGCCGCAATCTGCGCGTCCTTGGTAAAGGGGTTGTCGACCTGGCTGTCCCGCGCCTCGATCTGGGCGCGCAGATGCGCCTCGTCGATCAGGCCGCCGCCCAGTTGGTTCATGCCGCTGACCAGTTCGGTTAGCGTGTTGGCAACAATGAAATCCTCGCCATGTTCCTTGAACGCTTCGACCGGGGTAGTGGCTTTTGACCCGGTCAGGACGCGCTGGAACAGCACCTCGCGCCAGCCACCTTCGGTCATGTCGGGGTTTTGTTCAGACCCCGACAGGGCGAATTCCTTCTTGATCACCTTCTGGGTCAACACAAACCAGCTATAGTCATACCCGGTTTTCAGGATTTCTTTCAGCGTGCCCAGCGTGTCAAACCCCGGCAGACATGGCGGTTTCATCCGGTTGCCGCGCGCGTCGAACCACATGGAACTGGGGCCGGGCAGGATGCGAATACCGTGCGAGGGCCAGATCGGGTTCCAGTTGCGCAGCCCTTCGGTGTAGTGCCACATCCGGTCGCCATTGATCACGTGCCCTCCGGCCTTTTCGCTGATCGCGATCATGCGGCCATCCACATGAAACGGAACACCCGCCACCATGTCCTTCGGGGGCTCGCCCAGCCTGTCACGGGGCCAGTTCTTGCGCACCATCTCGAAATTGCCGCCGATCCCGCCCGAGGTGACGATGACCGAGGGCGCATAGACCTCGAACTCACCCACCTCATCCCGGTTGGTTTTGGCACCGTGCGGAGCGGTATCATCCGCCAGCACCTCGCCCGAGACGCCCTTGGCGCTGCCGTTCTGCATGATGATATGGCTAACCTGATGGCGGAATTTCAACTCGATCCGTCCGGCGCTGACATGGTCACGCACGCGGCGGATGAAGTGTTTCAGAACGCCCGGACCGGTGCCCCACGTGATGTGAAACCGGGGAACCGAGTTGCCGTGACCGTCCGCATAAGACCCGCCTCGCTCGGCCCATCCCACGATTGGAAACCAGCGCAGACCCATCTCGTGCAGCCATGGGCGCATTTCTCCGGCGGCGAATTCCACATAAGCCTCGGCCCATTTGCGCGGCCACGCGTCCTCGTCCCGGTCGAACTGCGCGCTGCCCATCCAGTCGCGCAAGGCCAGGTCGTGGCTGTCCTTGATCCCCATCCGACGTTGTTCGGGGGTATCGACCATGAACAGCCCACCAAGGCTCCAGAATGCCTGACCGCCCAGAAAACGCTCAGGCTCCTGATCCAGCAGGATTACCTTTTTACCCCGATCACCCAGTTCCGCTGCCGCAACCAATCCCGCCAGTCCGCCACCGACGACAACCGCATCTGCCGTGTTATTGGTCATGAACAGTCCTTTCAGCGTTGGCGAAACCAGACAAGGAAGGGGAACACGACCGCATACATCGTAATCCCATAGACAGCAGATGGCAGGGCCAGGGGGCTGAACCCGCTATCCGTGCCGGTGATCAGGGCCGCCAGCGTGATCCCCAGCGTCGAGTTCTGGATACCTGTTTCGACCGAGACAGTTTTACTCTCGGGCCATGACAGATTTGCGGCACGCGCGATCCCCAGCCCGATCAGCAAAAGCGCAACGTTCAGGGAAATCAAGCCCGCACCCATGATCCCGAGGTTATCGACAAAAAGCTGCCAGTTTCCGGCCAGCGCGGCGACGACGATCAGAACGAACAATACGGTTGCCAGCTTGGACAAACCGTTTTCGATCCGGTTTGCAAACCCAGTTGCAAACCTGCGAAGTCCCACGCCGATGGCCACGGGAAGTGTTGTGATCAGGAACATGGCAATGGCCAGACCGCTGATCGAAACCTCGGGCGCGTTTTCGCCCATGAAATGCGTGATGGACCATGCTGCAAGAACGGGTACCGTCAGGATCGACAGGATGCTGATCACCGCCGTCAGGCTGACCGACAGGGCCACGTCCCCCTTGGCCAGTTTGGTCAGGATGTTGCTGGTCACACCGCCGGGACAAAAGCTGAGCAGCATGAAACCGACCGCGATTTCAGGTGGCAGGCCGAACAGCTTGACGGTCGTGAACGCCGCGATGGGCAGAAGGACGACCTGACATGCCGCACCGATTGCAAAAGGGTATTTGCGGCTCAGCACACGCCGGAAATCCGCGATTTCAAGCCCGACGCCCAGCGACAGCATGATAATGGCCAGCGAGATCGGCAGGCCGACATTAATGAGTAGATCCAAGAACAACTCCTCCCCAAGTCGTTTCGGATCAGCCTATGCTAGCCTGAAAGCCGCAGGCAATACCGCCGTTAGGTCACTTGTAGCGGTCGACGAAGCGTCTCAGGATTTCTCCGGGTTGGGTGACGTCTGCGGCGTTGCAGATATCGATCAGACGTTGCGCGTCTTCAGGCGGGAAATAGCCGTGATGCTTGTAGATATTGATGCGCTGCTCGAAATCCTTTGCGTCCGCCTCGGGGTGAAACTGCGTGGCATAGACGTTCCGGCCCCAGCGGATCATCTGAAACGGGCAGGGGTCAGACGCAATAAGGTGCACGCAGCCGTCAGGCAGAGCTTGCACGGCTTCCTTGTGGCCGACAAAGGCGTCGAATTCCGGGGTCAACCCTGCTGTCAAAGGGTCTGATGCGCCGTCGTCGGTCAGTCGGCAGGATGATGGGCCAACCGGCTCGCCGAACCGGGCTTTGCTGACATCCCCGCCCAGATGCGCGGCCAGAACGCCCAGCCCATAGCAGCAGCCCATGAAGGGATGATCTTGCGCCGTGATCTGAGGCATCAGCCCCATTACCGCGCCTTCGATCTTTGCGTCCAACGCGGATTTTGTCTCGGGCTCGTCACTGACGCAGCCCGGGCCACCGCCGACGATGACGCCCGCATAGTCGGTGACATCCAGCCCCGCGGGCAGGTCTTCGCAATCCAGCCGAATGCGGTGGGTCTGCTCGGGCGACAGACCGGTCTTGTCCAGGATCGAGGCATATTCCGCGTCCGAGGCATCGGTTTCGGGACGCAGTTGGAGGATCAGAAAACGTTTCATGGGCTGGCTTTACCTGTCAAAGCGGCCAGAACACAAGGATGGCGGGGATCGAGACGGCGATGATCAGGATCTCAAGCGGCAATCCCATGCGCCAATAGTCGCCAAACCGATACCCTCCGGGACCCAGAACCAGCGTATTGTTCTTGTGCCCAATCGGCGTCAGAAACGCGGCCGAGGCTGCCACGGCCACCGTCATCAGGAACGGATCCGGCGAAACGTCAAGCGTGCGGGCCATCTGGATACCGACCGGGGCGGCGACAATGGCAGTGGCTGTGTTGTTCAGAACGTCTGACAGTGTCATCGTCACAACCATCAGCACGGTCAGAATGGCCCAAGCGGGCAATCCGCCGGTCAATTGGATCAAGGCGTTGGCGATCAACTCGGTGCCGCCCGAGGTCTCCAAAGCGCTGCCCAGCGGGATCATCGAACCCAACAACACGACAACCGGCCATTCGATGTGATTATAGATGTCGCTGATGGGCATGATCTTGGTCAGGACATAGGCGATGACCACCAATCCCAAAGCGATAGGCAGATAGATCAGGCCGACACTGGCGGCCAGAACGGCGGCTGCGAACAGACCAATGGCGAGCCACGCCTTTTCATTCGCCGTCACGTTCAGGCCCCGTTGCGCCAGAGGCAGACAGCCCAGCCATTCGGTGACGTCGGCTCCCCGGTCGCGGGGGCAGAGCAGCAGAAGGATGTCACCGGCCTCGACTTCCGTCTTGCGGACCTGTTCTGTGATCCGGCGGCCTTGACGGGAAATACCCATCAGCACCGTGCTCTGCCGCCAGGCCAGCCCCAACCCTTGCGCGGTACGGCCCGTGATCCGGGCGCTTTCGGTGGCGACGACCTCGATAACCTCAAGCCCTTCGCCTTCGGCGGTCAGCACTTCTTGCCGCCGGGTATCCGAGAAATCCAGGTTCAGGGCGGCGCGGAACTCGTCCAGCGCCTCGGGGCGGGCTTCCAGAACCAGCGCGTCGCCTTCGGCCAGAGTCGCATGGGCAGAGCGGCCATAGCGCCGCTTGCCGTCCCGGATCAGGCCGATAATGGCCACGTCGGATTTTTCGGCGGCCTCGTACAGCTCGCTGACGCGCTTGCCGATATGGGACGATTCAGGCGGCAGGGTCAGTTCGGCGATATATTCGGCAAGGGTCTCGGACGCCTCTTCCTGCTCGCCCCGGTTGGGGATCAGTCGCCAGCCGATCAGAGATACAAAGGCCAGCCCGGCAATGGCGGCAATGCCACCGACCGGGGCGAAATCGAACATCCTGAAGGGCTCACCCAGCGTCTCTGCCCGAATTGAGGCGATGATGATATTGGGCGGCGTACCGATCAGGGTTGCCATCCCGCCCAGTATGGTCGCGAAACTCAGCGGCATCAGCGACAGGCCCACGGATCGTCCCGCCTTGCGTGCGGTCTGAATGTCCACCGGCATCAACAGGGCCAGTGCGGCGACGTTGTTCATGAAGGCCGACAGGACCGCACCGATCCCACCCATTAGCGCGATATGCGCCCCCAGACCGCGCGAGGCATCGACCAGAGTGCGCGTGATCAGGAACACGGCCCCGGACCGGACCAGCCCGGCCGAGACGACCAGCACAAGTGCGACGATGATCGTGGCCGGGTGCCCAAACCCCGCAAAAGCGTCGTCGACCGGCACCACGCCCAGCACGACGCCCACCATCAAGGCGGCAAAGGCCACAAGGTCATAGCGGAAACGCCCCCATAGCAGCAGCCCAAAAACAGTAATGAAAAGCGCAAAAAGAATGATTTGATCTGTCGTCATGGGCTCACCATACCCGCAAGGGGGCGTCTCGCAAGCCGGTCTCTTGATCCTGCCCCCCGCAAACGTCTATATGAGCGCCGAATACGCAAACACGATGACGAGGACGCATTATGGCAGGCCACTCCAAATGGGCCAATATCCAGCACCGCAAGGGACGTCAGGACGCCGCGCGGTCCAAACTGTTTTCCAAACTGTCGAAAGAGATCACCGTGGCCGCCAAGATGGGCGACCCTGATCCCGATAAGAACCCGCGCCTGCGTCTGGCGGTGAAAGAGGCCAAGTCGAACTCGGTCCCCAAGGACGTGATCGACCGCGCGATCAAGAAATCGGTCGCGGGTGAAGGCGACGATTACGAAGAAATCCGGTACGAGGGCTACGGCCCCAATGGCGTTGCTGTGATTGTCGAGACGATGACGGATAACCGCAACCGGACGGCCTCGACCGTGCGCTCGACGTTTTCGAAGAATGGCGGCAATCTGGGTGAGACCGGCTCGGTCGGGTTCATGTTCGACCGCAAGGGTGAGGTTGTCTATCAGGCGGACGCAGGCGACGCGGATACTATTTTCGAAGCCGCGATCGAGGCCGGGGCCGAAGATGTCGAAAGCTCGGAAGACGGCCACATCATCTGGTGCGCGGATACTGATTTGAACGATGTGTCCAACGCGCTGGAAGAGGCGCTGGGTGAATCCGAATCCACCAAGCTGGTCTGGAAACCCACGACCACAACCGAACTTGGTCTGGAAGACATGCAAAAGCTGATGAAACTGGTCGATGCGCTGGAAGACGATGATGACGTGCAGCGCGTCACAACCAATTTCGAAGCGACTGATGAGGTCATGGCGCAGCTCTGACCCTTTTGACCTGATTGGTGTTGGGCCCGGCCAGTTTGGCCGGGCTTTTTTGTTTCGGGCATTTCACGTGATGCTTGGTCAAGGCCGGGGAACGCAATAGTCTGGGGGCCTGACAAAGCAACCGGGACGGGCGCGCAGGCTGGCTGCGTGGCTTGGGATTTCGACAAGAATGGCAAAAGACCCATCAGATCTGGCAAAGCGAAACGTTCCGGTTTTGGCCGGGCAGAGCATTCTGTCCCAGGTCGCCTGGACGCTGGGCAGCCCTTCGGTTGTTCTGCCGTTTCTGGCGGTGTCTTTTGAATTGCCGATGTTCGTCGCCGGGGCGTTGGTCTCGGTCCGGATGGTTGGCAGCATGATTGCTGATTTTTTCCTGGCCCGAACCATTGCCGCCCAGACGCAGAAAAAGCGCGGGATCGCGATGACCGAGGTTGCGATTGGCGCCTGCCTGTTGATCGCCATAGCTGTGGCGGCGACGGGATTGGTGCCCCTGATCGCGGTTGCATTCATTTCGATCTTTTTCCTGATCGGTCTGTTCGATGAGATCCAAAACCTGATGTATACGGATCTGATCGGGGATCATGTTCAGTCCAAATCCCGAATGCTGATGCATTACCTGCAACTGGGTGCAGGCGGTTTGGGCGCAATTGGGCTGGCATTGCTGGTCCACGAAATCACCAAGGACAACCCGCCCTTTTCCCGCCATTCTGCCGTTATTGCCGTTTCGGTCACGTTCTTCCTGCTGTCCGGCCTGTCGATCCTTGCCATGGCCGAGATTGGTCAGGCTACACAGGGCAAAGGCACTGAAAAATCGACACTGAAACTGTCGCTGAGGGCCAATATCCAATCCGTTCTCAGCATGTTTCAACATCAGTGGTTCCGGCGCTATCTGGTCATGCGGATGCCATTGGTGGTTGTCTCGCTATCTGTGCCCTTCTTCGCGCTGATCGCGGCCGAGGCGCATCACAGTTCGGCCAAAGGGCTGACGGCGATGATTGTGTCGTCGGCCTCGGGATATCTGGTCTCGGCCCCATTGTGGCAGATCGTGAACATGAAATCCCATCGCGCGGTCATGGTGGCCGGAACGCTGATGGTGGCGGCGACGGGGATCATCCTGCTGGGGTTTCACTATCTTGGTATCGATCACGAGGTTCATCTGCACGCGATTGCGTTGTTCATCGTCACGGTCGCGGTGACCGGGATCAGCAGCGCGCGCAAGCTGTACTTTCTGGACGTCGCGCCCAAAGAGCAGCGCGTTCAGGGGTCAGCCGCGATCAAAAGCATCGTGCGCCTGACCGCCGTTGCCGTATCCGCCGCCCTTGCAGGCGTTGCGCATCTGCACGAGGTGTCGCTGGCGGTCGCCTTCATCGTGTTGTGCAGTTTGATCGCCGCGGTGGCCTGTTACCGTGTGGTTTTGCCGAAAGAGGCACAGGTTGCGCCAGGCAGCGCAACCGGCACCTGATCCAAGATCGCGTTGCTTAGAAGAAGGAGGAAATCTCCTCCAGCGGCTTTTTCAACTTGGCCACAGCCGGAACCGTCGCGCTGTCCGACGGGTGTCCGACCGCAATGATCATCGTGGGCTTTTCCGAGGCCGGACGCCCCAAAGCGTCGTTGAGGAATTTCATGGGATTGGGCGTGTGCGTCAGGGTGGATAACCCCGCGTGGTGCAAGGCGGCCAGCAAAAAGCCGGTGGCGATGTTGACGCTTTCGGGAACGTAGTAGTTCTTGTAGCGCGTCCCGTCCTCGAACTCACCCCAGCGCTGGGCGAACACCACGATCAGCCAGGGGGCGATGGTCAGGTGCTCTTTGACGGCGTCGGTGCCGATGGGTTCCAGCGCCTTGATCCACTCATCGCTTGCACCGCCATCGTAGAACCGGCGCTCTTCTTCTTCTGCCTCTTCGCGGATGCGCTGTTTCAGGGCAGGGTCGGAAATGGCCGCGAAATGCCAGGGTTGATGGTTCGCACCAGAGGGCGCGGAACCCGCCGTACGCAGGCAGGTCTCGATCACCTGTTTTTCAACCGCTCGATCTGTGAAGTCGCGGACCGAGTGGCGCTGCCGCATCTTGTCATAGAAGGCCTGCGCCGCCTCCTGCATCTGTGCGTCTGTGATATCGCAGCGGTCGGGCAGGGGAATGGGATCATAGCTGAGAGCGTCGCGTGAAAACATAAAGTTACTCCGAAGGTTTCCCTTTTATCCGGCGGTCAGCGACAGAGATCAAGACTTTGGCAGCAGCGTGTTTGACTGCCCGGGTCAACGGGGCCAGCGCCGGGGCCAGAACGCGCCTGACCTGCCAGGTCAGCGCAATGTCCAGCGGCGCGTCCGGGACAATCGGCTGCAAGCGCCCATCTGATATGGGGCCGCGCACAAGGGGTTCGGGGTTCATGCCCCAGCCGATCCCCGCAATCGCCGCATCGACGAACCCATGGGATGACGGCAAAAAATGTGACGGAGGAGAAATGCGGCGACTGGTCCGCCCGGCAATCCACGCCTTTTGCAGCCCGTCCTTGCGATTGAATACAAGGTTGGGCGCCGCGCTGAGGGATTCGGCATCGACACCGTCGCGAAACCAGCGTCGGATGAAGTCCGGGCTGGCAGTTGGCAGGTATCGCATGGCGCCAAGCTCGACCGCGTCGCAGCCCGTGACCGGCTGGCCGCCCACGGTGATCGCCGCGCTGACCTCGCCTCGGCGCAGCCACTCGGCAGAATGGTCCTGATCGTCGATGACCAGATCGAACAGCAAGCCCGGTGCGTTGGCCATCGCACCCACGAACCACGTGGCCAGAACATCAGCTGGAATCGCCACCCGCACCCGTGCCGGATCGGTGCCTTGATCCAGCGTGAGCTCGCGGGCCAGCTGCGCCTCTAGCAGCCCGATATCCTCTGCATATTGTGCGATGCGCAGGCCAGCCGGTGTGCCGGTGCAGGGTGTCCCCCGGTTGATCAGCGCCGCGCCGATGCGATCCTCCAGCGCCTTGATCCGTTGCGAGATCGCCGAAGGCGTCACCGCCAGCGCGTTTGCGGCCGCGTCAAAGCTGCCATGGCGCAGAATGGCGGACAAAGCCGACAGATGGTTGGGATCAAGCAGCATTAGCCAGATTTAATTCACTTCAGCATCTTTAATTTGATAGAGCGCGCCGCGACCGCTAGTCAACGCCTCGCAACAGCAGGAGGCCCTATGTCGACAACCCTTATCGCCGGATTTGTGCTCAGCTTCAGCCTGATTCTTGCCATCGGGGCGCAAAACGCCTTCATCCTGCGGCAGGGTGTGCGGCGCGAGCATGTGTTTGTCCTGTGCCTGACCTGCGCGGTCTCTGACGCGATCCTGATTGCAGCGGGTGTGGCGGGGTTTGGTTCGTTGGCAAAGGCAATGCCCTGGTTCGAACCCGTCATGCGGTACGGCGGGGCCGCGTTTCTGACCTGGTACGGGCTGCGCAGCTTTCTGTCGGCCTGGCGGGGTGGGGCGGCATTGGAGGCAGGCAATGGCCAACGTACTAGCCTGCGCAGCGCGTTGCTGACAGTGTTGGCCTTCACCTGGCTGAATCCGCATGTTTATCTGGATACGGTTGTCCTGATCGGTTCGATTTCGGCGCAATATGACGACCGGCTGAGCTTTGCGGTCGGGGCCATTCTGTCCAGCTTTGTGTTCTTCTTTTCCCTTGGCTACGGGGCCCGAATTCTGTCCCCGCTTTTTGCACGTCCCCGGGCCTGGCAGGTGCTGGATGTCCTTATCGGTCTGGTCATGCTGAGTATCGCTTTGAAACTTGTTATCATGTGAAGGGTTGTTCCCGAGCGGGTTTCAGTGTTCAACCAAAGCCATGACCACCCTTGCCGTTTCATCCCGCCCGATCGCAGGCATGTTCTGGATGTTTTCCGCCGGGCTGTGCTTTGTTGTCATGACCGCGCTGGTGAAATCGCTCGGCTCGACGATGGACCCCATACAGGCGGCGTTCCTGCGTTATGCGCTGGGGCTTGTGTTTCTGCTGCCCGCCTTGCGATCCATCCTGGCCACCCGTCTCAGCAAACGTGATCTGACGCTGTTCGGGCTACGTGGCGTGATCCATGCGGGCGCAGTGATGCTGTGGTTTTATGCGATGACCCAGATCCCATTGGCCGAAGTTACCGCAATGAACTACATGACGCCGGTTTACGTCACCCTTGGGGCTGCGCTGTTTTTGGGCGAAAAACTAGCGTTTCGCCGGATCGCTGCCATTCTGGTCGCGGTGGTGGGCGTGCTCATCATCCTGCGCCCCGGATTCCGAGAGGTCTCGACCGGGCACATAGCAATGATCGGAACGGCACTGACGCTGGGCGGGTCTTACTTGTTGGCCAAGCTGCTGGTGCGCGATATCCCGCCCTCGGTCGTGGTGGCGCATTTGTCGATCTGGACGACGCTGGCTTTGATCCCTTTCGCCATTGCGGTCTGGAGCGCGCCCAGCTTGCGCGACATCGGTGTTCTGTTCCTGATCGCCACTTTTGCCACCGCCGGGCATTATTTCATGACGCTTGCCTTGCAGGCGGCCCCGGTTGCGGTGACGCAGCCGGTAACGTTCCTGCAACTGATCTGGGCGACCTTGCTGGGCGCCGCTGTGTTTCACGAAGGCGTTGACGTGTGGGTGGTGGCTGGTGGTACGTTGATCCTTGCGGCGGTCAGTTTCATTTCCTGGCGCGAACTGGTGCTGAACCGCCGTGACGTGACCCCACCCAGCATCGCGACCAAGCTGTAACCCGGCGTGGCTTCGTTATTGATTGACGAGTCAATAAAAACGCCCTAGCTTTGGCGTGTAGCGCCAGTTCAGGGGGTAGGGATGCCGAAAGTCGGAATGGAACCAATCCGTCGCGATGCGATTGTCCGTGCCACGATCGCCGAGCTTGGCGTAAAGAAATCCCTGGACGTCACGGTCAGCCAGATCGCCAAACGGGCGGGCATGTCCAGCGCATTGGCCCATCACTATTTCGGCGGCAAGGACCAGATCTTTCTGGCGGCCATGCGTCAGATTCTGTCGGATTTCGGGGCCGAGGCGCGGGCCGAGCTCAAAGCTGCCGCCCCGACCGAACGCGCGCAGGCCATCATCCGCGCCTGTTTTGCCCCTTCGTGTTTCTCGCCGGATGTGATCGCCGCCTGGATGACATTCTACGTTCTCGCGCAGACCAATGATGACGCGCTGCGGTTGTGGAAGATCTATCAGGCGCGGATCCGGTCGAACCTGATCGTCGGGCTGCGCCCCTTGCTCGACGATCCGGTGGCTGCTGCGGAAGACATGACCGCCCTGATCGACGGGCTGTATATCCGCGCGGCGCTCAGCGCGCCCGAAGACCCGCAATTGGCCGTGAACCATGCGATGCGTGTCCTCAACACTCTGCTCGAGGCTGAAAAATGACAAACCCGAACATTCTGATCCTGATGGTGGATCAGCTGAACGGAACCCTCTTTCCCGATGGTCCCGCGGACTGGCTTCATGCACCGAACCTGAAAAAGCTGGCCGAACGTTCGACCCGTTTTGCCAATGCGTATACGGCGTCGCCGCTTTGCGCGCCGGGGCGGGCGAGTTTCATGTCCGGTCAGTTGCCCTCGCGCACGGGGGTCTATGACAACGCCGCTGAATTCCGCAGCGATATCCCCACCTATGCGCACCACCTGCGCCGGGCCGGCTATTACACCTGCCTGTCGGGCAAGATGCATTTCGTCGGCCCCGACCAGTTGCACGGGTTCGAGGATCGCCTGACCACCGACATCTACCCCGCCGATTTCGGCTGGACCCCTGATTATCGCAAACCGGGCGAACGCATCGACTGGTGGTACCACAACATGGGCTCGGTCACAGGCGCGGGCGTGGCCGAAATCTCCAACCAGATGGAGTATGACGACGAGGTCGCCTACAACGCCAAGGCCAAGCTGTATGATCTGGCCCGGGGCAAGGATGACCGCCCTTGGTGCGTGACCGTCAGCTTTACCCATCCGCACGATCCGTATGTGGCGCGCCGGAAATACTGGGACCTTTATGAAGGCTGCGAACACCTGCTGCCCGAGGTCGCAGACCTTGGCTATGACAATCAGGACCCGCATTCGCAGCGCATTTTCGATGCCAATGACTGGCGCAGCTTTGACATTACCGAAGACGACATCCGCAAGTCCCGCCGCGCCTATTTCGCCAACATCTCATACCTGGACGACAAAATCGGCGAAATCCTCGAAGTGCTGGAAAGCACGCGGCAAGAGGCGATCATCATGTTTGTCTCGGATCATGGTGATATGCTGGGCGAACGGGGCCTTTGGTTCAAAATGAACTTCTACGAAGGTTCGGCACGTGTACCGCTTATGATTTCCGCGCCGGACCTGCCTGCCGGACGTATCGATACGCCGGTTTCGACCATCGACGTCACGCCGACCTTAGGCGCGTTGGCAGGTGTGGATATGGCCGAGATCGCCCCGTGGACCGATGGCGAAGACCTTGTTCCGCTGGCCAACGGTACCGAGCGTACCGCGCCGGTTGCGATGGAATACGCGGCCGAAGCGTCTTATGCGCCGCTGGTGTCACTGCGCTATGGCAAATGGAAATACAACCGCTGCGCGCTGGACCCGGACCAACTGTTCGATCTGGAAAACGACCCGCAGGAATTGACCAATTTGGCGGGCAATCCGGAACACGCAGGCACGTTGCAAACCCTGCGCGCCAAATCCGAGGCACGCTGGGATCTCGACCGGTTCGATGCTGATGTCCGCGCCAGTCAGGCCCGCCGCTGGGTGGTTTACGAGGCGCTGCGGCAGGGCGGCTATTACCCCTGGGATTACCAGCCGCTGCAAAAGGCATCGGAACGCTATATGCGCAACCACATGGATCTGAACATCGTCGAGGAAAGCCAGCGCTTCCCGCGCGGCGAATAACCTCTTCATCTTTTTGAAAATACTCCCGCCGGAGGCGAATTGATTATGCGACGGATAATCTGGGCTGGCGGGCAAAGGAGACCCGAAAATGGAAGCTGATTTCGTCATTGTGGGTGCCGGTTCCGCCGGTTGCGCGATGGCCTATCGCCTGAGCGAGGCCGGGGCTTCGGTTCTGGTGATCGAGCATGGTGGCACGGATGCCGGACCGTTCATCCAGATGCCCGCCGCGCTGAGCTACCCGATGAATATGTCGCGTTATGACTGGGGCTTTAGCTCGGAACCCGAGCCACATCTGAACAACCGCCGTCTGGCTTGCCCGCGTGGCAAGGTGATTGGCGGGTCGTCCTCGATCAACGGCATGGTCTATGTGCGCGGCCATGCGCGCGACTTTGACACCTGGGCCGAAATGGGGGCTGACGGCTGGTCTTATGCCGATGTGCTGCCCTATTACAAACGAATGGAGACCTGGCACGATGGTGGCCATGGAGGCGATCCCGAATGGCGCGGTACGGATGGCCCGCTGCATGTCTCGCGCGGCCCTCGCGAAAATCCGCTGTTCCAGGCTTTCGTCGATGCAGGTCGGCAAGCGGGATATCAAGTCACGGGCGACTATAATGGCGAAAAGCAGGAAGGCTTTGGCCCGATGGAGCAGACCGTCTGGAAAGGGCGGCGCTGGTCGGCGGCGAATGCTTATCTGCGGCCTGCGCTCAAACGGGACAATTGCGAAATCATCCGCGGTCTGGCGGCGCGTGTGGTGATGGAAAACGGGCGCGCCACCGGTGTCGAGCTGGTGCGCGGTGGAAAGACCGAAATTATCCGCGCCCGGCGCGAAGTGGTTCTGGCCGCATCGTCGATCAACTCTCCCAAACTGCTGATGCTGTCGGGGATCGGCCCTGCGGCCCATCTGGCCGAGCATGGGATCGACGTGGTCGCGGATCGCCCCGGCGTGGGTGCGAACCTTCAGGATCATCTGGAGCTTTATATCCAGCAGGCCTCGCTGCAGCCTATCACGCTGTACAAGCATTGGAATCTGATCAGCAAAGGGCTGATCGGGGCGCAATGGCTGTTCACCAAAACCGGGCTTGGTGCCTCGAACCAGTTCGAAAGCGCGGCCTTTGTCCGGTCGAAGCCGGGTGTGGAATATCCCGATATTCAGTATCACTTCCTGCCCATGGCGGTGCGCTATGACGGTCAGGCGGCGGCTGAGGGGCATGGGTTCCAGGCGCATGTCGGTCCGATGCGCTCACCCTCGCGCGGGGCAGTCACCTTGCGGTCGAACAGGCCCGAGGATGCGCCTGTTATCCGGTTCAATTACATGAGCCACGAAGAGGATTGGGAGGATTTCCGGACCTGCATCCGCCTGACCCGCGAAATCTTTGGTCAGGATGCCTTTAAACCCTATGCGGGGAAAGAGATTCAGCCGGGCGCAGATGTTCAAAGTGATGAGGAGTTGAACGGCTTCATCGCGGACCATGCCGAAAGCGCCTATCACCCCTGCGGCACCTGTCGGATGGGGCGGGCGGACGACAAGATGTCCGTTGTCGATCCCGAAGGTCGTGTCATCGGTGTGGACGGTTTGCGCGTCGCCGACAGCTCGGTTTTCCCGCAGATCACAAACGGCAACCTGAATGCGCCGTCGATCATGGTTGGCGAGAAAGTCTCGGACCACCTGCTGGGTAAAGACGCGTTGCCAAAGGCCAATGATCGCCCGTGGATTCACCCGCAATGGGCCATTGCGCAACGGTGATTTGATCCGCGTCAAAGCGGGGTGAGGCAGCGACCTGTAGATGTGACTTGCAATGACATAATTCAGGAGCGAACAGGAATGTCCCACACCCCGCATGAACTGGCCGAAGAGTTTCCGGACAAGGTCGAATTGATGAGCCAGCTCAAGCAATCGGACGCGCATTTCGCCCGGCTGGCCGAGGAATATCACGAGATCAATCGCGTCGTGCATCGGGCCGAAACCAATATCGAGCCGATGGAAGATCTGGCTGAGGGTGAGATGCGCAAGAAACGCGCAGCCCTGAAAGACGAGATCTGGGCGATTCTGTCAAAAGCCTGAGCCATGTGGCGGGGGCTCTGCCCCCGTCGCGGCAGGCCGCGACTCCCCCGGGATATTTTCAGCCAGGTGAAGTTCAGGTGACCTGATAGGGCAGGGTGCCGCGGGTATGGGTGTCGATGGTGAGGCGACGTTCCAACGGCGGAACCGAGCGCTGGTGGCAGGTTTGCCGCTCGCAGATGCGGCAGGAAATGCCGATGGGCTCATAAGCGCTGGCGTTGTTGATGTCGAGGTTGTCGGCATAGACCAGGGCTTGGGCGTGGCGCACCTCGCACCCCAATGCAATGGCATAGCGGCGGACGGGCGCGCCATAAGATCCGCCCGATTTCGAAACATCTGTGGCCAACGAGATATAGCGGACGCCATCCGGCGTTTCTGCAAGTTGCAACAGGAAGTGACCGGGTGTCTCAAACGCGCGGTGAACGTTCCACAGGGGGCAGGCACCGCCGAAACGCGCAAATTGCAGCCGCGTGGCCGAGTGGCGTTTGGTGATTGTTCCGGCCTGATCGACGCGTACGAAGAAGAACGGGATGCCCTTTGCGCCGGGTCTTTGAAGTGTGGACAGGCGGTGGGCGATTTGTTCGATTGATGCCCCGAACCGGGTGCTGAGCAATTCCAGATCGTGCCGGTAATCCTGTGCGGCGGCCAGAAATTTGGCATAGGGCATCAGGGACGCGCCTGCAAAGTAATTGGCTAGTCCGATTTTGGCGATCGAGCGCGCCTCCTCGCTTTGGAATTTGGCGAAATCCAGTGTGGCTTCGAGGAGCTTGTCCTGGCTGATCAGAGCCACTTGCAGCAGCAGTTGAAAAACCTGCGTCTGTGGTGCGGTCCGTGAGGACAGGCGCAACGTTTTGCTTTCGGCGTCGTAGACGCGCAGGTCCTCGATATCGGAAAAGACGACCTGAATCCCGCGCTCGGACAGGCTGCTGAGGGCTGCTTCTCGTATGCCGCCCGGCTCTTCTGCGCGGTTGGCAAACAGTTCGGCTGCGCGGTCGACGGCGTCGATATAGTTGTCGCAATAATGGAAGAAATCCCGCACCTCTTCCCAGGGGCTGGCCTGTGTGCTGGCATCCTCGCGCCCCAATGCTTCGTCCAGCGATGCCAGACGTTCGTGGGTCTGGCGGTAAGTGCGGTGCAGTTCGATAAAGGCGCGGGCCAGGGCCGGGGCGTTCGAGGCCGTCAGGCGAAGATCGGCCAGCGGCGGGACCGCGTCGGCAAAGACCGGATCGGCCAGCGCCTCGCGCATGTCCGACACGAGGCGTTCGCTGTCACCGGTGCTAAGCTCGGTGACGTCCATGCCAAATTCCTGCGCCAAGGCCAGAACCACTGTGGTCGAGATCGGACGGTTATTATTCTCCATTTGATTGAGGTAGGGCAGTGAGACGCCAAGCTTTGCGGCGAATTCCCGTTGTGTCAGGGACATTCGTGTGCGCATCTCGCGCAGTTTTGCACCGGCGTAGAGTTTCTGGGTGGCCATGGAATGCCTTTGCAACTTTACTTTTGTTGCAGGCTAACTTTGCAAACCCACAATGGCAAGCGATGTTAAAGACCCAATTGCCGCTCGCGCCAGATCACGGTGCAGATCGCGCAGATGGCCAGGATGGCGGTGGTCAGCATCAGCCAAAGCAGCGGCATGGCGCCCGATTCCACGGTCAGCAATGCGCCGGCTAGCGCGCTCAGGCCCGCCCCGCCGCCCAGCATGATCGCCCCGCTGAGGCCCGAGGCCGTGGCCGCTAGATGCGGGCGCACGGACAGCGCGCCGGATGTGGCGTTTGGGATGGTCATGCCGTTGCCGACGCCGACAAAGGTCATGAAACTGAAGAAGCTAAGCGCAGTTCCCATCCCGGTCAGGAAAATGACCGCAGAAATGGCGACGCCGGTTGCGTTCAGAATGCTGCCCCACAGAACCATACGGTTGACGCCAAAGCGGACAGAAAACCGACCGCTGAGGAAGTTGCCGAGGAAATACCCGACGGCAGGCGCGCCAAAGTAAATGCCGACCTCGGCCGCGCTCAGGCCAAAAACCTCGGTTCCGATGAAGGGTGCGCCACCGAGATAGGCAAAGAATGCGCCTGACGAAAACGCTGAAGACAGCGAATAGCCCCAGAAGCGGGGGGATTTCAGAAGCTCGGGGTATTCGCGGAATTGCTGGATCAGGGTTTTGCCGCTTTTGGCCGAGGTCTCGCCGAAGTCCACATATGTCAAAAGAAGCGTCAGTGCGCCCAAGGCAAATGGCAGCCAGAAATTGGCCTTCCAGCCGAAGGTCTCTTCGAGCAATCCGCCAATGGCGGGACCGATCATCGGAACCACCGCCATGCCCATTGTGACATAGCCGATCATTGATGCGGCTTGGTCCTGATCGTATAGATCCCGCACGGCTGCCCGGCTGAGGACCATGCCGACAACAACCACCGCCTGACACATGCGGAAGGCCAGAAATATCTCGGCAGTTGGAGCGAAAATACAGCCCAGCGTGGCCAGCAGGAACAGCGACAGCCCCCACAGGAGAACCGGTCTGCGCCCCGCCTTGTCAGCCAGCGGGCCAAGGAGGATTTGCAGGACAGCGTTCACCAGCAGGTACAGCGCGATGGACAGTTGCATGACCTTGTAGTCGGTCTCGAAATGCAGCGCCATGTTCGGCAGGCTGGGCAGAAACAGGTTCATGCTGAGCGCGGCGAGGCCAGACAGCAAGACAAGTGTGCCGATCTTTGGGGGTGTGCGGCGGGCCGGTGACGTTCTGAACTGCATAGTTCACATGTATAGCTGCGGTTCCGAGGAATGCCAGACGGGTGCTGCCGCCACGTCAGCAATTTGCACTTTTACAGTTTTCCAAAATGCAGTTGCCAAAACTTTGCAAATTTGCCGAAAAGGGCTTTGGTCGGATCACAACTGCATATACTGTCCGTCCAAATTTAATAGGGGATACGCGCCATGAAAGACATCCTTTCCGAGCTTGAAGACCGTCGCGAAGCCGCCCGTTTGGGTGGTGGGCAAAAGCGAATTGATGCACAGCACGGGCGTGGCAAACTGACCGCGCGCGAGCGGATCGAACTGTTGCTGGATGAAGGCAGCTTTGAAGAGTTCGACATGTTTGTCAGCCATCGCTGCACAGATTTTGGGATGGATAAACAAAAGCCTGCCGGTGACGGTGTGGTGACCGGCTGGGGCACGATCAATGGCCGTATGGTCTATGTGTTCAGCCAGGATTTCACCGTGTTCGGCGGCTCTCTGTCTGAAACGCACGCTCAGAAGATCTGCAAGATCATGGATATGGCGGTGCAGAACGGCGCGCCGATCATCGGCATCAACGATTCGGGCGGTGCGCGAATCCAGGAAGGCGTTGCCTCGCTTGCCGGTTACGCCGAAGTGTTCCAGCGCAACATCACGGCCTCGGGCGTGGTGCCGCAGATCAGCGTGATCATGGGCCCCTGTGCCGGTGGCGCTGTGTATAGCCCGGCGATGACGGACTTTATCTTTATGGTAAAGGATTCGTCCTACATGTTCGTGACCGGCCCCGACGTGGTGAAAACCGTCACCAACGAGGTTGTGACCGCCGAGGAATTGGGTGGCGCATCGACCCATACCAAGAAATCGTCCGTCGCGGACGGCGCGTTCGAAAACGATGTCGAAGCGCTGGCCGAAGTGCGCCGGCTGGTCGACTTCCTGCCGCTCAACAACCGCGAAAAGCCGCCGGTTCGCCCGTTCTTTGATGAACCCAACCGCGTCGAGAAATCGCTGGACACGTTGGTGCCGGACAATCCGAACACGCCCTATGACATGAAAGAGCTGATCACCAAGATCGCGGATGAGGGCGACTTTTACGAAATTCAGGAAGATTTCGCCAAGAACATCATCACCGGTTTCATCCGCCTCGAAGGGCAGACGGTCGGCGTTGTGGCCAACCAGCCGATGGTTCTGGCCGGGTGTCTGGACATTGATAGCTCGCGCAAAGCGGCGCGGTTCGTGCGGTTCTGCGACTGTTTCGAGATCCCGATCCTGACTCTGGTCGACGTGCCGGGCTTCCTTCCCGGAACGCAGCAGGAATATAGCGGCGTCATCAAGCACGGGGCCAAGCTGCTGTACGCGTATGGCGAAGCAACCGTGCCGAAGGTCACCGTGATCACCCGCAAGGCCTATGGTGGCGCTTATGTGGTTATGGCGTCCAAGCACCTGCGCGGCGATTTCAACTATGCCTGGCCCACTGCTGAAATCGCCGTGATGGGCGCCAAGGGCGCGACCGAGATCATCCATCGCGCCGATCTGGACGATGCCGAAAAGACGGCGCAGCATGTGGCGGACTACGAAGACCGCTTTGCGAATCCGTTCGTGGCGGCCGAGCGTGGCTTTGTCGATGAGGTGATCATGCCGCAATCGACCCGTCGCCGGGTGTCGCGCGCATTCGCCAGCCTGCGCGGCAAGCAGCTGAAGAACCCGTGGAAAAAGCACGACAATATTCCGCTGTAAGCCTACGGGGTGGGGCAACCCACCCCATCCCGCCCTTGGCCGGGTAACGCGAAAAACAGGTCAGAACTCACCGCCATATGAGGCAGGTTTGACAATAGCCGATAAATAGTTAAATGATCCGTCCCACCAGACAAAGAACCGCGCAGGCCAACAGCACTGCGCGCGCGACTCCGGAAGGAGGAGCCTGCCGTCGGTGGGTCCGGGGTCGCGCCATTGGTCTGGTCTTGTCCGTTCTTGGCACCGCAGCCTTTGCGCAATCCGACGTAACCTTGCCGGTTCCGTCAGGGCAGCCGGTGCATCTGAACGATGTCTTGCTGGACAATAACCCCGGAGAGCTGTGGGTGCGGTTCCGGTTCATCGCTCCGAAGATCGGCGCGACGGTGGGACGGATCGGATATGATGTGGCATCGCAGGACATGGCGCATCTGTGCCAGACGCTGGCGGTGGCCTATGTTGCGCAGCATGAATTGGACCCGGCGCTGGTGATCATTTCGCTGGCCGATCGCCCGATCGAGTTCGGCAACACGGCACCGGATGCCACGCAATTCTTCGAAGCCTACAGGCTGGAATCGTCAGATTGCATCTGGGAGGGGCTTTGATCATGTCCTTCGGGTTTCGCGACCTCAGCGCGCCGCAGGCCAAAGCTGCCATATTCGGGGTGCGCCGCATGAAAGCGCCCCATAAAGGCTGTGTTATTTCCCGTCTCGGTGCTACCCGGGGCACGGAGGTAACGACATGCTGAAACATCGTGGATTCCCCGGACGTCTGGCCGGGACAGATTTTCAATTCACCATCCGCCGCGCCAACCCCAAGGGCGTGACGCCGATCACACGGCGCGAGCGGTTTCGGGATCGCAAACCGGCGGACCGGCGGGCTGATGCGGCGTTCATGGAAGCGCTGTGGCACCATTTCGGAGATCAGCCGTTTGAACGCGGCAACCTGGATGCAGGCCGGTTAAGCTGGCTGTTCGGGCGCGAGGTTGTTCCGGCGGAAGATCCGTTTGATCCGGCAAGCTATGATGCGCTGCTGGTGATCGACCCGGATGCGGCGCGTGCGTCGTTCCCTGATCTGTTTGGAGCGGCCTGATCATGCAGAGGCCGATGCCGCATAATCTCGTCCGGTGTGGCAAGACCCCGCCCAGAAATGGGCGAGGCCGATTTGCGGTATCAGAAGTTCAGCTGGGCGGCGACTTGTACCCGGCTGCCATCGAAGGTGTCGCCGGAATTCACGTCATTCCGCTCACCGTAGATGTACTCGGCGCTGAGCGTCAGGTTGTCGGTGGCCTTGTAGAAGGCGTTGACGTGGATCGTCTCAAGTTCGGTGAAGGCCAGATCGCCGGTCGAGGTGGGGAGGTCGTAATCCTCGCGACCGTAGGCGATGCCGACATTCCACTTCGGGCTCAGATCCTGCCGGAACTCTATCGTGTAGCCGTCGACATCGTTGGCCTGCCCGCCGACGATTGGATCACCAAGGCCGATCAGGTAGGGGCCAAGCGCTTCGCCGGTCACGTAGTTGACTTGGAACAAGCCGCCCTGCCAAGGACGGATCGAACCGGACAGTGTAAAGCCGGTCTGATCCACCTCGACGCTACCGGACTCAGCCTTGCCGTAGAGCGCCGACGCACGCGCGATGTACTTGCCATCATTGTACTCCACCGCACCGGTCAGAACCGGATCGTCCGAGTTCGAGCCGCCTACGTTCTCTTCAACAGACACTGCGAAAGTAGTGTTCGCGCCAATGGTGTTCGTGTAGCGCACTTGGGGTACGCGAGCGAACGGAATACCAACCGGACCGTTGAATTCGACCGAGGTAGGATAGGTGTCCAGCGGCTGGAAGTTTGTCCAGTACTGACCGATGAGCCAATGATCACCAATGGTGATGTTCGCGTGACGCAGGCGAAGCTCAGCAGCGCCGCCACTGGCAAACAAGTCCAGTTCCAACTGACCTCCGATTTCGCCGATGCTGGTGGGGGTGCTTGTCCGCAAGCCGATGCGCGATTGGCGGATCGTGGCGCCAAACGTCCCATCAGTAGCCGCAGAAGGCTCACCGATGACGTTCACAAAAGCTGTGTCCCCCTGATCGAATTCGAAATCATAGAAGAAGTCGGCTTTGACGTATCCATAGACGTCCAGAGTGGTGTTTCCGATTCTGAAGTCGCCGTTGGCGGGGCCGGACTTGTTGGCCTCGAGCGCTTCGACCCGGGCGCGCAGCGCATCGAGTTCGGCCTGCGAGGCGTCCTGGGCAAAAGCAACCGTGCCGGTCACACAAAGCGCAGAGGCAGCAAGCAGGATTGCCTTGGTTCGTATGGTCTTCATGTAGGTGTTTCCTTGTGTGCGAGTGTGCGCTCGCACCGTTTCACGCAGTTGTTAGTGAAGGAAATCACGAGAATGGGATCGAAAAGCCCAAACTTCTCAAGCAATTGTGCTTTGGTTGCGGAAAATTCTCACGTCAAGGTGAACAGATCGGTCAACCCTGTGAATCCGAACGTGTTTCTGCACGGCGGCGAGTCATTGGATTGTGATGCTGCGTGTGCGAATAGTCTCAGCCAGAGAGAAAAATGTAACAGCAATGTGACTGCTGATCTCGTGCATGTGGCTGGAATGTCAGAAAACCGGATCGGCACGATTTTGCGCGGATTTTCGCCGGATGGGCAATTTCCAGCCGGAATCTCGCTTGGAAACAATACTTTGTTTGCGGCCATGATTGTGGCGTGCAACCTGTTCAAGCCGTGCGGCTCTACTTTGCCTGCGCCGCACATGCACCTACTATTCCGTACCCCTTCCTTCCGCGGGCAGGCTTGTGTTCCCCACATAGTCCTGTCCGCGTTTTTCTTTGCGCAGCCTGTAGGCGTAAAGCGGCATAAATCTGCGCAAAACGCGGAAATTCCGCGTCTGATATTGAATAACAAGGCCCAAAACCGGCATCTGCCCTCAAAGCTATCGAGACGACAAAAAGGGCAGACATCATGCGACTCTCACGTTTCTTCCTTGTTGCGGCAACCTGTGCGGGCCTTGCCGCGTGCGGCGACACAACCGGCGAACAGGCCATCCTGGGCGGCGGTGCAGGGGCAGTTGGCGCTGCCGTGCTCAGCGCCGATCCGCTGTTCGGGGCCGCAGTGGGCGCCGCGGGCAACGTGCTCTACTGCAAAACGCAGAACACCTGCCGCTAACCTGAAATTCCCGGGGCGCGTTTCGTCGCCCCGTCCGTCATCGCGCATCACGCCGTCGTGGGGGTCATTCCCTGCGGCGGCGTTGTGCGTTTCCAGAACACCAAGCCAAAGGACGTTCCATGTTCAATAAGATCCTGATCGCCAACCGGGGCGAGATCGCCTGCCGGGTTATCAAGACCGCCCGTAAGATGGGTATCGGCACTGTCGCCATCTTTTCGGACGCAGACAAAAACGCGTTGCATGTGTCGATGGCCGACGAATCCGTGCATATCGGCCCGCCCCCTGCGAACCAGTCCTATATCGTGATCGACAAGGTCATGGACGCCATCCGCCAAAGCGGCGCGCAGGCGGTGCACCCCGGCTATGGCTTCTTGTCGGAAAACGCCAAATTCGCCGAGGCGCTTGAGGCCGAAGGTGTTGCCTTCGTCGGCCCCCCGAAAGGCGCGATTGAGGCGATGGGTGACAAGATCACCTCGAAAAAAATCGCTCAGGACGCCGGTGTTTCCACGGTTCCCGGCTACATGGGCCTGATCGAAGACGCGGAAGAAGCGGTCAAGATCTCGAACGAGATCAGCTATCCGGTGATGATCAAGGCCAGCGCCGGTGGCGGTGGTAAAGGCATGCGGATCGCGTGGAACGACGAAGAAGCACGCGAAGGTTTCCAGTCGTCCAAGAACGAAGCCGCGAACTCGTTCGGCGATGACCGGATTTTCATCGAGAAATTCGTCACCCAGCCGCGTCACATCGAGATTCAGGTTCTGTGCGACAGCCACGGCAACGGCATCTATCTGGGCGAACGCGAATGCTCGATCCAGCGCCGGAACCAGAAAGTGGTGGAAGAAGCGCCGTCGCCATTCCTGGACGAAGCGACCCGCAAGGCGATGGGGGAACAGGCCGTGGCCCTGGCCAAGGCCGTGGGTTATGCCAGCGCCGGTACGGTTGAATTCATCGTTGATGGTCAGAAGAACTTCTACTTCCTTGAAATGAACACCCGCCTGCAGGTGGAACACCCTGTGACCGAGCTGATCACCGGCGTCGATCTGGTCGAACAGATGATCCGTGTTGCAGCCGGTGAGCCTCTGTCGATCACGCAGGATGACGTGACCCTGACCGGTTGGGCCATCGAAAACCGTCTGTATGCGGAAGATCCCTATCGCAACTTCCTGCCCTCGATTGGGCGTCTGACCCGCTATCGCCCGCCGCAAGAGGTCGCGGCTGGCCCGATGCAGGTAAACGGCAAATGGCAGGGCGAGGCACCCGAAGGTGAGGCCGCAGTGCGTAACGATACCGGCGTCTATGAAGGCGGCGAGATCAGCATGTATTACGACCCGATGATCGCCAAGCTTTGCACCTGGGCCCCGACCCGTGAGGCCGCGATCGAGGCAATGCGCGTGGCGCTGGACAGCTTTGAGGTCGAAGGTATCGGCCACAACCTGCCGTTCCTGTCTGCGGTGATGGATCACCCGAAATTCATCAGCGGCGACATGACCACCGCCTTCATCGCCGAGGAATATCCCGAAGGGTTCGAAGGTGTCACCCTACTCGAGGGCGATCTGCGCCAGATCGCAGCATCGTGCGCCGCGATGCACCGCGTGGCCGAAATTCGCCGCACCCGCGTATCGGGCCGGATGGACAACCATGAACGCAAGGTTGGCAAGCGCTGGGTCGTCTCGCTGGAAGGTCACGAGTTCGCCGTTCAGGTCAACGCCGACAAAGAAGGCGCGACGGTCAAGTTCGAGGACGGCTCGACCCTGCGCGTGGCCTCTGACTGGACACCGGGCGACCAACTGGCCGTTCTGGACGTCGATGGCAGCCCGCTGGTTCTGAAGGTTGGCAAGATCTCGGGCGGTTTCCGCGTGCGAAACCGGGGTGCTGACCTGAAGGTGCAGGTGCGCCGTCCGCGTCAGGCTGAACTGGCCAAGCTGATGCCGGAAAAACTGCCGCCGGATACCTCGAAAATGCTGCTGTGTCCGATGCCCGGCCTGATCGTAAAGGTCGATGTCGAGGTGGGTCAGGAAGTGCAGGAAGGTCAGGCGCTGTGCACCGTCGAGGCGATGAAGATGGAAAACATCCTGCGCGCCGAGAAGAAAGGCGTGGTTGCCAAGATCAACGCAGGCCCCGGCGACAGCCTTGCCGTGGACGATGTGATCATCGAATTCGAGTGATCATGACCGCGTTTTTGTCATATCTCCAAAGGTATCCGGCGTTTTGCGCTGGGGCCTTCGGGCGTGGCAAAAACGCTCAGCCGCCCTCGCGCCGCTCGCGGATTTCGCGTTCGCGCAGGGGGGTTTTGTCGATGGACCGGCCAATCTCACGCACACTCCACGGCGAGGGCTTGCGCAGTTTGACCACGCCGTCCTTGTCGACAAACACCATCTGGAACCCACGCGGGCGCAGTTGCGACCGGATCGGGGATCGGGCCGACGGATCGGTGTCGGTCAGGACCACCACATCTCGGTCCCGCATGGCCTCTTCCCCCTCAAGCAGCATGTCGACCTGTTGCTGGAACCGGGGGTCGGCTGGCGTGTCTGCGAAGACGATTATGGGCCGGTGGGTCCACAGAAATTCAGACAATTCACTGTCGCCGACCGGGCGGACAAATTCATCATCAGCAGGTGCAGACCCGTCAGCGGCCATCGCGGCCAGCGGGATTAGTGCCGAGAAAACAAGGGCAAGCGTTCTGTTCATGGGGCCTCCTGTCCCGTTGAATATAGCCTCTGCGCGCGCGAATGCGACTGACGAAATGCACATGATGCTCAATTTGTTGCGCGTTGCCCCGACCGATTGGATGCTGATCAACCATACGCACGGATTGCAGCCATCTGCGATCCGAATTGACAAGAGGACCCCTCAATGACCGACACAAAGGATTGGCGCGCGCTGGCCGAGAAAGAGCTGCGCGGACGGCCATTGGACGATCTGACCAAGGAAACGCTGGAAGGTATCGACGTCAAACCGCTTTATACGCAGGAAGACACCGCCGATCTGCCGCATATGGGGTCGCTGCCCGGGTTCGGGCCGTTCACGCGTGGCGTGAAGGCGACGATGTATGCGGGTCGTCCGTGGACGATCCGTCAGTATGCCGGTTTCTCGACCGCCGAGGAATCGAATGCTTTCTATCGCCGCAACCTGGCCGCCGGTCAGCAGGGCGTCTCGGTCGCGTTCGATCTGGCGACGCACCGCGGCTATGACAGCGACCACCCGCGCGTGGTTGGCGACGTGGGCAAGGCCGGTGTGGCCATCGACAGTGTCGAGGACATGAAGATCCTGTTCGACGGCATCCCGCTGGACAAGGTCTCGGTCTCGATGACCATGAACGGCGCGGTGATCCCGATTCTGGCGAACTTCATCGTCGCAGGCGAAGAGCAGGGGCATGACAAATCGCTGCTGGCGGGAACCATTCAGAACGACATTCTGAAAGAGTTCATGGTGCGCAACACCTATATCTACCCGCCCGAGCCGTCGATGCGGATCATCTCGAACATCATCGAATACACCTCGAACGAGATGCCGAAATTCAACTCGATCTCGATCTCGGGCTACCACATGCAAGAGGCCGGGGCGAACCTGGTACAGGAGCTGGCCTACACGCTGGCCGATGGCCGCGAATACGTACGCGCCGCGACCGAGGCCGGGATGGATGTGGACAAGTTCGCGGGCCGATTGTCCTTCTTCTTTGCCATTGGCATGAACTTCTTCATGGAGATCGCCAAACTGCGTGCGGCACGGACCCTGTGGCATCGCGTGATGACCGAGTTCGGGGCCAAGTCGGAACGGTCGAAAATGCTGCGCACCCACTGCCAGACCTCGGGCGTGTCGCTGCAGGAACAGGATCCCTATAATAACGTGATCCGCACCGCCTATGAGGCGATGAGCGCGGTTCTGGGTGGCACCCAGTCGCTGCACACCAACGCGCTGGACGAGGCGATTGCGCTGCCGACTGACTTTTCGGCCCGTATCGCGCGGAACACCCAGCTGGTGCTGCAGGAAGAAACCGGCGTGACCGATGTGGTCGATCCGCTGGCGGGCTCTTACTACGTCGAAAGCCTGACCAACGAGTTGATCGAAAAAGCCTGGGCTTTGATGGAAGAGGTTGAGGAGATGGGTGGCATGACCAAGGCCGTGGCCTCGGGTATGCCCAAGTTGCGGATCGAGGAAAGCGCTGCACGTCGTCAGGCGATGATCGACCGGGGCGAAGAGGTGATCGTCGGCGTCAACAAGTACCGCAAGGAACAGGAAGACCCGATCGACATTCTGGACGTCGACAACGTCGCCGTGCGCGAGGCTCAGGTCGCGCGTCTGGAACGTATCCGTGCAACGCGGGACGAAGCGGCCTGTCAGGCCGCGCTTGAGGCCCTGACCACCACCGCCCGCGAGGGCGGCAACCTTCTGGCCGCCGCCGTCGAGGCCGCCCGTGCCCGCGCATCCGTAGGAGAGATCAGCATGGCAATGGAAAAAGAGTTCGGCCGTCACCGCGCCGAAGTGAAAACGCTGGCTGGCGTCTATGGCGCGGCTTACGAAGGCGACGAAGGCTTTGCCGCGATCCAGAAATCCATCGAGGAATTCGCCGAGACCGAAGGCCGCCGCCCGCGTCTGCTGGTGGTCAAGATGGGTCAGGACGGTCACGACCGTGGGGCCAAGGTGATTGCCACCGCCTTTGCCGATATCGGCTTTGACGTGGATGTGGGTCCGCTGTTCCAGACGCCTGCCGAGGCGGCGCAGGACGCGGTGGACAACGATGTGCACGTGATCGGCATTTCGTCTCAGGCGGCGGGGCACAAGACGCTGGCACCGCAACTGGTCGAGGAACTCAAGAAAGCCGGTGCCGAGGATATCATCGTCATTTGTGGTGGTGTGATCCCACAGCAGGATTATCAGTTCCTGTATGACCACGGCGTCAAGGCGATCTTTGGGCCGGGGACAAACATTCCCGAAGCTGCGCAGGACATTCTGCGCCTGATCAGCGAAGCGCGCGGCTAACAGCGACCGCGGTTTTTCGACGAAAAATCTTGTGGTCCGCCGCCTTTGGCTAAAACATGCGACCAGACCTGCTTGGGTCTGGTCGTTTTTGTTGGGAGGGCGCGCATGATACTCGATCATTTGGCCGTTGCGGGTGAGACGCTGGAAGAGGCGTCCGCGCATATCGAACAGGCGCTGGGTGTGCCGCTTCAGCCCGGCGGAAAGCACGAGAAATTCGGCACCTATAATCGCCTGCTGGGCTTGCGGGATGGTCTGTATCTGGAAGCAATTGCCATCGATCCGAATGCGCCCGCACCTCAGCGCACCCGCTGGTTCGATCTGGATCGGTTTGCGGGCAAGCCGCGCCTGACCAACTGGATTTGCCGTGTGCCCGATATCGAAGCGTCGCTTGCTTTGTTTCCCGATGGCGTTGGCACGCCGATCGATCTGACCCGTGGGGCATTGCGCTGGCGCATGGCCGTGCCGCCCAATGGCCGCCTGCCTTTTGACAATCTGTTTCCCGCGCTGATCCAGTGGCAAGGCGATCTGCATCCGGCGCAGATGTTGCAGGACAGCGGGTGCAGCTTGCGGCGACTGGTGGTGTACCACCCGGACGCGATGCGTTTGGCGCAGCATCTGGGCGCACTCGATCTGGTTGTCTTTGACACCGGTCCGGTGTCCATGCGGGCCGAGTTTGATACGCCGCACGGGCTGCGCGTGCTGGAATGAGGGTGCGTCAGGCCCAACCTTCGGACGCCGCCGACATTGCCGCGATCAACAACGCGATCATTCGCGACACGCTGGTGACCTTCACAACCGACGAACGCAGTGCCGAGGCGATTGCAGCCGACATCCGCCAACGTGGCCCGTCCTATCTGGTGGTCGAGGATCACGGCACGGTACTAGGCTCTGCCACCTACGGTCCTTTTCGGAATGGGCCCGGCTATGCCCGTAGTTGCGAGCACGCGATCTATTTGGCCCCGGATGCGCGGGGCAAGGGCGCAGGACGGGCTTTGATGACGGAATTGGAAGCCGCAGCATGCGCTGACGGGATCCATGTTCTGGTCGCCGGGGTATCCTCGGCCAATCCTGCGGCCATTGCGTTTCACAAGGCGATGGGGTTTCAGCAGGTCGGCCTGATGCCGGAAGTGGGGTTCAAATGGAACCGGTGGCTGGATCTTGTGCTGATGCAGAAAATTCTTGCCACTGAGTGACCTGTTCCACCTGACAGTCCCGAAATGGGACGCTAGGGTACGCCCATGTCGATCTGGACCCGCATATCCGACGCGCTGAGCGCGCTGGCCCAAGGCGAAAGCCTGACCGCTGTTTTCGAGAAACTGCGCTCGCCGCCCGAGCGATCCGTGGCATTTACCATTGCGGTGATTGCCTTGGGTGCCAAAATGGCCAAGGCCGATGGGCAGGTGACACGGGATGAGGTTACGGCCTTCCGCGATGTGTTCCAGATCGCGCGCGAGGATGAGGAAGGCGCCGCACGTGTCTTCAACATGGCGCGGACGGATGTGGCAGGCTATCAGGACTATGCCCGCAAGATCGCCCGGATGTTCGCCGAAGACAGCACCACGCTGTGCGATTTGATGGAGGGGCTGTTTCACATCGCAATGGCCGACGGGTTCTATCATCCCAACGAAAACGAGTTTCTTGAGGATGTCAGCCGCATCTTCGGCCAGACCGACGCGCAGTTTCTGGCCCTGCGCGCGCGTTTTGTGCCGGATGCGCCGAACGATCCTTACGTGGTGCTGGGTGTCTCGCGCGATATGCCGGTGTCCGAGATTCGCAAGGTCTGGCGTCAGTTGGTGCGCGAGACCCATCCCGACGCGATGATGGCACGTGGCGTCCCGGAAGAGGCGATCCGGCTGGCCGAGAAAAAGATGATCGACATCAACCGCGCCTGGGACGACATCAACGGCGCGCGAGCCTGAGCGGATGCGGCTGGCGACCTACAATATCGAATGGTTCGCCAATCTGTTCGACAAGAACGACGCGCTGATCGTGGATGACAGTTGGTCCGGGCGGCACGACGTAACCAAGGCGCAGCAGGTCGAGGCGATTGCCAAGGTTCTGACTGCGCTGGATGCGGATGCGATCCTGATTGTCGAGGCTCCGAACACCGGGCGCAAACAGAACACCGTGCGGGCGTTGCAACAGTTTGCCGAAGCGTTCGATCTGCGAACCAGTCATGCGATCATGGGGTTTGCCAACGATACGCATCAGGAACTGGCGTTGCTGTATGATCCCGGAGCCCTGACTGCGCGGCACGATCCTCGGGGCGATGCTCATACGCCCCGTTTTGATGGCGATTTCCGCATCGATCTGGATGTGGACGCCACCGAAGATGTGGTGCGCTTTTCAAAACCGCCGATGGAACTGTCGATCCAGACACAGGCCGGATTTGAATTTCGTCTGATCGGGGCGCATCTGAAATCCAAAGCACCGCATGGGGCGGAAACGCGGGACGAAGCGATCCGGATTTCGATTGCCAATCGGCGCAAGCAGTTGGCACAAGCGATCTGGTTGGCCCGGCGGGTCGAGGCGCATGTCGAGGCGCAGGAACCGGTGATCCTGCTGGGGGACCTCAACGACGGGCCGGGACTGGATGAGTTCGAACATCTGTTCGGGCGATCCTCGGTCGAAATCTTGCTGCAGGCGGGTCTGTTTGATCCGCATGCGGTGACGGCACATGGCCCGCGACCGGGCTCGGTCCCCTCGACTGCGCGGTTTGCGCGGCCCAAAGAGGGGAAGTTCCTTGAAGCGCTGCTGGATTACATCATGATCAGCCAGGACCTGCGCGCCCGCCGCCCGGTATGGCGCATCTGGCATCCGTTTCGTGACACGACCTGTTGGTCGAACCCGGAACTGCGCGAGGCATTGTTGACAGCCTCGGACCATTTCCCGGTCATGCTGGATATCGATCTGTGATCTTCCCTCACGCCACCCCGGTGCCTATATTTCTGACATGAAACACATTCTGATCATCGCCGCCTTGTCGTCCGGCATCGGTACAACTGCGTTCGCGCAGGAAGAGGACAGCAAATCCCTGATGGAGCAAGGGGCCGAACTGTTCCTGGAAGGCTTGCGCAAGGAAATGGAGCCTGCATTGGACGAGTTGTTGGGCATGGCAGAAACCTTCGGCCCGGCGATGCAGTCCTTTCTGGAAGAAATGGGCCCCGCGCTGGCGGAACTGGCCGCAGAGGTCAAGGACTGGAGCGCCTATGAAGCGCCCGAAATACTGCCCAATGGCGATATTATCATCCGTAAGAAGCCAACTCAGGACGCGCCAGAGGATCCGAAAGCCGAGGAACAAGCCCCTGACGAAGGCACGGATATCTGACGTCTTTTGCGCTTAACCCTTGATAATCACCCGCGCCTCGGATTTCAGCGCGCTTGAGAGCGAGTTCAGGCGCGCCTCGGCCACTTCGTTGAAGAGAGGTCCCGCGGCTTTGGGCAGGAACAGGTCAAGCTGCCGCTTTTTGGGATAGAACCGCAACCGTCCCATATTGGCATCGTTATGCATCCACAGCATCGCGCCGAACCGCATCGCCTTGCCCAGAATCTCGGCCTGTTTTTGCCCTTGCTCGTCCAGCAGCTCGTAAAACGGTGCGAACCGGTTGCCTTCGCGTTTGTTGCGATAGCGGTGTTGCAAGGCAAGGCCGATAAAGACGCGTTCTGAGTGTTTCAGGCCCCCCAGATTGGCGCGGGTGACGTAGTCAAAACACACCTCGGCCCGGTAATCGGGATGCGCGCGCCAACTGACGTCGTGCAAAAGACACGCCGCCTTGATCAGCCGAACCCGCGCGGGCGGGGCGGATTTGAACAGGGGCATGACGAAATCATACAGGTGCCGCCCAAAGCCCGGCAGGCGGGCGTCTTTGGATTCGGAAAACCGGCTGGCCTCGATCAGCGGGTCGCGGTCGCGGATTTCCTGCGACATTTGTTCGTACAGCAACCCCTCGCGGATGCCATAGCTTGAGATTGCGATGTCCTTGGGTTTGAAGGTGCGGATCAGCCGGGCCAGAACATCCATCGCATAAGGGATCAAAGCCATCCGGGAACTGGACACGCCAGCCTGACTGCGCAGCTTGTCGTGATCATTGGCTTCGATGAACTTGATCGTCTCGCGCACCTGTTTGGTGGTCATGCGGTATTCGTGCATGACATTCAGCGGATAGCCGCGCCGCAACATGTCCAGCCGGGCAAAGGCGCGCCAGCTGCCGCCGACCAGAAAAAGGCGGTCGCGCTGTTGGCCAAGCTGCGCGCGCAGGTCTTCCATCGTGCCCTTGATGTGTGCTTTGCGCGCCCGACGCCCGCCCTTGATGTCGCGCAGTTTCAGGGGGCCCAGGTCCGAGGTTACACGGCGACCCACTTGCCCGTCGCCAATCTCGGCCAGTTCCATCGAGGATCCGCCGATGTCGCAGATCAAACCATAGGCCCCGGGCCAGCCCAATAGCACGCCCTGTGCGGACAGCCGGGCCTCTTCCCCGCCATCGATCACGGCCACATGCAGGCCGGTTTCAGCTTTGACCTGGGCGCAGAAATCCGGGCCGTCCTTTGCCTCGCGCACGGCGGCTGTGGCGACGACATGCAGGCCGGGCAGGTCCAGATCGCGGGCCAGATGCTGGAACCGACGCAACGCTGCCAGCGCCCGGTCGCGCCCGCGCGGGTTCAGCTTGCCGGTTTCGGACAGGCCGGCGCCAAGCTCGCACATGACCTTTTCGTTGTAGAAATAAGCGGGCGAGCGCGCCGCGCCGTCAAAGATCACCATTCGGACCGAGTTCGACCCTACATCGACGACCCCCACCCGCGACAGCGCGCGGCTGCCAGGGTCATCGAACAGAGGTTTACCGAAGGGGCCCCAATCCGGGATGTCGGTTTCGACGGTCTGATCCATGTGTCTTCCAGATATTCCAGACGTAAGATGCGAAATCCCCGGTGCCCGGTCAATCGCCAGTATCCATTTCGTATTGGTCCGTGTTCAGAACCCGGATGGCCAGCGACCGCGTGATTTCGCGCTTTTCGGCCAGCGCCAGTTGGTCCAGTTGTTGTACAACGTCCGCTGCGGTTTCAAAGCGGCGGTCCATGTGTTTGACCAGATAGGCAATGACCTCGGGTCCGGGGTTCAGCTGGCGGTCGACGAACAGCTTGGCCAGCACTGCACCCAACAGCGCGTCATCGGGGGGATCCAGTGCTACGTGATGCGCACCCTCGACCCGGCTTTGCAGATCGGCCAGCGGCAATTGCCAGAACCGAGGCGCAAGGCGGCCGGTCATCAGCAGGGCGTGACCTTCGGCAAGGACCAGATTGTGCAGGTGAAACAGAACCTTTTGCTGTTCGATATCGGCAGCAATATCCGGCACGTCTTCGACCGCGATGGCCGAGCGTGCCAGTTCCGGCACCTCGTCATGATGCAGGTCCGCCGCGCGCACGATACGTCCCCCGGTTTCGGCGGCCCAGACATGTGCCAGATGGGTCTTGCCCGCGCCTGCCGGGCCGCTCAGCACCAGTTTGTTGCCGGGCCAGGATGAGGCCGAAATCATCGCCACGGCCAGCGCATTAGAGGGCGAGACAAAGAAATCCTCGCGCCCCAGCGCGGTTTTGGCTGGTAGATCAAAGCTCAGTTGTCGAGCCATTTATTTGTCTTCCTGATCCGGGCTTTCAAGGCCGGTGTAAAGGCGACTGTCAAGATAAAGCGATGTGCCGAACCGCGCCACAACCCCCAAGGCTGCGGCGACAGGCACAGCGATCAGCATCCCGACAAATCCGAACAGCGCGCCAAAGACCGACAGGGCCAGCAGCAGCCAGACCGGGTGCAACCCAACCGAACTGCCGACCAGTTTGGGCGTCAGGAAATTGCCCTCGGTCACCTGACCCAGCGCGAAAATCCCGGCAACCAGACCGATATGGGCCCAATCGCCCCAGAACTGGAACAGGGCCAGCCCGATGGCCAGAGTGCCACCGATCAGCGCGCCCAGATAGGGGATGAAGGTGACCAGCCCGGCAATGAAACCGACGATCAGCCCGAACTGCAGGCCGACGATCATCAGGGCAACTGCATAATAGGTTCCAAGGATCAAACAGACCGTGCCCATACCGCGTACGAATGAGGCCAGAACCGCATCGATCTCACCGGCCAGCCGCTTGATTGTGGGGGCGTGATCGCGGGGCAGAAGCTCTCCGATACGGGCAATCATACGGTCCCAGTCCAGCAGCAGGTAGACCGCGACAACCGGGACGATGACCAGCAGAACAACGATGTTGATGGCCGACCCCAGCGAGGCCAGCACCGTTTCCAGCACATCGCCGGTTTTCGATTTCAGGGTTTCGCCGAACGAGACCAGCATCTGATGGGTGCTGGATTCGCGGTCGAGCAGCGATGGGAATTGTTGTTCGATGAAACCGCGCAATTGTTTGAACAGGCTGGGCAGGATATCGACCAGCTCGAGCAGCTGCGTGATCAGGGCCGGGACGACCATCAGGATCATCAGGACGAATCCCAGAACGCCGACAACGGTTATGATGCCGGTCGCCGCAACCCGAGACAGGCCCAGCTTTTCCAGCCGGTCGGCAACCGGATCAAGGAAATAGGCAATCGCGCCGCCAATCACAAAAGGCAGAAGGACGTCGCCCAAGGCCCACAGGATCAGAATGAAAATCGCTGCGGCGAAGCCCCAGTATCTCAGTTGATCCTTTACCGGCAGCGCCATGGTCGTCCTCGTGCTTTGACCGTCGGGGATGTTCTTCGCTTATACCGGCACATGATGCAAGCGGTTCATGACACGCAGATTTAGGCGCTTAATCCGCCAGCGTCCCCAATTCCGGAGTGTCGCTTGTCGCCGCCTCGTCCGGCCAGTTTGTGCGCCAGATTTCCGCCGACCAATGACCGCAATGCACGGCCGGGCGATCAAAACCGGGCAGGGCGGGCAGCAGCGGCTGGATCACCACGTCATGGCGCGGGACGGCGAAATAAGGGAACGAATACCGTTCCTTGCCGGATCGATTGACGACGCGGTGCGGTGTCGATTTCAACCGCCCGCCTGACCATAGCTCTAACATGTCGCCAATGTTTACGACAAAGCCACCTTCGGGACAGTCAGGTGTGATCCAGCCACCATCGCGGGTTTGCACCTCCAGCCCGCCAACCGGGTCGGGGGCGATGATTGTCAGCGCGTCGGTGTCTTTGTGCGGATGGATACCATACCCGTCCTCTTCTGCGGCTTGCGGCGGATAGTGCAGCAGGGTCATGTTGGTCATCGGATCGCGAAACGCGTCTTGCAACTGCCCCGGTGTCAGGTTCAGGCCGGTCTCAAGCGCGCCAAGCAACAGGTCGGTCACGCGGTCCAACTGGGACCAATAGTCCAGAATGACCCCGCGCGCCTCGGGCGCATGATCCGGCCAGATATTTGGGCCATACAGCGCACAGGCCTGCCGGATTTCCGCGTCTTCCTGGATTTCGTGATGCAGTTTATAGCCTTCGTATTTGTCGGCTTTGCCCGACCCGTCATTCGGGGTGAAAAACCCCATCGGAATGTAGCCGCGATAGTTTTCGCGCGTGATGGCCTGATCCCATTTGCGGCTCTCTTCCAGGTCGAAGATCTTGCGCACCGTCTGCCGGACCTGATCGACGCTGTCCTGCGACACGCCCGTCCCGGTGATCGACAAGAAGCCGATGCCAACACAGGCCTCGAGTATCTGTTGCGCCGTTGCCTTGTATTCGGGGCTGTCCGGGTGTGCCAGTGCCGAGATGTCTATGGTCGGGATTGTATCCATCAGTTGATCCTTACGCCCTGACGTTCCAATTCAGTATGCACGGGGGTCAGATTCAACCGATCCAGCTCCTGATTGCTTTTCAGCGACAGCGCGGCCGCAATGCCTGCGCCCTGACCCATGACGGCGCAACAGGCCATGTTGCGTGTGGCGGCATGGGCCACCCGGTCCGCACCGTGCGAGCGCCCGGCGACCAGCAGGCCCTTGACCCCTTTGGGCAGCATCGAACGATAGGGGATTTGCATGTATCGCCCCGTGGTGGGCAGGATCAGGATGCCATAGCCGTCGATGAATTCGGGGTAGATGCCGATCGTATCCTCGAAGCGGCCCTGATGGCGGGCGTCATCCTCGGTCATATTGTAAACCGCGTCGATCTTGCGGGTGTCGCGGATACCGATGGTCATGCCAAAGTTCCGAAGCCGTGCGTTTTCACAGCCCGGCATAAACCGACGCAGGGCTTCGATGGCCAGCATCGACTGGCGACGCCCTTCGATCTCACCCTTTGTCAGGCTGTCGGGGTCGGTGCCGTCCACCTCGGCCAGATGGATGAGGTTCATATAGGTCAGCTCACCCGTGTCATGCATCGCACCCCATGTGCCCGCGATGGTGTTCAGATGCGGCGGAATCAGCCCCTGATCGATGGCTTGCTGGAACGGCTTGTGCACGAAGGGTGAGAACATGTCGTCCTCTTTTCCGCTGGTTTCGATGTTCCATTCACCACCGCCGCCCCAATCCTTGTAGGTTTGGGGATCGGCCTTGACGCCCTCCATAAAGGCTCGCTTGTCCACCCCCGCCAGATGGAACATGACCGAGGCGGCCATCATATCTTCTCGCGTGGTTTTGTGCGTGGGCGCTCCGGCCCGATGGGCCACATCCGCGTCGCCGGTGGCGTCGATCACCACTTTGGCCAGAATTGCTTCACGCCCGGCTTTGGATTCGGTGATGATGCCGGTGATACGGTCGCCGTCCATGATCGGGGCGACGAACTGACGGTGCAGCATCGGATGCACGCCGGCCTCTTCGACCAGCTTGTCGGCCACCAGTTTGAAGCCTTCGCTGTCCAGCTCATAACTCAGCGACTGGCTTTCGGGCACTGCCGCGCCCATCTCTTTGGCGCGGGTTTCGAACTCCATGCCGATGCCGCCGGCTTCGACGGTCTGTTCGTGGCGGTACCAGGCGAACCCCTCGACCCCCACGGCGGTGATATTGCCGCCCATGCAGCCGAACCGGTCGACCAGAGACACCTCGGCCCCCGCGCGCGCCGCCGCCAACGCAGCCGCCAGCCCGGCAGGGCCGGAGCCGACGACCAGAATATCGGTCTGGTGAACAACAGGGATTTGGCGGGCGGGTTCCTGAATCGTCTGCATCGGCGCCTCATGGGATTTACAGTCCTGTCACAATTGAGAACCCTGACTGGCGGGTCAATCAAAAAACCGACAGGTCCGGCGTCGCAAATTCGCCAATGCGCGATTGCCCCCGGCGGGGCTTTGGAATAATGACCTTTGAAGTCCAAATTCACCTTTGAAGGTCCACCCATGCGCCTCAGCCGTTACTTTCTGCCCGTTCTCAAGGAAAACCCCTCCGAGGCTCAGATCGTCAGCCACCGGCTGATGCTGCGCGCCGGGATGATCAAGCAGGCCGCCGCCGGGATTTATTCCTGGCTGCCGCTGGGCTTCAAAGTGCTGCGCAAGCTGGAAAACATCGTGCATGAAGAACAGGCGCGCGCGGGTCATATCGCGATCCAGATGCCGATTCTGCAATCGGCGGACCTGTGGCGCGAGTCCGGGCGGTATGACGACTACGGTCAGGAGATGTTGCGGATGCAGGACCGCCATGGCCGCGACATGCTCTATACACCCACAGCCGAAGAACTGGTGACGGACATCTTCCGCGGCCATGTCAGCAGCTACAAGGACCTGCCGCTGACGCTGTACCAGATCCAGTGGAAGTTCCGCGACGAAATCCGCCCGCGCTTTGGTGTTATGCGCGGGCGCGAGTTCTACATGAAGGACGGCTACAATTTCGACCTGACGAAAGAGGACGCGCTGCACGCCTATAACCGCCATCTGGTCAGCTATCTGCGCACCTATGAACGCATGGGTCTGCAAGCAATCCCGATGCGCGCGGACTCTGGTCCCATTGGCGGCGACGACACGCATGAATTTCTGGTACTGGCCGACACTGGCGAGTCCGAGGTTTTCTATGACAGCGCAGTTACCGATCTGACCTTTGGGGATCGGGAGATCGACTATGACAACCGCGACCAATGTCAGGCGATCCTGGAAGAGTTCACCTCGAAATACGCGCGCACCGATGAAACCCATGACGAGGCGCTGTTCAACGAGGTCCCCGAAGATCGCCGCCGCGTTGCGCGCGGGATCGAGGTCGGCCAGATATTCTATTTCGGCACCAAATACTCCGAGGCCATGGGCGCGACCGTTCAGGGCCCCGATGGCAAGCCGGTTCCGGTACATATGGGCAGCCACGGTATCGGCGTCAGCCGCCTGATCGGTGCGATCATCGAGGCCAGCCATGACGACAAGGGCATCATCTGGCCCGAAGGCGTGACCCCGTTCCATTGCGGGATCGTCAACCTGAAGCAGGGCGATGAAGAGGCGGATGCGGCCTGTGAGAAACTCTACGTCGCGCTGACGGCACTAGGCCTTGAGCCGCTCTATGATGATCGCAACGAACGGGCCGGGGGCAAGTTTGCCACGATGGACCTGATCGGTCTGCCCTGGCGGATCACTGTCGGACCGCGTGGTTTGAAAAACGGTGTGGTTGAATTGACCAGCCGCCGGACCGGCGAAAGCGAAGAACTAAGCCCCGAGGCGGCTGTTACCAAGATCGCTGAAATTTATCAGGGTATCGCCTGACCACGGCGATAGGCCTCGATCAATGCTGGCGCGGTGTTACAACCGCGCCGACGCAGGGCGGGCGATCAGCAGCTCGCCATCCGCCTGATTGCCGCGTGCAACCACGATGGGGCGGCCCAGCCGGTTGACCAGTTCTTTCAGCTCAAAGCCCAGAAACCGTATCCCGCAGATGCGCTGACCGGTTGTACGATCGGTGATGCAAAGGCGGCCTTTGAGAAAGGCAAGGCGATAGCCCTTTTCCCTTAGCCGATCCGCTAAGCTGCCCCAGCTTGCTGCTTTTGCGAAGATTGGCCGGATCGCGGCCCGCAGCAACGCGGCCGTTTCGCAATCCAATTCCGTTGATGATGCGCGGACCAAAATCGGGTCCAACCCTTCCGGTGTATTGTGAATATTCATTGAGCGACCCCCGCTCTGAAATGTGTTCCCCCGCAAGCAGGGTGACAAAGTTTCTGAAAATAAGCAAAAAGCGAAATAATATTGCTTACTATATGTGGCATTTTGAGTTCAGTCGATCACGCAATGCCGATATTGACTTCATAGCTGAAACAATGACGCGCGGTCTGTGAAGGTCGTCACAACCAATAGTGTAGTCTTTGATTCTAATATCACTTTTTATCTGAGCGCTGTGTCCGGCAGCCGGAACTGATTCGGTTCGATATTGGGGTTTTCCACGCCGAATTCGCCTGCCGGGACCGACACGCCCATAAGCGGCTTGACCATCGCGCGAAATGCCGAAAGGGTCGCCGCCAAACAACAAGACCGGAGCAGGCATGGCCAAGACACCCCCGCCTTTTGCCCCTTTCGAATGGAAAATCGCGTGGCGATACCTTCGGGCCCGCCGGGCCGAGGGGGGCGTCAGCGTGATGACGTGGATCTCGCTGATCGGGATCACTCTGGCGGTATTTGCCCTGATCGCGACCCTGGCGGTGCGGTCCGGGTTCCGGGCCGAGTTCGTGGGCACGATCCTTGGGGCCAACGCGCATGTCGCCGTGTATTCCTCGGGCGAGATTGACGCGCAGGGCCGCCCGGTGCGCACCATGGCAGATTATGAGGAACGGGCCGCGCGGATCGCTGAGGTGCCGGGCGTCGAACGGGCTGCGCCGTTGGTCAAAGGTCAGGTGCTGATCACCAACCGCGACCGCAGCAGCGGGGTCGAGGTATTTGGCATCCGTCCCGATGACCTGATGGACCTGCCAGGCATTGCGCAAGCCGAACAGGCGGCAGGGGATCTGTCCCTGTTTCAGACGGGCGAGGATGTGATCGCCATCGGCTCGGGCGTGGCGCGCAGCATCGGGGCCACTGTGGGGGATACGGTCAAGCTGACGTCACCCAACGGGGTGAAAACCGCCTTTGGAACCTCACCGCGCGTCAATGCCTATCGCGTGGTCTACGTGTTTTCCGCCGGGCGCTATGACATTGACCGCACCCGCGTCTACATGCCGTTTTCCCAAGCTCAGGGGTTTTTCAACCGCGAGGGCGTGGCGGATGAGATCGAGGTGATGGTCAACAAACCTGAAACGCTGGGCCCGATCCTGATCCCCATCCTCGAAGCGTCGGGCCAGCGCAGCCAGATCTGGACATGGCAGGACGCCTCGGGCGGGTTCCTGCGCGCGCTTGAGGTTGAGGACAACGTGATGTTCATCATCCTGTCGATCCTCGTACTGATTGCGGCAATGAACATCGTCTCGGGCCTGATCATGCTGGTCAAGAACAAGGGTCGCGACATCGGCATTCTGCGCACGATTGGCCTGAGCGAGGGCTCGGTCCTGCGGGTGTTCTTCATCTGCGGTGCCTTCACCGGCATCATCGGAACCGTGATGGGCGTGATCCTGGGTTGCCTGTTCGCGATCTATATCGACCCGATTTTTTCCTTCGTGAACTATGTGATGGGCGGTGGCGTCTGGGATCCGTCTATCCGCGTCATCTATTCCCTTCCCGCCGAACTGCACCTGAGCGACGTGCTCAAGGCTGTGGCCCTGTCGCTGGGCCTGTCCTTCATCGTCACCTATTTCCCCGCCCGCCGCGCGGCGCGGCTGAACCCGGTTGAGGCGCTGCGCTATGAATGATGTGACATTGCGACTGAAGGGCCTGACAAAGACCTATCTGCAAGGTACTCCGGGCGAGGTGCAGGTCTTGCGCGGCGTCGATCTGGACCTGCGCGCGGGTGAGGCGGTGGCGATGGTTGCGCCGTCGGGCGCTGGCAAATCCACCCTGCTGCATATCGCGGGCCTTCTGGACATGCCGGATGACGGCCAGGTCGAGATCGGCGGGCAGAATGTCAGCGGCAAGGGCGATCGGACGCGAACGGCCTTGCGGCGACAGGATGTGGGCTTTGTCTATCAGTTCCACCATTTGCTGCCCGAGTTCACCGCGTTGGAAAATATCACCCTGCCGCAACTGGCCAACGGCGTCTCTGAAAAAGCGGCGCAGGAGCGGGCCATGGACCTGCTGGACCGCGTTGGCGTGGCCCCACGCGCCAGCCACCGCCCGGCGGCGTTGTCGGGCGGCGAACAACAGCGCGTGGCGTTCTGCCGCGCGCTGGCGAACAAGCCGAAGGTTCTGCTGGCAGATGAGCCAACCGGGAACCTTGACCCCGAGACCTCGGATCAGGTGTTCGATGCGTTGATGGTGCTGGTGCGGGATGAGGGCCTGTCTGCCCTGATCGCCACACACAACATGGAGCTTGCCGCGCGTATGGACCGGATGGTGCGGCTTGAAGGCGGCGTTCTCAAGCCAGCTGAGTGATCGCCACGCCAACGGCCATCACGGCAATCCCACCAGCGCGCATCCATGTCAGGGGCGTTATCTGAGCGCCGAACAGCCCGAAATGGTCAATCGCGGCTGTGCTGATCAACTGACCCAGCAGAACGAAGAAGACGGCATTTCCGACCCCGAAATGCGGGGCAACGTGGGTGATCGACAGCACGTAAAACGCGATCAGAACGCCTGCCAGCAGCAGGTGTTTGGGGGCCCGCGTCACCTTGGACAGCGCCTCAAATCCGGGAAACAGCAGCATCACCAGGGCCGACGCGGCAAAGGCGATGGCAAACAGGACCACGGCAGCGGTGGTGGGCGACCCGATCAGCTTGCCAAGCGCCGCGTTCAATGCGGCCAGAATGGGAACACCGATCCCTGCGGCCAGCATGATGGCTGCGTATTGTGTCATGGCCCGAACCCTCCTGCCTCGTTGATCTGGATCATTGCGCCAAGCCGCCGCGCGGGCAAGCCTGTAAATGCCAATGCTGACAGGAGGATGCGATGAAGTGGTCAAAGCTCGGAACTGTATCTGTGTTGCTTATGTTCGCCGGACACAGCGCCGCGGCGCAGGATGCGCAAACGGGCGCGGAACTGTATCAGCACTATTGCGCGACGTGCCATGGCATAGATGCCACCGGCCAAGGTCCGATGGCCGGGGTTCTGGTCATTCAGCCGACCGACCTGACGGGCTTGGCGAAAGGGGGTGGCTTTCCAACCGCGCGCGTTGTTGCCCGGATTGACGGGCGTGATCCGTTGGTCAGCCACGGAAGCCCGATGCCGGTTTACGGGCCGTATTTCGACGGGCAGGACACGTCGATGAAAACCGAAGATGGCCAGCCTATCCTGACAAGTCAGCCAATCGTCGATCTGGTGGCGTATCTGAAAACCCTGCAGCGTAATTGACGCTTAGCTGCAGATCCCTTCGACCTTCGCATCGCTCCATGGGATGGCAACCGCACGCTCGCGCCCTTCCTGCGGCAGCGGAGAAAGGTCAAAATGCGCGCCCAGCATACGGTGCAGCCGTTTGGTCCGCTGCGCCTGTGGGTCCAGCGCGCGGCAGCACACATACTCTTCGACAATCGCGCCCTGCTGTTCATAGCCGTAGGACAGGAAATCGGGCGAGGTATCCAGATCGAACAGATACGGATCCTTGCGCCCGCCATGCTCGGCCGCTGCGCGCAGGGGGTGATAGCCGGTGGTCTTGCGGTTTTGCCATTGCCAGACATGGGTCAATTCATGCGCCAGCAACATGGCCGCGATCAGGTTCATCTGCTCGGGATAGTCAGACATATAGTCCTCAAGATACCAGTCGCGGGCGAAATAGACCTTGTTGAACAAGGCGATGGCCGCAGGCTTCCCGGTAACCGGTCCCGGCTCGACCGGAGGCAGAATGCGCTCGCGGCAAGCCAGACGCGGGCGGGCTTCGCGGTAATAGGTGATCGGCGCGACCGGGGCACCTTCGACAAGACGAACGCGATCCAGATTCAGCGTCTCGCCTTGCACGGCATCAGCAAAGTCGCGTTCCTGCTGAGTCAACGGGCGTCCGCAAGCCGCCAGAAACAGAAACGCCAGAACCAAAAAACGCAAACCCATGAAGAAAAATTTAGCTTGCCCCATCGGTTCCGCAAGCCGTTTTCATATGCTCATCGCCAGAACACGGCTGATTTCCGTCAGTGAGCGTCCGGACTGATCCATCCATGCATTGAAAGCCTCTTGCACGGCAGCCAGCGCCTTTTTGGAGGTCGGGGCCTTGTCGATCACGCCCTCGGCAATCAACCGGGCTGTCACGTCTTGTGACAGGATGAAACTGTCGCGCCCGGCAAACCGCATCGCATATTGGGCCGAGGCCCCGCCCAGCCGTGATCCCCGTTTTGCCAGCATCGCCAGAAGGCCGATGTAATCGGTCGAGGGCCAACCGCCCAGAACCTGACCGGCCCCGCCTTCGTCCCGCAACTCCAACAGAAACGCCGCGTTGTCGCGGACGGTCGCGATCTTGGTGCCGTTGCGCACGATACGGGTGTCCTGCAAAAGCGCGTCGAATTTCTCGTCATCCATAAAGGCGCAGCGGCCCACGTCGAAACCGTCAAACGCCTCTTCAAATCCGTCCCACTTGGCCTCGATGACCTTCCAGTTGAACCCGGCCTGAAAGATGCATTTGGTCAGGGTCGCAAGCCAGCGATCCTCGGGCATCGCAGCCAGTTCTTCGGGGGTTTTGGGCTTGCTCAGGTTTGCATTCAGGGCGTCGACCCCGCCGTGGCGACCTGCTGCGATGTCGAAAATCTCATCAAATGAACGCATTGTTGCGGCCTCCGCCTGTGACGCTTTTTCTTTGATGCCAGATTGCAGGAGGTTTTGCCAATCCATGGCCCGGCGACTTGATTTCGGACAAAGACCCGCCGGTCCGGTAAACCTACCAATTCCAGAAAACAGGTTCGGAGATCGAAATGGCCGGATGGGGCATCTTCATAGCAGCGTTGACAGTATTCCTGCTGAGCCACGCCATCCCCGTGCGCCCGCCCGTTCGTGGATGGCTGATCGATGCCATGGGGCGGCGGGCCTATTTCGTCGCTTATTCGTTGTTGTCCGTCGCAGTGCTGATCTGGCTGATCATAGCCGCGGCAAACGCGCCTTATGTCGAGGTCATCCCACCGGCGCAGGCCCTGCGATGGGTTCCGCTGTTGGTCATGCCGCTTGTGTGCTGGCTGGCAATCGCCGGTTTGAGCATCGAAAACCCGTTCTCGTTTGGTGGCATGGGTATGCGCAGGTTTGACCCCGAATGCCCGGGTATTCTGCGCACCACGCGCCATCCGATCCTTGCCGCCCTGATGCTGTGGGCCGTCGCGCATCTGGTCGCCAATGGCAGCCTGTCCCATGTGATCCTGTTTGGGCTGTTTGCCGGGTTCGCGCTGATGGGAATGGCCTTGATCGATCGCCGCAAGGCCCGCGAAATGGGGCCAGAGTGGGTGCGCCTGTCACGCAATACCGCGCGCCTGTCGCTGCGCGCGCCCCGCCCCTGGCCTGGGCCTTGGGTGTGGGTGAGCGCGGTTGCGGCCTATGCGGTGCTGCTAGTGCTACACCCTCTCGTGACCGGCCTGTCGCCGCTTCCCTGACGCCGGGAGTGGTCGAGCCGCAGTCGGCGTGCTATTTGAAACTCTGAAACTCATCCCACGGGGGTCCCAAGATGAATCTGGCCTATGTCACAACCACCGATCGCGGCGCAACCGACCGCTTGTTGAGCGCAGTGGCAGAGCATCTGCTGGCATCGGGCGCGAAGCTGGCAGGCGTTGTCCAGACCAACACGGAATGTGCTGACAGCAGCAAATGCGACATGGATGTGCGCGTGTTGCCGGAAGGTGAGACAATCCGGATTTCCCAATCCTTGGGGACCGAATCCCGAGGGTGTCGGCTGGACCCGGCAGCGCTGGAGCAGGCGGTTGGCTATGTCACCGCCTCGCTGTCGGATGCGCCGCAGCTATTGATCATCAACAAGTTCGGCAAGCACGAGGCTGATGGCCGTGGGTTCCGCCCTGTGATTGCCGAGGCATTGGCGCAGGACATCCCGGTTCTGGTCGGTGTGAACGGGATGAACAGCGAAAAGTTTCAAGAGTTCACGGATGGCGAGGCCGAGCAGCTAGCCCCGGACCTGACCGCCGTGTCCGAGTGGTTCAAGCGCGTCTCAGCCCAGCGGGCCAACGCGGCCTAGGTGCGGGTCACGTAGCGTAACGCGCTGATTCCCTGACTTGTTTTACAGACTGCTGGCTGCAATCCTCTTGCAACGGAGGAGCGGGAGCATGTGGTCAAACTGGGCAGGGAATGAAAGCGCCAAGATCGACGTCGCGCGCCCCGAAACGCTTGCAGACTTGCAGCAGGCGGTATACGCGCCCGAAAGCCTGCGTGTGGTCGGGGCCGGGCATTCGTTTACGCCCATTGTGGCCGGGGCCGACAGAATTCTGGACCTGTCAAACCTGAACCTGCCCACAGTCGGCGACGCTAAGGATGGTCAGGTCTGGGTGAACGCCAACGCCCGCCTGCGCGATCTGTCGCCCGCATTGGGTCAACAGGGTCTGGCCTTTCGCAATCTCGGTGACATCAACGCGCAGTCGCTGGCCGGTGCAACCGCAACTGCGACCCACGGCACCGGGCGCGGCTTGCCCTGTTTGTCGGCCGAGATCACCGATGCCCGTTTGATCAGCGCAGGCGGAGAAATCCTGACCACGGGTGACGTGCCGCTGGATATGATTCAAGTATCGCTTGGCCTGCTTGGGGTGCTGACCGAGGCGCGCATCAATGTCGTGCCCAAATACAACCTGCGCCGACTCGTCATACTGACCGATTTGTCAGAGTGTCTGGCCAATATGCACCAGAACTGGGCCGAGAACCGGAATTTCGAATTCTTCTACATCCCCTTCACCGGCAAGGCGGTCGAACTGAGGCATGCCATTGTTGATAGTCCGGAAAGCAAAGCGCCGCGCGATCTGGATATGATCGCGGTCAAGGTGCTGAAACTTGCCCGGAACACGGGCCGCTTCAGCGCGGGCATACGATCTGTGCTGTTGAAGCTGCTGACGCTGGCGCAGTCCGACGAGGACTATGTTGGTGAAAGCTGGAAGGTTCTGTGCAGCGACCGGCATATTCGTTTCAAGGAAATGGAATATCATCTGCCGCCTGACACCGCCGGTGACGTGCTGAACGAAGTATTTCGCAGGCTGGAACGGGATCACAAGGACATCTATTTCCCGATCGAGGTTCGGCAAACCGCCGGAGATACTGCGTGTCTGTCTCCATTTCAGGGCGGCCCCCGGATCTCGGTCGCGGTTCACACGGATGCGGATCAAGATCACAGCCGGTACTTCAATGCGCTGGAACCGCTGTTCCTTGAGGCCGGGGGCAGGCCGCATTGGGGCAAGATGCACAGCCTGACCTACAAGGACCTGTCCGGGCTTTATCCGGATTTCGACCGCTTCTGCGCCTTGCGCGCGCAGCTGGACCCGCAGGATAAATTCCTGACACCCGCATTGGCGCGGCTGTTCCGGCCATGAGCGATCCGTATCTAAAACGATTGTCCGAAACGCTGCACAAACATGGCGTAGATCAGCCCGTTGTGGCCGTCGATCTGGACCGGTTAGAGGCGAATTGCGCAGCCGCCGATGCTGGCGCGGATGCTGCGCTGGATCGGCGACTGGTGGCCAAATCTCTGCCCTGCCTGCCGCTTTTGGATCATATCAGGGGCCTGATCCCAACCTCGGGCCTGATGACGTTCTCTGCGCCGATGCTGACGGCTTTGCTGAAAGCAGAAAGCGGAACGGATCACCTGAGCGGAAAGCCTCTGCCGGTTCGATCCGCCGCCCGTGTCCTGGCGTCCTGTCCTGACGCGGCGGAGCGGGTGCAATGGCTGATCGATACGCCCGACCGGTTGCGTGAGTATCTGGCCCTTGCCGATCAGACCCAGTCCCGGCTCCGCCTGTCGCTGGAACTCGACATCGGTCTGCATCGCGGCGGTCTGACGCCCGAGCAGGTCGCCGAGGTCGCCAAGGGCATCCAAGCGCATCCCTTGGCACGGCTGAGCGGTGTGATGGGCTATGAGGCCCATCTGGCGAAACTGCCAGGCTTTCTGAGAAACAGAGCGGCCCGCGCCTCGGCCCAGACCTTTCGCTGCGCGGTCGCCGCACTGCCGGATCAAGGCGCAGGCCTGTGCCTGAATACCGGGGGCAGCCTGACGTTCCAGACCCATGCCTCGGACAATTCAGCGACCGAGGTCGCCTTTGGCTCGGTTCTGGTCAAACCCTCGGATTTTGACCACAGCGCGACCCGTGCCTTTCAGCCAGCGGCGTTTATAGGGACGCCAATTCTCAAGGCCATGCCCGGCAACGGGTTGCCCGGGCTGGATTTTCTGCCCCGTCGCAAAACCGATATCGCCGTGTTTGGCGGTCACTACCTCGCACATCCGGTGCATCCAAAGGGGTTCGCCTATTCCTCAATATTCGGTCGCTCCAGCAATCAGGAGGTTTGGACAGGACCTGCCACAAGCGCAGCCCGACCCGGCGACATCGCCTTGCTACGCCCCAGCCAAAGCGAGGCTGTTCTGAACCAGTTCGGTACAGTCCTTGCGGTATGCAGCGACGCTGTAGTCGACGAGTGGCAAACCTTGCCGAATTGATTGGTGGTCTTGTTAGACTGCAAATCCAGGTAGATTTGGTGGAGCCTAGGGGAGTCGAACCCCTGACCTCTTGCATGCCATGCAAGCGCTCTCCCAACTGAGCTAAGGCCCCATCCGGGTACTGCCGAAGCAGTGGGCGGACGTTTATGAGACGACGGCGGGGAGTGCAAGTCCAAAAATAGAATTGTGCAAAAACTTTCCGTCGCCATCCGCACAAAGAACCAAGGCGGCCCAGGGCCGCCTTAAGATCAGTTTTCGTCTTCTGATGACATGTCCTTGATGTCGTCCAGCGAGACGTCATCGTTGTTGTCGTCATCATCGTCCAGCAGATCGTCGTCCAGATCCACGTCGACATTGTCGTCATCATCCAGAACCAGATCATCCTCGGATGCGTTTTCGCGTGCTTTCGCGGTCGCTGCGTCCTCGGCATCGGCGGCAATCATCCGGCTTTTGCCGGTTTCAAGCTCCACGATCTCGCCCGTGTAGGGGCTGACGATCGGGTCCTTGTTCAGGTCGTAAAATCGCTTACCGGTGGTCGGGCAAACGCGCTTTACGCCCCATTCTTCCTTGGGCATGTCAAATCCCCTTGATATCAGGTGAGTCGTCTAAAAGATTCAGTTCACCTGCCACAGGCGGCGGGCACTGTCAAAGCCTTTGCGCGGAAGAGGTCGGGATATGGGAGATCACGCTTTGCCGGGAACGCCGCCGGTGCCGCTGACGCTGCGCAGATCGACGCGGGCGCGGCGGATCAGCCTGCGGATTTCCCAATTGGACGGGCGGGTTACCCTGACCTATCCGCAAGGCGTGCCCGAGGCCGAAGCGTTGAGTTTCGCGCGCAGCAAAGAGGAGTGGATCCGGCAGCATTTGGCAGGCCAACCCGATCTGGAACAGGTGCGTCTGGGCGGTGTGATCTGGATCGAAGGCACCGAGCGTCGAATCGTGCCCGCGCCGGGGCGGCGGGTGGTGCTGAGCACAGACTCGGTGGCCGTGCCTGCCGGGGCCGAGGGGCGACGTCTGGCCCGGTTTCTGAAAGAACTTGCACGGGATCGGCTGACTGGGGCCTGCGATGATTACGCCGCCATTCTGGGGCGCTCGTACACCAGTCTGACGCTGCGGGACACGCGATCCCGCTGGGGGTCGTGCAGTTCGCATGGCGGGTTGATGTTTTCCTGGCGCCTGATCCTCGCGCCGTCCGAAGTTCTGCACTATGTCGCCGCGCATGAGGTGGCGCATTTGGCCGAGATGAACCATTCGCCCGCATTCTGGGCGCAGGTCGAACGTATTTTTGGCCCCTATGATGCCCCGCGCCGGTGGTTGCGTGAAAACGGAGCGATGCTGCACAGATACCGCTTTGACGCGTAGTCGAGTTGACCCCGCAGGTTTTTGTGATCACATGAGACCATGTTAGCTACACGCCCGACCGACTCGCATATCGCAACCCATGACAGGGTGTATCGCACTCTGCGGTCCCGTATCCTGCACGGAGAGATCGCCCCCGGCGAGGCGCTGACCTTGCGTGGGATCGGCAAGGAGTTCGATGTCTCGATGACGCCTGCGCGCGAGGCGGTGCGCCGTCTGGCGGCGGAAGGGGCGTTGTTTCTGTCCTCATCGGGGCGGGTTTCGACGCCGGAACTGACGAATGACCGGATCGAGGAACTGGCCGCATTGCGCGCCTTGCTTGAGGTGGAACTGGCCAGCCGCGCCCTGCCGCGTGCCCATATCGCGCTGATCGACCGGTTGCAGACCATCAACATGACCGTCGCCGAAATGGTGACCAAGCGCGACGCCGTGGGCTATATCCGGTCGAATCTGGAGTTTCACAGGACGCTGTATCTGCGCGCGCAGGCCCCCGCGATGTTGGCCATGGCCGAGACGGTCTGGCTGCAACTTGGCCCCACCATGCGGTCCTTGTACGGGCGGCTTCGGCGCACCGAGCCGCCGCATTATCACAAGCTGATCATCGCCGCGCTGAAGGCCGGGGACGAGCCGGGGTTGCGCCTTGCCGTGCGCTCCGACGTAACACAGGGGTTGCGGTTGCTGGTTGCTTAAGCGGCGAACCGCCGAAGCGTCGATTTGGCGGCAGCCACTCTCGGTCGTTCTGGTTTGCGCGTCCGGTCTGCGCTAGGCTGAGGCAAATCACAAACAAGAGCAGATTTCAGTCATGATCAATCGACGGAGCTTTTCCATTGGCCTTGGCGCGGCAATATTGGCCGGGTGCAGCGACGAGGGCGCGCCATCCCGTGCGCGTGCGTCGCGTATGCAGTCGGTGCCGAATGCGGGCTATGATGCCTGGGTGGCCAATTTCAAATCCCGAGCCGCGTCGCAGGGGATTTCCCAGACGACCATAAATCGGGCCTTTCAGGGTGCGGGCTATTTGCCCGGCGTGATCGAGCGCGACCGCAATCAAGTGGAATTCAAACGCTCGCTTGAGGACTACTTGGCCATCGCCGCCTCGGACGAACGCATCAGCACCGGGCGGCAGATGTTGCAGCGGTACAATGGGACGCTGTCGCAGATCGAGGCGCAATACGGTGTCGACAAAGAGGTTGTCGTGGCCGTCTGGGGTTTGGAAAGCCGATACGGCGCGCGGCGCGGCGACGTGCCGGTGATTTCGGCCACGTCCACCTTGGCGTATGAGGGGCGGCGCGGAGAATTTTTCGAAAAGCAACTGGTCGCAGCCCTGAAGATCATTCAGGAGGGCGACACCTCGCCCGCCAACATGACCGGCAGCTGGGCCGGGGCGATGGGGCATACGCAGTTCATCCCAACCTCGTATCTGGCCTATGCGGTGGATTTCACCGGCGACGGTCGGCGCGATATCTGGTCCGAGGATCCAACGGATTCTTTGGCCTCGACGGCGGCCTATTTATCCCGTGCCGGTTGGGTGCGCGGCCAACCTTGGGGCGGCGAGGTCGGCACCGTGTCGGGTACACCGGTTGCTGTGCTGCAACCGCAGGTGCCGGGGCCGCGCATCGCCGTGTTCCGCAATTTCAATGTCATCAAGCGGTACAACAACTCGGACAGCTATGCGATTGGCGTGGGGCACCTGTCGGACCGGATTGCCGGAGGCGCTCCGTTTCAGGCCTCATTCGGGCCAGATGCCACGGGTCTGACGCTGGAGGACCGCAAAGACCTGCAGCGCCGCCTGACCTCGGCCGGGTATGACACGCAGGGCGCGGACGGGGTGATCGGGAACAACACCAAATCCGCCATCAGCGGCTATCAACGCGCCAACGGCCTGCCTGTGACCGGCGAGGCATCGGTTGACCTACTGCGTCGTTTGGGCGGTTGACGGTTTACGCCGCCAGCCCTTTCGACCCGATATCCAGGAATTTCTGACGGCGGTCCTTGATCAGGGCTGCTGCATCTTTGCCGTCCAGCTCTTTCAGCATGGCGGCGATGGCTTCGCGCACCGATTCAACCGCCTCGGGGCGACCGCGATGGGCCCCGCCTTTGGGCTCGGGGATGATCCGGTCGCAGACACCCAGCTTGTGCAGGTCCTGCGCTGTCAGGCGCAGCGCCTCGGCGGCTTCGCGCATCTTCTCGGCGTCTTTCCACAGGATCGAGGCGCAGCCTTCGGGTGAGATCACCGAATAGACCGAATGTTCCAGCATCGCGACACGGTTGGCGGTCGCAAAGGCCACAGCCCCGCCGGACCCACCTTCGCCGATAATGACCGATACTAGCGGCACACCGATTTTCAGACACATTTCGGTCGAACGCGCGATGGCCTCGGACTGGCCGCGTTCCTCGGCGCCTTTGCCGGGATAGGCGCCCGCCGTGTCGATCAGGGTGATCACTGGCAGACCAAACCGTCCGGCCATCTCCATCAGGCGCACGGCCTTGCGATAGCCTTCGGGCCGGGCCATGCCGAAATTCCGTTCGATCCGCGATTTGGTGTCGCTGCCCTTTTCATGGCCGATCACCATCACCGGCTGGTCGTTGAACCGGGCCAGCCCGCCGATCACCGCCAGATCGTCGGCAAAGTTCCGGTCGCCCGCCAGCGGCGTGAATTCGGTGAACAGCTCTTTGACATAGTCCTGGCAATGGGGCCGTTCGGGGTGGCGCGCCACCTGACATTTCCGCCACGGGGTCAGATCGGCATACAGTTCATCCAGCAGCTTGGCGGCCTTGGCGTCCAGCGCGGCGGCTTCTTCGCTCACGTCCATTTCTTCATTGGCACGGGCCAATGCGCGCAGCTCTTCAGCTTTGCCTTCGATCTCGGCCAGTGGTTTTTCGAAATCCAGATACTGGGTCATGACGCCTCTCAACGCGGAAGTTCCCTGCTATATGACCTGACGTCGCCCCGGATGCAACTCAGCAAGATTTGTGGGCCGCGAATATGCAAGCTGAGGAAAGCAATGAGAAGGAAGGATGCCGATGGCAACCAGCTACGAAGACCGGGTTCTGCGCGTACTGAGCTATATCCACGACAACCCCGCCGGGGATCTGTCACTGGACGCGCTGGCCGATGTCGCCGCCATGTCCCGGTTTCACTGGCACCGCGTGTTTCGCGCCCTGACCGGCGAGACCTGCGCGCAAGCCGTCCGGCGCCTGCGCTTGCACCGCGCGGCGACGTTGTTGGTGCGAACCGACACACCGGTGGCCCAGGTCGCGGCAACCGTTGGCTATCCCAACCCCAGCTCATTTGCGCGGGCCTTTACCGAGGCCTATGGCAGCAGCCCCGGTGCCTTTCGCAAGGCGGGGCAGTTTCTGCCGGCTCATCCCAACTTTAGAACCGGAGGATACCCGATGCATCCCGTGACAACCCGAACCGAACCCGCCCGCCGTGTGATCGCGCTGCCCCACAAGGGGGCCTATTCCGAAATTGGCAAGAGCTTCGAGGCCTTTGGTGCCTTGTGCGAATCCCGCCAGCTCTGGCCCCAGATCGGCCCGGTTCTGGCGCTGTATCTCGACAGCTCCGATGACGTGCCCGAGGATCAGTTGCGCAGCTATGCCGGGGCTGAATTCCGGGGCGATGAGACGCCCCAGGGCATGGAAGACATGCAAATTCCCGGCGGGAAGACTGCGGTGCTAACCTACAAAGGCCCCTATTCAGGTATCGAGGCCGCCTATCACAGCCTGTTCGGCAACTGGTTGCCCGAATCCGGCGAAGAGCCTGCGGATCAGCCATGCTATGAAATCTACCTCAACGATCCGCGCGAAACCCCGCCCGAAGAGTTGCTGACCGAGATCTGTCTTCCCCTGAAGTGATCAGCTTGGCCACAGGACCGGATACAGCGACGCGACCAGCAGTGCTGCCATGGTCCAATTGAAAACCAGTAACCGGCGCGGATTCGTCAGGAACCGCGCCATTTGCTGGCCCAGCAGGGTCCAGGTGCTGACCGACGGTAAATTGACCGCGCCGAACACCAGCGCGACGACAACGATCACGTTCAGTGTCTGATCCGGCGCATAGGCTGTGGTCGCGGTCAGTGCCATGGCCCAGGCTTTCGGGTTGACCCACTGAAACGCGGCGGCCTGCAGGAACGTCATTGGAGTGCCCACTTCGGCCTTTCCACCGGCGGGCGCGGCGTGTGCGATTTTCCAGGCCAGATACAGCAGATACGCCACCGAGGCGACTTTCAGCACCGTGTAGCTGGCCGGGTATTGGTTGAACACCTGCACCAGCCCCGCGCCGACAAGCAGGACCATGAAGGTAAAGCCAAGCCCGATTCCCAACATATGCGGGATCGAGCGGCGAAAGCCGAAATTGGCCCCTGACGCCATCAGCATCAGGTTATTCGGCCCCGGAGTGATCGAGGACACGAAGGCAAACACAATCAGGGCCAGAAGGATGTCGTAAGTCATGGCCCGAATATTTGCGCCAAAAGTGGCAAATGAAATTGCGTTTTGGTGCGCTTCTTGTTTATTTTCACAATTAATGACGAAGATGGATCAGATAAACCGCGATATATTGCGTGAGCTGACCGCAGATGGGCGGATCAGCAATCTGGAACTGGCGGATCGCGTGGGCCTGTCCCCCTCTGCCTGTCTGCGCCGGGTGCAGGAATTGGAAAGGGCAGGAGTGATCACCGGTTACCGCGCCGTTTTGGACCCCGTCGCGCTGGGCAAGGGGTTTGTGGCCTATATCGGCGTTGGGCTGGGCGAACATACCAAGGCCGCGCAGGAAGGGTTTGAACGGGCCTTGCAGCGCGCGCCCGAAGTGGTCGAATGCCACAACATCACCGGCACGATCGAATACCTGCTGCGCGTCGAATGCGCCGACCTTCCATCCTATAAGACCTTCCATACCGATGTGCTGGGAACGCTGCCCCATGTCACCTCGATCACGTCCTATGTGGTTATGGGGTCGCCCAAGGATTTGCGGGCCTGAGCGGCCACATTGTGAAGATTCACGCTCTTGCAGGGTAAAAATTCACATCCTAGTGTGACGTTAATGATGCCGTAGACCAAAATACCAAACAAACGCGGCGCACACAGGGAGATGATGATGAAACTCTTTCGTACAGGTGCGATTGCGGCAGCCGCCGTTTTGATCGCCGGGGCTGCTCTGGCGGCGCCGCTGAAACTGCAGCCTGCAAGCCCTCAGCCCAGTCCAAAGGCAGGGCTGGACGTCAAATACGCGTGGGAGGGGAACCCGCCGCGCAAAATCCAGAACCTGTCCAAAGTGGACTTTTTGCTGAAGAAGGCAAAGCCCGGTCAACCTTTGCGGGGATTGGACTATCGCGATACCTCCGAAGGCGATCCGGTTCTGACGTTCAACGAAGCCTATAACGTGGCGGCTGAAGTATCGGGCTACATCCGGTTCGACTCACCGGGTGTGTATGAACTGGAAACCTGGTCGAATGACGGCATCGACGCCTGGGTTGGCGGGCAACAGATCGGTTACGTCAACGGGCGTCAGGGCTGTGAGGCCAACCAAAGAACAGCGGTCGAGGTCCCACAAGCCGGGTGGTATCCGCTGAAGATCAAGTATTTCCAGAAATACGGCACATCCTGCCTGATGATGAAGTGGGGCAAGCAGGGTGATCGGTTCACCTGGACGCCAAACAACGTGTTTGGCCGGTAAAAAAAGGCGCCAGATCTGGCGCCTTTTTCAGTCTGGTCAGCCGTTGGCCGCGATCAGCTCGGCCTGTGCCACGATGACTTCGGCCTGTTTGATTGAAGCGATGTCGACAAGACGGCCTTTGTAAACTGTGGCCCCTTCGCCATTGGCCTTGGCCTGTTCCATCGCGGCCAGAATCTCGCGCGCTTCCGAAACAGCCTCATCCGACGGGGTGAAGACCTGATTGGCCAAAGCGATCTGTTTGGGGTGGATCGCCCATTTGCCAACCATGCCCAGCGTGGCCGAGCGTTTGGCCTGCGCGATATAGCCTTCGTCATCCGAGAAATCGCCGAACGGCCCGTCTACCGGCAGAACGCCGTGCGTGCGGCAGGCGGCGACGATGGCGGCCTGCGCCCAGTGCCACGGATCGGACCAGTGCTTTTCACCCTCGCGCAGCATGTAATAGTTTTCCTGCGTTCCGCCGATGCCAGTGGTCTGCATCCCCATCGAGGCTGCAAAATCCGCAGCACCAAGGCTCATGGCTTGCATACGGGGCGAGGACGCGGCGATTTCTTCGACATGGGCGATACCTGCAGCGGATTCGATAATCACTTCGAACGAGATCGGCTTGGTCCGGCCCTTGGCGCGCTCGATAGCAGCAACCAGCGCGTCCACGGCGTAGACATCTGCCGCGCAACCGACCTTGGGGATCATGATCTGGTCCAGCCGGTCGCCCGCCTGTTCCAGAACGTCAACGACATCGCGGTACCAATAGGGTGTGTCCAGCCCGTTGATCCGCACCGACATATACTTACCACCCCAGTCGATGGTGTTCAACGCTTCGATGACATTTGCGCGGGCGGCGTCCTTGTCAGATGGGGCAACCGAGTCCTCGAGGTCCAGATTGATCACGTCTGCGGCCGATGCTGCCATCTTGGGGAACAGCTTGGTGTTCGATCCGGGGCCGAACAATTGGCAGCGATTGGGGCGGGCCGGGGCGGCGGGTTGAATGCGGAAACTCATCGGGGCCTCTTGTGGGTAAGGAAATTGCGATTTTTCTCTCGATTGAGGTATTAAATTACGTAGATCAGCGCAAGCGGGATTGTGCGCCTGCGGCAATGCGCGTGCAGAAATCGCAGTTTCGACTGCGAAGTAAGGGTGATGAAAGTTTAATCAGTTTGAAAACTTCGAATATTTTTGCGCAGTCAGAGAACACGGCGCAAAAACCTCGCGTGCTGTGTGGGGTTAGGCGGTGAAAACGCGAAGCGCTCGTATTGGCGCTTGTCTACTTTGCGTCGGAATCAAAGGAGTGACCGCAATGATCGAGACACCGTACCTGCTGTTTTTGGGCGATGCGCCCGACCAACTGGCCGCCAAAGTTGCAATCGGAATCCGGGACTGGCGTCCCGAGAACGCCGTTGGCCAATTGCGGATGGACGGCTGCAAGGCCGACCTGGGCATGACCGACATGACGCTTGAAGAAGGCAAGGCCGCCGGTGCCAAGACCCTGGTTATTGGTGTTGCGAACCGTGGCGGCGTGATCAGCCAGGCCTGGAAAGAGGTTCTGATCGCTGCGCTGGAAATGGGCTATGATCTGGCGTCGGGCCTGCACAACCTGCTGCGGGACGAGGGTGATCTGGTTGCAGCGGCGCAGACTCATGGCTGCACATTGCACGACGTTCGCGTACCGACCGTCGGCTACCCGATCGCAAACGGCAAAAAGCGCAGCGGCAAGCGCTGCCTTGCCGTTGGAACCGACTGTTCTGCCGGTAAGATGTATACCGCCATGTCCATGGACGCCGAAATGCGCAACCGTGGCATGAAGTCGACATTCCGCGCCACTGGTCAGACCGGTATTCTGATCACCGGTCAGGGCGTGCCTCTGGACGCCGTCGTTGCAGACTTCATGGCAGGCTCGGTGGAATATCTGACGCCTGAGAATGATGAGGATCACTGGGATCACATCGAAGGGCAGGGCTCGTTGTTCCATGTCTCGTATTCCGGCGTCACCATGGCCCTGATCCACGGCGGCCAGCCGGATGCCCTGATCCTGTGCCATGAACCCACCCGGACGCATATGCGTGGTCTGCCCGAGTATTCTGTGCCGACGCTGCCGCAGCTGCGCGACACCGCATTGCCGCTGGCACGGGTTGCAAACCCGGACTGTCAGGTGGTCGGCGTGTCGATCAACACCCAGCACCTGAGCGAGGATGAAGCGAAGGCCTATATCGCCAAGGTTGAGGCCGAGATGGGCCTGCCCGCGACCGACCCGTACCGTTTTGGTGCCGGTAAACTGGTGGACGCGCTGGCCGCGCTGTGATCTGAACGGCGCGCCGGAGGCGGGTGTTGATCCGCCTCCGGCGGCCGTATTTTGAACGAGAAGAAGGAGCGTGCGCGTGCAGATTGACGTCTCTCGTGATGTTTTCCGGCTGGCGCAGGTGTTCACCATCTCGCGCGGGTCGCGGACCGAAGCAAAGGTGCTGACGGTACGGCTTTCGGATGGGGCGCATGAAGGCTGGGGCGAATGTGTGCCCTATGCGCGGTATGACGAGACGCTCGAGTCGGTTGAGGCCGAGATTGCCGGGCTGCCTGCGGAGTTCACGCGTCAAGCGCTGATGGACCTGCTGCCAGCCGGTGCTGCGCGGAACGCGGTGGATTGTGCGCTGTGGGATCTTGAGGCCAAGCGGGCGGGCAAGCGCGCCTGGGATCTGGCCGGGTTGCCGGTGCCGGGGCCTGAAATCACCGCTTATACCCTGTCGCTTGACACGCCCGAGGCGATGCAGAAGCAGGCGGCTGAGAATGCCTACCGCCCCCTGCTGAAGATCAAGTTGGGCACCCCGGACGACATGCCCCGTCTTGAAGCCGTGCGCGCGGGCGCGCCGGATGCCAAGATCATTGTGGATGCGAACGAAGGCTGGTCGGCTGAGGTTTACGCCGATCTGGCGCCGCATCTGGTGCGTCTGGGTGTGGCCCTGGTCGAGCAGCCTTTGCCCGCCGGACAGGATGACGCGCTGATCGGGATGGAGCGTCCGGTGCCTGTCTGTGCCGATGAATCCTGCCATGACCGGACCAGCCTGCCCAAGCTGAAGGGCAAGTATGATGTGGTCAACATCAAGCTCGACAAGACCGGCGGTCTGACCGAGGCGCTGGCCCTGCGCGAAGCGGCGCTGGCCGAGGGTTATCGCGTGATGGTCGGCTGCATGGTCGGAAGCTCGTTGGCGATGGCCCCTGCGACCTTGTTGGCGCAGGGTGCGATGGTAACGGACCTTGACGGCCCGCTGTTGTTGGCCGAAGACCGCGCGACACCGCTGACATTTGATGATGCCGGAGTGCACCCGCCCATGGCGGCACTTTGGGGCTAAGGAGAGATACATGACTCGCACCGTTTACGTGAATGGCGAATACCTGCCCGAGACCGAAGCCAAGGTTTCGATCTTTGACCGTGGTTATCTGTTTGCGGACGCCGTTTACGAAGTGACCAGCATTCTGGACGGCAAGCTGATCGATTTCGAGGGCCACGCCGTGCGCCTCAAGCGGTCCTTGGATGAGCTGGAGATGGCCGAGCCGTGCTCCAAGGAAGAGCTGCTGGAAATTCACCGCAAGCTGGTTGAATTGAACGGCATCGAGGAAGGTCTGGTTTACCTGCAGGTCAGCCGGGGTTCGGATGGCGACCGTGATTTTGTGTTCCCGTCGGCGGATACCAAACCCAGCCTCGTTCTGTTCACGCAGAACAAGCCGGGTCTGGCGGATAGCCCGGCGGCCAAGAAAGGTGCCAAGATCATCTCGATTGATGACCTGCGCTGGGGTCGTCGTGACATCAAGACCGTGCAGCTGCTCTACCCGTCGATGGGCAAGATGATGGCCAAGAAAGCGGGCTGCGACGATGCATGGCTGATCGAGGATGGCTATGTGACCGAAGGCACCAGCAACAACGCCTTTTTCGTCAAGAACGGCAAGATTGTCACCCGCCCGCTGTCGAACGACATCCTGCACGGCATCACCCGCAAGGCCGTGCTGCGTATGGCGGCTGAGGCGCAGATGGAAATCGAAGAGCGTCTGTTCACCATCGACGAGGCCAAAGAGGCGGACGAAGCCTTCACCACCTCGGCCAGCGCCTTTGTCATGCCGGTGATCGAGATTGACGGCGTCACTCTGGGCGACGGGACGCCCGGCCCGGTCGCCAAGCGTCTGCGCGAGATTTATCTGGACGAAAGCCGTAAAGCGGCGATCTAAAGAAAAGGCCCGCCAATCCGGCGGGCCTTATTCGTTTCGGGGGCGTCAGCCTTTCTTGGTGACGTTTTCCTCAAAGGCGACCTTGAAGGCGGCCTGTTTCTCGGGGCTGGCCTCGGTCTGGTAGTTGGCCTTCCACTCATCCATGGTCATGCCGTAGAAAATCTGACGGGCTTCGTCCTTGCCCATCTCGATGCCCTTTTCATTGGCCGCTTCCTGATACCAGCGCGACAGGCAATTTCGGCAGAAACCGGCCAGGTTCATCATGTCGATGTTTTGTACGTCCGTGCGGTCTTCCATCAGGTGCTGCTGCAACCGGCGGAAGGCGGCGGCCTGAAGTTCGATTTCGGTTTGCTTGTCCATAAGTCTGGCTCCGGGTGGTTCAGGTGCGTGTCCCACCTGACCTAGCGGTCCGGTGGCGATGTTTCAATAAACAGGATGTCAGACCAGTTTCAGGGCCAGCCATGGGATGATGCAGAAGATCAGGGTGAGGATCTTGTAGTTGGCGAGATACCGGAAATACGCCTGTTTCACATCCGCGCGGTCCATCTGGAACATCCGACCGTGAATACCGGCGATCCAGTCCTGCATCAGGACGATCAACATGGTGGTGAACAACAGAATGGCGATATTCAGCACCGCCATCCAGCCAAAGAAGCTTGTCAGGAACTCTTGAGTCATACCTGCCTCCTTTCCTTCATTATATGGGGAGCCAGGATCAGGAGTGGAATACCCGTTGAGGATCTGAGGCTAAAGGTCGCTTTCCTCCAGCGCATCCGTCAGGACAACTGCCAGCCGCTCGGCCCATTCCCGTTGCCCGACGTGATCTGCGATCAGATCATTGCGCAGCTCGATCAGGGCGTTGGGGCGGCCATGTGTTGTGCAATGCTTGTCAATCGCGTCACCGGGCAGGACCCCGGTATAGGGCTCGTTCACGCCGACGCACAGGTCGTCCTCGGCCCTTAACCGGTCGATCAACGGGCCCGCGAATCGCTTGTCCGGGGTGTGCAGCACGCCAATGTGCCAGGGCCGTGGGTCGCGGCCACGCAGTTGGCGGGTGAAGGAATGCATCGACACGACAACCGCATGGGGCAGGGCGGCCAACCGCCCAAGTGCCTCATGATACGGGCGGTAGCACATGTTCAGGCGACGCTCGCGCTCGGCCGCATCGGCGTGGCGGTTGCCCGGTATGATCGAGCCGTCGTACAGCTTCATCAGCAGGGTCGGGTCATCCTCACCCCGGTTCGGGTCGATCACCAGGCGCGAGAAATTGGCGGCGATCACCGGCGCATTCAGGATTTCGCCCAGATGTTTCGATACCTCATAGGCACCGACATCATAGGCGATGTGACGCTCCATATCTTCACGCGGCAGGCCGAGGTCGCCGTCACCCACATCGGGCGGAACGGTATTGGTTGCGTGGTCGCAGGTGATCAGCCAGCGGGACGGGCGATCCTCGCCGTGGATAAAGAACGGAGTGTACGTCATAAGCCTGTCATCAAGTTTGCCGCAGGTGTATGGCAGTTGCTTCGGAAAGGGAATTGCGCAATAAGCAGCCAAGGCAATGTTTGCGGTAACATTGCCCTAACACCGTGGGATTGAGGAGAGCAAGACCAATGCGACGCCTTAGAAATGTGAAAATTGTGGCGACGCTGGGACCGGCGTCCAACGACTATGATACCATTCGTGCCCTGCACGAGGCCGGGGCGGATGTGTTTCGCCTGAACATGAGCCACGGCAGCCATGACGAGATCCGCGAACGGCATCGCATTATCCGTCAGGTGGAAAAGGATCTGGACAGCCCGATTGCGATTCTGGCCGACTTGCAGGGCCCCAAACTGCGCGTCGGCGTATTTGCCAACGACGCTGAGGAACTGGAAGAGGGTGCCGCGTTCCGACTGGACCTTGACCCACAGGCCGGGGATGCGGCCCGTGTCTGCCTGCCGCACCCCGAGATTTTTGCCGCCCTCGAACCCGGTGCGCGGCTGCTGGTCAATGACGGAAAGATTCGCCTGATCGTCAATGATTGTGGGCAGGACTATGCCAATTGCACGGTTGAGATTGGTGGCACCATCTCGAACCGCAAAGGTGTGAACGTGCCTGACGTTGTGTTGCCGCTGGCCGCTTTGTCGGCCAAGGATCGCGACGATCTGGAATTTGTCTGCCAGCTGGGCGTCGATTGGCTGGCGCTGAGCTTTGTTCAGCGCGCCAAGGATGTGTTCGAGGCGCGCGCGCTGGCGGATGGCCGCGCCGCGATCCTGTCGAAGATCGAAAAGCCCGCCGCCGTGCAGGCCTTTGACGATATTCTGGATGCCTCGGACGGGATCATGGTCGCGCGTGGCGATCTGGGCGTGGAACTGCCGGTCTCGGCGGTGCCTCCGATCCAGAAACGTCTGGTGCGCAAGTGCCGCGGCGCTGCCAAGCCGGTCATCGTCGCCACTCAGATGCTGGAAAGCATGATCGAAAGCCCGATGCCCACCCGCGCCGAGGTTTCGGATGTGGCGACCGCGATCTATGAGGGGACGGACGCAATCATGCTGAGCGCGGAATCCGCCGCAGGCTCGTATCCGATCGAAGCGGTTCAGACCATGAACAAGGTCGCCATCGAGGTCGAGGCCGACCCGACCTATGTGCAGATCATTGCCGCCTCGCGCACGGCCAAGGGCACGACCGTTGCGGATGGCATTGTCGCAGCTGCCCGCGAAATCGCCGAGAAAACGGACATCAAGGCGATCTGCTGCTTTACCCAAAGTGGCACCACAGCCTCATTGACCGCGCGCGAGCGACCCGGTGTGCCGATCATTGCCATGACATCCCAAATGGGCACGGCGCGCAGGCTGTGCCTGAGCTGGGGCTGCAACTGCGTGATGACGCCCGAGTTGCAACGGTTCAAGGGGGCCGTGGTCAACGCCGCACGCGCCGCACGGGCCGGCGGGTTTGCAACGGAAAGCGACCAGATCGTCGTAACCGCCGGTGTGCCCTTTAACGTCCCCGGAACGACAAACATTCTGCGGGTTGCACCATGTGACGAACGGCTGATCTACAGCACCGATCCCGAATAAGCCCGATACAAATCAGCCCCTCAACCCGCCCCGCATCATGCCGGGCGGGCTTGTTTCACCACGCGAATATCGCTGATTTTTAAGCGAAATTTGACCGCTTGGGGCGAATTTTGCAGAATAGAATTCATTTTCTGATGGAAATTTCGGATAAAGACCCTAAGGGCAGTCAAATTCACAAGTTCCAAGTTCCGGCTGCTCTGCCGGGGGCACGGGCCCCGGATAACAACGAAAACGGAGGAACGAGATGACAGCGAAAATTGTCATAGGACTGGACGGGACAGAAACCGGAGAGCGCGCATTGGCCTTCGCCAAAGACCTGGCGGAACGGCTGAATACGTGCGAGCTTTTGGTCGCTTATGTGATCGAATGGTCCCCGTACACATTCCAAACCCCTGAAGAAAACGCACAACGCCACAAACGGCGCGAAGAAGAGGTCGAGCTGGCAACAACCCGCATCGTGACCCCTGCTGTGGACGCGTTGAATGCGGCCGGATTCCAGGCGCATGGCGTCGTGCGGCACGGAGACGTGGCCGAGACGCTGAACAAGATCACTGTCGAAAACGGCGGATCGCAGATTGTGGTTGGCCGCGCTTCGGCTGACGGCATCAAGAAGCGGCTGTTTGGCAGCGCCACGCAGAATCTGGTGATGCATGCCGACGTGCCAGTCACCGTTGTGAACTAAGGGGGTAGAAAATGAAAACCTTCAAATATCTCAGTCTTCTTGTCGTATCAATGCTGGTGGCAGGTGCGGCAACGGCCCAAGAGGCTCCGGGCCTGGACGACAAGATCAATCAGGCCTTCGCCGATGCGACCGGGCCGTTTGTCAGCTTTATCTTCGCGCCGTTCCCGGGAACCGGGTTCCCGTGGATCGTCGGCTGGCTGGTGGTCGCGGCGACCGTGTTCACGCTTTATTTTGCTTTTGTTCAGTTTCGGTTCTTCGGACACTCTATCAGCCTGGTCAAAGGCGACTATTCCGACCCAAACGATGCGGGTGAGGTCAGCCACTTTCAGGCTCTGGCCACAGCCCTGTCGGGTACGGTCGGTCTGGGCAACATCGCCGGTGTGGCCGTTGCCATTGGGATCGGCGGACCGGGCGCGACCTTCTGGATGATCGTCGCGGGCCTTTTGGGCATGGCGTCGAAATTCACCGAATGTACGCTGGGTGTAAAATACCGCAACGAATACGAAGACGGCACCGTTTCGGGTGGCCCGATGTACTATATGTCCAAGGGCTTTGCCGAACTGGGCCTGCCGGGTGGTAAGATTCTGGCGGTTCTGTTCTCGATCTTCTGTATCCTTGGCGCGCTGGGCGGGGGCAACATGTTCCAGGCCAATCAGGCGCATCAGCAGATTGCAGGCATCGTCGGGGACTATCCGGGCTGGATCACCGGTTTGGTCTTTGCGGCCATCGTTTTTGCGGTGATCGTGGGCGGCCTGAAATCCATCGCGCGCGTGACCGAAAAGGTCGTTCCCTTCATGGGTGTCATGTATGTGCTGGCCGCACTGGTCATCATCATCATGCACGCGGATCAGATCGGCTGGGCCTTTGGCCAGATCTTTGCTGGCGCCTTTACCGGCCTCGGTGTTGCCGGCGGCATGGTTGGCGCGCTGATTCAGGGCTTCCGCCGTGCGGCGTTCTCGAACGAAGCGGGCGTTGGTTCGGCTGCGATTGCACACTCGGCTGTGCGGACCAAGGAACCGATCACCGAAGGCTTCGTGTCGCTGCTTGAGCCTTTCATCGATACCGTTGTGATCTGCACCATGACGGCGCTGGTGATCATCATCACCCAGCAGCTGATCGTTGATCCGGCAACCGGAAACTACATGCTGAACGAGGCAGGCAATGCCATCGCAACCGTCGACGGCAACTCGGGCGTCAGCCTGACTTCGGCGGCCTTCGGCAGCGCGTTCAGCTGGTTCCCGTTCATCCTGGCGATTGCTGTGGTGCTGTTTGCCTTCTCGACCATGATCAGCTGGTCCTATTACGGCCTCAAGGCCTGGACCTATCTGTTCGGCGAAGGCCACACCAAGGAACTGGTGTTCAAGATCATCTTCTGCATCTTCGTGGTGATCGGTGCGGCGGCCAATCTTGGCCCGGTCATCGACTTCTCGGATGCGGCGATCTTTGCCATGGCGGTTGTGAACGTCTTTGCGCTGTACTTCCTGATGAAAGTGGTGCGTCAGGAACTGGCGTCCTATGCGGAACGTTTGAAAAGCGGCGAGATCCGCAAATTCGAACACTGACCCAAAGACCGGGGCGGCCTTTGTCGCCCCGGTACGTCGCCAGCCTGCGAAAATCGCAGATTCTGGGCCGAACCCCCTTGCCAGTATGACCGAACTTGCGTAAACGGCGCTTCTGATCGCGTGACCGGCCGAGATGGCATGCCGAGTCGCGTCTGAAACCGAACCCGAAAAAGGAGACGGAAATGCCTAAGATGAAGACCAAATCGAGCGCCAAAAAGCGCTTCAAGGTGACTGCGACCGGTAAGGTCCTTGCTGGCCAGGCCGGCAAACGGCACGGCATGATCAAGCGGACCAAGAAATTCATCCGCGACGCCCGTGGCAACACCACCCTGTCCGCCCCCGACGCCAAGATCGTCAAGGGCTACATGCCCTACGACCGCTAAGAGGAGATTAAGAGATGTCCCGCGTTAAAGGTGGAACCGTAACTCACGCCCGTCACAAGAAGGTCATCAAGGCCGCCAAAGGTTACTATGGCCGCCGCAAGAGCACCTTCAAGGTTGCCCGTCAGGCCGTAGACAAGGCCAACCAGTACGCAACCCGCGACCGCAAGAACCGCAAGCGCAACTTCCGCGCGCTGTGGATCCAGCGTATCAACGCTGCTGTGCGTAGCCATGACGAGGCTCTGACATATTCCCGCTTCATCAACGGCCTGAACCTGGCCGGTATCGAAGTGGACCGCAAAGTTCTGGCCGATCTGGCCGTGCACGAACCGGAAGCGTTCGGCGCGATCGTCGCCAAAGCTCAGGCCGCTCTGACTGCCTGATCCTCTGAAAAGAGACAGTGAAAGAAGGGCCGTCCCGTTTGGGGCGGCTTTTTTTGTTCGTGTACGCAATGTTCTATATTGTCAAATTTTGAGCTGTGCGATTTGAAGCGCTACTATTTTTGTTTGACTCCAATTGCCATCGCCCGCCACAATTGCCCTGTATTTTATGTTCTGAGATTGAGTAATCTGCCATGGTTGATCCTGCTACTGCCGCAATCGCAATAAAAACAATTTCTTCTGCCGTTGGGTTGGTGGATAAAGTATATGATACGTGGGCTAAGTTTCGTGCGACCGGGGAGGTTGATAATAGCCCGCCTCGAGAGCACTATGAAAAGATTGAGACATCTGCCTCAGGTGACGCGCTGGTTCACACGACCAATGGGCAGGTGGCTAAGGAGATAACCCGCGAGGAATTGGCTGAAGTTCTAACAAGGCAGGAATTGACAGTCCTCGAAGCCATTGAAAAGAAAATGGAAATGTTGGTGTCAAAATGGTCGCAAATAACAGCTAAATTCGAGACGCTTACTCCCGCACAGCAGGGAGTAAGTAAAATTGAGCTTGATGACATTTGCGCTGATTTGTCGAAATGCCTAGGTCAGGTGATGCAGTTGTTGGAAAACATCGGTTTCATTTTGCAGGATCATTATGGCGACGTAAAGATGATCGCGGCATCACGTTGAAGCTTAACTGTTTCCCTAATAATTTGGCGATGCGTGTATCCGACATCACTGCCATATGAAACAGCTTTTACGTAGATTTTTCCGATAACATATTTGCAGTTACGTAACAGTTGAACTTTTTGCGATTGGCAAATTCTATCCTCTTACTCCGAAACGAGGATGCGAGCTTTAGTCTCGATGACTGTCGATAGTTCGACAAGGGAAAACCGGCGCAATTTGCGCCGGCTTTAATGTATGTAGAGAGCAGTGAGCCTTGAAACAAACTACCCAAACACACGTCCCAGCGCGCCATCGACCGCGTCGGTGATCTGATCGATGTCATCCGCAGTCGCGATCAGCGCGGGCGAGAAGCACAGGGTGTTGTTGCGGCTCGGGATCGAGCGGTTGGTGACGCCAATGATCACTCCCTGTGCCATGCAGTCAGCGACAACGGCCTGAGCCAGCTTCTCGTCCACCGGCTCTTTCGATCCACGATCCGCGACCAATTCAGCGCCTAGGAACAGGCCCTTGCCGCGCACGTCGCCGATGACTTTATGCTTTTCCATTAGTGCCTGAAGGTTGCCCATCATCCGGTCGCCCATGGCAGAACAGTTGCCCAGCAGGTTCTCATCCTGAATGATCCGCATGTTCTCGATTGCGGCCGCCGGACCCGCAGTGCAGCCACCAAAGGTCGAGATATCGCGGAAGTAGTTCATCGGGTCCGAGGCATCATCTTTGAACATATCAAAGACTTCCTCGGTAGTGACCATGCAGGCAATCGCCGCATAGCCTGAGGCGACACCCTTTGCCATGGTTACGAAGTCCGGCTTGATGCCATATTGTTGATAGCCGAACCAGGTGCCGGTGCGGCCCACGCCGCAGACCACCTCATCGATGTGCAGCAGCACGTCGTATTTCTTGCAGATTTCCTGCACGCGCGGCCAGTAGCCCTCGGGCGCTTCGATCACGCCGCCTCCAGCGGTTACCGGCTCAAGGCACAGGGCACCCACTGTGTCGGGACCTTCGCGCAGAATGACCTCTTCGATCTGATTGGCAGCCCATTCGCCGAAATTCTCTTCGGGCGCGCCATCCAACTCATGCTTGCGGTATTCCATGCAATGGGGCACACGCACGAAGTCGGGTGCGAAAGGACCGTATTGCGCCGTACGTTCGTCCTGACCGCCCGCCGACATGGTTGCCAGGGTCGAGCCGTGATAGTCGCGATCGCGATACAAGATTTTGGTCTTCTTGCCGCCATAACGCTTGTGGGCGATCTGACGAACTATCTTGAAGGCTTTCTCGTTCGCTTCCGAGCCCGAGTTGGTGTAATATACGCGGCTCATGCCGGGCATCTTGTCGATCAGGTTTTCGGCAAAGATCGACCCGGGAATCGAGCCCGCCGAGTTCGCGAAATAGCACAGCTTCATCAGCTGATCGTAAACCGCTTTCGCGATGGACTCGCGGCCATAGCCGACGTTGACTGTCCAGACCCCGCCTGAAACAGCGTCCAAGTGTTCTTTACCCTTCTGATCCCAGACACGCATGCCTTTGCCCTCGACAATGATGCGTGGATCACTTGTTTCCAGTGGCTTATGCTGGAACAGGTGATGCCAGATATGGGCGCGGTCGGCTTCGACGACGCGGGAGAGATCGTTTTCGTTGAACGTGCCGTCCATGACATGTCCTTTCAATGAAGTGCTTCGCGCGGGACACAGGCGTCCACGCCCGTTCGGTTGTTTGAGATGCTCTAGATCACCGCGAATGGCCAGTTTGAGATAGGGCCAGATCATATCATACCTTATTGCCAGACGGGATCGGTGTCGTAGTTTTACGGATTTGTCAGGATGGCGACTTTGTGATCAAGTCGCCCAAACGGTTTATGGGGAGATAGCCGATGTCAGCCAGCATCTATGACGATCATCTGGACAAGTGCCGTGCGAATTACACGCCCTTGTCACCGCTGAGCTTTATTGAGCGCACCGCGCAGGTTTATCCCGACTACCCCTCGGTCGTGTATGGCGACCGGCGCTATACATGGGTCGAAACCTATGCACGTTGCCGCCGTCTGGCGGGTGCGCTGTCCGCGCGGGGGATCGGGCGCGGGGATACCGTGTCGATCATCGCGGCCAATATCCCCGAGCTTTACGAGGCGCATTTTGCCATCCCCATGGCTGGTGCGGTTCTGAACGCGATCAATACGCGGCTGGATGCGGCCATCATCGCCTTCATCCTAAACCATGCCGAGGCGAAGGTGCTGCTGGTCGATCCTGAATTCTCGGCTGTGGTCAAAGAGGCGTTGCAGCAGGTCGATCACGATCTACTGGTCGTGGACATTGAAGACCCAAGTTTCGATGGCGGCACGCGGCTGAGCGATCTGACCTTTGACGCGCTGCTGTCCGAAGGCGACCCGGAATTCGACTGGTCTCTGCCAGCCGATGAATGGGATGCGATCACGCTGAACTACACCTCGGGCACGACGGGCAACCCGAAAGGCGTCGTCTACCATCACCGGGGGGCGGCGCTGAACGCGCAGTCGGACCTGCTGGACTGGGATATGCCCAAGCATTCGGTCTATCTTTGGACCCTGCCGATGTTTCACTGCAACGGCTGGTGCTTCCCTTGGGCGATGGCGGCCAATGCAGGTGTTTCGGTCTGCTTGCGCGCGGTTCGGGCCGAACCGATTTATGCCGCCTTCCGCGACGAGAAAGTAACTCATTTCTGTGGCGCACCGATTGTGCTGAACATGCTGGCCCACGCGCCGGATCATCTGAAGGACTTCGAGCACCAGATCAAGGTGATGACCGCAGGTGCCCCGCCGCCCGCCGCCGTGATCGAAGCGATGGAGGCGATGGGCGTCGAGGTGACTCATGTCTACGGTCTGACTGAAACCTACGGCCCCTCGGTCGTCTGTGCGTGGAAAGAGGAATGGAATGACAAAAGCCCCGAGGATCGCGCGGTTCTGAAAGTGCGGCAAGGGGTGCGCTATACCGCGCTGTCCGGGCTGATGGTTGCCGACCCCGATAGCTTGCAGCCGGTGCCTTCTGATGGCGAGACGATGGGTGAGATATTCATGCAGGGCAACGTGGTGATGAAGGGGTATCTGAAAAATCCCGACGCCACCGACGCGGCTTTCAACGGCGGATGGTTTGCCTCGGGCGATTTGGGGGTGATGCATCCGGATGGCTATATCGCCATCAAGGACCGGTCCAAGGATATCATCATTTCGGGGGGCGAAAATATCTCGTCCGTCGAAGTGGAAGGCATCCTGTACAAGCATCCGGCGGTGATGGAGGCCGCCGTGGTGGCCCGCCCCGATGACAAATGGGGCGAAACGCCGTGTGCCTTTGTGGAACTCAAACCCGACACATCCGCGACCGAGGTCGAGTTGATTGCGTTCTGCCGGGACAACATGGCCCATTTCAAAGCGCCCAAGACAGTGGTGTTCGGCGCATTGCCCAAGACATCCACCGGCAAGATCCAGAAATTCGTATTGCGGGATCAGGCGCGCACGTTGGGTTAGGCTTTGTCGAAAATCGACAGGTCCAGTTCCAACAGCTCTCCCATCCAAAACGCATGGTCGCGGTGATCGGCCAGGTGATCTCCGGTTTCGGGATGGGTGAATACGGTCAGGCCTTGCCGGTTGAGCATCAGCCACGGGATGACCTGATCGAATGCGTCGGCGGCAAAGCCCAACTGGCAACTCCAGCGGGGGTGCGGGCCAACATTGCGGGCGTGCATGCGGCCCTTCTGCACGGGGAACAGGCGCTCGGCCTCTTCGCAGATGCGCTGGGCGGTGTCTTGCGTCTGCGCGTCGAAATAGACATGCGCGTGATAGCCGGTGATCTCGGACATTGGGACCTCGTTCTTGGCGGATTGCGTCAAGGTATGAGCGCGCCGAGAGGATTGATACCCGTACGCGCACACAGAATATGTGCGCTATGTTTCGGGCTGGTGCTGGTCCGGGTGCGCGGGCTGAAAAGCCGGAAGGGTTGCGCACGCGGCCTCGACATCCAGCAGGCGTGGCATATCCGACAGATCCACCTGCCAGCGGCGCGCGTTGTATAGCTGTGGGATCAGGCACAGATCGGCCAGCCCGGGCCGGGATCCGGTGCAGTAGGGGGCTTGCTGGAACCCGCCCAGCAGAGCCTCAAACGCCAGCAGACCAGGCCGGATAAATCGTTTCATCCAATCGCCCGGCATACCGTCGATGCCGCCGCTGAGTTGCGTGGCATACTGTGCCACGGACAGGTTGCAGACCGGATGAATATCGATGGCAATGCTGTGCGCCAATGCTTGCGCCTTGGCACGCTCGGCCGGGTCGTCAGGCAAGAGGCGCAGCCCACGGGTCTGATCCAGATACTCGATAATGGCCAGTGACTGGGTCAGACGTGCGCCATCGATCTCGAGCACAGGTACAAGCCCTTGCGGGTTGCGGGCCAGATGGGTGTCCGAGCGCTGCTCGGCGCTGGTCAGATCAACCGAAACGGCGCGGTAGGCTATCCCAGCGAGGTTCAGGGCGATCCGCACCCGGTAACTGGCCGAGGACCGCCAGTAGTCATAAAGAACAGTGCCAGTCACGCGGATCCCCCAATAAGCGGCTTGTCAGGCCCCTTTGAGCGTTGCCGCCCGAATTGCCTGCGACAGCACTGTGCCATCACCGATATGATTGGCCAAGACCAACACCAGCCGTGCATTCAGCGCGTCGCTGGCTGCCTTGTCCAGACCGTCATGGGCGGCCAGAAGATCGGCATAGAACGCATCCGGGTCGTCAAGGTTCGGGGTCAGGGTTACATCCGTCATCTTGCTTACTCCTTACCACAGGCGCGGCGAATGGCCTGCCGGAATGCGTTTTCTTCGAAACTGTCGCGGCGCGCAGCGATGTGCTGATCGGGGCGGATCAGATAAACCGCGCCGGTCGCATTGCCCAGAAAGGCGCGTTTCAGCGCCAGCGACGGATCGTCTTTGACCGACAGTGCCAGACGCGTGACCTCGATCCCGTCTACTTCGAGTGTCTCGGGCGCTTCGGCATCAATCGTCAGCAGAGTGAATCCGTCGGTTAGTTTTGGCAGCAAGAACTCATCGCCCAACGGCACATCCGGACAGGCAGAGCCCGGACGGGTAAGCGCTGGCCCATCCAACGCATCGGCCGAGTTCAGCGCGGACCCGTCATAAGTGCACGGCTGGCTCAAACGGCCTGAATTCACCAGCGGGCGTGCGAAGTCATAGACCTCGCTCAGGTCCAGCACGGCATCGCGCAACAGGCGGGACATGTCGGACTTGGGCGTGATGAATTCCGTGGACTGGCTGGATTTGCGCAGGTTTTCATCAGCGCCCTGCGCCCGTTCACCAACATAGCTGTCCAGCAGGGTTTCGGGGGCCTTGCCGTCCATCACAAGTTTCAGTTTCCAGCACAGGTTGTCGATATCCTGAATGCCGGAATTGGCGCCCATCGCGCCAAACGGGCTGACTTGATGCGCGCTGTCACCGGCAAACAGAACCCGATCTTTGCGGAAACTCTCCATCCGGCGGCACTGGAACGTGTAGATCGAGACCCATTCAAGCTGAAATTTAACGTCATCCCCCAACATCGCCTTCAGGCGTGGGATCACGTTTTCGGGGCGTTTTTCTGTTTCGGGATCAATGTCGTTGCCCAATTGCAGATCGATCCGCCAGACATTGTCTGGCTGCTTGTGCAACAGTGCGGATTGGCCCCGGTTGAACGGTGGGTCAAACCAGAACCAACGCTCGGACGGGAAATCAGCCTCCATGATCACATCGGCGATCAGGAAGTTATCCTCGAACACGCGCCCGTCGAAATCGATGCCCAGCATCTGCCGGGTCGGAGATTTGGCCCCGTCGCAGGCAATCAGCCAGTCGGCCTCGACAACATAGGGGCCTTCGGGCGTTGCGACTTCCAGCCGGACGTGATCGTCATGGGTGCCAATGGCCTCGACCTTGTTGCCGCCCCGCAGGTCGATCGGCGCGCCGCTGGCCTGCAGGTCGCGCACGCGCGCCACAAGGAACTCTTCCAGATAATATTGCTGCAGGTTGATAAAGGCGGGGTTGGCCGCGCCTTTTTCGGGTTGGACGTCGAAGGTATAAACCTCGCGCGTGTCAAAGAAGACCTTGCCCTGATCCCATTGCACGCCCTTGTCCAAAATCGGGCGCGCACATCCCAGCCGGTTGGCGATATCCAGGGTGCGCTGCGAGAAACAGATGGCGCGGCTGCCGAAACTGACCTTGTCGTTTTCGTCCAGAACAACAACTTCGACGCCATGTTGCGCCAGATCGATGGCGGCGGCCAACCCGACCGGACCCGCCCCGATCACGATAACCTTGTGACGGGTCGGAACAGCGGAATCCTGGTCCGAACTGCGCTCATAGGCATAAAGCGGAAAGTCGAATATCTTGTTCATGGGCAACCCCCAATCCTGATCTGTCGATGACCCGCGCCGTGACTGTTGCTGGCGGGTATTGGGGGCATCGTCTCATCGATTCTGGTGGCGCAAAACGATCTGGATCAAATGCGGCGGAATGCCCCGGGTCGTGTCGCGAGGTCCCGCGCCGAGTTGCCGGTGGCGCATGTCGGACGCCTCCGGCGGGAGTATTTTTGAAAAGATGAAGCCTGCAGCGTTATGTTTTGTAAGGGTTTTCCAGAGCGGGCAGAACGGTGCCGGTGCAATCCCCGAAGCCGATTGTGAACCCGTCCCCCTTGGCGCTGCCTTTCAAAGTCAGCGTGTCGCCGTCTTCGATAAAGGATCGGGTTTCTCCGGTGTCCAGCGTCATGGGCTCTTTTCCGCCCCAGCTTAGCTCCAGCAGCGAGCCGCGATTTTCCTTTTCGGGGCCCGAGATCGTGCCGGATCCCAGCAGATCACCTGTGTTCATCGGGCAGCCCGAGGTCGTGTGATGCGCCAGTTGCTGCGCGGCGGAGTAGTACATTTCGTTATAGTTGGTCCGCGCGATGGTGGTTGCGGTCTGACCTTCGGGCGCAAGCGTGACCTCAAGATCCAGATCGTACAGCATCGGGCCGCAGTCCTTCAGGTGATCCAGCAGTTCGAACTCGCGCTCCGGCGTGTCGCATCGGAATGGTTCCAGCGCGGCTTTGGTGACAATCCATGGGCTGATCGAGGTGGCCGTGGCCTTGGCCTGAAAGGGACCGAGGGGCTGATACTCCCACGCCTGAATATCGCGCGCCGACCAGTCGTTCAGCAGGACGTAGCCGAAGATATGATCATCCGCCTGCTGGACCGAGATCGGGCCGTCGGACGGGGTGCCGACGATGGCGCCCATCTCGAGCTCGATATCAAAGAGGCGGCTGGGCAGGAAAGCGGGCAACTCCTGATCGGGGGATTTCAACTGGCCCCACGGGCGACGTATGTCTGTGCCCGAGACCACCACGGATGAAGCACGGCCGTTATACCCGATGGGCAGGTGCAGCCAGTTCGGCGGCAGCGCGTTTTCCGGCCCCCGGAACATGGTGCCGACGTTGAAGGCGTGGTGGCGGCCCGCGTAGAAATCGGTGTATTCGCTGACTGCGAAGGGCATATGCAGTTCAGCGTCGGCCTGTGCGACCAGCAGCGGTTCGACGACGCCCTGTTCCTGTGAACCCTCGGACAACAAATCCACCAGACGGTTACGCAGCGCGGTCCAGACAGCGGGGCCTTGTTCCATCAAAGGGTTCCAAAAGGGTAGGTCGAACAGAGGTTCATCGCTCAACGCGATCAGCCCTTCGTGTTCGGCCGTTGTGATGTCGAAGATCATATCGCCGATAGCAACACCGCAGCGGGGCTCCTCATCGCTGGCGGAAAACACCCCATAGGGCAGGTTGTTCAGCGGAAACGGGTGGGACGGATCGTTGGCCGAAGTCACCCAGGATTTCATCAATGGCATGTTGTCTCCAAATATCTGACCCGAAACCGGGTTACTTCTTGCCCGGCGTTCCGTCGAATTTCTTTTCCAGCGAGGTCCAGCAGTCGATGTAATCATCCTGCAATGGGGCCTCTTTGGCTGCAAACTCGGTCAGATGCTGCGGGAAGCGTGTTTCGAACATGAAGGACATGGTGTGATCCAGCTTGTCCGGCCCCAGATTGGCGTTCGAGGCTTTGTCGAATGCCTCGCGATCCGGTCCGTGCGGGATCATCATGTTGTGCAGGCTCATCCCGCCGGGGACGAAGCCCTGTGGTTTGGCGTCGTACTGGCCGTAGATGTTGCCCATAAGCTCTGACATGATGTTCTTGTGGTACCAGGGCGGGCGAAACGTATCTTCGGCCACCATCCAGCGTTCGCGGAACAGGACAAAGTCGATATTCGCCGTACCGGGCTGGCCTGATGGCGCAGTCAGGATGGTAAAGATCGAAGGGTCCGGGTGGTCAAACAGGATGGCACCAACCGGGCAGTAGGTACGCAGATCGTATTTGTAGGGCGCGTAATTGCCATGCCACGCGACCACGTCCAGCGGGCTGTGGCCGATCTTAGTTGTATGGAACTGCCCGCACCATTTGATGGTCACGGTCGAGGGTGTTTCACGATCCTCAAACGCAGCGACCGGAGCTTTGAAGTCGCGCGGATTGGCCATGCAGTTGGCCCCGATTGGCCCGCGCCCCGGTAGTTCGAACTTTTGCCCATAGTTTTCGCACACAAAGCCGCGTGCCGGGCCCTCCAGAACCTCGACCCGGTACAGCAGGCCGCGCGGCAGGATGGCGATTTCCTTGGGCTCCAGATCGATGATCCCCAATTCGGTCGCAAAGCGCAGGCGGCCTTCCTGCGGCACCACCAAAAGCTCGGAATCAGCCGAGAAGAAATATTCATCCACCATCGACTCGGTCACCAGATAGATATGGCTGGCCATGCCGACCTGAGTGTTCACGTCCCCGGCGGTGGTCATCGTGTGCATCCCGGTCAACCAGGTCAGGCCCTGTTCAGAATGCGGAACCGGGTCCCAGCGGTACTGGCCCAGGCTGATCACATCAGGATCGATGCAGGGGGCCGATTTCCAGTACGGCAGGTCAATCTTCTCGTACCGGTGCGAGTGTTTGACCGATGGCCGAATGCGGTAGCACCACGTCCGCTCGGGCGGGTTGGCGGTGAAGGCGGTGCCGCTGAGCTGCTCGCCATAAAGGCCATAATTGCAGCGCTGCGGGCTGTTCATGCCCTGGGGCAGCGCGTCGGGCAGTGCCTCGGTCTCAAAGTCGTTTCCAAAGCCGGGCATATAGCCCGAATGGGTGCCAACCGGCGTGCTGGCCTGGGTCAGGCGGTGTGGATCAGTCGGACGATTCATCGCGTGTTCCTCCGTTTGCTGCTTGTCGGATAATAGTTGATTTTGTAACTAACAAGAATGACAAACGATGATTTCAGCAAAAAAGATGCCTTTGATCTGCAGAATTTCCTGCCCTTCCTGTTGAATCAGGCGGCTGAGGAGGCCTCGTTGGATTTTCAGAAGATCTACATGGGTCGGTATGGGATGCTGCGCACCGAATGGCGGGTTCTGTTTCACTTGGGAATGTTTGGCACTTTGACCGCCAAGGACATCGGGGATCGCGCCAAGCTGCATAAAACCAAGATCAGCCGCGCCGTTGGGAAACTGGAAGCACGGCGTTATCTGAAACGGACGCGGGATGAACAGGACAGGCGTGTGGAATGGCTGACGCTGACGCCGATGGGCGAAACGGTATATCGCGAACTCAGCGGTGTTGCCCGGGAATACGATGCCAGGCTGGCCGGCCCCTTCGATGCGGCCGAGACCGCCCTGTTGCGTAAAATGCTCAGGCGTCTGGCCGGAATGGATTGACCTCTGGTACTATCGCATGACCGACCCCATCTGTGGCACAGAGCTAACACGGATTTTCATATGACCATTTCTGAACGCCTGTCGCCAGCGACATACGAATTGATCGACTGGCTTGTCACAAAGGGCCTTGAAGGGGCCGGACAGGAAGAACTGCTTGAAGGGTTTTGCAATGGGTTGATCGATCAGGGCCTGCCCCTTATGCGCTTTCATGCGGCCCAGTCGACACTGCACCCTGTCTATGGCGGGATGGGGTATAGCTGGTATCGCGCCAAGGGCGGCACATCCGAGAAGTTCGAGAACTCGGATACCCCCAGCGAAGAATGGCTGCGCAGCCCCTTATACGCCCTGCTGGAAGAGGATATCGAGGACATTCGCGTTCGGCTGGTCGATCAGAACGAACCCAGCCGTTTCCCGTTGCTGAATGATCTGCGGGAAGAGGGTGCGACGGACTACTACGCAACCGGCATTCCCTTTGAAAAGACCGAGATGCGGAACACCGGGGCGCAGAAGGTCAGTGATGGCGTGTTGATGTCCTGGACCAGTGACGCGCCAACCGGGTTCGAAGACAGGGATATCGAACATCTTCACGCGATATTGCCGCATCTAGGGCTGGCGCTGAAATCCGCCAGAAATCAAATGATGTCGCGGGACCTGCTGCGTGTTTATCTGGGACGCGACGCGGGTCAGCGGGTCTTGTCGGGCGAAATCCGGCGCGGGTCCCTGCAGCAGATCGATGCGGTAATCTGGAACTTTGACCTTGAAGGCTTCACCACCTTGTCCGAGGACCTGCCGGGAACCGAGATTATCGACATGCTGAACGACTATCTGGCCGTGGCGGTCAGTGTTGTGCATGACTGCGGCGGCAATATTCTGAAGTTCATGGGCGACGGGCTGATGGCGATGTTCGATGTCGGCGAGATTGACGAAGACGCCCGTGCGGCGCTGTCAGCCGTGCCTTTGTTGCAAAAGCGGATGGATGATTTGAAGGCGCGCCGTGCCGAGGAAGGGTTGCCCGTGGCGAATTACACACTGGCGTTGCATTCCGGAGAGATTCTCTATGGCAATATCGGCTCGGAAACCCGTCTGGATTTTACGGTGATCGGCCCGGCCGTCAATCAGGCGGCGCGTATCGCCGGAATGCACAGGTCGCTGGGGCAGCGGATCCTGATCTCGGACGATGTCGCCCGCGCGGCGGGGTCCTGCCAGCAGGAACTGATCTCGGTCGGGCGCTACATGCTGCGGGGCGTGAACGAACCGAAAGAGCTGTTCACGGTTTATGTGCCATGAAAGTGAGACACATTTTTATGTGTTGAGATTTGGTCACAGGATAAGAACCCGAAACTCTGAACGCACGCGAATGCCGGAGACATGCATAGGTGTCGTTGATTTCTTGCTTTGCATGCGCGTAATGTATTGTTTAGCAGCCCCAAACGTCCAAAATGTTAATGCGATATTGGTTAGGGGATAGCTGTCGATACTTTTTCGACTTTCTCAATGGATACTTTCCTGATTTGCTGAGACGTTTAGACAGATGGCCGAAAACAGCAAAAATCCTATTTCATCAGTGGTCAAAACTGTCGATCAGATAGACCGTGCGATAAAGCTCAGTGCACAGCGCATAGTGGAAAAAGGTTCTTTTGAAGGCAAAAAATCTCTGATGGATTTGATGCATTCACGGGAAGAAATGGAGCGTGATCTGAAAACAGCGGCGTTAGGGGTGGCCCTGTGCGTCGGAAAGATAGAAAAAAATGACACCCTGGACGCTATGGAGACAGCTATTTCTAAAGCCCAAGAGACAGTGGAGGAGATAAAAGCGCATGCGAGTAACATCCAAAGCGCTTCTGAGCGGTTATTGCGGGACGTTCAAATGCAGATCCGACCGATGCATCGCGAAGCGCTGTTTCGCTTGTTTGTGAGCCCGACAGGCGCCGTATTGAGCGAGCGCAGATTCACCGAAACGCAATTGGCTAAAAATGTAAATGGACCGCTTCTTTCGGGTTTGCGAAAACGAAACTTGATTGAAGTTTTAACGTCGAGCCACAGCGGTACTAAAGAGATTGTCGTTCGTTTAACCGATCGGGGTAGAGATGCAATCAAAGGCTCTTTCGGAAGGCTTATGCGTGTGCTTTGGCGAATTTGGGTGTTCACCAGTGGAAAAACCCTGGCTTTTTTATTGGGTGTTATGAGTGCAATCGCCGTATCTATTATTGCTGATCCAATAACTGAAATTTTACGTAATCGACTATTTTGAGGGCTTAGTTCTCACCCGGGTGTTTTTTTCCGGTTTGAAACACGCCAGACAACCGAACCCGGTGCTGAATAAGGCAAAGCACAAGCCATTGGGCAGTTGAGCCATCGACTCTAGAAATCGATCTCAACGCCAGGCAGGTTCAATTCGCGCATCATGTCGCGCAATTCCTGCCGGGCCGCGATGTTCGAGATGTTCAGCTGTTTCACCCCGATATCCTTGAGGTCCAGCAGCGTCAGGCCGCGCGGAAACAACTCGCGAAAGATAACCCGTTCGGAAAAGCCCGAGGCGACGCGAAAGCCGATGCGCTGTGACAGCATCTCGATCGCGCGCTGCATCTTTTCCTTGTTGACCATGCGCTGGGTGCCGACCCGGTTGCGCACGACCACCCAGTCGATGGGCTTCAACCCGGCCTGCGCCCGCAACTGCCGCGCGTTCCAGACCATCTCGGAATACACCGACGGGCCAAGGATTTTCTCACCCTTTGAATCGATCCGCGCCAGCAGGTCGAAGTCGATGAAACTGTCGTTCAGCGGCGTAATCAGCGTATCGGCCAGCGAATGCGCCACCTGGCTGAGGCGGGTGTGCGAACCAGGGCAGTCGATCAGGATGAAATCGCTGTCGCTTTCCAGTTCAGCCACGGCGGCAGACAGGCGGTGGTCATAGATATTCTCGCCGGGCTTCAGCGTGCTGGCGTCGATCTCGGGCAGGTCGTGATGGCGCGGGCTGGGCAGCGCGAATTCGGCACCGTTCAGAAAGTTTCCGCGGTTCTCGAAATAGCGGCCAAGGCTGCGTTGGCGAAGGTCCAGGTCCAATGTGCTGACCTTGTGCCCCAGTCGCGCCAGTGCCGTTGCAACATGCATCGACACGGTCGATTTGCCTGCGCCGCCCTTTTCGTTTCCGACAACGATTATATGTGCCATGCTTGTCGTCCCAAGTCTTGCCGTGTTTGTCCACACGTTGTTGGGAGCCACTATATGTTGTGTCTGCGGGGAAGAAAAGAACCTCAGGCCGTGGTTTGGGCCTTTATCAGGCTCTAATTTGGAAAACTCTGATCTGTTCGCGGGTTAGGTCGGATTGCTTGCCAAACACGCCGGGCCGATTCACTGTCTGTTTAGAGGCCGGGCAAGAGGAGCGCGGGTTGGAGCACCTGTTTCTGAACGTTTTCAACGTGGTTTTGCCTGTGCTGATTTGCGCCGGGATCGGCTATGGGCTGGCACTGACGAAGGCCCCGTTTGACAACAAGGTGATCGGCGGGATCGTCTCGAAGGTTGGGTACCCGACGCTGATCATCTCGCACCTGACGGGCACCAAGCTGGATGTGGGGACGTTTCTGGACATGATGAGCGCCGCCGCGCTGGCCGTAGCGGGGTTTGGTGTTCTGGGGTTTGTCGCGCTCAGGGCGTTGCGCCTGCCGGTGCGGGCATTCCTGACGCCGTTGATGCACGGGAATGTGGGCAATATCGGTCTGCCGATCACTCTGCTGGCGCTGGGGGATGCAGGCATGGCCTACACGATGGCTTTCGTCGTTGTGGTGCTGATCAGCATCTTCACCTTCGGCATGTGGATCCCTGCCGGAGAATTCTCGCCCAGGAAACTCGCGACGTCGCCGATTATCTACGCCGTTGCGGCATCGCTGATACTGATGGCAACAGGGATCAGCCTGCCGCAGCCGGTTGCAAAGTCCTTTGATATTCTGGGCGGCCTGTCGATCCCGCTGATGCTGCTGACATTGGGTCACACGCTGGCAACCCTGCGGATCACCAGCCTTGGGCGCGCGGTTCTGCTGACTGGTCTGCATCTTGTGATGGCCGTGGGCATCGCCAGCGCGTTGGTCTGGCTGTTCGGCTTCACCGGAGCCGAACGCGGAGCGTTGATCCTGTGCTGCCTGATGCCGTCATCCGTGGCGACCTATCTGTTCATTGACCAGCATGTGCCTGAATACGGACCGGATGTGGCGGGATTCATTCTGGTGTCGACCTTGGCGACTATTTTTGTTCTGCCGCTTGCCTTGTCCTATTGGCTGTAAGCTCCGGCTGTTGTCGGTTTCGTGACTTGTATACCCCGGTCACCTGGCAGACGATGGCCCGGAGATTCCCCATCAAACACAAAAGGGTTCCGCATATGATCGGATACGTCACCATCGGTGTTTCCAACCTGGACAACGCCAAGCAGTTCTACACGTCGCTGTTTGCAGACAAAGACGCGCAAGTCCTGATCGATGCGGGCCGCATCGCTTTTATCGGCAACGATCCCACTGCACCGATGCTTGCCGTGTGCGAGCCTTATGATGGTAATGAGTGCGCCTCGGGTAATGGCAACATGGTATCCTTTCCGGCGGACAACAAAGAGGCAGTCTCAACCATGTATGAAAAGGCAATCAGCCTGGGTGCAACGGATGAGGGTGAACCGGGCCAGCGCGTGCCGGATCGCTTCTATGGGGCCTATGTGCGTGATCCTGATGGCAACAAACTATGTTTCTATGTCTTTGGGTAAAGACTTGAAGCACCGCAAACAAAAAAAGGCCGCCCCAAACGGGCGGCCTTTCGCATTCGGTAAAGGTATAGCTTAGAAGCCCAGGCCTTCGTATTTCTTCTTGAACTTCGACACGCGGCCACCGGTGTCCATCAGGCGCGACGAACCGCCGGTCCATGCGGGGTGCGAAGAAGGGTCGATTTCCAGAGCCAGCTGGTCGCCTTCGGCGCCCCAGGTGGATTTCATCTGAACCACGGTGCCATCGGTCATTTTGACGTTGATGACGTGATAATCGGGATGGATGTCTTTTTTCATCTTTCCGCTCCTTACGCCTCGGCGCCAGCCTTGGGCTTGTAGTTGGTAACCTCTGCGATACGCGCGGATTTACCACGGCGCGAGCGCAGGTAGTACAGTTTGGCGCGACGGACGCGGCCACGGCGGACAACGGTGATGCTGTCGATGTTGGTCGAGTGCAGCGGGAACACACGCTCCACGCCTTCGCCAAACGAGATTTTGCGAACGGTGAACGAACCGGCGATGCCGCTGCCACCTTTGCGCGCGATGCAGACGCCTTCGTAGTTCTGCACACGGGTACGCGACCCTTCGGTCACTTTAAAGCCGACACGGATGGTGTCTCCGGCTTTGAAATCGGGGATGTCTTTCCCCAGGGCGGCAATCTGTTCCGCCTCAAGCTGTGCGATCAGGTCCATCGCAGTTACTCCTATCTGCTCGTGGTTGGTCCACGAAGTTTGGGCACGGCCTGAGAGCTCTTGGTCTTCACCGGGTCCTGCTGTGCAGCCCGCCAGAGGTCAGATCGAATGTTCCTTTGGTCCGGTCCGCCCTGTCGCGCCGTGGCTGAAGAAAGCCGGGCGTCACGTCAGGATGCAAACCAAAACACCGGAGTCGCTGTTCGCGGCACCGGATTGCGCTGCTTTAGGGGGTTTGGGGGCAGGGATCAAGCCTAAATTGCAGGCGTCACCGGTGAGAATTCGCCACTTTGCAACTGCGCCGTTGCCTTGGCCCACGGTTCGGGCATTCTGAGGTCAATTGAATCGGGCATTCTGAGGTCAATTGAAAGAGCTGATTTAACAAAATCAGGACAGGGTAATGCGGGTTTCCGTCTTATTGGCACTATTGGGCGTTGCGTTGATGTCATGCGGGCGGCAAGGGCCGCCCCCGCAGGTGGTCGAGCCAACGCCGGGCGTGGATCGAACGGCCCCATCGGTGATCTACCCGGATTTCGGAGACGCCGATCCCCATGACTGGGAAGGTCGGCATCCCGGGCTGTACCCGGTGCACGGGCTTGACGTCTCGCGCTGGCAAGGCCCTATCGACTGGAGGCAGGCCAAGGCGTCGGGTGTCAGCTTTGTTTTCATGAAGGCAACCGAGGGTGGCGATGTCTTCGACCCAATGTTCGACGACCACCGGCGTGGCGCGCAGGCGGCGGGTGTGCCTTGGGGGGCGTATCATTATTACTACTTCTGCCGTTCTGCGCGGGAACAGGCGCGGTGGTTCATCAAGAACGTACCCAAAGGCGCGGACCTGCCACATGTGCTGGACATGGAATGGACGCCACATTCCAGAACCTGCACCCTGCGCCCCGATGGCGCGACCGTTCGGGCCGAGGCGCAGCGCTTTCTGGATATCCTCGAACGACACTATGGCCGCAGACCCATCCTTTATACGACGGTGGATTTCTACGACGACACCAATATCGGCCGCCTGCCAAAGACCGAGTTCTGGTTAAGATCCGTCGCCGGTCATCCCAGCAAGGTCTATCCGCGCTCGGTCTGGCGTTTCTGGCAGTATACGGGCACGGGTCTGGTGCCCGGCGTTCAGGGCCGGGTCGACATCAACGTCTTTCACGGAACGCCCGAGACCTGGGCGCTGTGGAAAGCCGCGACGCCTTAATAAATTAGCTGCGATCTTTGTCCTGCGAGTCCAGATATTCCTGCCAGATATCCGGGCGTCTTTCGCGGGTGATCTGTTCCGCCATCTGATGCCGCCAGTCCGCGATGCGACCATGGTGGCCGGACATCAGGACATCCGGAATCGGACGGCCATTCCAGTCTGACGGACGGGTGTATTGCGGATGCTCCAACAGGCCAGAGGAAAAGCTTTCCTCTTCCGTCGAGGCCTGATTGCCCAGAACGCCGGGGATCAGGCGCACGGTGGCGTCGATCAGGGCCTGCGCGGCAATCTCACCACCGGTCATCACGAAATCGCCCAGAGACACTTCCTGAACGCCGTAATGCTCTAGCACACGCTCATCCACGCCCTCGAATCGGCCGCACAGCAGGGTCATTCCGTCGCAGCGCGCGAAGGTCTGCATCATGCGCTGATCCATTCGACGCCCACGTGGGCTGAGATAGATCAGCGGCCAGTTGCCGCGAATGCCTGACATCGTGTGCTCGATTGCCGGGCCCAGCACGTCGGCGCGCAGGACCATGCCCGCGCCACCGCCCGCAGGTGTGTCATCGACATTGCGATGCTTGCCAATGCCGAACTGGCGCAAATCCACGGTTTCCAGCTGCCACAACCCTTCTTGCAGGGCTTTCCCGGTCAGGCTTTCGCCCAGTACGCCGGGAAAGGCTGAGGGGAACAGCGTGATGATCTTGGCCTTCCATACGCCGTGCAGATCCGGCGTGGGCGTCATCAGCTCTCGCGGTTTCAATGTCGGGCGGATGGCCTTGCGGCCGTGGGATTTCTTGGGTGTGTCGGTCATGTCTGGCCAGCCAATGCGGTCCGTGCGCTGCGAATAAGGGCCTTCTTCTGCGCGATCAGCGCGGTGTCGTCCAGCGAAGATCGGTTTAGCGTCAGCAATTCGGACAGCACGTCATGGGGCAGGCCCGCGTTGGATTTTGTGGGCGGCACCAACTTTGACGTCTTGTCATGAGGCAGGTTCAGAAAGTCTGCAAAGGGCGTGCCGGGGCCGAACCGGGTGTCCTGCAGGTCTTCCAGCCACCGCGTCTGCACGGTCACCTCTGGCAGTCTCTCCTGAATTCTGTCTGCGACGGTTAGCAAGCCGGGAAGGTGATCAAGCGCTTCGCAGAACCCATCGAAATCCTGAACAAGCCGCCTGCGTTGCAGATCATGCGCCCAAAGGCTGCGCAGCCATCCGGTTTTTTCACGAAGCGACAGGTAAACGGTGACGTCCACCTTGTCCCCCACCAACCGGCGGCGAATTGCGCTGACCAGCGTGGCCGCAAGTTCGGGCGTGGCCGCGTATCCTTCGGCGCTGTTTCTGCTGGGGCGCAGACCGGCGAAGTTCTCGTCGCTCAGCACAAGGCCGCGCCGCGTTCCGAAATCGATGTCGCCCAGAAATGCGTTCAACTGGTTGCCGAACGTGGCCAGCGTATCGTCCAGCCGATAGACTGAATGCCGCGTGGCCGCCGCCGCCAAACCCGATTTGCGTGTCTTATAGGGCAGCAGCAGCGAATAGTGCGGCCAGATCAGCGAGCGGTTTTCATAAAGAAAGGATTGCGCGGCGGTGGTGCCCGTCTTGTGCAAGCCAAGATGCAGCAGGACGCGCCGCATCAGATCAGACCTTCGGGCGGGTCCGCGACGATGCGGCCTTTGTCCAGATCAACCGTTGGCACGGCCTCAAGCGTGAAAGGCAGCAGAACGGTGGATTTCAGGCCCGGACCATGCAGTTCCAGCAGATCCGCAGCACCGTGGTTCTGAACGGATTTCACCCGCCCCAACAGTGTGCCGCCGGTGTCATAAACCTCAAGCCCGATCAGGTCGGCGTGATAAAACTCGTCATCCGGAAGCGAGGGCAACTGATCGCGCCGCGCAAACAGGCGCAGGCCCTTCAACTCGTCAGCCTGTTCCTTGGTCTCGACGCCACCCAGCCGGGCGGCAAAGCCGTTCTTGATGGTGCGGGTCAGGACCAGTGGGTAGCGTTCTTTGCCTGCTTCGTCGGTCAGGGGCGAATATGCCTCGATATCCGCAGGCTCGGCGCAATAGCTTTTCAGTCGCACTTCGCCGCGCACGCCGTATGATCCTGCAATGCTGCCGACGCAGATCAGGTCACTCATTGGTCACACCCGTCGTTACACATAGCCCGTTCTTCCACTGCCCAAGCCCGTCGCACGCCTCGCGTTGATTGCTGCGTTCAAAGAACACGCCGACAATAAAGGCGATCAGCAACAGGATGGGAAGGCGTAACAGACCGAACATTGCTTATCGTACCTCGATGGGAAGCGCGTCGTTGCGACTTTCCCAACCCACACGTTCCAGTTCTGGCGTGTCGGACAATTCTTCCGGCCAGCCGACACAGAAATAGCCGATCAGGCGCCAATCTTCGGGCACGTCCAGATCGCGCGCCATCCGGTCGGGATCAAGGATCGAGACCCAGCCCAGCCCCAGCCCCTCGGCCCGCAAGGCCAGCCAGAACAAAGTGACGGCAGACACGACGGAATAACGCCGCATCTCGGGCATAGAACCGGCACCCAGCCCAAGCCCTTTGTCCGTTGAATCGTCGCAGAAAACGGCCAGCTGAACTGGGGCCTCTTGCATCCCCGACAGTTTCAACTGGCTATAAAGTTGGGCTTTTTCGCCCGAATATCCACCCAGCGCCTGCGCGTTGGCGGTTTGGAAATTCTCAAGCGCCGCATTGCGCGCGGCCTGGCTTTCGACGCGGATCACGCGCCAGGGTTCGCTCAGCCCCACCGAGGGGGCCAGACGAAACGCGTCGAGGCAGCGCGTCAGCACTGCCTCGTCAACCGCGTCGGTGCGGAACCGGCGCACATCGCGCCGGAGCCGCATCAACAGATCGAACTGCGTGCGAAAATCATCGGTGAAAGTCTGATCCCGCACGAGCCCGCCTGCTTATTCTTCTGCAGCCGCTTCTTCAGCCGGTGCAGCAGCCGCTTCGGCCGCTTCAGCAGCCTTGGCCGCTTTTTCTTCGGCGCGTTCCTGAGCTTTCTTGCCAGGGGTACCCTTGTTGGGGTTGTTGCGCTCGGCCTTGTCGCGGGTGCCGGCTGCTTCCAGCATACGTGCGATACGGTCGGTGGGCTGTGCGCCCTGATCCAGCCAGTACTGGATGCGCTCCATGTTCATTTTCACGCGCTCTTCGCTGTCTTTCGGCAGCAGCGGGTTGTAGGTGCCCAGTTTCTCGATAAAACGGCCGTCGCGCGGCATGCGGCTGTCAGCAGCCACGATGCGGTAGAAGGGACGCTTTTTCGAGCCGCCGCGGGCGAGACGAATTTTCATTGCCATGGTGGTATCTCCTTTGAATGGCATCACGCCGAAGGCGTGTCTTTTGTTGAGCCGGCGCAGATGCCGGTTAGTTTTGATGTTTCTTATGGTGTCGGATGACTTCCTGAATGATGAAATTCAGAAAAGCCTTGGCGAAGTCGGGGTCCAGATCGGCCTCTTTCGCCAGGTCTTCGAGCCGTGCGATCTGCGCTGCCTCGCGCGAGGGATCGGACGGGGGAAGGTCGTGTGCGGCCTTGAGCTTGCCAACGGCCTGCGTGTGCTTGAACCGCTCGCCCAGCGTGTAGACAAGGATCGCGTCCAGCCTGTCGATGCTTTCGCGATGCTCTTTCAACAGCGTGGCAGCCTGTGTCACGGGGTTGGTCATTGGCCGGTCCTTTCGGTGGTCAAGTCAATCTGCAGGTGGCGCCAGATCTGGGCGCGTTTGCCCAATAGCTCGGCGTTTTCAATCTCCAGCGTCGCACCAAGCCGTTCGGCCAGCGCGCGCGAGCGGTCATTGGCATGGGCGATATAGCTGATCACGCCGTTCAGCCCCTGATGCCGCGCCGCATAATCGCGCGCAGCCGATGCGGCCTCGAACCCCAGCCCTTTGCCCTCGGCCTCGGCCATCAGGGTCCAGCCCAGCTCGGGCTCGGCCCAGCCGGGTACGTCGATCATACCGGCCCAGCCCACAAATGCGCCGCTGGTCTTCTCGGTCAGGTGCCATAGGCCAAAGCCCTTCAGCGCCCAGTGCCCCAAGCGGTTGGCCAGAGAATTCCAGCTTTCAAGCGCATCCTTGGGGCCGCCAACCATATGACTGCGCTCGGTTGCGAAGAACGTGGTCATCGCGGGCAAATCGTCCAAATGCGGCGCGCGCAGGATCAGGCGCTGGGTTTCAACGGTGGGGATGGTGAATGAGGTCATGCGTAGGCCTCCATCCCGCCGTCGCCATCGGTGGCGAGGTGGCGATACACCAAGGTCACACCGTCCGCTTCAACGATCTCGCGTTCCACAAAAGCGCCAAGCCGGTCTGCCAGACGTTGAGAGCGTTCATTCCCTTTGACGATAAAGCTCGCCAAAGTGTCCCAGCCGAGTTGCTCGAACGCAAAACCGCGCGCGGCGCTGGCGGCCTCAAACGCATAGCCGTGGCCCTCGCCTTCCTCGGTGAAGATGAAACCAAGCTCTGGCTCTGGGTCTTCCGGCTCGAAGCCGAGAACGACAAAGCCCAGCAGTTGACCGCCTGCCTTCGCTTCAACCGACCAAAGACCGTGGCCTCGCAGCGACCAGATGGCGACCATCTGAGCGAAATCATACCACGCATCCTCGCGCGACATGACTGCCAGGTACCGCGCGCGTGGGCTGGCCACGATCCGGGCATAGGTGTCGAAATCCGACAATTGTGGCGCGCGCAGAACCAGACGCTCGGTTTCGAGCGTCGGAATCGCGCCCGCCACGCGAGACGCCAATTCAGCCCCTTGAGCATTTGGCGGAGCTTCGAACCGGAAGGTCATGCGTAGGCCTCCGATCCGATTTGCCGCTCATCCGGGTGAGGGTGACGATAGACGACATCCTCGGGGTCCGGGCGCGCTGCGCTTGGGTCTTCACGTGCCCCAAGCCGTTTGGCCAGCGCAATTGAACGGGTGTTCGGCGCATCGATATAGCTGACCAAAGACGTCAGTCCGGTATTCTGAAACGCCCAGTCACGCGCGGCACAAGCTGCTTCGAATGCATAGCCCTTGCTTTCAAATCCGGGGAAAATACACCAGCCGATTTCGGTTTCCGGGAATTTAGGGGGTTTATTGATCCCGACCTGCCCAATGAATTCCCCGGTTTCCGTCAGATCGACCGCCCACGCGCCAAACCCGAGAAACTGCCAACTGGCCACGTCCGAACCCAGCATCGACCACAGGTCCTGCGCCGAGTACGGCCCATCCATGTACTTCGCCCAATCCGTCGCAAACAGCGCGGCCATCGGCTCGAAATCCTCAAGCCGGTGATGGCGCAATGTCAGGCGCGCAGTGGATATGGTGGGCGCGAGAGTCACTTACTTTTTCTTCCCGAATCCGCTGAGGCCCGAAGGCAGACCCATGCCGCCGCCCAGTCCGGGCAGGCCGCCGGGCATCTTACCACCCATCGCCTTGGCCGCCTGTTCCAGCGCCTTGGGGTCCATGCCTGCGGCCATATCCTCGGGCGAGGGGCCGCCTTTGCCGAACATGCCCTTCATGGCCTGTTTCAGCATCTTGCCTTTGCCCATCTTGCCCATCTTTTTCATCATGTCCGACATCTGCCGGTGCATCTTGAGCAGTTTGTTGAGGTCGCTGACCTCCATCCCCGAACCGGCTGCAATCCGTTTCTTGCGGCTTGCCTGCAGAAGCTGGGGATTGGCGCGTTCGCGTTTGGTCATGGATTGGATCATGGCGATCTGCTGGCGCAGGATCTTGTCGTCCAGACCAGCCTGATCCATCTGCTTGGCCATCTTGCCCATGCCCGGCATCATGCCCATCATGCCCTGCATGCCGCCCATCTGGATCATCTGTTCCAGCTGCATTTTCAGGTCGTTCATGTTGAACTGACCCTTGACCATGCGCTTCATCATGCGCTCGGTCTGTTCCATCTCCATCGTTTCCTGGGCCTTTTCGACCAGGGCCACGATGTCGCCCATGCCCAGAATACGTCCGGCGATCCGGTCCGGCTCGAAGGTCTCCAGCGCGTCCATCTTCTCGCCCAGACCGACAAAGCGGATCGGCTTGCCAGTGACCGCGCGCATCGACAGCGCCGCACCACCGCGCCCGTCACCGTCCATCCGGGTCAGGACCACGCCCGAGATACCGACCTTGGCGTCGAACTCCTCGGCCACTTCAACGGCGACCTGACCGGTCAGGCCGTCAACGACCAGCAGAGTCTCACGCGGATCGACCACATTGCGGACTTGTTCGACCTCGTCCATCAGGACTTCGTCGATATGCAGACGGCCCGCGGTGTCGAGCATGTAGACGTCGTACCCACCAAGTGTCGCCTGCTGCTTTGCCCGTTTGGCGATATCGACCGGAGATTGGCCCGGCACGATCGGCAACGTATCCACACCAACCTGCGTGCCCAGCACCGCCAGCTGATCCATCGCCGCCGGGCGATAGACGTCGAGCGAGGCCATCAGGACCTTTTTGCCCTCTTTCTCTTTCAGGCGTTTTGCCAGCTTACCGGTGGTGGTAGTCTTGCCCGAGCCCTGCAGACCGACCATCAGGATCGGGGCAGGCGGGTTGTCGATCTTGAGCTTGCCGGGGTCTTCCTCGCCGCGCAGGGTATCGACCAGCGCGTCATGCACGATCTTGACGACCTGCTGGCCGGGGGTGATCGACTTGGTCACCGCCTGACCGGTCGCCTGTTCCTGCACCTTCTTGACGAAGGCGCGAGCCACCGGCAGCGAGACGTCAGCCTCAAGCAGCGCGACCCGGACCTCACGCAGGGCGGTCTTGACGTCTTCTTCGGACAGGGCACCCTGTTTGGTCAGCCGATCAAAGACGCCAGAGAGGCGTTCGGATAGATTTTCAAACATGCCTTCGGCCTCCTTCGCCGGTTGTCTCTTGGCGTGTCCTAAATAGGATGCGCCGGTTAAATGCACAAACGCCCCCTCCCACAGAATTATACGTGGGGGTAATGCCAAATGGCATTGCCCCCACGGGCGAAACTCGCTGGTGGGGGGCGATCCCTGAACGACTCAAGGGACCGGAAGGATGGTTTCTTCCGGATGTTTGCGCGTCGTCTACGCGCCTGAAGGCACCGAGTCAAGACAGGCGCTTTGTATGGAACCCCCTGTGGTGTAGCGTCGGCAAGCAGGACGCAAGGGTCGGAGGGTGAAGGTGAGCGGTACATTTCCACAGCGGACCACCGACTACGTGGGCCCGGTGACAAATACGGATATCTGGCCCGATTTCCGGATACGCCCTGACGATCTGTTTGTCTGCACGCCGCCCAAATGCGGAACCACCTGGACGCAGACACTGGTGCGAATGCTGATTACCGAACAGGCCGATCCGTCGATCTATGACAACAAGGTCTCGCCCTGGCTGGATTGCGCTTTTCGCGACCGGGTCGCGCAGGCCAATTCACTGGAAGTTCAGGACCACAGGCGCTGCATCAAAACGCATACACCGCTGGATGGCATCACCTATTCGCCGGATGCCCAGTATCTGGTGGTTCATCGTCATCCGGTCGATGTGCATTTTTCGCTGCGTAGCCATGTCGAGAACATGACCGAAGACTGGCTGGACTATCTGTTTCCCGACGACCTGTCCGAAGCGTTTGCGATGTTTCTGGACCGCCCGGCCTCGACCAAAGGGACCGATGATCTGACGCTGGCCTCGTTCGTGCATCACTTCCGGTCTTTCTGGGATTATCGCGACCTGCCCAATATTCATTTCCTGCACTATGCCGAGCTAAGCCGCGACTTGCCGGGACAGGTCAGGCGATTGGCCGGGATCATGGGAATGAACATCGACGACCGCATGGTGGCCGGGATTTCGCAAGCGGGAAGCTTCGGGTCGATGAAAGACAATGCCAGACGCCTGTCGCAGACGCCGGGGTTTACCAGCGTTTTTCGCGATTTCGCGCAGTTTTTCTCGTCAGGCACCAGCAACAAGTGGGAAGGTAAGCTGACCGAGGCCGAGATGGCGCGATATGACGCCCGGATGGCCGGCATGGTCACCCCGGCTTAGCGGATGTGGCTGGAACATGGTCGGGCCGTGTAACCCTCAGGCCTGTTCCCGATCTGGTTTCTGATCGCCAGCGGGCAGCCAATCGTTGATCGCATCCACCAATCCGTGCGCTCCGCGTCCGCTTGAGAATGCCTCGACGATGGGATGCCGCCCTGCGCTCATACCCTTGTCGAGTATCAGGACCGGGCGATAGAGGGTCGACGATCCTTTGGTGCTGCGCGACACCGAGCTTTCGATCTCGGCATGGGACAGGTCTGACAGCGCATGCTCGACCGCGTCATAGCCAAAGACCGACTGCCTGCGGATCACGATGCTGCCCTTTTTGCGGTCCAGTATGACCTGAACGCGCCGGACAAAGGTGCAGAACGCGCCGAACCCCAATCCTCCTCCAAAGAGTGCAAAGAAAAGACCGAACAGAATGCCTTCGCCACCTTCGCTGACCATGAACAGACCTGCGCCGACAAAGGCGAGGATAAAGAAGACCAGCGTGATGCCGATGAACCATGGCGTGTATGTCAGGATCAATTGGTCCTGGGTATTGCGCGACACTTTCATGGCGGCACGCTAACACTGAATTCTGGCACTGTCGTGGCTTGAATTTCCATCTTTGTTGCGCGATGAGCGCATCAGACAGGAGGTCACGATGGACGCATCATCCGCTTTTCAGGACACGCTGCCGCTCAGTTCCGACGCCTTGTTGGCGCAACTGGACGATTGGGGGCTGGTTTACCGGCTGCACACTCATCCTCCGCTGCGCACGGTCGAAGAGTCGAAGGCCGTCGAGGATCAGTTCATGGTGCCCGGAGAGAACGCGCTGCGCCTTAAGAACCTGTATCTGCGCGACAAGAAAAAGCGCAACTATCTGGTGACGCTGGAACAAAGCCGCGAGATCGATCTGAAAGCATTGGGGGCAGAGCTGGGTGTGGGCAACCTGTCGTTCGGCTCGGCAGACCGGCTGTTGCAGAACCTTGGTATCCGGCCCGGCGCGGTTAGCCCGCTGGCGATGATCAAAGGGGTTCAGAATGATGTGCGCTTTTTCATGGATGCCGCTGCACGGCAGGCCGATGTGATCTACATGCATCCGCTGGTCAATGACCGGACGGTTGCGATGTCGCGGGATGATCTGATGGCGTTTTTCGACAAGATCGGCTGTCAGGTGACGTGGCTGCCCTGACTGAACGCGCGCCTTTCAGGCGCACGTGCCTCCGGCGGAGGTATTTTTGAACAGAAGAAGGGGCGGGCGCTTTAGTCCGCGGGCAGCGCCTGTTTCAGGGCGGCGGCCACATGGGCGGCTGAGGGGTTGATGAACAGATGCCCGTCTGCCTCGAATACCGGGTCGTCCAGATGGTTGGGGAAGGCCAGTGGCAGTTCGGTGCAGGCCAGCAGAATAGCGGTGCCGGGTGTTGCGTGGCGGTTGCAGAAGGCCAGCAAACGGGCGTGCGCGGTCCCGGACGCGCCGCCATAAAAATCGCTGTCGATCATGGCCTGCATCTCGTCGACGTCCGGATCCGGCAGTCGGACGTTTGCGGTGACGCCTTCGACTGCCAGCCTTTCGGCATAGTTGGTCGCTTGCATGGTCACGGTTGTTCCCAGCACCAGCGCATGTGATGCGCCGGTTTTTGCGGTGGCTTCGGCAGTGGCATCGAAGATGCTGAGGATGGGCATCGAAACACCCTGACGGATCGCGTGCAGGCGGGCATGGGGCGTGTTCGACGCAATGATGCCGAAATCACACCCTGCGTTTTCAAGGGTCAGCAGCGCGTCGCGGAAGACCGCGTCGAACTCTGCCCAGCTTTCTTCGTTTCCGGCCACACCGCGCAGCGCCCGTGTTCTGGCTTGCGTCACCGACTCGATCGTCATCGGCGGTACGGGCAGGGGCGAGCCATGGCCGCGCGCGGCAAAATATCGGCCCGCCCCTTCGGCGATGGCTCTGTAGTAGTCGACGGTCGAGGCCCAGCCGACTCCGCCCAGAATTCCGATCTTTTTCATGATTGAATGTCCAACCCGCAAAATACCTGTTTTGCAGATTGGACATTTCTGGTCGCGAAGGCCAGTGCCGGTTTAGGCGGCCAGTTCGGATACGGCCTTATGCGCATTCTGCACTGATGCGTCAGGGTCGATGGCCAATTGGTCCGCGGCGACGACGTCCACATCGTGAATTCCGATAAAGCCCAGAACATGCTTTGCGTAGCCAGACGCGTAGTCGATCTCGGACCCCACGGCGGTGCCGCCCGAGGCGATGGCCAGAACGGCGCGTTTGCCTTCCAGCAGGCCTTTGGGGCCGTTTTCGGTGTAGGAAAAGGTTAGACCCACGCGGGCAACAAGGTCGATCCACGCCTTGAATGCGGCGGGTACGGAAAAGTTGTAGATCGGAAGGCCAATGACGATGGTGTCGGCCTGCTGAAGCTCGTTCACAAGCTCGTCCGAAAGGGCCAGTTGATCCCGTTGAACCGCGTCGCGCTGATCTGCCGGGGTAAAGTTCGCGGCAATCCAGTCTTCGGTCAGCAGCGGCAGGGGCGAGGCCAGATCACGGCGAATGATGCGCCCGGCACCCAGATGTTTGACGACACGGTCTGACAGATCGCGGGTTGCCGATCCGGTGCGGCGGGCCGAGGCGTCGATGTGGAGAATGGTTTTGGTCATTTCTGCAGTCCTTCGATCAGGGGTGATGTGGTCTGGGCTCAATATGATTGTTGCGCTGGCGAACAAAAGTCGGATACATCAACAGTGTCTGTTAGAAATTGCACAAAGATAGCTTTGCCATGGATAATTGGGATGAAGTGAGAACCGCATATCAGGTCGCGCGGATGGGAACCGTCAGCGGCGCGGCCGAGGTTTTGGGCGTGCACCATGCAACCGTGATCCGCCATATCGACGCGATCGAGGCGCGGTTGGGTGTGAAACTGTTCCAGCGTCACGCGCGGGGATATACGCCAACCGAGGCGGGTGAAGACCTGTTGCGCGTGGCGCAGGCGACCGAGGATCAGTTCAACCAGCTTGTGGGTCGAATGAAGGGCCGGGGCGACGATGTCTCGGGCGAGTTGGTGGTGACCTCGCTGGCGTCGCTGGTGCCGTTGGTTGTGCCCACTCTCAGCGAGTTCCAAAAGGCCCACCCGGGGTTGATCGTGCGCTATCTGACCGGGGACCGCCTGTTTCGCCTTGAATATGGCGAGGCGCATGTTGCCATTCGCGCCGGGTCAGCGCCGGATCAGCCGGACAATGTTGTGCAGCCCTTCGTGACACAGGACGTGGGCTTGTTTGCCAGCAAGGATTACGTCGCCCGCCGGGGCAAGCCGCAAAGTGTCAAGGATTTCCCCAAACACGCCTTTGTTGGAAATGATGACGAAAACAGCCGCGCGCCGTTTTCGCAATGGCTGCGGGCCAACGCCCCGGCCGAGGCGCTGACATTCAGGTGCTCGAACAACTTCACCGTGGCCGAGGCCGTTCGGGCCGGGGCCGGGATCGGGTTCATGGCCCGATGGGAGGCTGCCAGATACCCGGATCTTGAGGAAGTGATGGACAGCCTGCCCGAATGGTCGGGCAAACTGTGGCTGGTCACCCATGTCGATCTGCACCGCACGACCAAGGTGCAGGCGTTCCTGTCCTTCCTGAAGGAACAGTCGCGGACCTGGCTGCCATGACGCCGCAAGCCCGTGGCCATCTGGCCATGTTGTGCTTTTCGGCGCTGGTAGCAGGCAGCTTCTCGCTGGGGTCGATGATCGCGAATGAGATCGCCCCAGCTGCGTTGAACGCGGTGCGCTTTGCGATTGCGGCGGTAGTAATTGGGATTGCTGCCTATGCCACGACCGGTGTGCCACGTTCCGCCACGCAGGCCCCGTGGCGCTATTTGGTTCTGGGCGGTCTGTTCGCCACCTATTTTGTCCTGATGTTCTACGGTCTGCAGACCGCTCCGCCGGTTAGTGCTGCCGCCGTGTTCACGCTGACGCCGGTCGTCTCGGCCATTGCTGGGTGGGTGTTGCTGCGGCAGGTCACAACCCCGCGGATGGCTTTGGCCCTGTCCGTCGGGGCGGTCGGCGCATTGTGGGTGATTTTTCGCGCCGACTGGCAGTTGTTCCGGGCTTTCCAGATCGGGGTGGGTGAGGTCATCTATTTCGTGGGCTGCGTCGCCCACGCAATCTATACACCCATGGTCCGCAAGCTGAACCGGGGCGAACCGGCGGTTGTGTTCACCTTCGGCACTCTGCTGGCCGGGTGCGTCCTGCTGACGGCCTTCGGCTGGTCGGATATAATCAGCACCAATTGGTCCAACCTGCCGAGCATCGTCTGGATCGGGCTGCTGTACCTGTCCTTCTTTGCAACGGCAGCCAGCTTTGTTCTGGTCCAGTTTGCGGCGCTGAGGCTGCCCTCGGCCAAAGTCATGGCGTATACCTATTTGGTGCCCAGTTGGGTCATCCTGTGGGAGATTGCGTTGGGCAACGGTGTGCCGACCGGGCTGATCGTGGTGGGCATTGCCTTGACAGTTCTGGCCCTTCTCTTGCTGCTGAAAGAGGAAGTCCCCGAGCCGGCATCCCTTCGCCGCAGTGCAGATTGACGCTTGTGTTCCCATCAGCTTCTGGCAGCATCCTATCGGCCAAAACGAAAACGAGGGCAGGGGAATGAAGCCATTTCTAACGGGCGCAGTTTTGATCGCACTGGGCGCTTGTACGCAAGGCAACTTGCAGGGCTCCGGCGACGAGACATCGCTGCAAGCCAGTTGCGAGGCGCTGGTCTCTGCCGAAAGCGGCACGCGTATTGATGACGTCAAGGCGCAGGAAACGCGGCCCGACCCACGGGGTTCCGTAACAGAGGTTACCGTTGCCGGGCAAAGCCGCCCATGGACGTGTTCGGCGGACCCAACAGGCGTCATTTACAGCGTCATACCCGGCTGATTGCGGTGCGGCTGTGTTGTTCGCCAAGAGGGCGAACAGCCCCTCCGTTGAGGCAGATCAAGGCTGAAACCGGGCATGTCTTCTATACTTTCCACAAGGAAGAGGAGGACGAAATGTTCAGTCACATCATGATCCCCGTCGATCTTCACTTGCCGCCCGAAGTGCAAAAAGCCGTTGCTGTGGCGGGTGAGATGGCCAAATGGCAAAACGCACGTGTGACCCTGGTCAGCGTGACTGGTACCCAACCCGGTGATGTCACCGCATCGGACGCCTCTATCGCCAAGGACCTTGCGGCTTTGGCAGATGACCTTTCGGCCAAAAGCGGTGCAGAGGTCGGCACTAAGAACATCCATTCAGTCGATGTTGCGGTCGAAGTTGATGGGGATCTGACGCGTGCAGCCGAAGAGATTGGCGCCGATCTGATCGTTGTGGGTACACACGCGCCTCGGATCACGGACTATATCTTCTCAAGCCATGCCGGGTATCTGGCGAAACACGCCAAAGTGTCCGTGTTTGTCGTCAGGTAGGCGAGTCATCCGCGCCATCCGTCGCGGGCAGTTCGACCTCAAGAAACCGCTCGAACGCGTCCAGGTTCACCGGCTCGAACTGTCCGAACCCCTGCATCCAGACCGAAGCCGTCCGCAGGGCGTCGGGCTCCAGCTTGCACCACTTCACCCGCCCGCGCTTTTCCTGAGAGATCAGCCCGGCCTTGGTCAGAATGACCAGGTGTTTCGAGATCGCGGCCAGCGACATCTCGAACGGTTCGGCCACGTCGGTGACGGCCATGTCATCCTCAAGCAACATCGCAAGGATGGTGCGCCGGGTCGGGTCAGCCAGGGCGGCGAATACGGTGTCGAGGTCGTCGGACATGATCCCGCTGAACCACAGCGCCGGAGTTTGGTCAACCATTTGGTTGAATATGTGGATTCAGGGTGATTTCGTATTGCCCACCTTTTGATTTGCGATTTACCTGCACCTTCCCAGCAGAAATACCGAATGAAAACAGGAGTTTATCCTGCGGCAATTCGGGCGCTCAACACCGTTGACTCTGTGCCCTGCGCCCCTTAGCACCTAGCCCCAAGACTGTGCGAGGAAAACGCCCGTGACCGATGACGACCAAAAGCAGCGTATGGCGCAGCTGGAGGCTAAGATCGACGCGGCGAAAAAGGCGAAACAGCCCAAGCCTCGTGCGGATGCTGACGTGTCCGGGGGCGAGCTTGCCTGGAGGATGGTCATCGAAATGGTATCCGGTCTGGGGATCGGATTTGGCATCGGATACGGGCTGGACAGCCTGTTCGGGACGATCCCGATCTTTCTGGTGCTGTTCACATTGCTGGGCCTTGTCGCGGGCGTGAAGGTTATGCTCCGCAGCGCGAAAGAGGTTCAAGAGAAACAAGCGGCGGCTGAGGCGGCCGAGAAGGACGAGAGGGACTGAACGTGGCAACTGAGACCACCGCAGCAGAAGGCAGCAGCCTGGTTTTCCACCCGATGGATCAGTTCATCGTTAAGCCGTTGTTCGGTGACGGTGCGGTGGGCATGTTCACGATCACCAACGTGACGCTGTGGCTGTTCCTTGCGATCGTGGCCATCATTCTGCTGCTGATCGTGCCGACCTCGAAGCGCGCGATTGTTCCGACCCGGATGCAGTCGGTCGCAGAACTGGCCTATGGCTTCATCTACAAGATGCTGGAAGACATCTGCGGCAAGGAAGGCGTCAAGTACTTCCCCTATGTGATGACTCTGTTCATGTTCATCGTCTGCGCGAACTTCCTGGGCATGATCCCCATGTCCTTCACCACAACGTCGCATTTCGCCGTGACCATCCCGCTGGCGCTGTCGGTCTTCCTGACCGTGACCGTGCTGGGCTTTGTCAAGAACGGCGCAGGCTTCCTGAGCCTGTTCTGGGTGTCCAGCGCCCCGCTGGCGCTGCGTCCCATTCTGGCGATCATCGAGCTGATCTCGTACTTCGTGCGCCCGGTCAGCCACTCCATTCGTCTTGCTGGTAACGTCATGGCAGGCCACGCTGTTATCAAGGTGTTCGCAGGCTTTGCCGCGATTGCCGCGATTTCGCCCGTGTCCGTTCTGGCGATCACCGCAATGTATGGCCTTGAGGTCCTCGTGTCCTTCATTCAGGCCTACGTTTTCACCATTCTGACCTGTGTTTACCTGAAGGACGCTCTGCATCCGCATCACTAAAGATGGGTGAAATCACCCATCCTACGCAGGAACGATAACCCAACATCGAAACTTCCAATTCGTAAGGAGATACATCATGGAAGGCGATCTCGCACACATCGGCGCAGGCCTGGCAGCAATCGGTTCCGGCGCAGCCGCAATCGGGGTGGGCAACGTTGCAGGCAACTTCCTGGCCGGCGCCCTGCGCAACCCTTCGGCGGCTGCTTCGCAGACCGCAACCCTGTTCATCGGTATCGCGTTCGCAGAAGCCCTGGGGATCTTCGCATTCCTGGTCTCGCTGCTGCTGATGTTCGCCGTATAATCTGCGGAACCTGATCCTTACGCGCAGGTGGGCCCAAGCCATAGCGGCCCACCTGTTGTAAAGACAAGTTTCCGACGGAGGATATCATGGCGACTGAACCCATTACTAAAGAGGTAGCCGGCTCGTGCGTCGACTCCTATGGCTCTGCCATCGGGATGCCACAGCTCTGCTTCGATTGGTTCCCCAACCAGATTTTCTGGCTGGTCATTACGCTGGTCGTCATCTTTCTGGTCCTGTCCCGCGTGGCCTTGCCGCGCATCGCGGCAATCCTGGCTGAACGTCAGGGGACCATTACAAATGACCTGGCTGCGGCCGAAGATCTGAAGGCCAAGGCGGTCGAGGCTGAAGAGGCCTATAACAAGGCGCTGGCCGATGCCCGTTCTGAGGCACAGCGTATCGCAGCGGAAGCCCGCGCCGAAATCCAGGCTGGTCTGGATGACGCGATTGCCAAGGCGGACGCGGAAATCGCTGCAAAGGCGGCTGAATCGGAAAAGGCAATTGCCGACATCCGTGCCGGTGCGCTGGAAAGCATTCAAGTGGTTGCCAAGGATACGGCGGCTGAACTGGTCACAGCACTGGGCGGCGAGGCGGATGCCAAAGCCATCGACGGTGCCGTAGATGCGCAGATGAAAGGATAAGTGACATGCGGAACACTCTTGCCCTTATCCTGACCTTCGGTGCCGCAAGCCCGGCGCTGGCCGCAAGCGGCCCGTTCTTCTCGCTTGGCAATACGGACTTTGTCGTCACTCTGGGCTTCATCGTCTTCATCGCGGTCCTGTTCTACTTCAAGGTCCCCGGCATGATCGGTGGCGCGTTGGACAACCGGGCCGAGGGCATCAAGTCCGAACTGGACGAAGCCCGCGCCCTGCATGAAGAAGCGCGCAGCCTGCTGGCCTCGTACGAGCGTAAGCAGCGCGAAGTGCAGACGCAGGCGGATGCCATCGTGGCTGCGGCCAAGGATGACGCGGCGCTGGCAGCAGAGCAAGCCAAGGTCGATCTGGAGAAATCCATCGCGCGCCGTCTGGCGGCCGCACAGGACCAGATCGCGTCGGCTGAGGCTTCGGCTGTGAAGGAAGTGCGCGATCAGGCCATCACCGTTGCTGTCTCGGCAGCTAACGCTGTGCTGGCCAAGCAGATGACCGCTGCTCAGGCGAACAAGCTGATCGATGCGGCCATTGCTGACGTGGGCGAAAAGCTGCACTGACAATTGCCTATCCCGAATTAAGAAAACCCGGCGCAGTCGCCGGGTTTTTTTGTTTCAGGTGCCCAAAGCGGTTTCGGCGCCTAGGCTTGCCCCGTCTCATGCGCCAGGCGTTGCTGTGCAATCGCCTCGTTGCGTTCGGCCTTTTGCTGATCCTTCATGCAGCGCTCGACGAAATCCAGATGCTGTTCGACCGCCAAACGGGTGGCCTCGGGATCCCGAGCTTGCAGGGCTGTGTTGATCGCGCGGTGCTGGTCCAGAATGGCCTCACGCGTGGCGCGTTGCTGAAACATCATCTGGCGGTTGTAAAACACACCCTGCCGGAGCAGATCGTACATCGACCGCATCATGTGCAGCATGACAACGTTATGGCTGGCCTCAATAATGGCCATGTGAAACTCGGCGTCCAACCCGGCTTCTTCTTCGGCGGCGTTGCGCTCATGTGCCGTCTCCATCCGGTCGAAAATGGCCTGAACCACCTTAAGATCGCTGGTGGACCCAAGCCGCGCAGCGCGCTCGGCGGCCAGCCCCTCCATATCCCGGCGGAAGGACAGATAGTCGAACATTGCCTCGTCATGGCTGCTGAACAACCGGATCAGGGCAGGGGAAAAGGCCGAGCCCAGAACTTCGGCCACATAGATACCGGATCCGGCCTTTGCGGTCAGCAACCCTTGGTCCTGCAGATCGGAAATGGCATCCCGCAAAGATGGGCGTGACACGCCCATGCGCTCGGCCAATTCCCGCTCCGACGGCAGACGCTCGCCGGGGCGCAGGATGCCGCGTAGGATGAGCAATTCGATCTGCCGGACAACTGCACTCGACAGCTTTTCGGTCTGAACTTTTTGAAAGGGCATATACACGTCCAAAATTGGTCAAAACATATGACCACAGTGGGGGTTCGGGTTCAAGAAGGGCGGTTTCACTTTGATTGAAACATTAGGTCAGTATTGTTGACTTTAATACTGTTCTGCATAGGTTGCCCGAATTGAGATCGGAGGAGCCTCATGACCGCGCAGACCCTGTTCGCCACCCGTACATCCAGAATGAAAGCGTCCGAGATACGGGAATTGCTGAAACTGCTGGACCAGCCCGGCATCATCTCATTCGCTGGTGGAATCCCCGATCCGGCCCTGTTCCCGGCAGATGCGTTTTCGCAGGCGTTCCAGGCAGCGCTTGGGCCGGACACTCAGGCGCAGGCGCTGCAATACTCGGTCAGCGAAGGCTATGCGCCGCTGCGCGAGTGGCTGGTCCGCCATATGCGGGAGATCGGGGTCGAGTGCGAGGTCGACAACATCCTGATCACCTCGGGCTCGCAACAGGCACTGGACTATCTTGGTAAGCTGTTCCTGTCGCCGGGCGATACGGCCCTGGTCGGATGGCCGACCTATCTTGGGGCTTTGGCAGCTTTCAACGCCTATGAGCCGCGGTTTGACCGGCTCAGCATCAACGGCAATCGCGGTGCTGGGGAATATCGTGAGGCGGCCGGGGACGGGGCGGTCAAGTTCGCCTATCTGTCACCGGATTTCTCGAACCCGACCGGAGAGACGGTTGATTTGCACGGGCGCGAGGCGCTGCTGGACCTGGCCGAAGAACTGGAATGCGCGGTGATCGAGGATGGGGCTTATCAGGCCCTGCGTTATGATGGCGAGGCTATTCCACCGGTTCTGGCGCTGGAACTTGCGCAGAAAGGAACGATTGAAAACTGCCGCACGATCTATTGCGGCAGCTTTTCGAAAACACTGTCGCCGGGATTGCGGATGGGCTGGGTGGTCGCTGCCAAGCCGGTCATCTCGCAGATGGTGCTGATGAAACAGGCCGCTGATCTGCACTCGGCCACCATCAACCAGATGGCCGTGCATCAGGTGGCCGAGGCGTGTTTCGACACCCATATCCCCAAGGTCCGCGCAACCTATCAGGCGCGGCGCGATGCGATGCTGGCCGCCTTGCAGCAGCACATGCCGGATGGCGTGGTCTGGACCCGGCCCGAGGGCGGCATGTTCATCTGGGTCACGCTTCCGGTGGGCACAGACGGGTCCGACCTGCTGGCGCGTGCGTTGGCGACCGAGAAAGTGGCGTTTGTGCCCGGTCAGGCGTTCTTTCCGGACGGCAGCGGGGCCAATACCATCCGGCTGAGCTTTTCCAATTCGGATGAGGCAACGATCCGCGAAGGTATTCGCAGGTTGGGCAACGTGCTGCGGGCCTGACGCGGAAAGGGTCTGTTAACCAATTTACTGCAACCCTGCGGCATGATCCGGTATCTCGCCCTCTTTCTGCTTGCGGCCTGTTCGGCTGGCACGCCCCATTTTCGCAACGTCCCTGCCACGCGCGTTGCCGTAAACGGCAGTGTGTTTGACGTGCGCGTGCGCGGCGAACTGGCCGAGGCGGTCCGCGTCAACGCGCAATACGCCCCACGCCTTGGCCCAATCCGGGATCGTGCAGCGCTGGCCATGGCGCAGGTGTCGGGTTGCCCGATCCTGGATGTGCTGGGCGATGCGGCGGTGACGGTCGGCGTTTTGGGTTGCGACCGCGAGGCGGGGGAGCGGTTGCTGCTGACCGCCATCTCGCGACCCAATTACGAATGTATCAACTATGGCGCGTCCAGCGGCTATGCCTACGAAGTGTTCGAGTGTACGCCATATTGAGAACTGCGCTTATTTGCGTATTTCGGCAAGATATTGTGGATAAGTCGGGCCAATATCCCATATCCTGCGCAATCACGTTGACACCTCGCCCCTCCGTTGCGCAGACTTCCTGACAACAGGAATCAAGGGACTCGTCGCTTTTGCGCTTTAGCAAACTCAAACTGACCGGCTTCAAAAGCTTTGTTGATCCGACCGATCTGATCATCGCGGACGGGTTGACCGGTGTGGTGGGTCCGAACGGCTGCGGCAAGTCCAACCTGCTTGAGGCTCTGCGCTGGGTCATGGGCGAAAACCGCCCCAAATCCATGCGCGGCGGCGCGATGGAGGATGTGATCTTTGCCGGTGCCGCCACCCGGCCCGCGCGCAATTTCGCCGAAGTGGTCCTGACCATGGACAACTCGGAACGCCTCGCGCCCTCGGGGTTCAACGACAGCGATCAGCTTGAGATCGTGCGCCGCATCACTCGCGATGTGGGCAGTGCCTACAAGACCAACGGTAAGGACGTGCGGGCGCGTGACGTGCAGATGCTGTTCGCCGACGCCTCGACCGGGGCGCATTCCCCGGCGCTGGTGGGGCAGAACCGCATCGCCGAACTGATCAACGCCAAACCCCGCGCCCGCCGCCGTATTCTTGAGGAAGCTGCGGGAATCTCCGGCCTCTATCAGCGGCGGCACGAGGCCGAGTTGAAGCTGAAAGGGACCGAGACCAACCTGACCCGTGTCGATGACGTGCTGGAACAGTTGGGCGCGCAACTGGCGCAGCTGGCGCGTCAGGCGCGTCAGGCCGCGCGGTATCGTGAAATTGGCGATCAATTGCGGCAGGCCGAGGGGATGCTGCTATATCGCCGCTGGAAAGAGGCCGACATGGCCCGCCAGCAGGCCGAGGAAAAGCTGCGCGAACGACTGACCGAAGCGTCCCGGGCCGAGGCCGAGGCCCGCGCCGCAGCCGCCAAACGCGCCGAGATCGAAGAGACCTTGCCGCCCCTGCGCGAGGAAGAGGCCATCGCCGCCGCCGTCCTGCAACGCCAGCAGGTGCAGCGCGATCAACTCTCGGATCAGGAAACCCGCGCGCGCCAGACCATTGAGACGCTGACCAACCGGATCAGGCAACTGGGCAACGATATCGAGCGCGAGGCCGGTCTGAACCGCGACGCGGGTGAGATGATCGAGCGTCTGGAATGGGAAGCCCGCGAATTGGCCAAGGCCGCCGAGGGGCATGACGACAAAGTCTCTGAGGCCGCTGAGATTGCGCGTGAGGCCGCATCGGTGCTGCAGGACCGTGAGGATCACCTGTCACAACAGACCGAGGATATGGCACGCCTCGTCGCCCGCCACCAGTCGGCGCAGCGTCTGGTCGAGGACAGCCGCAAGACGCTGGCCCGGTCCGAGGGCGAGGAAGAAAAGGCCCGCTCGGCCGTCGATGAGGCCAGATCGGCCCTGACCCGTTCCAGCGAGGCTTTTGAGGCCGCGCAAGAGGGCGAAGAAGAGGCCCGCGAGGCCGCCGAGGCCGCCGAAGAAGCGCTGGCCGCCGCCGACGAGCTGCGCAACGACACGCAGGCCCGCGAGGCCGAAGCCCGCGCGCAACGGTCCGAGGCCGAGGGCGAGCTGGGCGCGATCCGCGCCGAAACCACGGCGCTGGCCAAGCTGGTCGAACGGGATACGGCAGAAGGCGGGCAGGTGCTGGATCTGCTGCGCGTGGCACCCGGTTACGAAAAGGCGCTGGGTGCGGCGCTGGCCGATGATCTGCGCGCGCCGCTGGTCGAAGGGGATGGTCCGTCAGGCTGGGTGCAGGTTGCGGGCTATGACAGCGATCAGCCGTTGCCCGAGGGGGCCGAGCCTCTGGCACTGCATGTCTCCGGCCCCGATCGTCTCAGCCGTCGGATTGCGCAGATCGGTCTGGTCGATGCGGATCAGGGTGCGCGGTTGCAGGCATCGCTGAAACCGGGTCAGCGGCTGGTGTCGCGCTCGGGCGATCTGTGGCGCTGGGACGGGTTCCGCGCCTGGGCCGAGGATGCGCCAAGCGCGGCGGCCCTGCGTCTGGAACAGCTCAACAAGCTGGAAGCGCTGAAACAGGAACTGGCCCGCACCGAGGCGCAGGCCGATGGCGCCCGCGCCGCGCATGAGGCACTGTCGCAGCAACTGGCCGATGTCACCGAAGCCGACCGCCGCGCGCGCGAAGCCCGCCGCGCCGCCGATCAGCGCATGGCCGAAACCGCCCGCTTGCTCAGCCGGGCCGAGGCCGACCGCAATCTGGCACAGGGCAAGCTGGAAACACTGACGCTGGCCGTGGACCGCCACAAAGAAGACGCCATGTCGGCCCGCGCACAGCTGCGCGAAGCTGAGGGCGCGCTGACTGGTCTGGGTGACCTCGATAGCGCCCGTGCGCAGGTCGAAGATATCAAGCAGACGGTCGAAGCGGCGCGGATCACCATGCTGACCCACCGCTCGACCCATGACGAACTGCGCCGCGAGGGCGAGGCGCGGACGCGCCGCAGCCAAGAGGTGACGAAAGACCTCAGCGGGTGGAAACACCGTCTGGAAACTGCCGAAAAGCGCATCTCGGAACTGGCCGAACGCAAGGAAAGCTCGGAAGAGGAACTGACCGAGGCCATGGCCGCCCCCGGCGAGATTGCCGAGGCGCGCGAGGAACTGAACGAGCTGATCGAAACTGCCGAGGCCCGCCGTGCCGAGGTCGCCGACAAGCTGGCCGAGGCCGAGACCCAGCAGCGCGAAGTTGTGCTGGCCGAGCGTGAGGCCGAGCGACTGGCCTCAGAGGCGCGGGAAACTCGCGCTGCAGCCGAGGCGCGTTGCGATGCGGCCAAGGAAAGCGTTGTCGCCGCGGCCGAGCGGATTGCCGAGGATCAGCAACTGACGCCAAACCAACTGTTGAACCAGTTGGACGTGAACCCGGACCAGATGCCCGCCGCCGACGCACTTGAGGCCGAGGTAAACCGCCACAAGCGCCAGCGCGACGCGATGGGCGCGGTGAACCTGCGCGCCGAAGAGGATGCCAAGGAAGTTCAGGAAGAATTCGACACCCTGAACGGCGAAAAGGCCGATCTGGAAGAGGCCATCAAGGCCCTGCGCAGCGGCATCGCCAGCCTCAACCGCGAAGGCCGCGAACGGCTGCTGACCGCGTTTGAGCAGGTGAACTCGAACTTCGCCATGCTGTTCAAGCACCTGTTTGGCGGTGGCGAGGCCAATCTGGTCATGGTCGAAAGCGACGATCCGCTGGATGCGGGGCTTGAGATCATGTGCCAGCCGCCGGGTAAAAAGCTCTCGACCCTCAGCCTGCTGTCGGGTGGCGAACAGACCCTGACCGCGACGGCGCTGATCTTTGGCGTCTTTCTGGCCAACCCCGCCCCGATCTGCGTTCTGGACGAGGTCGACGCGCCGCTTGACGACGCCAACGTCACCCGCTTCTGCGACCTGCTGGACGAGATGTGCCGCCAGACCGACACGCGGTTCCTGATCATCACCCACCACGCGGTAACGATGGCGCGGATGGACCGGCTGTTCGGTGTGACCATGCAGGAACAGGGCGTCAGCCAACTGGTCTCGGTCGATCTGAAGAAGGCCGAGCAGATGGTCGCCTGACCGCTCACCGCAACGTTATGAACGTTGCGAAGATATCGGGCTAACTTGGGCGCATGAGACGTATTCTGATCCTTGCCCTGCTATTGGCCAGCCCGCTTGCGGCGGCTGAATGGCCAACCAAACCCGGCGACGTCCCCCTCAGCCCCGAGGAACTGGACGCATTGGCGGGCCGCACGCTGACCTTTTACGATGACGGTCAATCCAAGTTTTCGGCGGGCGGGGCGTATTCCTACACCTATGCCAGCGGAGAATCGGCCTTCGGCACCTACAGCATCGCCGAGGATGGCAGCGTCTGCATTGCCTATCGTAATGGATTCAGCCGGTGTGATTTGTACGTGCGCAGTGGAGATCGATTAATTCTGATAGATGAGAAGGGGGATCGGTATCCGGTGCGGCCGGAGTGATAGTCGGCAATGTGGTCAGCCTTTAACCACCATGCAAATAGGTCGTCTCTTTAGTTTGAACGCTAAACTTGTCAGACTGACGAGATACTTGCCTGACATCTGCCCATCGAAGGACTTGATCTGTGACTGAAGACACCGACACACGGCTCGCACTTGGAAAAAAACGAGGATCGCATGGTCGCCAGCAGGATGACGGCGTTCTTGTCATTCGCACCATTGCAATGCCCGCTGACACCAACCCGGCGGGTGACATTTTCGGTGGGTGGTTGATGTCGCAAATGGATCTGGCTGCGGGCAATATGGCGGCGCGCGTGGCACAGGGACGAACAGCGACGGTATCGGTCGAAGCAATGCAGTTCCTGCAACCGGTCAAGGTTGGGGATGAAGTGACGCTTTACGCAACGCTGGTTAAAATTGGTCGCACATCCATGCGTGTGCATGTGGATGTCTGGGCACGCCCGAGACAATCCCACAATGGTCAAAAGGTAACCGACGCGGATTTCGTATTTGTTGCTTTGGACGATACAGGTGCACCGCGACCTGTCTTTGAAAGCGATCAAGGCGATTAATGGGCTACAACTTCCCCAACAACTCCGCCGTCGGCCAAGCATCCGCGGGCAATCCCAGCCGCACCTGTTCCGCCTGAACGGCTGACCGCGTTCCTGCGCCCAGAATGCCGTCGATCTTGCCGACGTCATGCCCGCGCGCCTGTAGCTTGGTCTGTAGCTGTTTCATCTGAGCATCCGACAGGCCCGGTGTCGGGTTGCCCGCGTTGTATATCTGGCCGCCTTCCAGACGGGTGCCGAAATAGGCGGCGGTCAGGACGTAGACGAAGCTTTGGTTCCATTCGAAATAGACGTCGAAATTCGGATAGGCCAGAAAGGCAGGCCCCTTGTGGCCCTGCGGCAGGATCAGTGAGGCGGGCAGGTCGGCCAAAGATCCGCCGCGTGCCTCGATGCCCATCGCCTGCCACTCGGCCACCGAACGCGGTTTGCCGGGGCCTGACAGGGACCAGTCCATCTGCGCGGGCACGGTGACTTCCTGCAACCAGGGCTGGCCGGGTTGCCAGCCCAGATGGGACAGCATCTTGCCCCCGGACATCAGCGCATCGGGGGCCGAGGTCTTGAGCGAAACCTGACCGTCCCCATCCCCGTCTACACCATTGTCCAGAATGTCCTGCGGCAGCATCTGAACCATACCGATCTCGCCGGCCCAGGCTCCGGTGGTGCGCTGCGGGTCGAAATTGCCCTGGCGGAACAGCTCGATCGCCGCGAAGATCTGTGGGCGGAACAGATCGGGGCGGCGGCAGTCATGGGCCAGGGTCACCAGCGCGTTACGGGTGTTGAAATCGCCCTGCACCGCGCCGTAATCGGTTTCGAACGCCCAGAAGGCCAGCAACACGCCGCGCGAGACACCGTATTCCCGCTCGATCCGGTCAAACACGGCCTCGTATTTGCGCGACATGGACTGGCCGCGGTCAATCCGGTTTTGCGAGATCAGGCGGCGCGAGAAATCAATGAAAGGCATCTGGAACACGCCCTGCGCCCGGTCAGCCCGCAGCACAGCGCCGTCCTGCTGAACGCCCTGAAAGAACGCATCGACGGTGCCCTGATCAAAACCCTTCTGCACCGCTTCGGTTTTCAGGCCGCCCACGAACTGGCTGAACCCGCCACCGCATTGGGCAAAAGCGGGTGCCGAAAACAAGGCGGCGGCGAACAGGGAAGGCAACAAGCGCATAAGGTGTCCTTTAGAAAATCAGCGTGACCCCAACCCACACTGACACGAGGCCGAGTGCAAGCCCCCAGACGGACCACAGCATACGGCATGCGCGGAAAACCTCTGCCGCGCCGATCTCGCGCCTTGCATTCCCGTTCACCCAGGCCAGATCGCGCAATTGCCCGTGATAGCTGCGGGGTCCGGCCAAGGCGATGTCCAGCGCGCGTGCCATTGCCGCTTCGGGCCATCCGGCATTGGGTGAGATATGGCGGCGCGCGTCCGCGATGATCTCGGTCCAGCGGGAGCATTGGCCCGAAAGTGCGACGATCATCAGGCAGGTCAGTCGCGCCGGGATCAGATTCAGCAGATCGTCAAACCGGGCCGAGGCCCAGCCGAAGTCGCGATAGGTTTCGTTTCGGTACCCGATCATGCTGTCTGCGGTGTTGACGGCCTTGTAGATCAGCAGCCCCGGCAGCCCCCCGATCAGGAACCAGAAAGCAGGCGCAATGACGCCGTCGCTCAGGTTCTCGGCGGCGCTTTCGATGGCTGACCGCGCGACCTGAGCCTCGGTCATGTCGGAGATATCGCGCGAGACGATCATGGCGACTGTGGCGCGCCCTTCGGTGATCGAGTCAAGCAACCCGTCGCCCACGGCGCGGACATGGGCAACCAGCGAGTTCTGGGCCAGAAGGATCGCACAAATCACGACCTCGACCACCGGTCCCAGCAAGGCCAGAAGCCAGCCCAACGCCCCGGCGATACCGACCAGCAGAACCAGCGCGATCACGCCCTTGAGGCGTTTGTTTCCGCCCTGGTTCAGGCGTTTGTCGAGTTGGCCGACCCCATTGCCCATAAGCACCGCAGGATGACGCAGGCGCGACCACAGCCAATCAGGCTCACCCAACGCTGCGTCCAGACACAGGGCGCAGGCCAGCAGCAGCGCTGCGCTCATAACGCGGCGTCCAGCCGGGACCAGCCGTCCGAGGGGGGCAGGCCGAGGCGCAGATAGGTTTTGGAATAGGGGAAGATGCGGCTCCAGATATGAGCCTGAGCCAGACGGTCCTGCCAGACGTGCGCATCATCAACATTATAGAGACGGAACAGGGACGTTCCGCTCACCAGCTTGGCCCCTTTGCTTGTCAGCATTGTGTCCAGACGGGCTGCCTCCTGCGCCAGTCTGGTTCGGGTTTGCGCGGCCCAAGCCTCGTCCTGCAAGGCGCGTGTGCCGATGCGCAGGGCGGGGCCGGATACCGCCCATGGCCCGGTCAGATCGTTCAACCTGGCAATTGTGTCAGGTTGACCAATGGCAAAACCCAGGCGCAGCCCGGCCAGCCCCCAGAATTTGCCAAAGCTCTTCAGAACAATGATACCGGGACGAGATGCCAAATGGATCAAGGAAGCTTCGGGGATTACGTCGCAAAAGCTTTCGTCGATCACTGTCAGGGGGGCGTTGGCGTCGGCCTCCTGCCAAAGCCGCCCGTCCGGGTTGTTGGGGTGCACGATGACGCGGGCCTCAGCCGGGGCATCCGCATGCACCTGCCAGCCTTGTGCGGAAAAGGCGGCGGCGTGTTCGTTATAGGTTGGCGTCGTGATCTGAACCCGACCGGGCGCGGCAAGTGCGGGCAGGCGCGCGATTACGGCTGACGCTCCGGGCGCGGGCAGAATCGCGGCGGCGTCCGGGACGGACCAAAAGCGGCGCGCGGCCTCGCTGAGCCGTTCGAACGCGCCATGATCGGGTAGTTGCGTCCAGTCTGACGCGATCAGGTCTGAGACCTGATAGGGGTGCGGGTTGATTCCGGTGGACAGATCAATCCATCCGTCCCGCGTGCCGCCATACCGCTTGATCGCATCGTCCAGCCCGCCGCCGTGGTCGCGTTTGGTGCGCGGGTTCAAATTGGTGTCAGTCATCGCGCCATAAGTCCCAAACGCCGGATTCGACCTGCTTCAAGCGGATTTTTGCCGTTTTGACAAGCAAATCCGCGTGAACAGCGCGTGTCGGCACCATCGTTAACACTTTGTTAAGGAAATCACGGGATCACAGACCACGGGGGTCGGCACCACTCACCATACCAAGTGCCGAGGTTGTTGCAAATGAAAGTTCTGATTGTTGAGAGTAACCCCGACCTTGGTCGGGTCTGGAAAAGGCATCTGGAACGACAAGGTGCCGAGGTTGAACTGGTCGCCGGGCAAGAGGCTGCGATCCTCGCGCTGTATGGCACGGCCTTTGACATCATCGTGCTGGATCTGGTGCTGGAAAGCGGCAGTGCGCTGGCCGTGGCCGATTTCGCCAGTTATCGCCGCCCCGAGGCGCGGGTGATCTTTGTCACCAACACCACGTTTTTTTCGGACGGGTCCATCTTTGCCCACAGCCCCAATGCCTGTGCCTATGTGCAAAGTGCAACGCCGCCAGAGGATCTGGCGGCGATGGTTGAACATTACGCGGCGGGTCGCTGACCACGACCATGCGGTTCCGTGTAGTCCAGCGCCGGGTTCACCGGGATGATCCGGTGCGGATTGATGCTGTCATGGCTGTAGTGATAGTGCCGCACGATATGGTTCATGTTCACCGTCTGCGCAACGCCCGGCCATTGGTATAGCTCGCGGGTATAAGCCCAGAGGTTCGGATAATCGACCAGCCGCCTTTTGTTGCATTTGAAATGCAGGTGATAGACCGGATCAAAGCGGATCAGGGTGGTGAACAGGCGCCAGTCCGCCTCGGTCACGCGATCCCCCATCAGATAGCGGTTGTGGCCCAGCCGGTCCTCCAGCCAGTCCAGCGTGTCGAACAGCGGATGAACGGCGGTATCATAAGCTTCTTGCGTGGTGGCAAAGCCGGATTTGTAGACGCCGTTATTGACGTCGGAATAGATGCGGGCGTTGACCTCTTCGATGTCGTCGCGCATCGCCTCGGGCCAGTAATCATCGGTGTTTCCGGTGATCCCGTCGAAGGCGGAATTGAACATGCGGATGATTTCCGAGCTTTCGTTCGACACGATGGTTTGTTGCTGCTTGTCCCACAGGATCGGAACCGTAACGCGCCCGGAATAGCCGGGATCGGCCTTGGTATAGATCTGATGGGCGAAATCCAGACCGTAGAGGGCGTCGCCTGTTGCGCCGTGATCGTCTGTCTCAAACGTCCAGCCCTTGTCCATCATGTCAGGATGCACGACCGAGACCGGGATTAGATCGCTTAAGCCTTTTAGCTCGCGGAAGATCAGCGTGCGATGCGCCCACGGGCAGGCGTGCGAGACATAGAGGTGATAGCGGCCCGGCTCCGCCTTGAAGCCCGCCTTGCCCGACGGGCCCGCGCTGCCATCGGCGGTCAGCCAGTTGCGAAACTGCGCGGCGCTGCGTTTGAATGCCCCGCCAGTGGATTTGGTATCATACCATGTGTCGTGCCATTTTCCATCGACCAGCAGGCCCATCGCGCGTCCTCCGCATCCCAAGTGTCAGGGCAAAGATAGGGCGCAGAGGCTGCCCTTCCTATCCCAGCTTTTGCGCAACCAACCTGCGCTTGCGCACAGACAGCGCTGAGATGTCCGCGCAACATTTTGCCGGTTGGTTCAGCCTATGTGACGCAGTTCACTGGATTTTTACGTATCGGTGTTCACAATATTATGCATTCAAGGGGGATATTTTTGATGAGTACCTATGTTTCCAAGGAGATTCGCGCCGAATTAGACGCTGCGCGAATCGCATCCCTGAAGAAATCCAGCCGTTTGCGGGTAGAGATTGGCGACAATCGCTACAAAATCCTCAAACTGTGGAAAGACGGTTTTACGGTCGAGGCCGAGACCACGCCGCGCCTGCGCGGGCTGGTCGATATCTACGACGGCGCCAACCACCTGTATCAGTGCCTGATCATCGCGGATGAGGAAGAGGGTGGCGAAATGCGATACGAGTTCAAGCGCAGCACCGCCGCCCATGACAAAGCGCCGCTGGATTTCTACCGCGCCCCGGATGCCCCAATCGCGTTGCTGGGGCACGAGGAGTAGGCGAAACCTCTCGGGCCGGGTTTTGTCGGTCGGTGCCGCTACAGCAATCCGGCCCGGCGAGAGCAGGCTTATTGCAGGTCTCCAAACGCCTGTTTCAACCGGGCGCAGGCCTCTTCCACCCGTGCGCGTTGGGTGGCCAGATTGAACCGTTCAAAGGTTTCTCCACCCTTTCCAAATCCGGGGCCGGAAGACGAGGCAATCCGGGCGTCCTCGCGCAGGCGTCGGACAAATTCGGCATGATCCATACCGGTGCCCGAGAAATCGACCCACGCCAGATAGGTCGCCTGCAGGGGCATCGACCATAGGCCGGGGATATCCGCGATGGCGGCATCAAACAGGCGGCGGTTGCCGTCCAGATGCGCGACCTGGGCATCGACCCATTCGGCCCCTTCCGGCGAATAGGCGGCGGTGATCATGGCGACGCCCAGTGCGCCGGGGTCATAGTCCAGCGTAACCAACCGGTGATTCATCGCCGCGCGCAGCTTTGGGTCGGGGATGATCATATTGCCGGTGCGCTGTCCGGCGATGTTGAAGGTCTTCGATGCTGCCGTCAGCGTCACGGTCCAAGGGCGCGCCTCGGGCGCTGCAACATCCATCGGGACGAACTTGGCTCCGGGGTAAACCAGATCGTGATGGATTTCGTCTGATACCAATATCAGCCCGTTACGTTCCGCGAATGCAGCGACCGCCTTCAGTTCATCAGATGTCCAAACGCGCCCCGAGGGGTTCTGGGGCGAGCACCACAGCAACAGTTTTTCCGACCCGTCCAGCCGCGACTGCGCGTCTTCCAGATCGATCCCATAGCTGTCACCATCTCGGACCAGCGGGCATTCCACCACGCGGCGGCCGGACTTGTTCACCTTGTGCGCGAACTCATGGTAGACGGGGGTGAAGATCACCACGCCGTCGCCCGGATCGCTCCAGACGTCCAGGCACAGGGCGATTGCATTGCCCAGCCCTTGCGTGGTCAGAATCCAATCGGTGTCGATCTGCCAGTCATGCCGGTTCTGCATCCACCACTGGACCGCACCCAGATACTCGGGGTGCTTCCACGAATAGCCAAACACCCCATGATCCGCAGCGCGCCGGACCGCATCGATCACGCAGGGGGCTGTCTGGTAATCGGAATCGGCGGTCCACATGGCCAACCCGTCCTCGGGCGAAACGCCATAGAGTTGCTCCATCTTGTCCCATTTTGAACTCTGGGTGCCGCGGCGGTCGATCAGGGTGTTGAAGGTCATGTCAGCTCCGTTTCTCTGGCCGAAAGCTAACGGCAAATCGGGCATGTGCAAGGGGGGCGTTGCGGCGGCGGGCGCGATGGCCTAAATCAGCCCCATGAAACGCAATATCCTGATCCATCCCGACCCCCGCCTGAAAAAGGTCTGCGCGCCCGTGGCTGATCTGACGGACGAGCTGCGCAAGCTGGCCGACGACATGCTGGAGACGATGTATGACGCGCCCGGTATCGGTCTGGCCGCGCCGCAGATCGGCGTGCTGGATCGGCTGATCGTGCTGGATTGCGTCAAGGAAGAGGGCGAGGCCCCGCGCCCGCTGGTCATGTTCAACCCCGAGATCATTGCGTCTTCGGACGAAACCAATGTGTATGAGGAAGGTTGCCTGTCGATCCCCGAACAATATGCCGAGGTGACGCGCCCCAAGGTCGTGGATGTGGCCTGGATGGATCAGAACGGTAACGCCCAGCACGAGACGTTCGACGGTCTTTGGGCCACCTGCGTACAGCATGAGATCGACCATCTGAACGGCAAGTTGTTCATCGATTACCTCAAACCGCTGAAACGGCAGATGATCACGCGCAAGATGCAGAAGCTGAAACGCGAAAAGGCGCGCACATGACGGTTCGCACCTGCCTGCCGTGGCCTGACAAACGCCTGCGCGCCAAGGCTGCGGACGTGGCTGAAATCACCGATGACATCCGCGCAATCTGGGATGACATGATCGATACCATGGAGGCGATGCCGGGCGTTGGCCTTGCTGCTACCCAGATCGGGGTGATGCTGCGGTTGGCCGTGGTGGATGGCTCGACCGAGCGGGGCCGGGCCGTGCGGCTTGCGAATCCGGAAATCCTGCACAGTTCGATCGAATTGCGCGAACATGAGGAGGCCAGCCCGAACCTGCCCGGCGTGTCGGCCAAAGTGAAGCGCCCGCGCGCTGTGACGGTCAAATTTCTGAACGAAAACGGGATGATCGATCGCCGCGATTTTGTGGGCATCGAAGCCACCAGCGTTCAGCATCAGATCGACCATCTGAACGGGCGGATGTATTTCGACCGGCTGAGCAAGGTCAAACGCGACATGCTGCTGCGCAAGGCGCGAAAATCAACGTAGGCCGGGCTTCAGCCCGGCACCCGCATAACCTGGAGCCGATCATGCGCGTCATTTTCATGGGTACGCCCGATTTCTCGGTCCCGGTTCTGGATGCGCTGGTCGATGCCGGGCATGAGATCGCCGCTGTCTACTGCCAACCGCCGCGCCCGGCGGGTCGCGGTAAGAAGGATCGACCAACCCCGGTTCATGCCCGGGCCGAGGCGCTGGGCCTGATGGTCCGCCATCCGGTATCGCTGAAATCACCCGAGGAACAGGCCGCCTTTGCCGCATTGAACGCCGATGTGGCGGTTGTCGTCGCTTATGGGCTGATCCTGCCACAAGCCATTCTGGATGCGCCCGCGCAGGGGTGTTTGAACATCCATGCCAGCCTGTTGCCGCGTTGGCGCGGCGCGGCCCCGATCCATCGCGCGATCATGGCGGGGGATGCGGAAACCGGTGTCTGTATCATGCAGATGGAGGCCGGTCTGGACACCGGCCCGGTCCTGCTGCGGCAAGCGACCCCGATTCAGTCTGAGGAAACGACGGCCCAGCTGCACGACCGCCTGTCAGTTATGGGTGCGGATCTGATCGTTGACGCGCTGAGCCGCCTGTCCGATCTGACGCCCGAGCCGCAGCCAGAGGATGGTGTGACCTATGCCTCAAAGATCGACAAGGCCGAGGCGCGGATCGACTGGTCGCGCTCGGCGGAACAGATCGACCGCCAGATTCGTGGCCTGTCGCCATTTCCCGGCGCCTGGACCGAAATGGAGGGCGAGCGCATCAAACTGCTGGCCTCGCGCCGGGCAGACGGGCAGGGCCAGCCGGGGCAGGTGCTGAACGGTGATCTGCATGTGGCCTGCGGGCAGGGTGCGGTCGAGCTGCTGCGCTTGCAAAGGGCTGGTAAAGGTGCGCAGGATCGGGAAACCTTTCTGCGCGGCTGGCCGATCCCGATCGGCACACGGCTGACATCGGAGTAACACTGAATGTTCATGGTCCTAATGGGTACAGTCGTGATCGCCGGGATCGTCGGATACCTGTCCGAGAAAACCGGCTTTACCCATAACGGCTATCTTCTATCGATCATCATCTGCGTCGGTGGGGCTTTCCTGTTCTATTTCGTGCGCATCATGTTCGGTATCAGCTTTGGCCCACCGGGGCTGAATGCGGTTTTGTCCTCAATCGGCGCGCTGATCATCGTGCCGACCCATTGGAGGAGATGACATGCCCGTCATCGCTCTGATCGTCATCGGCGCGGCGGCGGGTTTTCTGGCCACCCGCCTGATGCGGATCGAGGCTGATATTCCCACGACAATGCTGATCGGAATCGTGGGCGCTCTGGTCGGGGGTTTCCTGCTGCGCGCTTTAGCGACGATGATGGGGTGGTTGTCAGGTTTTGTCGGCGCGGTGCTGGGGGCTTTGCTGGTGATCTGGCTGTGGCAGGTCATCCGCCGCCGTTAGGCCTTGACCTTTCTCGGCATCACCCGCCAGATCACAGAAAATCTGATGACAGGTGGCCCATGTCCTATGATCTGAACCCCGGTGACGTCGCCCTGATGGGCGTTCCTTTGGACCTGCACTCTTCCTTTCTGCAAGGTCCGGCCTTCGCACCCGGACGCATTCGCGAGGCGCTGCATTCGGGTGCCGCCAATCTGACCGCCGAGGATGGCACCGACCTTGGCGCAACCGAACGTTTCAGGGATACCGGCGATCTGGACGTGTTCGAGATGCGCGGGCAGGAACCCGTCGACCGGATCGAAGCGGGGGCCGCACAGCGCATTTCAACCGGCGCGCGGCTGTTGTCGCTGGGCGGGGATCATTCGGTCGCGTTCCCTCTGATCAAGGCGCATGCCGACCGGTACGAGCGGTTGAACATCCTGCATATCGACGCGCATCCCGACCTTTACGACACGCAGGATATCGGCCCGCTGGGTCACGGCTGCCCGTTTGCGCGGGTGATGGAAAGCTGTCAGATCAACCGTCTGGTACAGGTCGGCATTCGCACCATGAACGCGCATCAACGCGCGCAGGCCGATAAGTTCGGGGTTGAAGTGATCGACATGCGCAACTGGCGCGCGGACTTGCAACTGTCTTTCGATGGGCCGGTTTACCTGTCGCTGGATCTGGACGCGCTGGACCCGGCCTTTGCGCCCGGCGTGTCCCACCACGAACCCGGCGGGCTGAGCACACGCGAGGTGATCGACCTGATCCACCGGTTCGAGGGCCAATTGATCGGCGCGGATATTGTCGAGCTGAACCCGCATCGCGATCCCTATGGCATGACCGCGATGGTGGCTGCCAAATTCGTCAAGGAAATCGGCGCGCGGCTGTTGACGCGCTGAACCTAACGCTCGTCGCAGACGGCGGATGAGCCCAGTTGAGGTGCGGCGCGGGTGGTCATGTCGAACCGGTCCGCCTCGGTGGCGGTCATCCAGTGCATCTGGTCCGCAGGGGCGGCTTCGAGCGTGAACCAGTAAAACTCGTCATCCACGTCAATGTCCTGAAAATAGTCCAGATAGCGGTCATGTTCCGGGTCATCCTCGGGCAACTCGGTTGCGACAATTCCCGACCCGCTCCAACTGTGAACGCCGACGCAGGCGCCGGGGTGCAAGGTGCGGTTATGGCCAGCCAGAAACAGATCGGTGCCGCCTGATGCGACCAGACCGCCCGAGGGGACAACCGTGTCGAATCCTTCGTCATGGACAACGCGGCTGAAGACGACATTGGCGTCATCGTCCACCGAACCTTCGATGTACTGCAGAACAAGGGTCGAGGCCTGCGGGTTCTGTTCGATTGCATCTTCGAACGCATCCAATGTGGTGTGATCGATCGTGCCCGTGGCGATGATCTGATCGCCTTGGGTGACGAAACTCACTGGCGTGTAGGACTCGCCGCAGGCCGCCAACAGGGACAATCCCGCCAGAACCGACAATGCTTTCATCTGAATCCGCGCTCCGAATGGTTTTGCACTTGGTAGCAGCGCAGGGGCGAGCCGTCCATCTTGGCGCTATTGGCGGGGCGGGCGGGCCTTGTAGACGGGCAATTGCCAGCCAAACAGCAGCGAACCGGCCCGTAGCGCCCAGCAGACCAAGGCGCACAGGCCCAGCGTCAGAAGGCCATCCAATCCCAGCTTTGTCGCCAATACGGCAGTCAAAGCCCCCGCAAAGGCGCAAGACACATAGAGTTGCCCCTGTTTCAGGACCAACGGCACCTCATTGCAGACCACATCCCGCATCAATCCGCCCAGACATCCCGTGGTCACGCCCATCAATACGGTGATGGTGCCGGACTGTCCCAGCGACAGGGCCGCGCCGGTGCCCGCCGCAACGGCAATGGACAGGGCGAAACTGTCCAGCCAGACCAGCCAGTTGTATCTGCTTTCAACCAGATGCGCGGTGAAAAACACCAGCACTGCCGCCGCAACCGCGATCAGGATGTAACCTGGCTGGCCGACCCAAAAGACCGGATGCCGATCCAGCAGCAAGTCGCGCACGGTGCCGCCGCCCACGGCAGTCAGACAGGCGATGAAGGCAAAACCCACCAGATCAAGCTGTGCGCGACTGGCCACCAACGCTCCGGTCAGGGCAAAGATCAGAACCGAGGCATAGTCGAGCAGCGCAAGACCGCTCACGCCTGTGCCTTTTTGGGTTTGAACGGGGCCATGCCTGCACGGGCAAGCTCATCGGCTTTTTCGTTTTCCGGGTGGCCCGCATGGCCTTTGACCCATTCCCAGGTCACGTCATGCCGGTCTTGGGCGGTATCCAGACGTTGCCACAGGTCCACATTCTTGACGGGCTTTTTGTTCGAGGTTTTCCACCCGTTCCGCTTCCAGCCGAAAATCCACCCGGTCACGCCGTTTTTCACATAGGCGCTGTCGGTGACGATGGTGATGGTCGAGGGCCGCTCGAGCGTTTCAAGCGCGCTGATTGCGGCCAGCAATTCCATCCGGTTGTTGGTGGTCTCGGCCTCGCCACCTTTCAATTCGCGCTCTTTCAGAACGGTTTCCCCATCCATTGCGCGCAGCAGCACGCCCCAGCCGCCCGGTCCGGGATTGCCGGAACAGGCGCCATCCGTATAGGCAAACAGATCAGGCATGAGCGGCCAATGAAATGAAGTCAGAGACCGAACCGTCCAGCCCGGTGCCGCTGCCAAGCCTTTGATCGGTGATGGTGAACCCTGCGTCTTTCAGATAAGTCTTCAATTCATCCTCGGAGTAGTAACTGTAATAGCGCCCCAACCGGTCGGGGCCTTCGCCTTCCCCCAGTTTCATGGCGATGAAGAACGCACCACCGGGTTTCAGGGCGCGGTGAATGGCGTTGAGATGCGTGGGGAAAGCGGTACGCGTGGCGTGTAGCAGGCTGAAATTGGCCCAGATGCCATCGTAAATCCCGTCAGCCTCCAAGGCGTCAAAACTGGCATGGCGTGCCGAGACACCGGGATGGGCCGAGGCCAGCTTGACCATTTCGGCGGACGCATCCGTCGCGTCGACCTGCAACCCGGCTTGCGCCATCAGCGCGGCGGACGTTCCGGGCCCGCAGCCCAGATCCAGAACTCTGCCGCCTTCGGGCACGGCCTGAATAAATCGCGTCAATTGTGGGTCGCCCGTATTGTCGTCATCCGTCAGCTCGGCATAGCGCTCGGCCTGCGCGTCATAGACGGAAATGGTGTCGCGGTCGCTCATAGGTAAACTCCAACGGCAAGACACATAAGCACGATGACGGTCAGCAGAATACGCAGCCGCATCCACCAGTTCGGGGCCAGACCCCAGTACCAGAACAGCGCGTCCAGCACCAAAAGCCCGGCAAAGCCGGTCATCAGATTGGTGCCTGCGGTTACCGGGCCGCCTCCGGTCATGAAGAACGCCCAAAGCGCTGGAAGGACGGACAGCGTATAGCCTACCGTTGCCTTGCTGCCCGAGGTCTTAGTGGCAAAGCCCCACAGCACGCCCGACATGAAGCTGAGGATCACCGAGCCATAGAACAACTGGACGTAGGGGCCGACAAAACGTGGCCCGATTTCGCGCGTGCCCCAGGCTTGCAGGTCCGCGTTCAGATAGGTCAATGCGCCCCAGACAAACGGGATCAGACCCGCCAGACCCAGATATAATGCCGACTTGGGTACGCCGTTCACGCGGGTTGCCTCAGAACACGGGGGACTTTGAACTCGACGTTTTCCTTGGCGGTTTCGGCCAGTTCAACTGTCACATCGTAGTGCTCGCGAAACGCATCGATAACCTCGTTCACCAGCACTTCGGGGGCCGAGGCCCCGGCCGTGATCGCGACGCTTTTGATCCCCTCTAGCGCGCGCCAATCAATGTCAGGCGCGCGTTGCACCAGCTGCGCATAGGTGCATCCGGCGCGCGATGCGACCTCGACCAATCGGCGTGAGTTTGACGAGTTCGGCGCGCCGACCACCAGCAAAGCGTCTGCTTTTGGGGCGACGGCCTTGACGGCCTCTTGCCGGTTGGTGGTGGCGTAACAGATGTCCTCCTTGTGGGGTCCCACAATGGCCGGGAAGCGCGCTTGCAAAGCGGCGATGATGTCCTTGGTGTCGTCAACTGACAGGGTGGTCTGGGTGACAAAGGCCAGCTTGTCGGGGGTGCGTACCTGAACTTCGGCCACGTCCTCGACCGTTTCGACAAGCAGCACCTCGCCTTCAGGCAGTTGCCCCATGGTCCCGACGGTTTCCGGATGCCCCTTGTGACCGATCATGATCATCTGCAACCCGGCCTCATAATGTCGCTGCGCCTCGATATGCACTTTCGAAACCAGCGGGCAGGTCGCGTCGACATAGATCATTTCGCGCTGAGACGCCTCGGCCGGTACCGATTTCGGCACGCCATGCGCGGAAAAGATCACCGGGCGGTCATCGGGGCATTCGTCCAGTTCGCTGACAAAAACAGCGCCTTTTTCGCGCAGCCCGTCGACAACGAATTTGTTGTGCACGATCTCATGGCGCACATAGACGGGTGCGCCCCATTTCTGCAGCGCCATCTCGACGATTTTGATGGCACGGTCTACGCCTGCGCAAAAGCCGCGCGGGGCGGCCAGATACAGTGTCAGTGGCGGCTTGGTCATGTCGCTGTCTCCTTACTGCACAGGTAAGTCTTTTCCCGGCCTTGGTCCAGACAGGACAGCGTCATTGATCTGACATGAATCGGTGCTAGCCAGACGATGTTTCAGAACCAATCCATAGTTAAGGAAGCGCGGCCAGGGTGGTGAATCCTGACCGCGCAAATTTTTTCATCGATGTCGGGCCGAAAGATCAGCCGCCCGAGGCAACCGCGACGCTGCGCGGTTCAGCGGGCATCTCGCGCGGAGGGCGGCCGATGACGTCCCGCAGATCTTCCAGTTCGATGAAGTTATCCGCCTGGCGGCGCAGCTCGTCCGAGATCATCGGCGGCTGGCTGCGGATGGTCGAGACAACCGAAACGCGCACGCCCTGACGCTGCAGGCTGGCAATCAGCGGGCGGAAATCCCCATCGCCCGAGAACAGCACGATATGATCGACCCGAGGTGCAAGCTCCATGGCATCGACAGTCAGTTCGATATCCATGTTTCCTTTGACTTTCCGACGCCCCATGCTGTCGGTGTATTCCTTGGCCGGTTTCGTGACCATGGTGAAGCCATTGTAATGCAGCCAGTCCACCAACGGGCGGATCGGTGAATACTCGTCATTTTCAAGCAGCGCTGTGTAGTAGAAGGCCCGAAGCAACTTGCCACGGCGCATGAATTCCTGCCGCAGAAGTTTATAGTCGATGTCGAACCCGAGTGCTTTGGCGGCGGCATAAAGATTTGAGCCGTCGATGAACAGCGCTAGCCGTTCGTCTTTATAAAACATAAATAGTCCCTTCCGGTACAATGCAGCGCGTTGAGTGATGGGTGTGTGAGTGTAAAAATGTCGCGCTGTAGTGTCCCTATAATTAGGGCTTTTGTTGGCCATCGCAAGTATGCTGTGCGCCGAATATAGGAAGATACATGAGCGATTCCGCGCGAAATGCCATAGTTGCCCTAGGGGCAAATCTCAATTTGAGAGGATTTGGACCTGAAGTGACACTTCGACGCGCCCTTGACGCGCTTTCACGTCATGGGATGGTGATTCGCGCTGTCAGCCGGTTTTTTGCGACCCCCTGTTTCCCGGCAGGGGCGGGGCCGGATTACGTGAATGCGGCGGCGGCGATCGACACTGACCTTTCGCCGCCAGAGCTTTTGGACGTGCTGCATGCGGTCGAGCATGAGTTTGGGCGCGAGCGGATACAGCGATGGGGAATGCGGACGCTTGATCTGGATCTGGTGTGCTATGCGGATAGGGTTATGCCTGACAAGGCCACCTATGCGCACTGGCTGGATCTGGCCCCGGATGAACAACGGAAGGCGGCGCCGGATCAGTTGATTCTGCCCCATCCCCGCCTTCAGGACAGGGCGTTTGTGCTGGTTCCAATGGCGGATATTGCGCCGGATTGGTGCCACCCGGTGTTGCAGCAGACAGTCACACAGATGGTTGCAGCTTTGCCTGCCGGGGATGTTCAGGCCGTCACGCCCCTGTGATCCCTGCTTTTGCGGCATTTCGTGCTTGTCAAGGCGGGCAATCGGTCTTAGATAAGCCTCTTCCTGACATGGATTCAGTAACGGAGAGCGCCCCATGGCCCGCGTGACGGTTGAAGATTGCGTTGACAAGGTTCCAAACCGGTTCGAACTGGTGATGCTGGCGGCCCACCGGGCGCGCGAGATTTCTGCCGGCGGTCCGATCACTGTGGACCGTGACAACGACAAAAACCCCGTCGTTTCCCTGCGCGAGATCGCCGATGAAACCCAAAGCGCGGACGAACTGCGCGAGCGTCTGATCGAGGCCAACCAAACCCAGATCGAGGTGGACGAGCCGGAAGAAGATCAGATGGCGCTGCTGATGGGTGCGGAATCCGACAAGCCTGCGGATGACGATATGTCCGAAGAGAAGCTTCTGCGCGCTCTGATGGAGGCTCAAGGCCAGGGCTAAGCCCCAAGCTACACGAAGGTGCGGACCGGATGATCTCTGCTGACGACCTGATTGCGCTGGTCCGCAACTACAACCCCAAGACTAATGCTGATCGCATCGCCCGGGCCTATGAGTTCGGTATGCAGATGCACGAGGGGCAGTTCCGCCACTCGGGCGAGCCCTATTTCACCCATCCCGTTGCCGTTGCCGCTATTCTGACCGAACAGCGTTTGGATGATGCGACCATCATCACGGCCCTGCTGCACGACACGATCGAGGACACAAAGGCCAGCTATGGCAAGGTGGCCGATCTGTTCGGGAATGAGGTTGCCGAGCTTGTCGATGGTGTCACCAAGCTGACCAACCTGCAACTGTCCAGCCGGGAAACCAAGCAGGCGGAAAACTTCCGCAAACTGTTTATGGCCATGTCCAAGGACCTGCGGGTCATTCTGGTCAAGCTGGCCGACCGTCTGCACAACATGCGCACGATCAAGGCGATGCGCCCGGAAAAGCAGGTAATCAAGGCGCGCGAGACGATGGATATCTACGCGCCGCTTGCGGGCCGGATGGGGATGCAATGGATGCGTGAGGAGTTGGAAGACCTCGCCTTTCGTGTCCTGAACCCTGAAGGCCGTCAATCGATCATCCGCCGCTTCATCACGCTGCAACGGGAAACCGGAGATGTGATCCACCGCATCACCGGCGACATGCGGCACGAACTGGACAAGGCCGGGATCGAGGCCGAAGTGTTTGGCCGCGCCAAGAAACCCTATTCGATCTGGCGCAAGATGCAGGAAAAGGATCAGGGCTTTTCCCGCCTGTCCGACATCTACGGGTTCCGCATTATTACACCCAGCGAAGAAGACTGCTATCGCACCCTCGGCGCAATTCACCAGCGCTGGCGCGCGGTGCCGGGGCGGTTCAAGGATTACATCAGCCAGCCGAAATCGAACGGCTACCGCTCGATCCACACCACGGTGTCGGGCCGTGATGGCAAACGGGTCGAGGTGCAGATCCGCACCCGTCAGATGCATGACGTGGCCGAAACCGGCGTTGCGGCGCATTGGTCCTATCGCGATGGGGTGCGCACGGAAAACCCCTTTGCCGTTGATCCGGCCAAGTGGATTTCCAACCTGACCGAGCAGTTTGATAACGAGGAAGATCACGAAGATTTCCTCGAGGCTGTGAAGCTTGAGATGTATTCCGATCAGGTGTTTTGCTTTACGCCCAAGGGCGACGTGGTGAAGCTGCCGCGTGGGGCGACGCCGATCGATTTTGCCTACGCGATCCACACCCGCATCGGCCATGCCTGCGTGGGGGCCAAGGTCGATGGCATCCGCGTGCCGTTGTGGACCCGGCTCAAGAACGGTCAGTCGGTGGACATCATCACGGCTGACGGTCAGACGCCGCAGGTCACATGGCTTGAGATCGCGGTCACCGGCAAGGCCCGCACGGCCATCCGGCGTGCCCTGCGCGAAGTCGACCGCGAGCGATTTATCAAGCTGGGCAAGGAACTGGCGCGTTCGGGCTTTGAGCATGTGGGACGCAAGGCAACCGACAAAGCGTTGGACACCGCCGCCAAACACCTGCGCCTGAAGGATCGCCACGAATTGCTGGCCCGTCTGGGCAGCGCCGAACTGACCGCCCATGACGTGGTCGAGGCGGTTTACCCCGAACTGACCAAGGACGAAGGTGACGCCATCCCGCTGCGCCGCGCGGTGATCGGCCTGGAACCGGGGCAGAAGTTCGACCGCGCGCCCTGCTGCCAGCCTCTGCCCGGTGAACGCATCGTCGGCATTACCTATCGCGGCAAGGGCGTGGTCGTGCACGCCATTGATTGTGACCGTCTGGGCGAGTTCGAAAATGAACCCGAACGCTGGGTCGATCTGCACTGGCATTCCGGCACGCACCCCGCCGTCTATGGCGCGACGCTGGATCTGACCATCGGCAATGACGCCGGTGTGTTGGGGCGTATTTGCACATTGATCGGCGAGAAAAAGGCCAATATCTCGAACCTGGAATTCGTTGACCGGAAACCGGATTTTTACCGCCTGCTGATCAATGTGGAACTGCGCGATCTGGAACAGTTGCATTCCCTGATGCTGACGCTTGAGGCTGAAAGCGACGTCGCCGCTGTCGAGCGATACCGGGACCGGGCCAAAACACCCGTTTCGGCCGGCTGAGAAGGGGTGATCAGGAGTGGTTTTCAAGCGCCGAGATCGACGCTCGCCTGTCCAGATCGCATCGGAATTTGTCTATCCGCGTGGCGGTTGGACACGCGCGTTTCACTATGTCAAACACCGCGTCCGTCGCCTGCCGGACTCGCCTGAACGTATTGCACGTGGCATCGCAGCAGGCGTTTTTGCAGCCTTCACACCGTTTTACGGCCTGCATTTCGTCGTAGCTGCCATTGGTGCCCGGCTGATCAACGGCAACATACTGGCCGCCCTAAGCGGCACGTTCTTCGGCAACCCGCTAACCTATGTTCCGATCGGTGTGATCTGCCTGCAGACGGGGCATTTCCTGCTGGGCACCGAATTCGAAAAAAGCGAAACCCGCGGCCTGATGGGCAAATTTGCCGACGCGATGGGGGACCTCAAGAACAATTTCCTCGCGATGTTCACCGACCGCATTGCCGACTGGCACGGTCTGAGCGTTTTCTACCGCGAGGTTTTCTATCCCTACATGATCGGTGGTGTCCTGCCCGGCATTCTGGCTGGGCTGATCTGTGGCTATCTGAGCCTGCCCCTGATCCGCAGCTATCAGAATCGCCGACGCGCCAAAATCAAGGCGAAGTTTGAAGAAATCAAACGTCTGGCCGAAGCAAAGCCTGACGTTTCCGTGCAAAAGGCTCTAGGTTCGGGTCAAACCGTGAAAAAGGAATCGCGTGATGTCTGACAACCACTTGCGTCTTGGTGTAAATATCGACCACGTGGCCACCGTGCGCAACGCGCGTGGCGGGGCCTATCCCGACCCGCTGCGCGCCGCCAAACTGGCCGAAGAGGCCGGGGCCGATGGCATCACCGCCCATTTGCGCGAAGACCGCCGTCATATCTCGGATGCTGATATCGACGGGCTGATGGAGGTTCTGTCGGTGCCTTTGAATTTCGAAATGGCCGCGACGGACGAAATGCAGAAAATCGCCCTGCGCCACAAACCTCATGCCGTTTGCATCGTTCCCGAAAAGCGCGAGGAACGCACCACCGAAGGCGGGCTTGAAGTCGCGCGCGAGGAAAACAAGCTGGCCCATTTCATCGCCCCTCTTCGCGATGTCGGCTGCCGTGTCTCGATCTTCATCGCTGCCGATCAGCGCCAGATCGAGGCTGCTCACCGCATCGGGGCCGAGGTGATCGAACTGCACACCGGCGCCTATTGCGATGCCCATGCCGAAGGTCGCATGGAAGACGCCGCCCGCGAGCTGGAGGCCCTGCGCCAGATGTCCACCTTCGCCCATTCGCTGGGCCTTGAGGTTCACGCGGGCCATGGCCTGACCTACGACACGGTACAACCGGTCGCGGCCTTCCCCGAGGTGCGCGAGTTGAATATCGGCCATTTCCTGATCGGCGAGTCGATCTTTCTGGGCCTGTCTCCTGCTATTACCGAAATGCGCCGCCTGATGGACGAGGCGCGGGCGTGATCACGCCTGGCTTCATAGCCATCTGGTTGGCCTGGCTGATGGCCGGAGGCTCTCCGGGCCCGGCGACCATGGGCATCGCCGGAACCGCCATGAACGAAGGCCGCCGCGCCGGTCTGGTCTTTGCGCTGGGCATCTGCGCGGGCTCTGCTGCCTGGGGCATTGCCGCCGCGCTGGGCCTGTCGGCGATCATGCTGGCCAATGTCTGGGCGTTTGAAGTGATCCGTTATATCGGTGTTGCCTATCTGGGCTGGCTGGCCCTCAAGGCCCTGCGCCGGGCGATGACTTCCGACGAGGTGGCGCTGGGCAATCCGGTCACAGGGTCTCTGCCGACGATCTTTGCAAAAGGAGCGGCGATCCACCTGACGAACCCGAAGGCAATCGTCAGCTGGGGATCGATCTACGCCATCGTCGCGCCGAACGACGCCAGCCTTGCGATGCTGTTGGGTTATTTCGCTATGCTCTACGCAGGCTCACTGCTGATCTTCATCGGCTACGCCTTCCTGTTCTCGTCCGAGCGTATGGTCCGCACCTACCGCCGCGCCCGCCGCTGGTTTGATTTCGCCTTTGCCGGGTTCTTCGGGGTGGCGAGTTACAAGATTTTGACGGTACGGTTGTCGTGATGAAACTACACGAGACAGCAAGCCCATTGAAAACGCTCTTCAAATCTCACGAAGATGTTGGCTTGAACCGTCTCGGCTTTTTGTGCTTCGTCTTCGTCGATCTGATTGGACTGTATCTAATAAAGTGGTGGTTCGAATTCGAATGGCCATTCGCAACCCTTCCACTGGGACTGGCGATGTTTTTGGCTGCCACGTCCTACGGAATGGACAAAGGTATTCGCGGCAAGCCTCTTGGCGATAGCTACAAAAGTTGGATCATCGCCCGTCAGATGGTTCTCACAACTTTGGCGGCGGTGGCGGTGCTGATAACTTTCGCACTCGTTTTCGATGGCCCTTCAGATATCAACGTTCTGAGCAACACGGCCCTGATAGCAGGTGCCGAGTTGGCGCTTTGTATTATCGTTTCATTTTTGCTGTGCCGCTATGCTTTCGTTTTCGGAGTTAAGCGAGGATATTCGACCTTTCTGAAAATGGAAAAGACAAGCCAATGATCCTCGGCATCGGCACAGACCTCGCGAATATCGACCGCATTCAGGGCACGCTCGACCGCTTCGGCGACCGGTTTCGCAACCGCGTCTTCACCGAGATCGAACAGCGCAAGGCCGAGCGCCGCCATGACACCGCCGGAACCTACGCCAAACGCTGGGCCGCGAAAGAGGCATGCTCCAAGGCGTTGGGCACCGGATTGCGCATGGGGATCGCGTGGAAGGATATGGCCGTCACCAATCTGAAAACCGGCCAGCCTGTGATGCACGTGACCGGCTGGGCGGCCGAGCGCCTCAAGGAAATGACCCCCGAAGGGCACGAGGCCATCATCCATGTCACCCTGACGGATGATCATCCTTGGGCCCAAGCCTTTGTGGTGATCGAGGCACGTGTCGTCACAGACCCGGACGCAGCCTTGACTCACCCCCAACCGACCCGCATGTAGCACCCAACAATCCAAAAGACCGGAGAGCAGTATGGCCGAGGAAGCCAAATCAGGTAACGCCGTGTGGGAAACGATCAAAACCATCGTCTACGCCCTGCTGATCGCGGGCGTCTTCCGCACCCTGTTCTTTCAGCCCTTCTGGATTCCGTCCGGCTCGATGAAGCAGACCCTTCTGATCGGGGATTTCCTGTTCGTCAACAAGATGGCCTATGGCTATTCCTATGCGTCCTGCCCCAGCCTGATCATCCCAAGCGTTGGCCTGAACATCGATGCCGAGGATCTCTGTGGCTGGATGCAAGGCGACGACAACAGCCGCATCTGGGCGGGCGAGCCAGACCGTGGCGATGTCATCGTCTTCCGCCACCCGGTCACGGGTCGTGACTATATAAAACGTCTGATCGGCCTGCCCGGCGACCGTATCCAGATGCGTCAGGGGCAGATCATCCTGAACGGTACCCCGGTTCCGCAGCAGCCCGATGGCGTGTTCACCGAAATCGCCGAACCGCAGGGCCCGCAACGCCTGCGCCCGCGCTGCGAAAACGGCCCTGTTGGGATCGGCGGCATCTGTGAAAAAACCCGGTTGATTGAAACCCTGCCCAACGGCGTATCCTACGACGTTCTGAATATCGGCAATCAGGGGTCTGACAACACCGGCATCTATACGGTGCCCGAGGGTCACTATTTCTTCATGGGTGACAACCGCGACAATTCCAGCGACAGCCGCCTTCCGCAATCCGCTGGTGGTGTCGGTTATGTGCCTTACGAAAACCTGATCGGTCGCGCCGACCGGATCATGTTCTCGTCCGCAGGGCGGTCCATGCTGTTCTTCTGGACATGGCGCGGCGATCGCTTCTTCAAGGCGGTCAATTGAAGCTATCGGCCGAGATAAAGGCGTTCCAGCAGCGTTTGGGGTACGAATTCACCAACCCCGAACTGCTGTTGCGCGCGCTGACCCATGGCTCGGTCTCCTCGGCCACGCGACCGGATAACCAACGGCTCGAATTCCTCGGTGACCGGGTTTTGGGTCTTGTGATGGCAACGGCGCTGCTTGAGGCCGACAAGAAGGCCACCGAAGGCCAACTGGCCCCCCGCTTCAACGCGCTGGTCCGCAAAGAGGCCTGTGCCGATGTCGCCCGTCAGATCGATTTGGGCGCGGTCCTGAAACTGGGTCGATCCGAAATGCTGTCAGGTGGTCGTCGCAAACAGGCTCTTCTGGGCGACGCGATGGAGGCGGTGATCGCTGCCATCTACCGCGACGCCGGTTTCGAAGCCGCACGCGATGTGATCCTCGCGCTTTGGGGGGATCGTATCCACACGGTCGAGGCCGACGCCCGCGACGCCAAAACCTCGCTTCAGGAATGGGCTCAGGCACGTGGGCAAAAGCCCCCATCCTATGTCGAAATCAAACGCAGCGGCCCGGATCACGCGCCGGTCTTCACCATCGCCGCCCGCCTGCAGGACGGGACCGAGGCACAAGCCACCGCCGGGTCAAAACGTCAAGCCGAACAAGCCGCCGCCAAAGCTCTGCTCAACGACCTGCCGAAATAACGGCCTAACCCGGATCCGCTCTTCATCTGGCCAAAAATATCTCGGGGGTGAGCCCGGATGAAATCCGGGCGAGGGGGCTGGCCCCCTTCCGGTCGGATTGGCGCAGCCAATTCGACCCTCAAACAACCCGGATAAACCCGGTCAGCCCGGTTTTCTGATGCTCGATCACATGGCAATGAAACGCCCAGTCGCCGGGATTGTCCGCAACCAGCGCAATCTCGACCACCTCATCCTTCAGCAACAACATCGTGTCCGTCATCAGAGGCGGTAATTTGCGCTGGTTCGACGTGAGGGGCACAAAGGCCAGCCCGTGCAGGTGGATCGGATGCAGATTGGGCGATTCATTGCGCAGCCGCAGTACATAGCTTTTGCCCAATTCCAAAGTGGCCAGAGGCCCCACATCCTGCGCCGCGTCGCCCGACCACGGCGTTCGGTTGATCGACCAGAAATTGTAACCCAGTGATCCGCAGAACCCGTTATTCGGCGTCCCACCCTCGGGCGTCCAGCCAAAGACGAACTCATGCACTTCAGCCCGCGTCAAATCTGGTTTGGCAAGCGGATTGGCGGGCAGGGGGCGCAAGTCCCGCAAATCCCGCGCAACCGATCTGCCGATGGCGCGCAGTCTGGCCATGGGGCGTGGCGGGTTTCCCGGCAGTTTTGCCATCAGATCAACAATCTGCCCCTCACCATCCGGCATCGAAACGGCAAAATCGACCCTCTGACCCGGACCAACCAACAAGGGTTCCTCGGCACTGGGCATCGGCAGGTCGACCTCAACCGGATGTCCGTCCCAGGCAATGATCCGCGCTTCGGCCCCGGTCAGGTGCAGCTTGTAGATACGGGTGGTATCGGAATTTAGGACCCGCAACCGCACCAGCCCGCCCGCCACGTGATCGTAGACAGGTTCCGTCAGCCAGTTCGCCGTCGGCACATTTCCGAACGTCCCGGCGCGGGCCGCCCCGCGCGCGGTATAAGCCGGCAGAAACTGATCGTCATCATCCAGCCGAAAATCCCGCAGATTGATCACCTGTTCGCTGTCAAAACCCGGATCGTCCGCCTCGGCAATCACCATGACGCCGGTCAGACCATGGGCCATCTGCTCCATCGTCATGCAATGCGGGTGGTACCAGTATGTGCCCGCATCCGGCGGGGTGAATTCATACTCAAAAACCTCATTCGGCCCAATCGGCATCTGGGTCAGATAAGGCACCCCGTCCATCCCGTTCGGGATACGCAACCCGTGCCAGTGCATCGCGGTGTAATCGGGCAGCGTGTTGCGTACAGACAGCCGCATCACCTCACCCTGTTTGCCATATAGCACCGGGGGCGGCGCATCGGGTGACACGCTGACCATGCCGGTTGTGGTCTGATCGCGCAGGGTAAAACTGGCCGGTTGAATAACCAATTCCTCAGTACCTGACGCGCGCCCGAAACCACCCAGTCCCGCCGCCCCTGCAGCGGCTGCGCTGCCGATTAGAAACTCACGACGTTTCATGTCTTGCCTCTTTGAAAATGGGGATGCCTGGCTGGATCTGGCGCGGCGTGATCCGAAGGTGTCACCGCAAACGCATGGCCGCAATGCGACAAATCCCTCTGGCCCGCGTCGCCATTCTGCTATAGGGGTGCGCACTTGCAAACAGGATCGCCAGAGACATGACCACACGCGCCGGATTTATCGCCCTGATCGGAGAGCCCAACGCAGGCAAATCCACCCTCCTGAACCGTATGGTCGGGGCCAAGGTTTCGATCGTGACGCATAAGGTGCAGACCACCCGCGCGCGCATTCGCGGCGTGGCGATGGAGGGCAACGCGCAGTTGGTCTTTGTCGACACGCCGGGCCTGTTCAAACCCCGCCGCCGTCTGGACCGCGCCATGGTCGCCGCTGCGTGGGGCGGGGCCGCGGATGCCGATGTCGTTGTGCTGATGGTCGAAGCCCATCGTGGGATCACCGAAGGGGTCGAGCGTATCCTTGAGGGGCTGGAGGAGATCGGGCAGGGACGCACTGTTGCGCTGGCGATCAACAAGATCGACAAGGTGCCATCCGAGAAGCTGCTGGCGCTAACCAGCGATCTGAACGGGCGTTATCCGTTTGCCGAAACCTTCATGATTTCCGCCGAAAAGGGTCACGGGGTCGACGACCTGCGCAAATGGCTGGCCTCGGAACTGCCGGAAGGCCCGTGGCTGTATCCCGAAGATCAGATCGCCGATCTGCCCCTGCGCATGATCGCCGCCGAGATGACGCGCGAGAAGCTGACCCTGCGCCTGCATCAGGAACTGCCCTATCAATTGACCGTCGAGACCGAGAACTGGGAAGAGCGTAAGGACGGCTCGGCCAAGATCGATCAGGTCATCTACGTCATGCGCGACGGTCACAAAGGGATTGTTCTGGGCAAACGTGGCGAGACCATCAAGGCCGTCAGTCAGGCCGCACGGGCGGAGCTGGAAGAGTTCCTCGACCGCAAAATCCACCTGTTCCTGCAGGTCAAAGTCCGACCCAATTGGCTTGAGGAATCCGAGCGCTATTCGGAAATGGGTCTGGATTTCAAAGACGGCAACGCATGACCCGTCTGACAGCCGAGTTCTGGGTCCACGCCTATTTGGCACGGCTGCGCTTTCAGGAAATCCCGGCCTTTGTCGTCGCCCATGGAGACAACACCGCCGGGGCAGTACTGATCAAACTGAACACGCTGGACGGTCAGGCCGTCGCGTTCCAGCGCAGCTTTGACCTGATGAGCGGCGAGCGGAAGTGGATTGAACTTTCCTCTGGCCCCGAAAGCGACGTTGACGAGGCCATCCAACGCCAACGCCGCTTTGATCCGGACCTCTGGGTGATCGAGGTCGAAGATCGGCAGGGACGGCATTTGCTCGGGGAAGAGGGGTTGGAATAGCGGGCGGCGCTTCAACCTCTGCTGGGATAGCTGCACAAATCTTCACCATGCATCGCAGATGGTAAGAATTTTGACCCACGATAAACAAAACAATCCATTGCCCGCGTCTGGCTTCCAGTCATGTAGAACGCACCAATGAACTCCATGTCTCTAAAATAGAGGGATGCAGGAAACCCGACCTCTGCCAATGGTCCTATTATGCCGCAATCCCAGCCGGGGTCTCTCAATTGAGCGGCCTTTTCTTCCTGGCTGTCAAAGACACGAACTTCCGGGCCGGCCTGCAATTCGATCATCCAAATGTCGTTTGTCAGGACGATTGAACTGTCTTGGTGCCGGTAAAGATTCAGCTTCCGTGAGAAGTCAGCGATGAGGTATTCTGAGGTGCAAAAGACAGGGTCATCACAGACCACCACCCGACGGTGTTTTTTCCAACTGAGTGAACGTGGTATCGGGGCCTTCTGCACTGCAATAGTCAAACCTTTTACAGACGTTCCTCCGACTTTCCGGTCGGGTGCTTCGAAGGCGACAGAAACTGTAGGGTGGCGAATTGTAGCTATCGTAGCTGCAACGAGGCAGAAGAACGCGACAATTGCGAAGAAAAAGCATCTAATGACTTTCATAGAACAATCCTTGAACTGGAAAAGGTGCGGTAAACGAAGTTGAACGTGCCGGACCAACCTGTGATTGGTATTGAGCAGATTTTCGTATGTTGTTGTGTAGGTTTTCTGCAGTTTAAACGTGTTCGGGACATCTCTGCTTTGTGGCAAGCCGTTATCGCGCCAACCCTGACCCAATGAACGGTCAGCCGAAATGATTTGCGCTGTCCACCGGCCCCGAAAGCGACGTGGACGAGGCCATCCAACGCCAACGCCGCTTTGATCCCGACCTTTGGGTGATCGAGGTCGAAGATCGGCAGGGACGGCATTTGCTCGGGGAAGAGGGGTTGGAATAAGCTTGGCAGTTGGGTCTTTTACGCGCCGCTCAAAGCGACTATTTTGATGCAGGATGTGGTTGGGAAAACTGGCCTGATTTTGGAATAGCGCAAGACAATGAGGTGTTTGCTTGGCTGAAACGCTTGCGGAGAAACTGGAAAAATCCGAGCTCGGTCACTGGATGCAGCGGTTCGAGGGGTTCATGGTTTTCATCGGGGTCGTTGGTCCTTTTGCCACGCTTCCGCAGTTAATCAAACTCTATTTCACCCACTCGCAGCACGCGACCGGCCAGTCCCTGTTGTCCTGGTCCCTTTATGCTGCGCTGTCGTTTCTGTGGTTTGCCTATGGGTTGGTCGTCGGCAAACTGCCCATCTATGTGGGCAACGGGATTTCGATGGTGCTGAACCTTCTGATGGTGATCGGCATTCTGATCCACGCGGGTATGACCTTCTGAGGCGGGCGTTCAGCCTGCATCGCCAAAATAGACAAAGCTCATTTTGTTCCCGTCCGGGTCGCGCGCGTAACCGGCATAGAAGTTAGGGCCATACTGAGGCCGGTCGCCCGGATCACCTTCGTTCGATCCCCCATTGGCAAGCGCCGCCGCATGCGCCTCGCCCACTTCCGCTTTGCTTTCGCACAGCAGACCAACCATGTTTCCGTTTCCGACTGTCGCCGCCTCTTTGTCAAATGGCGTCGCGACCCACATGGACCCACCGCCCCGCAGTTCATAGCAGACCGCGTGCGGCATATATTCAGCGATGACCTTGCCGCCGATTTTGGGCACAACCGCGTCGTAATAGCTACGGGCTTTTTCGACATCGTTTGAGCCGATCATGACGTAGTTAAGGGACATCTGCTGAATCCTTACGTTGAGAACATAAAGGGAATAATAAGGGAACATTACTGCGTTAACAGGTTTCACGCAACGTGTTTTTGGAGGCCTGTAAAACCACCCTGATCCGTTTCTATCTTGAACCTGTAACAGCGTTGAGATTTCCTGCGGACATATCTGATAACCTAACGAGGCCAAACGTGGACTGGCGCGATCACGGCATACTTCTGACCTCTCGCCGCCACGGTGAAACCGCCGCAATTATTGAGGTCTTTACCGAAGCCCACGGACGCCACGCAGGGGTGGTACGCGGCGGCACCAGCCGCAAGATCGCCCCGATCCTGCAGCCGGGCGCGCAGTTGGACGTGCTGTGGCGGGCTCGGTTGGAAGAGCATATCGGCACATTTCAGGTCGAACCGCTGCGATCCCGCGCGGCGGCGGCGTTTTCGGGGCGGCTGGCATTAGCGGGTCTGAATGCGGTGGTCGCGCTGCTTTCCTTCTGCCTGCCTGAACGCGAGCCGCATCCCGCTATCTACAAGCAGACAGAACAGCTTATGGACCTTCTGGGGCAGGACGACATCTGGCCGCTTGCTTATCTGCGGTGGGAGGTGGCATTGCTTGAGGAGTTGGGGTTTGGGCTGGACCTGACCACCTGTGCTGTGACCGGATCCTCCGAGGGGTTGGTCTTTGTCTCGCCCAAGACCGGGCGGGCGGTTAGCGCGGCAGGGGCGGGTGACTGGGCGGACCGGTTGTTGCCGCTGCCGCCTTGCCTGCGCGGCGATGGGGCCGCACCGGATACCGAGATTGTCGATGCCTTGAAAACGACAGGGTATTTCTTGCACCACCGCGTGGCCCCGGCCTTGGGGCACACACCATTGCCCGAAGCGCGGGCAAGGTTTGTGGATCAGCTTACTCGGCGCCTGTGAACACCATCTCGTGCCCGTCGTCGTTGCGCAGGATCAGCACATCGCCGGACACTTCGGATTGGGTCATGGTCAGCAGGGCGGCAAAGTACATACCTTCCTGCTCAAGCTCGGGGCAGGCGGCGCGTGTGGCGCTCAGGTCCTGAACCTCGAACCACGGGTATGGCGCGTTCAGGCTGCCTTTATAGCTGTTGCAGGGGGCTTGCCCTGCGATCCGCCCCTCTTCCGGGAATTGTAGCTGCGCGTTTGCGGAATAGGCCTGCCCATCGATCTCTTGCAGTTTCCAAGTCTGGTCGGCAGCGCCATAGGCAGCCAACGTCTCGTCCTGTTGGCATTGAAACAGCCCCATCAGCGGCAGGATCAAGGCATAGCGGATCATTGCAACCTCCTTCGGACCGGGGTCTTTGCAATACGCGTTTAGGCCGCTGCGTTTGGGCTGGTCAAGTCGTTGCAAGCCTTTGTGCGAAAGGCGAGATGCTAGAACGCCAGTTCGCCGCTCAGCAATTGCTCTCGTACCTCCAGCCGTGGACGCCAGTTGTATCTTGTGTCATTTCGGACGGGCGCCCAGAACAACGCGCCGCTTTGACGCCAGGGGTCGAGGATCAGGCCGTCATACATCGAATCCCCCTTGGCGCTGATCAGGGCCGAATGGTGGATGATCCGAAACTCTGTCGGTGGGGATGTGGCCCAGTGCAAGTCCAGCGTCCGGAAATTCTCCTGCCGCAACCGTGTGGTCATGGCCTGTGCCCAGTCATTGCACAGGCCCTTTTCGCGAAGGCCGTTAATGATCTTTGCGTTGTGAATGATCGCAGGGTCGGTGACGTTCCACTCTTGCGCCAGTTGCCGAGAGTAGCTGTAGGAAATCTGCGCCGCCGTACGCGCCTCGACCGGATCGACATTTGGTCCAAGGGACTGAATGGCCTGTGCCAGCGCATCGACATCGGTCTGGCTGGCGATTGGCACGGTCTTTGCGCACCCCGCCAAGGCAAAGGATACCAAGGTCGCCAAAAGCAAAAAAAGTCGTCTGGTCATTTCGGGTGCCTGTAAACCGTCTTGAGGGTCGTCGGGGCGCTCTAACCGGGTTTCGGGTCAATTTCAAAGGGGAAGTTCCGACCTCGGCGGATCACATCCAATTCCCATCGGCGCGGCACCCTGGATCCAGGCAAAACGGTCAACGAAAGAAAAAGACCCGGCGCAAAGGCCGGGTCAGTTGGGGAAACAGGAGTGCCGAATTCGGTCAGCCGAGCAGACGTCGTGCGATGACCTGTGCCTGAATTTCGGCGGCTCCCTCGAAAATATTCAGAATGCGTGCGTCGCAAAGGACGCGGCTGATCTTGTATTCCAGTGCAAAGCCGTTGCCGCCGTGGATTTGCAGCCCGTTGTCGGCGGCAGCCCAGGCGACACGCGCGCCCAGCAGCTTGGCCATGCCTGCCTCAAGATCGCAGCGGTGACCATGATCCTTTTCCCATGCCGAGAAATAGGTCAACTGGCGCGCGATCATGATCTCGACCGCCATCATCGCCAGCTTGCCCGACACGCGCGGGAAGTTGATCAGCGATTTGCCAAACTGTTTGCGATCCTGCGCGTATTGCATGGCGATATCCAGCGCGCTTTGGGCCACGCCAATGGCGCGGGCAGCGGTCTGGATGCGGGCGGATTCAAACGTCTCCATCAGCTGTTTGAAGCCTTTGCCCTCTTCGCCACCCAGCAGGTTTTCACCCTTGACCTTGAAGCCGTCAAAGCCCAGCTCGTATTCCTTCATGCCGCGATAGCCCAGCACCTCGATCTCGCCGCCGGTCATACCGGGGGTGGGGAAGGGGGCGTCATCCGTGCCGGGGGTTTTCTCGGCCAGGAACATGGACAGGCCACGGTGATCGGTGGTGTCAGGATCGGTGCGCGCCAACAAGGTCATGACATGGGTGCGGGCCGCATGGGTGATCCAGGTCTTGTTGCCGGTGATCTCATAATCACCTTCGGCATTCTTGACCGCGCGGGTGCGCAAGCTGCCAAGGTCCGAGCCGGTATTGGGTTCCGTGAAGACGGCGGTGGGCAGAATCTCGGCGCTGGCCAGTTTAGGCAGCCAGTTGGCCTTTTGCTCATCCGTACCGCCCGCCAGGATCAACTCGGCCGCGATCTCGGACCGGGTACCCAACGAGCCGACGCCGATATAGCCGCGCGACAGTTCCTCGGACACGACGCACATCGAAGCTTTGGACAGACCGAAACCGCCGAACTCTTCAGGGATGGTCAGACCGAACACGCCCATTTCGGCCAGTTCCTCGATGATTTCCATCGGGATCAATTCGTCCTTGAGGTGCCAGTCATGCGCATTGGGCTCGACCTTTTCGACCGCATAGCGGCGGAACTGGTCGCGGATCATTTCAAGCTCTTCGTCAAGGCCCGAAGCTCCGAACATGGCAGAACCGGCTTGCGCCTCCATCAGCTCGACCAGCCGCGTCCGAGCGGCCTGCGAGTTGGCCTGCGCCATCAGAGTTTGAATTTCCGAACTTTGGAAGTTGGACAGCGCGTCCCAGCCAAGGCCCAGATCCTGCAGGCGCACAAGCTCGCCCTGGTTCATTGGGATGCCGCCCGCGACCTGATGCAGGTATTCCCCAAAGGCGATCTGGTGCAGCAATTGCTCGATTTCGCCAAATTTGCCGTCTGCGTCCAACGCTTCGGCCCAGCGCTGCATCTGCTTCAACGACTGATAGTAGGTGGCCAGCCAGGCCAGCCCGTGTGCGGCCGTTTGGTTGGCTTCGATCAGGGCGCCGGACACGCGACCGTCGGATGTCACCATCTCGCGAACCGAATTGCGCGCCTTCTCGAAAACGGCTTCGACAGCCGGGACGGCCTGCCGGGTCAAGGTCAGAAGATCGGGCAAAATCGCGTGTGTGGTCATCTGGGTCATATCCTGTCCGTCATGGGCCATGAATCGTGTCCTTTTCTGGGTCGTCTGGTCATATCATTTTGCACATGCAGCGCAACAAAAATACGTATTACGTGGCGATAAAGTTCGAAAATTTCCCGATCGTTTTGCAGTGCAGAAAGGGTTCATTGGGAGAATTAGCGGCAAATCCGTTGATTTCCACCGGGCCGGGCCGGGGTCAAATTGGGGGTATTTGTCGCAGGCCCGGGGGCGTCAACCGTCTGGCGATGACAGCGCCTCAGCGCCGTTTGTCGGCAAAGCGGAAGGCGAAATAGAGCCCGAGCATCAGGAAGAACAGACCCGAGATGTCGCCGATCAAAAAGGCGATATACTCGACCGTCGCGCTGCCAAAGGCCAGATTGGTCAGACCCGAAACCAGAAAGGATGTGACGATCCCAACGCCCATCACGCAAATCCAGCAGGGCTTTTTGTCGGGGCGTGGAAACAGGTCCCAACCGGCCCATTTCAGCAGGTAGAAGACCACCGGAACGGTCGTGACAGCGATTGCCATCGCCATCAGGCGGCTGGGCAGGAAAACATCCGTTCCCCCCAGAAAAGCGAAGACCAGAAAAACGCCCGGCAGCAGGGCAAAGATCGCGCGCCAGCCTAACAGCCAGGCGGAAAGCACGCGCACTCCATGGGGCAGGAACAGCAGGCTGGCCCGGCTTGGGTATTCCGGAAAGAACATGTTCTGAAGCGGCATCAGAACCTCGAAGGTGAGGAACGATGCGACCACATAGGCCAAAGAGGCAAAGAAGGTTTCAGAGGCCCACTTGCGCACCGGAACTAGCCACCGATGCGCCCAAGGCCCAGCTTATCTGGGCGCATGTACGATATAACGTCCCCGGTTGGCATTGCCGCTTTGCGACAGATAGCCTTTTTCGACCAGAGATTTCAGCGCGCGGAAAAATGTCGGGCGCGAGACGCTCTGAACCAGTGTGTGTTCGATCAGACCAAAGGTGCGAACCTCCTGATCGGCCTTGGACAGTTCCTCTGCGGCGTAGTAGATGTCACGCTCAACCGGGGATAGCTTTTCCAGCCCCAGCGTTCGCTCCATGCTTTGCATCAGCTTGCGCAGTTCGGTCAGTTTCGAGATTTCGGTCATAATTCTTACCTGTCTTTGTCTGTGCCAAACGCCGTCCAGTCACGACGGTTCAGAACACGCTGATCGCGAGATATGTCAGCAAGTCCCATATTGACACTCATCCCCATGCCAGTAGACTACCAGTCTGATTAGGTTGCCCAATTTGCCGAGGTGAGTGTGCTGGCTTAGGCAACCCAAAGGTCTTTTAAGTTTCGGCCCGGTGCAAATGCGCCGGGTCTTTTCGGTTTAATGACCCAAATCCCTATCCCAACCAGGCATTCAGAACAATAAATTTGTTCGTGAGGTGCGTCAGTTGCAACTTTGGGTTGATCATCAGTGGATTCGCAAGCGCAGAAAAAAGGGGCGCGGACGCCCCTTAATCCGGATCAGCCGATTGCGACGGCTTTGATGTCCTCGTCGATGAAGGGGACATATTGTTCGAAGTTTTCGGCAAACATCTGCACCAGCTTTGCGGCCTGCTTGTCGAACGCTTCCTGATCATCCCAGGTGCGGCGCGGATCCAGCAGAACCTCAGCGACGCCGGGCACTGTGACCGGGACGTCAAAGCCAAAGTTGGCATCCTTGCGGAACTCGGCGTCGCGCAGCGAGCCTTCCAGAGCCGCGGTCAACAGCGCGCGGGTCGCGCGGATCGGCATCCGGCTGCCAACGCCATAGGCCCCACCGGTCCAGCCGGTATTCACCAGCCAGCAGGTCGCGCCATGCTGGGCGATCTTGTCGCGCAGCAGGTTGCCATAGGCCTCGGGGCGGCGCGGCATGAAGGGCGCGCCGAAACAAGTCGAGAAGGTCGGCTGCGGCTCGGTCACGCCACGTTCGGTGCCCGCCACCTTCGAGGTGAAGCCCGAGAGGAAGTGATACATCGCCTGCGCCGGTGTCAGCCGCGCGATCGGAGGCAGAACGCCGAAGGCATCGCATGTCAGCATGATGATGTTCTTCGGATGCCCGCCCAGCGCGGTTTTCGACGCGTTCGAGATGTATTCCAGCGGATAGGCGCAGCGCATGTTCGCGGTCAGCGAATCGTCGTCGAAATCCAGCTCTTTGGTTTCGGGATCGAAGACCATATTCTCGATGACGGTGCCGAACTTGCTGGTCGTCGCGTAGATTTCCGGCTCGGCCTCGGCGCTGAGGTTGATGGTCTTGGCATAGCAGCCACCTTCGAAGTTGAACGTGCCGCGATCCGACCAGCCGTGTTCGTCATCCCCGATCAGGATCCGCGACGGGTCTGCCGACAGAGTTGTCTTGCCGGTGCCCGACAGGCCGAAGAACACGGCAGTATCCACCGGGTTGCCAACCGCGTGGTTGGCCGAGCAGTGCATCGGCATCACGCCTTTTTCCGGCAGCATGTAGTTCAGCAGGGTGAAGACGGATTTCTTGTTCTCGCCTGCATATTCCGTGCCACCGATCAGGATCAGCTTGCGGTCGAAGTTCATTGCAATCACGGTATCGCTGCGGCAGTCGTGCTTGGCCGGGTCGGCCTGGAAGCTGGGGCAGTTGATGACAGTGAAATCTGCGATGAACTCGTCCAGATCCTCACGATCCGGGCGACGCAGCAGGTGGCGGATGAACAGGTTGTGCCAGGCCAGTTCGGTCACCATGCGCACATTGATCGAATAGGCCGGATCGGCCCCGCCGACGAGATCCTGCACGAAATAGTCACGACCCTTCATATGCTCGACCATGTCGTCATAAAGGGCGTCGAAACCTTCCGGGCTCATCGCCGCGTTGTTTTCCCACCAGATGCTGTCGGCCACACTGTCGGTCTTGACGACGTGTTTGTCCTTGGGCGAACGGCCGGTGAATTTACCGGTGGTGACCAGGAAGGCCCCGCCATTGCCAAGGGTGCCTTCGCCCCGCTTTAGGGCCTCTTCGAGCAGCGCCGGTTCCATGAAGTTGTAATAGACATTGCCCAGACCCTCGATGCCCTGATCTTCGAGGCGGAATTGCGGGTTAACCCGTCCAGATGTCATGCGTATCTTCTCCTGTGCGGCGCGGCGGCGGTTGGCCGGGTGCGCTCTTGGGGCATTTTGCCGGGACATACCGGCCGATGGGCGGGTCTTATCACGGTCGTTTGGGGCATGAACAGGACGGTTTGGCGCAGTTAGCGCAACCAAGTTAAAGTTTAGCGCCACCAAAGATTTCCTGTCGGAAAACCGGGCAGCATTTTGCGGGCAGCAAGGCATTTTTGCCTCATAGCTGCCGCAACAATGGCACGATTCGCAGTTACGCATTGATTCGGCGCATCAAAAACGCCAACAATGCCTTACAAAAAAGCGTATTATTGCGTAAGTGAGCAGGAATAGGGGTAAGCCCGATGTCAAAGATTGCACTGGTGGATGACGATAGAAACATTCTGACGTCCGTATCCATGACGCTCGAGGCCGAAGGGTTCGAGGTTGAAACTTACAATGACGGTCAGGCCGCGCTGGACGCGTTTAACAAAAAGCTGCCGGACATGGCCGTACTAGATATCAAGATGCCGCGCATGGATGGCATGGATCTGTTGCAGCGCCTGCGCCAAAAGACGCAGATGCCGGTGATCTTCCTGACCTCGAAAGACGATGAGATTGACGAGGTTCTGGGTCTGCGTATGGGTGCGGACGACTACGTGAAAAAGCCGTTCTCGCAGCGTCTGCTGGTCGAGCGCATTCGCGCGTTGCTGCGGCGGCAAGAGGCAACCAGCGGTGACGCTTCGGCCGCCAACACCGGCGATACCAAAGTGATGGAACGCGGCGACCTGCGGATGGATCCGCTGCGCCATGCGGTCACCTGGAAGGGGACGGATGTGTCCCTGACCGTGACCGAGTTCCTGTTGCTGCAGGCGCTGGCGCAACGTCCGGGTTTTGTCAAAAGCCGGGATCAGTTGATGGATGTGGCCTATGACGATCAGGTCTATGTGGACGACCGCACCATCGACAGCCACATCAAGCGGCTGCGCAAGAAGATGCGTGCTGCTGATCCCGAGTTTTCGGCTATCGAAACCCTTTATGGTATCGGGTACAGATACAACGAAGAATAGGCGCGGCCATCTACAAGGGGTAATGGGGTTCCGTGCGCGACACCGAACAAGCCAATGAATTGCGCGACGGTGATGTCGTTCTTGGGGATGACTGGGTCATCCCGCAAGACCCCGATTCTGCAGAGCTAAGCGCAAAACGATCCCGCAGAAACCTGTTTTCACTGCGCGGCTCGCCTCTGGCCCGCAAGATCATCACGTTCAATCTGATTGCCCTTGTGATCCTTGTCACGGGGCTGCTTTACCTGGATGACTCGCGATCCGAGCAGGTGCAGCAGACCGCGCGCAACCTGATCGGAGACGCGCATCTTGTCAGCAACGTGTTCGAGACGCAGCTGCGGCAGGGCGCGGTGCAATCATCACGCGATGCGGCCCAGCTTGATGTGAAAGACACGCTGTCCGGCCTTCGCCTGCCCGAAGGGGGAGAGGTGTTTGTCTACGACTCCCGCGGTACCCTGATCGGCTGGACCCGCGGCGCGCCACAGGCATCTGACATGCCCATCCTGTTGCGATCGGACGCGGATATGCAGACCGGAGGCACCGTCATCAGCGATGCACTCAACGCGGTCTGGACGGGTCTGTCGCGGGTTTTCAACTGGTCGTCCGACTCCGAAGCACCGACGCTGGCGCAGCAGGTTCAGGCCATAGTCCCACAAGCTTTGGCGGGTCAAAATCAGGTAAAGGCAGTGCAGGATGACGCGGGCGACACTGTGATCGTGGCCGCGGCACCTATTCTCTACGAAGGCATCCCGGCCGGTGCTGTCGCAATATCCGGCCCTGCCGGTGAGATTGACGCGCTGGCTAGGCGCGAGCAGGAGCGCATTTTGCAGATGTTTGTCGTCGCCCTGCTGGTCTCAGTCGGTCTGAGCCTTGTTCTGGCTTCGACCATTGCCAACCCGCTGGCCGACCTCGCCTCGGCGGCGGAAATGGGCAAGGATCGGGGTACGGGCGTCAATCCGGGGCGTATCCGCATCCCGGACCTCAGCGCGCGCCCGGATGAAATCGGTCGGCTCAGCCGTGCGTTGCGTGGGATGGTCACTGCGCTCTACAACCGGATCGATGCGAACGAACAATTTGCCGCCGATGTCGCGCATGAGATCAAGAACCCTCTGGCCAGTCTGCAATCTGCTGTCGGCACACTACGCATGGTCAAACGCGATGATCAGCGCGAAAAATTGCTTGGTGTGATCGAGCATGATGTGAAGCGGCTGGATCGGCTGGTCAGCGACATCTCGAATGCTTCGCGTTTGGATGCGGAACTGGTCAAGGAAGAAGAACAACCTTTTGACCTGCTCAAGCTGCTGGGCAATATCGGGCAGTTTCTGGGTGAGGATGCCCGCGCGAAGGGGATCGACTATATCACTGACCTGCCGTCGGATCCGATTGTGATCAACGGGCTTGAGGCGCGATTGGCACAGGTCTTCGTCAACTTGATCACCAATGCGATTTCCTTCTGCGAAGAAAGCGACGCCATCCGGGTCTGGGTCCGCCAGCGCGACAATCGCGTGCTTGTGGTGGTCGAAGATACCGGCCCCGGCATCCCGGAACAGGCCCTGACCAAAATCTTCAAACGGTTCTATTCGCAACGCCCGGCTGAGCATTTCGGCAACAACTCGGGCCTTGGGCTGGCGATCTCGAAACAGATTGTCGAGGCGCATGGCGGTGTGATCTGGGCCGAAAACATCCGCCCGACCGAAGCGGACGTCACCTCGGACCCGCTGGGCGCCCGTTTTGTGGTGGGGCTGCCTGTCTGAGGTCATGACTATTCCGTCCCTGACAAATGCGGTGAACCGGGACAGCGCCCGCGTTCACGCCAGTTGCGTCGCCTCAGGTGGCCACGGCCTGCTGATTGTGGGCGCATCAGGGGCCGGAAAGTCGTCGCTGGCGTTGCAGATGATGGCTCTGGGCGCGGTGCTGGTCGGCGATGATCGCATTGATCTGGCGATGCGCGACGATCAAATCATTGCCTCCGCAGTCCCCGAAATCGCGGGTCTGATCGAGGCACGCGGGATTGGCCTGCTTCGTGCGCAACCTACGGAGCCTGTGCCGCTGCGCTTTGTCCTCGACCTTGACCAATCCGAACCCGCACGCCTGCCAGAACCCGTCACGACCCCGTTGCTGAGGCAAACTGTTCCCTTGCTTCGCGGCGCGGGCGTGCCCAATTTGGCACCAGCCCTGATGCAACTTCTTAGAATGGGACGCGTAGACCCGGAATGGCCGAACAAATGACAGCGCAAAAGCGAATCGTTCTGGTGACCGGACCATCGGGCGCGGGCCGCTCGACCGCCATTCACGTGCTGGAAGATCTGGGGTTCGAAGCGATTGACAACCTGCCCATGGGCCTGCTGGCGCGTCTGCTTGAAGGCGCCGAGCCTGACCGGCCCATGGCGCTGGGTATCGACGCGCGCAACCGCGATTTCTCGACCATAGGATTTATCGAACTGGCCGCAAAGCTGGGCCGGATGACGCAGGTGGATCTGACGGTTCTGTACCTTGATTGCAGCGACGAAGTCCTGCTGCGCCGCTTTTCGGAAACCCGCAGGCGTCACCCCGTCGCCCAGGATGCAGGGCCGGAAACCGGTGTGCGGCGCGAGAAAGAGCTGCTGGCCCCCATCCGCGAGATTGCCGACACCCTGATCGACACCAGCACCCTGAACGTGCATCAGCTGCGCGAAGAGGTCGAGCGCTGGTTTGCCCCCCAGGGCGGGCGGCATCTGGCGGTATCAATCGAATCCTTCTCGTATAAACGCGGCCTGCCACGCGGGTTGGATATTGTCTTTGACTGCCGATTTCTCGCCAACCCCTATTGGCGGCCCGAATTGCGGTCCGAGGATGGTCGAAACCCGGATGTGGCGCGCTATGTCCAGTCAGATGCTAATTACGCGCCGTTCTTTGACCGCGTCATAGATCTGCTGAACCTGCTGCTGCCAGCCTTCCGCGCCGAAGGCAAAGCGCACCTGTCTGTGGCCTTCGGTTGCACCGGTGGCCAGCACAGATCGGTGGCGATGGCGGAAGCGGTTGCAAAGGCCCTTGCGGAAGGGGGGCAGCAGGTGGCAATTAGGCACCGCGAGATGGAACGTCGATCGTTGAATGTGAGGCCGGATTGATCGGGATTGTGATCGTAGCGCATGGGGGCTTGGCTCAGGAGTATCTGGCCGCCATGCAGCATGTGGTCGGGCCGCAGCCCGGCCTGAAAGCCATTGCGATCGAGGCCGATCATGACCGTGACGAAAAACAGGCTGAAATCTGTCGCGCCGCGGATGAAGTGGACCTTGGCGACGGCGTTGTGATCGTCACGGATCTGTTCGGCGGCAGCCCCTCGAATCTCAGCCTGCGGGCCTGTGCCCCTCAGGATCGCCGAATCCTTTATGGGGCCAACCTGCCCATGCTGATCAAATTGGCCAAAAGCCGCCACCTGCCGGTCCCTGATGCCGTGCGGCAGGCAATGGAGGCTGGACGCAAGTACATCAATGCGCAAAATGTGACATTGGATTAAGACCGGACTCATTGAAATGACCAACCGAAGCTTGAAAATCATTAACGAAAAGGGCCTGCACGCCCGCGCGTCCGCCAAGCTGGTCGAGGTTGTGGAAGGCTTTGACGCCAGTGCCGAAGTGTCCAAGGACGGCCTTTCTGCATCCGGAGACAGCATTATGGGCCTTTTGATGTTGGCAGCCTCGCGCGGAACGACTATTGACGTCGAGACGTCCGGGCCGGATGCTGAGGCATTGGCAGAAGCTCTGGAAACGCTTGTGAATGACAAGTTCGGAGAGGGGTTCTAAGGCTGCCCCGCGGGACAGAAAGAACGGGAAGACCAGGAATTGGCGGAAACAACGCACGAGACCAAGACAGGCCCGGTGGTTGATGGGACCGAAGACCAGGGCGAAATCTACGACCGTAGAACCCTGACCTACGCGAACTCGTTCGACGATGCCTGGACCTCGACCGCCATTCGCGCCATCGAATGGTGTACCGGCAAACTGACCATTTTGCGGATGGTCAACAAGTTCGAGAAAAAGAACGAATACTATCGAGGTCAAAGGTTTTGGGGCGGTGCTCTGGCAACCATGGGCATCGACCTGACCACACCCGAGGAACAGATCGCCCGCATCCCCAAGACAGGCCCGGTTGTTGTCGTGGCCAACCATCCGCACGGCATGGTGGACGGCATGATCCTGGCCGAACTGATCGGGCGCGTGCGCAGCGATTATCGCATCCTGACCCGGTCCGTGCTGACCGGGCTGGACGAGGCTGCGACCTCATTCATGATTCCGGTTCCCTTTCCGCACGACCCCGAAGCACAGGCCAAGATGCTTGAAATGCGCGGCAAGGCCATGGAGCATCTGAAAAACGGCGGCGTTGTGGCCCTGTTCCCCTCGGGCGTTGTTATGTCCTCGGACGACTGGTTCGGCCCGGCGATCGAGCGGGAATGGAACGTCTTCACCGCCAAGATGATCCGACGCTCGGGTGCGCAAGTGCTGCCGATCTTCTTCCCCGGCAGCAACTCGCGTTGGTATCAGATCGCCAACAAACTGTCGCCGATCCTGCGGCAGGGTCTGCTGCTGCACGAAATCGTCCGGTCCTGCAAAAAACCGCAATCTCCGGTTATCGGCGAACCGATCAATGACGACGACATGCAGTTGCTGGAACGCGATCCGCGCGGCTTCATGGCGTGGCTCAGAAACCGCACCATGTCGCTGGGCACATCAGACAAACCCTAATCCGCCCTTCATCTGGCCAGAAATATCCCGGGGGTGAGCCCGGATGAAATCCGGGCGAGGGGGCTGGCCCCCTCTTACCGCGTCGGAACAGGCACTTCGCCCCGATAGTCATAAAACCCGCGTTCGGTCTTGCGGCCCAGCCAACCGGCCTCGACATATTTCGTCAGCAGCGGGCAGGGGCGATACTTGGTGTCCGCCAAGCCATCATGCAACACGTTCATGATTGCCAGGCAAGTGTCCAACCCGATGAAATCGGCCAGCTCCAGGGGCCCCATCGGGTGGTTTGCGCCCAGCTTCATGGACTGGTCGATGGATTGCACATTCCCAACGCCTTCATACAGGGTGTAGACGGCCTCATTGATCATCGGCATCAGAATGCGGTTGACGATGAAGGCCGGGAAATCCTCGGCGCTTGCGGCTGTCTTGCCCAGACGGTCCACCACTGCCTTGCAGGCTTTGAACGTTGGTTCATCCGTGGCAATCCCCCGGATCAACTCGACAAGCTGCATGACCGGCACCGGGTTCATGAAGTGGAACCCCATGAACCGTTCGGGCCTGTCCGTGCGGCTGGCCAGTCGGGTGATGGAAATTGAGGAGGTGTTCGAGGTCAGAATCGTATGCGGCTGAAGATGCGGCTGCAAATCCTCGAAAATCGCCTGTTTGATGGTCTCGCGTTCGGTCGCGGCTTCGATCACCAGATCGGTTTGCCCCAGTTGCGGCAGCTCCAGCGTCGTTGTGATCCGTTTCAAGGCGGCCTGCATCGCGTCATCGCTGATCTTCCCGCGTGACGCCTGCCGGGCCATGTTGCCCTCAATCGTCGTCAAGGCGCGATCCAGGGCCTCCTGACTGACATCATTCAGCAAAACGTCATAGTCCGCCAATGCCAGCACATGGGCGATCCCGTTGCCCATCTGACCTGCGCCAATCACTCCGACCGATTTCACATCCATATTCAGCTGCCTTTGCCTTGCGCGTTACGGCGACAGTATCGGCAGTTCGGGGCTTGCGGCAAGGGGCTGAGGTCGCTCGAATTCGCTTCAAATGCGCACATTAGGGGAATCTCAACATCCGGGGCGGCAAGATGGCAACCGGGTGAAAATTGGGTGAGTGAGATGAGCTATCATCAGACAGGCTCGGGCATGGCCGAGGATGACGTATGCCAGTATGACGGAACCAGATTGTGGTTTAGGGGGCCGCCCTGCACGCTGGACCTTCCGTTTATCGCCTGCATCGGCGGGGATGAAACCTTCGGGCGCTTTGTCGATTCTCCGTTTCCGGATGCAGTACAGAAGCAACTGGGCAAAACCTGCGCCAATTTTGGCAGCCTGTTCGCGGGTGTCGAGGCGCTGACGCGCGATCAAGGTCTGCTGAGGTTGGCAAACCGGGCGCAGAGATGCGTGATCCAACTGCCTCAGGTTCATGGCCAGTCGAACCGGTTTTACCGCGTGCACCCCCGCCGCAATGACCGGTTTCTGGAACCAACGCAGGACCTGCTGGATTTGTATCCCGACATCGACTTTACCGAGGTGCATTTTGTGCGTCACTTACTAAAGCGTCTGCAGGCAAGACATGATGCGCGGTTCGAAGTGATCGCACATGAGCTGCGTCAGGGTTGGTTGCGGTCCCTTGGTACGTTTCTGGAGCAGCTGGACCCGCAGACGGTGCTGCTGCATCTGCAGATTCAGCGGGTTCATACGATCGAGGACGACCCCATCCCGGTGAACGCCAGCATGGTAGAGGCGCTGAGGCCGCAGGTCGCGCGGGTAGTCACGTGCTCAGTCGCCGTGTCCGGCGCGTCGGACACGCTTGAGGATATGCTGTTCGGGACGCTACAACAGCCGATGGCAGAACATATGCTTGGCCCGGCCGCGCATAGGCAGATTGCCGAGGCGGTTGTGCCGGTCCTGAGGGACCTGAACGCATAAGGCCCGCCAATGGCGGGCCTTTGCTAACGTCACTTTCAAAGACCTGGGGTCTTTGCTCAGCCGAGCTTCTCGGTCAGTTCCGGCACGGCCTGGAACAGGTCAGCGACCAGTCCGAAGTCGGCGACCTGGAAGATCGGCGCTTCTTCGTCCTTGTTGATCGCAACGATGACCTTCGAGTCTTTCATACCAGCAAGGTGCTGGATCGCACCCGAGATGCCGACGGCAACATACAGATCGGGGGCAACAACCTTACCGGTCTGACCCACCTGCCAGTCGTTTGGCGCATAGCCCGAGTCCACCGCCGCGCGCGAGGCACCAACCGCCGCGCCCAGCTTGTCGGCCAGCGTTTCGATCAGTTTGAAGTCCTCTTCCGAGCCGACACCACGGCCGCCCGAAACAACAACGCCAGCCGAGGTCAGTTCCGGACGGTCGCTCTCGGCCACCTTGTCCTCAACCCAGGACGACAGACCTTCGGAACCCGGAACCGCAACGGTTTCAACCGATGCCGAACCACCTTCGCCCGCTGCGTCAAAGGACGCGGTGCGGATGGTGACGACTTTCTTGGCGTCGTTCGATTTCACGGTCTGGATCGCGTTGCCCGCATAGATCGGACGCTCGAAGGTCGAGCCGTCAACCACGCCGGACGCATCCGAGATCACCATCACGTCCAGCAGCGCAGCAACGCGCGGCATCACGTTTTTGGCGTCGGTGGTCGCAGGGGCAACGATGTGCTCGTAACCGTCGGCCAGCGACACGATCAGGGCTGCGGTCGATTCCGCCAGGCGGTGGCCCAGCGATGCGTCTTCGGCAACCAGAACCTTCGAGACACCGTCGATCTTTGCAGCAGCCTCACCAGCTGCGGCAGCGGAACCGCCAGCGGCCAGAACGGTGATGTCGCCCAGCGACTTGACGGCGGCTACGGCCTTGGCGGTGGCGTCCAGCGACAGCTCGCCATTGTTGACTTCAGCCAGAAGAAGAACAGCCATTACACAGCCCCCGCTTCTTTGAGTTTCCCGACCAGCTCGTCAACCGAGCCTACGATGATGCCTGCGGCACGTGCCGGCGGCTCTTCGGTCTTGACGATTTCCAGACGCGGCGTGACGTCGACGCCGTAATCGGCGGCGGTTTTCTCGTCCAGCGGCTTTTTCTTCGCCTTCATGATGTTGGGCAGCGACGCATAGCGCGGCTCGTTCAGGCGCAGGTCAACGGTCACGATGGTCGGCATCTTGACGCTGATGGTCTGCAGACCGCCGTCAACCTCGCGGGTGATCTTGGCGGTGTCGCCTTCGATATCCAGTTCGGACGCGAAGGTGCCTTGCGACCAGCCCAGCAGGGCCGACAGCATCTGGCCGGTGGCGTTCATGTCGTTGTCGATCGCCTGCTTGCCCGCCAGAACGATGCCGGGCTGCTCTTCCTCGACCACTTTGGCCAGGATCTTTGCGACGGCCAGCGGCTCGATGTCCTGATGGACGTCATCGGCGGCAACAACCAGAATGGCGCGGTCTGCACCCATGGCCAGCGCGGTCCGCAGGGTTTCCTGCGCCTGCTTGACGCCGATCGAAACGGCAACCACTTCGTCAGCTTTGCCCGCTTCTTTCAGGCGGATCGCTTCTTCCACCGCGATCTCGTCGAACGGGTTCATCGACATTTTGACATTGGCGAGATCAACACCGCTACCGTCCGCTTTCACGCGGACCTTCACATTATAGTCAATCACGCGCTTGACAGGCACGAGTACCTTCATTTTGCGCTTTCTCCTCACAAAAACGGTAAGTCGCAACGCGACTCCACCAATGCTCTCGGACGACTGAATAGCGTCTCAATTCACGGTGCAACAGGGCAAAATCGTCACGTCAGGGGCTCGGGACGTCGCGTTTCGTAATTTTTGACGCCACGGCGGAAAATAACAGTGCGGGGTGGGGCCGATTTTTGAGCATGCGGGATCAGGCATGTCGTGGCGTCAAACAACTGGGTCTCAGCCTGTTACGAGGCAACGCTCGTTCGTGCCTGCGGGGATTGAGCCCTAGGCTTTGCCCTTCCGGCCGCCAGAACGTCCACTGGACGTTTCGCCGCTTTCAGCGGTTCGCGCCCGGAACCCACAAGACGTCGTCTTTGCCGTTGTTGTTGGCGCACCGTGCGGCGACAAAGAACCAGTCGCTCAGGCGATTGAGGTATTTGACGGCCACCGCGTTCACCGGCTCCATGTTTGTCAGTTCAACGGCAAGCCGCTCGGCCCGGCGTGACACGGTGCGGCACACATGCAATTGGGCCGCCAGACGCGATCCGCCCGGCAGAATGAAGCTGCGCAAGGGTTCCAGATCGGCATTCATCGCGTCGATCTCGGCCTCCAGCCGGTCGATCTGGGCCGGGGCGATGCGCAAGGGCGGGTAATCGGCCTCGGCATCCTTTTCCATATCGGGGCGACAGAAATCCGCGCCCAGATCGAACAGATCGTTCTGGATTCGGGCCAGTGCGGCATCGGTTGGACCATCAGCCTCGGTCCGCGCCACGCCGACAAAGGAATTCAACTCGTCCACGGTGCCATAGGCCGCCACACGCCCAGAGTATTTGGCGACACGTTCTCCGTTCCCCAGCGCAGTCTTACCGTCATCGCCTGTGCGGGTGTAGATTTTGTTGAGTACGACCATTTACTGCGCTCCCTGTCCGCTGAGATAGACGTAGAGAAGGATCAAAACGACGGCAATGAACTGAAACAGGATACGCAGCCGCATCATCTTGTTGCTTTTCTTTGCAGCCGCCATGCCGCCTTTGCCGAAATTCGCGATGCCAAGGGTCAGCACGACGACCACCGCCGCCATGGCCAGAAGCAAAACGACCATCAATAGGTCCATCAGGTATCACCGTCTGCGTTTTAGTTTCGTTGGACCTGATCTAGCCCCACAAGATCAAAAAGCGAACCAGTAATTTCGTCTCAGATGCGGGACAGAATCCGGTCAATCGCCGCGGTCGGCAGAATCCGACGCAAGTATCCGGCGATATAGGTGGGTGTGGTCACATAGTATCGGGGCTTTGGTCTGCGCGCTTCAACCGCGTGCGCGAGTTTGGCCGTTACGGCTGATGCCGGAAGTTCGAACCTATCTGGACCCGAGCTTTCGTACAGCCGTTTGAGCAGCGTTTCTTCATATTTCTCGCGCAGCGCCGAGGTTTCCCAGTCGATGAACCGTTCAAAGACAGGGATAGCTTTTTCCCGCAGCTTCGAGGTGATCGGGCCTGGTTCAATCAGGATCACCCGAATACCGGTGCCCCGCAATTCAAGGCGCAGCGTATCGCTGAGGCCTTCAATCGCGTATTTGGTCGCGACATAAGCCCCGCGCCACGGAAACGCGACCAGTCCCAGAACCGACGAACACTGCACTATCCGGCCATGCCCCTGCTCCCGCATGACGGGAATCACCTCGCGTGTCAGCTCGTGCCAGCCAAATACATTCGCTTCAAAGATATGGCGCAAACCATCTGTCGGAACGTCTTCGACGGCGCCGGGCAGCCCGTGCGCGCCGTTGTTGAACAGCGCATCCAGCGTGCCGCCGGTGGCCGAAAGAACCTCGGCCAGACCGGCCTTGATGCTGTCGGCGTCCTGATAGTCAATTCTGGGGCTTTCGAACCCCTGGGCGCGCAGCCGGTCGCAATCGCGTTGCTGACGGCACGAGGCAAAAACCCGCCAGCCGCGCGCACGCATACCGTGTGCCGCGTCAAGGCCGATGCCGGATGAGCACCCGGTAATGAGAATCGATTTCTGCATGAGAATCCCGCCCCAGACTGTCACCAATAGCTATGGCGGGCATTGGGGCAGGACAATGACGGGCAACCTTAGTCTTGGGATTTTTGAACAAGAGATGCGGAAATCCATCCGATCTGTTGCCCGGGCAACACGCGAAGACGCAACCAGCCGGTTCCGGACTCGCTCAGCACTTCGACCTTTTGGCCGATCCGGGCCTTGCCAATGATCGGATAGATCGTTCCCGGCCCGTCACGCATATTGACGCGCGTACCCGAGATTTCCCGGATGTCCTTCTCGGGTTCAGGCAGCGCCGGCACCTCTACGACCTCGGGGTCGGCGTCAGTTGCGACTTGTTGCAACGAGGTTATGCCGTCTTCCAAAGACGCCAGTGCCAGCGTCACGGTCTGGTCTTCAAACAGCGACGGATTGGCCTGCAGCCCCGCAGCAACCTGCGCCAACAGGGCTTTGGTCTCATCCTCGGTAAGTGCCGGTTCAGGCTGAGCCAGCGCATCAAGCGCAGGCGCGGGTTCCACAGCCGGTTCAGGTGCAAAGCTGACCTGCGTTACCAGATCTTCGACTGGGGCCGGGGCCTTGGGTTCGGGGGTTGGCTGGAAGGCCGCCGCCATGCGTTGCGGATTATCGGCCCGCAATCCACGCGGTTCGAAGTCAGGACCGTCGCTCATCACGTAAAAGGCCCAGCCGAGTGCGGCAAAAGTAATCAGTATCAGGCGCGTCATGGCGCATCCCCCAAGGTCAATCGTTACAACAACAGAACAAAAATTTGGCAGCAATCATTCAATTGTTGGGATGGTACCATAATTGAGTGGCCGAGTCGAAAATTCGGGGAAAACACCAGCTTGTCTCCCCCTGTTGCAAAAAGCGCGACTTGTCCCCAGCAAAATGCACTCTGCTTGCTTTACCCAGACGGCCTAGCGTCGTATCACATCATGTATGAATGACACGATCGACGACCCCAATATGGAGGCCCCCGATAACGGGGGTGAGGTAGCCGAACCCCTGCGCCGCGCGATTGGTGAGCGCTATCTGACTTATGCGCTGTCCACCATCATGCACCGCGCCTTGCCGGATGCGCGGGACGGGTTGAAGCCGGTTCATCGGCGAATCCTCTATGCGATGAGAGAGCTGCGACTCAGTGCAACCGGAGGTTTCAGGAAGTCGGCCAAGATTTCCGGCGATGTGATGGGCAACTATCACCCGCATGGGGACGCCGCGATCTATGACGCGATGGCGCGTCTGGCGCAGGATTTCAACGTGCGTTACCCGCTGGTCGACGGGCAGGGGAACTTCGGCAATATCGACGGCGACAACCCGGCGGCCTCGCGCTACACCGAGGCGCGGATGACCATCGTGGCCGAAGCGCTGCTTGAGGGTCTGAACGAAGACGCCGTCGATTTCCGCGACAACTATGATGGCACGCTGACCGAGCCGGTCGTGCTGCCTGCGCAGTTTCCGAACCTGCTTGCCAATGGCGCAAGCGGCATCGCGGTGGGTATGGCGACGAACATCCCGCCGCATAATATCTTGGAACTCTGCGATGCCTGTCTGCATCTGATCAAAACGCCGGATGCCCGCGACGACACGTTGTTGAACTACGTGCCCGGCCCGGATTTCCCTACTGGCGGCGTGATCGTCGAGCCGCCCGAGAATATCGCGCAGGCCTATCGCACCGGGCGCGGATCTTTCCGCCTGCGTTGTAAGTTCGAGGTCGAAGACCTCGGCCGCGGTCAATGGCAGATCGTTGTCACCGAGATTCCCTATCAAGTTCAGAAATCCAAGCTGATCGAAAAGATCGCGGAACTGATCCAGACCAAGAAAATCCCGATCCTCGCCGATGTGCGCGACGAATCCGCCGACGACATCCGCCTGATCCTTGAGCCGCGTTCGAAAAACGTGGACCCCGAGGTGCTGATGGGGATGCTCTACCGCAACTCGGACCTCGAGGTGCGGTTCAGCCTGAACATGAACGTGCTGATCGACGGGGTGACGCCCAAGGTCTGCTCGATGAAGGAAGTGCTGCGGGCCTTCCTCGATCACCGGCAAGAGGTGCTGATCCGCCGCTCGCGTCACCGTCTGGGCAAGATCGACCATCGGTTAGAGGTGTTGGAGGGCTTTATCGTCGCCTTCCTGAACCTTGATCGTGTGATCGACATCATCCGCTATGACGATGACCCCAAGGCCGCGCTGATGCGCGAGGATTGGGGCATTGATCATGTTCGCGCCACCGACGAGTCTGATTACGTCACGCCCAAACCGGGCGAGGGGGAACTGTCCGAGGTTCAGGTCGACGCGATCCTCAACATGCGTCTGCGCAGTTTGCGCCGTCTGGAAGAGATGGAGCTGGTGCGTGAGCGTGACGAATTGATGCTGGAGCGCGCCAACCTCGAAGACCTGCTGGCCGATCCCGCCCTGCAATGGGCCAAAATCGCCGAGCAGTTGAAAGAGACCAAAAAGACCTTCGGTAAAGACTACGAAGGCGGCGCGCGGCGCACTCAGTTTGCTGAGGCCGGACAGGTCGAGGAAGTGCCGCTTGAGGCGATGATCGACCGCGAACCGATCACGGTCGTCTGCTCTCAGATGGGCTGGATTCGCGCCATGACCGGCCATATCGACCTGAAGCGCGAGTTGAAGTTCAAAGACGGCGACGGCCCGCGTTTCATCTTCCATGCGGAAACAACCGACCGCCTGCTGGTCTTTGCCTCAAACGGACGGTTCTATACGGTCAGCGCGGCCAACCTGCCCGGCGGGCGGGGCATGGGCGAACCGCTGCGCCTGATGGTTGATCTGCCGAACGAGGCGCAGATCATCGACATTCTGATCCACAAGCCGGGGCGCAAGCTGCTGGTGGCCTCGGATGCGGGCAACGGCTTTATGGTGTCCGAGGATGAGGTGCTGGCGCAGACACGGAACGGCAAACAGGTGCTGAACGTCAAAGGTGACGAAACAGCGATGATCTGCAAGCCGGTCGCGGGCGACCACGTGGCCGTGGTATCTCAGAACGGCAAGTTCCTGGTCTTCCCGGCAGAGGAACTGCCCGAGATGACCCGCGGCAAGGGCGTGCGCCTGCAGAGATACAATATGGCGCGTGGCCGGCAGGGAACGCTGGAACTAGATGGCGGCCTGTCGGACATCACCACCTTCAACTGGGAAGAGGGCCTGAAATGGTCCATGGGCGGCGACAAGACACGGCACGAGGCCGATATGTCCCAATGGCTGGCAAAACGCGCCAGCGTCGGGAAAAAGCCGCCTTACGGGTTCCCGCGCGACTATAAGTTCTCGTGATCTGAACAGGTCTCGGGTGGATTTCTTCCGATACGGCTTGGCACAACCCGTATCGGTGCGCTAGATCAAAGAAAACAGGCCTATCGAGACACAATCATGTTGCGCATTCTGACCCTGATCACCGGACTGGCCCTGATGGGCGCGTGCACCCAGACGCAGGTCTATGAAGAACCCGAGTCGCTGGGCGAGTTCAAGCTGCGGGTGAATTACGCGTTTGCCGAGAAAGCCAAACAAGGCCCAGTCTCGCGCGATGCGACGCCGCAGGAATGGGAAGCTGCGATTCAGAACGCCGTGGATATCCGGCTGGGTCGCTATGAGGGCGCGCAGGATTACGACATCGGTATCAGCCTCGAAGGCTACATGCTGGCCCCTCCGGGCATTCCGGTCATCTACAACCCCAAAAGCACGGCGATTGTGCTGGTCAATGTCTACGATGTGAACAAGAAAGAATTTCTGGCCAAGGCCAAGCAGTTCCAGGTTCTGGAAGACACGACCGGAGGCAGCGCGCTGAAAGGGTCCGGCAATGAGCGGACCAAAGAAGAACAAATGAGCGGTCTGGCCCTGAAAGTGGCCGACCGGGTCGAGGAATGGCTGGCAGAAGAACACAAGGACAATGGCTGGTTCGACAAGCGCCCAGACCTGATCCAACCGCTCGAATCCACCGAGGTTACGCAAAATCCGGCGTGATCGGCGCATTTCCCCAAGGATGTGCTTGATTTTCCCCCGTGAACCAAATATCTCGCGCGCGCAGATGTAACCACGGGACCAAGGGTCCCCCAAATCGCAAAAGGGCGCCTGAGGAATGGCAAAGGAAAAGTTTGAGCGTACAAAACCGCACGTCAACATCGGCACGATTGGCCACGTTGACCACGGAAAGACCACGCTGACCGCAG
>NZ_JBQFTC010000005.1:0-274016 GCF_056538425.1 Ruegeria sp. BG5 | reverse complement strand
TAAGCACTGCCGCGCCAATGGTACTTGGGCTTAAGCCCCGGGAGAGTAGGTCACCGCCAAACCTAGTAAAAGCCCATATCTCTCTTACGATCGAAAATCCCCTAACACCAGAATCTAATGCCAATGAAGGCTGTGTTGTTCCGGCGCACCCGCGCTTTCCAAGAAACGCACGGTTCCATATCGACGCGCATTGCATTCGACAAATCAGCTTTGTTCGCGGAATATTGCACGCGTAACCGAAGCAAGCTGAAAGTCGCATTTTGAAGGTCGTGATCCATCAGGGGTTTCACAAAACAGGCACCAGAACCCTGCAAACGATGTTGTTCAGGAACCGGTCCCTGTTGGAGGATCGACTGAACGTTCTAATTCCCTGCGATCTGAAGGAAGCAGGGTTTTCTGCGCGGCGTTATTCCCTTGTTCAAAAGGACCAAGTCCTCAGGAAATTCCGCCAAAGGGTTCGGCATGCTCTTGAGCCTTTCGACGGGCGGTCAGACACACCTCTGCTTATCAGCAGCGAGGAGTTTGCCGGGATGATTCCGGGGCGCAAGGATGTGTGGACTTATTCTCAGACTCATGTCCTGGCAGAAACTCTGGTCGATGAAATCGACCGGTTTTCGAATGGTACTGCGCGTATCACCCTGTTCTTCACGACCAGAAACGCCAGCGACTGGGTGCGCAGTGTCTATTGGCAGAACATCCGCGCGGACAGGATCCGGCAAGACCTTGTGGAATATAGCGAGCGTCTGCGACAAGCTGCGGATCTTGACGGTGTGGTAAACCGGGTAGAGGGGGCTGTATCACCCCGTGCGGACGTCGTGCGCCTCAACGTGTCCGGGCTTGATGATCGCCTGTTCCCCGTAACCAAGGCGCTGTCGATGCTGAATGTCAGGTCCGATGATCTGTTGCCCGTCAACAACCTGAATGTTCAGCCTGACGGAGCGGCAGAGTATTTTCTGGAACTGAACCGATCAACCATGACCGACGAAGACGTGGCGGCGGCAAAGCGCGCCTATCTGGACGGTTTGAAGGCCGCAAGGCGGTAATCCGCAAACCGTCTGTCTGAAAGGTCAGAGGGAACGCTTCCGCTTTGAAGCAATGAGTTCCAGAATTTGGTCCCTGGTTCGCTGAATATGGGTTTTCAACAGCTCACAAGCCGCGTCTACATCGCCGGACCGGGCCAAAGACAGAAGCTGGTGATGCTCGATTTTTGCGGGTTCCCTTTGCTTCATCACGCTCAGATGCATGCGGATGTATCGGTCCGCTTGCGTGTTGATCCGGTCGAGCATGTCGCGCGTCAGTTGCCTGTCGGCGCCTGCATAAAGGGCCGAGTGGTATTGGTGGTTCAGAATACCCCATTTGCCGACGTCATTCTGATCGAAGGAGGCGTCCATCCGGTCCAATATCTCGGCGCAGCGCGCGAAATCCATTTGGGTCATATTTGGAATGGAGCGGCGGAACAGGTCCACTTCGATCAGGGTGCGCAGGTCGAATATCTCGCCAATTTCCGTCAGAGAATGCTTGATGACCGAACCACCGCGATTGGTGGACCATTTCACCAACCCCTCGGCGTTCAGCCGTTTCAGGGCCTCGCGGATGGGCATGCGTGAAACGTCGTATTCTTCGGCCAAAGCCTCTTGCCGGATGGTTTCGCCCTCGGCCAGTTCGCCGTTCAGAATGCGTTCCCGCAGGTCATCTGTGATGATGTCCGGCAGGCTTTTCTTGGTGATTGCGCGGGTCCCAGGCATGTCAGGTCCTTTTTTGATTGGCGTTGGTGGCAATCGACGGCATCGTCACGCGCCCCACGTATCTGACAGTCGATAGCCACCCGGCCAGGGGTCCTCGGGGTCGAGCATGTGTTGATGAACCCCGGTGATCCAGCCGCGCCCGCTGATCTCGGGGAGAATTGCGTTGCGCCCTGCGACCTTGGTGGTGCCAAGAATTCTGCCGGTAAAGCGCGACCCGATGATGGATTGCGCGTCGAATGTCTGGCCCGGTTTCATCTGACCTTTCGCCAGCATCAGGGCCATGCGGGCCGAGACCGCCGTGCCTGTGGGGGACCGGTCGATCTTGCCCGGTTGGATGGCGACGGCGGATTTGCCCGCCAAACCGGTTTCCGTTTCGCTTAACGGGCCACAGAAGGCGCAAAAGGATATATGGGTCCAATCCGGGTTATCAGGATGGTTGAACCCAAGCTGTTCATTGGCTGCGTTGGTGATCCTGACGCCCAATTGGGCAAGTTCCTTGGCTTTGCTTTCGATGATTTCAAATCCAAGATCCTGCGCGTCAACGACGACAAAACTGTCACCGCCATAGGCTGTATCGACCGTTATCGTGCCAACCCCCGGAACATCCAGCGAAACCGCGATCTGATCGGCAAAGCTGGGCAGGTTCTGCACGAAGATGCGCTGTGTTTTCCCATCCCGGCATTCCGCCCGAACCTGCACCAGACCGCCCGGCGCTTCGAGCGTCAGGTGGGTTTCCGGTTCCTGCATCGGCAGGATACCCGAATCCAGCAAAACCGTTGCCACGCAGATCGAGTTCGACCCGGACATGGGGGGCGTGTCCTCGGGCTCCATGATGATAAAGGCGGCATCGGCGTCGGGGTGTTTCGGGGGCACCAGCAGGTTCACGTGACGAAACACTCCGCCGCGCGGTTCGTTCAGGACAAAATTCCTGAGCGTCTGATCCTGCGCGATGAATGTGCGTTGGTCCCAAAGCGTATCTCTGGGCGGAGGTGCGACGCCGCCGACAATGACGTCGCCAACCTCACCCTCGGCATGGGCAGAGATCACATGGATCGTTTTTGTGCTGCGCATCTTGGGCCTCCGGGGTCAGAACCGCGTTGCAGAAAAGGGGGACAGGTCGATTGCAGGTTTGGCATCCATCACCAGATCCGCCACAAGCTCGGCCGTTCCGGCGGATTGGGTCAGCCCGAGATGGCCATGGCCAAATGCATAGTGAACCCGCGGGGCCTTGGGCGCGCGGTCGATGACCGGCAGGCTGTCTGGCAATGAGGGGCGGAACCCCATCCATTGCGTGCCGCCACTGATATCGAGGTCGGGCAGGAACTGGCCCGCTTTTGCCAACAGGGTGTCGGCCCGTTTGAAATTCGGTTTCAGGGACAATCCGCCAAGCTCGACCGCGCCGCCCACGCGCACGCCGCCATTTATGCGCGTCGCCACAAACCCATGGCCGCTGAAGGTCAGATGCGTGCGCAGATCGAACGCACCCTGTGGTAGGGTCGTGTTATACCCCCGCTCGGTTTCCAGGGGGATTATGTCCCCCAGCTGCCGGGCCAGAATATGAGACCACGCGCCAGCTGAAATCACCAGATGTCGGGCGTGAACTTGCCCCGACGGGGTTTCCAGAACAACCCGTTCCCCTTGCTGCGTTACCGATGACACGGGCTGCACATCAATTCGCCCGCCGCGTGCCTGAAATTGTGTGGCGAGATGTTCGGTCCAGGCTTTCGGGTCCCTTGTGTTCATCCAATGCGGCGTGAATCCGGCATGGGTGAAGCGGCGGCTCAGACCGGGTTGTATCTCGGCAATCGCCTCGGGGCTGTGGAGCAGATCGAAATCCACCCCATGATCGCGCCGCAGGGTCCAGGCGGATTGACTGGCGCGGAATTGCGCGACCCCTTCATAAAGTTGCAACTGACCGTCGCGCTGTATCATCGCTTCGCCATCGACCTCGGCGATTTGGCGTTCGGTCGCCAGGCGGCAGTGCTTCATCAGCGCCCCCTGCGCCGCCAGCGACGCGCGATAGCGATCCTTCCAGCTAGATCGCCAAAAGCGCAGCATCCAGGGCGCGATCTGCGGCGCGTAGGACGGGGGCACCGAAAGCGGCCCAAGGGGATCGAGCAGCCATTTCGGTGCCTCGCGCATGATGCCCGGCTTGGCCAGCGGCTCGATCTCGGCAAAGGCGAAGGCCCCGGCATTGCCTTGCGATGCGCCTGCGGCGACCCCTTCACGGTCCAGCACCAGAACATCGCGCCCGCGCCGTTGCAGTTCCAGCGCGATGCTGATGCCGATGATCCCGGCTCCGACGATGACGATGTCAATTGGGTCTTCAGGCGGCATTTGTGCTGTCCGTTTCAGGCGTGTCAGATCGGGATACCCAGTTTGAAGGGGTCATTCTCGGCGAAGACGAGCGTGCTGTCTGCCATGATATGGGCCTGCCCGGTCAGAGTAGGGATGACGCCGCCATTTGGGCCGGGCTGATAGGACAGGCGGTAGGGGCTGCCGATGACGCTGTGCTGCACAATCTCGGCACCAGGGGCCAGCAGACCATCTGCCGCAAGACAGGCCAGACGCGCGGAACTGCCGGTGCCACAGGGCGAACGGTCATAGTTGTCATCGGGGCACAGAACGAAATTCCGGCTGTGAACGCCGGGCGTAGCTGCGGCATCCTGAAAGATGACATGATCCACGGGCTCTCCGCCCTCACCGCCCACGGATTGCGCGATGCAGGCCTCGCGAATGGCGATCGTCATATCTGTCAGCGCGCGGATATTTTCGGGGGCGACGGGGATCGGGCTTGGGTCGACGATGAAGAACCAATTGCCGCCATAGGCGACATCGCCGGTGACTGGTCTGTATTGGGCGGTCTTCACGGTGACCGATTTGCGCACCCTACGGCTTTCGACATTGGTCACGCTCACGGTGTTGGCATCGTGCACGTCGATTGTAATGACGCCCGCAGGGGTCTCGATCTTGCTTGTGCCGGGTGTGATCCGGCCCAGATGGGCCAGCGTGACGCCCAGCCCGATAGTGCCGTGCCCGCACATGCCCAGCACCGCGTCTGCATCGAAATAGATGACGCCGGTGACGCAGTCGGGATCGACCGGCGGCACCAGAAGGGCCGCAACCATGCCAGGCTGTCCACGCGGTTCCAGCAAGACGGATTTGTAGAACGCCTCATGCTCGGTCGCCAGCCGCTGCGCGCGCTCGGCCAGCGGGCCGGTGCCCAGATCCGGCGCGTTGTCGAGGATTACTCGCGTGGGCATTCCGCCGGTATGGCTGTCGATCACATGCATTCAGCGATAACCCCGCCCTGTTTGGACCAATCGGCGAACCAGTTGCGGAACAGGTCATATTGCTGTTCGCAATAGTTTCGCTGGGCGTCCGTCAGCGCGTCGGTTTCATTGAAATGCAGGCGGTATTCTTCCTCGCCATTCAGTACCAGCAGGTGCTTGTAATAGAGCACCAGATCGGTGCCCTCATCAAAGCTGGCCAGAACGCCAAACGCCTCTTCCAACTCACGCGCGCGCATCCGGGCTTCGGCATGACCTTCGGCGGCTTTCTGAGCCAGGGCCGCCAGCAGCAACGCCTCTTTCGGCAGGGCGGTGCCGATGCCGGTGATGGCCCCGGTCGCGCCGCAATTGACGAAACCATGATAGACCTCGGTATCGACGCCCACCATCAGGGTCACCTGATCGTCTTGCGAGGTGATGTGCTCGGCGGCATAGCGCAGATCGTCCTTGCCTCCGAACTCCTTGAACCCGACGAGGTTGGGGTGTTCGGCGCGCAGGGCAAAGAACAGGTCGGCCTTGGTGGCAAAGCCGTAGACCGGGCTGTTGTAGATGATCGCGGGCACATCCGGCGCGGCACTGAGGATCGCCTTGAAGTGGTTTTTCTGCGCAGCCATGGAGGATCCTCGAGACAGCACACGTGGGATCACCATCAGGCCAACGGCCCCCACTTTCTGCGCGTGGGCGGCGTGGGCAACCGCGGATTTCGAATTGATCGCACCGGTGCCCACAACAACGGGAACGCCAGCGTCGACCAGCCGTTCGACCCCTTCCATACGCTCGGCATCGGTCAGCAGGGGCCAATCGCCCATCGACCCGCAATAGACCACGGCGGACATGCCTGCCGAGATCATCTCTTTCCCCTTGCGTACAAGGGCGTCGTAATCGGGTGTCCGGTCCGCTGTGCAGGGGGTCATCAGGGCGGGCATGGTGCCCGAGAAGATGGATTTGGTCATCGCAGGGTATCTTTCAGTGGCGGTGGGTCCGTCGGATTCTCGGCATTCATACTGGATATTGGATCCAAAATCTAGGAATCTGTTGTTTTCCTGCGAAAGGCCCAAGGGATTTGGGCAAATGGCCGCCGACTTAAACCCAAGCCCGCAAACGGCTTGCCAGAAAATCGACCCTTTCTCGGACGGTATCCGAGATCCCCCCGTTGCGCGGTGCGTCTTGCAGGGTCGTAAGCCATTCTGCCTTGGGGTCCTGCTTGCGTGTCCTGCCGCGAAAGCTGAGCTGACGCAGCACGGCCTGGGCTGCGTCAGGCAGATGATCGGGTATGTCGTGCCCGGCCAGAATGCCCCATACACCTGTCCAAAGGCGGCCGACGGTCCACGGGTTGTAGCCGCCTCCGCCCAGCACCAACAGGCGTGGTGCCAGCCCGGTAAGGCCGCGCAGAACATCCCAATGGGCGTTGTTGGACAGCGACAGATGCGCCAGCGGGTCATCCTCGACCGCGTCCGCGCCGCATTGCAGGATGATCGCATCGGGGCGAAACGCGGCAACAGCAGGCAGGATCAACCGGTCGCGCACCAGCGCCATTTCGTCATCATGGAAGCCGCGCGGCACGGGAAGATTCAGGGCGTTGCCGCCTGCGTCATCCTCCAACTTGCCGGTCTTGGGCCACAGGTTCTGTTCATGGACCGAGATCATCAGGCAATCGGGATCGCCGCCAAAGCCGACCTCGACCCCATCGGGATGATGTGCGTCGATATCGACATAGGCCAGCCGCCGCACCCCATGTGCGCGCAGGCTGAGCATTGCAAGCACCGGATCGTTGAGATAGCAGAACCCGTTGGCCCGATCGGGCATCCCGTGATGGGTTCCGCCTGCCGGATTGTAGATCACGCCACCACCTGCCAACAGCTCGCCAGCCAGGATCGAGCCTCCGGCGGCTGTGGCGGGACGGCGGAACATCTCGGTGAATATCGGGTTCGAGATTGTCCCGATGTTGAACCGGGTCTTTTGATCCGGGGTGACGGCTTGCAGATGCTCAGCCTGTTGCAGGGCCTCGATATAGTCCGGGTCATGCCACGCCGTAAGCGCCCGGGGTTTAGCCCGGGGCGAGCGGATATACTGCGCGTCCGGCAACCAGCCCAAGGCACGCGACAGGTCCGTAACGGTCGAGACCCGAGGGATCCTGAGCGGGTGCCATGTGCCATAAGTCGAGTGGCGATAGATTTCCGAGCCGATGAAACGCGCTGTCATGACGGCGTAGTTAGCGCGGCGACTGTCCTCGAAAAGGCTATCGGGCTATCGCCAAAGCACCCCACGCGATCAGAAATCCGGCACGTAGAGTTGGGAATAGGCGACCCGCACCAGTTCGACCGTTTGTTCACTGCGTCGCTCGATATGGCCGCGCAGGGCAGACACCGCCCGATCCACGTCGCGCGCCTTTACCGCATCCAGAATGATCCGATGCGCCGACATCGAGGTCTGGTCTGTCTCGGCGTTCTCGCGCCGGTCCCGCAGCAGCCGCAGGTTGACGATGCGGACATAGCGGATGCGCTCATTGACGTTGTGCAGCAGCTTCAGCAACTCTTGGTTGCCGGAAAGCGCTGCCAGCTTGATGTGGAACTCTTCATCCATGCGCAGAAGCTCATCCAGATCGTGGCAGACGGAATAGGATTTTTCGACCTCGTCCAGATAGGCAATGACCGCGTCGATCTGCTGATCCTCGGCCCCGCCGATGGTGCGCAGCAGCGCCTCGGTCTCAAGCGCACAGCGCAGTTGGTACAGTTCCAGCACTTTTTCCGGCGTCAGCGGTCGGCAAAAGAACCCCTTGCCCAGCGAAAAGGTCAGGAACCCTTCGGCCACCAGCCTGTTGAGCGCCTCGCGCAAGGGCGTCCGGCTGATGTCCAGCCGCTTGGTCAGCGACGTTTCGTTCAGCCTTTCACCCGGCTTGAACTCGAAGTTGACCGCCATCCGGCGCAGGGCCTGGTAGGCGCGTTCGACATTGCCTTCGGATTTGGACATGGATCTCCTGCCATTCGGTTGGACGTCTTTTACCAAAGACTGCCCCATAATAAACATTAGACTTCACAGAAATCTACAATCCTGTATACAGATCGGCATATCGCCTATTTCAAGCGATTCCCGGCAAGTTGAGGGCACATGACGACCAAGGAAGAACAGGTTGTAGTTGTTGGGGCGGGCATTGTTGGTGTCTCGACCGCGATCTGGCTGCGACGCAAAGGTGTTGAGGTCACGGTTGTTGATCGCAACCCGCCGGGTGATCCAAACGCGACATCGTATGGAAATGCGGGGGTGCTGGCCTCGTGTTCCGTGGCGCCGGTGACCGCACCGGGGCTGATGCGCAAGGGGCCGAAAATGGCGCTGGACCCGAATTTTCCGCTGTTTCTGCGCTGGTCCTATCTGCCCAAGCTGATGCCGTGGCTGCTGAAATACATGTCGCATGCCAATGACAGCGACACACGGCGGATCGCGGCTGGCCTGACACCATTGACCAGTGACTCGGTCGAACAGCATCAGGCGCTGACCAGTGACACCGGTGCGGCGGATTGGGTGCAGACCTCGGATTACAGCTTTGTCTATCCAACCCGTGCGGCGTTCGAGGCCGACAGCTATACCTGGGCGCTGCGCAAGGTGGCCGGGTTCGAGCCCGAGGTGCTGGAAGGCGGCGCGGTTCACGAGTTCGAGCCGAACCTGTCCAAGGATCTGAACCTGCTGGCCGTCATGCGCGACCATGGCTACAGCCGCGATCCCGGTGCCTATATCGCCGCGCTGGCGGCCGAGGCGGAAAAGCTGGGCGCTGTTTTCCGTCAGGCCGAAGTTGTCGATTTCGAACTGACCGATGGGTCCGTGTCGGCGGTCGTCACCGGGGACGGCACATTGCCCTGCAGCAAGGTGGTTCTGGCGACGGGCGTCTGGTCAAAACCTCTGGCCCGCAAACTGGGCCTGTCCGTACCGCTGGAAACCGAGCGTGGCTATCATATGGAATTCGTACTGCCGGAAAACGGCCCGTCGACCCCGCTGATGGTTACAACCGGCAAGTTTGTCGCGACCCCAATGGAAGGCAGGTTGCGCTGTGCCGGTATTGTCGAGTTTGGCGGGCTTGAGGCCGGACCATCCGAAGCCCCAATCGCCCTGTTGAAACGCAAGGTTCGGGAAAGCTTTCCGAACCTCACATTCGAAAGCGAAAAGACCTGGCTGGGCCACCGGCCCGCGTCGTCGGACAGCCTGCCGCTGATCGGTGAGATCGGCAAAACCGGCGTGCTGGCCGGGTTCGGACATCATCACATCGGCCTCACCGCCGGACCCAAGACCGGGCGGATACTTGCGGGGCTGATCACAAAAGACCGTACCAATATCGATCTGGGCGTGTACGATCCAATGCGGTTCTGAACCAAAATTCAACGACGCCCCCTGAAGGGGTACAAAAGTCAACAAGGGAGAAAAAAATGTCAAAAACACTTACCAAACTGGCTGCCAGCATCGGCGTTATCACGGCCTCTGCGGCGGCAGTGTCGGCGGAAACCTGGGACCTGCCGATGGCCTATTCGGCCACGAACTTCCATTCGGTAACCGGCGCGGTTTTTGCAGAATGCGTGACCCAAGGCACCAGTGGCGCGTTAACTATTCAAACCCATCCGGGCGGTTCGCTCTATGCCGGGGCCGAGATCAAGCGTGCGATCCAGACCGGTCAGGTCAATATTGGCGAGCGTCTGCTGTCTGGGCACCAGAACGAAAACGCGCTGTTTGGCTTTGACTCGGTACCCTTCCTGGCGACGTCTTTCGAGGACTCGGAGAAGCTGTGGGAGTTCGCCAAAGAACCGCTGTCCGAGTTGCTGGCAGAACAGAATCTGCACCTGCTGTATTCGGTACCGTGGCCGGGGCAGGGCCTGTATTTCGACCGTGAGGTCAACACTCTGGCAGATGCGGAAGGTCTGAAGTTCCGCGCCTATAACTCGGCTTCGGCCCGTATGGCGGAATTGGCCGGTATGCTGCCGGTGCAGATCGAGGCGGCTGAAATCAGCCAGGCCTTTGCCACCGGTGTGGCGCAGGGGATGGTATCGTCTGGTTCGACCGGCTACGACCGCAAGGTCTGGGAAAGCCTGTCGCACTATTATGGCGTCGACGCCTGGATGCCCCGCAACTACATGCTGGTCAATCTGGACGCCTGGAACGGTTTGGATGACGCTACCAAGGCTGTTATGAACGGCTGCGCCGTGGCGGCCGAGTACGCGGGCGACTGGCGCTCGATCCAGTACACCGAATTCACGGTGAACGAGCTGGGCAAAAACGGCATGACCACAGGCCCGGCAAGCGAAGAACTGGCCGCCGAACTGCGTGCGATTGGTGAAACCATGACCGCAGAATGGCTGGAAGCTGCTGGTGAGCCTGGTCAGAAAATCGTCAACGATTTTAAAGCTGCACAATAAAAACAACCGTGCGTTCTTTCCCGGCGGCCGTGGCCGCCGGGGGTATCTTACGACCGGCATGGTCGACCTGATCGCCATGCCTGCCTAACGGGGGACCCGCTATGGCGATCTTCTCAACACTGCGCAAAACGCTGGATGTGATCTATCGCTTTGCAGGCTATCTTGCCGCGTGCTTTCTGATACTGATCCTATTCTTCGTAACCCTGCAGATGGTGTCGCGCTGGGGTGGTGAAATCATCACGGGTGCACCGGACTTCACTGGCTATTGCATGGCTGCGGCCTCATTCTTGGCGCTGCCGTATGCGCTGAACGGCGGGGCCCATATTCGTGTCAGCCTGTTGCTGAATGCGCTGGGCCGGTTCCGAAGGTTAGGCGAGATCTGGTGCTGGGCCATTGCCAGCTATCTGACCTTCCTGTTCGCCCGTTACGCAATCAAGCTGACGTACGAAAGCTACCGCTTCAATGACATCAGCCAGGGGCAGGACGCCTGGCCCATCTGGATTCCGCAGATGTCCATGGTCATTGGAACCGTTCTGCTGGCGATCTGCGCGATCGACAACCTGATCACCATCCTCGTGACCGGGGAAGACAACATGCGATCCTCTGCGGTCGACGCACACGCGGAGTAAGCCTGATGGAAGAAGTCTATCTCGTTACCATTTTCCTGTTCGCCCTGTTCCTGTTGCTGGGAACCGGGGTTTGGGTGGCGCTGGCGCTGTTTGGCGTGGCCTATCTGGGGCTTGAAATGTTCACCTCGCGCCCGGCCGGCGATGCGATGCTGACGCGGATCTGGACCGGCTCGTCCAGCTGGACCCTGACCGCGCTGCCGCTGTTCATCTGGATGGGTGAAATTCTGTTCCGAAGTCGATTGTCGCAGGACATGTTCCGCGGCCTCAGCCCCTGGATGCAGCGGATGCCGGGCGGTCTGGTCCATGTGAACATCGTCGGCTGCACCATCTTCGCCGCCGTGTCGGGGTCGTCCGCTGCGACGCTGACCACAGTTGGCAAAATGTCGATCCCGGAACTGCGCAAACGCGGCTATCCCGAATACATGATCATCGGCACGCTGACCGGTGCGGCCACGCTGGGCCTGATGATCCCGCCCTCGCTGACGCTGATCGTTTATGGTGTGGCTGTCGAGCAGTCGATCTCGAAGCTGTTCATGGCGGGTATCCTGCCGGGCATCGTTCTGGCCGGTCTGTTCATGGCCTACGTCGCCGGCTGGTCCTTTGTGCGCCGGTCCGAAGTGCCCGAGATTGCCGACCGTATGACGTTCATGCAGAAGCTGAATGAAAGCCGGTTCCTGATCCCGATCATCCTGCTGATCCTGGTGGTCATCGGGTCGATGTATGGCGGCTTTGCCACCGCGACCGAGGCGGCGGCCATCGGTGTGCTGGGCGCATTTGCACTGGCCGCGATGCAGGGGTCCCTGACCAAACAGGCGTTCATCGAAAGCCTTCTGGGGGCCACGCGCACCTCGGCCATGATTGCCTTCATCCTGATGGGCGCCATCGCCCTGACGCTGGCCATGGGATTCACCGGCCTGCCGCGCGCCCTGGCCGAGTTCATCGAAGGGCTGGAGTTGTCGCGGTTCTCACTGCTGATCGCCCTGATGCTGTTCTACATCGTGTTGGGCATGTTCCTGGACGGTATCTCTTCGGTGGTGCTGACCATGGCGATTGTGCAACCGATGGTCGAAGGCGCAGGTATCGATCTGATCTGGTTCGGCATCTTCATCGTGATTGTCGTCGAAATGGCGCAGATCACGCCGCCGATTGGCTTCAATCTGTTCGTGATGCAGGGGATCACCCGGCACGAGATGGGCTATATCGCCAAGACCGCGTTGCCGCTGTTCCTGATCATGGTCGTGATGGTCTTCATCATGATCGGCTTCCCGGAACTGGCGACCTATCTGCCGGACAGCATGGTGAGTTCAGCGGGCCGATAACCGGCCCGCCCCCCGATTTACCGATAGCCACCCAAGAGGTGCCAAACCATGACGAAACCGAAAATTCTGGCAGCCGTGGACCTTGTCCACAAGGACAGCGACGCCGCAGTGATCCACGAGGCGATCCTGCTGGCCAAGGCCCACGATCATGCGGTCGAGGTTGTTTTCGTGATCCCGGATCAGGAAAACTCTTACGCGCAGAACTATATCCCGGCGGATATGCATCAACAGGTTGTCGATGACGCCGTGCGCGATCTTCAGGCCTATGCCGCCGGTTTTGACTGGCAGGGCGTGGTCCATGACAGTCAGGTGCTGCGCGGTGTTGTCTATGAAAAACTGATCGAACATGCCGACACGCTGTCCGCCGGTTTTGTGGTGATCGGTGCCAGCAAACCGTCGGTCACTGATCTGCTGATCGGTCCGAATGCGGCCCGCGTCGCCCGCTATGCCGGGTGCAGCGTGATGGTCGTGCGCCCGCGCTAAGACACGAATAACCCGAAAAAAAACTCTCACACGGAGACGACCGTGAGCGATCACAAAATCGAAGCCCTGCGGGTTCACCGCATTCTGATCCCTGCCAAGGCCGTGCATTCCCACGGTTCGGGCGATGTTGCAGGTATCAACGTGGCCATTCTGGAACTTGTCACGGACACCGGGATCACCGGATGGGGTGAAGCCTCGCCCTGGCCCGTGTTTACCGGCACAGCCGAAGGCAACGCCGCCGCGCTGCACGTGCATCTGCGCCCGCATCTGATCGGTCAGGACCCGGTGCAGGTCGAGAAACACATGAACATGGCCGAAAAGGTGCTGGTCGGCCATCCCGAGGCCAAGGCGGCGTTGGAAATGGCGCTGCTGGACATCACCGGGCAGATCACAGGCCTGTCCGTTTGCGAACTGGTCGGCGGCAAGATGCGCGACAGTATGGGGATGAGCTTTTCGGTCGCCAACCCGGATTTCGACGCCGATCTGGATGACATTGCCGCCATGTGGGACGACGGCGTGCGCATCTTCAAGTTCAAGACCGGCTTTGCCGATCACAAGTTCGATGTAATGCGTGTCGAGAAACTTCGCGAGATTTACGGCGATGAAGTCGATATCCGCATCGACTACAATCAGGGTCTGCTGGCCTATGACGCGGTGCGTTGCATCCGCGATCTGGAAGCCTTCCGCCCGACCTTTGTCGAACAGCCGGTCAAAATGCACGAGCGTGAGGCGCTGGCCCATATCACTCATGCCATCGACACGCCGATCATGGCCGATGAAAGCGTGTTTGATCCCAAAGGTGCGCTCTATGGCGCGCAGAACCGGATTGCCGATATTTTCTCGCTGAAGATCATGAAATCGGGCGGCATTCGCCGCGCTCTTGAGGTGGCCGCAATTGCCCGTGCCGCCGGGATTGAAATCTATGGCGGCTGCATGTTCGAAACCGGTCTGGCCCATGCCGCCGGTGCGCATCTGATGGCGGCTGTGCCTGATCTGGTGCTGCAATGTGAATTCTACATGGCCACCTACTATGCCGCTGACGACATCCTGACCCAGCCGTTCCCCGTCAAGAACGGGCGCGTTCACGTACCGGACGGGCCGGGGCTGGGCGTTGCGGTCGATCCTGACAAACTGGCGAAATACGCCGTCGCCGAAACACTGACGTAACTAAAAAACTGCGGATTTATTGTATACAGATCTGTGCGCAAAAATCCGGCTGAGAAAGGTTCAAACCAATGACCGATGCTGACACCCAGCGCATGAACGGCGCTCAGATCATTCTCAAGATGCTCGAACTGCACGGTGTAAGCCACGTATTCGGCCTGCCCGGGGAAACCACAATCGGGTGGTACAAAGAGTGGCGCGAACACTCGAATATCGAGTTTGTGCTGACCCGCGACGAACGTACCGCATCCTACGCGGCCGAGTCCTATGCCAAGATCACCGGACGTCCTTGCGTGCTGGAAGCGCCAAGCCCCGGTGTAACTCACTGTACGCCGGGTATTACCGAGGCGTATCTGAGCTCGGTTCCGGTGATCTATTTCAGCTCGGACATCCCGATCAATCAGGACAAAAAGCACGGGCTGACCGGGGTCGATCAGACCAAGCTGTATGACAGCATCTGCAAGGAAAGCTTTGTGCTGACCAATGCCAGGGAAATCCCGTTCCTGATGCGCCGGGCCTTCCGCGTGGCAACCTCGGGGCGTCCGGCGCCGGTGCATATCCGCGTTCCGATCAACATCTTCGGGGAAGAGGCCGAGATCAACGATCTTTATGCCGAACCCGAATACAGCACCTATCCGGCGCATCGCCCGGTGGCCGATCACTCGAAAATCCGCGCGGCGATCGATGTGCTGCTGGCAGCCGAGAAACCGGCGATTGTTGTGGGGCAGGGCGGGCTGATTTCAAAGGCGTCCGAGGCGATCCTGGAACTGGCTGAACTGCTGCAAATCCCGGTCGGGACCACCACGCCAGGCAAGGGTACAATCCCCGAGGATCACCCGCTTGCCCTGCGCGTGATCGGCGGGCGTGGCGGCATGGAGTATTCCAACCAATATGTGCACGACGCCGATACGATCTTCTTCATCGGCTCGAACACGGACAGCGCCGCCACCGATCACTGGAAGTTGTATGGCGATCCCAAGGCCAAAACCTTCCTGCATCTGGACATTGCCGAGGCGCATGTTGGCAACAACTTCCCCGTCAAAGTCGGTCTGGTCGGCGATGCCCGCGCGACGCTGGAATACATGAATGTGCTGATCAAAGCCGATCATCCCAACCTGACCCGCCCAAAGATCGACCTGAACCCGATCAAGAAGACGGCGCTGGACAAGGTATTCAACTCGAACATTCCGATGCCCGAGGGCACGATTTCACCGGTCAAGCTGTCTCAGGTACTGGACCGGATCATGCCGGACAACGCGGTGGTCACGTCCGAGCCGGGCGTCAGCGCGATCTACCCTTCGGCCCTGCTGACCTTCCGCAAGCCGGGGCGGCGCTATATCACCAACTATTCGATGGGGGCGCTGGGCTATTCGGTGCCTGCGGGGCTGGGCGCGATCTATGCCAATGACGGGCCGGTTATTTCGTTCACCGGCGACGGGTCGTTTGGGTTTGTCATCGGTGACATGGAAACGCTGAAACGCAGCGGCAGGAACATCACCGTCATTCTGACCCGCAACGATACCTTCGGCTGGATCCGGGGCGAGGCCAATCTGCTGGACGACGTGGATGAGCCTTGGTCAACGGATTTCGGTCGTGTCGATTATTGCAAAGTGGCTGAAGGCTTTGGCTTCAAGACTGCCCGGATCAAATCCGAAGACGATATCGAGCCGATCCTGTCCGAGGCCATCGCCAACCCCGGCGCAAACTTCATCGAGATGATGGTTCCGTCGCAGGACAAGATCGTTCCGTTTGTCCCCAACTGGGTGCGCGCGGCGCGGGCAAAGAACCTGCCGCATTTCTATTGATGCCTTCGGTCGGGCGCTCGCGCCCGATCCTTTCAACACAGACCCCCCGGCTTTGTTCCAGGCCGGGGGGTCTTTTGTGACTATAGATCAGGACTGACCTGCCAGCCCGAGCAGCGGATCGTCCAGATCGACCGGAAAGCGATCCGGCACCAGCGCCTGATGGAACCAACGAACGAAGCTGTAGATTGAAAACACGGGCAGGCCGGTCAGTTTGCGCACATCCGCTGCGTAAGGCGTCATGTTGGTGCATTCCAGAATGATCGCGCCGATATCCTGATGCTCGGTCACCAATTGCCGCGCGGCGTCGCGCATGTCTTCGCGGCAGGCGGCAAAATCGATCTCGGGCGCGTCGCCCAGAATGTCGCGGGTAAAGACCCGACCGCCCTCGGTTCCGACAATCGGCGTATCCAGCGGGACATTCGCGGCCTGCAGATGCGCGGGTGTCAGCGTTTCCTTCGAGATTGTCAAAATCCCCGGACGTTTGCCGGGCGGCAACATGGCCTGCACCATCGGGGTTTGCATCAGCGATGAGGTGGCAACCGGAACCGGCACCGCCTCGGCCAGTTGATCCTGTACGATGGACAGGAAACCGCAATTGGTGGTGATGCCGTCGCAGCCGGTGGCAACCAGCTCTTTCGCGGCATCAATGAACAGCCCGACCAGTTCGCGGGCGTCATTGCGGACAACCTTGTCCGGCGTTGCGCTGCGGACGACGCGGTATTGCACCGGAAAAGGCCATGTGGTCGCGTTGCCGATATCGCCTGGAATGCGCGGAAACTGAGTTTCCAGCATCAGGATGCCCAGATTGGCCCCGAACACCGTTTTACCGCCATGCAATTTGTGCATATTCGCCTCGTCATATGTCGAACACAGTTGAACACCGTTCTGTATACAGCCTGCCGTTAAGTCAACCATGAATGGTTTGCTTGCCATGTGTCGAGACAAGCGTCGCCGAGAACCCCGCGTTTGAACGTCATGTTGACGCATATCCCCGCTTTGCTGGTTTCTTCGAACACCACTTGAAACTTGAATTCCGGCTTTGGGTCTTGCTGCCGACTGGCCAGCGCAACGCTTAATCAAGCGCGTCACTGGTTTTCAGCGATATACGGATGATCACGAACTCGGCCGGGCGCAGTGCAGCGACCCCGATCAGCATCACCAACCGGCCGTTTGCAATATCCGCCTCGGTCATCGTGTCCCGTCCGACGGACACGAAATACGCCTCGGATTCCTTTGCGCCCGCCAAGGCCCCCGCGCGCCATTGGGTGCTTAGGAAATTTCCCACCGCCTGCGCGACACTGGACCAGAGCTTTTCGTCATTCGGCTCGAACACAACACATTGGAGCGAGCGGGAAATGGATGCTTCAAGAAAGATAAAGAACCGGCGGACAGGCACGTATTTCCATTCCGGGTCCGACGACAGTGTTCGTGCGCCCCAGACGCAAATCCCGCGCCCGGGAAACTGACGAATGCAATTGACGCCGGCCTGGTTCAGAACGTCCTGTTGGTTTGCGTTCAGATGGAACTCGACATCCACGGCCCCGTTGATCGCCACACCCGCCGGTGCTTTCCAGACGCCGCGCGCCGAGTCCACGCGCGCGTAAACGCCACAGACGGCCCCGCCCGGAGGGACAAGAACCTTGTCGCCCGTCTTAGGATGTGCCGCAACAATCCAGGGGTAGTAGATCGCTGCATAGTCAGACGCGCGCCGATTGCGCGGAGACAGCGCGTCGGACCGCAAATCTTTCACGCCGCGCGGCGTATCGAGCACTGCAAACCGAAAACGATTGCGTTCGCAATGTGCGATGACTTCATCCTGTATCGTAATCTCGGGCAGCGTGTCGTTTCCGATACCCGGCGCATGGACAATCGCGACAGACTGATATGCATCACGCTCCAGCGCCGCGAGGCCGCGATAGTTGGTCGGGTCTGTGATCACCGCCCCTGCCGCGTCGGTCCTGCCTGCGAACTGGGCGGCGGTAGGTCTTTTACCCTCCTGCCCCCCTTTCAAAGCGTCGCTGAACACCAGACCGGCAGGTGTTTCAGCCTGATCGGACAGATCGAGCGTGATCAGCGCAGATGGGTTTTCCGAGAGTTTCTTGCGCCAGAAATCATCGCTGTTCGTATCCAGCGACAGGTCATCGAAGTCTTCGACCAGAACGGGCCGGGGTTTGCGTTTGGAGTCGTCGAAAGGATCGAATAGGTCGCCGGAAAACCCGTGTCCGAAATATGCGACCTGCAGCCGAAATCCGATGGGCACTGGCCCGTCTGCACCGCGCTTCTGTGCGCTCGACGGCAGGATGCGGACCCAGATGGCGTTGCCGAATTGACCGGGGCCGCTTGCGCTCAGACGGTATCCGGCCGCGTCGATATGGGCCGTTTCCGCGCCATCTCCGACGACCCGGCAGACCACGCAACGCTGCCCGCCATTGTCGAAAAACGCTTTGACGCTGAATGGTACAAAGCGGTCTTCGGCGAACACATCGCCAAACACACGCAGGTACTCCCGGTACGACGTGATCAGGGGCGGCCTCAGCGGTCCGCGTTCGGCTTCACCGATCATGGCCGTGGTACTGGTTTCAACACCTTCGACGGGCCTTGGGCCCCGGCTGACTTCTTCAACGAAAACACCGGGGGCAAGATATTCTGGCATGACAGAGATCCAATCGGTTCGCGGGGTTCTGACGGCGGCGTTGTCCGGCGCCGCCGGTCCGGGACATCAGCGGGACGAAAACTTCCAGTTGCCTTGCAGGGACTTGCGGGCAACGCCGCTGTGTTCAAGCGCGGTCAGGGCTTCGTCCAGATCCGCTTGTGAGCATCCCAGAATGGTTTGCAGTGTTTTGGCAGACAGCCCCTCGCGCCGGTTTGTTGTGGCCTCAAACAGCAATGCAAGCGTGCGTTCCCGAAGCGTCAGGTCGGCCTTTACCGGTTTCTCGCCGCGCAAGGATTTTGCCCATTTTGCGGCCTTGTTGGCCAGCCCGATCATGTCAGCTATGCTTTTGGCGGCACCGCTGATGGTCCCGACGGCGACACAAAACGCAAGGATCGCAGCCAGATCCGGCGTGAGTCCGCCCAGAAAGTTTTCTTCTTCATTGGGGCGGTCAGGATCAAGCAAGGCCCTGACATCGTCCAGATCTCCGCCCTGATCCGCTTGGGCAATTGCGGATACAAGTGTTGGATCGTAACTCATACGCGGTCCTCCGAAATGAATTTCAGGTCAAGCGCGCCAAACTGCTGCGCGAGGTCCAGAAAGACCGGCTGCCCGTTCAGGTGGCTGGCCATGTGAAAGGCGGTCCATTTCCCTTCGATTTCCTGCAGGTTTTTCGTCAATCGCTGGGCGCCGCCGACCTGCTTGAATTCATCATAGAGGCACCCGGACAAAACGGTTCGCAACAGACCGTCCCGAAAGTTTTCAAACGCCTCGGGTGTGACCAGCAGATAGGTGCGCAGGTTTCTCAGAGACTGGTGCATCCCGGCAGACCAAAGGTTTTGATAGGCGCGCACGGACCGCCCCAAAGCCGGGCTGCGATAGTCGGGAACAACCCGCGCCATGATGTGGTTGATGAAGAACAGCATGATATCGCAACGGGTCAGCCCATCCGGATGGCTGGCCGTTTCGGGGTTGGTCCCCGGTCCAAGCCCCATCGCCTCGGATTGTACTTGCTGCATCGACCAAAGGCCAAAGAAGGTCAGGTTCCAGCCCAGGAGTGCATCGCAGATAGCCTCGATGGCGATCCGAGGCTGACCGTTATAGACCTCAAGCAGACATGCGAAATGCCCGAAAACGCTGAAGCAATCGGCGGTGATTTCCGGGTTCCAGCGCGCCAGTTCCGGGGGCAGGATCAAACGCGCGTGCGCGTCCACCGGCTGCGTTCTTTCAGTGGGTGGTGGCCCAGTTGCTGCTGACGCCGCGCCAGTTCTTTGGCCTTGATCCGCGCCGGGAATGTCGACGGATTGATAAACCACCTGCGCAAAACCCTTTGGCAGTTGGTCGAACAGCACATGGCCGACCTCGTGCAGAAGGATCAGATTGGCGACGCTGCCCACCAGGTCCTCGAAAACGCGCTGGTCCATCGCCCGGGCCTCATGAGCAAGCTGCATCAGGACCGGGTCAAACACACGGTTCTTCGATAGAACGACTGACAGGATCAGCCATGTCGCCAGTTGCCGGAGCTGCGGGTTACCCCCGGAAACACCAAGCAGGAATTGGGTCAGAGTCAGGGTCATAGCCGTGCGAAAATCAATCTTCACCGCATGGCAGCCATTGCGTTCAAGCACGGAAAACCCGTTGCGCGCCTCGCCTACAAAAACGAAAACTTCAGGCAGTTCGATGCTTTGGCCATAGAGTTTTTGCATAACCTCGGGCAGGCGCTCCCGCAGGCGTTGCAACGCCAAAGCCGAGCCGTTCTGATACGCAATCAGGTAGTCGCATTCACACGCATGAACGGTCGTCCGGCCGGTTGGGAATGGCGACATATGGCTGTTCTCGGCCCGGTTCTGACCGAGATTGGCTGTGATCCACGCAAGGTAATGCGCATGTGCCTCTGGGATCGGGCCGATATCATCCAGAATGACGTCAACGTTCGGAAGTCGCATAACGTTCTCCCTTCTCGCGACCCTTTCGCGCTACGAAGCGTTGAGGGTTAAGTCGATTGGTCGAAGCTTGGTGCCATGCTTCCCTAAATGACGATCGAACGCGACCCCTGTCAACGTTTCGGGTGTTTTTGGGGTATTGGGTAAGGTCGACTACCGGCGGTTCAGCCAAACCAAGACAATGGGCTTGATTTAGTGGCGGAGACGAAGGGATTCGAACCCTCGAGACGGTTTCCCGCCTACTCCCTTAGCAGGGGAGCGCCTTCGACCACTCGGCCACGTCTCCGCCGACGGGTATATCCGTGCATGTCACCGAGATACAAGGTCGATTCTTAGCCTCATGTCATTTTTCTGAACTCACATCTCCAATCCGAAACGCTCGATCCCAAGGCGCTGCGTCTGACATGTTGGTTGGGCGTTTGGTTGGCACGGAAGTCCTTGCACCAAGGCCCGCACAACACTGTCTGTGAGGGGCATTTTTCGAAATACTTGCAAAGAATGCGATGTTTACGGCATATTTGTCTGTATTTAACAAATAAATGATAGCGCAAAGACTTTACGCAGGGGGCAAAAAAACCGGGCAGCGGGCGTTGAACGCTCGGACATTACCTTTGGGGGAAGGAAAGACTGTTGGCCTGGTTAAAAGTGTTTTGTGTTGCGGTTTGCCTGCTGATCATTCCGTCTCAGGTGCTGGCGAATATCGGAACGGTCGTGGCGGTCAAACCGGGGGCCGAGATCACGCGTGACGGAAACCGGCAGCCGTTGAAGATGGGGATGGAGGTCGCCTCGGGCGATGCGATCTCGACGGATCGCAGCGGTGTGGTGCAGCTGATTTTCGTGGACGAGACGAAGATCGCCATCGGACCCAATGCCAGCATGGTGCTGGACGTCAAGATGCTGCGGGGGAATCGCAAGGCCAAAAGCTTTGCAGTGCAGGCGCTGGGCGGCAGTTTCAGGTTCATATCCGGCAAAAGCAGGAAACGGGCGTATTCCGTCCGCACGCCGACGGCGACCATGGCCGTGCGGGGTACGATTTTCGACATATGGATCGCGCCGGGCAATCAAAGCTCGATGCTGGTGTTGCAGGGCACGGTTCAGATGTGTGGCCTGAATGGCGGGTGCCGTTCTACCGGTCGGCAATGCAGCCTGTATGCCACCAGCCAGCGTGGCCGTGTCGGGCGTCCGATCGATCAGGAGCAATACGACAAAGCGATCCAAAGCGGCTTCCCGTTCATACAGGCGCAGGAACGGCTGCTTGTCCCGCTGCGGGTCAATATCGAAGGCTGCGCGCGCGAGGCTGCTCCGGTACGGCCCGAGAAACCTGATGGGCCGGAGAGGCGCGAAGCGCGGGCGCGCGAACCCGAGCCATCGCGGCCCTCGCGGCCCGAACCGGATCCAACGCCCGATCCCCCTTCGACAGGCGATCCCGGAACGCCCGGGCCAGAGGGCGGCGGCGGTGAATCTTCGCCCGCCGCGCCTTCCGGGGCTGGTCAGGGCAACCCAACCGGTCAGCCAGAACGCGAATCCGAATAGGGCCGGACCTTGACCCTTTCGCTTGTCCAGCGAGGTTGATGTGACCAAAAAACCGCAGGAAAAGAACGGTCGGTGGCGCGTTTTTCGGATCGTGGGGCTGGGGCTGATCCTGTTTGGCTGTTTCATCCGGGTGCTGGATCCGTATCCCGTCCGGATGTCGCGTCTGGTGTATTTCGATATTCTGCAACGCCTGTCGCCGCGCGCGTTTAATCCTGATCTGCCCGTGCGCGTAGTGGATATCGACGAGGCCGCGCTTGAGACATGGGGTCAATGGCCCTGGCCACGCACTTTGCTGGCGCAGATGGTCGAACATCTGGGGGAATATGGCGCTGCCGCGATCGCCTTCGACATGCTGTTTGCCGAGCCGGACCGGTATTCCCCCGCGCGCCTTTTGAACGATCCGGCATTGTCCGGCGTGCTGTCCGTGGATCGCGCGGCGGCGGATTTGGACAATGATGTTCTGTTCGGGGCCGAGATGGCCAATTGGCCGGTCGTGCTTGGGGTTGCCGCGCGGCTGTCCGGCGAAGACCAACCCGTTTTTGCCAAGGCCGGGATCATCGAAATCGGGGACCAACCGACCGAGGGGCTGGTGTCCGTGCCGCAATGGACCCCGCTGGCCCCGCCACTGGATCAGGATGCGACAGGTATCGGCGGCGTCAATGTTTCGCCCATGGGTGATACCGGCGTCGTGCGCCGGGTGCCGGTGCTTTGGGGCGGCCCCGACGGCGCGCTGCCTGCGCTGGGGATCGAGGCGCTGCGGGTTGCGATGGACGAACCGGTCATTCTGGCCGAAGGCGCGCAGGACGAGACAGGCATTATGCTGGGTGTCGAGATTGGCGCGTTTATCCTGCCCACCACCGAAAACGGCGAGGTCTGGGTCAGATACCGCCACGAGAACCCGGCGCTTTATCTTCCGGCCAACAGGATCATGCAATCCGGGGACGACCTGGAAATGCGCGCCCAGATCGAAGGTCGGATCATTCTGGTGGGCACCTCTGCGGCGGGTCTGTTCGACATGCACCTGACGGCGCTGGGTGAATCCGTTCCGGGCGTGTCGATCCACGCGCAACTGCTTGAGCAGATCCTGACCGATGAGATGATCAGCCGGTCGGACGTTAACGCCGCGCTGGAATTGCTGGCCTTTGCGTTGCTGGGCCTTGTCGTCATCGTTGTCATGACGCGCCGGGGCGCGGTGGCCTCATTCGTGGCCGGAGGGATCTCGGCGGCTGTTGTTCTGGGGATCAGCTGGTTGGCCTTTCGAAACCATCTGGTGCTGTTCGATGTCACCTTCCCGCTTCTTGGGGGTATGGCCAATTTCGGAGTTCTGGCCGGGTATCTGTTCGTTTCGACCGAACGCGAGAAGCGGGTGATCCGCCGCATCTTCTCGCGTTACGTATCACCGGAAATTCTGCACGAGCTTGAAGGCTCGGGCCATGCGCTTCAACTGGGGGGTGAGACACAGGACATCACCGTGATGTTTTCGGACATCCGCGGGTTTACGCCCCTGTCGGAATCCGTGTCGGCGACCGATCTTGTGGCCATATTGAACGAGCTGTTTTCGCAGGTCGGGGATCAGATTCTGGCCCAGCAGGGCACTATCGACAAGTTCATCGGCGACGCCGTGATGGCGTTCTGGAACGCGCCGCTTCCGGTTGCGGATCATCCGACACGGGCGGCGCAGGCTGCGTTGTTGATGCGGCAGGCGCTGGTGGCGTTCAATGCGTCCGAGGTCATGCGCGGGCGACCCCCGATTGCCTTGGCAACCGGATGCGCAACGGGACGGGCCTGTGTTGGCAACATCGGTTCGCGGCGGCGGTTCAACTATACCGTCATCGGGGATGTGGTGAATGTCGCCGCCCGGCTGGAACAAAGCTGCCGCCATGTCAATTATGACATCGTGATCTCGCGCGCGGTTGTTGATGACACACGAACCGAGCTGGCGGTGCTTGAGGCCGGGTTTGTGGAACTGAAAGGCAAGGCCGAACTGGAACCGGTTTACATTCTGGTCGGTGACAAACCGGTTCTTCAAAGCGCGGCGTTTCAGTCCTTGGCCGAGACGCACAAGTCCCTGATCGCGTCCATTCGGGACGGTGCATCGCACGATCTGGTCCGGGCGAGGTGTCAGGACTGTGCCAGCCTTGCAGCGGACATCGAGCCGGGACTAAGCGCATTCTATGACGCGCTTCCCGGTCGGGCGGCGGATTTCAGGTCGGATGTGCAGTCAAACCAGGTGTTGTTCAGCCACCGCGCCGCAGGGCAGTGACGGCTGTTTTTGCAAGATCGGTCGGGGATCAAGACACCCGGTGGCCTTGGCGACCACCGGGCCATTTTCGTCGACTACCGGAAGACATCCGCCAGATCGGATACGCTGACGCCCTCTTTGATCTCCTTCAGGCGGGCGAAGATCATCGCGATGGCAACACCGGTCCACCCGTACCCAATTGCTGATCTGATGCTTTCCGAGATGATTTCTGCCCCTTGCGAGTCGAAGGACAGCAACGCCAGGCCAAAGACGAAACCGATGGCGGCGGCAAACAGGAAGATGCACAGGACAATCAGGATCAATGCGCCGACAATGGGCCAGCGGTAGTTTTTGGTCAGTTCCGCGCTGCGCCCGATGGCGCCAAACCCGGCCCGATCAATGACGATGGCGGGAACCACGACCGAGAAAACCGCGTAAAGCCAAATGCCCGGTACCACCAGCATCACCCAGCCGATGATGGTCAGGATACCGGTGATAATCGACAGGATTGCAATCGCGGGCAGGTTGTTGAACGCCGAGGCGAAATACCGCCCGATCTGAGCCGGGCGGTTGAGCTTGGTGTCATAGGCAAACTGGATCACCATCGCCGAGGTAAAGGCAACGGCAACCATCGACACCAGAACCAGCCCGGCAAAAGCGGGCCAGAACGCGGCCCAGTCAATATCGGCGGCCGGCGTCGTTTCGAACGAGCTGTCAAACAGCCACAGGCTGAGGACCACATCGACCAGCGCGGGAATGAAGCCCAGCAGCAGAACTATATGTATCTTGCGGAAGAAAATCGAAAACGTGTCACTGATCACAGTGCCAACGCCAAAGGGGATGTGAATGTGCTGATTTGTTGTGTCGGCCATCGTCAATTCCTGAACAAAGATCTTTGGGTTCTGGGCCAATAAAGCCGCGCGCCACCGGTCATCCGCAAGAGGAAGTCGCGACTAAAGCTTCGCCCTTGGGCAAAACGGCAACAGGGGCGCCTAGGCGTCTTCGTTTTTCAAGGTGTGGTGCTTGTCTTTGCGTTTGTCACCAAACAACTGGCGCTGTTCCAGAAACGCGCGCTGGGCTTTGTAAAAGGCTTCAAGAAAGGCTTGATGATCCTGTTCCGGCACCGGATCGGCATAGTCGATCTTGCGGCGTACCTGCGCGAAAATCGCGGCCAGGGTTTCCTTTTGACGCCTGTAAGCCTCGGGCCCGCTTGCGCGATTGGCATTGCGCAAAACAGATTCCAGCGTCTGCAATTCAAAGGCTCCGTAATGTTCCAACTGATGCGAGAGGAACCTGTAGGACGATTGCGCATTGGTCCGGGGCCGCATGGCGTTGGACATGTCCTGCAACAGAATGGGTTTCGGCAGGTGGATGACATAGGTTCCGGCGATGATGTCCCCAAGACGCTGGCGGCGTTTGTTGAACAGGGGCACGGCCAGAACGCCCAGCACCCAGGCCAGCGACAAAAGCGATGGCACAACCGCCTCGGTCGTCAGGGTCAGAACCAGCGTACCGGGCAGAAAGATCTCGGCCTCTTTCATCAGGTTGCGCACGACCAGCGACTGGGTGGTCAGGGCCTGACCGTCCGCCGCGACCACTTTGATTTTCAGCAGCCTCTTGCCAAGCGTTTGGCCGTTCCAGATCAGCTCGGACGCGGCGTAGTAGGGGATGCGGGTGATAAAGAACAGCATCGCGCCAATGGCCATTGCAGTGCTGGGTGTCACCAGATCGAAAGCAGCGACAAGCAGGAACAGGGCAACGGCGGCAGCGACGGTGATCAGCAGATCGGTGAGCTGAGCTGCGGTTCGCACACCAACGCCCGCGACCCGGAAGAACAGGGGCACACCTTCGGGCGGCAACAGACGGTCCAGCGCGGGTTGGGTCATGACCGCTTCCTTCCGCCCATCACAAACCACGCAAGCCACAGCACGCCGACGCCCCAGCCGACTGCAATTCGGGTTGATCGATCCTGAACCAACTGCCGCCCGAACCCTTCCAGCAGCGCCGCAACCACCAGCATCAAGGCCGCAATCACGGCCAGTTTGACCGCATCATGGCCCGCCGCGCGTAATGCTGCGCGCCGCGTGTGATGGCCGGGAAACAGCACGGCGAGGCCCAGCTTCAACCCGCCTGCGGCTGCGATACAGATCGCCGACAGTTCGGTCACACCATGGATGGACAGCCACCCGAACATGTCCCAGCCCAGCCCCCGGTCGATATGCAGGGCGTAGAAGACGCCCAATATCAAACCGTTATAGAATACCAACATGACCGTCGGCGCACACAGAAACGCGCCCAGCCCGAAGACAAAGATGGCGATACGGGTGTTGTGCGAAAACAGATATGTCGCAAAGGCCCCAAGGCCCGAGGTGTCATCTTCGCCGTAAATGGCCGCCCGCAGATAGTCGGTGCTGGCATCCGGTCCGCGTCCCCCGGCCAGTTCAGAGGGCATGAAAACGTAAAACCATTCAGGGTTGTCGAAATAGAAGAAATACCCCGCAAGCGCCCCCGCCGCCATGCACAAGAACCCCAGCAGCGTCACCCGCCACGAGGCGCGCATGGCCTGTGGGCCACCGCTGGTCAGGAACCTGCGGATGGTCCCTCCCAACCGTTGCTGCGGGGCGTAGACGCTGAGGTATGCACGGCTGGTCAGGGCTTCGAGATATTCCAGCAAGGCGCGATCCAGCGAAATCTCACGTGCGATGGACAGGGATGTGGTGGCCTGACGGTACAGATCGGCCAGATCGCGGGCCTCTTGGAAACTCATGCGATGCAGGCCCTGATTTTCAGCCTTGTCCACCAGATCGGACAATCTGAGCCAGTCGCCTTCGCGTTCCCGCCGAAACCGGGCCGAGCGGATCAGGTCGCTGTCAGCCATCAGATCATCTCTCGCGCTTTGATTTCCAGATAGGTCGAGATCAAACGGGCCGACACCTCGCCGGGTTCCGCGTCAATCACCGTCACACCCAACTGGTGCAACCGTTCCAGCACAAGGCGGCGCTCGCGCAGCAATTGCCCGGTCGAGATCGTCTCGGCCACGCCATCCATATCCTCGGCGGCCTGATTGACCTGCGTTTCAAGGATCGGATCGCGCAGGGTAACAAAGACAATCAGATGCCGCTTGGCCAGAACGCTGACGTTTTCGACCATCAACTCGGCCGTGGTCGTATCTACGAAATCCGAAAACACGATGATCAGGCTGCGTTTCGGGGTGCGCCCGTTCAGCTCGGTCATCGCCAAGGTGTGGTTGGTCTCGACGCTTTCATAGCTAAGCTCGGCGGTGCGGCTGCGCAGCCGGTTGAACGCGGTGCGCCCCGGTTCCGGCGGCAGGAACATGCGCGGCTTGGCGTCATAGGCATACAGCCCGACCAGATCGCCCCCGATGGCTGCGGCCCAGGCGGTGGCCAGCGCGGCGGTAATGGCGTGGTCGATCTTGGGCAGGCCTGCGACCTGCTCTCGCATCTGATAGCCGTTATCCAGCGCGATGATCACATGGTGGTTGCGCTCGGCCCGCACCTCTTTGGCGACCAGCGAGCGATACCGGGCCGAGCGTTTCCAGTCGATCGAACTGGCATCCATCCCACGCACGAAGTCACGCAACTGATGGAACTCGGTTCCTTCACCGATGGCGCGGTTTTCTTTCACGCCGAACAGGCGCGATTGTACGGTGGTTGAAATCTCACCCGACATGACGCGGCGGATATTGGGAACGACCGCCACCGACAAGCCAAAGGCCAGTTTCGGGACAAGCTCGAACAGTTTCAGCCGGGATGGCCAGGATAGCCACAGGTTGGACAGCGCCCATGTGCCCCGCTGACTGGCGCGAAACGGGATCTGCGCGCTGCCGCCTGACAGATCAAAGACCGGCGGTCCGTCCAGCCCGGCTGGCCAGTCCAATTCTCCCTGCATTCCCGGCGCGGCGGGGGATACGGACAGATCGATATGACCCTCTTCGCCCACAAAAATATCCGACATCGGTTCGACCGAGACAGACCGGCGGCGGGGCCAGGACAGCAACAGGTCGAGGATCGCCAGACCGCACAGCACAAGCCACGGCAACCCGGCGATGTGACGCGTTGCGTCGCCCAGGACAATCGCCAGCAGCGTCAGGCACAACGCCGCGCAGGCTGCGATCAGCAATATGCGGGATGGCCGGATCAGCGGGGGGCCTCGATCTGGTTGAGGATATTTTCCAGCACCTGCCGCGCGCCGCGCCCTTCGATCTCGGCCGAAGGGGACAGCACGATCCGGTGTTGCAGCGCATGGATGATCAGGGTTTTGACGTCGTCGGGGATGGCAAAGTCGCGCCCGTTCAGAGCTGCCGTAGCGCGCGTCGCCCCGGCAATCGCATCAGCGGCGCGGGTCGAGGCGCCAAAGGCGATATCTGCGCTTTCGCGGGTCGCGCGGACCAGCCGCAGGATATAGGCCAGAATGTCGTCATCCAGCACGATCCCGTCGATCAACTGCCGCGCCGCCGCCATGGTGGGCGCGTCCAGCAGGGGCTGTACGGTCTGCGTCGCGCTCAGGAAATCCAGCGGCTCATTGGCGTGCTGGCGCAGGATCGACAGTTCCACATCCTCGGGCGGGAAGGTCAGGTTCACCTTGAACAGGAACCGGTCCAACTGCGCCTCGGGCAGGGGATAGGTGCCCTGTTGTTCAATCGGGTTCTGGGTCGCGACCACGATGAATTCCGAACCCAGAAGGTGGTCGGTGCCGTCAATCGTCACAATCCGCTCGTTCATCGCCTGCAACAGCGCGGCCTGCGTTTTGGGCGGTGCGCGGTTGATCTCATCCGCCAGCAGGATCTGGCTGAAGACCGGGCCTTTGGTCAGAACAAATTCGCTGGTCTGGAAGTTGTAGATCGAGGTGCCCAGCACGTCGCCCGGCATCAGATCGGGGGTGAACTGGATGCGCCCGAATTGCAGGTTCAGCGCCCCGGCAAAGCTGCGCGCCAGCAGCGTTTTGGCCGTGCCCGGAGGACCTTCGAGCAGCACATGCCCGCGTGCAAACAAGGCGGTCAGCAGCAGATCGACGGCCTCTTGCTGGCCTTGCACAACTTTGCCGATCTCGGCCCGCAGGGCCTCGGCGCGGGCGAACAGGTCTTCAAGATTCATCGGCAAGGTGCTCCAGTATCAGTTCGAATTGGTCAATGTGGGAAATGGCCTCTTCCGCCCCCAGATGCGGGGGCAGGGCGCGAATGGTTTCGATCAGTGCGTCCAGTCGGGCGGCGAGGTCAGGTTTTCGGGCCCGGACATATTTCAGATAGGCCTCTTCCGGTGTGCCCATGGTTTTATGCGTGCTGCCGAACACCGCCGCCGCGCGGGCGCGCAGGCGGGTGTCGATATAGTCGGACAGCATTGCGCCATCCTGATCCGTCATCCGCATCAGCCGTGCCCTTGCGCGGTTGGCCATGCGTTTGCCGGTGCCCTGCGTTGGGGCGATATCGATCACCGGGCCATTGCGCACCCCGCCCCGCCAGATCGCTAAAGCCAGCAACAGCCCTGCGCCGATCCAAAGCGCGCGGAACGGTGGTTCAAACAAACGCTTGAGGTCGTCCCATGTGCGTTCGCGGGCCTCAACAAGTTCCGGCGCGGTCAGCCAATTCCGATCGCTGTAGTCAATGATGATGCGCTGATCGCCCGCGATTTCGGGCAGAACCTGCGCCGCGATCCACGCATTGTCGCCCAGCGTCAGCCCGTGATTGTTCAGCAGATCGGGGTCGGACAGGATATAGACCTTCTGGCCGTCCTCGGACCCCGGCAGAGGGCACGCGCCCAGCAGCATCTCTCCGGCCCGTCCGACGATTGGGTCACATCCGCGCCCGGCGAAAGTTTGTGCGGCATAGATACGGGCGTTCAGTTGCGGATCAGCAGCCAGTGCGTAGTCGGAAAACGGACGGCGCGCCAAGGCCATCGGCCCGACATCAGGACCGGCAATCTGGTGCAGGATGGTCTGAATCTCTGCGCGCGGAGACATCAGAAACGGATGCCCGAACCCGGTCAGGCGCATTCCGCTGCGCCATTTGGGCAGGATCACCAGGCTGGGCACGGATTGCGCCTTGTCGCGGATCACGTCGATTTCCTGATCGAACTCATCCGCTTGAAACAGCAGTTCTTCTTTGGTTCTGGCCGCGTTACGATCTGTGTCCAGACGCGTGTCATAGACCGGCTGCACCAGCAGACCCACGGTGCTGCGGTCAAGGGGCCAGCCTCCGGTAAAGCTCTGCGTTACTTGGGACTGGCTGTTCAGCCAGCGGTCCAGACCGTCAAACCCGCTGGCCGAATCGCGCAGCGCATATTGCCGCCCGGCCATGACATACAGAAAAATCCCGACGCAAACCGCGACCACAACGCCCACGATGACCCAATCCAGCCGGATGCGATCGGTCGGGGGCAAGCTGGTCGTGTCGCTCATGCGGTGACCTCGCGCAGGACGGGTCTGATCTTGTTCAGAAGGGCCTCGAAATCGCCCTCGGTGATCGAGTGATGGCCGAAATTGACGCGTTCACTGGCCAGAACCAGGGCGCGCAGGTCGGGGATGTACCAAAGCGTCTGTGGCATGCTGCGCAGGGCCTCGCGATGGGTCCAGCTGCGTTTGAACAGCACCTCGTTTTTGGACAGGCAATGGCTCAGCGCCAGTTGCGCCAACCCGGTGACCGCCAGATCGCGATCTTTCAATTTTAGAAGCGCTTCAAGATCGGGAATGTTCTGCCCGGTGTCCGATAACTCTGGGTCGTCCCGCCCGCCTTTGCGCCGCGCATTGCCCACGGATTTGCGGAACGAGACCGAGGTGTTCCCGGCAGTGTTGTAGATGAACAAGGTCAGGAAAATCAGTATGACCGCAGACAGCCCGCCGACGATCCAGCGGTTGTCAACGGACAGCTCGACAGACCGGTCGGGTTGCGGCGTTGCATTTGTGTCCAGCGGCGGCGCGGGTTGCGTGGGGTCGAAATAGACAACGTCCATGTCAATTCCGCGATACCGAACGGCTTTCAGATAGTCTTGCCCCGACGCGCTCAGATCCGGTCGGGAAAGCGTGGTTTCCTGCGCTTGGGCAGGGGCAAAGGCGCATAAGAAAAACGCTGAAACAATGGCAAAACCAGATCTCATTCCGGTATCGATAGATCACTCTCGCAAGGCAGGCAACAACCTGTGCGGAATTCTCGTATGGATTGTTCATGACCTCGTATCAACTCGGTCTACCCGGTCTTTTTGGCGCTGAAACGCAGGTGAGTGGCATGGCTCAGGCGTTCAGGGTGCCGGGCATCTTATTCCGGTTCCGCCGCGTATAGCCCAAGCTGGTGCCTGCGCTGATGAAACCGCTCAACCCGTTCGACGATTTCATCGCTGGATACCGCGATCACGAAGGACAGAAGCGTTTCCAGCAAGGCGATGGTCGACACAGAGGACGGGAAATATTGCGGCGTGTCGGCTGCCACGACAAATCCGTGCTGCGCGTTCAGGATCACCGGGCTGGCAGGGCTGTCCGAGATACCGACAACCGTCAGCCCCTGCTGGCGGGCAAGTTTGATCGCATCGATCACCTCGGTCCGGTAGGGATGGCAGGTGATCGCAATCAGCACGTCCTGTTCATCTGCCCAGGCCAGATCATCCACCGGGGTCGAGCCCGAGCGGGGAATGGCGTGAAACTGCTTCATCCCGGTCGAGGCCAGATAGGTAAAGTTCCGCGCGTTTGAATTGTTGACGCCGACGCCCAGCGTGAAAATCTGACGGCAGTTCCAAATATCTTCGGCTGCAGCGCGCAGCCGGTCGGCATCGATACCGGCAAATGTCTCTTCAATATTGCGGATCGTGGCACCGATCATGTCGGCGTAAAGGCCACCCATCTCACCGGATTTGCCGATTTCCTGCAACCAGCGGGCGCGGTCGGGAAACGAAACCGTCCCCTGCCGGATGGCCTGCCGGAACGGGGCACGAAAATCCTCGTAGCCTTCGAAGCCGACCTGCCGTGCCATGCGGACAAAAGTGTTGGGTTTGACGTTGGCGGCCTCGGCAATCTCGCGCACGGTGGACACGCCCACATCTGTGGGGTTTTCCAGCACATAGCGCGCGGCTTTCTGGGCCTCGGGCGTCAGGGCGTCCCATTCCTCGGTCAGGCGATCCAGGACGATTGATGATACATTTGTGTCATTCATGATTGACGATGGTACAGTTGTGAAATTAGCCTGTCGAGCAGAATCGCAGGCCGGGAAACGCGCATCGACCTGTGGCCCAACTCAGGAGACTAAAGGATGAGTCTGCCCGACACAATGAAAGCCATGGTGACCATGGGTCACGGCGGTCTTGAGCAAATGGTGCTGCACAAGGATTGGCCGCGCCCCGAACCCGCGGCGGGCGAAGTGCTGATCCGCGTCGCCGCCTGCGGGCTGAACAATACGGATGTGAACACGCGATCCGGCTGGTACTCGAAGACCGTAACTGATGCCACAACCGGCGGCGCGTTCGAGGAAGTCGGCGAAGACGATCCCACCTGGGGCGGCGCGCCCATCACCTTCCCGCGCATTCAGGGGGCCGATATCTGCGGTCATATCGTTGCCGTGGGTGAGGGTGTGGACAGCGCGCGTATCGGACAGCGGGTGATAACAGACGGCTGGTTGCGCGATCCCGACGATCCGCAAAACATGGACAAGGCCGGATACTACGGGTCCGAGCGGGATGGCGGCTTTGCCGAATATGCTACAACGCTTGCGGTGAATGCGGTGCCGATCACGTCGGACCTGTCGGATGCGGAACTCGCCACTTTCTCCTGCTCGTACTCAACGGCCGAAGGGATGTTGACCCGGGCCAATGTGACCAGCGCAGACACGGTTCTGGTGCCGGGTGCATCCGGCGGCGTTGGCGGCGCGCTGGTGCAACTGGCCAAACGCCGGGGCGCGCGGGTCATCGCGATGGCGTCCGAGGCCAAGCACGAAGACGTCGCCAAGCTGGGCCCCGAAATGATCCTGCCCCGCGCGCCTGACAATCTGCGCGCGGCGCTTGGGGCCGAGAAAATCACCGTTGTCGCCGATGTGGTGGGCGGGCCGTACTGGCCGCAACTGATCGACATTCTGGAACGCGGCGGGCGCTATACCTGCTCTGGGGCCATCGCTGGCCCGATGGTCGAGTTTGATCTGCGCACCTTCTACTTGCGCGATCTGACCTTCACAGGCTCGACCGTGATTGACCCTCAGGTGATGCAGAACCTCGTGAAATACATCGAAGCGGCTGAGATCAAACCGGCCCTCGCCGCCACCTATCCGCTGGAGGAATTGCGGGACGCGCAGGCCGCGTTCATTGCCAAGCAACACACTGGCAATATCGTGGTGATCCCATGACACTGGATGATGTGCTCGAAGCCGCGCGGCGCTTGCATCAGGCGCATCCCGACCTGTCTGCGTTTGGTTCGTGGCCCACGGATTTGTCGCCTTCCCCGTTGACGGCCAACCATATTCCGGCGGCTGATCTGGTGAAGGACTTTGAAATCGCTGGCAGCGATCTGACCCAGCCGCTTATTTCCGCCATCTCTGCCACAACGCATCTGGCGCAGTGGAAACAGACCTATACCGAAGACGAGGTCGGCGCGGATTTCCTGCGACGCTATGGGTATTACGAGCTGTTCGGGCCGACGGGTCATTTCCACTCGACCCAATTGCGCGGCTACATCGCCTATTGGGGGCCGGGGCTGAATTACGACTGGCACAGCCATCAGGCCGAGGAAATCTATCTGACCCTTGCAGGCGGTGCCGAATTCAAAACCACCGAGGATACGGGTGTTGTCGGGACAGATCAGACCCGCCTGCATACCAGTTGGCAAAGCCATGCGATGGTTACAACCGATCAACCGATCCTGACCTTTGTGCTGTGGCGCGGAGAGGGGATGGGCGATCTGCCCAGAATGGATGCGGCATGAAAATCACTCGGATACGCGTCTATCAGACCGGGCTTCCGTATGTCGGCGGGGCATATGTCTGGGGGGCTGGCAACGCCATCGAAACCGCCACCGCCTCGGTCGTGGTCATCGACACCGATGCCGGCCTGCAAGGCTGTGGCGAGTTCACGCCCTGCGGTGAAAACTACATGGTCGCCCATTCCGAAGGCGTGGGTGCGCTGGCGCGGCTGGTGGCTCCGCATCTTCTGGGCGAAGACCCGCGTCAGGTGGCGCGGATCGAGCAGTTGATGGATCATCTGGTGCAGGGCCACGGCTATGCCAAGGCCCCGTTCGATGCGGCCTGCTGGGACATTCTGGGGCAGGCCTGCGATCAGCCGGTCTGGATGCTGCTGGGCGGCAAGTTGACCGATGGGGCGCCGATGTACCGGGTCGCGCCGCAGAAGGCGGTGGATGAAACCGTGGCCGAGATGGATCGTTACCGCGATCAGGGTTACCGGCAGTTTCAGGTCAAGGTGGGCAGTGACTGGGCCACCGACATTGACCGTATCCGCACCACGGTTCCCTTGCTGAAACCTGGCGAGAAGGCGATGGCCGATGCCAATCAGGGCTGGCGCGTGGACAATGCGATCCGGGTGGCCCGCGCCACGCGCGATCTGGATTTCATTCTGGAACAGCCCTGCCGCACCTATGAGGAATGCCAACAGGTGCGCCGCGTTGCCGAACAGCCGATGAAGCTGGATGAATGCGTCACCGGTATCCACGCGGCGCAGCGCATCGTCGCGGATCGCGGGGCCGAGATCTGTTGCCTGAAAATCTCGAACCTCGGCGGGATCAGCAAGGCGCGGCGGGTGCGGGATTATCTGGTCGACAACCGCATCCCGGTTGTCAGCGAGGATACCTGGGGCGGCGAGATCACATCCTCGGTCGTGGCCCATTTCGCCGCCTCAACCCCGCCAGAGTACCTGCAGAACACAACCGATTTGATGAACTACAACACCCGATCCACCGGCATCGGCGGCCCGACTGCCCGTGACGGCAAGCTATACGCGCCCGACACGCCCGGACTGGGCGTCAAAGCGGATTTCGAAAGCCTCGGCGCGCCTGTGGCGGAGTACGCGTTATGAGACCACAGGCCGTTGCCACTCAGATGATCGACGATGCACGCGTGCGCGTGACGCGGTTTGACTTTGCGCCCGGTGCGGAAACCGGATGGCATCGCCATGCGATGGATTACGTCATCACGGCGATCACCGATTGCCACATGCGTTTGGACCTGCCGGACGGAACGGTCAACGAGGTGACCGTGCCCGCCGGCACTGCTTATCGCCGCGATGAAGGGGTCGAACATAATGTCATCAATGCCGGGGATGCCCCGATGTCCTTCGTGGAAGTGGAATTGAAATGAAGATCTCCCGACTTTCGGTCTATCACGTCGATCTGCCTTTGGAGCATCCCTACTGGCTGTCCGGTGGGCGGTTGAAGTTCGAAATGCTGGACGCGACGCTGGTGAAGATCGAAACCGATGCCGGCCTGACTGGCTGGGGTGAGGGTACCCCGTGGGGCCACACCTATGTGCCTGCACACGGGCCGGGCATTCGCGCCGGGATTGAAACGATGGCGCCTTTCATCCTGGGCCTTGATCCACGCAAGGTTCTGGATGTGGAACGGGCGATGGATCTGGCCTTGCCGGGGCATCTCTATGCCAAAAGCCCCATCGACATGGCGTGCTGGGATATTGCCGGACAGGCGGCTGGGCTTCCGATTGCTGATCTGATGGGCGGCGGGTCCAGGACACCGCGCCCGATTGCGTCCTCGGTCGGGGCCAAAACGGTCGAAGAAACCCGCGAAGTGATGGAACGCTATCGCAGCCGGGGCTATATCGCCCATTCGGTGAAGATTGGCGGCAATGTCGAACGTGATATTGCGCGGGTCCGCGACGTCGAAAGCATCCGGCGACCGGGTGAGATTGTCCTCTATGACGTCAATCGCGGCTGGACCCGGCAACAGGCCCTGCGGGTCCTGAGCGCCTGCGAAGACCTGAATGTGATGTTCGAACAACCCGGCGAAACGCTGGACGATATCGCCGCACTCTCGGGCCAGCACGCCTCGCCCGTGTCGGTGGATGAAAGCCTTGTGAGCTTACAGGACGCTGCCCGCATCGCGCGTGACGGGATCGCCGAGATATTCGGGATCAAGCTGAACCGCGTCGGCGGCCTGACCAAAGCCGCGCGGATGCGGGATATTGCGCTGGCCCATGGCATCGACATGTTCGTGATGGCCACGGGTGGCAGCGTGCTGGCCGATACCGAAGCGCTGCATCTGGCCGCCACCATCCCGGATGACAATTGCCATGCAGTCTGGGCCTGTCAGGACATGCTGACCGTTGACATTGCAGGCGGTCGCGGCCCCCGCAATGTCGATGGTCACCTGCATTTGCCCGAGACCCCCGGCCTAGGCGTACACCCGGATGAAGACGCGCTGGGCGATCCGGTTGCCGTTTACGAATAGACACTGATTTTATTGAATATGGAGATCGCGTGACATGCTGAAGATCAACACTCAATCCGAATGGATCGACCGCGCGAAGGCTGTTTTGCCCGCAGGCGGGTTCGGGAATTTCGACCCGGGAATCATCATCTCGCACGGCGAGGGCAGCCGCGTCTGGGATGAGGACGGCAACGAATATATCGACTATCTGATCGGATCGGGGCCGATGCTGCTGGGCCATGGCCACCCCGAGGTGATGGAGGCCGTGCTGGAGCAATTGCCCAAAGGCATGACCTTCTTTGCGAACAACACCAAAGGTATCGAACTGGCCGAGGCCATCATCGACGCGGTGCCCTGCTGCGAACAGGTGCGCTTTGTCGCTTCGGGCGGCGAGGCGGATATGTATGCGATCCGGCTGGCGCGGGCCTATACCGGGCGCGACAAGATCCTGAAATTCGAAGGCGGCTATCACGGCATGAGCGCCGAGGCGCAGATGAGCCTGGCCCCCAGCCGTCAGGTCAATTTCCCGCAAGCCGTGCCCGACAGCGCCGGAATTCCGCAAGGTGTGGCCGATCAGATGCTGATTGCGCCTTACAACGATCTTGAAGCGGTGGCGGCGCTGCTGGACGAACATGACGACATTGCCGCCGTCATGGCCGAACCGTTGCAGCGGATCATCCCGCCGATGCCCGGTTATCTGCAAGGGCTGCGCGAATTGTGCGACAAGCATAACGTGCTGCTGATCTTCGATGAAATCGTCACCGGCTTCCGCCTGGACTATGGCGGGGCGCAGGAGCGGTATGGGGTTACGCCCGATATCTGCACCCTGGGCAAAATCACCGGCGGCGGCTTTCCTTTGGCAGCGTTGGGCGCAAGTGCACAGATCATGAAGCATTTCGACAAGACGCAGGTCGGGCAGGAGGGATGGCTGATGCAGCTTGGAACCCTGTCCGGCAATCCCGTCGCGTCGGTTGCCGGTCTGAAAACGATGGAGATTCTGCGCCGCGAGGGGACCTATGACCGTTTGCGTGACATCGGTACCCGATTGCAGCAGATGCTGACGGGCGCTTTGGATCAGGCCGGAATCGCGCATCAGATTTGCGGGGACGTGACCCTGTTCGACGTTTACTTCACCGACAACGCCTGCCGAGACTATCGCAGCGCCAAACATGATGACCCCAAGCATAATGTCGTGTTCAACGAGGTTCTGCGATCCCATGGTGTGTTCAAATCACCGGGCAAGCTATACCCGTCACTGGCGATTACCGAGGCCGATCTGGAGCAGACGCAGAACGCCATTCATCACGCGGTCGCAGCGCTCAGCGAGACCATGCAGGGCTAGAAAATAGTCGGGTCGCTGTTGTTTCCAACAGCGACCCTGCACCTTCTGAATGTCGGGCTCAGCCTCGCCCCCTCGAATACTTATTAAAACACCAACTATCTGAAACTCTTCGATACATTTCGAGACTGATCCAACTTTTCAGCCGGTATGATCACAGTCTTGCCGCAATCTGAGACGTGGAACAGTGAATTAGTTCACATTGGTTAAAATTATCAGGAGTTTCTCCAGTCGAAGAAACCGGGGCCTGCGTTTTTCAACAGGATTTCGGCCATTGCGCGTCCCATCTCGGCCCCATCCTCGATGGACCCAACGGTATCCTCGGAAATCGCTTCTGATCCATCGGGGCGCAGAACTTCACCGCGCAGGCGGAGTTGGCCCTCCTGAAGCTCGGCCAGACCGGCGATGGGGGTTTCGCAGGATCCGTCCAGCGCCGCCAGCAGGGACCGTTCAGCGCTGAGGCGCTGGCTGGTTTCAGCGTGGTGAATGGCCTCCAGCAGAGCGGCCGCGCGGGTGTCATTGCTGCGCCGCTCGATCCCGATCGTGCCTTGCGCAATCGCGGGCAGTATATCGTCTGGCGAGATTGCGGTTGCCGGAACCTCATCCATATCCAGCCGCCGAATGCCCGCCATCGCCAGAAAGGTGCAATCCGCCACGCCATCAGCCAGCTTTTTCAACCGGGTCTGAACGTTACCGCGAAACTCGACGACGTTCAGATCCGGGCGGCGGTTCAAAAGCTGCGCCCGGCGGCGCAGGGACGAGGTGCCGACCACCGCGCCCTCGGGCAGGTCGTGAATCGATTGCAGATGCGGCGAGATGAACGCATCCCGCACATCCTCGCGCGGCAGGAACGTGTCCAGCACCAGCCCGTCGGGCTGTGCCACCGGCATGTCCTTGGTGGAATGCACGGCGATGTCGATGTCCTCGCGCAGCATCGCCTCTTCGATTTCCTTGGTGAACAGGCCCTTGTTGCCGATCTCTTTCAGCGGGCGATCCGCATCAATCATCGCGCGGTTGTCACCGGTGGTCTTGATCACAACGATTTCGAACGCGTCATCGGTCAGATCAAACGCGTCACGCAGCCTTTGGCGCGTCTCGTAGGCCTGAGCCAGAGCCAGCGGCGAGCCTCGGGTCCCAATTCTGAGAGGTGATGCGGGGGTGGGCAGGGTCAAAGTCATACGCACAGCTTTAGTCGCGTCACATTGCCCTGACAATGGGGGCAGAGCTTGACAAATTGCCACTGAGCGCCGACCCGTTGCCAAAACCTGATTTCTGGGGATGACAATGGCCGAGACGAAAAAACTGCTGCGGGCACTGGCGGGTGAAGTACAGGATGTGCCGCCGATCTGGATGATGCGTCAGGCCGGTCGGTATTTGCCCGAATACCGCGCGACCCGGGCGCAGGCGGGGGATTTCCTGTCGCTTTGCTATAACCCGGATCTGGCGGCCGAGGTCACCTTGCAGCCCATTCGCCGCTATGGGTTCGACGCGGCGATCCTTTTTGCCGATATTCTTTTGGTGCCGCAGGCGCTGGGTGCGGATTTGTGGTTTGTGACAGGCGAGGGGCCTCGTCTGTCGACGATCACGCAGCAGTCGGAATTTGATGCGCTTAGACCGGTTGAGGATATTCACGAGACCCTGTCGCCGGTCTACGAGACGGTTCGCATCCTGTCGCGGGAACTGCCGTCCGAGACCACGCTGATCGGATTCGCAGGTGCACCCTGGACGGTGGCGACCTACATGATCGCGGGGCGCGGCACGCCGGATCAGGGGCCTGCCCATGCGCTGCGGGAAGAGAACACCGTATTGTTTGAGGCGCTGCTGGAGCGGATTACGCTGGCGACGATCGAATACCTCTCGGCCCAGATCGAGGCCGGGGCCGAAGTGGTCAAGATCTTCGACAGTTGGGCCGGATCGTTGAAAGGTGAAGCCTTCCGAAAATATGCGGTCGAGCCGTGCCGGGTGATCACTCAGGCGATCAAGGACCGGCATCCCGGCATCCCGGTTATCGGCTTCCCGCGTGAGGCTGGTGACGGTTATATCGGGTTTGCACAGAAGACCGGCGTGGATTGCGTGGCGCTGGACAACTCGGTCGCGCCGGATTGGGCGGCAGAGCAGGTTCAGGTGGATGGCTGCGTGCAGGGCAATCTGGCCTCGTCCCATATGGTGACCGGCGGGCAGGCGCTGGTGGATGAAACGCGGCGCATTGTCGAGGCGTTCTCGAAAGGGCCGCATATCTTCAACCTTGGGCATGGGATTACACCGGACGCGGATCCCGAGAATGTTCAGTTGATGATCGACGCGGTGCGCGGGCGGTAAAGGGGAAGGGGGCCAGCCCCCTTCTTGGCCTGCGGCCAATTCATCCCCCGAGATATTTTTAGCCAGATGAAGGGGCGGATCCGCGCTGCTTGTCTAGCTCGGCTCTGATGTCCTCGCTGTGTTCGCCGCGGGTAGGGCTGGGTTTGGCAGTCCACGGATGGTTCGAGAATCGTGGGGCGGCGGCGGCCTGCAGGGTGCCATCCACCGTCTGCCAGGTTTGGCGGCTTTTGTTCATCGGGTGTGTCAGGGCTTCGGTCGGGCTGAGCACCGGGGCGACGCAGGCATCGGTGCCCTGAAACAGCGCGGCCCAGTGATCGCGCGGGTGTTTGCAGAACAGCGCGGCGAGGCGTCGGGTTTGATCGGGCCAGAGGGCCGGGTTGAATTGTTGGGCGAAGTCGGGATCGTCGGTCAGGCCCATGAGGTGTAGGAATTGGGCGTAGAACTTGGGTTCGAGGCATTGCACCGTAACATAGCGCCCGTCTGCGCAGGTGTAGGTGCGGCTCCAATGCGGGCCGTCCAGCATGCTTTGGCCCCGGGTATCGGACAGGTTGCCGGTTTGCCGCATGGTCATCAGCAGGTTCATCATATGGGCCGAGCCATCATAGATGGCGGCGTCGACGACGGTGCCTTGCCCGGTCCGTTGCGCATTGATCAGACCCGCCAGCAGGCCCGACACCAGATAGAGCGCGCCGCCGCCGATGTCGCCGACCAGTGTGGCGGGGGTTTGGGGCGGCGTGTCGGGTGTCGAGCCGTACCAGAGTGCGCCCGACAGGGAGATGTAGTTCAGATCATGCCCGGCGGTTTGCGCCAGCGGGCTGTCCTGCCCCCAGCCGGTCATCCGCCCGAAGACCAGCCTGGGATTGCGTGCAAAACAGGCGTCGGGCCCAAGGCCAAGCTTTTCCATCACGCCGGGGCGAAACCCTTCGATCAGGGCGTCGGCGGTGTCGATCAGGCGTTTGGCCGTTTCAATATCGTCGGGGTCCTTGAGGTCCAGAGCGATTGACCGTTTGCCCCGGTCCAGAACCGACTGGTCCGGCATGCCGGGTGTGGGGTTGCCGGATTTGCGGTGGATGGTGATCACATCGGCACCCAGATCGGCCAGCAACATGGCGGCAAACGGGGCGGGCCCCAGCCCTTCGATTTCGATAACACGTATTCCGTTAAGCATTCGGTTCCTCCATGGTGCGGCCTTCGGGGTATCGGCAGGCGGGCAGGGGATCAATGCGTTTCTGGCCACAGCGCAGTGGGCGATCGGGGCGGTGTGCGTCTCACTCTGATTGACCTTTCGGCAAAAATGCTCAGAACACTGTGCGGAAGTGACCTGTTCCGCGTGCGGATCGCGGGATATGGTCGGCCAAAACGGGGACCGTGCATGACCGCCATTTTGTCCATAAAGGATTTGCGCAAATCCTATGCTGACGGGTTTGAAGCGCTGAAAGGCGTGTCGCTGGATATCGAAGAGGGTGAGATTCTGGCGCTGCTGGGGCCAAACGGGGCGGGCAAGACCACCTTGATCTCGACGGTTTGTGGTATCACGACCCTCAGTTCAGGGTCGGTCACCGTAGGCGGGCATGACATTCAGACCGAGTTTCGCGCCGCCCGCAAGATGATCGGACTGGTGCCGCAGGAGATCGCGCTGGAGCCGTTCGAGAAGGTCTATAACACGGTGCGGTTTTCGCGCGGCTTGTTTGGCCACGGCCATGACAGTGCGCGGATCGAGGAAATTCTGCGCAAACTGTCGCTGTGGGACAAACGCAAGAATGCGATCAAGGAACTGTCCGGTGGGATGAAGCGCCGCGTGTTGATCGCCAAGGCGCTGGCGCATGAGCCCCGTGTGTTGTTTTTGGATGAGCCAACCGCCGGGGTCGATGTCGAGCTGCGCAAAGATATGTGGGAGATCGTGGCCGAATTGAAACGGGCCGGTGTCACCATCATCCTGACCACCCATTACATCGAAGAGGCCGAAGCCATTGCCGACCGCGTCGGGGTCATCGACAAGGGTGAGTTGCTGCTGGTGCAGGACAAGGACACGCTGATGGCGCAAATGGGCAAGAAGCAGATCGAGGTCATGCTGACCGAGCCCATAACGGACATTCCCGACGCTCTGGCGGCACATAATCTGGTTCTGAACGGCAATGGCGACGCGCTGGTTTATACCTATGACACCCATGCCGACCGAACCGGGATCACCACGCTGTTGAATGATGTGGCGCAGGCCGGGCTTGTCTTGCGGGACGTTCAGACGCGGCAATCCAGCCTGGAAGAGATTTTTGTCAATCTGGTGTCGGGAGAGCCCGCATGAACTGGTCAGCCGTCGCAGCCATCTACCGATTTGAAATGGCGCGGTTTTTCCGCACCCTGGCGCAAAGCTTTCTGTCGCCTGTCCTGTCCACGTCTTTGTATTTCGTCGTTTTCGGCACCGCCATCGGCAGCCGGATTCAAGAGGTTGAGGGCGTCTCCTACGGGGCCTTCATCGTGCCGGGACTGATCATGCTGTCAGTGGTGATGCTGTCGATCTCGAACGCCTCTTTCGGTATCTATTTTCCCAAGTTTCTGGGTACGATTTACGAACTGCTATCCGCCCCCGTGAACTTTATCGAGATCGTGATTGGCTATGTCGGGGCGGCGGCGACCAAGGCGTTGTTTGTGGGAATCGTGATCCTGATCACGGCGACCTTTTTTGTGGATATTCGCATCGAACACCCCTTTGCCATGGCGGCGTTTCTGATCCTGTCCTGTCTCAGCTTTTCCCTGCTGGGCTTCATCATCGGCATCTGGGCCAGCAATTTCGAGCAGATGTCGCTGGTCCCGCAGCTTGTTGTGACCCCGCTGATCTTTCTGGGCGGGACGTTCTATTCGATCTCGATGCTGCCGCCGCTGTGGCAGACCATCACCCTGTTCAACCCGGTTGTGTACCTGATCTCGGGCTTCCGGTGGTCGTTTTACGGGCTTGCAGATGTGCCGATTGTGTTCAGCCTGCTGGCCATTGTGGCCTTCACCGGGATCTGTCTTGGCGTCATCGGATGGATCTTTAAAACCGGTTGGCGCATCCGCAGCTAGGCCACTGGCGGGCGTTGCATTTTTGCCCATTGGTGTCAGGAAATTGTCTCACGTCACGTTTTGCGATCTGAGAGTCCCTTGTTTAGACGTTGGGGGCACTCTACATCGGCACGCATGAAACTCAGCCTGCCGTTTGTCAAAAAGCACCCCGTTGTGGCCGTCGTGCGCCTGTCCGGAGCCATTGGTATGGCCGGGCGCGGGGCGTTGAACGATACCTCTCTGGCGCCCGTGCTGGAGAAGGCGTTTCGCAAGGGCAAACCGGTTGCCGTCGCGCTTGAGGTCAACTCGCCCGGTGGATCGCCGGTGCAAAGCTCGCTGATCGGGGCGCGGATTCGGCGGTTGTCAGACGAACTGAAGATCCCCGTGATTGCCTTTGTCGAGGATGTTGCTGCCTCGGGCGGGTATTGGCTGGCCGCGGCGGCGGATGAAATCTGGGCCGACGACAGCTCGGTCCTGGGATCAATCGGGGTGATCTCGGCCGGGTTCGGGGCGCATGAATTTCTGGCAAAGCAGGGGTTTGAACGGCGTGTGCATACGGCGGGAAAATCGAAATCGATGCTTGATCCTTTCCGACCGGAAAAGAAAGAGGATGTGAAGCGCCTGCAAGGTCTGCTGGGCGACATCCATGAAAACTTCATTGCCCATGTCAAATCCCGCCGGGGCGACAAGCTGGACGAAAATGCCGATCTGTTCACGGGCGAGGTCTGGCTGGCAAAACGCGCGCAGGAACTGGGTCTGATCGAAGGCATCGCCCATCTGAAACCCAAGATGCAGGAACGGTTCGGCGAGAAGGTCAAGTTCCGTCGCTACGGTCTGCGCAAACCCATCTGGTCGCGCTTTGGGGCCTCGCTGGCGCAGGACGCCATTGCAGGGTTAGAGGAGCGGGCGGCCTACGCGCGTTTCGGTTTGTGACGTGATCATCAAGATTGTCACTTTGTTTCTGGTCGCCATGGGTGTTTTGGCGATGTTCGGCAAGCTGCGCTTTCCGGGGCAAAAGCGGTTGAGTTCCGCAAAATGCCCGCGCTGTGGCCGGTTTCGGATCGGCAAGGGCCCGTGCGCCTGCGAAAAAGGAGGCCGGACATGACGGCATGGCTGCTCTCCGGCCTTGGGTTGGTGATCCTGCTGCTGGCCGGCGATGCGTTGGTGCGCGGTGCGGTGAACCTGAGCCTGCGGCTGGGTGTGCCAGCGCTGATTGTCAGCCTGACGATCGTGGCCTTTGGCACCTCGGCCCCCGAGTTGCTGATTGCGATCAGCGCGTTGAAGGAAAACGCGCCGGGGATCGCGCTGGGCAACGTGGTCGGGTCCAATACCGCCAATATTCTGCTGGTGCTGGGTGTCCCTGCCTTGCTGGCGACCCTGCACACCAGCGAGTGTGACAGTCGTAAGAACTATGTGTTCATGCTGCTGGCCAGTGTGTTGTTCATCGGTCTGGCGTTTTGCGGCGTCTTCAATCTGGTCAGCGGTGCCATTTTGCTGGCCGCACTGGGCCTTGTTCTGTGGAATGCGTTCCGCGAAGCCAAAGCCCACCGCAAAGCCTGCGCCGATGCCGAGAACGGATGCGCCGAGGATGAAGAACTGGACGGTCTGGAAGAGGCCGACCCGGACATGCCGTACTGGAAGATCTCGATCTACTTGATCCTGGGTCTGATCGGCCTGCCCATGGGGGCGCACTTGCTTGTGGACAATGCCACCGTCATCGCGCGGATGTACGGGATCAGCGAGACGGTGATCGGGTTGACGCTGGTTGCAGTCGGAACGTCTCTGCCCGAACTGGCCACAACCGTTATGGCGGCGCTGCGGCGTCAGGCGGATGTGGCGCTGGGCAATGTGATCGGGTCGAACATGTTCAACCTGCTGGCCATCGTCGGCATCGCCACATGGTTCGGCAACATCCCCGTCGACCCGGAATTCCTTGAGTTCGATCTGTGGGTCATGCTGGGCGCATCGCTGCTGTTGATCCCGTTTGTGTTCTTCAAACAGGACATTTCCCGGATCTGGGGTCTGGTGTTGACTTTCCTTTATGCGCTTTATGTCACCACATTGCTGATGTGACCTGACAGAAAGAGGTAGCCCATGACCCGAGCACTAGTGACCGGAGCCGGTATCCGTCTGGGCCGCGCCATGGCGCTGTATCTGGCCGGGCGCGGGTATGATGTGGCTGTGCATTACGCGACGTCCGAAGGACCGGCGTTAGAGACCGTTGCGCAGGTCGAAGCCCTTGGCCGGAAAGCAGTTGCGCTGCAGGCTGATCTGCTGGATGAGGCTCAGGTCACCGCCCTGCTGCCACGCGCGGCCGAGGCGCTGGGCGGGCCGATCACCTGTCTGGTGAACAATGCCTCGATCTTTGAATACGACAATATCAAAACCGCAACGCGCCAAAGCTGGGACCGGCACCTCGACAGCAACCTGCGCGCGCCGTTTGTGCTGACGCAGGCCATGGCCGAGCAGGGTTTGCAGCCCGAAACAGATGCTCAGGGTGAGCCTGTGGCGACCGGGCTGATCGTCAACATGGTCGATATGCGGGTGCGCAAGCTGACGCCCGAGTTCATGACTTACACCATCGCCAAGATGGGTCTGTGGGCACTGACCCGGACGGCGGCGCAGGCACTGACCCCGGCCATACGCGTCAACGCCATCGGGCCGGGGCCAACCATGCAAGGCCACCGCCAGTCCGAAGCACATTTTCAGGCGCAGCGCGCCAACACCGTGTTGGAACGCGGGGCGAATCCTTCTGATATCACGGCAGCCTTGGGCTATTTCCTGGATGCGCATGCGGTCACAGGACAGCTTTTGTGCGTGGATGGCGGGCAGCATCTTGGGTGGCAGACGCCGGATGTGCTGGGGGTAGAATAAGCAATTCCCGTGCAAGTTTTGCACCGCTCTCATTCGTGTTACCTGCCCGTTACAAAAATGTCTTTTTTTTCATGCACTTGCTAAGCGTTCAAAAAAATAACATTTGAAAACAATACGATATGGCATTGCCTATTTTTTGTGCAACTTGACGAAACAGCAAGGAAACAAGGAAAAATCCAGCCTCACGGAAACTTATCTTCACACTTATCCACAGAAACCGTGGATTTGTTTTCTCTTGAACTGAGACGCGCAAGATTGCAGCCATTGTCAGGGAATCATATCTCAGGGCCATGACCTCCCACAGCGAATCAACTTCGGACACTCAGCCAACCGGCTATGCCTGCATCCAGCGTTATGTGAAAACGCTGGACAGCTCTCCGGGTGTGTATCGGATGCTGGATGGGGACAGTCGGGTTCTGTATGTGGGCAAGGCGCGGAACCTCAAGGCACGGGTGTCGAATTACACGCGCCCCGGGCATTCGGGCCGGATCGAGAAGATGATCGCCGCGACCGCCTCGATGATGTTCCTGACCACACGGACCGAGACTGAGGCTCTGCTGCTGGAACAGAACCTGATCAAGCAGCTCAAGCCCAAGTACAACGTGCTGCTGCGGGATGACAAAAGTTTCCCGAATATTCTGGTCGCCAAGGATCATGCCTTTCCGCAGATCAAGAAACATCGCGGGGCAAAAAAGGAAATGGGTGCCTATTTCGGGCCGTTTGCCAGTGCAGGCGCAGTGAACCGGACTCTGAACCAACTGCAAAAGGCATTTCTGTTGCGCAACTGCTCGGATTCCATGTTCGACAGCCGCACGCGGCCCTGTTTGCTGTATCAGATCAAGCGCTGTTCTGGGCCGTGCGTGGACCTGATCAGCGAGGCCGACTACCGCGAAAGCGTCAGGGATGCGGAACGCTTCCTGTCGGGCCGTTCGACCAAGGTGCAGGAGGAACTGGCAGAACAGATGATGGCCGCGTCCGAGGCGATGGAGTTCGAACGCGCCGCAAGTCTGCGTGACCGCATCCGGGCATTGACGCAGGTGCAGACCAGTCAGGGCATCAACCCGCGCGGTGTGGCCGAGGCAGATGTGATCGGCCTCTATATGGACAGCGGGCAGGCCTGTGTGCAGGTGTTCTTCATCCGGGCCAACCAGAACTGGGGCAACAAGGATTTCTATCCGCGCGTGGGGGCCGATGTGTCCCCGGCCGAGGTGATGGAGGCTTTCCTTGGCCAGTTTTACGACAACAAGGAACCGCCCCGGCAGTTGATCCTGTCGGATGGGATCGAAAACGCCGATCTGATGCAGCAGGCGCTGACCGAGAAGGCAGGCCGCAAGGTGGAAATCCTCGTGCCCCAACGCGGTGAGAAGCAGGAACTGGTCGCGGGAGCCCTGCGCAACGCGCGGGAATCTCTGGCCCGGCGCATGTCGGAAAGCGCCACGCAGGCCAAGCTGTTGCGCGGCGTGGCTGAGGCGTTTGATCTGGACGGGCCTCCTGCGCGGATCGAGGTTTACGACAACTCTCATATTCAGGGCACCAACGCGGTCGGCGGCATGATCGTGGCTGGCCCTGAGGGGTTCATGAAAAACGCCTATCGCAAGTTCAACATTCGGGGCGATGACCTGACGCCGGGCGATGACTTTGGCATGATGAAAGAGGTTCTGACCCGCCGTTTCACCCGCCTGCAAAAGGAAGACCCCGACCGCGACAAAGGGTTATGGCCCGATCTGTTGCTGATCGACGGCGGCGCGGGGCAGGTGAGTGCGGTGCATGAGATCATGGTGGAATTTGGCGTCGAGGACATCCCCATGGTCGGCGTCGCCAAAGGCGTCGACCGTGACCACGGCAAGGAAGAGTTTCACCGCACCGGCCAGCGCCCCTTTGCCCTGAAACGCAACGACCCGGTGCTGTATTTCATCCAGCGCCTGCGGGATGAGGCGCACCGGTTCGCCATCGGCACCCACCGTGCGAAACGGGCCAAGGCCGTGGGCGCGACCCCGCTGGATGAAATCCCCGGCGTGGGCGCGGCGCGCAAACGCGCCCTGCTGGCGCATTTCGGCAGCGCCAAGGCGGTCAGCCGGGCCAATCTGGCGGATCTGAAAGCGGTCGAGGGGATCTCAGCCGGGTTGGCGCAGAAGGTTTACGATTTCTTCCACGACAAGGGCTAAGTCCGCCGCCCGCGCCACAGGATATACAGCCCCGAGGCGACGATCAGTGCGGAACCGATCCACATGGTCTGGTCCAGACGTTCTCCGAACATCACCACACCCAACGCCACACCGAACAGCAGGCGGGAATAGCGGAACGGCGTGACGGCTGCGACCTCTCCGGTGCGCATGGCTTTCATCAGCGATGCATAGGCGATTGTTCCGAAACCCACGGCTCCGGCAACGTGCAGGCTTGTGTTCAAATTCAGCGCGGCGACCGGGGCCTGTTCCCAAAAGCTATAGGCAAACCCGGCGATGATCACGCAGGCAAAGCCATAAAAGCCCAGAACTTCGGTGCCCAGACTGGCCGGGGCCGCACGGCTGGCCAGATCGCGCCCGGCAAATCCCAACATGCCAAACACAGCCAGCAGAGACAGCAGCGTGAAACTCTCGCCGGTTGGTTGGATGATGATCACAACGCCGAGCAAACCGACGAGAATGGCGCTCCACCGTCGCCAGCCGACGGTTTCGCCAAACAACAGCGCGGCGCAGGCGACGACGACCAGCGGGGTGGCCTGCAGGATCACGGTGGCCGAGGACAAGGGGGTCAGCGTGAAGGCCAGTATGTAAAACAGGCGTCCCAATATCTCGAACACGGCGCGGATTTTCATCGCGGGCGACAGCACGTCGGGCTGCCATAACCGAGTGCCACGCGCAAACGCGACACTGGCAAAGATCACCGCACCGCCCGCACCGAACAGGACCAGGATCTGCCAGATCGGCAGCGTCTGGGCGGCAGCCTTCAACAGCGCGTCCTCAAGCGCGAAACACGCCATCGCGCCGATCATCCACGCGCTGCCCGTCAGGTTCGCACGCGCATCGGTTTGAATATTCGGGGTCATATGTCGCCCTTGGCCAAGTCACCCGCAATCTGACGCCATTCCGACCTGGGGCCAAGAGGCAATGCGGCCCCGCACCAAACCCGCAGCGCTTTGAACAACCGCCTGTGATTGGTGCAGTTTTTTGCGCGTTCGTCTTTTCTGTCCTGACCCGGCGATGTAGGGTCTGCGCATGAAGTGGAACTTGCCCAATATTCTGACCCTGCTGCGCCTGCTGGCGGCACCCGGTCTGGCCGTGATGTTTCTGTATTTCACCCGCCCCTACGCAGACTGGTTTGCCCTGATCCTGTTCATGTCGGCGGCGATTACGGACTGGTTCGATGGCTATCTGGCCCGCGCGTGGAAGCAGGAAACCAAGATCGGAGCGATGCTGGACCCGATTGCCGACAAGGCCATGGTGGTGATCGCGCTGATGATCCTTGTGGGATACTCGACCGAGCACTGGACTCCGTGGCTGGTGCTGCCCGCCACCGTGATCCTGTTTCGTGAGGTCTTTGTCTCGGGCCTGCGCGAATATCTGGGGGATGTTGCCGGGACGCTCAAGGTAACAAAGCTGGCGAAATGGAAGACCACGGCGCAGATGTTCGCCATTGCAATTCTGTTTTCGCAGGGGATCTTTGAACACTACTTTGTGATGGCTACGTTCGGCATGGACGCGCCGACCATCGATCAGGTTTTGACCGGCCAGATCGAGGATGTAAACAACATCGCCTGGACGTTGGAGGGCATGTATTGGTCGGGTCAGATCGGGTTGTGGCTGCTTTGGATCGCCGCGACTCTGACATTGATCACCGGCTACGACTACCTACGTAAAGCCATGCCCCATCTGAAGGAGAGCTAAGCGATGGACGTGCTGTATTTCGCCTGGGTGCGCGAACGCATCGGCCTGCCGAAAGAAAAGGTCGCGACCGAGGCTGCGACCGTGTCCGAGCTGGTCGCCGAGCTTAGCGCACGCGAAGATCGCTATGCCGCCGCCTTTGCCGACATCTCGGCCCTGCGCGTGGCGCTGGATCAGGAATTGTCCGACTTCGACGCCCCCTTGGCCGGGGTGCGCGAGGTCGCATTTTTCCCACCCATGACCGGTGGCTGAGATGCGGATCGCGGTTCAGGAAGCGCCATTTGATCTGGGGGCCGAGGCCAATGCTTTTGCTGCCGGTGACGACGCCAACGGCGCCATTGTGACCTTTACTGGGGTGGTGCGCGATCTGGCCTCGGGCGATCTGGATGTAATGGAGATCGAGCATTATCCGGGCATGACCGAACGCGCCCTGACCAAGATCGCGGAAGAGGCCCGCGCGCGCTGGTCATTGGGCGACGTGCTGGTTATTCACCGCCACGGACGACTTGCTCCGGGCGACCGCATCATGATGGTGGCCACCGCTGCGCGGCATCGCAAGGATGCGTTCGAGGCGGCCGAGTTTCTGATGGACTACCTCAAATCCCGCGCGCCGTTCTGGAAGAAGGAAATCACCAACTCCGGCGCGGAATGGGTTGCCGCCAAGGATGAGGACGAAGACGCGCTGACCCGTTGGGATGGAACGTCGCAACTCTCTGAGTCTTGATGCGAAATTTCTGAATCAATGCAGCGTGACCCGACACGTAGCATTGGCCCGAACACCGTGTATTGCTGATCCAGTGTCGTCAGTGCGGGACCAAGTTGTCGTTAAACCCACACGCGCCAATGTCAGCTTCAAGAATGTGCTGGTCACGAAACACTCGGAAATAGCAGTGTTGCGGATCAACGAGCGGGAGTGGTGGCCGAGCGTCAGAAGAAGCCGCCAGTGCCGTCGGACGGGGCTTCTCGCGATTGGTGAGGTACTGGCTAGGGCGAAGGACAAACAGGAGCGTCGAGAGGCACGGTAGAGGGGTCTTGACCTGCGCCACGTGCCAGAACGTCAAGCTGTAATTCCAAGGTCTGCTAGTAGCTTACCAATTTTCTCAGCGAAGCCCCACAACACATTCACGGACTTTATCCGCTCCTCGATTCCTTTGAGAACGCTTCCGATCACAGGTTTAGAACGCTTTCCGGCGATCTGCTCCGACAGGGTCCCGAGCAGTTCGCCTACCTCGTGCTTTTCCTCTTTCGTGATCTCATCGGAATCGACCACAGCTTGCGCGAAGTCTTTGATGGTGTGACCCAGCTCCTCAGCGTCACTTCCTTCCGTGATCGTTATAACTGCATTGATCTTCGCTAGGTCACCAGTGTTCAAAACGCCCACGGATGAATTTGAGATGGTGATATGGTTGTTTGTCATGGGGCGGCTCATTGCTTGGGATAGCGCGCTAACCGGGATTCTACCACCTCCCAGAGGAATGCCCGTCACCATGTCCATTTCATCCATGGCATGGTTCATCATAGCAGCGTTCATCAGGAAGCCACGGTAATTGTTTTCTTGCAGGATCGCATTGCAGGACAGGCACAGATACAGCCCGTTATCGTATTCGTAGAGCGCTGGCCGTTCACATTGACCACATTTCATAGGTTCACTTTATCCTAAGCCAGTGAGGCCGTCATCAACCACTCGATACAGGTGAGTAAGTCGCGCTACTGTATTTCTGCGTGCAATGTTGTTCGAGACCAGCTCTGGTTTTTGATCATAGCGCGAAAAACCGACGTTCGTTGTTGCCGCAGCATCTGACACCTAGGGCTTATAGCCGACACTTCCTAAAGAGCGCCGTACAGATCAGTACTCCTGTACCTAATCTCTTTGCTCCAAAGATGTTTGACTGGGGCACATCTCTGATGTCGAGCGCTCACCTTGTTACTGATCCAACTATGGCGGTTGCGTCAGGTTCGGGTGACGTTCAACAGCTAGTAAGCCCGAAGGTCTCAATCCTGAGGAAATTTCTAGTCCGCGTTGTTGATGCGTCCGCGCAGTTCCTCAGCCTCTTGCCGCGCGGCGCGCAAGCCGTCCATGGCAGCGGCGAGTTCGGCTTCAGCCTGGGTCAGTTGGTTGGTCAATTCGGCCTCGCGCTGTTGCAGGTAGGTGATCGCCTGATCGCGGGTTTCTTCGGCCTCGTGCAGCTCCTGGCTCATCCGGTCCAGATCGGCCACGTCGCTTTGGCGCACGCGGGACAGGCGGTGGGCCAGCCAGTTGGCGAACCAGCCCATGCAGAAGGCCGCGAACAGGATGACGGCGGTGGCGATGATGAATTCGGTTCTGTTCACTCTATTGATCCTCTGCATCCGCATCCGCATCCGGTGCGGTCGTGTCGGTCTGGTCCGGCTCGGTCGTGCCGGTTTCCAGCGCTTCAAGCCCGGTTTCGGTGTTTTCGACCGGTTCCGGGCGGATCAGGCGGAACTCGATCCGGCGGTTTTCCTCGCGGCCCGCTTCGCTGTCATTGTCGGCGATGGGCTGCGTTTCCCCATACCCGACGGCGGTATAGCTTGAGGTCGGAATCCGCCGCCCGCGCAATTCGTTCAGGATGGATTGCGCCCGCGCCTGGCTGAGTTGCTGGTTCATCTCTTCGCGGCCCTGACTGTCGGTATGGCCCTGGATTTCCAATCGGATCGGGCCGCATTCGCGCAGGATATCGGCGATCTGGTTCACCGCATCGCGCGAATCCGCCGCGATTGTGGCCGAGCCGGGCTCGAACGCAATTTTGCTGGCTTTCTGTACCTCGGCAATCCGTTCCTCGCACAGCTCGGGATCGGGCAGAGCGTCCTCGGGTTCCGGTGGCGGTACATAGGTGATGGACAGGGTGAAATCCTGCGCTTCGCCCAATTTCTCGGACAGCATCCCGGCGATGCGGGCCTTGGCGTCTTCGTCATGGCTGTTGCCGCTCAGGTCCACTGATTCCGGTGTCACAGTCAAAGCGCCGTTTTGCAGAAGGGACAGCGCCTCAAGCCCCGCCAGAACACGGACAGGCCAGTCTGCGGGCAGATCAGGAACGACGCGGGTGGCTGTATAAACCTGTTCCGACCCAAAGGCGGCTCGGGCATAGCTGTCGGCCATGTCCCGCAGGGTTTCATCGCCCACGCGACCGCGCAATTGGACCAGTCCTTCGGGGCTGCGCGTGGCTGAAAACTCAATCGGGCCTGTGGGTTCTTCGTCCTCGGGTTCGGGCAGTACGGCGTGCAGGGCGAAGACCTCGGGCAGGGCGTTTTCCAGTTCGCCCACCACACGGTCAAACAGGGCGGGATTGGTTCCTTGCGCGGCAATCAGGGTGATATCTGCATCGGACAGGGTGATCGATCCCTGCCCAATCTCGGCCAGCGCCTTGATGCCAAGGGTTGCCGCGTCTGCCCAACGGGGCGACGGCACACCCAGACCGATGGTGCAGGTATATGTCGTGCTCAGACCGGCCTGCTGTGCGGCGGCAATGATCTGATCCCGCGCCTCTTCATCCTGGGCCGAGCAGGCGTCAAACTGGCCACCATCCGCGCCGATCAGGTAACGCAGGGTGAAAGGCGTTATAACCGGGCGCGGGGCCGAGATCGACAGACCGATGCGCAGGCTGGGCGGCGCGGTGCGGGTCAGGTCCTGTTCCAGCTGTTCCTTCTCGGCCTGACTGTCGGCGATGGCGGTTACTTTCACCAGCCCCGGGCTGGCCGAGATCTTTGCACGCGGCAGGCGCGACAGGGCGCTGACCGCATAGGCAATCGCCTCATCCCAGCCATCGGGTTTCGGGTAGTCGGCAGTTTCCATCAGATCCGCAACAGGGGCCGCGCGATCCAGATCGCTAAGCCTGTCGACAAGGTCATCTCGGCTTTCGCTGGCCGGGAACAGGCCAATGACCGAGATGCCGCTGTCATTGCGCAGAATCTCGACCGAAAAGCGCGGCGCGGCCAGCGCGGTGGTGGCGGTGACCTCCATCTCGTCGATGACGCGCGAGGTATCGACCTCGGTTCCCGCAGCGGTCAGGGCATTGAACCGTGTGGCCTCGTCCGGTGCGATGCCGGTCAGCACCACGCGCAGCCCGTCTGACTGGACCTCGGCCCAGTCATGGCCTTTCAGGTCCAAGGCCCGTCGCACAGCAAATTCCGAGCTTTCCTCGATCTTGGTGACGGCAAAGCCGGCCGCCAGCAGTGACGCCCCTGCAGATACAAGAAAGATCAGGGACACGGACAGAAAATACGGCAGACGCATGTGCGGGCTAGTGACTCCTCAGGCGTTTGGGCGGACTCTTACAGACCCCGGCCCGCAGGTGCAATCAGAGCAGCAGCGCGACGCAGAGGAAGATCAGCGGAATAAGGCCGGTGTCCCGGTTCGACTGGAACAATTGCAGCAGCTTGGCATTGTTTTCCAGATCCAGACCGCGCAATTGCCACATCATGTGCCAGCCCATCGCCCATGGACCACCAAGGGCGATAACCAGCACCAGAATCGACCCGCCGGGAACCAGCGCGTCGATGATCGCCAGCCCCATCAGCGAAACGGTAGCGGCCAGAAAATACTTGAGCCATTTTGCCGTATCGGTCCCGAACAGGCGCGCGGTGGATTTGATGCCGACCAGTTCGTCATCCTCGGCGTCCTGATGGGCGTAGATGGTGTCATAAAATAACGTCCACGCGATGCCCGCCAGATATAGGGTGATCGCGGGCCAGCCCACTGATCCGGCATGCGCAGCCCAGGCAAGCAGCGCGCCCCAGTTGAAGGCCAGCCCTAGAAACACCTGCGGCCACCATGTAAAGCGCTTGGCAAACGGGTAGATCGCCACCGGCAGCAGCGACAGCACTCCCATCGCAATTGCCGCCTGATTGAAGCTGAGCAGGATGCCCAACGCCAGCAGGCACTGCAGAATCATCCAGCCCATTGCCTGTCGCACCGTGACCTGACCTGCAGGCAGCGGGCGCGACCGCGTGCGTTCGACCTGCGCGTCGAACTCTCGGTCGGTGATGTCGTTCCAGGTGCACCCCGCCCCGCGCATCAGGAACGCGCCCAGCGCGCATCCGATGGCGATCCACAGATCCTCCAACCGCGCTTGCCCGTCGTGCAGGATGGCCAGCGCCAGACCCCACCAACAGGGAATCAGCAAAAGCCAAGTTCCGATGGGCCGGTCGGCGCGGCTGAGGCGCAGGTAGGGGCGCGCGAAAGCGGGGGCATAGGTGTCGACCCAGTTGCCGGTTACGGCATCGGCGACCTGACCATCTGGTGTTGGGGCATTGCCTTGCATATGTAAGGTCTCATGAGTGCGAAGATCAGACTGTATGTAGAGCAGCCCTTGGGTCAGGGGCAATCGGTTGAATTGACGCGCGAGCAGGCGCATTACCTGTTCGGCGTCATGCGCCTGACGGTTGGCGGCCACGTGGCCCTGTTCAACGGCAAGGATGGCGAATGGCTGGCTGAGGTTACCGAGGCTGGAAAGCGCGGTGGTGTTCTGATCTGTCTGGACCAGACCAAACCGCTGCAACTGCCGCCCGACCTGTGGTTTCTGTTTGCGCCGATCAAAAAGGCCCGCACGGACTTCATCGTTGAAAAAGCAGCGGAAATGGGCGCGGCGCGGATTGTGCCCGTGCAGACCGAGTTCACAAATTCCGAACGCATCCGACAGGACCGTTTGCAGGCCCATGCGGTTGAGGCAGCCGAGCAATGCGGCGGCACGTTTGTGCCCGAGGTCGCCGATCTGCAGCGACTGGATCGTGTACTGGACGCGTGGCCCGAGGGGCGTCAGTTGATGTTCTGTAATGAGGCCGAGGTGGGCTCGGCCCTGCGGTTGGCGGCCAACGAAAAGGGTCAGCCATGGGCCATTCTGGTGGGTCCCGAGGGCGGATTCTCGGACAAGGAACGCGCGCGTCTGGCGGCGCTGCCCTTTGCGCATGTGGTCAGCCTTGGCCCCCGTATCCTGCGGGCCGATACGGCGGCGGTGGCGGCGCTGACAATGTGGCAGCAGGCGTTGGGGGATTGGGCGTGATCCGCGAGGCTGCTTCACCCGACGCTCCGGCCATTGAGGCGTTTTTGGCCGAATATCCTGACACATCCATGTTTCTGCGCAGCAATCTGGCAGCGCATGGGGTTGGACTGGGAGACAACGACCACTCCACCCGGTTTTTCATTTGGGGGGCGGATCACATCCAGGGCGTGTTCGGCCTGACCAAAAAGGGGTACCTGATGGCGCAACTGCCCGATTGTTCGCCGCGAGCCGCGCGGGCCTTTGCGGGTCAGATCGCAGGTCAAACCGTGTTGGGCATGACAGGGGCCGCACCGCAGGTTGCGGTAACATTGAACGCGCTGGGGTTCGGACAGGCGGACTATCGTCTGCACCATGATGAACCCTTGTACCGCCTTGATCTGCACGAAGTACCCAAAGCGCAGATTCCCTTTCGCGGCCTGTCAGAGGCTGATCGGCCGCTGCTGACCCCTTGGTTTGCGGATTATTTTGAGGATACCGGTCAGGCCAAAGGGCAAGAAGCGTTGGATATGGCCCCCGACCGGATCACCACCGATATTCAATCGGGCCGAGCGATTGTCATGCTGGAAGGCGACGCTCCGGTTGCCATGGCTGCCATCAACGCATCCGTCCACGATCAGGTTCAGGTGGGCGGCGTGTTTGTACCGCGCGAGAACAGAAATCGCGGCCTCGGGCGCAGGGTCACAACAGCCCTGCTGCAAAAGGCAAAGACCGAGGGCGCGAACACGGCCATCCTGTTTGCCAATAACCCACCCGCTGCACGCGCCTATGAGGCGATGGGGTTTCAGCAAGTCGGATGGTACCGGATCGCCCTGTTAGAAAATCCACAAGAGGCCCTGAAATGAGCTTTATCCGACCCGAAGCAAAGCAGGCCCTGTGGCGCTGGCGCGAAGTGTTGGTGGCTGTGTTTGTCCTGATCCTCGGCCTCAGTTGGATCAGTGGGCCCGGTGGATTGCTGGGTTGGCTCGGCTGGGTGCTTGTGGCCGTCGCAGTGGCGCTGGCGGTGATCGGGGTGCAGCGCGGGCGGTTCCGGACCGGGTCGGGCGGGCAGGGTGTTGTCACCGTCGACGAAGGTCAGATTAACTACTTTGGCCCGCTGGACGGCGGCATGGTCGCCACGCGCGAGATCGAGCGGCTGGCGCTCGACCCGACCTCGACCCCGGCGCATTGGGTGCTGGAACAACCGGGCCAACCTCTGCTTCACATTCCTGTGAATGCCGAAGGGGCCGAGGCGCTGTTCGATGTCTTCTCGGCCCTGCCGGGATTGAAAACCGAACAAATGCTGGCGGAGTTGAACGGTGGCGCGAGCCATCCGGTGGTGATCTGGGAACGCACCCCCTTACGGCCCGCGCATCTCAGGCTGCATTGACACCGGCGCGGTTTGCCCCCACGACTGACCAACCAGACAGACACATCAGGATCGGAGCGCGATTCATGTCCATCCCCCAGTCCGGCGGCGGACCGATCGAACGTCATGAGCAATTGGCCGAATACCTGGAATCGGGCTGCAAGCCCAAGCAGGATTGGCGCATCGGCACCGAGCATGAAAAGTTCGGCTATTGCAAGGACACCCTGAAACCGCTGCCATTCGAAGGCACTCGGTCTATCGTGGCGGTGCTGGAAGGTCTGCGGGATCGGCACGGCTGGGCCGAAGTGCGCGAAGGCGGCAAGCTGATCGGTCTGGAGAAAGACGGGGCGAATGTCAGCCTCGAACCCGGTGGCGCGCTGGAGCTGTCGGGGGCGCCGCTGGAAACGATCCACGAGACCTGCGACGAGGTGAACACCCACCTGCGCGAGGTAAAGGACATCGCTGACGAGATCGGCGTGGGCTTCATCGGTCTGGGCGCAGCCCCGATCTGGACCCACGAGGAAATGCCGCTGATGCCCAAGGGCCGCTATCGGCTGATGAACGACTATATGGAGAAGGTCGGTACCATGGGCCGCGCCATGATGCGGCGCACCTGCACCGTTCAGGTCAACATCGACTTCGGGTCCGAAGCCGACATGGTGCAAAAACTGCGCGTGGCGCTGGCGTTGCAGCCGGTGGCAACGGCGCTGTTCGCCAACTCTCCGTTCTTCGAGGGCAAGCCCAACGGCCAGAAAAGCTGGCGCAGCTATATCTGGCGGCATCTCGATGATGCGCGCACGGGCATGTTGCCCTTCGTGTTTGAAGACGGGTTCGGGTTCGAGCGCTACGTGCAATATGCGCTCGATGTGCCGATGTATTTTGTCTATCGCGACGGTCAGTATGTGAATGCTCTAGGCATGTCCTTCCGTGACTTCCTGAAAGGCAAGCTGCCCGCATTGCCGGGCGAAACACCGACCCTGTCCGATTGGGCCGACCATCTGACCACCGCCTTCCCCGAAGCGCGGATCAAGAAATTCATGGAGATGCGCGGCGCTGATGGCGGCCCGTGGCGCAGGCTGTGTGCGCTACCCGCCTTTTGGGTTGGCCTGACCTACGATCAGGGCGCGCTGGATGCAGCTTGGGATCTGGTCAAGGGCTGGGATGCCGAAACCCGCGAAGCGCTGCGTGTTGAGGCCGCCAAAGACGGGTTGCAGGCGCAGGTCGGCAACATCAACATGCACGATCTGGCGCGCGAGGTCGTGGCGATCTCGGAATCCGGGCTGAAATCCCGCGCCTTCCCCGGCGCAGGCGGTCTGGTGCCGGACGAAACCCATTTCCTGAATGCGCTGAAAGACAGTATCGAAACCGGCAAGGTTCCGGCAGATGAATTGCTGGATCACTATAACGGCGACTGGAACGGCGATCTGACGCGGGTGTTCCCGCAGTACAGCTACTGACACCGACCTAACACGCCGAGCAGCCCACCTTACCCCTTTGGTGAGGTGGCGTGCGCGTCGTAAGCTGCCGTGTGGTAACGCAAATTGTGATCGCCTGTGGATTGAAGGCGTTCATCGTTCGTGAATACAAGCGTCCGAGTAATTGCGACGACCTTTCCCCAAAGGATGCCCTGAATGCCCCGCATCAGCGAATTGCACTACGCCGACCCGTTTGTCGTTTCCTCCGGCGTGAATGAGTTTGTCGAAGTTGCGCTGGGCGCGTCGGAAGATCCGGCAGATTTCACCGTTTCGCTTTACAACAGCGACGGCACCGTCGGGTTAGAGATCGCGCTGACCGATCCCGGCGTCGTAGTGACCACCGACCCGGACAACAATGAGCAGGTCTTTGTCATCTCGGCAGATAACTTCACCTTCCTGCTGACCGACCCCGATGCGCCTGTTCCGGTGAACGATACGATCTTCGAAGCGGTCGCATTGACCAACACAAGTACCAATGAGGTCATCGACTTCTATGACATCGGCAACGGCACGCAGAATATCACCGCAATCGATGGGCTGGCTGCGGGGGCGACGTCCGAAAATCTGGTTGTTCTGACGGGTCCCGGCTCGACCACCACATCCTTGCAGTTCAACTAGCCCAACCCGAACACGCTGGTTCACGCCGATGTTTCGCCCGGTGACAGTGGTGCCGCCTGTTTCACGGCGGGCACGTTGGTGGATACGCCACACGGGCCCCGCCGTATCGAAACGCTTGAAACGGGGGATTTGGTGAACACCGTTGATAACGGCCCGCTTCCGATCAGCTGGATCGGGGGCAGCACTGTGTCCGGGCGTGACCGCTTTGCCCCGATCCGGATCAGCGCCGGAACACTGGGCGCCAAGGATGACGTTCTGATTTCCCCCCAGCACCAGGTTCTGATCACCGGCTGGCAAACTCAGCTTCTGTTTGGCGAGCATGAGGTGCTGGTTCCCGCCAAGGCGCTGGTCAATGGCGCGACCGTGACCGCCGTGACCTGCGATATCGTGCGCTACATCCATATGATGTTCGACCGCCACCAATTGGTGACCACAAGCGGTCTGGTGTCCGAAAGCTTTTTTCCCGGGCAAGAGGGGTTGGATGGTCTGGGCAGCGACGCCACGGATGAGATCCTGACCCTGTTCCCCGAATTGCGCCATCACCCCGAAACCTATGGCGAGACCGCGCGCCCGGTGCGGCAGGACAGAACCACCGCTTTGTTGCGCTGCGCCTGATTGCCCGGCCCCTCTTGCTTTCACGGTCCGCTGTGATAGCAGAGCCTGAACAGCAGTCAGGGGCCAAGGTCAGGAAGCGTCATGGACGATCTCAAGGCAAAATATCTGGGTCAGATCGCCGAAGCAGGCGACGAGAACACGCTCGAGTCGATCCGCGTCGCCGCCGTCGGCAAAAAGGGCGAGGTCGCGCTGAAGATGCGCGAACTGGGCAAGATGACCCCCGAGGAACGTCAGGTCGCAGGCCCCGCGCTGAATGCGCTGAAGGATGAGATCAACTCGGCGCTCTCCGCCAAGAAAGCAGCACTTGCCGATGCCGCGCTGAATGAGCGTCTGCGCACCGAATGGCTGGACGTCACCCTGCCGACCCGCGCGCGCCGTCAGGGCTCGATCCACCCGATCAGCCAGGCGACCGAGGAACTGACCGCGATCTTTGCCGAGCTGGGTTTCTCGGTGGCCGAAGGGCCGCGGATCGAGACCGACTGGTATAATTTCGACGCCCTGAACATCCCCGGCCACCACCCCGCGCGGGCCGAGATGGATACGTTCTACATGCACCGCGCCGAGGGTGACAATCGCCCGCCGCATGTGCTGCGCACCCATACCTCGCCGGTGCAGATCCGCTCGATGGAGAAGCAGGGCGCGCCGATCCGCGTGATCTGTCCGGGCGGCGTGTACCGCGCCGACTATGACCAGACCCACACGCCGATGTTCCATCAGGTCGAGGGGCTGGCGATTGATAAAGACATCTCGATGGCGAACCTGAAATGGGTTCTGGAAGAGTTCGTGAAGGCCTTCTTCGAGGTCGACGATGTCGAACTGCGCTTCCGCGCCTCGCACTTCCCCTTCACCGAGCCGTCGGCCGAGGTCGATATCCGCTGTTCCTGGGATAACGGCCAGCTGAAGATCGGCGAGGGCGACGACTGGATGGAGATTCTGGGTTCCGGCATGGTCCACCCCAAGGTGATCGCTGCGGGTGGGATTGATCCGGAGGTCTATCAGGGCTTTGCGTTCGGCATCGGGATCGACCGTCTGGCGATGCTGAAATACGGCATCCCGGATTTGCGGGCGTTCTTTGACAGCGATCTGCGCTGGCTGCGGCACTACGGGTTTGCGGCGCTGGATATGCCGAACCTGCATGGTGGTTTGTCGCGGTGATCTATCACTTTCTGAGCGTCAATCGCGGAAGGTACTTGTGCCGGGAGCATGGGTCGTTTTGCGATAGTTCTGATGGTTATACGACAAATTGCCCGCTATGTTCTGCCGAGAGCAAATGTACTTGGGAAGTAAACCGAGTTGACCGCTCGTTGCAGATTCTTGGAAATGTACAAGCTCGATCACAAAGAGGTTTGGCGGTCGCGTCTGGGCTCCTTGGGGCTGCAAGTTTGGTTGGTTTGGCTGAAAAGATCACCGGATTGGGGATGCTCAAAAGCAGTGATCTTTTTGCACCCGGCCTATTGGTTGGGCTTTCTACACTTTTGATTGCGATCTGGCTCTACTTGCTTTCGATGAAGCACATGGATGTGACGGTTGATGGGCGATTTGAAAAACTCGAATTGAGCCAATGGGAGAAAAAGATCACTGGGTTCATCGGGCATGTTGAGCGACTACACACCTACGCCACTTATTTTCTCGGTGCTGCGATACTAACCTTTTCGTTAAGTCTTATTGTGCCGCCTGTTTGGGTTGAACTTGTAACCTATTGGTACAGGATAAATGGAAACATGGGTTTCTGAGTGCTGTTGCGCGGAGTAAAGGCCGATAGGCCGCCGCGCCATCGCCAGACCGCCCGCACGGGCTGGCGATTTGTCTGCGCCAGCGCTCCGTTTGAACCGCACACGGATTTGGCCAGCATAAAGTGCCCACCACAACCCAAGGATCGCCATCCCGCGGTCTGGCGATGGCGCGGCTTGTTACACTGTCCCACGGGGTTGTGACGTGACACGGCGCGCGGGCCGGGTAGGGTCGGGCGCATGATCTATCGACTACTCTGCCTTCTGTTGCTGACCGCCACCCAAGCCGCTGCTGTGGAGACCTGCCACGGCGATATTGCCTGTCAGGTCGGCGACCGCTCATACCATGTGCTGGAACCCGAGGGTTGGGATGGCGAAACGCCTCTGCCAGTGCTGCTGCATTTCCACGGCTGGGCGCGGCAGGGGACGGTGGTGGTGAACCATCAGCGCATTGCCGGGGCGACCAAGCTGCGCGGTGTGTTGCTGGTCGCCCCGAATGGGCTGGGCAAAAGCTGGGATTTCTGGACTTCGGACACCGACGACGTGCCCTTTGCCGACCGGGTGTTGAAGGACGTCGCCAAACGCTATCCGATTGATCCCGAACGCATCTATGTCTCGGGCTATTCCTTTGGCGGCGCGATGGCGTGGCGTTTTGCCTGCCAGTCGGGCGACGACATCGCCGCGCTGCTGGGCGTGGCCGGAACCATCCGTCAGACCGAGCACTGCCCGCAGGCCCCGCGTCAGGTGCGCCATGTGCATGGGACGGGTGACACGGTGATGGATTTCCCCTTTGGACCGGGCGGGGACACCACCTATCCGGTGGCGCTGTGGCGGGAAAAGTACAACTGCAACGGAGCGACCCCGGCCGGGGATTGGAGCGTGGTGCCGATCCTGACGCTCAGCCGGGTGGAATGGAGCGATTGCGCGAAAGGCCATGTGGTGCTGGACACCCATCCCGGCGGGCATTTCATCCCGCATGGCTGGATCGGGCGGCAGTTGGATGAGCTTTTGGGCCGCACCCCCAGCTATCCGTGACGCGCAGCGCTTGCACCCCGGCGCATTCTTTGCCATTGCCTGTGCCGACTGGATATCTGCCAAAAAAGGCCCTGAGCAATGAAATTCACTCTGTCCTGGCTGAAAGACCACCTCGACACTGACGCTTCGGTTGATGAGATCGCCGAGGCGCTGACCGATCTTGGCCTTGAGGTCGAAGAGATCGTGAACCCGGCGGATCGGCTGGCAGGCTTTACGCTGGGCTATGTGAAACATGCCGAGAAACACCCCGACGCCGACAAGCTGCGCGTCTGCAAGGTGGACACGGATGAGGGTGAGTTGCAGATCATCTGCGGTGCCCCCAACGCGCGCGAAGGCATCACCGTCGTGGTCTGCAAACCGGGCATGTATATCCCCGGTCTGGACCTGACCATCAGCGTCGGCAAGATCCGTGGCGTTGAAAGCTTTGGCATGATGGCCTCGGAACGTGAGTTGGAGCTGTCGGACGAGCATGACGGCATCATCGAGCTGCCCTCGGGCGAGGTCGGAGACCGGTTCGTCGACTGGCTGGCCGAGAATGAGCCGTCCAAGGTCGATACGATGATCGAGATCGCGATCACTCCGAACCGCCCCGATGCGCTGGGGGTCGAGGGGATTGCCCGCGATCTGGCCGCGCGCGGGATCGGGACGCTGAAACAGCGGGACTACACGCCGGTGCCCGGCGATTTCGACAGCCCGATCAAGGTGACGATTGACGATGACACGCTGGATGGTGCGCCGCATTTCACCGGGCGTCTGATCCGTGGCGTCAAGAACGGCCCTAGCCCGCAGTGGTTGCAGGACCAGTTGAAGGCGATCGGGCTGCGTCCGATCTCGGCCCTGGTGGATATCACCAACTATATGACCTTCGACCACAACCGCCCGCTGCACGTGTTCGACGCTGACAAGGTACAGGGCAACCTGCGGGTGCATCGCGCCAAAGGCGGCGAAAAGCTGGTGGCGCTGGATGAGAAAGAATACACGCTGCAGCCGGGCATGATGGTGATCTCGGATGACAAGGGCGCGGAGTCCATCGCCGGTATCATGGGCGGTGAGGAAACCGGCTGTACCGAAGAGACTGTGAACGTCTTTCTGGAAAGCGCGTTCTGGGATCATGTGCAGATCGCTCTGACCGGGCGGGCGCTTAAGATCAACTCGGATGCGCGCTATCGGTTCGAACGTGGTGTTGACCCGGACTACACGCTGGAAGGGTTGGAACACGCGACGCAGATGATTCTGGATATCTGCGGTGGCGAGGCGTCGAACGTGGTTCAGGCGGGCAAAGCGCCGAACCACGCGCGGGCCTACAAGCTGGATGCGGCGCGGGTGCAGTCTCTGGTCGGGATGGACATCGCCGAGAGCGAGCAGCGCCAGACCCTGACCCGCCTGGGCTTCCGCCTTGAGGGCGAGATGGCGCATGTGCCCAGCTGGCGGCCCGACATCATGGGCGAGGCCGATCTGGTGGAAGAGGTCGCGCGGATTGCATCCCTGACCAAGCTGCAGGGCAAGCCGCTGCCGCGCGTGACCGATGGTATCCCCAAGCCGGTGATGACCCCGGGACAGCGTCGCCAGTCAATGGCGCGTCGCACCTGCGCTGCGCTGGGCTATAACGAATGCGTCTCGTACACGTTCATCGATCAGGCCTCGGCGGCGCTGTTTGGTGGTGGCGATGATGCGACGCAGTTGGAAAACCCGATCTCGTCCGAGATGAGCCATATGCGCCCCGATCTGCTGCCCGGTCTGTTGCAGGCCGCTGCCCGCAATCAGGCACGTGGTTACGCAGATGTGGCCCTGTTCGAGGTTGGTCCGGTCTTCCATGACGGCGAGCCCGGCGATCAGAAAACCCAGATCACTGGCCTGCTGGTCGGTCGTAGCGGGCCCAAGGACGTGCACGGAGCCTCGCGCCCGGTGGACGTATTCGACGCCAAGGCGGATGCCGAGGCGGTGCTGGCCGCCATTGGCGCGCCCGCCAAGGTGCAGGTTCTGCGCGATGGCGATGCCTGGTGGCATCCGGGCCGTCACGGCAAGATCTGTCTGGGGCCAAAAAAGGTATTGGGCGTCTTTGGTGAACTGCACCCGCGCGTGTTGCAGGCGATGGACATCAAGGGCCCGGCGATGGCCTTTACCATCTGGCCGGATGAGGTGCCGCTGCCGCGCAAATCCGGTGCCACCCGTGCAGCCCTTGAACTGCGTGACCTGCAAGCGGTCGAGCGGGACTTTGCCTTTGTCGTGGATGAAGGCGTCGAGGCGCTGACGCTGGTGAACGCAGCGGCAGGTGCGGACAAGGCGCTGATCGAGGATGTGCGCGTCTTTGACGAGTTCATTGGCGGCAGTGTGGGTGAGGGTAAGAAATCGCTGGCCATCACCGTGCGTTTGCAGCCGACGGATGCGACGCTGAAGGAGAGAGACATCGAAGCGGTGGCTGAAAAGATCATCGCCAAGGTCACCAAGGCCACAGGCGGCGTTCTGCGCGGCTGACCGTCTCCGACATGACCCGACAAAAGCGCGCCATCCGGCGCGCTTTTTTATTGTGGCGAAACGGCAACACCTGAAAGCGCCTCGAAACAAAGGGTTGAGCAGAATCACCCTCGGCCCCTACATCCGGCCCCCTGACGCAATCAAACTTCGGAGTCTGCCAGATGCCAGATCCCAGCCCCGCGCAAGCGATGCCCCATATCTGATTGCCCGCCGGGTCTTCGGCGGGTGTGTTTCCCGTTGGAGAGCTGTCATGAAACGCCAAGACATCTCGATGATCCGGCAGATTCTGCCGCAAGAGATGCCCTTTCCTTACTATCCCGACCGGCAGAGCCCATGGTTGCTTGGCCAGGTCATGGATGCCGAGGCCCCGGTCTCGACCCTGAAGCAATCGGGACTGTCCCGTTTGCTGTCACGCCCGCTGTTGGCACCGATGGTTGCACAGTGCGGTGGCGTGCTGCGGCGGCATGATGTGCTGGCGGTGGCCCATGCGGACCGTGCAATGCGGTTTGACGGTCTGAGCCCGGCTGCGCTGTCGGGGCTGGAGGTTGCCTATCAATCCCAGTGGATGGATTTCTGCCTCAGCTTCGACTGCTGGTCTGGCGAGCAGACTACGCGCAAGGCGCATAACCTTGTCGTGCAGTTGGGGTTCCCGACCGAACATGCCGCGCTGCTGTGGAAATACGAACAGCGCTGTGCTGTTGGTGCATATCAAAGCTGCTGGCATCCGGTCCGGACCGAAGGTCGTCCGACCCTTGCCTGGTGCCGTCTGGACGTCGATCTGACCAGCGGCCATTGCCTGATTGAAGAGGTTCAATCGGACTGGTTGCGCTTTGTCGGTCGTGCGCGGCAACGGTTGGAAAACCGCGCGCCACGCTCGCGCGAATTGCGGCTGACCTCGGAATATGAGCAGGCGCTGCGGCGGAAATACGCGAAAATCTGGGCTGAGGTGATGATGCTGGCGGTTCTGATGCTGCTGCGCGAAGAATTTGCCGTGCGCACCGTCTGGATGCATCAGCCCGGTCCGGGCGCAAAGCTGAAGGCGATCACCTGGGGCCGGATGCCGCCGCGGTCGATCTACACCAAACTGCCCCGCAGTTTCGGGTTCGAACCAACGCGCGAAACTCCGCCCTTTTTGGGCAGCAAGCAACGCAGTGCGGCCCGCAGGGTGGCTCGGTACGATCAGCCGGTATTCTGGCGCTTGTCGTTCTGAGCGACCCCTTGGGTTGCGCGCCCTTTCGAACTAGGGTCGCAGCAAGAAATCAAAGGAGGCACCCATGGGCCTGAATGTCTATCTTTCCGGAGAAATCCACACCGATTGGCGTGAGCAAATCATTGAAGGGGCGCAGGGGCTGGATGTCACGTTCAACAGCCCGGTCACCGATCATGCCGCCAGCGATGATTGCGGGGTCGCCATCCTTGGGGCCGAGCCGAACAAGTATTGGCATGACCACAAGGGCGCAATGGTCAACGCCATCCGCACCCGCAAGGGCATCGCGGATGCCGATGTGGTCGTGGTGCGGTTTGGCGACAAGTACAAACAGTGGAACGCGGCCTTTGACGCGGGCTATGCCGCCGCGCTGGGCAAGTCACTGATCGTGCTGCACGGCCCCGATCACCAACATGCCCTGAAAGAGGTCGATGCCGCCGCCCTGGCGGTTGCGGAAGACCCCCGACAGGTGGTGGAGATCCTGCGCTATGTCCTGACCGGCAAGTTGCCGGGCTAAGGTTAAACATCCGGTGGATGCCTGTGACGGGCATCCACCAGTTGCGTTCACTTAGTCACGTGCAGGTGTAACCAGTCCTTTTTGCACCGCAGGTCGGTCCAGAAACCGTTCCAGATAGGGCGCAAGATGGGCGTGGTCATCCCATCCCAGCAGGTCTTTGGCGCCGTAGAAGTCCAACCCGCGCAGCCAGGGTGCGATGGCGATATCGGCAATCGAGTACTCACCGGCAATCCAGTCCTGCCCGTCAAGTTGGGTGTTCAGCACGTTCAGCAGGCGCTTGGCTTCGTTCACGTAACGCTCGCGCGGGCGGGGGTCTTCGATCTCGCTGCCAGCAAATTTGTAGAAATATCCAAGCTGCCCGAACATCGGGCCGATGCCGCCCATCTGGAACATCAGCCATTGGGTGACGCGATGCTTGTCCGCTGCGGTTTGTCCTATGAACTGGCCGGTTTTCTCGGCCAGATACAGCAGGATCGCACCGCTTTCGAACAGGCCTAAGGGTTCGCCATCGGGGCCGTTGGGGTCGATGATCGCAGGGATCTTGTTGTTGGGGTTCAGCGACAGGAACGCGGGGCTTTTCACGTCGGCATCGGCCAGAGTGACCTTGTGCGCCTCATAAGGCAGGCCGGTTTCTTCCAGCATGATCGACGCCTTGACGCCGTTTGGTGTGGGGAAGGAATAGAGTTGGATTCTGTCAGGGAACTGCGCAGGCCAACGGGTCATGATCGGGTGTGTTTCGGCATCCAGCATTGAGGGGGCTCCTGTTTTGGATATCGTCAAACCTAGGCAGCACAGCGCGATCTTGAAAGCCCCTGCCAGTGTGCAAAGCCGGTCAGCGCCTGTTTGCTGGTGAACAACGGGGAAATCCCGCGCAACTCGCACCTAGACCAAAACGCGGTTTTGCCTCACAATTTGGCCAATCCCGCGCATAAGACGCGGGTTTCTTGTTGGACAAAGGAGATGCGCGTGGATGAGGTCGTAACACAGGTGGGTGCATTTGCGCCTGTGATCATGAACGCGGTGAAGGCACTGATCGTTCTGATCATCGGTTGGATTGTTGCGGGTATGATTGCTGGCGTCGTGCGGCGTCGGATCAACGCGACCCCGCATATTGACCCGACGCTTGGCAATTTCATGGCCAGCCTGGTCAAATGGGCCATTCTGGCGATGGTCCTGGTGGCTGTGCTGGGGATTTTCGGGATCGAAGCCACAAGCATCGTCGCCATTCTGGGTGCTGCATCGCTGGCGATTGGTCTGGCGCTGCAAGGGACACTCAGCGATCTGGCCGCAGGCGTGATGCTGGTGGTTTTCCGGCCCTATAAGCTGGGCCAATACGTGGATATTGGCGGAACAGCCGGGACGGTCAAAGACCTGAACCTGTTCACGACCGAGCTGGTGACGCCGGACAATGTGCAGATCATTGTGCCAAACGGGCAGGCCTGGGGCTCGGTCATCACCAACTACTCGGCCCATGACACGCGTCGCGTCGATCTGGTCTTTGGGATTGATTATGGTGACAGCGCCGATGAGGCGATGAAGATCATTCTGGACGTTGCGAACGCGGATGAGCGCATTCACAAGGACCCGGAACCCTGGGTGCGTGTGACCAATCTGGGTGACAGCTCGGTTGACCTGACGGCGCGCCTGTGGTGCGCGGCAGCGGATTATTGGGATGTGAAGTTCGAACTGACCAAGACGATCAAGGAAGCCTTCGACGCCAAGGGCGTGTCGATCCCCTATCCGCATTCGGTGGAGATCCAGAAACAGGGCTAAGGCCTCCCGCCCGTCGTTCGGGCATTCAAAATGCCCTCCTCCCGTTGGGCCCGGCGCCGCACCTTCGTGCGGCGCCTTTTCTGTTGTGCGGAACGATACGCCAAAAACGCAAAAGCCGCGCCCGAAGGCGCGGCCTGGCCCAACGCTGGAACTCGCCCGCATCAGCGGGCGCTTTCAGCGGCGGGAGAACTCAGGACTTGATGACAACGTTGGGAGAGACGACATCAATGCCCAGAGCTTTGCCAACCGCATAATAGGTCAGTTGACCGGCGTGTACGTTCAGACCGTTCAGCAGGTGCGGATCGTCCTGACACGCTTGCTTCCAGCCCTTGTCGGCCAGTGCCAGCATGAACGGCATCGTTGCGTTCCCCAGCGCGATGGTAGAGGTCCGCGCAACCGCGCCTGGCATGTTGGCAACGCAATAGTGCATGATGCCATCCACGTCGTAGATCGGGTCAGCATGGGTGGTCGCCTTCGAGGTTTCAAAGCAGCCGCCCTGGTCGATGGCCACGTCCACCAGAACTGCGCCGGGCTTCATGGTCGACAGTTGCGCGCGCGATACCAGCTTGGGTGCTTCGGCACCGGGGATCAGAACCGCGCCGATAACCATGTCGGCGGTCTGGATCAGTTCAGCCGTCGCGCCAGCGGTCGAGTACTGGTTCTTGAAGGTGCGGCCAAAGACGTCGTCCAGATAGCGCAGACGCGGCAGCGAGCGGTCCAGGATGGTGACATCCGCGCCCATACCTGCTGCGATCTTGGCTGCGTGCGTGCCAACAACACCACCGCCGATCACCACAACCTTGGCCGGGCCAACGCCTGGAACGCCGCCCATCAGAACGCCGCGGCCACCATTGGCCTTTTGCAACGTCCACGAGCCGACCTGCGGGGCCAGACGACCGGCAACCTCGGACATCGGGGCCAGCAGCGGCAGGCCGCCATTGCGGTCGGTCACGGTTTCATAGGCAATCGCGGTGCAGCCCGACTCCAGCAGGTCACGGGTCTGATCCGGATCGGGGGCCAGGTGCAGATAGGTGAACAGCAGCTGGCCTTCGCGCAGCATCTTGCGCTCGACCGCCTGCGGTTCCTTGACCTTGACGATCATGTCCGCCGTTGCAAACACCTCGGCTGCGGTGTCGACGATGCTGGCACCGGCTGCCACGTAATCTTCATTGGCAAAGCCGGATCCCAGACCTGCGCCGGTTTCGATGATGACCTCATGGCCGCGCGCGATGGCTTCCTGTGCGGCGTTGGGTGTCATGCCGACACGGAATTCCTGAGGTTTGATTTCCTTGGGGCAACCGATTTTCATTTTGGCTCTCCGTTCATAAACTGCTCAAATTATGTGCATTACGTTACGCAATTTTTGTGAAACAATGCCCGCCAATGGATTTTCTTTCGAAAGAATCTCCTGCAATAGGGCAAAACCTTGCAATGGATGTGCGTGAATGAGCTTGGATACGACTGATCGTAAGATTCTTGCCGCTCTGCAAAAGAACGGCCGCCTTTCGAATGCGGGCCTGTCCGAGATGGTGAATCTGTCGCCGTCAGCTTGCCATCGTCGCGTACAGCGATTGGAACTTGAAGGGTACATTCGAAATTACGTTGCGTTGCTGAACGCCCGGAAGATGAATGTGCCGACAACCGTGTTTGTCGAGATCACATTGCAGGGTCAGGCCGAAGAGGTTCTGAACGCGTTCGAAAAGGCCGTGGCCCGCATTCCGGATGTGCTGGAATGCCATCTGATGGCCGGGACGGCGGATTACCTGTTGAAAGTTGTGGCCGAAAACACCGAGGATTTTGCGCGCATCCACCGCCAATATCTGTCCCGTCTTCCGGGTGTGGCGCAGATGCAGAGCTCGTTTGCCCTGCGGACCGTTTTCAAAACCACGGCCCTGCCGGTTTAGGCCTCAGGCCGGACCCGGATAGGTGAAAAACGCCAGATGCACGAAATTGAACGCAAAATGCATCGCAATCGGAACCCACAGCCGACCCGTAGCGGCATAGGCGCTGCCCACGCCCACACCAAGTAGCGTCGCAAAGACCACCAGGGCCGGACCGCCGCCGGAATGGACCAGCCCGAACAGCAGGCTCGCCGAAGCTATCCCTCCGGCTGTTCCCAGTTTGGAACTCAGGATGGATTGCAGGTAGCCGCGAAAAAACGCCTCTTCCGCGATGCAGGTCAGGAACAGGTTTGAAAGCGCGAAGAGCAACCACCACGGCGGCAGGCCCATTTCCGGCTGAACCGCGCCAGAGACTACAGCAGCCGCTATCAGCAACGGCAGCAAAGCACACCCGGCGGCAAGCAGCGCGACATTGGTTTTACGTGCGACCCCAAGCATCCCCGGCCAGGCCAGCAGGACCGCGAACACCACCATCGGTTTGTCGAGGTTCAGATGCATCGTGAATGCGGCGCTGTTTGCTCCGGCATGAACGGCATCCAGAACGCGCAGGTTGTTGAAGCCGGGTATCAAATGCGCCCCCAGGGCCAGACACCACAGGATCAGCAACACGTGCCCGACAACCGCACCCCATCCCGTCAGGCGGGGCAGGATGGGCGCGCCGATCAGCCCCAGCGCGACAACTGCAACCGCCAGCGGCGTCATCAGGTCTGTGACCGAGGCGACGCTGGCAAACAACACCAACAACGCCAAACCAACGCTCATGCGCCCCGACACCGCTGTGACCAGCGCTGCAATCAGGATCAACCAGGGCCAGATCGCGGGAAGAATGGAAAATACGTACGCCAATTCTATCTCTTCATGTCAACGACCTCAGTGATGTACAGAAATGCAAGACCGACTCAAGATTTCCGACCTGCTTTTTGGGTCAAGCTGTTCAGATTGCGGCAATTCTGACGCTTGTATCCCCGGCCCGCGCGGGTCAAACTTGTGCAAAGGGTCGCAAAGCCGCCCGGACCCGGTGTAGGTTCGGGCAGGCTCATCGTGTCATCAATTTGTCCGATGACATCAGGCGGTTACACACAGCCGATACGGTCCGCACCCGATGACCAAAAAGGAACAGACTTTGGCATATGAAAACGATGACGCCCCCAAAGACTGGCTGGAAGCCGAACTGGAAGACACGCTGGACGAAGATTTCGAGATCGAATTCAGCGAGCCAATGCTGTCGATGGAAGTCCGCAAGATCTACAAGGATCAGCATCCGGACATGCTGGACCGCAAGGTCTATTTCCGCAACCTGCTGCGCCTTCAGGCCGAGCTGATCAAGGTTCAGGATTGGGTGCAGCATACCGGCGCCAAGGTCTGCATTCTGTTCGAAGGCCGCGACAGCGCGGGCAAGGGGGGCGTGATCAAACGGATCACCCAGCGTCTGAATCCCCGTGTTGCGCGCGTGGTTGCCCTGCCTGCACCCAGCCGCCGCGAGCAGAGCCAGTGGTATTTCCAGCGCTACGTCCCGCATTTGCCCGCCGCCGGAGAGATCGTGTTCTTCGACCGCTCATGGTACAACCGCGCGGGTGTCGAGCGGGTCATGGGCTTTGCCACCGAAGATCAGGTGGAACAGTTCTTTCAGGACGTTCCCGAATTCGAACGGATGCTGGTGCGGTCGGGGATCATCCTGCTGAAATACTGGTTCTCGATCACGGATGAGGAACAGCAGTTGCGATTCCTCATGCGCATCCACGACCCGATGAAACAGTGGAAACTGTCCCCTATGGATCTGGAATCCCGCATCCGCTGGGAGGCCTACACCAAGGCCAAAGAGGATATGTTCTTCCGCACCAACATCTCTGAGGCGCCGTGGTACATCGTTGAAGGCAACGACAAGAAACGCGAGCGGTTGAACTGTATCGAGCATCTGCTGACTAAGATCCCCTACACGGATGTGCCGCAGGAAAAGGTCAACCTGCCGGATCGCCGCTACAACCCCGACTACGAACGCCGCGTCCTGCCGGACGAGCTTCACGTTCCCAAAATCTATTGAAACGAAACGCCCCATGTTTGGGGCGTTTCTTGTTTGGGTGTTGGGGGTGATCAGAAGATAAAATCATCCCGGCCGAGATCGGCCAACAGTGTATCCTCAAGTATCAGCCTGTTGCCCAAACCGTCATTGATCACAACGTCGTCGCCGGATTGGGTCATGTGGTTGTTCCTGAGGTCAGAGTAGCCGGTTATCGGGTCGGCAAACTTAAGGACGATCCTATCGACGTCTTGGAAGTCGGTGATCCGGTCAGTGCCTGGCCTGAACACGAAACTGTCCGCGCCACCCCCGCCAGTCATTATGTCGTTGCCGACGTTACCGGCCAGAATATCGTTACCGCCGCCCCCGACCAGCGTGTCATTGCCCTGTCCGCCCCTGAGAATATCCGAACCGGTTCCACCTTTCAGTACGTCGTTACCATTTCCGCCGTCCAGTGTGTCCGACCCTCGTCCACCATCCAGTGTATCAGATCCGAAACTTCCAAACAGTCGGTCGTTCTGATACCCGCCGAAAATTCTGTCATTGCCATGCCCACCGTCAAGGAGGTCTGCGCCATTGTTTCCGCCTAGCGTGTCATCGCCAGAGTTGCCGTATACTCTGTCGTTACCGCCTTGGCCTTTCAGGTTGTCATGGCCGGACCCGCCGACGAGGACGTCCCTTCCGTTTTGGCCGGTCAAAGTGTCATTGCCGCCTTTGCCTTCAAGTCGCCCCGCAGTTCCTGCTGCCAAGACAAAGATATCGTCTTGACTATCCCCGACAGTCCCCGGCGAGACAGTGCTAGGCTTGGGCGTAACAGGACCGGGCGAGGTGCCAGTATCCAACTGCACCGGAGCGGATGTGCGCGCGAAGTTCTGGGTGACAATGACAGCGTCCCAGCCCTGGAAATTCCCGATCTCGATCCCGATGCCGATATATTCGAAATCGGGATTCAGGATGTTGGCGCGGTGGCCAGGGCTGTCCATCAGGCTTTGGTGCAATTGCGCGACATCATCAGCGGCCCCGCTGGCGCCCCGTTCGGATTGCCACGCGATGTTTTCGCCGGATCGCCAGTTGCCTGTGAAGTCAAACCCTGCGTCTCGCATCCGTTGTGTGGCGCTGGATCCGCCAGCACCGGTGTGACTGAAGATATCCCTTTGAAGCATCCACTCGCTGTGGTCCTCGGCAGACTCATTCAGCTGCAGTTCAAGTTGCAGAGGATTAAGGCCACGTTTTGTGCGTTCTTCGTTGATAAGCCTGAGCATCTGACGTTCAAGATTGCTGGCGCTGGACATGATTCTGCCTCCGGTTGATTGTGTAATTTTGTGGGGACATTAGTGGCGAGACTTTGGCGAAATAAAGCCGCAGGTCGGGCTGTTCCGCCGGCTGAGCGAATTGTTACCAGCCATTGTCGGGGTCTGTGCAGAAACTCGCGCAGAAGCGGGGCGTGTTGGGCCCCGCCACATCATTTTTTCGCGATCAGGCAGCGTCCATCATGCAGCCCGGTTCAAAGGGCGTGAACACCAGCATGTCATCGTCATCGCCCAAGTCCGCCATGGGGTCCGAAGGTGTGTTGTCGGTGCTTGGGTCGGGCATCAGCAGCAGGTCGTTGTCCGTTCCGGCGTCTACGGTCTGTGTGTCCGGCAGTTCGATGTCGATCCAGTCAAAGTCGTCGATCAAGGCCAGAACTTCGTTCACGAATTGCTCGATCGCAGCAAGGAACGCTTCGACGTCAAAGGTGTATTCATCCGTGGGCTCGGGCGTATCGGGTTGCTCGGCAACGTCGGGGTCCTCGGGCGCGACCGGCGCGTCGGGGTCTTCCGCCACATCAGGTGTTTCAGGCTCGACCGGCGTGTCCGGGTCGTCGGTCACGTCTGGCGTATCAACCACGTCCGGTGTGTCGGGTGTGTCGGGTGTATCAGCCACGTCAGGAGTATCTGGTAGATCTGGCGTATCAGGCGCGTCGGGCGTATCCGGTGCGTCCGGGACATCCGGGATGACAGGTGGCGGGGTCGGGGCCGAGCCCGTGTCCAGCACAACCGTGCCATCCGTGGTGGCAAAGTTCTGTGTGACCATCACGGCGTCAAAGCCTTGCATGTCCCCGGTCTCGATACCGATCCCGATATATTCGAAATCCGGATTCAGGATGTTGGCGCGGTGGCCGGGGCTGTTCATCAGATTCTGATGCAGCTGTGCGACATCGTCACTGATCCCCGGCGCACCACGTTCCGATTGCCAGGCGATGTTCTCGCCCGTGCGCCAGCTACCCGACAGATCGAATCCGGCATCCTCCATCCGCTGTGTCGCGCTGGACCCGCCCGAACCGGTATGGCTGAAGATATCGCGATCCAGCATCCATTCGCTGTGATCCTCGGATGATGCGTTCAGCCGCGTTTCCAATTGCAGCGGATTCAGTCCGCGGGATGTGCGCTCTTGATTGATCAGCGCGAGCATTTCTCGCTCGATATTGCTTGCAGTCGACATTGTAGCCTCCGTTTTTTGATGTGTCGTCTTGGGTGACGGGAGGCTGATACAAAGACCCGCAACGCGGCCGATAGCGGCGCTGAGCAATCAGGCGAATTTGGGCAGGCCCGCGCTACCGATGCGGGATTCGTTGCGCTGCAAAATGCCGGGCAAAATCCTGCCGGGGGCGAAATGGCAGCTTGCCGCACAGCCGCCATGTTCGAGTCGGCGAAATGAGACCGGTCCTGAAAACGACAAACCCCCGGGCGATGCCTCGGGGGTCGTCAAATAGTGTCATCCAAAGCTGGACGAGACCAAAGGTTTTAGAGCAAACCTTCGCGCTGTGCTTTCTTACGTGCCAGTTTACGGGCACGGCGGATCGCTTCAGCCTTCTCGCGCGCTTTTTTCTCGGACGGTTTCTCGAAATGTTGCTTCAGCTTCATTTCACGGAACACGCCTTCGCGCTGCAGCTTTTTCTTCAGGGCACGAAGCGCCTGATCGACGTTATTGTCGCGAACACTAACCTGCATGTGGTTGTCACCACCTTTCTAGATAGAGTTGCAAGGAAATTGCAGGAGTTGGCCGTATAGCAAAGCCGTTCTAACTTGTCTAGTACTGGCCCCGAACACCGGAGAACCGCCATGACAGTGACTTATGAAGACGCAAAACAGCAACTTCTGGACGCGATGCTGATCCACGTGCCGTTTGACGGCTGGTCCGAAACCAGCTTTCGCGCGGCGATCGCCGATTGCGATCTGGATGACGGTCTGGCCCGGGCGATCTGCCCGCGCGGCGCGGTTGATCTGGCGCTGGCCTATCATGCGCGCGGCGATCAGATGATGCTGGACCGGATCAAGTCCGAAGACCTCAGCGCGCTTAAGTTCCGCGAAAAGGTCGCCGCTGCCGTTCGGTTCCGGCTGGAAGCGGTCGAGGATAAGGAACTGGTCCGCCGGGGTATGACGCTATTTTCGCTGCCGATACATGCGGGCGAGGGGGCCAAGGCGGTCTGGCAGACCTGCGATCTGATATGGGATGCGCTGGGCGATACATCGGATCACGTGAACTGGTACACCAAGCGGGCGACGCTGTCGGGGGTCTATTCCTCGACCCTGCTGTTCTGGCTGGGGGACGATTCGCCCGATCACCACAAAACGTGGGAGTTTCTGGACCGACGCATTGGCGACGTGATGCAGTTCGAAAAGCTCAAGGCGCAGGTGAACAGTAATCCGCTGTTCAAGCCGTTTCTGGCGGTGCCGAACTGGCTGGCCGGTCATGTGAAGGCTCCGGTAAAGATGCGGGCCGATCTGCCGGGTCTGTTGAACCCTCGCAAGTAGTCAACGCTTGGCCTTTGGCCGGTTGACAGCTAGGCATTGGGCAAAGGAGATTTGCCCATGACCCAGATGATGCGCGCTGTCGAAATCAGCCAGCCCGGCGGCCCCGACGTTCTGAAGCTGACGGAACGCCCGATCCCCACAGCCGAGGCGGGGCAGGTTGTTCTAAAGGTTGCCTATGCCGGGGTGAACCGCCCGGACGCCCTGCAGCGCGCCGGGGCATACGATCCCCCGCCCGGCGCCAGCGATTTGCCGGGGCTGGAAGCGTCGGGCGAGGTTGTGGCCGTGGGCTCGGGCGTCGAGGGTCTGTCGCTGGGCGACAAGGTGTGCGCGCTGCTGCCCGGTGGAGGATATGCGGAATATGTCGCCACGCCTGCCGCGCATTGCCTGCCGGTGCCGGACGGGATGGACATGAAACAGGCCGCCTGCCTGCCCGAGACCTTCTTTACCGTCTGGTCCAACGTGTTCACGCGCGGTGGCCTGAAAGCGGCAGATCGGTTTTTGGTCCATGGCGGGTCCAGCGGGATCGGCACCACTGCGATCCAACTGGCCAATGCCTTTGGCGCGCGGGTCTTCGCTACCGCCGGGTCCGCTGAGAAATGCGAGGCCTGCCTGAAACTGGGGGCCGAAAAGGCGATAAACTACAAAGATGAGGATTTTGTCGGTGTCATGCGGGCCGAAGGCGGGGCGAACCTGATCCTCGACATGGTGGGCGGTGATTATATCCCGCGCAATGTGAAGGCTCTGGCCGAGGATGGGCGGCTGGTCCAGATCGCCTTTCTGCAAGGTCCAGTGACCGAGTTGAACTTTGCCCTGATGATGGTGAAACGACTGACGCTGACCGGCAGCACGTTGCGCCCGCAAAGCGATCTGGCCAAGGCGAGGATCGCGCAGGATTTGCGCGAAGCTGTTTGGCCCTTGCTGGCCGCAGGCAAGGTCGCGCCAGTTATGGACAGTGAGTTCCCTATGGCCGAGGCTGCGGCGGCCCATGCGCACATGGAAAGCTCGCAACATATTGGCAAGATCGTTCTGAACGTCGCGGGCTGACCCGCGCCCCCCAAATCAGGTCACGCAACCGCGCGCCGATACAGGTGCCAGGTTGCGTGGCCCAGAACGGGCATCACCACGATCAGACCCAGCAGCATCGGGATTGCGCCCAAAACCAGCAGCGCGGCCACGATGAAGCCCCAGCACAACACAACGCCCGGATTGTGACGCAAAACGCGGACCGAGGTGACGACCGCGACCGGCAGACCCACCTTGCGATCCAGCAACAGCGGGAAGCTGACAACGCTGACGGCCAGCGCGCACAGGGCAAAGACAAACCCGACAGCGGTTCCGAAGATGATCATCGTCCATCCGGCCCCCGTGGTCAGAACTTCGCTCACGAACGCCCCGAATGAGGTTGGGGGTTCCGGGCCAAGGGTCTGCACATAGATGCTCTGCGCGACCATCAGCCAGACCAGCAGCAGCATGACCAGATAGAAACCCAGCGCCAGAATGGCCCCGAAGGACGGTGACCGGAAGACGCCGAATGCGTCCAGCCAATGGACTTCGCCGCCTTCTTCGCGCTTGCGGCTGATCTCATACAGGCCAACAGCGGCGACCGGGCCGATCAGCGCAAAACCTGCAACCAGCGGGGCGAGCAGCGGCACAAGGTTCAGGTTCATCGCAAAGCCGAACATCAGCAGCCCGGCGATCGGATAGATCAGCACGATAAAGATCGCGTCCGCCCGGGTTTTCAGAAAATCGTTGTACCCGGCCCTCAGACAGGCCTTTAGATCCTGAATCGTGAGTGTCTGGACCATTGGCAGGTGGCGGACATCCGAACTACCAATGCGCGAGACGCTTTCCGTAACGTGATCGCTGGTCGCTCCAAGGCTTTGGGCTGCCCAGCTGATCGGATTACCGATTGTTTTTGCCATCTTGTTCCCTTTCCTTGGCGAAGATGCGCCGCGGAATGGATCCGGCTTGGGGTTGCCCGTGGCCGGACCAGCCGGCAACGCCTGATGCAACTATAGCACAGTTTTCGATAACCGCGAATCACGAGGATGCGTTTCGCGCCGATTGCCCTGTCGCGCAGGCGTGATAGCTTGGGCACAGGCAGAAGGAGGTCAGAATGCAGCACACCGCCCGCACAGTCGTCATCCAGGAATTTGGCGGAACCGAGGTATTGCAGATCGAAGACAGGTCGTTGGGCGATCCCGGCCCCGGCGAGGTTCGCATCCGCCATCATGCCTGCGGTTTGAACTTCATAGACGTCTACCAGCGCACGGGCCTGTATCCGCTGGAGCTGCCCCATGCGTTGGGCATGGAGGCCGCAGGTGTGATCGAAGCGGTGGGCGAGGGTGTAACCCATCTGGAACCCGGCCAGCGCGCTGCTTATGCCGCCGCCCCGCCCGGTGCCTATTGCGAGGCGCGGGTGATGCCAGCCGCGCAGGTCTGTCCGCTGCCTGACGGCATCACCTTCGACGCCGCCGCTGCAATGATGCTGAAGGGCATGACGGTCGAATACCTGTTTCACCGCACCACGCCTTTGCGGCGCGGCGATACTGTGTTGTTTCACGCGGCTGCCGGGGGCGTCGGCCTGATCGCCTGCCAATGGGCCAAGTCCGAGGGGATTACCCTGATCGGCACTGCCGGTACCGATGAGAAATGTTCGTTGGCCCAGTTCAACGGCGCGGCCCACTGCATCAACTACCGCTCTGAAAACTTTGTCGAGCGCGTTACTGAGATCACCAATGGCAAAGGCGTCGATGTGGTGATGGATTCGGTCGGGGCGGACACGTTCGAGGGGTCGCTGGATTGCCTCAAGCCGCTGGGCATGATGATTTCATTCGGCAATGCCTCGGGGCCCGTGCCGCCGGTGGATATCGGGATTCTGGGGCAAAAGGGATCGCTCAAGATCACCAGACCGACCCTGTTCACCCATATCGGGGATCATACGGTGTGTCAGGCCATGGCGCGGCGGCTGTTCGGCAAGGTTGAAGGTGGAGAGGTCAAAATCCACATAGACCAGCGCTTTCCGCTGGACCAGATCGCCGATGCGCACCGCGCGCTTGAGGCGCGTCAGACCACGGGCAGTACGATCCTGGATATCTGAACGCAAAGACCCGGCGAATGACGCCGGGTCCCGTTTTCTATGTCGCCGTCGTCAGAACCGATAGGTCGCCCGGAATTGCAACGTGGTGGCGTCCACATCCACGCCGGTTGAGTTGAAATCGTCAAACTCGTGATACAGCAACTCGCCCCCGATGCTGACATTGGGCGCAACGATCTGTTCATAGCCCGCGCCGATGAACCAGCCACTGTCGCTGCCCAGATTGTCGGTTCCGGCTTCGGCATAGCCCCCGACACCGTAAAGCAGCCCCTGAGGGGTCACTTTGTACCCGGCGCGCGCCTTGATGCGCCAGACATCCTCGACCGTGGCCGCGCCAGACAGATCGACATCCGCCCAGTCATAATCGAAGCCGCCACCCACGACCCAGTCGCCCAGATCATAGTCGTAGCCCAGAACGATGCCGCCGAGCGCGCTGTCTCCGTCCACGCCCGAGAGGCTGGTGTCAACGTCAATATAACCAAGCTGCAAGCCGCCGTAGAACCCGGTCCAGTCGCCCGAGGATTGCGCCATGGCCGACCCTGCCGCCAAAGTGGATACAGCTGCGATGAGCGCCAATTTCCCAGTCATCTTTTGATCCTTTCATTCGCAAAATGAGCGCAGCGGCCAGAGGCCTGAGGTTGCGCCTGTGTACAAGCTGTTACGATCCGAAGCCGGGGCCGGATCATCGTTTGCTACATTTTCCGTACTGAATGTCGGTCGATCTGACCGGCCTGCGCCCGTTAAATCCGGGTCTGTCTGTCAAAAAGAGATAGGGTGTGCGCCAAGGGCTTCAAATGACATGTCGGCGGCAGATCACTCTGCCGCCGACATGCGTTGGTTTTTAAGCGGATTATTGCTGCAGTTCTGCAGGCGCTTTGTCCGCGATGTTTTCCCAGTTTGCGCTGGCCTGTTCGATGAAGCCCGGGATGTCGCCTTCCCAACGTTCCTGAATGTCTTTCGACAGGTTCAGGTACAGCGTGTTGTCGACGATTTTCCAGTGGTTCGGGTCACCGTCGAACTTGAAGCCCATGGCCGCGCCAAACGCGCAGTAGCCGCCATATGCGGGTAGGTAAGCCTCGGGGTTGGCTTCGAACGCGGCTTTGTTTTCTTCCGACGAGAAGCGGTACAGCGCGTCATCGTGCAGCGTGGTGATACGGTAATCGCCCTTGGTGGCCTCGCCTTCGGTGAAATAGGCAACCGGGTCATAGCCCTGCATCGCCAGTCCGGTCGAGCTTGCGTTGATTTCAACGCCTGCGGCCAGGGTCGAAGTTGCCAGAGCAACAGACAGGGCAACGCCACCGATCAGAGATTTAAACGTGTTCATAGCTTCACCTTTCGTGAAATGGGCTGCGCGTTCTCACTGCAATTGCGATATGCACACCCGGGATTTTGTCCTGTGCGGCCGGTAATTGACCGTCACGAAATCTCAGGTGGGAAGCGGGTTGTTCACGTTCAAAACAATCAATTGTGATTGTGCGAAGGTGAAGAGGGTCTGTTCAAAAATGCAGTCGACTCATGCATCTGGGCAAAGTGCCAGAACAAAGGCGACCACCTTCTCGGCGGGCATTTCGCAGGGGCGCAGCAACGCGCCGCTGTTGCGGGTCTGGTACAAGTTCAGGCTGATGTAATCGGTGCCGTCCAACTGATGCGCGACCAGTTTATGCGACTTGCCGCCCGCCATTTCCTGACGCGAAACAACGTACCGCCCGCCTTGCGCGTGTCCGGTGAACGTGCCCAGCGGCAACGCAAAAAACGCGGCAAGAAACGCGTCTGTGGCGGTCACGGCTTTCCGATTTTGGGCTCGGTCCCGGCTTTGATCCGGGCCACGTTGGCGTTGTGACGCCAGTAGACCAGCAGCGTCAGGATGATCCCCAGAACAAAGCTCGATCCATCGGTCAGAACCACGACCCATGTGGTGGACAAGGCCGCAGCAGCCAGCGCGCCAACGGATGAGATGCGCCAGATGGCAGCCGCCACAAGCCAGGTCAGGCAGCACGCCACCCCGACCCGCCAGTCCAGCGCCAGCCACAGACCCAGAAAGGTTGCCACGCCCTTGCCGCCCTTGAAGCCCAGCCAGACGGGGAAACAATGCCCCAGAAACGCCATCAGCGCAGCCACCTGCACGGCGTCTTCCCCCGCAAAGGCCCGCGCCAGCAGAACCGCCGCCGCGCCTTTTCCGGCATCGAACAGCAGCGTCAGCGCGGCCGCAGCCTTGTTGCCCGTACGCAGAACGTTGGTCGCGCCGATATTGCCCGACCCGATCTGCCGCAGATTGCCCAGCCCCATCACCTTGGCCAGGATCAGTCCAAACGGGATCGACCCCAGCAAATAGCCCATAGCCGCCCACAGGATGAGCTGGGTTGTCGTACTGTCAATCAAGGGCATCAGGCTCTCCGGTAGACTTCTTTGCCGGCAACATAGGTTGCAATGACCTTACCCTGCATCCTCTGCCCGTCAAACGGCGTGTTCTGTGATTTTGACCTGAGTGTAAACCGGTCCAGCACAAAGGGAATATCAGGATCGAACACCACCAGATCGGCAGGCGCACCTGTGGACAAACGGCCACTGTCCAAACCCAGCCGTTTCGCCGGGTTCAGCGTCATTGCCCGGAACAGGGTCGGCAGGTCCAGCTGACCCGAATGATACAGGCGCAGGGCCGCAGGCAGCAGCGTCTCCAGCGCGACGGCTCCGGATGCCGCCTCTTCAAACGGCAGGCGCTTGCTTTCTTCATCCTGCGGCGTGTGCATCGAGCTGATCGTGTCGATCAGGCCGGTTCGCACCGCCTCGATCACTGCCTGCCGGTCATCCTCGGACCGCAGCGGCGGCTTGACCTTGAAGAAGGTGCGATAGTCGGCCACGTCCAGTTCGTTCAGCGTCAGATGGTGGATCGAGGTCCCGGCGGTGATATCCAGCCCGTTGCGCTTGGCGCGCTCCAGCGCGGGCAGGGCACGGCCGGTGGTGATCTGGTCGGCGTGATATTTTGCCCCGGTCATTTCCAGCAATGCAATGTCGCGGTCCAGCCCCATACGCTCGGCCATGGGCGAAACCGCAGGCAACCCGCGCAAGGCTGCAAACTTGCCGCTGGTTGCCGCCGCCCCGGCGCTGAGGCCCGGTTCCTGAGGATGCGCAATCACCAGCGCGCCGCAAGACCGCGCATAGGTCAGCGCGCGCGAAAAGACCTTGGTGTTGGTGACGACATGGTCGCAATCGGTAAAGGCCACCGCGCCCGCGTCCATCAGGAACCCGATCTCGGTCATTTCGCGGCCTTCACGGCCCTTGGTCAGCGCGGCCATGGGCAGCACATTGACCGGAGTGTCGGCCTGCGCGCGGCGGGTTACAAATTCCAAAGTTTCGGGCGTGTCGATCGCGGGTGAGGTGTCGGGTCGCGTGACCATCGTGGTCACCCCACCTGCCGCCGCTGCCTGCCCGGCGGATTTATAACTTTCCTTGTGCCGCTCGCCCGGCTCGCACACTTTGACGCCAATATCGACGATGCCGGGGGCAAGGCATTTGCCCTGGCAATCGATGACCTGCCCGTCGATGGTGGGGGCCTCGCCGTCGCCCTTTGCCACAATGCGCCCATCCGCAACATGCAGCCACCCGATCGAGTCTGTGCCGCTTTCCGGGTCGATCAGGCGGGCGTTGGTAAACAGAACGGTGCTCATGGCAGGGCCCTTTCGATGGCGGCTTTGGTGGCGGCGGGGTCCGCCTGGTACTTGATCAGATGCTTGTCGCCGCCCTTGGTCACAAGCTGGACAAAGCTGCCCATGGTGTTCACAGCCTCGATCTGGTTCAGCGCAACTTTGCGCGAGCCGGGGCCGGTGAGCATGGTTTCAGTCATTTCCCACGCGGCGTACAGTTCCTCGGAGGCCAGATACCACGCGCGCAACCCGATTGCGGCGAGGCCAGCGGGGGCTCCGGTCCAGACATAGGGGTTGCCGATCAGCCACAGAATGATCATCGCGCCAGCCATGGCTGCGGCGGCGAGCCATGCGTTGGTGCGGATATAGGCCCCCTTGTCGGGCGCGAAGATCACAGGATCAGCCACAGGGCACCTCCGACGGCCAACAACAGGACAAGGGCCAGAAAAGCCGATCCCATACGGCGCGACGCCTTGCCCCCATCGCCCGCATGTTGCGGGGCCGAGAAGGGTTTGGCGCTGTCCGTTTCGATTGCGCCGCCGGTCCAGTTTGTCGCCTCTTCCGTGAACAGGCCGATCAGCTTTAGGCGGGGATCGGGGGTCAGCGTCGCGGGGCGCCCGTGGAACGCGGCGCTGCGCAGGACCATGACCCAGCCCTCGACCGCGTCCAGCGTCGTGCGGTCCAATTGATCCTCGGACACGCCACAACCGTCGTTCAGATAGCCATATAGCCCGAGGTCTTCGAGGTCGGAGACCGGAAAGACGTCGATCTGATCCGGGTCCAGCCCGTCGACCCCCAGAACCTGATCCGCCGCACCCGGCTCGCGCAGGAACTTCGCCTCTTCGGGGCGCATGTCCAGCGTGAACAGGCGGATCACGCCGTGTTCATGGGGGGCGATGGTCAGATCGCTCATGCGGCCTCGCGAAGATTGCGGGCCAGCAGTTCCATGGCGGCCATTCGGACGGCGACGCCCATCTCGACCTGTTCCTGAATGACGGATCGGTTGATGTCATCCGCCAAGGTTCCGTCGATCTCGACACCCCGGTTCATCGGGCCGGGATGCATGACGATGGCGTCGGGTTTGGCCAGCGCCAGTTTGGCGGCGTCCAGACCGTAGCGGTGATAATATTCGCGTTCTGAGGGGATAAAGCCGCCATCCATCCGCTCTTTCTGAAGGCGCAGCATCATGACCACATCGACGTCCCGCAGACCCTCGGCCATATCGTCATAAATCTCGGCCCCGAATTCGGCGAATTGCGCGGGCACCAGCGTCGGAGGGCCAATCAGGCGGATGCGGTTTTCCATCTTGCCCAGCAGGATCAGGTTCGAGCGTGCCACGCGCGAATGCACGACATCCCCGCAAATGGCGATGTTCAGACGGTGCAGGCGGCCCTTGGCGCGGCGGATGGTCAGCGCATCCAGCAGAGCCTGCGTGGGATGTTCGTGCTTGCCATCCCCGGCGTTCAGCACGGCGCAGTTCACCTTTTGCGCCAGCAGGTCCACCGCGCCGGAATGCGGATGCCGCACCACCAGCAGATCGGGATGCATTGCGTTCAGCGTCATCGCTGTATCGATCAGCGTTTCACCCTTTTTGATCGAACTGGCCTGCATCGCCATGTTCATCACATCCGCACCCAGACGTTTACCGGCCAGTTCGAAACTGGCCTGCGTGCGGGTCGAGTTTTCAAAGAACATGTTGATCTGCGTCAGCCCCGACAACACGTCCGAGTGTTTGGCGGATTGCCGGTTCAGATCGACATATTTTTCGGCCAGATCGAGGATGGCGGTAATATCGGATTGCGACAGATGCTCGATGCCAAGAAGGTGACGATGGGCGAAACGCATGTGGCGGGCTCCTGTCTGACAATCGGACCGCTTATAGAAAGCCGCGCGGGCCAAGGCAACCTAAGGATCAGACCCTTCGGGCAATATCTCGCATCCGCCTTCGGGCAGGCACCGCTCGCCGGGTTTGCACCATTTGCCATAGCCGCAATCGACCGCCTTGACCGGGACACAGCCCTGATTTTTCGAGCATTTGAAGCCCGGGCGGCATTGCGATCCGGTTTTTTCGCATAAAAACCATCCGGCGCGGGAACATCCGCCCTGCGGCAGGCAGAACGACCCGCGCGCACAAATCCGGCCATCGGCGCAGGGTTGCGGCAGGTTCAGGTGGAGATCGGGTTGGATCGGCTCGCACTCTCCGCGCCCGTTGCAACGGCTGCCGCTTGGGCAATCCAGGCTTGAATTACAGGCGTTTGCGGCCTTTGGCGCACAGCGGGTGCTGCCCGGAACACAGCGTTCAAACAGGCCGCAGGTTCGACCGCCACCGCAATAGGTGCCACCCAATGGGATGCAGTGCCCGTCAAAGCTGCATCTTTGCCCGGCCGAGCAGCACCGGTTGCCGCATTGAAACTGTCCGCCCCGGCATTGCGTGCCACGGTCGAATAGCTGCGCATCGGCCGGACCGCTGAGGGGGACCAACAGAAAGGAAATCAAAAGGAATCGCAGGATCGACAACATGGTTGGCGTCATGGTCGGTGCGACCCTGCGCCGTGACAAGGTCTATTCGCTTTCCCTCAGTCAAAAGCTGGTTAGATTGAGAGGCATGGAATCGGGCTTGGACTATCATACCGCGCGGGCGCTGCTAGATTGGCAGGTCGAACTGGGCGTGACCGAGGCTATCGGGGACGCGCCGGTGGACCGTTACGCGTTGCCCGATACCGCGCCCAAGGCCAAGAAACCCGCCACCCCGCAAGCGGCCCCGGCCACCCCCAAGCAGGTCGATCCGGTCGCGATTGCGAAATCCGCTGCACAAAATGCGGGGTCACTGGACCAGTTGCGCGCGGCGATGGAGGCGTTCGACCATTGCGAGTTGAAACGCGGTGCGCGCCAGTTGGTGTTTGCCGATGGCACGCCCGGCGCGCGGGTGATGATCATCGGTGAGGCTCCGGGCCGCGACGAGGACCGCGAGGGCAAGCCTTTTGTCGGGCGGGCCGGGCAATTGCTGGATCGGATGCTGGCGGCGATTGATCTGGATCGGCGCGAGAACGTCTATATCACCAATGTGCTGCCCTGGCGGCCGCCGCAAAACCGGGATCCCAAGCCGGAAGAGATCGGCATGATGAAGCCGTTTCTGGAACGCCATGTGGCGCTGGCCAGGCCCGAAGTGCTGGTGGTGATGGGCAATATCAGCTGTCAGGCGGTGCTGGGCAAACGCGGCATCACGCGGCTGCGCGGCAATTGGGATCAGGCGCTGGACCTGCCGGTGATCCCGATGTTCCACCCCGCCTATCTGCTGCGCCAGCCACAGATGAAACGGCAGGCCTGGGCTGATCTGCTGGAGTTGAAAGCACGGCTGGGGGCAGGATGATGCGGATTCTGGCCTTCTCGGACCTGCATATGGCGCGCAACCGCGCGGCAGAGCTGGTTGCGGCCAGTGCCGAAGCTGATCTGGTGATCGGGGCCGGGGACTATTGCAATATGCGGCAGGGGCTGGATGAGGCGATGCACATGCTCTCGGGCATATCGGCCCCGCTGGTTCTGGTTCCAGGCAATGCCGAAAGCGCGGGTGAGTTGATCGATGCCGCCCCCGAAGGCGTGCATGTGCTGCACGGTACCGGCATGACCGTCGATGGGATGCGCCTGTTCGGTCTGGGCTATGGCGTGCCGGTGACGCCTTTTGGCGACTGGTCTTGTGACCTGACCGAGGCAGAAGCAACGGAATTGCTGGATCGCTGCGACGGCGCGGATGTGCTGATCGTGCATTCGCCGCCCAAAGGTTATGGCGATACCACGTCGCAGGGTATCTCTGTCGGCTCGGTTTCGGTGCGCGATGCGGTGGAAAGACTACAGCCCGGGCTGGTGTTTTGCGGCCACATCCACGACAGCTGGGGCTATCGCGGCACACTGGGGCGGTCGCAGATCGCCAATTTGGGACCCAAGGCAAACTGGTTCGAGGTACCCTCATGATCGACACCGTCACGCTGCTGGCCTTTATCCCGGCGGCCATGGTTCTGAATTTCACCCCTGGCGCGGACATGATGTTCTGTTTCGGGCAAGGGTTGCGTTCGGGCGCAAAACCCGCGCTGTTGGCAAGCGCAGGGATTTCGTTGGGATCGATGGTGCATGTGTTGCTGGCCGGGCTGGGCCTTGGGGCATTGGTGTCTTCAATGCCGTGGCTGTTCGATGTCATCCGCTGGATGGGCGTTGCCTATCTGCTGTATCTGGCGTGGGGCGCGATCCGGAACGGCGCTGTTTCAGCAGAGGGGTCGGTCAGGCCGACCCGCATGGCCTTTCGGGATGGGTTGGTGGTGAACCTGACCAACCCGAAGGTAATCCTGTTTGTTCTGGCCTTCATCCCGCAATTCGTTGATCCCAACTCGGGGTCGATCCTTGCGCAGTTCCTGATCTTTGGCGTCATCATCGCGCTGGGTGGGTTTGTGGTGAACGGGCTGGTCGGCGTGTTCGCCGGAGGAGCGGGCAAGCTTCTGATTTCGAACCCGCGCGCCTCGCGCATCATGGGTTGGGTCACCGGAGGGATTTTCATCACTTTGGCGGCCCGGCTGGCAATCATGGAAAGGGCCTGACACCGCATGTCGCGCATCGATGAAAATATGGAGTTTATCCCGGTCCGCATTGCGGTGTTGACCGTGTCGGACACGCGTTCGCTGGACGAAGACCGCTCGGGCCAGACATTGGTGGACCGGATCGAGCGGGCAGGGCATGTGCTGGCTGATCGTAAGATCATCCAAGACGAGCGCGCCGAAATAGCGGCGCAGCTGCGGCTGTGGATCGGCGACCCTGAAATCGACGTCGTGATCTCGACCGGCGGCACCGGACTGACCGGGCGCGATGTGACGGTCGAGGCGCATCGCGATGTTTATGAAAAAGAGATCGAGGCGTTCAGTACCGTATTCACCATCATATCGATGGAGAAAATCGGCACCTCGGCCGTACAGTCCCGCGCCACTGGCGGGGTCGCCGGGGGAACCTATCTGTTTGCCCTGCCCGGCAGCCCCGGAGCCTGTAAGGATGCGTGGGACGGGATATTGGAAAAACAACTCGATTACCGCCACCGCCCCTGCAATTTCGTGGAAATAATGCCCCGATTGGACGAACATCTGCGACGGAAGTAGACTGGTCCTACGTTCAAGACCTTATAACCGCTTTGTGGCTTGGCATATTTCGCGGTCCGGCTACATTTTGCACAAGGCAGCCCATTGCAACCCGGGGTAAGTGAGAATGCGTTTTCTAAGGCAAAGTCTTGTCGGTGTCTTTCTGGCGTCGCTGACGCTGGCTTTGCTGTTTGTGGCCGCGCAAATCATCTCTGGCGCGGTGCAGGACGTACTGACGCGCGAGAACGAACAACCTCAGGCGCGCGAGCGGGTCTTTGCGGTAACCGTCCGACAGGCCGAGCTTGAGACCGTCACCCCCTATCTGGAAGCGTTTGGTGAGGTGCAAAGCCGCCGTAGGCTGGAATTGCGCGCGGCGCTGGGCGGGCGCGTGGTTGCTCTGGCTGATGATTTTGAGGACGGCGGCTCCGTCACAGCAGGCGAGGTGCTGGTCGAGCTGGACCCGGCAGATGCGCAATCTGCCTTGGATCGCGCCAAATCGGATTTGCTGGATGCCCAGTTCGAAGAACGCGACGCCGAACGCTCGCTATTGCTGGCACAGGATGAGTTGAAATCGGCAGAGGCCCAGGCGGACCTGCGAGAACGCGCCCTGCAACGGCAACGCGATCTGGAATCCCGCGGTGTGGGGGCCACGGCCAGCGTGGAAGAGGCCGAATTGTCCGCCGCCGCCGCCCAGCAATCGGTTCTGGCGCGCCGCATTGCCTTGGCGCAGGCCGAGTCGCGCGTGGATCAGGCAACCACGCTGTTTGCGCGGGCGCGAATTGCGCTGGAAGCAGCGGAACGCGATCTGGACGATATGACCATTCGCGCCCGGTTTGGCGGTACGCTGACCGATGTCACCTTAGTCGAGGGGCGATTGGTGTCGGCCAATGAAAAGCTGGCCGAGCTGGTGGACCCAAATGCGCTGGAGGTGGCGTTCAGAGTTTCTACGGCGCAGTTTGTGCGATTGCTGGATGACACGGGCGCACTGATCGACGCGCCGGTGACTGTCTCACTTGAGGTAACAGGGACCGACCTGACCGCCCAAGGCCGGATCAGTCGGGATAGCGGGTCAGCCGGGGAAGGGCAGACCGGACGTCTGATCTTTGCCCGTCTGGACACCGCCTCGGGCTTCAAACCGGGGGATTTCGTGACCGTGACGGTGCAGGAACAACCTTTGGATGCGGTGGTGCGTTTGCCATCCTCGGTTCTGGATGCGGCTGGAACGGTTCTGGTTCTGGGCGCAGATGACCGGTTAGAGGCGCTGCCGGTGCAGTTGATCCGGCGGCAAGGCGATGAGGTGTTGTTGCGCGGCGAAGGTCTGGAAGGCCGCGAGGTCGTGATTGGCCGGACGCCGCTGTTGGGCTCGGGCGTGCGGGTGCGCCCCTTGCGGGTCGAGGCAAATGCCGACACGGATATGGTCGAGTTGACGGATACACAGCGTGCACAACTCATGGCGCAGGTGGAAGCCAGCGAAGGCATGCCGCAGGACGTCAAATCCCGCATGTTGGGTCAGTTGGAGGCGGCACAGGTGCCTGCCTCGCTTGTCCGGCGTATTGAAAACCGGGCCGGGGGCTAAGCGCCATGATGCGCGAGATCCCAAGCGCGGCCGGTGGTATCCTCAGCTATTTCACCCGGCACCGGACGGTCGCCAATCTGCTGCTGCTGGTCATGCTGGTCTTGGGGGCCGCAGCGATCCCGAACATGCGCGCGCAGTTCTTTCCCGATGTCATTCTGGAACGGGTCGATGTGGCGGTTGAATGGGACGGCGCAGGCCCCGAGGATGTCGACAATGGCATCGTTCAACTGCTGGAACCCGAGTTGCTGGCGGTTGAAGGTGTCACCAGCACAACGGCTACCTCACGCGAAGGTTCGGCCAGCATCCGGTTGGAGTTCGAGCCCAACTGGGACATGGCCCGCGCCATCGAAGAAGTCCGCACCGCCGTGGACAGCGTCACTAACCTGCCGGTGGACGCCGAAGAACCTTCAATCCGGCGCGGCGCGTGGCGGGATCGCGTTACGGATGTGGTTGTCACGGGTCCGGTTGCGCCTGACCAGTTGGCGAAGTTCACCGATGAATTGATCAACCGGCTATTTGCGGTCGGTGTTACCCGCACCACGATCCGGGGACTGGCGGCTCCGCGCGTTGTGGTCGAGGTGCCGACCGCTCAGCTGATCGCCAACGATATCGCTCTGGCCGATATCGCGACAGCCATCGCGGCCGAGGTCAATGCCAGCCCCGCCGGTGATGTCAGCGGTGCCAATGCCCGCATTCGGACGGGGGCCGAGAAACGCACACCGGAAGAGATCGAAGGCATCACGCTGCGCAACTTTGCGGATGGGTCCAAACTGCTCGTGGGTGATGTGGCGACGATCCGGGTCGAAGGGGTCAATCGCAACCGCAGCTACTTTGTGGGTGAGAACCCGGCCATGTCCATCCGGGTGGACCGCTCGAATCTGGGTGACGCCATCGGCATCCAGCATTCGGTCGAAGATGTCGTCGCCGAAATGCAGGCCAGCCTGCCCGAAGGTGTCACGGTTGAACTGATCCGCACCCGCGCGCAGGCGATCACGGATCGGCTGGATATTCTGATCGACAACGGCCTTGTCGGGCTTGGGTTGGTCGTCTGCCTGCTGTTTTTGTTCCTCAACGCCCGGATCGCCTTTTGGGTGGCGGCAGGCATCCCGGTCGCGATGTCAGCGGCGATTGCGCTGATGTATCTGGGCGGTTTGTCGCTGAATATGGTGTCCTTGTTCGGCCTGATCATCACGCTGGGCATCGTCGTCGATGACGCGATTGTGGTGGGCGAACACGCCGATTTCCGTGCCCGCCGATTGGGCGAACCGCCCATGGTTGCCGCCGAGCGCGCCGCCCGGCGCATGGCCATGCCGGTCTTTGCGGCCACGATCACCACGGTAATCGCCTTTTTCGGCCTGACCCTTGTCGGTGGTCGGTTCGGAGAGTTGATCCGAGATATTCCCTTTACCGTGATCGCCGTTCTGGCGGCCTCACTGATCGAATGCTTCCTGATCCTGCCCAACCACATGGCCCATGCCATCGCGCATTCGGCCAAGGAACATTGGTACGACCTGCCCAATCGGGTCGTGAACCGGGGGTTCCGCTGGGTGCGGGATCATCTGTTCCGGCCCTTCATCGCCTGGGTCATCTGGGCGCGGTATGTGGTCGTCGCCCTGATGATCGTTATTCTGGCCAGCCAGATTGCCCTGTTCATCCGAGGCGACGTGAACTGGCGGTTCTTCAATGCGCCCGAGCGTGGCTCGGTCACCGGCAACTTCATCATGGCCGAAGGCGCCACCCGCGCCGATACGCTTGAAATGATGCGCCAGTTGCAGCAGGCCACCGATGAGCTGGGACAGATTTACGAGGAACGCCATGGCCGCAACCCCATCGACTATGTTCTGGCCGAGGTTGGCGGCAGTGCCGGGTTTGGTCTGTCCGCCGCCGAGGGCAAGGACGACGATTTGCTGGGTGGTATTTCGATCGAACTGATCGACGCCGACCTGCGCCCTTATTCGAGCTTTGAGTTTGTGGGCGAGTTGCAGGAATTCGTACCCCGCCACCCCAAGGTCGAATTGATCAGTTTCCGCGGCTGGCGATCCGGCCCCGGCGGTGATGCCATCGATGTGCAGTTCTATGGCTCGGATGTGAATACTCTCAAGGCGGCGTCAGAGGATTTGCAGACCGAATTGTCGAAATTCCCCGAGGTCTCGGCGCTTGAGGATAATCTGGCTTATGACAAGGAAGAATTCATTCTGGACCTGACTGCGCAAGGTCAGGCGCTGGGCTTCCGGATCGAAACCTTGGGTCGGGTTCTGCGCAACAGGCTCAACGGGATCGAGGCTGCGACCTTCCCCGATGGTCCCCGCAGTGCTGAGATCCGTGTGGAATTGCCCGAGGGCGAACTGACCGCCGATTTCCTTGAACGCACGCTGATGCGCACCCCGGACGGGGTCTATGTGCCGCTGGCCGATATCGTCTCGGTCGAACGCAAGTCGGGCTTCTCGACCGTACGGCGTGAAAACGGGCTGCGGGTGATTTCGGTCAATGGCGACATATCCGAGGACGATCCGACCCGCGCGGCCGAGATCGAACGCGCGCTGAACGAAGAGATTCTGCCCAATATCGCCGCCGAACGTCAGGTCGAATGGCGCATGGCGGGCCTCAGCGAACAAGAGGATGAGTTCCTGTCCGAGGCGCGCACAGGCCTGATCCTGTGTCTGACCGGGATCTATCTGGTACTGGCCTGGGTCTTTGCCAGCTGGTCGCGGCCCTTAGTGGTGATGGCAATCATCCCGTTTGGCTTGGTGGGCGCGATCTGGGGGCATTACATCTGGGACGTACCGCTGAGCATGTTCACGGTTGTGGGTCTGCTGGGCATGACCGGGATCATCATCAACGACTCGATTGTGCTGGTGACGACCATCGATGGCCACCAGCAGGAACGCGGATTGGTGCCGTCTATCGTCGAAGGCACAGCGGACCGGTTGCGCCCTGTGATGCTGACCACGCTGACGACGGTGCTGGGGCTGACGCCTTTGCTGTATGAAGGCTCTCAGCAGGCGCAGTTCCTGAAGCCCACGGTGATCACTCTGGTCTACGGGTTGGGCTTTGGCATGTTGCTGGTTCTGGTGCTGGTTCCGGCCCTGCTGGCGATCCTGAACGACGTATCGCGTCCGATGACAGCCATGCGCCGAGCTGTCCGCGCCCCGGATCGGGTGATGCAGGGGGCAGTTGCCGCCACGGGCGCGGCGCTATTGTTCTGGTTTGCCGTGACAATGGTCTGGCCAGCGTTGACAGGCGCTCCGGTCGGTGCCCTGTCCGCCCTCTATTCGGGTGATGAAGGGGTGGCCGTTCTGAACATGGGTCTGGGCGCATTTCTGGTTGGGGCGATCCCGATTGTCGTCCTCAGCTTTATAGCCTCTGGGATGCTTTACGCGAGGCTGAAAGATCATGTTGGCCCTTAGCCTTCGCGCAGAGCATATTCCAGAAGTTGACGAACCCGTGCGCTCATCGGCAGATCGCCCTGCCGTATTTGCTCAATCGGAAACCAGCGCGCATCCAGTGCATCATCGCCTGCGACCGGCGCGCCGGATTGATAGCGGCAGGCCACGCCGACCAGCAGGTAGTGGGAGATCACAAGGCCCGCCTCATCCCGCCGCAGCATGTCCAGATTGTCCAGATAATGTGTTGGCTGCGCAGTGACCGAGGTTTCCTCGAATAGCTCTCGCTGCGCAGCCTCCAAAACGGTTTCACCCCATTCCAGGTGACCGCCGGGAAAGCCCCACAATCCCCGGTCAGGCTGTTTGCTGCGTTGCACCAGCAGAACCTGATCCTGATGCAGCACAACCGCCAGCGCGCCGATCTTCGGGGTTTGGGTCATGCGATCACCCAGCGGTGCAGCCCTGAATGTCCACGGCGTGGTTAGCGCCCAATACCGTGATCCGAATCTCGGACCGGTCCAGCGCAAAAGGCGCGCCAGAGGCATTGATGACCTCGGCAGTTGCGATCAGCGTGCCACCTTGCCGGACGGTTTTGGGCTGCGAAGCCCACAGCACCGGATTGCCGGGTTCTATCACCGCGATCTCTTGCCCACCCGCCGAAGGCATGGTCACACGTGCCTCGATCTGCATGCCGTCCGCCGTTGGGGTCAAACTACACCGCGCAGCGGATACGTTGGCCTCACGCGCGGAAAACGGGCGCTGGGCCAGTGCTGCGGCGATGGCAGGGTTGCGGCCCGCTTCGGCATCCAGCGTGTGGTCGAAATCCAGCCGTTCGGGGATGCAGACATCCTTGCAGACGCCCAAATCCATCTCACCGCGCAGACGCACGGGCTTGGCCGGGTTCTTCGGCGTGATCTCGACCGGCAGAACCAGTTGATCCTCGTATCCGATAGATTGCAGGCCGTTCTGGTCAAACACATCGGGCGCGGGCCATGTGATTGACACATCGCCCACGTTGCGCGACCCGTTCCAGTCGAATTGCGGCGGAATGCCCGCATCGCCCGGTGCGCGCCAATAGGTCTTCCACCCGTCCTTCAAAGTCAGGCGCAAGGCCCCCATATAGGTCCCATTGGCGGTGCGGCCACCATCCAGAATGTCCAGCCTGACAACTCCGTCCAGCCCCTGCGCGGTGGCCGGAAAGATCATGCAAAAACAGGCCGCGATGGTGGCGGCAAGGGATTTCATCAGCGTGTTCATTGCCTATACATGCGCGGTGCGGCACGAAAATCCAAGTCACGTTCGGGTCACCTGACTGAAATCTGCGGAAAACCCCGCTGCCGACTTGCCAATCCCTGCGCCGCAGGGTCATTGTGAAGCTGAGTTGAAAAAGAGAAGCCACCCAATGGACCTGACCGGAAAACTGTTGATTGCGATGCCCGGCATGGGCGATCCGCGATTCGACCACTCGGTTGTCTATATGTGCAGTCATGGCGACGATGGCGCGATGGGTCTGATCGTGAACAAACCCTCGGACCTGCGGATCAAGGCCCTGCTGGGGCAGTTGAACATCGCCTGCAGTATCCCGATTGTGGGCGAGCGGCTTGTGCATTTCGGTGGCCCGGTCGAGATGTCGCGCGGCTTTGTCCTGCACAGCGCAGATTACGAGGCCAACCTGCATTCCATGCAAATCTCGGATGATTTCAGCATGACCGCGACGCTGGATGTGCTGGAGGATCTGGCCTCGGGCCGGGGGCCGCTGAATTCTGTGCTCGCACTGGGCTATTCCGGCTGGGGGCCGGGGCAATTGGAAGATGAGATCGCAATGAATGGCTGGCTGACGACCGAGGCGAGCTCGAAACTCGTGTTTGATGTGCCCGACGACGAAAAGTGGGAGGCCGCCTTGGCCACGCTGGGCGTCGATCCCCTGACCCTGTCGGCCAGCGCGGGCCGCGCCTGATCAGCTGTCGCGTGGGGCCGCGGCCCGGCGCAGGCGGTCATTGATCGCAGCCCCAAGATCATGGTCCGGGATCGGAGACACGGCAATCGGCCGGCCCGTTTCATTCAAGCTGTGCAGTGCCGCAAACAGGTTGGCGGCGGCCTCGGGCAAGTTTCCGGCTTCAGACAGGTTCAGATCGCAATCGACAGGGCCAAAGCCCAAAAGAACCTCATCGCCTTGCCTGCTCTGCGCGTTCAGGCGCACGGGCGCATCCGGGGCATAATGTGACTGCAATTGCCCGGGCGCGGTCAGCAGGTCGCCGGATTGGTGCAGGTGCAGGCGGGTGTTGAGGGCGGTCTCGACCGCTTCCAGCGCCACACCTCCGGGGCGCAGCAAGGTCGGCTCTCCGGCCAGCCCCACGATTGTGGATTCCAGACCCACGCCACAAGGGCCATCATCCAGAATGGCTGCGATCCGGCCTCCAAGGCCTGCACGCACATGCTGGGCAGTCGTCGGACTGATTTGACCTGAGGGGTTCGCCGACGGGGCCGCGACCGGCCCGTCAAAGGCGGTCAGCAGATCGCGGGCGGTTTGATGCGCGGGCACCCGCACCGCCAGCGTGTCCAGCCCCGCCGTGACCAGTGAAGAAATCCCGTGCCCGTCGCGCAAAGGCAGAACCAGTGTCAGCGGGCCGGGCCAAAAGGCATTGGAAAGGGTTTCCGCGTGATCCGACCATTCGACAAACCGCCGCGCAGCCTCGGCCGAAGCGACATGGGCGATCAGCGGGTTAAAGCTGGGGCGGCCCTTGGCCTCGTAAATCGCGGCCACGGCCTCTCCGTTGCGGGCATCGCCGCCAAGGCCATAGACCGTCTCGGTTGCAAAGGCGACCAGCAGGCCCTGACGCAGCAGGTCAGCCGCGCGCGCGATGCCGTCTGGGTCTGCTGTCAGATCGAGAGTTGTGGGGATCATGTCTGGTGACGCCGCGTTTTGGTTGCTTGCAACATAAGGACAGGTAGGTAATGCACCCAAGCCTTGATGCATACCGGTGCCGGGCCGGAATTCCAAGCCCGCCTGCGCAATACCGGTCAGACAGCCCCCGAGGGACAACATGACATACCGCGCACCGATTTCAGACTACGAGTTCCTGTTTCAAAATGTGGTCGAATTCGATCAGATTGCGGCGACCGAAAGGTTTGCCGATGCCAGCCCCGACGTCGTCAGCGCGATCCTGTCCGAGGCGGGCAAGATGTGTGAAGAGGTTCTGGCCCCACTGAACGCCACCGGCGATCTGAAACCGGCACGGTTGGAGGATGGTGTGCTGCACAGCCCGCCCGGCTATGCGGATGGCTGGGCCGCGATTGCCGAGGGCGGCTGGATCGGGATCAGCGGCGACCCCGAGCATGGCGGTATGGGCCTGCCGATGACCGTCACCACCGCCGTGAACGAGATGATGAGCGCGGCCTGCCTGTCACTGCAGGTGGCCCCGCTGATGAGCCAGGGGCAGATCGAAGCCCTGCAGCACCATGCCAGTGACGCGCTCAAGGCGCTGTATCTGCCCAAGCTGATGACCGGTGCATGGTCGGGCACGATGAACCTGACGGAACCGCAGGCAGGCTCGGATGTTGGGTCGCTGACATCGAAGGCCGAACCCAACGGCGATGGAACCTATGCGATCTCGGGGCAGAAGATCTTTATCTCATGGGGTGACAACGACTTTGCCGAAAATATCTGTCATCTGGTGCTGGCACGCTTGCCGGATGGGGTGCCGGGCACAAAGGGGATTTCGCTGTTCCTGGTGCCCAAGTTTATCCCGGATGCCGATGGCAATCCGGGTGCGCGCAATGATCTGAAGGTTGTTTCAATCGAGCATAAGCTGGGTCTGCACGGCTCGCCCACCTGTGTGATGCAATATGACGGTGCAACCGGTTGGCTGGTGGGGCAGGAACATGGCGGCATGGCAGCCATGTTCACCATGATGAACAACGCGCGGCTGGGCGTGGGCGGGCAGGGCATCGGTGTGGCCGAAGCCGCCTATCAGCACGCGCTGGCCTACGCGCAGGATCGCAAGCAGGGCAAAACCCCTTCAGGGACAATCATTGACCACGCCGATGTGCGCCGAATGGTCGCCGATATGCGCGCCGATACCTTTGCGGCCCGTGCGATCATGCTGGCCAATGCTGCCGCCATCGACATGGCCGAAGCGACAGGCGACGCTGATTGGGTGGCCCGCGCTGCATTGCTGACCCCGATCTCCAAGGCGTTCGGGTCCCGCACCGGGATGCGCGTGTCTGAAACCGGCATTCAGGTGCATGGCGGCATGGGCGTGATCGAGGAAACCGGGGCGGCTCAGTTCTACCGCGATGTCCGTGTGACCGCGATCTACGAAGGCACCAACGGTATTCAGGCGATGGACCTTGTCGCCCGCAAGATGATGGACGGGGGCGAGGCGGCTTCGCGCCTGCTGGACGAGATCGAAGATCACGCCGAACAGGCCCGCGCCACTGTGCCCGATCTTGCCGGTCCCGTGTGGGAGGCGACCGAGTCCCTGCGCGAAGCAACCGAATGGATGGTGTCACAGGGCAACATGAATGACCGCTTTGCCGGGGCGCTGGCTTATCTGCACGCCTTCGCGCGGGTTCTGGGCGGGCATTTCCATCTGAAAGCCGCCCTGGCGGACCCAAAGGGCCCACGTGGCAAGCTGGCGCGCTATTACATCAAAGCGCTGCTGCCCGAATATACCGGCCTGCTGGCGCAAGCGCAGAACGGGTCGGTGGACCTGTTTGCCCTTAGCGCGGATGATCTGTCGGCATGATGGACGACCTGCACTCTCCGGCCATCCGCTACCTCTGGCCCGAGCGGCCTGCACCCGGCGAGGCCACGCGGATTGCCGAAGGTGTGCTGTGGATCCGACTGCCGCTGCCGATGGCGCTGGACCATGTGAATGTCTACGCGCTGGATGACGGTGACGGCTGGACCATCGTCGACACTGGGATGTCGTCGCGGAAAACCCGCGCGATCTGGCAGGATCTGATGTCCGGGCCGCTGGGCGGCAAACCCGTCCACCGGGTTGTGGCCACGCATCATCACCCCGATCACATCGGCAACGCGGGCTGGTTTCAGTCCGAATACGGCGCTGAACTGGTGACCAGCCGAACCGCATGGCTGTTCGCGCGCATGCTGACGCTGGACGTGCAGGAAAGCTGGCCGCAGGAAACGCTGGATTTCTACCAAAGCGCCGGAATGGCGGCCGAGGTTCTGGATAAACGCAAAGCCGACCGCCCCTTTAACTTTGCCGACAGCGTCTATCCCATGCCGCTTGGGTTCACCCGCATCCAGCAGGGCGACGTGTTCCGCATGGGCGGGCGGGACTGGGACGTGCATATGGGCAACGGCCACGCGCCGGAACATGTCACGCTCTGGAGCCGCGACGATGATCTGGTTCTCAGCGGCGATCAGATCCTCAGCTCGATCAGTCCCAATCTGGGCGTCTACGCGACCGAGCCCATGGCCGACCCGATCTCGGGCTGGCTGGAGGCGTGTGAACGGCTTGCAACCCTGGCGCGGCCCGAACATCTGGTTCTGGGCGGGCACAAATTGCCGTTCACTGGCCTGCCGCTGCGGATGCGGCAGTTGATCGACAACCATCACGGTGCGCTTAAGCGCTTGTTGAAAGACCTGACCGAACCCAAAGCCGCCGCCGAGTGTTTTGCGCCCCTGTTCAAACGGTCGATCGGCGAGGGGGAATATGGCCTGGCCCTGGTCGAAGCGGTTGCACATATGAACCATCTTTACCACATTGGAGCTGTCACCCGGACGCGCCGCGCAGACGGTGCCTGGGTCTACCAACGCAAAGGGTAAAGAATGCAGGACGAGATCGAAACCTCAGCCGAAGCTGCCGAAGCGGCGGCCCTGCCGCGCTGCTACGAGGTCCACGCAAACGCCGAGGCCGAATCCGGTTCGAAAACCCTGCCGGAACCCTTGCAACAACCGGTCGAGACCAAAAGCCCGGCCCAATGGGCATACGAACGTCTGATCCTTTACATCCAGAACTTTGAAAAGACGCTGGATGGAGATCAGGAGGTTGCGATGGGCTTCACCGGCGGTGACGCGGGTGTCATGCGGATCGAAGGGATGGGGTATTTCGACCCCGATGTCATCACCTTCTACGGCTCGGATGGATCGGGCGCCCGCACCCAGCTGGTACAGCATGTCAGCCAGTTGAATGTCATGCTGCGCGCCTTGCCGAAATCGGTCGAGGACAAGCCCGCCAACCGCATCGGGTTCCGTCTGGCCGCAGATCTGGAAGAAAGCTGACTTGCAATTCACGCTTTCGCAGCCTTGAATGAGTAAACCGTTCAGGAGGCCGCGCAAGTGTCAGATTTCTCAGCCGTTACACATGCCTATGGTGCCGCCTGGCGGCGGCGGCGTGTCTTTGTGCCCGTCTACCTTGCCGTCCGCCTGTTGCTGATCGCGCTGATTGCACCGGGCGTGGCGGCGGCGGTCAATCTCGCGGTGTCCCTGTCCAATCAAACGGCCCTGACGGATCAGGACATCGCAGCCTTCATTCTGTCCCCCGCCGGGTTCATCGCCGCACTTGTGGTGCTGAGCCTGTTTCTGATGGCCGAGGTTTTTGTCTTTGCGGTCATGGCGGGTTCGCTTCGCATGGGCGAACCCGATCCGTGGCGCGCAGGCAGCTCTTCGATCCGCCTGGTTCTGTCGCGCCTGCCCGCGCTGTTCAACTTTGCAGCGCGCTTTATCCTGCGCGTTCTGCTTCTGGCGCTGCCCTTTCTGGCCATTTCCGGCCTGATCGCGTGGTGGTGGCTGACCGAATATGACATCAACTACTACCTGACCTTCCACCCACCCGCCTTCTGGATCGCTGTGTTGATGATCGGGGCGGTGATGCTTGTGATGGCATGGGTCCTGATCCGCAGGCTATCGGCCTGGGCGCTTTCGCTGCATCTGGTGCTGTTTGAAAACGTTCACCCGGCGCATGTGTTCAATATCAGCGCATCGCGGATGGAGGGTAATCGGGGCCGTCTGAAACTGTCGCTGGTGCTGTGGCTGGCCACGCGCCTTGTCATTGCTGCAGTGATTGCGTGGGTTGCGGGCCTCCTGTTTGCACTGGTGCCGTTGCAGGGCAGCGGTCATCTGCGTCTGGCCTTGATCTACAGCCTGATCATTGCGGGGCTTTGGGCCTTGGCCGGGTTGGTGCTGGCAGCCACGGCGCTGGGCGCTTTGGCGGTTTTGCTGGACCGGTTCTTTGAACCGCAGACAGCGGACCTGCCGCATCCCGAACCGGGGCGTCTGGGGGTGCCGCTGTTCACCGCCGTTGGTCTGGCCTTGGTCGCCGTGCTGGCAGGTGTTTGGTTTGGTCAAAACCTGCTGGAACGGGTGCAGGCCCCGGACCGGGCCGAGGTGATCGGCCACCGCGGGGCGGCGGCGTTGCGGCCTGAAAACACCATGGCCTCGGTCTTGAAAGCCATCGAGGACGGCGCGGACTGGGTTGAGATCGACGTACAGGAAACGGCGGATGATGTGGTGATCGTCGCCCATGACAGCGATTTCATGAAACTGGCCGGGGTCAATCTGAAGGTTTGGGACGCCACGATGGAGGATGTGGCCAAGATTGATATCGGCAGCTGGTTCGGCCCCGAATATGCCGATCAGCGCACCCCGACGCTGCGTGAGGTTTTGGAGGCCGCAAAGGGTAGATCCAAGGTTATTATCGAGCTGAAATACTACGGTCACGATATTGATCTGGAGAACCGCGTGGCTGCTTTGGTCGAAGAGTTGGGAATGCAGGACGACATTGCCACCATGTCGCTGAAATACCCGGCTGTGCAGAAGATGAAGGCGATCCGGCCCGACTGGCGGACGGGCGTTCTGGCCGCGACTGCCGTGGGTGATCTGTCCGGGTTGGAGGGGGATTTTGTTGCCGTGAACGCGGCCACGGTCTCGCCGGGCCTGATCCGGTCCGTTCAGGATGCGGGCAAGGACATTTATGTCTGGACGGTGAATGACCCGCTGCAAATGTCGGCCATGGCCTCGATGGGGGTGGACGGGCTGATCACCGACCGCCCGGCCATGGCGCGCGAGGTTTTGCGCGTTCGTGCCGAGATGGGACCGGCAGAGCGGTTGCTGCTGTGGCTGGCCACAAGTTTCGGAATGCAGGTCGATACCGAGGCGATGCGCGATGACAGCCCATAAGCTGGCGCTGTTTCTGATCTGCCTGTCGGGGCCTGCCGTCGCGCAGGACCTGATGCGCAGCGTCGAAATGCCTGCGCACCGCGCCTTGATCGCGCAGCGGGGCGTCGAACCTCTGACACCGTTTGATACGGACGGATGTTCGGGCGGGTTGTCGGCCAGTTGGCGTTGGGTGGCAGACACCTTCCCGCAGATCGGTGAGCTGTATCAGGCGCATCCCCCATGGGAGGAATGTTGCGTCATCCACGATCGCGCCTATCACAACGCAGGCGGGGCCTTGCGCGCCGAAGACAGCTTTGACGCGCGGCTTTCTGCGGATCAAACCTTGCGCGCCTGCGTCAAGGACCATGGCGACAGCCATGCCGAGGAATACGCAGAGCGCTATGAGATGACCCCGGATCAGATCCGAAACGTCCATGCACTGACCGCAGATGCCATGTACGGAGCCGTCCGCTTTGGCGGCGGCCCGTGCAGCGGTTTGCCCTGGCGCTGGGGATTTGGATATCCGGGATGTTCCGTGTTTGGAGAACGCACCCCTGCAAGCGAGTGACGTCATGCCCTGCGCGCGAATGACGTCGTGCACCTGCGCGCGAATGACGTGGTGACAGCCTGACTCTTTTCGATTATCCAACTGGAAAACACGCGAATTGGGATTCTTAGACACATGGCTGACCACAAGCACGGCGAAATGGACATCACCGTCCAGGAAAAAACCTTCAACGGCTTCATCAAGGCCACCACATGGTGTGTGGTTGTCATCGCCTTCCTTTGCCTGTTCCTCGCGGTTTTCGCGTCCTAAACCGCAGCGGGGGCGGCCGTGTTCCGGATTTTGATTGCCTGCCTTCTGGCAGCAACGCTGACAGGCTGCGCGGTGTCCGACCGCCCGCAGGCAGATCAGGCCGAGATTGTCGCCCGGTCTTACCGTGACCCCGGGCCGTCTACCCTGACGCTGTACACGATGATCAATACGCGCACCGGATCCGGCGCGCACACATCCTTGATGATCGGCGGCAGCGAGCGGGTGATCTTTGATCCGGCCGGGTCGTTTCGCGCAGACGTGGTGCCGATCAAAGACGACGTTCTTTATGGGATCACCCCGGCGGTCGAGCAAGCCTACCGCAGCTCACACGCACGCGAATCCCATTATGCGCGCATCCAAACGATTCAGGTGAGCCCTCAACAGGCCGAAATCGCGCTGCAACTAGCCAAGCAAAGCGGTCCGGTTGCAGGCGCGTTCTGCGCAAACTCAACCGCCCGGATATTGCAGCAAGTGCCGGGGTTCGAACAGATCGACGTCACGTTCTACCCGGTGAAGCTCTCGGATCAGTTTGGACAATTGCCCGGTGTGGTGACGGAAGAATACCGCGAGAACGACGATGCCGATCTGCAAAAGGGTCTGGCCGCGAACAATGCGCGCCTGAACCAGTTGGATGCGACGTCAACCCAATAGGAACAGCAACCCGTAAAGGGTTGCCGCGCCGGTGAAAATCGCGGCAAGGACGTTTTTTGTCAGAACTCCGACCGATAATGCGACTGCGGCGGCCGCCATGCGCGGTATGTCGGGTTGCCCTTCGGTTGCCGTGGGCCAGACGACCAGTGGCGCAATCAGGGCCGGAATGATGGCAACCGCTGTGTAGCGCAAATGCCGCAACAGCCATGGTGGCATCGGACGGTCGCCAACCAGCCCGATAAAGGCAAAGCGCAGGGCAAAGCTGCCGACGGCCAGCCCGACGATGATGGTCCAGATGGTGACCGGGTCGACCTGTGTCATGATTTCTTCCGCTCCAGCATCAGTTCGGCTTGCGCCCCGGCCACCATCCCCGCCGCTCCGGCGATCAGCAAACCCAGATTGAATGGGACGGCAACCGTCAGCAGTGCGACGACAATCGCAACCAGCGCGGCGACCACATGCGCCAGCGTCCGCATCATCGGGCCCACCATGGCCAGAAAGGTGATCGGCAGCGCAAAATCCAGTGCCCAGCTTTCAGGGATTTGTGCCCCAAGAACCGCACCCAGATAGGTGGTGAGCATCCAAAGCGGCGTGATCGGCGTGACCGACCCGAAGAAATATGCCATGCGCTGAGGCACGGTCATTTTCGGTTCTTTTTCGAACCGCACCACCGAGCAGGCATAGGACTGATCCACGATCAAATAGGCCGCGCAGGCCCTCTGCCACAGGGGCGCCGCCCCCAAATAAGGGGTGAGCGAGGCCGAATACATCGCCACCCGCAGGTTTACCGCCAATGCGGAGGCCAGAATAATGATGGTCGGTGCGTTGTCCTGCAGCAACTGCAAGGCGGCAAACTGTGCGGCGCCTGCAAAAACCGTAATCGAGAAGGCCATTGTCTGAACGATGTCCAGCCCGGCCTCGGTCGCGAAAACGCCGAACAGGGTCCCGAAGGGCATCGCCACGAAGATGAACGGCGTCCCGTCGCGAAAACCCTTCCAGAAGTATGACTTGGATGTGGCGGTTGCCATGGCTAAATCCTATGGTGTCCGCAGAAGAAGTAGCGGTCTTGGGAAAGGGTTGCAATTGGCCACGGAACTGGATGTCACGGACTACATCATCGCCCCCGACCCCGGCGCGGCCCGCCTGACCCGCGCGGTAGAAGGCGTGGACCAGAATGGCGAGGTCAGCCAGATCTCGGTGGTCGAGGAACGCCCGCTGACAATTTTCCTCAATTCCCAGGAAATCGTAACGGCGATGACCATCGGTGATTATCCGGAATATCTGGCGCTGGGGTTCCTGCGCAATCAGGGCATGTTGCTGGCGGATGATCAGATCACACGGGTCGATTACGACGACGATCTGGAAACCGTCGTGGTCCGCACGGCGCGTGAGACCTCCTACGAGGACAAGCTGAAGAAAAAGACCCGCACCAGCGGCTGCGCCGTGGGCACCGTGTTTGGCGACATGATGGAGGGGTTGGAGGACGTGCGCCTGCCGCAGGTTCAGGTGCGCACCTCATGGCTCTATGATCTGGCCGCCAAGATCAACCGTACGCCATCCCTGTATCTTGAGGCCGGGGCGATCCACGGTACGGTGCTGTGCAGTGAAAATCGCCCCTTGGTCTATATGGAGGATGTGGGCCGCCACAACGCGGTCGACAAAATTGCAGGCTGGATGCTGTCCGAGGGTGAGGCGGCGGAGGACAAGATCCTCTACACCACCGGGCGGCTGACGTCCGAGATGGTAATCAAAACAGCGATGATGGGCATCCCGGTGCTGGCCTCACGGTCCGGTTTCACCGCCTGGGGCGTCGAGATCGCGCGCGAGGTCGGCCTGACCCTGATCGGCCGGATGCGCGGCCAGCGGTTTGTGTGCCTCTCGGGTGAGGACCGGCTGGTGAGGGACGCAGACCCGGCCAGCGTCGCGGTAGAGGACAGGAAACATCGACGGAAGAGTGCGAATGGGTAAGTCATCGCGCAAGCCCCTTGGCATTATCCTCGCAGGTGGTCTGGCGACCCGTATGGGCGGGGGCGATAAGGGGCTGTTGGAGATCGGCGGGCAGAGCCTGTTGTCTCATGTGATCGACCGATTGTCACCGCAGGTGGATGGTCTCGCCCTGAATGCCAACGGCGACCCTGCGCGGTTCGCCGATTTGAACCTGCCGATCCTGCCCGACACGATTGAAGGCTTTGCCGGTCCGTTGGCGGGCGTTCTGGCCGGGCTCGATTGGGCGGCAGAGCAGGGCGCGGACAGTATCGTGACTGCCGCCGCTGATACGCCCTTTTTCCCACGTGATCTGGTGGATCGGTTGACCGAAACAGCACAGGGGCAGACGCACCCGCTGGTGTTGGCGACGACGCCGCGCACGGGCGAGGAGGCGTTGAAATCTGGCGGCGGAAAGCGGGTGAACCGGCATCCGACATTTGGCCTCTGGCCGGTGGCGCTGCGGGATGATCTGCGTGCGGCGTTGAACGATGGGCTGCGTAAGGTCGTGCTGTGGACCGATCAGCACAACGGGCGCGAAGCGTTGTTTCCGGCTGACCCCTTTGACCCGTTCTTCAACGTCAATACGCCGGACGATTTGGCGCTGGCCCGGAAACTGTTGGAGCAGGCATGAGGGTTTACGGCGTCACCGGTTGGAAAAACGCGGGCAAAACCGGGTTGATGGAGCGGCTGGTGGCCGAGATCACCGGGCGCGGGTTCACCGTTTCAACCGTCAAACATGCGCATCATTCCTTTGATGTCGACCAGCCCGGGCGCGACAGTCACCGTCACCGAATGGCCGGCGCCAACGAGGTGCTGCTGGCCTCGGGGCAACGTGTGGCCCTGATGCAGGAATTGCGCGGGGCGCCGGAGCCTTCGCTGGAGGTTCTGCTGGCGCGTCTGTCGCCGGTCGATCTGGTGTTGATCGAGGGCTATAAGCGCGAGCGTCACCCCAAGGTTGAAGCCTTCCGCGCCGAGCCAGGCAATGACCTGATCGCGACCCGAGACGACACGATCCGCGCGGTTGCCAGCGATACGCCTCTGGACCTGGATCGCCCTGTTTTCAACCTGAACGACACAAAGGCAATTGCGGATTTCATCCTGTCCGAGGTCGGTTTGTGAGCCTTTTCGACAGCTTTGCGATGGTGGACTGGTCGGGTGGTAACGATACCGGACCGCGCCCGCGCAAAGATGCGATCTGGGCTTGTGTCGTGCGCGATGATGCCGTGCAGGCGCTGGACTATCTGCGAAATCGTCAGGCGGCCGAGGGCTGGTTGCGTGCGTTGATTGATACCGAACTGACCGCAGGCCACCGCCTGCTTTTGGGCTTTGACTTCCCCTTTGGTTACCCCGAGGGATTTGCCCAAGCGATTACTGGGTCCAATGATCCTTTGGCTTTGTGGGATTGGTTCGGGGCGCAGATCCAGGATTCTCCGACCGCCAACAACCGCTTCGATCTGGCGGGGCGGATCAACCGTCGGTTTGGCGGCAAAGGTCCGTTCTGGATGAACGCCCTGCGGCGCGAGGTTGACGGATTGCCGCGCACCAAACAGGACTATCACAACCCGTTCCCGGATCGCCGCGGTGTTGAGACGCTGGCCAAAGGCAGCTTCACCTGCTGGCAGATGGCCGGTGCAGGGGCTGTGGGTGGTCAGGTGATGATGGGCCTGCCGGTTCTGAGCCGTTTGCGGCACGCTTATGCGGGTAAGATCGCCGTGTGGCCGTTTCAGCTGCTGGACAGGCCCGTGGCTTTTGTCGAGATCTGGCCCTCGCTCAAATTGGGGAAGGCTCCGCCGGATCGCATCAAGGATGCGTGGCAGGTTGAACAGGTCGCATTGACACTGTCTCGGTTGACGGATCAGGAATTGACAGAGCAATTGACTGTCATAGCCCCAGAGGAGGGGTGGATTTTGGGTGTACCGCAAAACAAACCGACCATAGCGCCGCCGCCGTTGCGAAACGATTGTTTCGCCTTGCCTGCAGGGGTGAACTGGACGCCGGTGGATGAGGCATTGGCGCTGTTGCGGGATCGGTTGCGACCGGTAACAGGGTCCGAGACCGTGCCCTTGGCGCAGTCTATGGGTCGGGTTCTGGCCGAGGATGTGGTGGCAAAACGCTCGAACCCACCGCAACCCAATACGGCGGTGGACGGCTATGGCTTTGCAGGTCCCGCCGCAGACGGCGCGCAGGTGATGCCCCTGACCGAGGGCCGCGCGGCTGCGGGCATCCCCTTTGACGGGTCCGTGCCTGCGGGCCATGCGCTGCGCATTCTGACCGGTGCTGCGTTGCCCGAAGGTGTTGATACCGTTGTTCTGGAAGAGGACGTGACCGTTCAGGACGGCTTTATCGCCTTTCACGGGCCCATAAAAAAGGGCGCAAACACCCGCCGCGCTGGCGAGGATGTTGCGCAGGGTGACACCGCCTTGCCCGCCGGGCGCAGGGTGACACCGGCGGATATGGCGCTGCTGTCCGCCGTCGGTATCGCCGAGGTTCCCGTTCGCAAACCCCTGCGCGTCGCGGTTCTGTCCACCGGTGATGAACTGGTCGAGCCGGGCGATGCTGTGGGTGCGGGTCAGATTTTCGATGCGAACCGCCCGATGTTGCTGTCCTTGTTGGAGCGGATGGGGTTTGAGCCCATCGATATGGGTCGCGTGGCAGACGACCGCGATGTGTTGCGCGCGCGGCTGGATGAGGCGGCAGAACAGGCGGATGCCATCCTGACCAGTGGCGGCGCATCGGCGGGGGATGAGGATCACGTCTCGGCCCTGTTGCGCGAAGCGGGCGCGATGCAGGAATGGCGGATTGCGCTGAAACCCGGACGCCCCCTGGCGCTGGGCATGTGGTCGGACACGCCGGTCTTTGGCTTGCCCGGCAACCCCGTGGCCGCGATGGTCTGCACGTTGATCTTCGCCCGCCCGGCTTTGTGCCTGATGTCGGGCGAGGGCTGGATCGATCCGCAAGGCTTCGACGTGCCCGCTGCGTTTGAGAAGCGCAAGAAACCCGGTCGTCGCGAATACCTGCGCGCGCGCCTGCGCGATGGCAGGGCCGAGGTCTTTCACTCGGAAGGGTCGGGCCGGATCAGCGGGCTCAGCTGGGCCGAGGGGCTGGTCGAAATCGAAGACGGCGCACGGCACATCCAGCCAGGCGATCCGGTTCGGTTCATTCCCTACGGCAGTTTCGGACTATGACCGTAACCGTCTCGCAAGGATTTACCGAGGCGGAACGATCCCAGGCCGCAGCCCTGTTCTGGCAGGCATTTGCAGCCAAACTGCACAAGGTCATGGGCCCCGACGACAAGGGGCTGGCCTTTTTCGAACGCGCGCTTGCTCCGGACTTTGCATTGGTCGCGCGGGATTCGTCTGGCCGGTTGCTGGGGCTTGCGGGGTTCAAGACGGCTGAGGGCGGGTTGGCGGGCGGCAGCCTGTCGGACCTCGCGCGCGTTTATGGCTGGTTCGGCGCGCTGTGGCGCGGCATGGTGCTGAGCGTGCTGGAGCGGGACCTGAAACCCGGCGTGTTTCAGATGGACGGCATCTTTGTTGCCGCCGAGGCGCGCGGGCAGGGCGTCGGGACGATGCTGTTGTCCGCGATCAAGGACGAGGCGCGTAGCCGGGGCATGGCCGAGGTGCAGTTGGACGTGATCGACACGAACCCGCGCGCGCAGGCCTTGTATGAACGCGAAGGTTTCAAGCCGGTAGGTTATGAGAAAACCGGCCCGTTCCGCCATCTGTTCGGGTTCAGCAGCGCCACCAAGATGAGCTGGGCGGTCACGCCTGCCTAGGGTCCTGACTCTAGTCGAAAGTCCCCGCAACGCGGCCCACCAGCATGAAGGCCCGTGCCGTTCTGGTGTCGCCAAGCGCGGTCAGTTCCGCATCGCTGGCATCAGGTTCAAACTCGACAATCATGTTGTCGAAGCGCCGCAGGAAGTGATGGGCGGCATCCCGAAAGATCGGGTCCTGTTTCATCCGCGCAGCGGTCAGCGCCAGCGAGGACCGGTCCCGGATCCCGCCCAGGGCCGCAACGGACCGCCCGCGCGCGCCTTGGGCAAATTGCCGCCAGATTTCGGGCCGCGCCATGTCGGGGCGCAGGTCGTCCATATAGATGCCCTCCTGGCTGAGCAGGGTCAGCACATCCTGCGAGGCTTGCACCAGTTGTGCGGTCTTGCGGTCTTTCAACGCCATTCGCAGGGCGTTGAACCCTTCGGTGTCTTTCTCGGTCTCGGGGAAATTCAGGGCGCGGATAAAGGTGTCGGTTGTCAGTGGCGGCGCGATATCTTCGGCGGTGGTGCCAAGCGCCAAAGATGTCTGATCGCCCGGAGCCAGCGTAGGCTGGCCGCCCGATGCAGGCTCTCGCCGTTTGGTCGAAAAGGTGGCCAGAGCATCCTCGGCTTTCTTCGTGGCAGCGGCGATTTCGTCCAGTTTCTTGGCAACCGCAGGCTCAACGGAACTGGCCGCCCGCTGCTGTTGCAGGACATAGGCTTGCCGGATCGCGTCAATCGCCGTCTGCAACCGCGCGCTTTCCTCGCGCATCACACGGCTGGCCCGCATCGCTGTGGCCGCAACCCAGATCATCGCCACCGGCATGAACACCGCAAGGAAGGTCACGATGAACCCGCTGCCTTGTGTCTGGTCGGGCAGCACCAGAAACAAAACTGATACCACCAGCCAGATGACGCTGAGCACACCTGCGGCGATTTCGATCGAGGTCACGCCTGTCCGCTCGGGGCGATCATAGATGCCCAGAGAGGTCGGCCGTTCGGTTTCCTGGTCAGGTTGGGTCCCCGACATATCAGACGCTCCGGTCAGGCGTATTCGATGCTCAGAACTTCGTAAGACCGCACACCACCGGGGGTGCGAACCTCGACACTATCGCCTTCGTCCTTGCCGATCAGGGCGCGGGCCATGGGCGATTTGATATTCAGCAGGCCGTTTTCGATATTGGCCTCATACTCTCCGACGATCTGCCAGGTCTTTTCTTCGTCGGTATCTTCATCGACCAGCGTGACTTTGGCGCCGAACTTGATCGCACCGGACAATTTGGCAGGGTCGATCACGTCGGCCAGCGACAGGATGCCTTCCAGTTCCTTGATGCGGCCTTCGATAAAGCCCTGCTTTTCGCGGGCCGAGTGGTATTCGGCGTTTTCCTTCAAATCACCCAGTTCCCGCGCCGAAGCGATGGCTTCGATGATCGCCGGACGCTCGACGGATTTGAGGTTTTTCAGCTCTGCTGCCAGCGCGGCATTGCCCGCAGGCGTCATTGGAATCTTTTCCATAGTCTTGTGGTCCACGCATAAATTGAGCCGCCCCGCCGCAGGGAAAGCGTCGGGGCGAATGATGGGTCGTTCAGTACCTGACCCAAATGGGGCGTGAATTGCAAGAGGCCAAGGGGCAGTCAGCGTTCGATTCGCGACTTAGCGCCGTTCAGGCGGGGACGGTTCGCGCCTGTGACGGTGATCCGGGGGCTTGTTGCGCCGCCAGCGGCGCGAAGGGGTGCAAAGACACAGCATATCAATCATATTGCACCACTTCGAACTCGATGCCGTTGTCATCGTCGAAATAGAACCGTCTGCCCGGTTCGTAATCGGCGTGGTTATGCGGTGTGAACCCGGCTTCGCGCACCTTGGCTTCGGTGGCGTCGATGTCTTCGACCAGAACGCCCACGTGATTGAGCCCGCCGACGATGTCATAGCTGCTTTCGCCCGCGGGTTTCGGGTTTCCGGGGGCATAAAGCGCCAGATAGGTGTGCTGGCTGCCGACATGCACCGTATAGCCGCCCGCAATGGCGGGGCCTTCCCAGCGGGTCTTCCAGCCAAAGACCTTTTGCATCCACGCAGCCGAAGCCTGCGGGTCGCGGACGGTGAAGTTGGTGTGTTCAAGCGTCGCCATCATGGTTTCTCCTTTGCGAATTTGTTGCTTGTCACGACTCAGCGTAATTTCTAAACCTAACTTTAGGTCAAGATATTTTTTGCGAGGGTTCTATGGCGGTTTCCGAAGGGCTGGCAATTGGCGCATTGGCCCGGCGCACGGGGCTGGCGGTGTCGGCCATCCGGTATTACGAGGCGCAGGGCCTGATCGCGCCCTGGCGAAATGCAGGCGGGCAGCGGCGCTATCAGCGGGCCGACATAAGACGGCTGAGCTTTGTGATGATTGCGCAGCAGTTCGGCCTGACCCTGCCGGAAATTCGCGAGGTTCTGTCCGGCCTGCCGGGCAACCGCACGCCCACGCCGCAGGACTGGAAGGACATCAGCATCACCCTGCGCGCCCGGCTGGATCAGCGAATCGATACTCTGATGCGGTTGCGCGACAATCTGGATGGGTGCATCGGCTGCGGCTGCCTCAGCCTGCCGAAATGCGCGCTTTACAATCCTGATGACCGGGCCAAGTCCCATGGTAGCGGTCCCAGATACCTGATGGGGGACGCTCCGGATACATAACTGCCGCATTGCAGCAATGTTACGCCGTGTTTTGATTGACCAAGGTCTTTCGGACCGGGTAATCACCCGTGAAACAAAATTGCGCAGACCACGCAGTGAAAGCGCCAATTCGGAAAGTTAGCTAAGGAGCCCGCGATGGCCGAGATTGAACGCGAAGCGATGGAATACGACGTAGTGATCGTGGGCGCTGGCCCTGCGGGTCTGTCTGCGGCCATCCGTCTGAAACAGCTTGATGCCGACCTGAACGTTGTTGTTCTGGAAAAGGGCTCGGAAGTGGGTGCGCATATCCTGTCGGGTGCGGTTCTTGACCCATGCGGGCTGGACGCGCTGATCCCGGACTGGAAGGAAAAAGGCGCGCCGCTGAACGTCCCGGTGCATGAAGATAACTTCTACATGCTGGGCGAAGCCGGTCAGATCCGCATCCCCAACTTCCCGATGCCGCCGCTGATGAACAACCACGGCAACTACATCGTATCGATGGGCAATGTCTGCCGCTGGATGGCTGAGCAGGCCGAGGAACTGGGCGTGGAAATCTTCCCCGGCATGGCCTGTTCCGAGCTGGTCTATGGCGACAATGGCGAAGTCAAAGGCGTGGTCGCCGGTGTCTTTGGTCTGGAAGCCGACGGCTCTTATGGCCCGAACACCGAGCCGGGCATGGAACTGCACGGCAAATATGTCTTCCTGTCGGAAGGTGTGCGCGGTTCGCTGTCCAAGGAAGTCATCGCCAAATACGACCTGCAGGCCGGTAAGGAAGTGCAAAAATACGGCGTCGGCATGAAAGAGATCTGGGAGATCGACCCGGCCAAGCACAAGGAAGGCAGCGTCACCCACACCATGGGCTGGCCTTTGGGCAGCAACGCAGGTGGCGGATCGTTCATCTATCATCTTGAAAACAATCAGGTCTATGTCGGTTTCGTGGTTCACCTGAACTACAAGAACCCGCACCTGTACCCGTATATGGAATTCCAGCGCTTCAAGCATCACCCGATGGTGGCCGAGCTGCTGAAAGGCGGCAAGCGCGTCGCTTACGGTGCCCGTGCGATCACCGAAGGTGGTTATCAGTCGATGCCCAAACTGGTCGCGCCGGGCGTGGCGCTGCTGGGCTGTTCGGCGGGCATGGTCAACGTGCCGCGCATCAAGGGCAACCACAACGCCATGCTGTCCGGCAAAGCCGCTGCCGAGGCTGCGTTCGACGCCATCAAGGCCGACCGTTCGGGGGATGAGCTGACCGCATATGAGACCGACGTGCGCGATGGTGCTATTGGCAGCGACCTGAAAAAGGTGCGCAACGTCAAGCCGATGTGGTCGAAATGGGGTCTGACCGCCTCGCTAATGCTGGGTGGTCTGGATATGTGGACCAACACGCTGGGCTTTTCGCTGTTCGGCACGCTGGGCCACGGCAAGAACGACGCGGACTCGACCGAGGATGCCAGCAAGCACAAGCCCATCGACTATCCCAAACCCGATGGCACGCTGTCCTTTGACCGCCTGACCAACGTGTCCTTTGCGGCCACCAACCACGAGGAAGCCCAGCCTTGCCACCTGCGCCTGGCCGACCCTGAGATTCCGGTCAAGGTCAACCTGCCCAAGTTCGACGAACCGGCGCAGCGCTACTGCCCCGCGGGCGTGTACGAGATGGTCGAGGATGAAAACGGTCCGCGATTCGTCATCAACTTCCAGAACTGCGTCCATTGCAAAACCTGCGACATCAAGGATCCCAGCCAGAACATCACCTGGACCACGCCGCAGGGTGGGGATGGCCCGAACTATCCCAACATGTAAGCAAAAACACGGGCACTGGCAGGGTCGTGAAGGCTCTGCCATTGCCTCTTGCTGGCCAAGGCCCTAGCTTATCGCCCAGTCAATGACAGCAAGGCAGGCTTTTGGTGATTTCCATTGTTCGTCGCACGGTATTGGCCGTGTTGCTCTCTTCTTCCGTTGCGGTTCCAGTGTCTGCGGATACAGGCGCAGGCTCTTATCTGGCCGGGCGTCAGGCGATCTATGAAAGCGATTATGCGGCGGCCGAGAAATACTATGCTCAGGCACTGAAATTCGACCCCCAGAACGCGCTGCTTCTGGAAAGCGTTGTCGTCGCACGGCTTGCGCTGGGTGAGATCGAGCGCGCCCTGCCCGTTGCGCAGTCAATTGAAGAGGCGAACCTGCCCAGTCAGGCTGCGCGGATGGTGGTCGCCGCCAACCTGATCGCCGATGATAACCTGGCCGAACTGTTGGCCCGCGATCCTGAAACTCAGGGTGTTGGGCCATTGGTCGATGGTTTGATGATGTCCTGGGCCTATCTGGGTCAGGGTGAGATGACCAAAGCGATGGAGCAGTTCGATACAGTCTCGACCCAAAACGGATTGCGCGAGTTTGCGTTTTACCACAAAGCCATGGCGCTGGCCTCAATCGGGGATTTCGAAGGCGCCGAGGCGATATTTGCGGAAAATGACGGGGCTATTGCGCAGTTTTCCCGTCGTGCTGCGATGGCGCGGGTCGAGGTCTTGTCACAACTGGACCGCAACGCCGACGCATTGGCGTTTCTGGATGACGTCTTTGCGGCGGGCAGCGATCCGTCCATCGAGGACTACATCAGCCGTCTCACAGCCGGTGAAACCTTGCCCTTCACCCATGTGCGATCGGCGCGTGATGGGATGGCCGAGGTGTTTTTCTCGGTCGGCGCGGCACTGAACGCCGAGGCCTCGCCCGATTACGTTTTGCTTTATGCGCGCTTGGCCAGCTTCCTGCGCCCGGATCATGTGGATGCTATTCTGCTGAGCGCCGAGTTGCTGGACGAGCTGAACCAATACGATCTGGCGGTGGATGCTTATCGTCAGGTGCCCGCAGAAAGCAATGACCATCACGCCGCTGAACTGGGTCGGGCCGAGGTTCTGGGCCGGTCGGGTAAAACGGATGCCGCCATCGAAGTGCTGCAGAATCTGGCCGCGCAAAAGCCAGACCTGCCGGGCGTTCATGTCGCGCTGGCGGATATTCAGCGCCGGGAAGAGAATTACGCGGCGGCGGTGGCCTCTTACGACACAGCCATTGACCTGACCGAGACGGAATCCAGCGGCAACTGGTTTCTGCATTACGCTCGCGGGATCTCGCACGAGCGTCTCAAGCGATGGGATCAGGCCGAGGCCGATTTCCGGCGCGCGTTGGAATTGAACCCCGATCAGCCGCAAGTGTTGAACTATCTCGGCTACTCGCTGGTCGAACGGCGCGAAAAGCTGGACGAGGCGCTGGACATGATCGAACGCGCCGTGGCTGCGCGCCCGGACAGCGGCTATATCGTCGACAGTCTGGGTTGGGTCCTGTTCCGTCTTGGCCGCTATGACGAAGCGGTCGAGCATATGGAGCGTGCCGTTGAACTGATGCCGGTCGATCCGGTGGTCAATGACCATCTGGGCGATGTCTACTGGGCCGTTGGCCGCGCCCGCGAGGCCGAGTTTCAGTGGAAACGGGCGCTGTCGTTCATCGACGCCGAAGATACCGACAGCGAGGCCGATCCCGAACGCATCCGCCGCAAGCTTGAGGTTGGGCTGGATGTGGTTCTGGCCGAGGAAGGCGCTGATCCATTGAAGGTCGCCAATGGCAACTGAGGCCTTCGCGCCCGCCAAAATCAATCTGACCCTGCATGTCACCGGCCAGCGCGCGGATGGCTATCATCTGCTCGATTCCCTTGTGGCTTTCGCGGATGTGGGGGATCAGTTGGAATTTGCGCCGGGGCCTGACCTGTCGATCTCGGTTGCCGGAGAGCACGCAACAGGCGTTCCCATCGACAATCGCAACCTGATCTGGAAAGCGGCCGAGGCTGTGGGGTGGACGGGCCATGTTTCGTTGAACAAGGTCCTGCCGCATGGCGGCGGGATCGGCGGTGGCTCATCTGACGCCGCGGCCATGCTGCGCCATGCGGCGGGTCAGGGCATCGAAATCCCTGCAGAGCTGCCGGTTGCGCTTGGTGCAGATATTCCGGTTTGCATGGTTGCCAAAGCGTCGCGGCTGCGTGGTATTGGCGAGCAGGTTGCGCCGATGGCCCTGCCTGTGTTGCCGGCACTGCTGGTGAATCCCGGCGTTGAAGTCCCTACGGGGTCTGTTTTCAAGGCCATGGAAACCCGCGTCAATCCGGGGATGCCGGATGATATTCCCGCGTTTGGCGACATTGGGGCGTGCGCCGATTGGTTGTCCGCCCAGCGAAACGATCTGCAAGGTCCCGCTGTGGCCATTGCCCCGCAAATCGGGCGGGTGCTGGAGGAACTGGCCGCTACTCGGGATGTTTTGCTGAACCGAATGTCCGGCTCCGGCTCGACCTGTTTTGCGCTCTATCCGTCGATGAAGGCGGCCCATTTCGCGGCCTATGAGATCGGCGCGGCCCATCCCGATTGGTGGTGCCGCGCGACCCGGCTTAGTTGAGCCGCGACACCACGTAATCGGCCAGATCACGCAGCAGGGTCCGAACCTCGTGATCCGGCAGCGATTCCAGCGAAGCCTTGGCCTTGTTGGCCCATCCCAACGCGTCCTGCCGGGTGGCCTCCAGCGTCTGGTACTTGTCCATCAGGCCAAGCGCGTGGTCCAGATCGCCGTCTTGCTGTCGACCCTTTTCAATGGTGCGCTCCCAGAAAGCGCGCTCATCCGCCGTGGCTTGCGCGACTGCCTTGATTACCGGCAGGGTCAGCTTCCGCTCGCGGAAATCGTCGCCGATATTCTTGCCGGTTGTTTTGCTGTCGCCCTGATAATCCAGCAGATCGTCGGCAATCTGGAAGGCGATGCCCAGCGCATCGCCATAGTCGAACAAGGCCTGCACCTGCGGGTCCGAGGCCCCGGCGATGACGCCACCTACCTCGGTCGCGGCTGAAAACAGCGCCGCTGTCTTGCCGCGCACGACCTGCAGGTAAACACCCTCATCGGTGCCCAGATCGGTGGCGGCGGTCATTTGCAGTACTTCACCTTCGGCAATCGTGGCCGAAGCGTTGGCCAGAATGTCCAGAACGCGCAGCGATCCGGTTTCGACCATCAACTGAAAGCTGCGAGAGAACAGATAATCGCCCACCAAAACGCTGGACTTATTATCCCAAAGCAGGTTGGCCGTGGGCCGCCCGCGTCGCTGGGCGCTTTCGTCGACCACATCGTCATGCAACAGGGTCGCGGTGTGAATGAACTCGACCGTCGCGGCCAAACGCACATGATGCTCGCCCGTGTACCCAAACAACCGCGCTGCCGCCAATGTCAGCATCGGGCGCAGACGTTTGCCGCCCGCTTCGACCAGATGCGCGGTGACCTCGGGGATGCGGGGCGCGTGCTCTGATGCCATCCGCGTCTGGATCAGCGTATTCACCGCCTCCATCTCAGCGCTCAGAATTTCGGCGAGCCGCTCATGCGGTTTCGAGATTGTGCTGATGTCCATCACACTCCTGATACAAGGCTCGACTTCTGTCCTGCCTTGCCCTTACATCCATCCCCATGAAAGAACTATTGCGCAGCACCGATCCGACAATCCTGGCCTTTGCATCCGCTCTTCTTGAAGGCGAGGATATAGACTGCTTTCAGATGGACGTAAATATGAGCATCCTCGAAGGCGGCATTGGAATCTTCCCCCGCCGCCTGATGGTGCGGGCCGATGACCTGACCCGCGCCGAACGGGTGATGCGCGACAATGAGATCCCGCTGGGGCGATGACAGGTTTCGCCGACCATGAACTAAGCCGGAACGATTTTCTGGGCGGTCGGGTGCGCCTTTGGCAGCCGACAAAAGGCTATCGCGCCGGTGTAGACCCTGTTTTGCTGGCCGCTTCGGTGCCTGCAACCAGTGGCCAATCGGTGTTGGAGCTTGGATGCGGGGCAGGGGCTGCGATCCTGTGTCTGGCCGCGCGGGTGCCTGGTTTGCAGATGTGCGGGGTCGAACTGCAACCGGCCTATGCGGATTTGGCCCGCCGTAATGCCGCCGATAACAATATCGTGCTGGATGTGATGACATCCGATCTGTCCGCACTTCCGGTGGATTTGAAACAACGCCATTTCGACCATGTGATCGCGAATCCACCCTATTACCGCGCCGGTGCCCATAGCCCGGCCACAGATACCGGGCGCAGCGTGGCCTTGGGCGAGGAAACGCCCCTGGCTGATTGGATCGACGTGGCAGCCAGACGGCTGGCTCCGCGTGGCTATCTGCACATGGTCCAAAAGGCCGACCGCCTGCCGGACATGCTGATGGCCTGTCAGGATCAGCTTGGGTCGGTCGAGGTGCTGCCGCTTGCGGCACGCGCGGGCCGCGAGGCTGAGTTGGTGATTTTGCGCGCCCGCAAAGGCGGCCGGGCCGCGTTTCGCCTGCATGCGCCGTTGATCTTGCATATGGGCGCGCGGCACGAAAAGGACGGGGAAAGCTACACCCCGGATGTTTCCGCGGCCCTTCGGGACGGGGCTGCGTTGGGTCCGTTTCACAGCCTTAGGCAATGACCAGCCGAGTTTGTCGGATTTATTACAGAATCTGTGCGTCTGCAGCGTGACAGGGTGGAAACGATGTGCTCAACTTCTTACGTGACATATACACTCGCAACCAAGGAGGATCGCCATGAGCGTGAGCGCACATCTGACGGAACTGAAGAAGAAGCACGAATCTCTCGGTCTCGAAGTGGAACAAGCCCAACGCTCGCCAGGCATCGATGATCTCCATATCGCCCAGCTCAAGAAGCAAAAACTAAAGCTCAAGGAAGAGATCGAGCGCCTGTCAACTTAACCTTTCAGGCTGGCGCGTGCCGCAATCAACGCACCGCCGGTGATCAGTAAAGCCGCGATCGCCAATGTCCATGTCGGCATGGCGATCCCGGCAAGTACCAAAACCATGGTGGACAACAAGGGCGCCGCGTATGAGCTGGTTCCCAGCATTTGTATGTCACCCTGTTTGACCCCGATATCCCACACGTAAAACGCCAGCCCCACCGGCCCCAGACCAAGGGCCAGGGTTGATGCCCAGCCAAGCGTCGTACCCGGCCAGACGGTTGTTTCCAGCGCAAAGTGCAGCGCCCATGACGCGATCGCCGTCAGCACGCAGAAGACCGCAACCGAGCTTGTCGGCGTTTCACCCAGTCTGCGGGACAGAACCGAATAACCCGACCAAGTCAGCGCGCAGAGGAAGGCCAGCGCGTATCCGGGCAGGTGGTCGACCTGAAAACCCGCGCTGCCGCCACCGGTGATGATCAGCGCGGCCCCGGCAAAGCCCAGACAGGCCCCGATCAGATGGCCGGCGCGCAAATGCTCGCCGGGAAGCAGCCCCGAGAACAGAACGATCAGCAAGGGCCAGAGATAGGCGATCAGCCCCGCCTCGGCCGCAGGGGCCATGCGCAGGGCCGAGAAATACAGCGCGTGATAGCCGAACAGGCCCACTGTGCCGAAAGCGTAGATCTTCCAACTGATGCTGCGCAATTTGGAAAAGCCGCCTGACCGCCATATCCATATCAACCCCAGGGACCCGCCGATGCTGAAGCATATGGCGTTCAGCAACAAAGGCGGCGTTGGGGCCGAGCCAACCGTGAACAGCGCCAGAAGGGCCCAAAGCAGGACGGCGATAAATCCGATGGCAGTGGCGCGATTTCTGGTCATTTCGGGGATACGTCTTCTACAGGAATGATCGTGAATTCATCCGAGATATGGGCGGTCTTTTCAATCTCGGCCGCGAACCAATCGCGGAATGCAGCGATCTGTGGCCGGTTTTCCGCACCGGGCAGGCACAGAAACCGGAACCGCCCCTTGGTTTCAATGGCGGTTTTGAACGGCGCGACCAGCCGGCCTTCGGTCATGTCCTTGATGATCATCGCGCGCCGACCCAAGGCAACACCGACCCCCGCCACCGCCGCATCAATCGCGTGATCCGCGTTCGAGAAATGCGCGCCATGGGTCGGCGTGAAATCAACACCAACCGCCCGAAACCAGGTGGGCCAGTCGGCGGGCGGCTTGAGAAACGCGATTGAATCGTCATGGATCAGCGGCGCATCGCGCAGGCTTTCAGGCGTCGTGAATTGCTCGGCCAGCTCCGGCGTCATGACCGGGGTCAGCCATTCCTTGCGCACGGGCAGGCAATACAAGCCGTCATCCTGGCCATAGCCAAAGCGGATTGCGACATCCACATCGTCCCGCTCAAGATCCATATTGCGCAAGGTGGCCGAGAATCTCAGGTCGATCTCCGGATGGGCGCGGGCAAAGTCATAAAGGCGTGGGGCCAGCCATTTCGCCGTCAGGGCAGGCCCAGCCGTGACCGTAAGCGTGGTGTTGTCCTGCAATCTGCGCGTCGCGGCCCATGCGGATTTGAGCGCGGCAAAGCCTTCGGCCGCGCCGGGGGCCAGCGCTTTGCCAGCTTCGGTCAGTTCCACCGCGCGGTTCAGACGTTTGAACAGGGGGTGGCCCAGATGCTCCTCCAGCGATTTGATCTGGAAGGACAGCGCGGCGGGGGTCACGTTCAACTCATCCGCTGCCTTGGCAAAAGACATATGGCGCGCGGCGGCGTCAAAGGCCCGCAAGGCGGTAAGAGGGGGAAGCCTGTCGCTCATGTCGCTTAAGAATTTCTTGTCCGAACCGTCGAAAACTCTCGTTTGTACGTTTTGAAATCAAACGCCATGTTGAAGGCAAGTCAAGTTCAGCTTTAGCCAAGGGGATATGCCATGATCGAGATGACGACAAACCCGTCTGTTCAGGATGCGATCCGTCGCGCGCATGAAGAACGCAGCAAGATGGTCCATCAGGCCTGGGGTTGGCTATTCGGTTCCCGCTGACCGCAGCGCGCGCGGGCTTACGGGATTAAGAAGGGCCGGCCCAAAAGGACCGGCCCGATTTTGTTGCACTGCTTCGGGTTTAGACGAAGAACTGCGCGCCGTTGGCCGAGATGGTCGAGCCGTTGATGAACTGCGACTCGTCCGAGGCCAGGAAGGCCACGCAACGGGCAATCTCTTCCGGCTCGCCCAGACGGCCAGCAGGGATCTGGCTGATGATCGATTCACGCACTTTTTCCGGCACCGCCATCACCATTTCGGTTGCGATATAACCGGGGCAGATCGCGTTGGCGGTGATGCCCGCGCGTGCACCTTCCTGCGCCAGCGATTTCACAATGCCCAGATCACCCGCTTTGGTCGCGGCATAGTTCACCTGCGCGAACTGGCCCTTCTGACCGTTGATCGAGCTGATGACGATCACGCGGCCAAACTTGCGCTCGCGCATGCCGGGCCAGACGGGGTGAACGGTGTTGAACACGCCGGTCAGGTTGGTGTCGATGACCTGGTGCCACTGCTCGGGCGTCATCTTGTGGAACGGTGCGTCCTTGGTGATACCTGCGTTGGCCACAACGATGTCGATCGGGCCAACCTCGGCCTCGACCTTTTCGATGCCTGCTTTGGACTCGTCATAGTCGGCGACGTTCCATTTATAGGTGGCGATGCCGGTTTCTTCGGTGAACTTTGCGGCGGCTTCATCGTTTCCTGCATAGGTGGCCGCAACATTGTACCCTTCGGCCTTGAGCGCCTTGGAAATTGCTGCGCCAATGCCGCGAGAGCCACCGGTTACGAGTGCTGTACGTGCCATTTAGGAATCCTCCAAATTTAGTCGTCTTGGTAATTCTGTTACTCTGAGGGAGATTGGTGCGCAATATCGTTTCGTGATCGTTTTCGACTTTCTGTTTGGCGATATTGTCGCATCTAACGGATATGCTTCGATTGTAACAAAAAAGGGCGCTGGTAGAGCGCCCTTTTCTATTTGGGTGTCAACGCACTTAGTCGCGCTCCACGCACAGGGCGACGCCCATGCCGCCGCCGATGCACAGGGTCGCCAGACCCTTTTTTGCGTCGCGGCGTTTCATTTCGAACAGCAGCGTGTTCAGGACACGGCAGCCGGATGCGCCGATCGGGTGGCCGATGGCAATCGCGCCGCCGTTGACGTTCACGATGGACGGGTCCCAGCCCATGTCCTTGTTCACGGCGCAGGCCTGTGCGGCGAACGCTTCGTTCGCCTCGACCAGATCCAGGTCGTCAACCGACCAGCCCGCTTTTTCCAGCGCTTTGCGCGAGGCGTAGATCGGGCCGACGCCCATGATCGACGGGTCCAGACCAGCGGTCGCGTAGGACGCGATACGGGCCAGAGGCTCGATACCGCGCTTTTCGGCGTTTTCAGCCGACATCAGCAGGGTTGCTGCCGCACCATCGTTCAGACCAGATGCGTTTGCCGCCGTGACCGAGCCGTCCTTGGTGAAGGCCGGGCGCAGCTTTGCCATGGCTTCCATGGTTGCGCCGTGGCGGATGTACTCGTCCTTGTCCATCACAATATCGCCCTTGCGGGTCTTGATAGTGAAGGGCACGATTTCATCCGCGAACTTGCCCGCTTTCTGAGCCGCTTCGGCCTTGTTCTGCGAGGCAACGGCGAATTCGTCCTGCTGATCGCGGCTGATCTGCCATTTCTCGGCGACGTTTTCGGCGGTCTGGCCCATGTGGTAGCCGTTGAAGGCGTCCCACAGACCGTCGCGGATCATCGTGTCGATATATTTCATGTCACCCATCTTGTGACCGGCGCGCAGGGCGGCGGCGTGGGGCGACAGGGTCATGTTTTCCTGACCACCGGCAGCAACGATGTCGGCATCGCCCAGCTGAATGTGCTGAGCCCCCAGCGCAACCGCGCGCAGGCCCGAGCCACAGACCTGGTTAATGCCCCAAGCCGCGCTTTCCTGCGGCAGGCCGGCATTGATATGCGCCTGACGGGCGGGGTTCTGGCCCTGAGCGGCGGTCAGCACCTGACCCATGATGGTTTCGCTTACTTCGCCCTTCTGTACTCCGGCGCGTTCTACGACTGCTTCCAGGACGGCAGCGCCCAGATCATGTGCAGGGGTGTTCGCAAACGAACCGCTAAAGCTGCCGACGCCTGTGCGTGCGGCGGATGCGATTACTACGTTGGTCATATAATCAGTCCTTTACCGTCATGGTCCAAAGGGAAATCTGACGGCGCAGGTGGCAGAGAGGCTCTCTGACAGTACAAGAGCGCCCCAAGTTCCCCGCTCCAGCACCTTTTGCAATACCGCAATGCTGCAATTGCAGCAACGGACAGCTTGTCTCAGCGTTGGACAGGATTTGTTGTCGCAAGCGGGTTTTTGCCTAAGAGCCTGTTTTGGATTTCTTTTCCTGCTTCCACGGGGGCGAAACCGCGGGCGCGCCAAACAGAAAACCCTGCAGGCAATCGACGCCGCTGGCGGTCAGGAACGCGGCATCCGCCTGGTTTTCGACCGATTCGGCGGTCACCAGGATCTCGAATTCCCGCGCGACAGCGATCAAAGCGCGGACCAGCGCCTGATTGTCAGGCTGCTCGCTGATCCCCCGAATGAACTGCCCGTCGATCTTGGCCGCGTCGAACAGAAACTCGCGAAAATGGCGAAAGCTGAAATCGCTGGCACCGAAATCGTCCAGCGCAAAGGCGATGCCGCGTTCCTGCAGGCGGTCCATCAGGTCGATCACAAGCTCGGGCACCTGCATGGCGGATTGTTCGGAAATCTCAAGGATCAGCCGTTCCCCCAAACCCGCGTCGCGTTTCAGAAAGCGGTCCAGCACCCGGGTCCAGCGCGAGAACCCGATCGACCGGGCCGACATGTTGATGGACAACCGGATCGAGGGGTTTCGGGCAAGCGTACGCAGCCCCAGTTCCAGTGCGATGCAATCCAGTTCTCGGCCTAAAGGCGTGTTTTCCAATTGCGGCATGAACTCGCGCGCCGGGATCACCCGCCCGGTTTCGTCCAGAACCCGGATGAAGCCTTCGTAGAATGCGACAGCATATGGCGGGTCGGCCTGCACAACCGGCTGGAACGCCAGCTTGCATTGTTTGTGCTTCACCGCTTCGGTCGCCATTTTCACAACGGATCTGTCCCGCGCCGAGATGGCCGAGTTCAACGGGCTTTCCGATCCTTCGGGTATATCCGCACGTTTCTTGTCCCGCATGAGCGCCGGTTCCCTGAGTGATTCCGAACAAAGGTCCGGCCCAGTGTCAGGTCAAACAGGTGAATCTGCGGTTAAGGTCGGGAAAGTTTCAGCGGGCAGATTGCCACGCGCGTGTCAGGGAGGCTGCGGCTCCGATCACGGCACCGGTGACACCCATGATCATCATGACAAAGCCCAGTGCGATCAGGCCAGTCAGCGCCGTCGCCAAAGCGGCGAACATGGCCAAAGTCAGACCCATCAGACCAACCACGGTCGAAACAGTTGTTAAACGGGTCATTTCGGGTCTCCGGCCACTCGTTACATTGCACCTGTCCCCTCATATGGCGTCGAAGGCTGGAATTTCAAGTTGAGACCCATGTTGCACTACGTGCGTCAGACCTGTTCCGCCTGACGATTGGGCACGTTCTTGTCCAGATGCTCGAATCCGGGCGTTCCGCGATCTTCGGGGTGGCGCGCCAGGTGCTTTTCTTTGATCTGCGTTGAGCTGTCCCGGCTGCCATCATGGCTGTAGCCGGGCGGGGCGAAGCAATAGCCGAGCCTCTGACGCAGGGTCAGGCCGGGCTGTGTGGCGTCGCGCCAGATGCCAACCCATTCGTGGAAGGCCACACGCAGCGGGTTGAAGGTGCCGATATTGTGGACCAGCCCGTAATCGACCCGCTCATCCTCTTGTTCCGGTACAAAGGTGCCGAACATCTTGTCCCAGATGATAAAAACACCTGCATAGTTGCAATCCAGATAGCGCGCGTTGCGGCCATGATGCACGCGGTGATGGCTGGGCGTGTTCATGATCGCCTCGAACCAGCGGGGCATTTTGCCGATGGCCTCGGTATGGATCCAGAACTGATAGATCAGGTTCAGCCCGCCAACGAACAGCACCATGGCGGGGTGAAAGCCCAGCAGGATCAGGGGCGCCCGGACGACCATCATGAAGGTGAACGTATAGGTCCATGTCTGCCGCAGCGCGGTTGTCAGGTTGTAGTGCTGCGAACTGTGGTGGTTCACATGGCTGGCCCAGACCCAGCGGATGCGGTGCCCGAAACGATGCACCCAATAGTACCGAAGGTCGTCCAGCACGAAACACAGGATGATAACTGGGATCGAGGTCCCAAGGTTCAGCGGTGTGACCTGCCACAACCACATGAAGAACCCATAGGCGATAAACCCCAGCAAGAAGCCCGAGGCGATATTGCCCGCCCCCATGATCAATGAGGTCACGGCATCGCGCGTCTCATACCGGCCGCCACGCCCTTTGACCGTGATCCACAGAAACTCGGCCAGGATGGCGGCGATAAAAAACGGGACAGCCCATTGGACGGCGTCGGGAAAGCTGATGTGATCGGTCATGAAAGGTCCATCAGGTTTTGCCAGTGCTGGCGTTCGATTTCGTCAAGGTGGATGACCACCCTGGGCGTGGTGAAGTCGTGAAACTGGAACTCGAACCCGACCGGCTGTTCGATCCAGTCGAAATCCAGCAGGTGCCGCGCCACCGTATCCGCGCCAAAGGACCACAGCAGACCCGGCCCTGTCTCTGTCCGAACCAGAGCGGCATGGGCGTCGTGCGAGACGGTGACATCGATCACCACATCGTCGGGAAAGTGGCGCTGCCAATCCGCCAGTGCGGTTTCCCGTGTCAGAACACGCCGCTGGGACCGCCCGCTCAGGTGCAACAGAAGCGTTATTGTGGCAATCCCCCCGACCACAAGTACAAGCAATATCTCAAGTGGCATAGTTCTCTCCCCGCTGGCAGAGTGCAAAGCGGGAAGATCGCTGTCAAAGGTGGCGTTGCGTCAGCCGTGTTCCAGACGGTCCAGGATTTCATGCTGCACCACGCGCTGCACAAAGGGCACCAGGCCTTCGGGGCCCGAGCTTCGGTCTTTCAGATGGATGCAGATATCGGGGCGGCGGGATGCAATGATGCCCACCAATTCACCGCGTATCATATCATCCAGCCCGGCCCCCATGATGGCACAGGCGATCCGGGGTTCAGCATCCAGTTGCCGCCGCACCTCATCGGGGTCATGTGCACCCAGCCATTGGATCGGAAGGTGATCCAGTTGCCGCGCAACATCTCCGATCACATTCGGTAAGCGTCCGATCAGCAGTACAACGGGTTTCATCGTTGCCTCCATTCCCAACACACAAACTGCCCCGCCCAAAACAGCGGGGCGAGGACAGTGTATCACGAGATCGAATTTGATGGGGGCCGACAGCGGTTGGAAGCCGTTTCCTTAGCCTGCTGCGCCGACCAGAGTCGATATGATCGCCTTGGCGCTGACGGAATTCCATTCGGCATCGCCGATCAGACGGGCAATTTCATTGCCGTCGGGGTCGATGATCACGGTGATTGGCAGGCCGATCACACCCATCTCGCGCGCAACGGCCTGTGAAGGGTCCTGATGGCGGGGCAGGTTGTCGATGCCGTTTTCTTCGAAGAACTTCTTGATCCCGGCAGGCGAATTGCGCCCGGTGGCCAGCGTCAGCACTTCGAACTTGTCGCCTCCGAACTCTGCCTGCAACTCGGCGATCTGGGGCATTTCCTTGCGGCACGGCGCGCACCATGTGGCCCAGAAGTTCAGCAGAACGTATTTGCCTTTGTAATCCTCCAGCGAGGCTGTGCCGCCGTCATCCTCAAGCTCGAAGTCCACCGGCGTCACCGGCTTGGGCTGTGAATGCAGGATCAGACGCTTCAGGCTGTCCTCGCGCAAGGGGGCGAGCGTCTCGGCATCGGCGGCTAAAGCGGCGTTTGCACCCAGCGCAAGGGCCATATAAAGGGGGATCAGACGAATAAGGCGCATATCAACTCCGGGTTTTCCAACATGACCGATCAATCCTCGAACCAGATGTGGGGCGGCCGCTTTGCCGCCGGACCAGACGCGATCATGGAGGCGATCAATGCCTCGATCGGGTTCGATCAGCGGATGGCAGCCCAGGACATCGCAGGCTCGCGCGCCCATGCCGCCATGCTGGCTGCCACAGGCGTTATTACTGATAGTGATGCGCAGGCCATTCGGGAAGGGCTGCTCACCGTTTTGTCAGAAATCCAGAACGGTGAGTTTCAGTTCTCGACCGCGTTGGAAGACATCCACATGAATGTGGAGGCGCGGCTGAAAGAGGTGATCGGAGAGCCTGCGGGCCGTCTGCATACCGGTCGTTCGCGGAATGACCAAGTTGCGACCGATTTTAAGCTATGGGTCCGCGATCAGCTGGACGCGGCGGAATCGGGTCTGCTGGCTCTGATCCGTGCGCTTCTGACGCAGGCCGAGGCTGGGGCCGATTGGGTCATGCCCGGTTTCACCCACCTGCAAACGGCGCAGCCGGTGACATGGGGCCATCACATGATGGCCTATGTCGAGATGTTCGGCCGCGACCTGTCCCGTGTCCGCGACGCCCGTGCCCGGATGAATGAATCCCCCTTGGGCGCTGCTGCATTGGCTGGAACATCCTTCCCCATCGACCGGGAAATGACAGCCAAAGCGCTGGGCTTTGATCGCCCCGCCGCGAACTCGCTGGATGCGGTCAGCGACCGCGATTTCGCGCTCGAGTTCCTGTCCACCGCGTCGATCTGCGCCGTGCACCTGTCGCGCTTTGCCGAGGAACTGGTGATCTGGTCTTCGGCCCAGTTCCGGTTTGTGACGCTGTCCGACCGGTTCTCGACCGGTTCGTCGATCATGCCGCAGAAGAAAAACCCCGATGCCGCCGAGTTGATCCGCGCCAAGGTGGGCCGGATCTATGGCGCAAACACCGCTTTGATGATGGTGATGAAAGGCCTGCCGCTGGCCTATTCCAAGGACATGCAGGAAGACAAGGAACAGGTCTTTGACGCCGCCGACAACTGGATGCTGGCGCTGGCGGCGATGGAAGGCATGGTCAAGGACATGACCGCCAACCGCGACAGCCTCGCCGCCGCTGCCGGGTCAGGGTTCTCGACCGCGACCGATCTGGCCGACTGGCTGGTGCGGGTGCTGGGCCTGCCCTTCCGCGACGCGCACCATGTCACCGGATCGCTGGTTGCGATGGCTGAACAGAAAGCCTGCGACCTGCCGGACCTGACGCTGGAGGATATGCAATCGGTCCATGCAGACATCACCGATGACGTCTATTCTGTCCTTACCGTGGAAAACTCGGTAAACTCGCGCCAGTCCTACGGCGGTACCGCCCCCGATCAGGTTCGTGCGCAGATCGAACGATGGAAGGCATTGATGTGATGTATATCTTCAGGGTCATTCTTCTGATTATGGCCGGGTTTGCCCTGGTCGCTTGCGGAGCGGATGGAGAGCCGGTGCAGCCCACCGCCAGCCTCGGGATCGGCGTCGGATCCAGCGGCACTCATGTCGGCGGCGGCGTTGGCTTCCGCCGCGGCGGCCTAGGTGTCTATCTGGGCGTCTGAGCCCTGCGCCATTGCAATGTTGCAAACAAGGCCCATGTCTGTCGGGCCGCATCATCTTGGGAAAACTGAATTTATGCGAACTCTTGGCCTGATCCTGACGCTTGCTGTTCTGGCGGCGTGCGAACCCACATCTGCACCGCGTCAGGAACCCAAGCCAGAACCCAGCGGATCCGGCGTTTCCGTGTCCGGCTATGCGCGGGTCGGTGTTTCGACCGGGTCCTGAGCGACCGATAGGCGCGTTGAGTGCCGGAATCCATTGATCCGTATCCCCCTTTTGGTCTAAGCGCGGCGTCATGGATCACTTTCTCTACCGCGACGGCGCGCTCTACGCCGAGGATGTCCCGATTTCCGAAATCGCAGCTGCGGTCGGAACCCCGTTCTATGTCTATTCGACGGCAACCCTGTTGCGGCATTTCAAGCTGTTCGACGACGCACTTGAGGGCACCGATCACCTTGTCTGCTACGCGATGAAAGCGGCCAGCAATCAGGCGATCCTGAAAACGCTGGCGCAGGCGGGCGCGGGGATGGATGTGGTTTCGGGAGGGGAATACCTGCGGGCCAAGGCTGCAGGCGTTCCGGGCGACAAGATCGTGTTTTCGGGCGTCGGCAAAACAGCGGATGAGATTCGCACGGCGCTGACCGGCGGCATCCGCCAGTTCAACGTTGAATCCGAACCTGAGATGGAGGTGATCAACGCCGTCGCTCTGGAACTGGGCGTGATCGCGCCGATCACCGTGCGCGTGAACCCGGATGTGGACGCCAAGACCCATGCGAAAATCGCGACCGGTAAGTCCGAGAACAAATTCGGCATCCCGATCTCACGCGCGTCCGAGGTTTATGCGCTGGCCGCCAGCCTTCCGGGGCTGGACGTGATTGGTATCGATGTCCATATCGGCTCGCAATTGACCGAACTGGAGCCGTTCGAGCTGGCCTATACCAAAGTCGCCGAGCTGACCGAACAACTGCGCGCCGAGGGGCACAATATCCGCAGGCTCGATCTGGGGGGCGGTTTGGGCATTCCCTATGCGCGGTCGAATGAAGCGCCGCCGCTGCCGATGGAATACGGCGCTTTGATCAAGAAAACGCTGGGCCATCTGGGCTGCGAGATCGAAATTGAACCGGGCCGCCTGATCGCGGGCAATGCGGGGCTGATGGTCAGCAAAGTGATCTATGTGAAATCGGGCGAAGGCCGCGATTTCCTGATCCTCGATGGTGCGATGAACGACCTGATCCGCCCGGCAATGTACGAGGCGCATCACGACATTATCGCGGTGCAGGAACCTGCCGCCGGGGTCGAACAGCAACCCTATGACATCGTTGGCCCGGTCTGCGAAAGTGGCGATACCTTTGCCAAGCAACGCACCATGCCGCCGCTTGCGCCCGGTGATCTGGTCGCCTTCCGAAGCGCCGGGGCCTATGGCGCGGTGATGGCCAGCGAATACAACACCCGCCCCCTGATCCCCGAGGTTCTGGTGCACGGGGATCAATTTGCAGTTATTCGTGAACGCCCAAGCTTTGACGAAATCATAAACCGCGATACCATACCTGAGTGGCTTTGACGCGATAAGCGTGCAGGCCCGATCAGGAGGCCCGCATTGCGCGACAGATTGAAACTGCCGATTCCAAGACTTTCGCTTTGGCTGACCCATGCGGGGCTGCTGGCCGAGCAGGTTATGCGCGCTTTTTGGCCGTTTTTCTCGATCCTGATGGGCATTTTGGCCGCATTGATGCTGGGCCTGCAGGATCAGGTCCGGGTCGAGCTTGTCTGGGGTATCGGCGCGCTTGGCCTGATTGCGCTGGGTGTGGCTGCGGTTCTTGGGGTCCGGCGATTCCATCTGCCATCGCGGATCGAGGCGCTGGCGCGTCTGGATGAAACCCTTCCGGGGCGGCCCATACAGGCCTTGATGGATGATCAGGCAATTGGGGCCACGGATGCGGATTCGGTTGCGCTGTGGCACGCGCACAAGGCGCGTATGGCGCAGCGAGCCTCGACAGCCAAGGCAGTCAAACCCGATCTGCGACTTGCGTCGCGCGATCCGTATGCTTTGCGCTACGCCGCGCTGCTGGCGCTGGTGGTGGCTGTGTTGTTCGGGTCCTTCTGGCGCATCGGTTCGGTCGCGGAGATGACGCCCGGCACGGCTGTCGCCGGGCAGGGACCCACCTGGGAAGGCTGGGTCGAGCCGCCGCGCTATACCGGCCTGCCGACCCTGTATCTGGCCGACCAGTCCGGGCCGACCCTGTCTGTGCCGCAGGGCAGCAACATTACGCTGCGCTTTTACGGTGAGGTTGGGGCGCATAGCCTGACCGAAACAAGCTCTGTTCTGGGTACAGAAGCCGCCACCGCGCCGGAACAGGAATTCGTGGTCGACCGCTCGGGCCAGTTGCGGATCGACGGACCCGCAGGCCGGGATTGGACGCTGGATGTGGTCGCGGATGCCGCACCCCGGATCAGCGTCGCAGGCGTGGCCGAGGCTGAAGCCGGTGGGCAGATGAAATTGCCCTTCCAGTCCAGCGATGATTACGGTGTCGTCTCGGGCTCAGCCCTGATCGAACTGGATCTGGCCGCCGTTGATCGCCGCTATGGCCTGACCACAGAGCCTGAGCCGCGCGAGGTGATTCAGATCGAGTTGCCCATGCCGATCACCGGCGACCGGGCCGATTTCACCGAAGATCTGATCGAAGATTTCTCGCAGCACCCGTGGGCGCATCTGCCGGTGCGCATCACGTTGATGGCGCGGGATGCCGCAGATCAGCAGTCCGAATCCGAACCGTATCTGACCGCCTTGCCAGCGCGTCGGTTCTTTGACCCGCTGGCAGCGGCGGTGATCGAACAGCGGCGTGATTTGCTGTGGTCGCGCGACAATGGCGCGCGGGTTGCGCAGGTATTGCGCGCGGTGTCCCATCGCCCCGAAGATCTGTTCCGCTCGGACACGGCCTATCTGCGGCTTCGCGTTCTGTTGCGGCGGTTGGAGACGTTCACGGAATATGGCCTGAAGCAGCCTCAGCAAGAGGAGATTGCGCAAGCGCTTTGGGACCTTGCGGTTCTGATCGAGGACGGCACGCTTGCGGATGCTTTGGAACGGATGCGCCGCGCGCAGGAACGTTTGACCGAGGCAATGCAAAACGGTGCCAGCGACGAGGAAATTGCCGAGCTGATGCAGGAATTGCGCGAGGCAACTCAGGACTATTTGCAACAGCTTCAGCGTCTGGCACAGCAGAATGGCGAAGACGGCGAGCGGCAGCAGGGCCAGAACGGCGAATCCATGCAGATGACGCAGGACGACCTGCAGGCCATGATGGACCGCATTCAGGAACTGATGGAACAGGGCCGCATGGCCGAGGCGCAGCAGGCGTTGGAAGAATTCCAGCAGATGATGGAGAATATGCGCGTCACCCAAGGGCAAGGTCAGGGCGGCCAGTCCGAAGGGCAACAGGCCATGGAAGGCCTGGCCGAGACGTTGCGCGAACAACAGGGCCTTAGCGATCAGGCCTTCCGCGACCTGCAGGAACAATTCAACCCCGGTGCCCAGTCTGGTGAGAGCCAGGGCAATGAAGGGCGTAGTGGCGGCATGGGCCGCGGACAAAGCCACGAGGGCCAGGGCGGTCAGGGGCAGGATTCGGATCAGGCCGGGGAAGGCCAGTCCGGACAGGGCAACCTTGCCGACCGTCAGCAGGCCCTGCGGGATGAGTTGCGGCGGCAGGAGCAGGGCCTGCCCGGTGCAGGAACGCCGGAAGGCGAGGCCGCGCGTGATGCGTTGGGCCGGGCGGGGCGCGCTATGGATGAGGCCGAACAGGCCCTGCGCGGCGATGATCTGGCCGAGGCAATAGACCGCCAGTCCGAGGCGATGGAAGCCCTGCGCGAGGGCATGCGATCGCTGGGTGAGGCCTTGGCCCAGAACCAGCAGAACCAGCCCGGTCAGGGCGCGCAGGAGGGTGAGGCGCAGGCCAACAACCGCGATCCGCTGGGCCGCAATCCGGGTGCTGCCGGGTCAATCTCGACCGAGGAAAACCTGTTGCAGGGCGAGGATGTGTATCGTCGCGCGCGTGAGTTGCTGGACGAAATCCGCCGCCGGACCGGCGAAAGCGACCGGCCCACAATTGAACTGGAATATCTGAAACGGCTGCTTGAACGGTTCTGACGACGTCAGGTCTAGGGCGCGCCGGATCCGGCTTGGCTCTCAAGCCAGACACGCGCCTGATCCACCAGTGAGACATAGGAATTCAGCACCGGATCCGCCTGCGGCACAGCTTCGCTGATCTGCTGGGCGTTGCCGTAGATCAGGTACAGAATCACGCCAATGATCAGCATCAGCGCAAACCCACGCACAAAGCCGCCGGATTTGCGCGCTGGCTGTTCGGCCTCGGGTTCTTCGCTGAGCATGCTGGAATTGATCGCCTCTACATCCGGCAGAGCGTCCTTCTGACCGGCATCCTCGGACGTTTCCGAGGCGGTAGGGCGCCGTGGTTCGACCTTGGGCGTCGGCGCGACATCCAGCGCCAGATCCGGTTGCGTTTCCAGGCTGCTGCCCTCTTGCGCCCGCAAGTCAGCCTCGCGCGCCGCCTCTTCCTGCAGAATATTGGCCACGGCAGGGTCCACGTTGCCGGTAGGTTTGGCATCTGCCGGTTCCGGCTCAGGCTCAGGCTCGGGTTCTGGCGCGATCTCGGCCACAACCGGCGCAGCCTCCTCAGGTTGCGGGTCTTCGGCGGCCTCAGGCTCGACCGCTTCGGGTTCCGGCGTGTCGGCTTCGGCCGGGGCGGGCTCTGGTGTTTCCGCTACAGGATGTTTGGCCTGAAACCATGTGTGATCGCAGGCCGAACATTGGACATCGCGGCCTTCCTCGGGGATGACCTCGTCCGGGACCTCATATTGGGCACTGCAATTCGGACATGTAAGACGCATGCTGCCTCCCCGGCCGTGCAATCCGGCCGATAATAGTTTTTTCAGGCATGATATTCCGTTAAGACCCAACAGCAAAGCGCGTTTTCGGTTTCACGGTCCAAGTGTCACCAATTGGACTCGGTACAGGCATTGAAACCACACCCGCACTGGGGCAAGAAGAGCGGCATAATAAATGGGGGCACGTGTGATCGAGCTGGAAAATGTCAGCTACACCTATGGTGACGGCGAATTGCTGAGCGATGTCTCGGTGCAATTGCAGCCGGGTTCGTTTCACTTTCTGACGGGGCCTTCGGGCGCGGGCAAGACCACGTTTCTGAAACTATGCTACGGCGCATTGTTGCCCACATCCGGGCGGTTGAGCGCCTTTGATCAGGACATAGCCACGCTGGATCGCGATCAGATGGCCCTGTTGCGCCGCCGGATCGGCGTGGTTCATCAGAATTGCGAGTTTCTGGACCATATGACCTTGGCCGAAAACGTCGCGCTGCCGTTGATGGTTTCAGGCCGGGTTGAAGCGGATGAGCAGGACAATCTAACCGAGTTGCTGGGCTGGGTCGGTCTGGGGTCCCGTCTTGAAGCGCATCCGCCAGAGCTGTCGGGCGGCGAACGGCAGCGCGCCGCGCTGGCCCGTGCGGTGATCCTGTCGCCTGACGTGGTGCTGGCCGATGAACCCACAGGCAACGTGGATTGGGAGATGTCGCAGCGCCTGCTGCGCCTGCTGGTCGAACTGAACCGGATGGGCAAAACCGTCCTGATCGCCACCCATGATCTAAGCCTGATCCGTGCCGCGAAAAGTCAGGTTCAGGCGCGTGTTCTGCGCATCTCGCAGCGTCGTCTGCACTTGGCGGGGGCGGATCTATGAGCCGGGGCGATATCCGAAACCTGCTGCGACGAGATTCTCGGGCCGACCGCGTGGTGCCCCCAACCGGGTATACCGCGCATTTGACCCTATTCGTTTCGGGCGCGATGGCGTTTCTGACCGTTTTTGCTTTGGCCCTGTCGCTGGCCTCGGGCCGGATTGCCGACCGATGGGCAACGGAACTGGCCGGGGCCGCCACCCTGCGCATCAACGCGCCGGCCGAGCAGCTGGCCGCCCAGGCCCAGGCCGCGCTGACCGTGCTGAGCCAAACGCCCGGCGTCGCTTCGGCCCGCGCCCTGACGACCGAGGAACAGGCGGCCCTGCTGTCGCCCTGGTTCGGGCCAGATCTGCCACTGGACACGCTGCCCATCCCGCAACTGATCGAGATTGTCGAAGGCGAACCGGGCCTTGACGCCGCCGGTCTGCGCCTGCGCCTTGGGGCCGAGGTACCGGGCGCGGTTCTGGATGACCACACCAGATGGCGCGAACCTTTGGTCGATGCCGCCATGTCCCTTAGGCGATTGGGCTGGATTTCGATCCTGCTGATCGGTGGGGCGACGGCGGCCATGATCACTCTGGCCGCGAATGCCTCACTGGCGGCGAATGCCAAGATCATCGAGGTGTTGCGTCAGGTTGGGGCCCGCGACCGGTTTATCGCAGGAGCCTTCGTGCGCCGCTTTACCTACCGCGCGCTGTTTGGCGCAGCCGTGGGCACGCTGTTGGGGATGACCGGCGTTTTGTTGTTGCCCGAAGCCTCGGATGCCGGGGGCTTCCTGTCTGGCGTCGGGTTTCAGGGCAGTGACTGGATTTTGCCCGTGGCCATTCCCATTCTGGGCGCGGCCGTCGCCTTTTTTGCCACCTGGGCCGCCGCGCGCCGCAAGTTGAAGGAGCTTTCGTGATGTCCATGGCCATTCAGTGGGTCCGCTCGGTGATCTTCATGTTTGTGATCTACCTTTGGATGCTGATCCTTGGCATTCTGTACCTGCCTTACGCGATCTTCACCAAACGCGGCGCGTTGCGGGCCTGCAAAGCCTATGCCAGCAGTACCATTTGGCTTGCGCGCTGGATGGTTGGCATTCGCTCTGAGGTGCGCGGCGCAGTGCCCACGGGCGAGGTTGTCATCGGGGCCAAGCACCAGTCGTTTCTTGATATTCTCTTGATCTTCAACGCGATCCCGCATGGCAAGTTCATCATGAAGCGAGAGCTTTTGTGGACCCCGGTCATTGGCCTATATGCGCGCCGATTGGGATGTATCCCGGTCAACCGGGGCAAGAAGGGTGCGGCGGTGGCCAAGATGGTCAAGGATGTCGCCAAGGAATTCACCGAACCCGGCCAGTTGGTCATCTACCCTCAGGGCACCCGCGTCGCACCGGGGGCCAAAAAGCCCTATAAGGTGGGCACGGCGGTTCTGTACGAAGGGCTTGGCGTGCCGTGCGTCCCTGTTGCCACAAATGCGGGGGTTTTCTGGCCGCGCACGGGCATCTTGCGCAAACCCGGCCTGGCAATCGTCGATTTCCTCGACCCGATCGAGCCGGGTGTCGCGCGCGATGCATTCCTTGGGCGGCTGGAAGAGGTGATCGAGACCCGCTCGACCGCGTTGATGAAAGAAGTGGGGTTTGACCCAGATGGAGTTCATTGAAGATACCGAGACGCTTACGGGGCTTTATGGCACCCCGGGCGCACCGTCCTTGCGCAAAGTGGCACACAGCCTGACGCCACTGTATCGGACATGGATCATGGCCTCGCGCCTGTGCATTCTCAGCACGGTCGGGCCGGAAGGTGTCGATGGCAGCCCGCGCGGTGACGATGGCCCGGTGGTGCTGGAGCTGGATCCAAAGACTCTGGCGATGCCGGATTGGCGGGGCAACAACCGCTTGGATTCGCTGCGCAACATCGTGCGCGATCCGCGTGTTTCGCTGATGTTCATCGTGCCCGGTTCCAACAACGTGGTGCGGGTGAACGGGACGGCGCGTCTGACTGCGGATGATGAATTGCGTACGCGGTTCGAAAAGCAGGGCAAGCGCCCGGCGACTGTGATCGTGATTGAACTTCACGAGATTTACACTCAATGCGCGCGGGCGCTGATGCGGGCAAGAACCTGGACTTGCGGTGATGAGTCCGCGCCTCTTCCAACCATCGGAGAAATTCTGGCCGAGGCGTCGGACGGGGACGAAGGCGGCGCACGCTATGATCGCGAATGGGGCGCGCGCGCCGCTAAAACCATGTGGTAGTCACGGCGGCTACACTGCCGCTGCGCCAATCCTGGCGACCTGGGAAATCCAGCGCTCGACATGACCGGGCTTGGGATAGCTGGCCCCTGCGAAATAGGTAAACCGTGTTGGTTTGAAGCCGACAAAGCCCAGGATCTGATCGCGTACTTGCCGGATCAGTGCCTGGCGATAGATCAGCCGCATGAACCAGCCCGGCGTGTCCGACGTCAGAATGACGCGCGCGGTGCGACCGGTCAGCATCGGGGCCGGGAAACCCATCTTGGTCGTGTGTCGCGTATCGAAAGTACGCCCCGGGATGAACATGCGGTCAATCAGACCCTTCAGTTTCGCAGGCAGACCGCCCCACCACATTGGCGCTGTCAGGACCAGATGATCGCTCCATTCAAAATCCTGCAGAACCTGTTCCAGCACGGGCTCTAGCGGCTTGAAGTCGTGGTAATTGCCCTGACCGAAATCGTGGTCGAACTGCAGATCGCTCAGGTGGATCAGGCGGACATCATGCCCGTTTTCGCGGGCTGCGTCGCCATAGGTTTGCGCAAAGGTGCGGGACAGGCTGCTTTCGGCAGGGTGTCCGTCAAGGATCAGAATTTTCTTCGGCTGCATCGGGGTTCTCCTAAAAATGACCGTGGTCAGTTTATAGAATCAAAAAATGACCGCGGTCAATAAAAAATTTGACCACGGTCAGAAAACGTGCAAATTAGCCTTATGCAGAAGACAGTTCAAAAACGTACACTGAAAACCCGCGCCCGCCTTATGGCGGCGTCCGAGGCGTTGATTCAGGACAGCGGGTATGAGGCGCTGAGGGTGGAAGATGTCGTCAAGGCCGCCGGTGTGGCCAAGGGGACGTTCTTTGCGCATTTCCACGACAAAGACGCGATGATGGAAATTCTGATCGCTGACAGGTTGAACGCGTGCCTGGATCAGGCCGAGTCCGGCCCGCCGCCCGGAACCGTCGCCGAAATCATCGCCGCGCTGGAGCCCGCCCACAGTTTCATGACGTCCGAACGGTATGTATTCGATCTGTTGATCAGGTATTCCGGCGCGGCGGCAATCGCCGAGGTGGGCCCGATCGCCTATTGCTTTGAGCGGTACTTCCGCGTCGTGATGATGTGGCTTGACGCTGCTCAGATGCGCAAGGATGTGCCGCCCGAGCTGTTGGCAGAAGGTGTGCAGGCCTTTGCGATTCAGGCGATGTCTCTAAGGTTCTGCGCGTTGCATTCCGCGACGACATTCACCGACAGGCTGGAAACCTATCTGGATGCATGGCTGACCCCGGCGCGCTGATTGCCGCCGGAGTCATTGGTCTTAGCTGTGGATCGGTCCGTCGCCGCAGGCCAAGGCAGCCTCGCGCACGGCTTCGGAATAGGTCGGGTGGGCGTGGCAGGTCAGGGCCAGATCTTCGGCTGAGGCTCCGAATTCCATGGCGACGCAGACCTCGTGGATCAGATCGCCAGCGCCGGGGCCGATGATGTGTGCGCCCAGAATACGGTCGGTTTCCTTGTCGGCCAGAATCTTCACGAACCCGTCGGCGGCAAAGTTGGCTTTGGCCCGACCGTTGCCCATGAACATGAACTTGCCGACCTTGTAGGCGCGGCCCTGTTCTTTCAGCGTCTCTTCGGTTTCGCCGACATTGGCAACCTCGGGCCAGGTGTAGATCACGCCAGGAATGACGCCGTAGTTCACGTGACCATGCTTGCCCGCGACCTGTTCGGCGGCAGCCATGCCCTCATCCTCGGCCTTATGCGCCAACATCGGGCCTTCGGTGACGTCGCCGATGGCGTAGATGCCAGGCACGTTGGTCTGCCAGTCGGCCCCGACCTTGATCTGACCACGCGGCGTCATCTCGACGCCCAAAGCGTCCAGCCCCAGGCCGTCCGAATACGGTTTGCGCCCGGTGGCGACCAGTACGGTATCCGCCTCGACCACATGCTCGCTGTCGTCCTTGCGCAGTTTGTACGTGACCTTGGCCTTAGTCTTGGTGGCTTCGGTCTTTTGCACCGCTGCGCCCATGACAAACTTCAAACCCTGTTTCTTGAGGATACGCTGGAAGGTTTTCTGCACCTCGGGGTCCATGCCCGGTGTGATCACGTCGAGGAATTCGATCACCGTGACCTCGGCACCCAGCCGCTGATAGACCGAACCCAGTTCAAGCCCGATCACACCTGCACCAATAACGACCATCTTCTTCGGGATCTTGCCCAGCGACAGCGCACCCGTCGAGGTGACGACAACCTTCTCATCAACTTCAACACCGGGCAGCGAGGCGGGCTCGGACCCCGAGGCGATGATGATGTTCTTCGCCTCGTGCACCTCATCACCAACCTTGACCTGACCTGCAGCGGGGATCGAGCCCCAGCCTTTCAGCCAGTCGATCTTGTTCTTCTTGAACAGGAACTCGATGCCCTTGGTATTGCCTTCGATCACCTCGTCCTTGTAGGTCTGCATCTGCTTCCAATCGACCGAAGGCGATTTACCCTTCAGGCCCATCTTGGCAAAGTTATGCTCGGCCTCGTGCAACTGATGGCTGGCGTGCAGCAGCGCCTTGGATGGGATGCAGCCCACATTCAGACAGGTGCCGCCCAATGTGTCCCGTCCTTCAACGCAGGCGGTTTTCAGGCCCAGCTGGGCACAACGGATGGCACACACATAGCCGCCGGGGCCTGAGCCGATTACGATGACGTCATAACTTGCCATTGAGGGTCTCCTTGAGAATTCGGGCTGTCACAGGGCGTAAACCTCTGAACAGGTTGTACATCAGCGGCGTCACAATAGCACCGCCAAAAGCATGAAGGTGGTAGTCAGGAACCCGGCGAACCAGATCAGGGTGCGCCAGGGCTTCCAACCGTAATAATAGGCGGGCACGTAAAGGACGCGCGCCACCAGATAGGTCCAGGCGCAGGTCGCAGTGAAGTCGTTGCCCGTCCCACTGAGGGTCACGACCACACAAGCGATGGAGAACAGGATCAGCCCTTCGAAGTGATTGTTCAGCGCCCGATACAGACGGGCCGTTTCATCGGACAGCTGATCTTCGAGTGCACCACCCAACCGGCTGCGGTCGCGCGCGGACATGGTCTTGCCCGGACCCAGTTCCAGATTGGCCGGGATCGCCATCAGAGCATATTGGATGATCTGCAACAGTGCGGCCAATGTCAGGGCAGTCAACTCGGGTGTCACAGGGGAACACCTTCATTTTTGCCGCCCACCCTATGATGGGTCGGGCGGCCAGTTGGGATTATGTCTGATCCGGGCAACACTGTTTAGACAGGGTTCAGAACTTTGACCTGGATATGCGCAACGCCCCCGCGTTCGTGGTGCATCGCCAGCTCTTCTGATTCCAGAAAACTCTGCGCGCGGTCCAGATCGGTAATTTCGAACAGGGCCACAGCGTGATCCTTCTGAGCTGGGTCCTGCCAGATATGGAGGTCGCGGATTCCCGCAGCCTCACGCATTTTCTGGTCTTCGCGGAACACGGTCAGCCAGGCATCGAAATCCGCCACATCGGCTTGCCAAAGGACATGAGTCGCCATGATTACAGATCCATCAACAGGCGGCGCGGATCTTCCAGCGCCTCTTTCACGCGGACAAGGAACGTCACCGCGCCTTTGCCGTCCACGATGCGGTGATCATAGGACAGGGCCAGATACATCATCGGACGAATCTTGATTTCGCCATTGATAACCATCGGACGGTCCTGGATCTTGTGCATTCCCAGAATACCCGACTGCGGCGGGTTCAGGATCGGTGAGGACATCAGCGAGCCGTAGACGCCACCGTTTGAGATGGTGAAGGTGCCGCCCTGCATCTCTTCCATGCTCAGCTTGCCGTCACGGGCGCGTCGGCCTTTTTCGGCAATCGCCTTCTCGATCGCGGCAAAGGACATGCTGTCGGCATCGCGGATCACCGGAACCACCAGACCCTGCGGCGTACCGGCGGCAACGCCCATATGCACGAAGTTCTTGTAGACGATATCGGTGCCGTCGATTTCCGCGTTCACCTCGGGCACTTCTTTCAGCGCATGACAGCAGGCCTTGGTGAAGAAGGACATAAAGCCCAGACGCACGCCGTGCTTCTTCTCGAACTGATCCTTGTACTGGTTGCGCAGGGCCATCACCTCGGTCATGTCCACCTCGTTATAGGTGGTCAGGATCGCTGCGGTGTTCTGCGCATCCTTCAGGCGCTTGGCGATGGTTTGGCGCAGACGGGTCATGCGTACCCGTTCTTCGCGCCCGGCATCTGCGGCAGCCACAGGCGCGCGCGGGGTTGGTGCCGGGGTAGGGGCCGCCGGGGCCGGTGCGGGGGCCGACGGTGCTGCAGCGGCGCGGGCCACATCTTCTTTCATGATCCGGCCATCGCGACCGGTTCCAGTGACCTGATCGGCCGACAGGCCAGCCTCGGCCATGGCTTTTTCGGCTGACGGCGCATTGGCGATATCCTTGCCTGTGCTGGCCGCTGCCGGGGCCGCCGCCGCGGCTGCTGCCGGAGCCGGAGCAGCCCCAGCCGCCGCGCCCGAGATCACCGCCAGCTTGGCCGAGGCATCCACGGTCGCGCCTTCGGGGGCCACGATTTCAGCCAGCACGCCCGCAGCGGGGGCCGGAACCTCGACCGAAACCTTGTCGGTTTCCAATTCGCACAGCATCTCATCCTGCGCGACGCTGTCGCCGACCTGTTTGAACCATGTCGAAACGGTTGCTTCGGTCACGGATTCGCCCAGCGTCGGCACCATGACGTCCACGCTGCCGCCCGACGCAGCCGGGGCGGCTGCCGGGGCCGGAGCGGCGGCAGGCGCAGGAGCCGCGCCTTCGCCCGCGGTGATTGTGGCCAGCAGGGCGTCAACGCCAACGGTTTCACCTTCGGCGGCGACGATTTCGCCCATCACACCGGCAGAGGGCGAGGGCACTTCGACCGTAACCTTGTCGGTCTCAAGCTCGCACAGCATTTCATCTACGGCGACCGCATCGCCGGGTTTCTTGAACCAGGTCGCAACCGTCGCTTCGGTTACCGATTCGCCAAGCGTGGGAACACGAACTTCAATCGTCATCGTTTACTTTCCTTCAATGCTCAGCGCTTCGTTCACCAGCGCTTGTTGTTGGGCTTTGTGTTGGCTGGCCAGACCCGTCGCGGGTGAGGCGGATGTTGCGCGACCGACATAGCGCGGCCGGGTATGCTTGGCCTTGATGCGGGTCAGCACCCATTCGATATTGGGCTCGATAAAGGTCCAGGCGCCCTGGTTCTTGGGCTCTTCCTGACACCAGATCATTTCCGCACCCTTAAAGCGCTCAAGCTCATTGATCAGCGAGTGCGCCGGGAACGGATAAAACTGTTCGATCCGCATCAGGTAGACATCGTCGATCCCACGCGTGTCGCGTTCCTCCAGCAGGTCGTAGTAAACCTTGCCGGAACACATCACGACCCGCTTGATCTTGTCGTCCTTGACCAGCTTGGTGTCCGAGTTTCCGTGCTGCGCATCGTCCCACAGAACCCGGTGGAAGCTGGAGCCTGTGGTGAATTCTTCTGCCTTGCTGACAGCCAGCTTGTGGCGCAGCAGCGATTTCGGCGTCACCAGGATCAGCGGCTTACGGAAGGTCCGGTGCAGCTGACGGCGCAGGATGTGGAAATAGTTTGCAGGCGTCGTGCAGTTCGCCACGATCCAGTTGTCCTGACCGCACATTTGCAGGAACCGTTCCAGACGGGCAGACGAGTGTTCCGGCCCTTGCCCTTCGAACCCGTGCGGCAGCAGGCAAACCAGACCGGACATCCGCAGCCACTTGCTTTCGCCCGAGCTGATGAACTGGTCGAACATGATCTGCGCCCCGTTGGCGAAATCGCCGAACTGCGCTTCCCACAGGGTCAGGGCGTTGGGTTCGGCCAGCGAGTAGCCGTATTCGAAACCCAGAACCGCATATTCGGACAGCATCGAGTCGATCACTTCGTACTGCGCCTGCCCGGAGCGAATATTGTTCAGCGGGTAATAGCGTTCTTCACTTTCCTGATGGACAAAGCCGGAATGGCGCTGACTGAAGGTCCCGCGTGTAGCGTCCTGCCCGGACAGGCGCACCGGGTAACCTTCGGTCAGCAATGAGCCAAAGGCCAGTGCTTCGCCCGTGGCCCAGTCAAACCCTGTGCCTGTTTCAAACATCTGCTTTTTGTGATCCAGCAGGCGACCCACTGTCTTGTGTAAGGCCACATTGTCGGGCGCATGGGTCAGTGCCTTGCCAACCTCAGCCAGCGTGTCAGGCGAGATTGCGGTCTCACCCCGCACATATTCTTCCTTGCTTTTGTCCATGTGCGACCAGCGCCCATCCAGCCAGTCGGCCTTGTTGGGTTTATAGTCTTTGCCAGCCTCGAACTCATCATTCAGATGGGCCTGGAAGGCGGCCTTCATGTCCTCGATTTCGCCCTCGGGGATCAGACCGTCCTTGACCAGACGCTCGGTGTACAGAGACAGCGTGGTCTTATGCGTCTTGATCTTCTTGTACATGATCGGGTTGGTGAACATGGGCTCATCGCCCTCGTTATGACCAAACCGGCGATAGCAGAATATGTCGATGACCACGTCTTTGTGGAACTTCTGGCGGAATTCGGTCGCCACCTTCGCCGCATGCACCACGGCCTCGGGGTCGTCCCCGTTGACGTGGAAGATCGGTGCTTCAACCATCAGCGCAATATCCGTGGGATAGGGGCTGGAGCGTGAGAAGTGCGGCGCGGTGGTGAAACCGATCTGGTTATTCACCACGATATGCATCGTTCCACCGGTCTTGTGCCCGCGCAGGCCGGACAGGCCGAACCCTTCGGCCACCACACCCTGACCGGCAAAGGCCGCATCGCCGTGCAGCAGGATGCCCATGACCTTGGTGCGGTCTTCGTCTTTCAACTGATCCTGCTTGGCGCGGACCTTGCCCAGCACAACCGGGTTCACGGCCTCAAGGTGGCTGGGGTTGGCGGTCAGCGACAGGTGCACGCTGTTGCCATCAAACTCGCGGTCGCTGGAGGCGCCAAGGTGATATTTCACGTCGCCCGAGCCATCCACGTCCTCGGGCTTGAAGCTGCCGCCCTGGAATTCGTTGAAAATCGCGCGGTAAGGCTTGCCCATCACGTTGGCGAGGATGTTCAGACGCCCGCGGTGCGGCATGCCGATCACGATGTCCTGAACGCCTAGGGCACCGCCGCGCTTGATGATCTGCTCCATCGCCGGGATCAGACTTTCGCCGCCGTCCAGACCGAACCGCTTGGTGCCCATGTATTTTACATGCAAGAATTTTTCGAAGCCTTCGGCCTCGACCATCTTGTTCAGGATCGCCTTGCGGCCTTCCTTGGTAAAGGCGATTTCCTTGCCGTAGCCTTCGATCCGTTCTTTCAGCCAGGCGGCCTGTTCGGGGTCCGAGATATGCATGTATTGCAGTGCGAAGGTGCCGCAATAGGTGCGTTTCACGATCTCGACGATCTGGCGCATGCTGGCCATCTGCAGGCCCAGCACGTTGTCGATGAAAATCTGACGGTCCATATCGGCTTCGGTAAAGCCGTAGGTCTTTGGATCCAGTTCCGGGTGCGTGCTGGCCGCGCGCATGCCCAGCGGATCCAGATCGGCAGCCAGATGGCCCCGGATCCGATAGGCCCGGATCAGCATCAGGGCGCGTAGGCTGTCCAGCACGGCGCGTTTGACCTGATCTTCACTGACCTTGACGCCCGTGTCAGCTGCCTTTTCCTTGATCTTTTTGCCTGCCGCTTTGGCGTCGATCTCGGCCCACTCGCCGGTCAGCGCGCCGGTCAGATCATCGGCCGGCATCGGCGGCCAGTCGGTCCGCGCCCAGGACGGCCCTTCTGCCTCTTTCTGAACGTCGGGCGTGGCGTCGCCCATCTGCCGGAAGAAATCGACCCAGGCCGCGTCTATCGCGTTCGGGTCCTTCGTGTACTGGGCATAAAGCTGTTCCAGATATTCGGCATTGTGCCCCTGCATAAAGCTTGAGGCATGAAAGGCAGAGTTGGGCGTATGTTCGGTCATTGGGCTACCTCATATGGGTTGGGACCGTATTGGTTGGCGCCGGGTTGGCTGGGGCGGGCCAGCCACCAGAGCACCAGAAGGGGCGACACAAACAGGACGATAAGTGTCGGAATGACGATCAGCAAAGTGGCACGTGTGAACAGAATGTCCAGAGTGCCACCGTGGAACTGGCTGGCAATGCCAATGCCAAATATCAGGACCGCAAAGGCCCCGAGGATCAGCAGGATCGGCAGCAGAGCATAAAGCCCGCTGCGCCCGCTATCATGCATCCGCCGCCACGCGACGGCCAGATGCGGGAAGAAGACAATCAGACTGACGATGCTTTGCACTGGTTGGCGGGATGTCGCGGCGGCGGCTTTGACCTCATCGCTTTCACTGACCAACACCTCAGTGAAGAACCGCGCATCGATGATCCCGGCCAGAATGCTCCAGATCACGATGAACAGGAAAAAGAACCAATATTCGGGGCGGGAGGCCCGACCCGAGAAGGTGAAGAACTTGGAGAAACAGGTGCGGATGGCGTCAGAGAAGGTCATTGTTTTTGCCTTATCGTACGACGTGTTATGTTCAGAGCTAAGGCAGTGTTAGGCGTTCTTCCGAAGGCCTCGTTGAATTCTGTTTCGTCAAAACTCCAAAACCAAATTTTGGCGGGTCCGGCACCCAAGTCGGGTTCTGGAAGTGGGCGATTTATCAATTCGACGGGTTTTCTGTCCAAACCCTGCGTTTCCAGATTAGTTTGGACTGGTGGGTATCCCCAAGTCGTCGCCGAAAGGTACCTAGAAGGACCGTACTTACGTTCGCGAGTTTCGCTTAGGTCCTCGATATTGAATGCCCAGATGGCATTTCTTATTTTTGTTGCGTCATGGGTCGAAGTGCTAAAATAGTTACAACCCAAACTATCGCTGGAAGCAGTTTCGTCTTTGCGATCAGATAGCAACAAGAATGCGCTGGGGTGTTGGTCCGTCCACAACACTTCATAGTGTCCTAATTCGGCCCCTTCAGAAGTTGTGTTTACATGATCGAGAAGGTTAGTGGACACACCAGTTTCCAGATCCAACTCGAGCGGGTTGTGATCCTTGTACGCAAAAGCAGGCAGTAAGTACCCATCTGCGACGAGCCCCAGCATCGAGTCAGTGAAGGGTGCTCGGAAGCGCTTCCACCCTCTATCAAGAAACTTTTGAGAAATAGCTACGGAATCCTCAGTCGACCAAGTACAAAGTTCGATTACGTCCTTTGTTGGCTTGGAGAAGTCGGGCGATGCGTTTGCACCAGTTGTTGATGCAGAGTACAGGCAGCCAAGAACAATAGCCAAAACATGCCGAAAGCGAGGGAACTTTTTCCCCCGCTTCGCAAAGCATATACTTTGGCGCTCCATCGCGCTTACCCAATCGCTTCCAGCACGGCCTCACCCAGCTGCGCCGGGCTTTCGGCCACGACGATACCGGCCGAGCGCATGGCTTCGATCTTGTCCTCGGCACCGCCTTTGCCACCGGCGACAATCGCGCCCGCGTGGCCCATGCGACGGCCCGGAGGGGCTGTGCGGCCTGCGATGAAACCGGCGGTCGGCTTTTTGCGGCCCTTCTTGGCCTCATCCGCCAGGAACTGCGCGGCTTCTTCCTCGGCCGAGCCACCGATCTCACCGATCATGATGATCGAGTGGGTTTCGTCATCGGCCAGGAACCATTCCAGCACGTCGATATGCTCGGTCCCTTTGATCGGGTCGCCGCCGATGCCGACGCAGGTGGACTGGCCCAGACCCACATCGGTGGTCTGCTTGACGGCCTCATAAGTCAGGGTGCCCGAACGGGACACAACGCCGACCGAGCCGCGCTTGTGGATGTGGCCGGGCATGATGCCGATCTTGCAGGCGTCGGGCGTAATCACACCGGGGCAGTTCGGGCCGATCAGGCGCGAGCTTGAGCCTTCCAGCGCGCGTTTTACCTTCATCATGTCCAGAACCGGGATGCCTTCGGTGATGCAGACGATCACCTCCATCTCGGCATCAATCGCTTCGAGGATCGAGTCAGCCGCGAAGGGCGGCGGCACATAGATGACAGAGGCGTTGGCTTCGGTCACATGCTTGGCTTCGTGGACCGAGTTGAACACGGGCAGGCCCAGATGCTCCATCCCGCCTTTGCCGGGGGTCACGCCGCCGACCATCTTGGTGCCATAGGCGATGGCCTGTTCAGAGTGGAATGTGCCCTGCGAGCCGGTAAAGCCCTGACAGATCACTTTGGTATTTTCGTCGATGAGGACTGCCATTTTTAGGAGTCTCCTTGATTAGATAAATTCGTGGTTTTGGCCGCTGGTCGATAGGCCGAATGCGCGTTGAAGACTGCACGATAGAGCTGATCGAAATTAGTCTTCAGAAGGGTCGCTTGGAACTTTATCTGGGTTCGGCATTCCCAGAATCTCCGTTGAGCCGAAGCTTCTGGTGACAGCTTGAGGGCAACATAGCTGTTTAATCCAAAAGTCTTGGAAGAAACGGAAACTATGTCTCTCCAGGGAATCTCAGTTGGGGAACTTGGAAAGAAAGTGATTCCCGTGTCCGAGATACAGCAAAGATTCTTGGGAAACCTAATCACATTAGTGATTTCTTTGATGCCTAACCAGCCAAAGACCAATATAGCAAACCAACCAGAGAGGTATGCCCGTGTCGGGTTGTTATAAGTATCGGACGTTTGAACCATCGAAATGCCGATAACAAAGAACAAGACGCATGCTCCGAGAACGAGCGCGGTTCTAAGCTTTGAGCGCTCAAACACGACCGAATGCTGATTGGTTCCGCTACTGGACAAAGCCTTAGCCCTTAACCGCCTTCACGATCTTCTCGGCACCGTCTTTCAGGTTGTCCGCCGCGATCACGTCCAGGCCAGAGGTGTTGATGATCTCTTTGCCTTTCTCGACATTCGTGCCTTCCAGACGCACGACCAGCGGAACCTGCAGGCCGACCTCTTTCACCGCGGCGACCACGCCCTCGGCGATGACGTCACAGCGCATGATGCCGCCGAAGATGTTGACCAGAATGCCTTTGACGTTCGGGTCCGAGGTGATGATCTTGAACGCCTCGGTCACTTTCTCTTTGGTCGCACCGCCGCCCACGTCGAGGAAGTTGGCAGGCTCGGCCCCGTACAGCTTGATGATATCCATGGTGGCCATCGCCAGACCGGCACCGTTCACCATGCACCCGATCTCACCATCCAGCGCGATGTAGTTCAGGTCGTATTTCGAGGCTTCCAGTTCCTTGGGGTCTTCCTCGGTCGTGTCGCGCAGTTCGGCGATGTCGGGGTGGCGGTAGACCGCGTTGCCGTCAAAGCTGACCTTGGCGTCCAGCACCTTGAGGTCGCCGCCATCGGTGATGATCAGCGGGTTGATCTCCAGCATCTCCATGTCCTTCTCGACGAAGGCCTGGTACAGCTGACCCATCAGCTTGACGCATTGCTTGACCTGTGCGCCTTGCAGACCCAGCGAGAACGCGATGCGGCGGCCGTGATAGGGCTGATAGCCGGTCGCGGGATCGACCGAGAACGACAGGATTTTCTCGGGCGTTTCAGCGGCCACTTCTTCGATGTCCATGCCACCTTCGGTCGAGCAGACAAACGAGATGCGGCTGGTCTGGCGGTCCACCAGCAGGGCCAGGTACATTTCGGTTTCGATACCGGAACCGGCTTCGATGTAGATGCGGTTGACCTGTTTGCCCGCCGGGCCGGTCTGATGCGTGACCAGCGTGCGGCCCAGCATCTTCTTGGCTTCTTCGGCGGCTTCCTCGACCGACTTGGTCAGGCGCACACCGCCTTTTTCACCGGCGTCTGCCTCTTTGAAAGAGCCCTTGCCGCGACCGCCTGCGTGGATCTGCGATTTGACCACCCAAAGCGGGCCGTCCAGTTCACCGGCTGCGGTTTTGGCTTCTTCGGCGCGCAGAACCGCGCGACCTTCAGAGACCGGAGCGCCATAGCTGCGAAGAAGCGCTTTGGCCTGATATTCGTGGATATTCATCGAAACTGTCCCGTTTGACTACGATTGAACCGTTATAGGCGTGTCTAGAGGGCAAGTTTAAAGGGTTTTTTGACGTGTCACGAGTTTTTGTGGAAGATTTTCAGTATTTGTGATCACAGGTTTTTGGGGTGTGATCACAAAATCCGGACAGGCTGGCGTTTGATTCGATCTTGCCGGTAGATCGATAAAATCACATTCAAAAAGCAGAGTTTGCGACGTTTGCGATAACAGGAGCGACCGGAAATCAGCCGGATCGAAAGCCACGAAAAAACCGGCCTCGCAAGAAGGCCGGTTTGGAATGCGTGTGCAGAGGCGCGGTTTACGCCAGCGAGCTGTCGATGCCCTTGCACGCCTCGATCAGGCCTTTCACGGCGTTGACCGAGTTGTCGAAACCGGCCTGTTCGTCCGCGTTCAGCTTGATGTCCACGATGCGCTCGACACCGCCTGCGCCGATCACGGTTGGGACGCCGACATACAGGCCATCGACGCCCAGTTCACCGCTGCAATAGGCGGCACAGGGCAGAACGCGCTTTTGGTCTTTCAGATAGGCTTCGGCCATTTCGATCGCCGAAGTCGCAGGCGCGTAATAGGCCGAGCCGGTTTTCAGCAGGCCAACAATCTCGGCACCGCCGTCGCGGGTACGCTGAACGATGGCGTCCAGTTTCTCTTGCGTGGTCCAGCCCATCTCGACCAGATCGGGCAGCGGGATACCGGCAACGGTCGAATAGCGGACCGAGGGAACCATGGTGTCGCCGTGGCCGCCCAGAACAAAGGCGGTGACGTCGCGCATCGAGACGTTGAACTCTTCCGACAGGAAATGCGCGAAACGCGCCGAGTCCAGCACGCCTGCCATGCCGCAGACCTTGTTGTGCGGCAGGCCCGAGAATTCGCGCAGGGCCCAGACCATTGCGTCCAGAGGGTTGGTGATGCAGATCACGAAGGCGTCGGGCGCGTGGGCAGCGATGCCTTCGCCAACGGACTTCATGACTTTCAGGTTGATGCCCAGCAGGTCATCACGGCTCATGCCCGGTTTGCGGGCGACGCCTGCGGTGACGATGCACACATCCGCGCCTGCGATGTCGGCGTAGTCGCTGGTGCCTTTCATCGAAGCGTCAAAGCCTTCCGAAGGGCCGGATTCTGCGATGTCGAGTGCCTTGCCCTGCGGCAGTCCGTCTGCGATGTCAAACAGGACAACGTCACCCAGTTCTTTGACAGCTGCCAGATGTGCAAGCGTGCCGCCGATGTTCCCCGCGCCGATCAGCGCAATCTTGGGTCTGGCCATTTGGAATTCTCCGGTCGGTTTTGAAATCGCGGTTGTGCTAGTCGCTAAATGGCAATTGCGCAAGGGTCCTGCGGCGCGGCATGCCACCGCATACCGTTTGCCTTGCCCGTGTTGATTGCGCTAAACGGCTTGTGAGACAAGCCAATTCGCAGGCCGCCGCATGTTCGAACTGAACCTGATGTTTTTTGCCGTGGCGATCCCTGCGGTGATCTTTGCCGGTATTTCAAAAGGCGGGTTCGGCTCGGGCGTGGCTTTTGCGTCCTCGTCGATTCTGGCGCTGATCCTGAGCCCGGCGCAGGCCGTGGCGCTGATGTTGCCGATCCTGATGATCATCGATGTGGCGACGCTTGGCCCCTATTGGAAACGTTGGAGCTGGCCGGATTGCCGCCTGTTGATACTGGGCGGCATACCCGGCGTGGTGCTGGGAATGGGCCTTTTCCACCTGACCAATGACGACGTGCTGCGGTTGCTGATCGGCGGCATCTCGGTCGCGTTTGTGGTTTGGCATATCGCACAGGTCCGAGGTTGGATTCGCGGCTTTTCAGACCGTTTGCCCCCATCCGCCGGGGTGTTTGCCGGTGTGGTGGCAGGCTTCACCAGCTTCGTCAGCCATGCCGGGGGACCGCCTGCCGCGGTTTATCTGCTGTCGCAGCGCCTGACGAAGACCGAATTTCAGGCGTCGACCGTGCTGGTCTTTTGGGTCATCAATATCGTGAAGTTCGTGCCCTATGCCTATCTGGGGCTTTTCACCCTGCAAACGGCCTGGGCCAATCTTCTGCTGGCTCCGTTTGCCGTCTTAGGGGCCTGGCTCGGCGTTCGGGCGCATTTTATGCTGTCCGAACGCGTGTTCTTTGGCATCACCTATGTTTTGCTGACCCTGACCGGATCAAAACTGATCTGGGACGCTTTGACTTAGGCATTGGGCGGCAGGGCTTCGGCAAGCGCCTCGAAAGACTGGCCCGAGGCCACAAGGCAGGTCATGCCGTCCGGCAGGGTGACGGTGATCGTCCAGCTTCCCGTCTCGTCCGAGGCAAACACCTCCATCACCGCGCCTTGACGGGCAATGCCGATCCCCTTGCGGGTTTCGCCATAGGTTCCGGCCAGACGCTCGATCACGTCCGCGCGCGGGGCGCAGTTGCGGTTCTGCGCCTGCACCTGTTGGGCCGCCAACACCATGATCCCAAGCCCGATGGTCATATTCGCAACTGTCTTTTTCATCTCCGACCCCTTTTGTCTGGTGTGCAAGTCAGCTTGCGGGCGGGGACCGGAAATCCGGTTAAACCAAAGTGCGTTGCGTCACGCGGCGGGTCGAATGCTGCATTGCGGCGATTTTGACCTTGAAGTTTCCCAAAAAAAATGGCCCATTCCGCGCAACTTTATTTCTTAGGGAGGCATCGATGGATCCGCGTCAACGCCCGTATCGTTCGGTTCTGTATATTCCCGGCTCGCGTGATCGGGCCCTGGACAAGGCACGCACTCTGCCTGTTGATGCGATCATCTTCGATCTGGAAGATGCAGTTGCAGCAGACGAGAAAGAGAATGCACGCGAGACGCTCAAGGCCGCCTTGGCCGCTGGCGGGTATGGTTCGCGGGTCAAGATTGTTCGAATCAACGGGCTGGACACCGAATGGGGCCGCGCCGATGCCGAGGCCGTGCGGGACATGGATGCCGATGTGGTTCTGCTGCCCAAGGTGAACTCGGCCGCTGATGTCGACGCTTTGGCCGCAATCACCGGGGATCTGCCGATCTGGGCGATGATGGAAACCCCGCGCGGGATGCTGAACGCCGCCGAGATTGCAGCCCATCCCCTGATGGCGGGCTTTGTCATGGGCACCAACGATCTGGCGAAAGAGCTTCAGACACGCTTCCGCCCGGATCGCCTGCCGCTGATGACGTCTTTGGGCCTGTGCCTGCTGGCCGCCAAGGCCGAAGGTCTGATCATTGTGGACGGCGTATATAATGCGTTCACAGACACCGAAGGTTTGGCCGCCGAATGCGCACAGGGTCGGGATATGGGCTTTGACGGTAAAACTCTGATCCACCCGGCGCAGGTCGAGGTCACGAATGAGGCCTTCGCACCATCGGATGCCGAGATCGATCTGGCCCGCCGCCAGATCGCCGCCTTTGAAGAGACCGAGGCGCAAGGGCAGGGCGTTGCTGTCGTGGACGGCAAGATTGTCGAAAACCTGCATGTTGTAACCGCACGTGAAATTCTGGCAAAAGCGGAGGTGATTACAGCTTTGCAAGCGGGGTAAGCCAGCAATGGGTTTTGTACTTCTGATCCTCGGGGTGGCGCTTTGGTGGGCCGCACATCTGTTCAAACGCGTCATGCCGGATCAACGCGCCGCGTTGGGCGATGCGGGCAAGGGCGCGGTGGCCTTGGCGTTGGTCGCGGCGATCCTGCTGATGATCTTCGGTTATCGCATGACCGATTTCATCCATGTCTGGGCCCCGCCGACCTTTCTGATCCACGTCAACAACCTGCTGGTGCTGATCGCGATCTATCTGATGAGCCCGGCCGGTGCGAAGGGCCGCCTGCTGAACAAGGTTCGCCACCCGATGCTGGGCGGGTTCAAGCTGTGGGCTTTTGCGCATCTGCTGGTCAATGGCGATCTGGCGTCCATTGTCCTGTTCGGTGGATTGCTGGCCTGGGCGGTGGTCGAAGTGATCGTGATCAACAAGTCCGAACCTGAATGGACCCCGGGCGAGCCTGGCACCTATGGCAAGGACGCGATGTTCTTTGTCGCCTCGATCGTCTTGCTGGGCATCATCGGCTATATCCACGGGCTGGTCGGCCCGTCCCCGTTCGGCGGATAAGGAATCGAAATAATGGCAAAGCTCTATCGTCTGTTGACGGAAGAAGACACATCCGCCTTCTGCCACAAAGTGTCGGACGCATTGGCCAAAGGGTGGGAGCTGTATGGCGACCCATCCTATGCCTATGACACGGCAAACAGCGTCATGCGCTGTGCGCAGGCCGTGACCAAAGAGGTCGAAGGCGACTACTCCCCTGAAATGAAACTGGGACAGCAATAATGGCAAAAACCAATCCGGGCCGCTTTTTTGAGGATTATTCCGTTGGGCAGGTGCTGACTCATGCAGTGCCCCGCACCGTAACGGATGGCGAACGGGCGTTGTATCATGCGCTGTATCCGGCGCGCCATGCGCTTTATTCCTCGGACGAATTTGCGCGCAGCTGCGGATTGTCGGAAAGCCCCCTTGATGATCTGGCGGCGTTTCATGTGGTCTTTGGCAAAACCGTGCCGGATGTGTCGCTGAACGCGGTCGCCAATCTGGGCTATGCGGAAGGGCGCTGGTTGAAACCGGTCTATCCCGGCGACACGCTGCGCTCGGTTTCCGAAGTGATCGGGGTCAAGCAGAACTCGAACGGCAAAACCGGCGTGGTCTGGGTGCGCACCCGTGGCCTGAACCAGCTGGATGAAGTTGTCATCGACTATGTGCGTTGGGTCATGGTTCGTAAGTCGAACCCGGATGCGCCAGCGCCGGAAACCGTTGTGCCCGAACTGAAAAAGGTGCTGGAGCCACAGGATCTGGTTGTGCCCGAGGGGCTGGATTTCTCGAACTACGATTTCATGCAGTCGGGCGAACCCCATCGCTGGGGCGATTATGAGATCGGAGAAAAGATCGACCACGTGGATGGCGTCACCGTCGAAGAAGCCGAGCATATGCTGGCAACCCGCCTGTGGCAGAACACCGCCAAGGTGCATTTCGACCTGACCTTCCGGCCCGAGGGGCGGCTGATCTATGGCGGCCATGTGATCTCGATGGCGCGAACCCTGTCCTTCAACGGTCTGGCCAATGCGCAGATGATCGTGGGTCTGAACGGTGGCGCGCATGCAAACCCGTGTTTTGCAGGTGACACGATCAAGGCCTGGTCCGAGGTTCTGGACAAAGCCGAAACCGATGTTCCGGGCGTCGGTGCCCTTCGCCTGCGGCTGGTCGCGACCAAAGGCGGCACGCCGTTTGAGTTGCGCAATGAAGACGGCAAGTATCACCCGGATGTGTTGCTGGACCTCGATTACTGGGCCCTGATCCCAATGTGATGTGACCCGGTCAGATCGCGCGGATCTGATGACGCTGATGTGAGTACAGCGTTGATTTTCCGTGCTAGGTTGGCGGCATGACCCTGCTTCGCACCCTTGCCGCCTGCCTTTGCCTAGCGCCCCCTGCGTGGTCATGTGATCTGGCGCTGGCGCTGGCGGTGGATGTCTCGGGGTCTGTGGACAGCAACGAGTTCCGCATTCAGATGGATGGTCTGGCGGCAGGCCTGCGCGATCCGATTGTATCCGAGGCATTGGTGCGTGGGCAGGCCCAGTTGATGCTGGTACAGTGGACCGGGGCATCGCGCCAAAGGGTAACAATCCCCTGGACCCGAATTGACAGCTTCGATGCGCTCGACCGGTTTGCCGATCAGGTGGCGCATGATCCACGCGTCTGGCGCAATTTCTCGACGGCGATTGGTGAGGCATTGGAGACGACGGTTTCCAGCTTTGATGCCGTGTCGGAATGCAAGCGGCTGCTGATAGATATCTCGGGCGACGGAATCTCGAACGAAGGGGTTGAACCCACGCAAATCCATGGGCTGTTGAAGGACCGCGGCGTGACAGTAAATGCCATCGCTATTGAAGAGAGTGAGCCTGATCTGACAGCCTATTTCTACGAAAACGTCATTGTCGGAGAAGGGGCGTTTGTCGTGTCCGCAGCCGGGTTTGCGGACTACCCCGAACGCATTCGCAAAAAGCTGCTGCGCGAAGTCACCCAGCAATCTGCCGCCCTGGAATAGGTGGGGAAGATTCGTGATCACATTGATTGATCAGTGAAAACGCTAACATTGAGATGGCTGCATGTGATTTGTGATCACAGTATTATTTAGTGTGATCACATATGGGGCAAAACGTCCATTTTGCACTAAAATTACCCGTTTTTGCGGGTGCAGCACGTGACAGCACAGGAAAAAAAGGTAAAACGACTGGTAGCCAAAGTAAGAGGAGCCGCCATGGCCGATGTCAATCGGGGCAATCGCCCGCTCTCGCCACATATTATGATCTACCGCCCGCAGATGACCTCGTTGTCGTCGATCATGGTTCGACTGTCGGGTCTTGCGGTATTTGCCATCGCAGCACTTGTGGTTTGGTGGCTGCTTGCCGCGGCCACGTCCGAGGCCGCATTTGCTGGCATCGACGGCTTCCTACTCAGCTGGTTCGGTCAGCTCATCCTGACGGGTGGGGTCTGGGCACTGTGGTACCACACGCTGGGGCGGTTGCGTCACGTGGTGTGGGACTTCGGCTATTGCCTCGACGTTGATGTGTCCGAGAAGATGGGCATTGGCATGTTTGTCGGGGCGACCGTTCTGACCATCATCACCATGCTGTTGGTGTAAGGAGAATGGCGATGCAATACCTCACCGACCGCAAACGCGCGCAAGGCCTGGGCGCGGGGAAATCCGGAACGCAAACACATTGGCGCACCATGGTCCGGGCGATGATCCTGGCCATTCTGGTGCCCCTGTTCATCTTCACTTTTGGCTATGGCATCGGCGGAACCTACGAAGAGGTTCTGGCCTATTTCGCCCGTCCCTTCCCGGCCATTGTCACCGGTCTGACTTTGGTCGTGGGTCTGCTGCAACTCATGTATGAGGCGCAGGAAACCATCGAGGATTACGTGCACGGGATCGCGGAAAAGATCACACTCGTTGCGATGTGGGCCTTTGGCTACACGCTGATGGCTGCGGGGCTGTTTGCCCTCGTCAAGCTGGCCCTGTGATGACGCGCTAAGGATCAGAGAAAATGACAGCAGCATATGAATATGAAACCCACGAATATGACGTCGTGGTTGTCGGGGCAGGCGGCGCCGGTCTGCGCGCAACGCTGGGTATGGCGGAACAGGGCCTGCGCACGGCCTGTGTGACCAAGGTTTTCCCGACCCGCTCGCACACGGTTGCAGCACAAGGCGGTATCGCGGCGTCTCTGTCGAACATGGGGCCGGACCACTGGCAGTGGCATATGTACGACACCGTCAAGGGCTCGGACTGGCTGGGTGACACGGACGCGATGGAATACCTTGCGCGTGAAGCCCCCAAGGCGGTTTACGAACTTGAGCACTACGGCGTGCCGTTCAGCCGGACCGAAGAAGGCAAGATCTACCAGCGCCCCTTCGGCGGCCACACCACCGAGTTTGGCGAAGGCCCCGCCGTGCAGCGCACCTGTGCCGCCGCCGACCGGACCGGCCACGCGATCCTGCACACGCTGTACGGGCAAAGCCTCAAGAACAATGCCGAGTTCTACATCGAATATTTCGCCATCGACCTGATCATGTCCGAAGACGGGCAGTGTCAGGGCGTTGTCTGCTGGAAGCTGGACGACGGCACCATGCATGTCTTCAACGCCAAGATGGTTGTGCTGGCGACCGGTGGCTATGGTCGGGCGTATTTCAGCGCCACCTCGGCCCATACCTGCACCGGCGACGGTGGTGGAATGGTGGCCCGCGCAGGCCTGGCGCTGCAGGATATGGAATTCGTTCAGTTCCACCCGACCGGCATCTACGGCTCGGGCTGCCTGATCACCGAAGGCGCACGGGGCGAAGGTGGTTACCTGACCAACTCGGAAGGCGAGCGGTTCATGGAGCGTTATGCGCCCCAGTACAAGGATTTGGCTCCGCGCGACTATGTCTCGCGTTCGATGACGATGGAAATTCGCGAAGGCCGTGGTGTTGGCGGCGAAGGGGATCACATCCACCTGAACCTCAGCCACCTGCCTGCCGAGGCGCTGGCAGAGCGTCTGCCGGGCATTTCGGAAAGTGCCAAGATCTTCGCCGGTGTCGATGTCACCAAAGAACCGATCCCGGTTCTGCCGACCGTGCACTATAACATGGGCGGTATCCCGACCAACTATTGGGGTGAGGTTCTGAACCCCACCGCCGATGACCCGACAGCTGTCGTTCCCGGCCTGATGGCTGTGGGTGAGGCCGGTTGTGCCTCGGTCCACGGCGCGAACCGTCTGGGGTCGAACTCGCTGATCGACCTTGTGGTCTTTGGCCGCGCGGCGGCGATCAAGGCGGGCAAGGTTGTCGATGCCGATGCTCCGAACCCGGTTCTGAACCAGGCGTCGGTTGATAAGGCGTTTGACCGCTTCGACACGGTCCGCAACGCCAGCGGTGCGATCCCAACCGCCGATCTGCGGCTTGAGATGCAGAAGACCATGCAGGCCGACGCCGCCGTGTTCCGTACCGCCAAGACTATGGCCGAGGGCGTCGAGAAGATGACCGCCATCGCCGCCAAGATGGACGACCTGAAAGTCACCGACCGCAGCCTTGTCTGGAACAGCGACCTGATGGAGACGCTGGAACTGACCAACCTGATGCCAAGCGCGCTGGCCACCATCGTCGGTGCCGAGGCGCGCAAGGAATCCCGCGGTGCCCACGCGCATGAGGATTTCAGCGAACGCGATGACGAAAACTGGCGCGTTCACACTGTCAGCCGGGTCGAGGGCAACAAGGTCGAGCTCAGCTATCGTCCGGTCATCGTCGATCCGCTGACCAACGAGGACGAAGGCGGCATCAGCCTCAAGAAAATCGCGCCCAAGGCGCGGACCTTCTAAGGAGCGTATTGACCAGGCAATGGTGTGCAAACGCCAAATACCCACGGACAACGCTGCGACCTATGGCCGTTGGACACTGTGCTGTGTCTGGGGGCTGGTATGACGGTTCAGGCGTTACGCTCTGCTCAGGCCGATCCGAAGATCATTCTGGTCGGTCTCAACCGCTGCGCAACGACCTCGTTCCACAGGTTGTTTCAGGACAGCGGCATCCCATCGGTGCATTGGGTGGATGAGCGGGGCGAAAATCTGGCGCATCGCATGGTGACAAATATATCCATGGGCCGCAAACCTCTGGACGGGTTTGGCGCTGTTCGGGCGTTTACCGACATTGCCTTTGTCAATGTCCGCTTCATGCTGGACGGTGCACGGTTCTTTCGCGAACTGCACGCGGGCTACCCGGATGCCTATTTCCTGCTGAACACGCGCAATCGGGACGACTGGATCACATCCCGCGCGCGCCACAATCAGGGCCGGTATCTGGATCGTTGCTGTCAGGCCAACGGTCAATCGGCGGACGAAGTGAAACAGGGCTGGGCGCATATGTACGACGTGCACCATGCCGAAGTGCAGGACTATTTCGCCGGAAACCCAAGGTTTCTGCGATTTGATATCGACCGGGACGAGCCGCAGGCCATTGCCGACTGGCTGTCTCCGGATTTTGACGTGAACATTGCCCATTGGGGGCACTATAATCGCGGCGCGTCCAAGCGCGCCCGGACAGGCTGAATGGAGAATTGACATGGTTCAACTGACCCTGCCCAAGAATTCCCGGATCACCACCGGCAAGACCTGGCCCAAACCGGAGGGTGCGAAAAACCTGCGCAAGTTCCAGATTTACCGCTGGAACCCGGATGACGGGCAAAACCCGCGCGTCGATACCTATTTTGTCGATATGGACAACTGCGGTCCGATGATCCTGGACGCGCTGATCAAGATCAAGAACGAGATCGACCCGACCCTGACCTTCCGCCGGTCCTGCCGGGAAGGGATCTGTGGCTCTTGCGCGATGAATATCGACGGGATCAACACGCTGGCCTGTATCTACGGCATGGACGAGATCAAGGGCGACGTGAAAATCTATCCGCTGCCGCATATGCCGGTGGTCAAGGACCTGATCCCCGATCTGACCCATTTCTACGCTCAGCACGCATCCATCATGCCGTGGCTGGAAACCAAGACCAACCGCCCGGCGAAAGAGTGGAAGCAATCCATCGAAGACCGCAAGAAACTGGATGGTCTGTATGAATGCGTCATGTGCGCCAGCTGCTCGACATCCTGTCCCAGCTACTGGTGGAACGGCGACCGCTACCTTGGCCCCGCCGCCCTGCTGCACGCCTATCGCTGGATCATTGACAGCCGGGATGAGGCCACGGGTGAGCGTCTGGACGAGTTGGAAGATCCCTTCAAGCTGTATCGCTGTCACACGATCATGAATTGCGCCAAGACCTGCCCCAAGGGTCTGAACCCGGCGGCTGCGATTGCGCAGATCAAGAAAATGATGATCGAACGCTCGGTTTAAGGCGTTTTTGAATCAGCGCTTGCCGGGTTGCGGCAAGCGCATGCCGCTATTGCAAAATCAGGCGATGCAGCCGGGCGCGACACGGTCTAGATTTGCAGTAGGGAGGAGTGATGGGATCAAATCAGGATCACTCCGATGACAACAAAACCACAAACCCCGAAAGTGACTGCCAAAGAAGCGCTGGACCTGCTTGAGCAGGCCTGGGCCTATTACACGCCGGAACCAGCACCGGCCCTAAAAGCGCGAGAGCCCGAGCTGTTTGAATACGCAAATGCGGCCTGACGGCTTGCCAATAGCCGACAGTATGGGCGAAACAGAACCATGCCCGTTCTCTTGATACTTCTGGCCGCCGGGGTCTTTGCCTATTTCTTCTGGCGGTCGCGCACGTCTTCACTGACGCGCGAGTGCCGATGGCGGCAACATCGCGATGAAGGTCGGTGGGTCTGCGCCTATTGCGGCGCAAAAACGGAAAGTTCTGACAGCCCAACCCAGTGTTTGCGCCAGTCTTCAGGCCGATAGAAACCGGGCAGAGGGGTCCTCTGCCCGTTCCAGTTTAGCCTGCGTCCGGAAAGGCGGCGTGCAGGGCAATCTCGACCATGTCACCAAAACTGCTTTCGCGGTCGGATGAGGGCAGTGCCTCACCGGTCAGCAGATGATCGGACACGGTCAACACGGCCAAAGCCCGGCATTTGTGACGGGCGGCGAGGATGTAAAGCTCGGCCGCTTCCATCTCGACGCCCAGAATGCCGTGACGCACCATCTGTTCGTTCAGATCAGGGCGTTCGTCATAGAACACATCCGAGGAATAGATGCCGCCGATATGGGTGGGCGTGCCTTTTGCCTTGGCCGCCACGGCGGCGGCCTGCAGCAAATCCCAATCTGCACAGGGAGCAAAATTCATCTCTTTCATGATGCCCCGCGAAGGGGTGCTGAGCGTTGTCGAAGTCATTGCCAGAATGACGTCGCGCAGATTCACGCTGTCCTGCATCCCACCGCAGGACCCGATGCGGATCAGCGTTTTCGCGCCATAGTCCCGGATCAGTTCATTCACGTAGATCGACAAAGACGGCATTCCCATACCGCTGCCCTGAATGGTGACAGGATTGCCCTTCCAGCTGCCGGTGAAGCCCAACATGCCCCGAACGTTGTTGACCTGCTTTACATCGTCCAGAAACGTCTCAGCGGCCCATTTCGCGCGATACGGATCGCCGGGCAAAAGAACGGTTTCGGCGATTTCACCTTTTTCCGCGCCAATATGAATCGTCATTTCGGCACCTGTCCTGATTAGATTTCCAGATCGGAAATATCCGCGCCGGATTTCAGCGCATCATGAACCCATTGCGGTTTCCGGCCACGACCTGTCCATGTCTGGTCCGGATTTGCAGGGTTGCGGTATTTGGCCTGTGCCTTGCTGCCTTTTACGGAACGCGGCGCGTCGCCCGACAATTCGGATAGCGAGAAGCCAAATTCAGCAGCTGCCTTTTCCGCCGCTTTCAGCGCTTCCTGACGTTCACGTTTCTCAGCGTTTACAAGGGCTTTTTCGACGTTTTCGCGCAGAGATACCAGCTCTTTTCGCGACATCGTTTCCAGGTTTATCCCCATAATCTTGTCTCCGTCCTGATAAGTGTTACCGCGTGCGCCAAGGCGCACCGCAATTGCAAACAACGCGATACTCTACTCCCAATGAATTGGGAATAGAAACGGGGAAATAATTGGTTAAAACGTCCGTTATTCAGCGGCCAGGTTTTTCGGGTCCACCAATTCCACAATATCGCCCATGATCGAATTGAGTTCGAAATTCTTGGGGGTGTAGACTTTTGCGACGCCCATGGCCTTCAATTGTTCCGCATCCTCATCCGGAATAATTCCGCCGACAACGACAGGGATGTGATCCAGACCCGCTTTGCGCAGCCGTGCAAGGACATCCTCGACCAGCGGCAGATGGCTGCCGGACAGGATCGACAGACCGATGACATGCGCGTCGTCATCTGCGGCGGCGGTCACGATCTCTTCGGGGGTCAGGCGAATACCTTCATAGCTGATGTCCATACCGCAATCCCGCGCACGGAATGCGATTTGTTCCGCACCGTTCGAATGGCCGTCCAGACCGGGCTTGCCGACCAGGAATTTCAGGCGGCGGCCCAGCTTGTCGCTGACGGCGTCCACCGCGGCGCGCAGGTCGTCCAGACCTTCGGTCTTGTTCGAAACCGAGCCCGACACACCTGTCGGGCCGCGATAGGTGCCGTAAACCTTGCGCATTTCCTCGGCCCATTCACCGGTGGTGACACCGGCCTTTGCGGCGGCAATCGACGGCTCCATCACATTTGTGCCGTTCTGCGCAGCCTCACGCAGCGCGGCCAGTGCGGCCGTAACGGCGGCATCATCCCGCTCGGCGCGCCAGTTGTTCAGGCGGTTAATCTGTTCCTGCTCGACAGCCGGATCAACAACCATGATCCCGCCATCTTCGGTTTGAAGGGGCGAGGGCTCACCCTCGATCCATTTGTTCACGCCGACCACAATGGTTTCATTGCGTTCGATCCGGTTCAGACGCTCGGCGTTGGAATCGACAAGGCGGGATTTCATGTACTCGATCGAGGCAACGGCACCCCCCATCGAATCGAGGTTGGCCAGTTCGGCGCGCGCGCCTTCCTTCAGTTCCTCGACCTTGGCGTCCACCGCCGGGTTGCCGTCGAACAGGTCACCATATTCCAGCAGGTCGGTCTCATAAGCCAGAATTTGCTGCATCCGCATCGACCATTGCTGATCCCATGGGCGGGGCAGGCCAAGCGCCTCGTTCCAAGCCGGCAACTGCACCGCACGGGCGCGGGCCTTTTTCGACAGGGTCACGGCCAGCATCTCGATCAGAATGCGGTAGACGTTGTTTTCCGGCTGCTGCTCGGTCAAGCCCAGCGAGTTCACCTGAACGCCATAGCGGAATCGGCGGAATTTTGGGTTCTCGACGCCGTAGCGGTCTTGCAGGATTTCGTCCCAAAGATCGACGAAGGCGCGCATTTTGCACATCTCGGTGACAAAGCGGATGCCCGCGTTCACAAAGAACGAAATCCGCCCGCACAGCGCCGGGAAATCCTCGGCCGGAACACGAGGGCGCAATTCATCCAGAACTGCGATGGCGGTGGCCAGCGCATAGGCCAGTTCCTGTTCCGGCGTCGCGCCTGCCTCTTGCAGGTGATAAGAACACACGTTCATCGGGTTCCATTTCGGCACGTGGGTATAGCAGTACTCGGCCACGTCCGCGATCATCTTCAGCGACGGTTTGGGCGGGCAGACATAGGTACCACGGCTCAGGTATTCCTTGATCAGGTCGTTCTGCACCGTGCCTTGCAGTTTCGAGACATCCGCGCCCTGTTCCTCGGCCACCGCGATATACAACGCCAACAGCCACGGGGCCGTGGCATTGATCGTCATCGAGGTGTTCATCTGCTCCAGCGGAATCTGGTCGAACAGAACCCGCATGTCACCCAGATGGCAGACCGGCACGCCCACTTTGCCAACCTCGCCACGGGCCAGAGTATGGTCACTGTCATAGCCGGTTTGCGTCGGCAGATCGAAGGCCACCGACAGGCCGGTCTGACCTTTTGCCAGGTTTCCACGATACAGCGCGTTCGAGGCTTCGGCGGTGGAATGACCGGCATAGGTCCGGATCAGCCAGGGGCGGTCTTTCTGCGTCTGCGTCATGGGCGGGCCTCGCATGTCGTTCGGTAACAAAATTACGTATGAGGGTTCTAAAGCGCAATTTTCAGGACATGTCAATTCGCTGCGTTGCGGCATTTCAAAATTGTGCAGATTGTGAGCGGTTTCGATTAGTGGCACTGTGCCGACATGATGCAAACCGTGGAACTTCCGCTCTGGCTTTTCCTGCTGATCGTGGTCTTTGCCATGGTCACGTTCGCGTCGCATTTCTTGTTCCCATCGGTGCGCTGGTTTTTTCGCCGCAGGCTGGAACGGGCGGTGTCGCGATTGAACAAACGTCTGCAACGCCCGATTCAGCCGTTCAAGCTGGCCCGGCGGCATGACATGATCCAACGGCTGATCTATGACCCGCAGGTCGGGCACGCCGTACAAAATCACGCGCGCGAGGAAGGCATCCCCGAGGCAGTGGCCTTTGAAAAGGCCCGCCGCTATGCGCGCGAAATCGTGCCCTCGTTCTCGGCCTTTGCTTATTTCAGCTTTGCCATTCGTTTGGCCCGGTTGCTGAGCAACACGTTCTACAACGTGCGCCTCAGCTATGAAGACGAAAGCGCCGTCAAGGACATCGACCCCGAGGCAACGGTTGTCTTTGTCATGAATCACCGCAGTAACATGGACTACGTGCTGGTCACCTATCTGGCGGCGCAGCAGTCGGCCCTGTCTTATGCTGTGGGGGAATGGGCGCGGGTCTGGCCGCTCAGCCGGTTGATCCGGGCAATGGGGGCGTATTTCATCCGACGGAAGTCCGGTAGTGAGCTGTATCGGCAGGTCCTGGCCAGCTATGTCCGCCACGCGACCGAGGCAGGCGTGACCCAGGCGATGTTCCCCGAAGGCGGGCTGAGCCTGACCGGCGCGCTGGGTCGGCCTAAGTTGGGATTGTTGAAATACATCATCGATGGCACCTCGCCGGACGGGCGGGATGTTGTGTTCGTGCCTGTGGCCCTGAACTATGACCGGGTGTTGGAAGACACCATTTTGACCCATGCCGCTTTGGGGACCGAGCGGCGCTTTCGTGCGCGGATCGGTGTCATCACCAGCTGGATCGTCAAGCAGCTCTGGCGTCGCCTGATCGGGCGGTACAAACGGTTCGGGGTGGCCTCGGTGCGGTATGGCCAGCCGATCTCGCTCAAGGAATTCTCGGCCAGGGCGGGCGATGACATCATGACCGATCTGGCCCGTGCGCTGATGGTGCGGATCGGGGCGGCGATACCGATGGTGCCCGGCCCGGCGGCCTGTTCGTTGTTGCGCGAAAACGGTCCGATACCCGAGCAGGACGTGAAGGCTCGGATCGTCGCGATGATGGAGCAGGATGGCGGCGAATCCGCCGAGACGGCGACAGCCGTGACAGACGCGCTGGATCAGTTTGTCGAGCGCCGCATTCTGAGCCGAGATGGGGACATGCTATGCCTGTCTGGCCAGCGCGGCGATCTTCTCGATTTCTACGCCAACTCACTGCCCAACCACATGAATTCCGATGATTCTGCGGATGCGAAAGAAATTTCTGCACCTGCGGGGTCATAAAATTACAAATTCGATCCAAAAACGGTTGCAATATTTCGCGTCGATCAATATTCCAGTCGATGAAGCGCGCGATTCTGCGTCGCGGCAAAGGTATTGAGAGAAGGAGGCCAGCATGGCTTTGGACACCGAAAGCGGTATCGCGTCGTACGAGGCACCCGAAAAGGACCTCTATGAGATGGGGGAAATCCCTCCGATGGGGTTTGTGCCCAAGCAGATGTATGCCTGGGCAATCCGGAAAGAACGTCATGGTGAGCCCAACACCGCCATGCAGCAGGAAGTGGTCGATGTGCCGACCCTGGACAGCAACGAAGTGCTGGTTCTGGTTATGGCTGCGGGCGTGAACTATAACGGCGTCTGGGCTGCACTGGGTCAGCCGATCAGCCCGTTTGACGGCCACAAGGCACCCTATCACATTGCGGGTTCCGATGCGTCGGGCATCGTCTGGGCCGTTGGCGACAAGGTCAAGCGCTGGAAAGTCGGCGACGAGGTTGTCATCCACTGCAACCAGGACGATGGCGATGACGAAGAATGCAACGGCGGCGATCCGATGTATTCGCCCAGCCAGCGCATATGGGGTTACGAGACACCCGACGGCTCGTTCAGCCAGTTCACCCGCGTGCAGGCACAGCAGCTGATGCCGCGCCCCAAGCACCTGACCTGGGAAGAGGCCGCCTGCTACACGCTGACGCTGGCCACCGCCTACCGGATGCTGTTCGGTCACGAGCCGCATGACCTGAAACCCGGTCAGAACGTTCTGGTCTGGGGTGCCTCGGGTGGTCTGGGGTCTTATGCGATCCAGCTGATCAACACAGCGGGCGCAAATGCGATCGGTGTGATCTCGGACGAAAGCAAGCGTGACTTTGTCATGGGTCTGGGCGCCAAGGGCGTTCTGAACCGCAAGGACTTCAATTGCTGGGGTCAATTGCCCACCGTGAACACCCCGGAATATGCCGAGTGGTTCAAAGAGGCTCGCAAATTCGGCAAGGCGATCTGGGACATCACCGGCAAAGGCAACAATGTCGACATGGTGTTCGAACATCCGGGCGAAAGCACCTTCCCGGTCTCGACCTTTGTGGTCAAGAAAGGCGGCATGGTTGTGATCTGCGCCGGCACCACCGGCTTCAACTGCACCTTCGACGTGCGCTATATGTGGATGCACCAGAAGCGCCTGCAGGGCTCGCACTTTGCGCATCTGAAACAGGCCGCAGCCGCGAACAAACTGATGGTCGAGCGTCGTCTGGATCCCTGCATGTCCGAAGTGTTCTCGTGGAATGATCTGCCCGAGGCGCATATGAAAATGCTGCGCAACGAGCATAAACCGGGCAACATGTCGGTTCTGGTTCAGGCCCCGCGGACCGGTATGCGCACCTTGGAAGAGGTGTTGGACGCGCGCCCCTAATCTGCCCGCAAAACAGACAAGAAACACCCGCGAATCGGCCTTTCGGTTCGCGGGTGTTTTGCGTTTTTCACCCGCCCTTCGGCCTTTCAACAGGTTGCAAAATCACCCCTCGCTGTTTTTGGGGAGTAGAAACCGGTGAATAGGCTGAAAAAGATCATACATGTTATGGTTGTGTTAACCCTTCGTTAACTGTTTCAGAGAGACCCTGATGGCGCAAAATGAGTGGATTTTGGACGTATTGTCGGACCTCAACGCGTTCGCCGTTGCGAATGGGTTAACCGCCTTGGCCGAGCAGCTGGATGATACACGGCTGATCGCTGCGGCCGAGATCGCGTCCATGAAGGATGAGGCACGGGCGCCCGCGGATGGGAACAGAACTCGATTTGGGTCAGATCCTGCAGGATTTGGAAAACACCAGCACGCTTGACGAGCTCAGCGCGGTTGCATTTCGATTACGTGACCGTCTGAAGGTCGCACATCTGACCTATCACTGGGTGGACGGGGCCGGGGATCAATACGGCTGTACCACCTATTCCGATGACTGGGACGAACGGTATCGGGAAAAGAACTACCACCGCATCGACCCTGTCATTCTGGGCTGTTTCCAGCGGTTCCACCCGGTCGACTGGAAGGCGTTGGACTGGTCGAGCAAAGTGGCCAAGGCCTTTCTTCAGGACGCACTGGCGCATGGGATCGGCAACCAGGGCTATTCGATTCCAATCCGGGGGCCCAACGGGCAATTCGCGCTGTTCACCGTGAACCACAGTTGCGACGACCAGACCTGGCAGGAATTCATCTCGACCTACGGGCAGCAGCTGATCCTGGTAGCGCATTACATCAATCGCAAAGCGCTGGAGTTTGAAAAAGACAGGCAGCCCGAGTCGACGCGTGGCCTGTCACCCAGAGAGATCGACGCGATTACCCTGCTGGCGCTTGGATATAGCCGCGCGCAGGTGGCCCATTCGCTGTCGATTTCCGAGCATACTTTGCGGGTTTATATCGAAAGCGCGCGGTCGAAACTGGGCGCGCAGAACACAACGCACGCCATAGCCACAGCACTCAGCCGCGGGTTAATAGTGGTTTAAGCAACGTACGGTCCTCGAACAGTTAATTAACCACGTCTCTGTACCCCTTTCGTTCTTAAAAGAACGACGAGGGGAACACGTCATGTTGCGTTATCTGTATGCTGACGAGCTGCACAAATTTCCGATTCTGGCCGAGGGGATGTTTCGCGATCGCGCAGATCAGTTCAAAACCCGTTTGGGTTGGGACGTGCACGTTAACGAAAAAGGGGAAGAGCGGGATCAATATGACGATCTCAATCCGCTCTATGTCATCTGGGAAGAACCCGATGGCAGCCATGGGGGATCGATGCGGGTGCTGCCCACAACCGGCCCTGTGATGGTGAACGAAGTCTTTGGCCATCTGAACGAGGGCGAGCCGATCTGCAGCCCCTTGATCTGGGAGGTGACGCGCTTTTGCCTGTCCCGAACCGCCAGCCCGCATACAGCCGGGGCCATCATGCTCAGCGGGGGCGAGATGATGGAAGGGTTCGGCCTGACCCATATCGCCGGGGTGTTCGATGCGCGGATGATACGCATCTATCGCATGATCGGCTCGTCCCCGATCGTTCTGGGGACAGAAGGCAAGGGGCGCGATCAGATCTCGGTCGGGCTGTGGCCCTATTCGGCAGATGACTGCAATCGCGTGGCAGCGCGGGCGGGCATCCCGCGCGACCTGTCGCGCCTGTGGTTCAAGACCGCTTTTGGCCCCGGCAGACGGCACCGGTTTGCCTTGTCTGCGTGACGGTGGCGAAAACGGCATTCCGCATCTGGTGGTGGCTGGCGCGGCCTTGTAGGGTCGCGCCATGTCTTTGCCCAATGTGATCTTCTCGGACGATCAGGCCGCCGCATATGACAGCATCGCCGAGATGCTGCGCTCAGCCGGTGTGGACCTGGAAGATGATGCGCTGCTCAAACTGCCGGGGGCCGGAAAATCCGGTGTGATGGCGGTGATCGGCAAGGCGGGGTCGGGCAAGACTCTGTTGCTGGCAGAGCTGTATAAGGCGCTGGCCGAAACCGGCGTTCAGATCGTGTCGGGCGACTATGAAAGCCGTAAATCCAGGGACAAGCGCACGCTTGCGATTCTGGCCCCCACGAACAAGGCCGCCAGCGTCCTGCGCCTGCGCGGTGTTCCGGCCACAACCATCCACCGCATCCTCTATACGCCGGTTTACGACCCCGAATATGAACGCATCGCCGAATGGCTGGCCGGAAATGACGACCGGCCCGAGATCGAGGGCCTGACAGATGAGGCGCTGGATCGCGCAGCGGCGTTTTATGAAAACAACAAATCAATTCCCGGCGCGTTGGCGGCTGCGGGGTTGCGTGGATCGGATTTCATCACCGGTTGGAAACGCCGGGATGAGCCGCTGGATATTGGCTTTGTCGACGAAGCCTCGATGCTGGATGACCGGCAGTTCGAAGACCTGAAAGAGATCTTCCCGACCCTGCTGATGTTCGGCGACCCCGCTCAGCTTGCCCCGGTCAACCAATCCGGCAGCATGGTGTTCGAGGCGCTGCCAGAGCCGCGCAAGCTGGTGCTGCACCGGGTCCACCGGCAGGACGCGGATAACCCGATCCTCGATCTGGCCCATGCGTTGGCCGATCCGTCCATGGGGTTCGAAGATTTCGAGCGTCTGGTCGAAGACACCGCCCGCCGCGATGATCGTGTGGTCTGGGGCCAGCGGGTCGAGGTTGATCTGATGGCCCGCAGCCCGGTTCTGGTCTGGCGCAATGCAACGCGCATCCGGCTGATCCAAGCGTTCCGGCAGGTCCATGGTGCGCCGGATACCGAGTTGCTGGAAGGCGAACCTCTGATCTGTGACGGGATCGAACTGCCTTTGAAACACCGCAAGAAGCGGCTGGATCTTGAGGCGCGCGGGCTGATCAAGGGCGCTCAGGTTGTCTATCTTGGGCCGGGGCGCAAGCCGGGGTTTTCGCGCTTGCATGTGATGGGGGCCGAGGACCCTCAGGTCAGTGCAGCGTCGATTGTGCAGATCGAAAAACCGGACGAAGAAGAACCGTTCATCCCTTATGCTGCCCGCATGGGGGCGACGTTTTTGCACGGCGCGGCGGTGACGATCCACAAGGCGCAAGGGTCCCAATGGGACACGGTACAAGTCTTTGCACCAGACATCTATGCAGCAGCCCGGATGGGCCGGACCGAGGCCGGGCAGCCATTGTGGAAACGGCTGGCCTATGTGGCCATCACACGGGCGCAGGAGCGGCTGATCTGGGTGGTGCGCAACCGACTGTCGAAACCCACCCATCCGCTGCGCGTGGACGACCTGCGCGCGGTCCCTGCGGCATCCCTGACATTGGAGGCGGAAGAGACATGAAAACCATCATCGTCACTGGCGCAAGCTCGGGCATCGGGCAGGCCACGGCCGAGCTGTTTCTGGCCGAGGGCTGGATGGTCGGCCTGTTGGCCCGCAGCGAAGACAAGCTGGCCGCGATGGCTGACGGTCAGCCGCGCGCTGTGCCATTGGTTGCGGATGTGACGGACCCCATCGCCGTGGCCCGAGCCTTTCGATCCTTTGCCAACCGGGCCGATCGGCTGGATGTCCTGTTCAACAACGCGGGCATCTTTGCCCCCGGTGGCACAATCGACGAAATCGCGCTGGAGGATTGGTACCAAAGCGTCAACGTGAACCTCAACGGGATGTTCCTGTGCGCGCGTGAGGCGTTTCGGCTCATGCGCAGCCAGGCGCCACAAGGGGGACGGATTATCAACAACGGCTCGATTGCGGCCTATGTTCCACGCCCCAACTCGGTGCATTACTCGGCCACGAAACATGCCATCACCGGCCTGACCCGCAGCCTGTCATTGGATGGGCGCGACTTTGGCATCGCTTGCGGTCAGATCGACATTGGAAACGCCCGCACGCAGATGGTTCAGGGGCTGGTCGATGCGGCCGTCGCGAACGGAGAAACGCCGGACCCGACAATGGACGTGCAGGACGCAGCGCGATCTGTCTTGCACATGGCCAATCTGCCGCCCGAGGCGAACGTGCAGTTCATGACCGTGATGGCTACCACGATGCCCTATATCGGGCGGGGCTAAGCGTTACTTTTCGCGCAGCAGACGGAAGGCGGTTGATGCGCCCCAACCCGCAGCAATGGCGATGACCAGCGACATCAGGCCGTAAAGAACAGGCTGCTGGCGGGACATGTTGTACAGAAACCGCTCCAGCCCCACCTTGCGCACGTCAATGGTGGTTTCGTATTGCGAGACAACCTCACCCCCCCGGGTCAGGTAAATCCGCGCCACATAATCGCCTTCGGTCAGGTCTGCGGGCATCGCGATCGAGGTGCGAAACAGGGTTTGTTCGTCCACCGCGACCGTGTTTTCCCGAATCGAATACAGGTCTTCGTTTTCGCGAATCCGCACCACCGCATCGGCAAATTCCTGAGCGCCCCGAATATGCATCGCCGCCCCGACCGAGCGGATCGCCCGTTCGATGGAAATGCGATAGCGCAGGTCTTCGGTGTCGGTGATGATCTCGTCAAACGGCGCGCTTGTGGCGACGGCATAGAAGCTGGGGGCAAGATCGACCAGAACGCTGTCGGTGTTGACCCAGATACCGAACCTGCGTTCCTTGCGCCGCACCGTGATCGGTTCGGACGGGCCTGCGACGGACACGATGACCTCAAGCGGGGGCCCTTCGGGGATCGGGGCCTCGCGCTTGATGGCGCCGAAGATCAGGATCTCGGAGCCGTCAAAATTGGCGGTGATGGCAACACGGTCCTGGCTGAGACCCAGAACAACCTGTTCCTCGGCTGCGGCGGCGGGCAGGCACAACAGGCACAAAGCGGCGATCAGAGGGCGCAACATTCTCAGTGCCCTCCGCTGTCGCCAAGCGAGAACAGCTCGGTCGGTTCCAGTAGCAGGTCCAGCGCCAGCTTGCCGCAGACGACCAGAACCAGCGCGGCCAGCAGAACACGCAGTTGCTCGGCCGGCATACGCGCGCCGATTACGGTGCCGATCTGCGCGCCGATGACGCCTCCGACCAGCAAAAGCACCGCCAATACCACGTCAACGGTGTAGTTGGTGGTGGCGTGCAGCATGGTGGTGAAGGCGGTGACAAAGATGATCTGGAACAGCGAGGTGCCGACCACGACCTTGGTCGGCATGCCCAGCAGGTAGATCATCGCGGGCACCATGATGAAACCGCCGCCGACGCCCATGATCGCTGACAGAACGCCCACGCACAGTCCGACCAGAACCGGCGGAATGACCGAGATATAAAGGCCCGAGGTCCGAAAGCGCATTTTGAACGGCAACGCATGCACCCAGCCGCGCTGTCTGCGCTTGGCAGGGGTGGCGTTGCCCTTTTTTACGCGCCGAAGCGCGCGCAGGCTTTCGACGAACATCAGGCTGCCGATAACGCCCAGAAACACGACGTAGCACAAGGTGACCAGCAGATCGACCTGACCCAGCCCCTTGAGGTAGTTGAAAATCACCACACCCAGGGCCGCGCCTATCAGGCCGCCCGTTAAAAGCACCGTGCCCATCTTCAGATCGACCGTCTTTCGTCGGAAATGCGCCAGCACGCCCGAGAAGGACGAGGCAACGATCTGGTTGGCTTCGGTCGCAACCGCGACGGCAGGCGGGATGCCGATGAAGAACAGCAGGGGCGTCATCAGAAAGCCGCCCCCAACACCGAACATTCCGGACAGGATGCCGACCATCCCGCCCAGCCCTAACAGAAGAAAGGCATTCACGGAGACTTCGGCGATGGGAAGATAGATCTGCATGTTGTCTTCTAGTCGGGCGAATGGGGCCAGTTCAATGCGACAAAGCCGCGATCAATTGGGATGGTTAAACACCGGAATTCGTACGTTTCCGTGACAGCCTGGCAGCGTATCGAGGTGATCTGTAGACCCCTGGTCACGCTGCTGTCTGGCAAAGGAAACACGCACATACCCTTTTAGAGCGGTTGCGGCATGCAAAATCAACTGTGCATGCCGCTCTGCAGCAAACAGGACCCAGAATTGTCTCGAAACTGGACTTATCAGCGTTCCTTTACATAGGGCTCACCACCCGCGCGGGGCGGTACCGCCTTGCCTACGAACCCGGCCAGAATGACGACGGTCAGGATATAGGGCAGGGCGTCCATCACCTGAACGGGAATCACCACGCCGCCCAGATCGATATTCTGGAACCGCAGCGCAACAGCTTGCAGCAGGCCGAACAGCAGACAGGCCCACATGGCATGCCACGGGCGCCATTTCGCGAAGATCAGTGCGGCCAGCGCAATGAAGCCCCGGCCGGCGGTCATCTCTTTGACGAACCCGGCCTGCAGCGCGGTCGCCAGATACGCCCCTGCAATACCGCAGAGCACGCCACAAATGGCCACAGCGGCAAAGCGCAGACCGACCACTGAGACGCCAGCCGTATCCACCGCCGCCGGGTTTTCACCCACCGCCCGCAGGCGCAAACCGAACCGGGTGCGATACAGGATCCACCAGGTCAGCGGTACCATCAGAAAGGCGATGTAAACCAGAATCGAATGGCCCGACAGCAGCTCGGAGTAAATCGGGCCGAGAATTGGCACACCGCTCAGCGCTTCGGCAAAGGGAAACTCGATAGGCTCGAACCGGCCTTGCCCAAACAGGGACGGGGTGCGTCCGCCCTGCTGGAACCAGCTTTGGGCGATCAGTACGGTCAGGCCCGAGGCCAGAAAGTTGATGGCAACGCCCGAGATCAGCTGATTGCCCCGGAAGGTGATCGAGGCCACCCCGTGCAGCGCCGACAAGACCAGCGACGCGCCGATCCCTGCCAAAAGGCCCAGCCAGACCGAACCGGTTACGGCAGCGACGGCGGCCGAGAAAAAGGCTGACATCAGCATCTTGCCCTCAAGCCCGATGTCGAAGATACCCGCGCGTTCCGAATAAAGCCCGGCCAGACAAGCCAGCAGCAGCGGCGTGGCCAGACGGATGGTCGAATCGAGGACCTGGATGAGGGTAACGAAGAATTCCATCACTCAGCCCCCTTCCGCAGACCCAGGAACAGCTTTTCAAGCGGCATGCGAACCATGTTGTCGAGCGCCCCGGTGAACAGGATGACCAGCGCCTGAATGACGACGATCAGTTCCCGCGGGATCGAGGTCCACAGCGCCAGTTCTGCGCCGCCCTGATACAGGAAGCCGAACAGCAGCGCCGCAAGGAACACGCCGAACGGGTGCGACCGGCCCATCAGGGCCACCGCGATGCCAATAAAGCCCGCGCCTTCGGTCGAGTTGAGAACCAGCCGTTCCGCCTCACCCATCACGTTGTTGATTGCCATCAGACCCGCCAGCGCGCCCGAGATCAGCATAGCGATGATGGTGATGCGCACAGGCGAGATACCGGCATAAACGGCCCCGGTTTCCGAATGGCCATAGGCGCGGATTTCATAGCCCAGCCTTGTGCGCCAGATCAGGGCCCAGACGATCACACAGGCCAGAATCGCCACGAAGAACGAGATATTGGCAGGCGCCCCCCGGAACATCACATTCTCGGCGGTTGAGAACATCGACTGGAAAGTCGGCAGGTGGACCGCCTCGGGGAAGCGCGCGGTCGCCGGGTCTTGCGAGCCCTGTGGGCGCATCACATTGACCAGCATGTAGTTCAGGAAGGCAGCGGCGATGAAGTTGAACATGATCGTTGTGATCACGATATGGCTGCCGCGCTTGGCTTGCAGATAGGCCGGGATCGCGGCCCATGCCGCGCCAAACAGCATCGAGGCGGCACAGGCGGCCAGCAGGGCAATGCTCCAATGCGGCCAGGGGACATAAAGGCAGACCATGGCAACGCCAAGCCCGCCCAGCATTGCCTGACCTTCGCCCCCGATATTGAACATCCGCGCGTGGAACGCGACGGCCACGGCCAATCCGGTGAACATGAAGTTGGTGGCGTAGTATAGCGTATAGCCCCAGCCATAGGTCGATCCCAGCGCGCCGGTGACCATCAGGTTCACGGCCTCGACCGGGTTTTCTCCGATGGCCAGAATGACCAGCGCCGAAAGGATTGCGGCCAGTAGAAGGCTGATCACCGGGATCAGCACGACATCGGCCCATTTGGGCATTTTATCCATGTTACGCGGCCTCTCCCGCAACACCGGCCATCAGCAGGCCCAGTTCTTTTTCATCCGTCTCGGCGGGCAGACGTTCGCCCATGATATGTCCGTCAAACATCACTGCGATCCGGTCGGACAGTGAGAAGATTTCCTCCAACTCGACCGAAACCAGCAGGATGGCCTTGCCCTGATCGCGCAGGGCGACGATCTGTTTGTGAATGAACTCGATCGCGCCAATATCGACACCTCGGGTCGGCTGGCCGACCAGCAGCAGGTCGGGATTGCGCTCAATCTCGCGCGCGACGACGATCTTTTGCTGGTTCCCCCCCGAAAAGCTTTTGGCCGTCAGCCAGCCATTCGGTGGGCGGACATCGAATTTCTCGATCTTCGCTTCGGTATCGGCGCGCAGGGCGGCGTTGTCCATGAAGATGCCACGCTTGTAAGCCGGGTCGCGGTGATAGCCGAAGGCCACGTTTTCCCACGCGTGGAAGTCCATGATCAGACCTTCGCGCTGCCGATCTTCGGGCACATGGGCAATGTGCTGCGCGCGCCGCGCCTGTCCATCCGACCCCGCCCCGCTGAGCGGCAGCGGCACGCCGTTCAGCTTGATCGAGCCCTGACCTGGGCGCATCCCGCCCAGAACCTCCAGCAGTTCAGACTGACCATTGCCCGCGACACCGGCAATGCCCACAATCTCGCCCGCCCGGACGGTCAGGTCGATCCCTTTGACCCGCTCAACACCGGCGCTGTCAAAGACTTGCAGGTTTTCGATCTCCAGAATCGGTTTGCCCGGCTTTGCAGGCACTTTATCGACCTGCAGCAGAACCTTGCGGCCCACCATCAGCTCGGCCAGTTCTTCGGGGCTGGTCTCGGACGTCTTGACGGTGGCCGTCATCTGCCCGCGCCGCATGACCGAAACGGTATCGGTGTTCTCCATGATCTCGCGCAGCTTATGGGTAATCACGATGATCGTTTTCCCCTCGGCCCGCAGCCGGTCGAGGATGCGGAACAGCTGGTCCGCCTCGGACGGCGTCAGAACGCCGGTGGGTTCGTCGAGAATCAGAATCTCGGCCCGGCGGTACAGCGCCTTGAGGATCTCGACCCGCTGTTGCATGCCCACACCGATCTCGTCGATGCGTTTGTCGGGGTCCACGAACAGCTCGTACTCTTCTTCTAGCGCTTTCAGTTCCTTACGCGCCTTGGCCAGCGACGGCGCCAGCATGCCGCCATCCTCGGCCCCCAGAACGATGTTTTCCAGAACGGTGAAGTTTTCGACCAGCTTGAAATGCTGGAACACCATCCCGATGCCCGAGGCAATCGCCGCCTGACTGTCCGGAATCTCGGTCTTGGTGCCGTTGATCCAGATCTCGCCTTTGTCGGCTTTGTAAAACCCGTAGAGGATGCTCATCAGCGTGGATTTGCCCGCACCGTTTTCACCGATAATCCCATGGATCGTACCGGGGGCGACGCTGATGGAAATGTCTTTGTTGGCCTGAACCGGCCCAAAGGCTTTGGAAATCCCTTTGAGCTCAATGGCGGGGACGGTCATGTCGTGTCCTCAATTGCCGAAGGGACCGCGCAACCGGCGCGGCAGAAGGAAAAAGCGAGGCGAAAGAGACCCTCCGCCCCGCATGGGTTTTAGAATTGCAGTGCCGGGCAGCTGTCGTTCTCGTAGTAGCTGACAACCGAGACATTGCCGTCGATAATGTCGCGCCGTGCGCTTTCGATGGCCGAGCTCATTTCTTCGGTGACCAGCTCTGCGTTGTTTTCGTCCATTGCGACGCCAACGCCTTCTTCGGCCAGACCCATCGAGAAGACACCGGTTTGCAGGTCTTCACCCGCCTTCATGGCGTCATAAACGGCAACATCCACGCGCTTGAGCATCGAGGTCAGCACTTTGCCCGGATGCAGGTGGTTCTGGTTGCTGTCCACGCCGATCGACAGGATGCCTTCGTCGGCTGCGGTTTGCAGAACACCAACGCCGGTGCCGCCTGCGGCCGCATAGATCACGTCAGCGCCCTGACTGATCTGCGCCTTGGTCAGTTCCGAACCCTTCACCGGGTCGTTCCATGCCGCGGGGGTGGTGCCGGTCATGTTGGCGACAACTTCGATATCCGGGTTCACGGCCTTGGCACCTTGGGCGTAACCGCAGCCAAAGTGGCGAATCAGCGGGATGTCCATGCCGCCGATAAAGCCAACGGTGCCCGACTGGGACGCCATCGCTGCCATCATGCCGACCAGATACGATCCTTCATGTTCCGCAAAACCGATCTGACGGATATTCGGAGCCTCCAGCCAGGTTACGTCAACCGCAACAAACTTGGTGTCCGGGTAATCACCGGCAACAGCGGCCAGCGGATCGGCCATGGCAAAGCCCATGGTGATGATCGGGTTGGCACCGGCTTCGGCAAAGCGGCGCAGGGCCTGTTCGCGCTGGGCTTCCGACTGAAGCTCGATCTCGCGGTAGGTTTTGCCGGTTTGATCTGCCCAACGCTGTGCGCCGTTATGTGCGGCTTCGTTGAACGACTTGTCAAACTTGCCACCCAGGTCAAAGATCAGCGCCGGTTCGGCCAGGGCTGCGCCAGCTGTCAGTGCGACCGCCGCAGCGGCACCCATCAGAGATTTCATGAGGGTCATTTCTTACTCCCGTTGTTTTTGTCGTTGGTCCAAGGCCAAGGATAGCCCCGATTACCCACTCAGAGCGAGCATAACTGTTGTGATGGCGGGAATTAAGGATGTTTGCAACAGGTGGGGTCAATAGATTTTTGACCGTTTGGTCCGAAAATTGCCACTTACCGTCAGGGCAGGGCGCATTCCATGACAATTGCGTCGCAGTTTGGCCCGTTTTCTCGGCGGTAGTAGCCCTTGCGCTGACCACACACCCGGTATCCGCAGCGATGGTATAGCGCGATTGCGGGCCGATTGTCGGCGGCTACGTCCAGAAACGCCCGTATCGCGCCCAGTTGCGCGGCCTTTGCGTGCCAGTCGTTCATGCATTGCAGGCCCAGCCCCTGCCGTTGATGGCTGGGGTGAGTCGCGATGGTCAGCAACTCCGCCTCATCCGCAATCACCTGAAACAGGGCGAAGGCTTTGGGCGTTCCGATGCAGTGGGTGAACGGGTTGGCCAGCAGGTCAGCGAACTCGGACGCCGTCCAAGGACGGGATTGGGTGAAAGCGGCGGCATGTGTTGCGGCCAGATCCCGAGGTGTCATTCGTCCAGCAAGACCGGAGGTGTGTCGCTGGACGGTGCCGCATCGGCGGGGCGGACGTATAAAGGCGCAGGCGGTAGGGTTTCGGTGTCCCATCGACGTGCTGCAACCCGCGCAATGGCTTGCGCCTGCGCTGCCGGGTCGGGGCAGAAGTAGAGCGGCCCCAATACCTTGGCCTCGTCCAGCGGTATCAGGCGTGCGGGTAAGACAGCCGTCTGCACATAGACCTGATCGCGCGGTGCCGGGATGGCGGGGATATGGGTGTCCGGGGCAATGTCGCGCAATGCGTCAAAGCCAGATACACCCACAGCAGGGACGTTCAGGCCCAAAGCCAGCCCCCGTGCCGCAGAAACCGAGATCCGAATGCCGGTGAATTTTCCCGGTCCGACGCCGACTCCGATGGCGTCCAAGTTGGCCCAGCTACAGCCAGCCTGTGCCAACACCTCTTCCAGCAGGGGCATCAGCCGTTCGGCCTGTCCGCGTGACATGGCCTCGGCCACGGATACGACGATCTGTCCGCCTCGCAGCAAAGCGGCCGCGCAATGCGCGGCCGATGTGTCAAATGCCAGTATTGTCGGGTCAGACGGCAACCGGACGAACCTCGGTCACTTCGGGGATGTAGTGGCGCAGCAGGTTCTCGATACCCATTTTCAGGGTCAGTGTGGACGAGGGGCACCCGGCGCAAGCGCCCTGCATATGCAGGTAAACCACGCCCCGGTCAAAGCCGTGGAAGGTGATGTCACCACCATCCTGTGCCACTGCGGGGCGCACACGGCTGTCCAGCAACTCTTTGATCTGGTTGACGACTTCCGCATCCTCACCGGTATGTTCCGCATGACCGGATGCCGTTGTTGCGTCCGCTCCCATTACGGGTTGACCGGACTGGTAATGTTCCATCACCGCGCCAAGGATGGCGGGCTTGATGTGGTCCCACTGCACGTCATCCGATTTGGTCACGGTGACAAAGTCGTTCCCAAAGAACACGCCGGTCACGCCGTCAACGCCGAAGATGCGCTTGGCCAGAGGGGATTTCTCACCCGCTTCAGCGGTTGGAAAATCGGCTGTTCCCGCCTCAAGCACCGTCTGGCCGGGCAAAAACTTCAATGTGGCCGGGTTAGGGGTGGATTCGGTCTGAATGAACATGGGACAGCTCCGTCTAAGGTGTCTTTGATATGCGCGTCGCAGTCGGGGAAGTCAAGATTTGGAACTATTCTAAATTGAGGCGGCGTAGTCCAGCGCCTGATCCAGCCGGTCATCGCCCCAGAACAGCTCATCCCCGACCAGAAAGCTGGGCGCTCCAAAGATACCTGCCGCCTTGGCCCGATCCGTTTGCTGAAACAGCGCGGCCTTGACGTCCGGGTCCGCCGTTCGCTGCAACAGATCAGACGGCAGACCCGCATCGCGCAGACAGTCCAGCAGAGTCCCTTGATCCGAAATGTCGCGTCCCTCACCAAACTGGGCGCTGTAGACGGCGCGGACAAAACGCGCCTTTTGATCCGTTCCGTCGATGGCCAGAACCAAACGTGCCGTATTCAGGCCGTTCTGCGGGAACGGGTCCGGGCGTTGAAACGGCAAGTCGCGCGCATCGCATAACCGCTCCATATCCCGCCACATATAGCGGCCTTTGGCGGCATAGAGGTTGAACGGCGACGTGGTCCAGCCCTGATCGGCAAAGATCGGCCCCAGCAAGAAAGGCTGCCAGTTCACGGTCACGCCCTTGGCGGTGGCGACCTGTTCGATGCGCATGGCGCTGAGATAGGAATAGGTCGAGGCGAATTCGAACCAGAACTCGACGCTCGCCCCCATATCAGGTGATTTCTTCCAGCTTTTCCTTGCTCAGATCGCCGGGCACGATTGTGATCGGGATCGGCAGGCTTCCCGAGTTCTTCGTCAACTGGGTAACCAGCGGGCCGGGCCCCTTTTTGTCGGTGCCTGCCCCCAGAACCAGCACGCCGATTTCGGGGTCGGACTGAACATGCTCGATGATCTGAGGCACCGGATCGCCTTCGCGGATCGCCAGTTCCGGCTCGACGTTTTGTTTGTCGCGCATCCACTTGGCGAACACTTCGTAATGCGCATGAATACGCTCGCGCGCTTCTTCGCGCATGACCTCGGCCACACCGATCCAGTGGTTAAACTCGTCGGGCGGGATGACCGACAGGATCGTGACGCCGCCGCCGGTGTGGGCCGCGCGCATTGCGGCAAAGCGCATAGCATTCAGGCATTCACGGCTGTCATCCAGTACGACCAGGAACTTGCGCATGGGTGTCCTCATTCTTTTTGGGGGATGATGCCCGACCGATTGCGCGCTGGCAACTCGGGCAATGTCCACATATTCAGCTAGCGTTCGCTGGCAGCCCAATCCCAATAAAGACCACGGGCGCGGCGGGCAATAGGGCCAATCTGAAATTGCGTGTCGTCCAGCGCGGTTACCGGCGTTACCTTGTTCATGTTCCCGGACATGAACACCTCATCCGCCTGATGGAAATCGTCAAAGCCCAGAATCGTTTCGTGCACGATAACTCCATCGGCGCGCAGGTTCTTGATGTGACGCGCGCGGGTGATCCCGGCCAAAAAGGTGCCGTTGGGGATCGGGGTAAAGACCTCTCCGTCCCGGACCATGAAGATATTGGCGGTTGCGGTCTCGGCCACATTGCCCATCGCGTCCGCAACCAGCGCGTTCGAGAACCCTTTGGAGCGCGCCTCCTGCAGCATGCGGGCGTTGTTGGGATAAAGGCATCCGGCCTTGGCATGCACAACGGCAGATTCCAGAACCGGCCTGCGAAAGCGCGTGGTTGTCAAGGTGGCCGAGGCCGTCTCGGGCGCCATCGGAATCTCTTCCAGGCAAATTGCGAAACCGGTGCTGTTTTCCTTTGGAACAATGGCAGTGGCGTCACCATCGATCCCCCAATACATCGGGCGAATATAGACGCCTGTGTCCGGGCCGTAGGCCTGCAGCCCGTCGCGCACCAGATCGACCATCTGTTCTGGCGTCACCGTTGGCGTCAGCATCAGCGCCTCAGCCGAGCGGTTCACGCGGGCGCAATGGGCCAGAAGATCCGGGGCCATGCCTTCGAAATACCGCGCCCCGTCAAACACTGACGAGCCCAGCCACGCGCCATGGTCGGCGGCACGCATGATCGGAGCGTCCCCATCGTGCCATTGGCCTTCGAAATAGGTGCGGATATTCTTGCCCGTTGCCATGACGCCCTCCCAAGCTTTGGGCAAACCTAGGAGGGCGTCAGGCGAAGGTCCAGTGTAATCAGCGCGATGCTGCGCCGACCATACCCACAATGTCGTAGGTCTGGCGCAGGATCGGCGCGGTGATTTCGCGCGCGCGTTCAGCGCCACGTGCCAGAATGCGGTCGATCTCGGCCTGATCGTTCATCAGCCGCGCCATCTCGGACGAGATCGGCGACAGTTTCTCGACCGCCAGTTCGGCCAGCATCGGTTTGAACTCACCGAACTGTTTGCCGCCCACCTCCGACAGCACCTGTTCCGCGCTTTGATCCGCAAGAGCGGCGTAGATGTTCACCAGATTGCGCGCCTCGGGGCGGTCTTCCAGACCATCGGGTTCTGACGGCAGCGCATCCGGGTCCGTCTTGGCCTTGCGGATTTTCTTGGCGATCGTGTCGGCATCGTCGGTCATGTTGATCCGGCTCATATCCGATGGATCGGATTTGGACATCTTCTTGGACCCGTCGCGCAGGCTCATGACCCGCGTGGCCGCGCCTTCGATCACCGGTTCGGTAATGGGGAAGAAATCCACGCCGAAATCGTTGTTGAACTTGATCGCAATGTCGCGTGTCAGTTCCAGATGCTGCTTCTGGTCCTCGCCCACCGGAACATGGGTCGCGTGATAGATCAGAATGTCGGCAGCCATCAGCGACGGGTAGGCGAACAGACCCAGCGAGGCATTCTGCTGGTTTTTGCCCGCCTTGTCCTTCCACTGAGTCATCCGCTGCATCCAACCCATCCGGGCGACACAGTTGAAGATCCAGCCAAGCTGCGCGTGCTCAGGCACCTGACTTTGGTTGAACAGGATCGACTGTTCCGGATCAATGCCCGCAGCGATGAACCCGGCGCATAGCTCGCGGGTGTTGTGGGACAGCGCAGCGGGGTCCTGCCATGTGGTGATCGCGTGCAGGTCGACCATGCAATAGATGGTTTCGAACTCTGGCCCCTGCATGTCCACAAAGCGCTTCATCGCGCCCAGATAATTGCCCAGGGTCAGCCCGCCCGAAGGCTGGATGCCGGAAAACACGCGCGGCGTGAATTGGGTCTGGGTCATCGAAGGGAACTCCCGTCTGGAAAAATCAGCCCTCGTCGCTTACCCATGAGGGTCAGGGACGTCAACAGCCGCGAAAGGCCCGCCCAATATGAGCAGTGAGCATTACACACCCGCCGTGAACCCCCTGCCGCCCGTCGTGGTGGCGCTGGTTCTGTTCATCATCGGGATCGAACTGGCCTTCACGCTGGGCGCGCGCGGGCTGGCCGGAGGGCCGGGTGCCGTAGGCTGGCGGTTGGATGCGCTGCAGAGTTACGCGTTCTCGGCGGATATTTTCGACTGGATGGTGCTGAACGGTCGCTGGCCGTTCGAGCATGTCATCCGTTTCGTGACCTATCCCTTTGTCTCGGCCAATTTCACCCAAGCGGTGTTTGTCTGCGTCTTCGTGCTGGCCATGGGCAAGTTGGTCGGAGAGGTTTTTGGCGGTTTTCCGATGCTGCTGATCTTTGTGCTGTCGGGCGTGGGTGGCGCGCTGGCCTATGCGTTGATCCTTGATCCTTCATATCCGCTGGTCGGAGGCTTCCCACCGGTTTACGGATTGATCGGGGCCTTTACATGGCTGTTGTGGCGCAAGCTGTCTCTGGTCGGCGAAAATCAGGCGCGGGCTTTCCAGTTGATCGCCGTGCTGATAGGTATTCAACTGCTCTTTGGGCTGCTGTTTGGCGGGACGTCCGATTGGGTGGCCGATCTGGGTGGGTTTGCCACCGGGTTCGGGCTGTCGTTCTTTCTGGCTCCGGGCGGTTGGGCCCGGATCAAGGGCCGCATCCGGCGCGATTGATCAGGACCGGCGCAGGGCGCGCTTGAACTCGGACAGTTTGAATGCGCCCAACGAATGGCCAAGCACGAAATACGCAACCGCCGCCACGACGATCAGCGCCAGTAACGCGAGATAGCGCCAGCCCGCCAGCGCAAAGGCCCAGCCGAACAGGTAAATGGCTGCACCCAGCACCACGCCCATTCCGACCGAGGCCGCAACGATCCGCCATGCGCGCAGCTTGAACCGGTCATCAAACCGCGCTTCGTCCCCCATGCGCCGCGCGCCGACTGCGAGCAGCGCGACCATCGCCCACCCGGCGGCTGAGGCCGCAATGGCGGGTGCGATCCATCCGACCACAGGATAAAGACCAAAGGCCAAAGCCGCATTGATGATCACGGCAACGACAGCATAGCGGAAGGGGGATTTCGTATCCTCGCGCGCGAAATACAGCGGTTGCAGCAGTTTCTGCAGCATGAAGGCCGGAAGCCCGACGCCGTAGATCGCCACGGCGAGCGCTGTGGCGGCGGTATCCTCGGCGCTGAACTGGCCGCGCTCGAACAGAACTGAAACCAAGGGTATCGGGATGATCAGAAACGCCACGGTCGAGGGCAGCGTGAGCAGCAACATGAACTCGCCCGCGCGCGAGAAGGCGTTGCGCGCACCTTCCTTGTCGTCGGCGCGCAGACGGCGGGACAGGTCGGGCAGCAAGACAATGCCGATGGCAATCCCGACAACGCCCAGAGGCAATTGATACAGACGATCCGCGGCAAATAGCCAACTGACGGCTTTCTCGGTCTTGGACGCCACCAATTGCCCCACAACCAGATTGACCTGTGTAACCCCCATAGCCAACGCAGCAGGGATCGCAATGCGGACCATGTTGCGCATTTCGGGTGTCAGGCACGGCAGGCCCACGCGTATACGGATACCCGCGCGCTCGGTCGCGACCCAGACCAGAGCCAGTTGAGCGACGCCGGCGACAGGGATCACGGTAATGAGCCAGCGAATGACCTCACCGCCGGATATCGCGCCAAAGATAAGCGCCGAGCACGCAAAGATGTTCAGCAAAACGGGCGCGGCAGCGGCAGCTGCAAAGCGGCCCGTCGCATTCAGCACGCCCGAAAACAAGGCCGCCAATGACATGAACAGGATGTAGGGAAAGACGACGTAGCCGTAATCGACGGCCAGATCGAACCTCTCATCGCCATAGAACCCTTCGGCCGTCAGCCACACAAGGCCCGGCATGAATACCATTGCCAGACCGACCAGAACCAGCACGGCTGCGCCAAGCAGGTTGAATGCATCCTGTGCGAACCCTTCGGCGTTTTCACCGCCTTCAAGACGTTTGGAAAACATCGGGACAAAGGCCGCGTTGAACGCCCCTTCGGCGAAAAACCGTCGGAACATATTGGGCAGGCGGAAGGCCGCCACAAAGGCGTCCATCACCGGCCCCGGGCCGATATAGGCGGTCAGCAGAATCTCTCGCAGAAAGCCCAGAATGCGGCTGGCCAGAGTCCAGAACCCAACCGTGAAAAAGCCCGAAAACAGCCGGATCTGCTTCATGAGGCCGCGCGCTCGGCGCCTTCGGTGATGGCGGTGCGCAGCTTGGCCTCAAGCCCGCGCTGCTTGCTTTCCGAGTGGTATTTCAGCCCGAACATATCCTTGACATAGAAGGTATCCACCACCTGTTCGCCATAGGTCGCGATCACGGCGTTGGCGATATAGACATTGGCCGCCGCTAGCGTCCGCGTCAGATCATAGAGCAAGCCGGGCCGGTCGCGGGTATCAACCTCGATGATCGTGTAAATCTCGGACCCGTCATTGTCGAAGGTGATATGGGTCGGCACGTTGAACGCGCGCTCGCGTTTCTTGATCTTGTCGCGGGATTTCAGCGCCTCGCGGGCGACAACCTCGCCCTTCAGGGTCTTGTGGATCATCTGCGTCAGACGCGGCAGGCGCGCGGCCTCGAATGGGTGGCCCTCGGCATCTTGTATCCAGAATGCGTCGGTGACGTAGCCGTCCTTGGTCGTATAGCTGCGCGCATCCACCACGTTGGCCCCGACCAGCGCCAGAGCGCCCGCAATCCGCGCAAAGATACCGGGGTGGTCGCCCATGGCAAAGCAGGCGCGGGTCGCGTCGCGATCCTCGTCCGGGTGCAGACGGATTTCGACTTCGCCCGGATCACCGCTGCGATCCAGCGCGCGCAGCATGTCCGCAAACTCCACATGGGTCGCCACGTTCAGACCCTGCCAATAGGGTGCGTAGTGCCGCCCGGTTTCGACCTTGAGGTCGGCCTTGGACCAATCCGCAAGCTGGGCGCGCAGCGCCTTTTTGGCCTCGGTCCCGCGATTGGCGCGGTTCAGGTCCTCCATCCCGGTCTCAAGCGCGCGTTTGGTTTCGGCATGCAGGGCCCGCAACAGGGTGGCTTTCCAGTTGTTCCAGGTGGTCGGGCCGACGCCGCGAATGTCGCAGACCGTAAGCACGGTCAGCAAATCCAGCCGCTTGACCGTCTGCACGGCTTTGGCAAAGTCCCTCACAGTGCGCGGATCTGAAATATCGCGTTTCTGCGCCATGTCGGACATCAGCAGGTGATAGCGCACCAGCCATTCGACCGTCTCGGAATCCCCCTTGTTCAACCCAAGCCGGGGGGCCACCTTGCGCGCGATCTGCGCCCCCAGGATCGAGTGATCCTCGGGCCGCCCCTTGGCGATATCGTGCAGCAGCAAGGCCACATACAGAACCTTGCGGTTGACGCCACCTTTCAGGATCGAAGAGGCCAGAGGCAAGGACTCCATCAACTCTTCGCGCTCGATCTGGGCCAGGTTCACGATGCACTGAATGGTATGCTCGTCCACCGTATAGCTGTGATACATGTTGAACTGCATCATCGCGACGATGGGCTCGAACTCGGGCAGGAAGGCCGATAGCACGCCCAGTTCGTTCATCCGCCGCAAGGCCCGTTCCGGGTTGCCGTGTTTCAGCATCAGGTCCAGGAAAATGCGCCGCGCTTCTTTGTCGTTGCGCATGTCCTCGTCGATCAGATGCAGGTTGGCTGTTACCAGCAGCATTGCGTCGGGATGGATCAACATGCCGGTCCGCAACCCTTCCTCGAACAGGCGCAGCAGGTTCACCTTGTCGGCCAGAAACGCCTCCGGATCGGCGATGTTCAGACGCCCGTGCACAACGCTGTAGCCCTGCTTGACCCTCGGACGACGCCGGAAGATCCGTTCAAGCAATGGGGCACCTTTCACATGCGCGGCTTCCAGCTTGGTCAGGAAGATCCGCGTCAGCTCGCCCACGCGCGTCGCCTCGCGGAAATAGCGCTGCATGAACACCTCGACACCGCGCCGACCGGCCCTGTCTTCGTAGCCCATTCGCGCCGCGACCTCGACCTGCATGTCAAAGGTCAGCTGTTCCGTCGCACGCCCCGTGACCAGATGCAGATGAGAGCGCACGGCCCACAGGAAATCCTCGGCCTCGACAAAGGTTTTGAACTCTTCGGGCGTGAACAGACCCAGCGGCACAAGCTCGGCCACATCCTGAACGCCGTAGATGTATTTGGCGATCCAATACAGCGATTGCAGGTCGCGCAGCCCGCCCTTGCCTTCTTTGACATTGGGTTCGACCATATAGCGCTGGCCCTGTTTCAGGTGGCGTTCGTCGCGTTCCTTTAGTTTGGCCTCGATGAACTCGCGCTCGGTCCCTTTGAACAGGTCGGATTTCAGCTTGTCGTCCAACTCCTCCGCCAGGGCCGTGTCACCGGCCAGATAGCGCTGCTCCAGCATCGCGGTGCGGATGGTGAAATCTTCGGCTCCCAACCGCAGGCAGTCTTTAATGGTGCGCGAGGAATGTCCCACCTTCAGCCGCAAATCCCACAGGATGTAGAGCATGGATTCAATCACGCTCTCGGCCCAGGCGGTGATCTTGTAAGGCGTCAGAAACAGCAGATCGACATCCGAGGCAGGGGCCATTTCGCCCCGCCCATATCCGCCAACGGCCAGAACGGCGATCCGCTCGCCTTGCGTCGGGTTGGCCAGCGGGTGCAGACGCTCGCTGGACACGCGCATCGCCGTGCCGACCAGTTGATCGGTCAGGTGGGTATAGGATCGGGTCAGGGGCCGCGCATCAAACGGGCGCGCCGCAAACGCATCCGCAATGGCCTTGCGACCGGTCTTCTGCGCATCCCGCAGGATTCGCACGGTTTCCGAACGGATCGCGGCATTGTCCGCGCAGGTTTCAAATGCAGACGCCAGTTGTTCAGTCACACTGGCGCTGTCGAAAATATCCTCGGCGGGGCAGATTAGCACGGTGTCGGGCGCGGCAACCAGACCGGGTCGATCAGAAACCGGCGCCAGAGAAGCTTTGTGGGGCAGGGTCAATCACAACCACCTGTTTGTTCTGGATCGTGGCGACGGCCAGACCGCGTTCGTTGGTGCCGTTCGGACGCAGACGGAAGATGCCGCCGACGCCCTGGAAACCGGCGTTCTGTGTCAGGGCCGCCCCGGTCAGCGCGTCGGATTTGCCTTGCGAGACCAGTGCGCCGATGGCCGCGATGCCGTCATAGGCCAACCCACTGATAGGATGCGGGGCCTCGCCGTAGGTCGCGTTATAGCGCTGGCGGTAGGCTTGTGCCTTGGACGGGTCCGGCAGGGCGAACCAACCGCCCTGAACGCCCGGCAGTTCCAGCGTTTGCGGCGGGATGTCCCAGCGGGTCAGGCCGATGAATTGCGTCGTGGCCGGCGAGACGCCTGCCTCTGGCAGAAGCTGGGTGAACAGGGGCAATGCTCCGGCCGTTGTTGCTGTCAGGAACACCGAGTCCGCGCCCGACGAATCCACAGTTGCCTTGACGGTGGGAACCGCGTTGATCACCCCTTGTTGCGAGCGGTCATAGCCCACAGTGCCCGCGTTGTTGACCGGGCTGGAGTTCAGCGCATTGGCAATGGCCGACTGGCCCAACTGGCCCGCCGCGTCATTGCTGTGCACAATTACGGTGCCGGTTTTACCTTGCGAGCCTGCATAGTTCACCAACCGGTTTGCAGTGTTCTGGAATGTGGGGCCAAGCACGTAGACATTACCGCCCGCGATGCTGGTGTTGTTCGAAAAGGACAGAACATTGACGTTGTTGTTCAGCACAGCCAGCCCGGCCGCGTTGGCCGCTTGTGCGTAGACCGGTCCGATGATGATCTTGGCCCCGTCCGACACGGCCTGCTGCGCAACAACGGATGCGGTGCCCGCGTTTCCGGCAGTGTCATAGACCCGCAGGTCGATCTGAACATTCGGAAGATCGTTCATCGCCAGCCGCGCGGCGTTCTCAAGGCTGCGCGCCAGTGCGGCGTCTCCCGCCTGACCTGACCCGCTTGGAACCAGCAGGGCGACCGGGACAGGTTTCGACGTGTTGATCGATGGCCCACCGCCCAAACCGCCGACGTCACAGGCAGCCAGAAACGCCACGGTGGCCAGGGCAGCAGCGGCCTTCGCCAGCTTGCTAACGGGCTTGCAAACGGTAAACATCTAAAAGAAAACTCCCTGATCCGGCGGCGACGGGCGCTGCTATTCTATCGAGCCGCGATAATAAACGTCATGCTGTGAGGGTCCAGCTTTGAATTTCCAAAAGATCAGATTGGCTGCGGGCCTGTATTTTGTTGCCACTCCGATCGGAACCGCGCGCGACATTACGCTCAGAGCACTGGATATTCTGGCATCGGCGGACGTGATCGCGGCGGAAGACACCCGCAGCCTGCGCCGATTGATGGAGATCCATGGCATCCCGCTGGATGGTCGCCGAGTCCACGCCTATCACGATCACAGCGGCGCGGGCGCGCGCGGCAAGATTATGGACGCGCTGGCACAGGGGCAGTCGGTTGCTTACGCGTCCGAAGCCGGAATGCCACTGATCGCCGATCCGGGCTATGATCTTGGGCGGCAAGCGGCCGAGGCCGGATATACAGTGACCTGTGCACCAGGGCCGTCTGCGGCTTTGGCGGCCCTTACGCTGGCGGGTTTGCCAACGGATGCGTTCTTTTTTGCAGGCTTTCTGCCGAATGCGTCCGGTGCTCGGCGCAGCCGAATCGAAGCCCTGCGTGATATTCCCGGAACGCTGGTGTTTTACGAATCGCCCAAACGCGTCGCCAGCAGCCTGTCCGATCTGTCCGACGTTCTGGGCGCAGATCGTCAGGCCGCTTTGTGCCGGGAACTGACGAAGAAATTCGAAGAAATCAAGCGCGGTACGCTGGGCGAACTGGCGCAGGCCTATCAGGGTCAGACCGTGAAGGGCGAGGTTGTCTTGCTGGTGGATCGCAGCCATTCGCAAAGTGTTAACGAGTCTGACGTAGAAGAGGCTTTGAAACAGGCCTTGCAGACGCATTCGGTTCGGGATGCCGCGGATCTGGTGTCGCAGATGTATGATCTGCCCCGGCGTCCGATCTACCAGAAGGCCCTGAAATTGGGAAAGGGATGACATGGCACAGCGTTCGGTTCGGGGATCAGTGTCCTATCACGCGGGTCAGGCGGCGGAACTGCGCGTCGCTACAGATTACGAACGCCGTGGCTTTTCCATCGCACATCGCCGTTGGCGCGGTGCCGGGGGTGAAATTGATCTGATTGCACGCGATAGCGATGGGCTGGTCTTCATCGAGGTAAAGAAAAGCGCCAGTTTTGACATGGCCGCGGCCCGTATCACACGGCGGCAAACGGAACGGATTTGCGCCTCGGCTGCGCAGTTTCTGGAAAACGAACCTGGCGGGCAGCTAACGAATGTGCGGTTCGACGCGGCATTGGTTGATCGCTCGGGTGCGGTCCAAATCATCGAAAACGCGTTTGGACAGGCCTAAGCCCCATTGAACCCCTCGGCCTGCTGCGCCATGTATCTGGCATGAAGTTGAGGGACATGCCATGAAAATCGCCTTTCAAATGGACCCGATCGGGGCCGTGGACATCAATGCCGACAGCTCTTTCCGCCTTGCGGAAGAGGCGCAGGCCCGCGGGCACCAGCTGTTCTTCTACGGCGCGGACCAATTGGCCTATCAGGAAGGCCGGATCACCGCGCGCGGTCAGGACATGACGGTGCAGCGTGTGCCCGGAGATCCGGCGGTGCTTGGACCGGAACGTGAGGTCGATCTGGCCGAGTTCGACGTCATCTGGCTGCGACAGGACCCGCCGTTCGACATGCATTACATCACGTCGACCCATCTGCTGGATCGCCTGAAAGGTCAGGTTCTGGTGGTCAATGACCCGTTTTGGGTTCGCAACTTCCCCGAAAAACTGCTGATCCTGGATTTCCCCGATCTGATGCCACCGACCACGATTGCGCGGGATCTGCGCACCATCAAGGCGTTCAAGGACAAGCATAAGGATGTCATCCTGAAACCCCTTTATGGCAATGGCGGAGCAGGCGTGTTCCGGCTTGATGCCAACGATCGCAATCTCACGTCCCTGCATGAGCTGTTCTCGGGCTTCTCGCGCGAGCCTCTGATCGTTCAGAAATTCCTGCCTGATGTCAAAAACGGCGACAAGCGCGTGATCCTGGTCGATGGGGAAGCGGTGGGCGCGATCAATCGTGTCCCGGCCGAAGGCGAGACGCGTTCGAACATGCATGTGGGTGGACGGCCCGAGAAGATCGGGTTGAGCGAACGCGATCTCGAGATTTGCGCCGCCATAGGTCCAATTCTGAAAGAAAAGGGCCAGATTTTTGTCGGGATCGACGTCATTGGCGACTACCTGACCGAGATCAATGTGACCTCGCCCACTGGTATTCAGGAGCTGGAGCGGTTTAACGGCGAGAACATCGCCGAAAAGATCTGGCAGGCGATTGAGGCCAAAATCTAGGCCATCACCCTGGCGCTGATGCGAAAACTCAGCGCCTCGGCCACATGGGGTCTGCGAATATCGGGCGCACCGTCCAGATCGGCGATGGTTCGCGCAACCCGCAGGATGCGGTGAAAGGCGCGGGCCGACAGGCCGAACCGGTCGGCGGCTTTCAGCAACAGGTCTTTGCCTTCGGGATCCGGGGCTGCGACCTCTTCCAACAATTTACCTTCAACATCCGCGTTCTGGCGGACGGATGGCGTATCTGCGTAGCGCGTGGCCTGAACCTGACGCGCCTGTTCCACACGTGTCGCGACGGTGGCCGAGCTATCGCCGGATGGCGGCAGATCAAGGTCGGTGAAGGCAACAGGCGGAACCTCAATCCGCAGATCAAACCTGTCCATCAACGGGCCGGAAATACGGTTCAGATAATCCTCGCCGCATCCGGGCGCACGGGAACACGCGCGGGACGGATCGGTCAGATAGCCGCATTTGCAGGGGTTGGCTGCGGCGACCAGCATGAAACGGCAGGGATATTTCACATGCGCATTGGCGCGCGCCACCATCACTTCGCCTGTTTCAATTGGTTGGCGCAGGGTTTCCAGTACCGTCCGGGGAAATTCGGGAAACTCGTCCATGAACAACACCCCGTTATGGGCCAGAGAAATCTCACCCGGTTTTGCGCCCTTGCCGCCGCCGACAATCGCCGCCATCGAGGCTGTGTGGTGCGGCTCGCGAAAGGGCCGCGCGCGGCTGATGCCGCCTTCGTCCAGCAACCCGCAGAGGGACTGGATCATCGACGTCTCCAGCGCTTCGACCGGTGTAAGGGGCGGCAGAATGCCGGGCAGGCGTGCTGCCAGCATTGATTTGCCCGAGCCGGGCGTTCCGATCATGATCAGGTGGTGCCGCCCGGCTGCGGCAATCTCAAGCGCACGTTTGGCACGTTCCTGCCCTTTCACGTCGCGCAGATCACGGGCGCTGGGCGACAGATTCACCTCACCCGGTTGCGCCGCGGCCAGAGGAGACTGGCCCGAGAAGTGGCGGACCACGTCGCCCAGAGACCCGGCTCCGATCACCTGAGTAGCATCGACCCATGCCGCCTCGGCGCTGGATGCGCGCGGGCAAAGCAGCGCGCGATCCTCGGAGGCGGCGGTCATGGCGGCGGGCAAAGCGCCGACCACGGGCACCAAAGACCCATCCAAGGACAACTCACCCAAGGCAACTGTGCCGTCGGCGGCATCTGCCGGAATGATCTCCAGCGCCGACAGCAGGGCGACGGCGATGGGCAGGTCGAAATGGCTGCCTTCTTTCGGCAGATCGGCGGGCGAGAGGTTGATGGTGATCCGCTTCGACGGCAGGGCAATGGCCATGGCGCTAAGCGCGCTACGGACCCGGTCGCGCGCCTCGGACACGGCCTTGTCCGGCAGGCCGACGATGGAGAACGCAGGCAAGCCCGGCGATACGGCGCATTGCACCTCGACCGGGCGGGCCTCGACCCCCTGAAAAGCAACGGTATGAGCGCGGGCAACCATGTTGATCCTGTTCTTGGTTAACAGGACGTTGCTGCCATGGTTGCGGTTTAGGAATCGTTAACGGCAGCACGCATGGCGGTGAATTTGGGCCATGCCTCGGGGTCAGCCACGGTTTTGTCGCGGCAGAACGAATTGCAAAAACCCCAGCGTTGTCCGTCCAACTCCAGAAAATCGGTCACCGGTTTGCCGGAATAGGGGCACATCGTGTTAACTGACGGGCCGGGTTCGGCGGCCATGGCCGTTGAAACACCGCCCACTGGCCATGGCTCAATGGGCAAATCCAAAGCGTAGGGAAATGGCTTATATTCAACCGTCAGCCCCATCGCGCGCCATTGGCGTACCGATGTATCGCTCAGCAGTTCGATGCAGTAGTCGCGATTGGCCTCGGATACAGGCAGGCCGTAGCCAATGATCCGTGCCGCCACCGGCGTGTAAAACACATCGGCCAGAGAATACGCGCCAAAAAGCGGTCCATCCTTGGCCCCCGAGATACGGCGCGCGTGGGCCCAGAGTGTTTCGATACGCGCCAGATCAGTCAGCGTGTCCTCAGATGGAGAGAACCCCTGCCAGACATGCTTCAACTGCATCGCGCATTGGCCGCGCAGGGCGGTGAAGCCGGCGACCATCTCGGCGCATAACCAACGCGCCGTGGCCCGTTCCGCCGGGTCACTGGGCCATAAACCGGCGTCCGGGTGACGTTCGGCCAGCGTTTCGGCCATGGCGAGGCTTTCGCCCACGACTGTTCCCTCGGGCAAGCGCATCGCGGGAACAAGCCGGGCCGGAGACAGTGGCTCCATATCCTGCGCCATGGTTCCGGAATAAAGGCCGATCATATGGGTTCGATAGGGCAGGCCGAACTTTTCCAGCATCAGCCAACCGCGCATGGACCAGCTGGAAAACAGCCTGTCGCCGATAAAAAGGTCATAGGTCATAAAGGGACGATGACGCAGCGCGTCGCGCAGGTAAATCAGTGATTTGTGCGCCGCCCGATCACGGAAGGTGATTGATTACACCAGCCGACCAGGCCTGACCGTCAAATACCAGATGGGTCACGGACAGGTTGTCGATGCGGTGCGCAAAGGTCTGTTGCGCGTCCAGATCCAGCGCGCGCTGAACCTGTGTCAGGATCACACCGAAATGGGCGACGATGACCAGATCGTGGCCCCGGTGATTGGCGATCAGGGTGTCAATCGCGCCATCGACCCGCGCGCGCACCTCGTTCCAGCTTTCGCCTTGTGGCGGGCGAACGTCGCCGGGGTTGTCCCAATAGGCGAAGGCCAGTTCGGGGTCTTCGGCCTCGATTTCGGCAAAGCCGCGCAATTCCCACGCGCCGAAATTGATCTCGCGCAGGTCCGGGTGATGGGGCAAACGGCGGCGTGTGCCTTGGATAGCTGTTGCCGTCTCTAAGGCGCGCGACAGGTCCGAGGACACGACTATTGCCGCGGGCGGCAGGTAGTCATGCAGGCGTTCCAGGGCGGCTGTGTCGCTCAGATCAGCCGGAAGATCGGACCAGCCAACCATGGTTTTGGCATGGGTCGGGCCATGGCGGACAAGGTGCAGCCGGGTCACGGCAATGTCCCCTTCAGAACCATCGGCAAGCCTGCCGTCACCTGTACCGCCAGATCGGCACGAGCGGCCAGGGCGATGTTCAAGCGACCCTGCGCCTCGCGAAAGCGGCGGGCCAGAGCGTTTTCGGGTACGATCCCATGACCTACCTCGTTGGACACAACGACGATCTGCGCCGCGCAATGCCCCAGCGCGTTCAGCAGGTCAGCCTGCGCCGTGGCCAGATCGGTTTCGGCCAGCAGGTGATTGGTCAGCCACATGGTGGCGCAGTCGATCAGGCAGATCTGATCCGCCTTCAATCCCGCCAAAACCGGGGCCAAATCCAAAGGTGCCTCGACCGTCAGCCAATCCGGGCCGCGTTGGGCGATATGCTGATCGACCTTTTGGCGCATTTCATCATCAAACACTTGTGATGTGGCCAGATAAACGCGGCTTTTCCCCGATGAAACAACCAGTTGTTCGGCAAAAGCCGATTTGCCCGAAGCAGCCCCGCCCAGCACAAAGGTTAAATCGGGCAGCACAATTCTTACCTTTCTAGTGATCCACCTGCTTGTGCTCTGCGTATCGACGACAGGTCGGCAAGGCAAGCCCGGCCATCGAATACGATAATTGGGAGAGTTTCATGGCACTTGACAACGCGACCGACTTTTCGATGTCCCGGCAGGCAATGAAGGCCGAATTGCTGGATGCAGAGACCGAGTTAAAGTTGGCATATGCCTGGCGCGATGATCGTGATGAAAAAGCTCTGCATCGACTGATCACCGCCTATATGCGGTTAGCTATTTCGATGGCGGCAAAATTCAAGCGCTATGGCGCGCCGATGAACGATTTGATCCAAGAGGCCGGTCTGGGCCTGATGAAAGCCGCTGACAAGTTTGACCCCGACCGGGGCGTGCGCTTTTCCACCTATGCCGTCTGGTGGATCAAGGCCAGCATTCAGGACTATGTGATGCGCAATTGGTCCATGGTGCGCACCGGCTCGACCTCATCCCAGAAATCGCTGTTCTTCAACATGCGTCGGGTTCAGGCACGGTTGGAACGCGAAGCGGCGACCGAGGGTCTGGAACTGGACCGGCACCAACTGCACCAGATGATCGCCACTGAAATCGGTGTGCCTCTGCGCGATGTCGAGATGATGGAAGGCCGCCTGTCAGGTTCGGATTTCTCGCTGAACGCGGTGCAATCGGTTGATGAGGACGGGCGCGAATGGATCGATGCGCTGGAAGACGACCGGGAACAGGCCGCAGAAACGGTTGCGCACAACCATGACACCGAACAACTGCGCGAGTGGTTGTTGACCGCCATGAACGCGCTGAATGACCGCGAGCGTTTCATCGTACGCGAACGCAAGCTGCGCGAACCCGCGCGGACGCTGGAAAGCCTGGGGGATGAGCTTGGGCTGTCCAAGGAACGTGTCCGCCAGCTTGAGGCCGCAGCATTTGTGAAGATGCGCAAGAACCTTGAAGCCCAGTCGCGAGAGGTGCAACACTTCATCGCATGACACGGCTTGCGATTCTGCTTTGTGCACTGATGGTTATGATGGTCTCGGCGCGTCCGGGCCAGGCGGATGCGTTGATCCCTCGCGACATGATTGCCGACATGCAGTCGGCGGATGTGGTAATATTGGGCGAAGTTCACGACAATCCCAGGCATCATCAGGTTCAGAGCCAGGCGATCCAGGCCATCTCGCCCTCGGCTGTTGTGTGGGAGATGGTGACCGAAGAAGGCGCACAAAGGCTGGCGCAAAAGGCCGTGTCTGATCCCGAAGAACTGGGCCGCATCCTGCGCTGGGCGGAAACAGGTTGGCCGCCGCTCAGCATGTATTACCCTGTTTTTCAGGCATCGGACGCGCCTGTTTATGGCGCCATGGTGCCGCGAACCGCTGCGCGGGCTGCGATGGAGCGCGGCGCGGCAACTGCGCTGGGCGCGGATGCGGCGCGATATGGTCTGACGGTTCCACTGCCACCTGCCGAACAGGCCGCGCGCGAAGCCGACCAGTTGGCCGCGCATTGTGACGAGCTTCCGGAAGAGGCCTTGCCGCAAATGGTCGCAATACAGCGCCTACGTGACGCCGTGCTGACACGCTCGACCCTGCAGGCGATCGAAGACACCGGCGGGCCGGTTGCGGTGATCACCGGCAACGGCCATGCCCGCAAGGACCGAGGCATTCCGACCTTCCTGTCGCGGATGCAGCCCGGGTTGAAGGTTTTTGTGCTGGGCCAATCCGAGGATGGCGCAATCGAAGGCACATTCGACGCGGTGATTGACAGCCCGACTGTTGATCGCGAAGACCCCTGCAAAGCGTTCGAGACCCAGAATTAACCGCTGGAACTACGCGGTGGCGTTGCCTAATGTCGGGGCCGACCGGGACGGGAAGGGCTGAACATGCTGTCATCCAAACGCATTTTGCTGATCATCGGCGGAGGGATAGCTGCCTACAAATCGCTGGACCTGATCCGGCGGCTGAAAGAGCGTGGCGCGGCCGTAACCCCCGTTGTGACCCGCGCGGCGGAAGAGTTTGTGACGCCCTTGTCCGTATCCGCGCTTGCAGGTGAAAAGGTCTATCGCGACCTCTTCGACCTGACCGATGAGGCCGAGATGGGCCATATACAGCTTTCGCGCTCGGCCGACTTGATCGTTGTTGCCCCGGCGACGGCGGATCTGATGGGCAAGATGGCCTCGGGTCTGGCGAATGATATGGCCTCGACCCTTCTGATGGCCACCGACACACCCGTTCTGTGTGCGCCTGCCATGAATGTACGGATGTGGGATCACCCCGCGACCCAGCGCAACCTTGCGCAATTGCAGGCGGATGGCGTGCGCTTTGTCGGCCCGAACGAAGGGGATATGGCCTGCGGCGAATACGGTCCCGGCCGCATGTCCGAACCGCTAGAGATTGTTGCCGCGATCGAGGCCCAATTGTCGGACGGCCCATTGCAGGGCAAGCGCATTCTGGTGACGTCCGGCCCCACGCATGAACCCATCGATCCCGTGCGCTATATCGCCAATCGGTCGTCGGGGGCGCAGGGCACCGCCGTGGCGCGGGCCTTGGCGGCGCTTGGGGCGGATGTGGTCTTTGTCACCGGCCCCGCCGATGTGCCCCCGCCCGAAGGCGTGCAGGTGGTGCGCGTTGAAACGGCGCAGGAAATGTCGGACGCGGTCGACGCCGCCCTGCCGGTGGATGCTGGTGTGTTTGCTGCCGCCGTGGCCGACTGGCGTGTCGCCAGCGCCTCGGTCCGGAAGCTGAAGAAAACCCGCGACGGCTTGCCTGCGCTGGAGTTTGCTGAAAACCCCGACATCCTGAAACGGGTTGCACATCTGGAGCAGGGACGGCCAGCGCTGGTCGTGGGTTTTGCGGCGGAAACAAATGACGTTCTGGACAATGCCACCGCGAAACGACTGCGTAAGCAATGTGACTGGATTGTCGCCAATGATGTCAGCCCCTCGACCGGTATCATGGGCGGGGCCGAGAACGCGGTGGTTCTGATCTCGGACACTGGTGCCGAGGAATGGCCTCGCATGGGCAAAGACGCGGTGGCCGCCCGTCTGGCCCAGAAGATTGCCGAGGCGTTGGGCGACTGACGCCTTGGACTATGAACAAAGAGGAACTGGAATGGTCGCAATTCGTGTGATCCGCGACGCGGGGTCCGATGCCTCGGTGGCATTGCCGTCTTATGAAACATCCGGTGCCGCCGGTGCAGATGTGCGCGCAAACCTTCCCGGCGGCAAGGCGATTACACTTGAGCCCGGGCAGCGCGCCTTGATCCCGACCGGCCTGCGGATCGAAATCCCCCAAGGGTACGAGGTTCAGGTCCGCCCGCGCTCGGGGCTGGCCCTGAAACACGGGATCACCCTGCCCAACACGCCGGGGACAATCGACAGCGACTATCGCGGACCCCTGGGCGTGATCCTGATGAATGCCGGGCAAGACCCCTTTGACGTGGCGCATGGTGAACGTATTGCGCAACTGGTCGTCGCCCCGGTCGTTCAGGCCGAGTTCCTAGTGGCGGACGACCTGAGCGATACCGAACGCGGGGCAGGTGGCTTCGGCTCCACCGGGCGCGGCTGATGTTGCTGGTTCTTCTGTTGGCCGCCGGGCTTTGGGGCGTCGGCTATGTCGCTGGTGTATCGCGCACGGCACGGCTGGTCTCGGTCGCGGTTCTTTTGTCGGGCGTCATCATTGCGCAGCTGATCCTGCCCGACGGCAACCCCTTGCGCGAAGCGACCGGTGGGTCCGCCGCGATGTGGTTGATTCTGGCCGGGTTTGCCGCTTTGGTTCTGGCCTATGGCAGGATGCTGAAAGCCCTGCGCAACCGGGCCACGCCCGCGACAGATCAGGAGGCCACCAAACCCACGGGTCGTTTTTCTGAAACCGAACTGGATCGCTATGCCCGTCACATCGTTTTGCGGGAACTGGGCGGGCCGGGGCAGAAGAAACTCAAAAAAGCGCGGGTGCTTGTCATCGGCGCGGGCGGTCTGGGCGCGCCCGCGTTGCAATATCTGGCGGCGGCGGGTGTCGGCACCATCGGCGTGATCGATGACGACGTGGTTGAAAACGCCAACCTGCAACGGCAGGTGATCCACCGCGACGCCGACATCGGAATGCCCAAGGTTTTCTCGGCGCAACAGGCGATGGAAGCGCAAAACCCGAACGTTGTGGTGCTGCCCTACAATCGCCGCCTGAGCGATGAGATTGCGGCGGACCTGTTCGCCGATTTCGATCTGATCCTGGACGGGACGGACAATTTCGACACCCGCTATCTGGCCAACCGAACGGCGGTTGCCTTGGGGAAACCTTTGATCTCCGGCGCGCTCTCGCAATGGGAAGGGCAGCTGAGCGTCTTTGACCCCGCCACCACAGGCCCGTGCTATCAGTGCATCTTTCCCGAAGCGCCTGCTGCCGGGCTGGCCCCTTCTTGCGCCGAAGCCGGAGTGATCGGGCCGCTGCCCGGCGTGGTGGGATCCATGATGGCGGTTGAGGCGATCAAGGTGATCACCGGTGCCGGGGCCGCCTTGCGGGGTGAAATGCTGATCTATGACGCGCTTTATGGCGAAAGCCGCAAGATCACCCTGTCCAAACGCGCCGATTGCCCGATCTGCGCGCAGGCAGCCGCCCAGGCGTAACCGCCGCGCGCGCCAGCGCGCGGCCCGGCCCAACCGCGCCAAGGCGCATCTGCGATGCGCGCTGCGCGGGCGGGAGAGCCCCGTTCACCCCAAAGCGCGATCCAGATCGGCGATCAGGTCCTCGGCATCTTCCAGCCCGACCGACAGACGGAAAATCCCGTCGCCTGCATAGGCGCGGTAATCCTCCAACTGCGCACCGCTCAGTTTGAACGACGTCTCCATTAGCCCATCGGTGCCCATCCAGAAGATCAGGCTGCGGTGATGCCCCAGCGAGACTGCATAGTGGATCACCTCAAGCCTCTCGATCATCTGTTGTGCGATGCGTTCGCCCTCAGCAGCGTTGCCCACCTGGAATGAGATCATGCCGGACATATTCGACATCTGTTGCTGCGCCAGTTCGGCCTGCGGATGCGACGCGAGGCCGGGATAGATCACCTTGGTGACCCGCGGGTCATTGTCCAGCCATTCGGCCACTGCCATGGCTCCGGCCTGATGGGCCTTCATGCGCAGGGGCAGGGTGGTGGCGCCGCGCGCGATCAGCCAGGCGTTGAACGGCGACAGAACGCCTCCGTGATGGATCGCGGCCTCGGCCCGCATCCGGGCGATCAGTTCCGCCGATCCGGCCACCGCGCCTCCCACCGCGTCGCCATGCCCGCCAATATATTTCGTGATCGAGTGCAGCGTCAGATCAACACCCAACGCCACCGTGTCCATGCCCAGTGGCGAGGCAAAGGTGGCATCACAGCTCAGCAACGCCCCGGCCTGACGCGCCAGCCGCGAGACTGCGGCCAGATCGGTCAGCCGCCCGATGGGATTTACCGGCGTTTCGGTATGGATCAGCCGCGTGTTGGGGCGCAGGGCCGCAGCCACGTTCGACGGATTAGACATGTTCACGGCTGAGACCTCAATGCCCATGCGCGGCAGTGTCTCGCGCGCCAGTTCGGCCACGCCAGCATAAGACACGTCGGAGACAATCAGATGATCGCCCGCCGACAGAAAGGTGAAAAAGATCGCCGAGGCCGCCGCCATCCCCGAGGCGGTCGCCAGACAGGCCTCAGTGCCCTGCAGCGCAGCGATCTTGGCCTCCAGCCCCGCCACGGTCGGGTTGGCCCAGCGGGAATACACATAGGGCGTCTCGGGCGTCAGATCATGGGCGGAAAACCCGGCCAGATCCTCGGTGATATAGGTCGAGCTCATGTGGATCGGCGGGGCCGATGCGTTGGTCGAGGCGTCTGGCGGATCCCCGGCATGGATCGCTGTCGTCATGATCCCGGCGGGGCGATTGGGTTTTGTCATGGGCGTCCTCCCTTTCGTGTCGAACCTGAGCGGGCTATCGCGACAAGGCAAGCAGATTTGCGACGAATTCTGCCGGTTCCGGTACCACCCCCTCTGGACCATTCCCCGCGCCCTACATAGCTTGAGGGTCAAAGGAGATCTGCATGACCAACCCGATCCTGTCCGACTGGACCACGCCCTTTGAAATCGCGCCCTTCGCTGCGATTTCAGATGAAGATTTTGCCCCGGCACTGGATAAGGCGATGGCTGCGCATAACGCTCAGATCGACGCGATTGCCGGAAACCCGGACGCGCCCACCTTTGCCAACACGATCGAAGCGCTTGAGGCCGCGGGGGAGCAATTGGATAAGGTCCTGTCGGTGTTTTTCACGGTGGCAGGGGCCGACAGCAACCCCAAACGGGAAGAGTTGCAGCGTGACTTTTCACCGAAACTGTCGGCGCATTTCTCGGGCATTTCATCGAACAAGGATCTGTTCCGCCGGGTGGCCGATCTTTGGCAGCGGCGCGATGATCTGGACCTGAGCGATGAACAGGCCCGAGTTCTGATGCTGACCCATCGCGGCTTTGTCCGCGCTGGTGCCGCGCTGCAGGGCGAGGCCGATGAAAGGATGCAAGGGATCAAATCGCGCCTTGCCTCGCTGGGCACCTCGTTCACCCAGAACCTGCTGGCGGATGAGCGCGATTGGTTCATGGTTCTGGCCGAGGATGATCTGGACGGCCTGCCCGATTTCGTCATCGCTGCGGCCCGCGCAGCGGGTGAGGAAAAGGGCGCGAACGGGCCGGTCGTGACCCTGTCCCGCTCGCTGATCGTGCCGTTTCTGCAGTTCTCATCCCGCCGCGACCTGCGGGAAACAGCCTATCGCGCCTGGGCTGCGCGGGGGGCAAATGGGAATGAGACCGACAACCGCGAGATTGCAGCCGAAATCCTGACCCTGCGGGAAGAGCGGGCCAAGCTGCTGGGCTATGACAGTTTCGCGGATTTCAAGCTGGAAACCGAGATGGCCCGCTCGCCCGACCGCGTGCGCGATCTGTTGATGCAGGTTTGGGACCCCGCCAAAGCCCGCGCCGATGCGGATGCCGAGATCCTGATCGGCATGATGCAAGAGGATGGCGTGAACGGCCCCTTGGAAGCCTGGGACTGGCGATACTATGCCGAGAAGCGCCGCAAGGCCGAGCATGACCTGGACGAGGCGGCGCTGAAACCGTACCTGCAACTCGACCGTATGATCGAGGCGTCGTTTGCCTGCGCCAACCGTCTTTTCGGGCTGGAGTTCGCGCCGCTGGACGTGCCGCTCTACCACCCCGATTGCCGGGCGTGGGAGGTGACGCGCAACGGGAGGCATGTGGCGGTTTTCATTGGCGATTATTTCGCCCGAGGCTCGAAACGGTCAGGGGCCTGGTGCAGCGCCATGCGGGCGCAGGCGAAGTTTCCCGAAGAACAGGCCCCCGTCGTGATTAACGTCTGCAACTTTGCCAAGGGCGATCCCGCGCTGTTGTCTTATGATGACGCGCGGACGTTGTTTCATGAATTTGGGCATGCGCTGCATCAGATGCTTTCGAACGTGACCTATGAAAGCATCTCGGGCACATCGGTCGCGCGGGATTTCGTCGAACTGCCCAGCCAGCTTTATGAACACTGGCTGGAAGTGCCCGAGGTTCTGGCCGAATACGCCATCCATGCCGAGACGGGTGAGCCGATGCCTCAGGCGATGTTGGAGAAGGTGCTGAAGGCAGCCAATTTCGATCAGGGGTTCCAGACGGTCGAATATGTGGCCTCGGCCTTGGTTGATCTGGCGTTTCACGAAGGCGCGGCCCCGGCGGATCCGATGGCTAAGCAGGTCGAGGTTCTGGCCAAAATCGGCATGCCAAAGGCCATCGGGATGCGCCACGCCACCCCGCATTTCGCCCATGTCTTTGCGGGCGACGGGTACAGCGCAGGCTACTACAGCTACATGTGGTCCGAGGTCATGGATGCCGACGCCTTCGCCGCATTCGAAGAGGCCGGAGGGGCCTTTGACCCCGAACGCGCCAAGGCGCTGGAAGACAATATCCTCTCCACCGGCGGCTCGCGTGAGGCCGAGGATCTGTATCTGGCCTTCCGGGGTCGCCTTCCGGGTGTCGAGGCCCTGCTGAAAGGGCGCGGGTTGATCGCCGCCTGATCGGATCGGGCCGTCAGTATCCCAACTGGCGGTCCACCAGATGCACAAACGGCTCACCGGCTTCGCCGCGTCGGATGTTTTCGCAGATCACCTGCGCCGCTGTGACAGGCCGGGTTTCCGATGCGATATGCGGCGTGACGGTCACGTTCGGATGTGTCCAATAGGGGTGTTCCGGCGGCAGGGGTTCGATGCGAAACACATCCAGCGTCGCGTGTCCGACCTGCCCGGTGTTCAGCGCCTCCAGCAGGGCGTTGTCATCGATCAGCGGGCCGCGCCCCGGATTGATGATCTTTGCCCCTTTCGGCAACAGCGCCAGCGTTTCGGCGTTCAGAGTGTTTTCCGTCGCTTGCGTGTCTGGCAACAGCAGCACGACGATTTCGGATTGGGACAAGGCGGTACGCAAACCGTCGGCCCCATGCAGACAGGTCACGCCCTGGATGTCCTTTTGGGAGCGGCTCCACCCCAAAACGCGAAAGTTCAGCGTGGCCAGCGCCTGCGCTGCCGCTTGACCCAACTCTCCCAGCCCCAGCACGCAGACCGTGCGCTCGGTCGCAAGCGGTGGCGCGATCGGGGTCCAAACACCGTCCTGCTGGGTGATATGAGTATCCATGCCCAGATGGTACCGCAGGACATGGCCCACGACCCATTCCGTCATGCCTTGTGTGAGGCCGTGATCGACCATACGGGCCAATGGAACGGTCAGGGTTTGGTTGTCGGCGATGCTTTCGACCCCGGCCCAAAGGCTCAGGACGGCTTTCAGTCGAGAATAGGGTTTGAAGTCCAGCAAGCCGCCATTTGGCGCATAGACGACGTAATCCACCTGATCCGGGTCCATGTCGGTGGCCAGATGCACGTCCAACCCGGCCTGGGCCAGACCCTTGGTCAACAGCGGCTCGTAGATCGGCCACAGGGCATGGCGCGCAGAGAACAGGACGTTGACGGGCATGAAGGGCCTTTCAGATCAGCGGGGGCGGTGGATGTGCGCGCTTTGGACAATGCCGAAGGCTGCCATCAGGACCAGCATGGCCGACCCGCCATAGCTGACCATTGGCAGCGGTACGCCCACAACCGGGGCCAACCCCATCACCATCGACATGTTGACCGCAAAGAACAGGAAGAAGTTCAGCGCAATCCCCAGCACCACCAGTGACGAGAACCGATCCTTGGTCGACAGCGCCGTGACCATGCAGAAGATCAGGATCAGAGCATAGAGTATCAACAGAGTGATGCCGCCAACAAAGCCGAATTCCTCGGCCAGTGTGGTGAAGATGAAATCGGTGTGCTTCTCGGGCAGGAAATTCAGGCGCGACTGGGTGCCTTGCATGAAGCCGCGCCCGTTCCAGCCACCCGATCCCAAAGCGATTTTCGATTGGGTGATATGGTATCCGTCGCCAAGTGGATCGGATGAAGGATCAAGAAATGTGTCGATGCGGCGAAACTGATAGTCTTTCAGCAACTGCCATTCGGTTCCCCGGCTGTTGAAGACAGCGGCAATCAGCCCCGCCACTGCCGCTATTACCGCCGCAAAATAGGCCCAATGCACACCTGCCAAAAACATCAACCCGCCACCGGCGGCCAGCAACAGGATCGAGGTGCCAAGGTCCGGTTGCCGTAAGACCATGAAGGTCGGGATAAGGATAAGGATCACCGGAATGATCACCCAGAGCGGGCGAGAAGTTTTGTGAGAAGGCAGCCAATCGTAATAAGCCGCCAGCACCATGACCAATGCGACTTTCATAACCTCGGACGGTTGCAGCCGCATGAAACCAAGATCTATCCAGCGCTGAGCGCCCATACCTATGGTTCCAAAAAGCTCGACAAAAACCAGCAGAGCGATGGAACCCAGATAAGCCAGCACCGACATATTTCGCCAGAACCAGATCGGTACAAGCGCGATGATAAACATCACAGTTAAGCCCAGACCAAACCGCTCCATCTGAGGTTCGGCCCAGGGCATCCACGACCCGCCTGCCACGGAATAGAGCATCAGGAACCCGGCACTGGCCGTGCTGATCAGCAACAGGGTCAAAGGCCAGTTCATGTACAGAAACTTGCGGAACCCCGATGGCGTGGATTTGACGTTATACTCTAAATAGCTCATGCGCGGTCCTTTTCGTCAGGACGCGCTTTGGGGCGACGGTCGCCCTCAAGCCTCTTTTGCTGCTCTTTAATACGGTCGCGATCCGCGACCGGGTACGCCTCAAGCGGCGGGGTGCCCTTGTAGAGTGCCTGTAGCATGATATCTCGTGCAACCGGGGCCGCTGCTTTCGATCCGCCACCGCCATGTTCCACCACCACTGCAATCGCGTATTTGGGATTGTCGTAGGGCGCAAAACTGACGAACAGGGCGTGATCTCGGCGTTCCCACGGCAAATCCTCATTGCGGATCACCCCAGCAGCCCGTTCGGCCTTGGTGATGTTGCGAACCTGGCTGGTGCCGGTCTTGCCCGCCATACGCAGATCATCCGCAATGATACGGCTGCGATAGGCCGTCCCGCGCCTGTCGTTCGACACCGACCACATTGCCTCGCGAATGTAGCGCAGGTTGGTGGGGCTGATCGCTAGCGCTTCACCCGCGCCCGAGGGCTGTTCGACCCCGTTGACCGACCGCACCAGTCGGGGCGCAACGGCGCGTCCAGTGGCGATCCTTGCAGTCATCACGGCCAGTTGCATGGGCGAGGCGAGCATGAAGCCCTGCCCGATGGACGCATTGGCGGTATCACCGATCAGCCATTCCTCGCCATGGACCCGCTGTTTCCATGCCTGATTGGGCGCCAGCCCGGCGCGCACAGCGGACATCGGAATGTCATGTTTTATTCCCAGGCCAAGGATGTTGGACATCTCAGAGATTTTGTCGATGCCGACCTTGATCGCCACGTCGTAGTAATACACGTCGCAACTGCGCTTCAGCGATGTATTCAAGTCCACCATGCCATGACCGCCACGCTTCCAGCAGTGGAAGCGGCGGCTGCCGACCTTCAGGTGGCCGGGGCAATAGACGGTATTGCCAGGACCGATGACACCAGCCTCAAGTGCTGCCAGAGCGGTGACCATCTTAAAGGTGGAGCCTGGCGGATAGGTGCCCTGCACCGTTTTGTTGGCCAATGGGCGGTACTTGTCCTGCGTCAGTATTTGGTAATCCGCGACCGAGATTCCGCGGACGAACAGGTTGGGGTCAAAGCTGGGGGCCGAGGCCATCGCGCGCAGATCGCCGGTTTCGCAGTCGATGACCACAGCGGCGGCGCTTTCCCCGGCCAGTCGGGCTTGCGCATATTGCTGCAGGTCCGCATCGACCGAGAGCTGAAGGTCGGCACCGGGCTGACCCTCCTGCCGGTCCAATTCACGCATCACTCGGCCCGAAGCGTTAACCTCGATCCGCTTGGAGCCGGCACGGCCTCGCAGCGAGATCTCCTGTTTGGCTTCCAATCCGACCTTGCCGATCTGGAAGCGCGGGATGCGTAGCACCGGTTCGGGATCTTCGATCTGGCTGAGATCATAATCGCTGACCGGGCCGACATATCCGACGATATGAGCGAAATCCTCATATCTGGGGTATTGCCGGGTTGAACCGACCTCTGGCGTAACGCCGGGCAGGGCCGGGGCGTTCACCGCAACTTTCGAGATGTCCTCCCACGTCACCTGATCGGCCAGCGTCACCGGCAGAAACGGGGCCGAGCGGCGCATCTCGGTCTTGGCGCGTTCGATCTCATCCTCGTTCAGGGGGATGATGCTGGACAGCTCGGCGATCACCTTGTCGACGTCGCCTGCATCCTCGCGCACGATGACGATACGGTAGGACGGCGTGTTTTGCCCGATGATCTGCCCGTTACGGTCATAGATCCGCCCGCGTGTGGGTGGGATCAGGCGGATATTGATGCGGTTTTCTTCGGCCAGAAGCCGATATTGATCAGCCTGATCGACCTGCATGAACCGCATCCGCGCCGCCAGCCCGCCGACAAAGGCCGCTTGCAGCCCGCCCAGTATCAAGGCCCGGCGCGGCAGGCGTTTATAGGCAAGGCCCTGGGTTTTGGTCTTGCGCGGCTTCATGCCCGTGCCCCCGCAACACTGACGTCTGCTGCCGACATCCGTCGCACGCCAAAGACGGACTGGCTGAGCAGAACAATTGTCGGATAGGCCACAATCGTCACGACCAGCTGAAATAGGACGGGCGCAAAGGCGGCCTGATCAACGGACAGGACGGCCAGAATAACGCGGTTTCCAAGAAATACGGCAGTTGTGACCATGCCGACCGACATCCATTCACCCACAAAGCCCGCATCCCGCATGCCAGGTGCTGCCGAGCGCAGGTAGGCCGCGCCCAAAACCACCAGCGCCGCCAGTAATCCGGGCGGGCGTTGCAACAGCAAGTCAGCCATCAGCAACACGGCGGCGATCAGCAAGGTCGGTACGTAATCCGGGCGGCGCAGCACCCATGCAAAGGTCAGCGCGATCATGACATCCGGAAAGGGCCAGCGATCCGGTTGCGCGTTCAGCGGCAGAAGGTGGAGGAACAGGACCAGAAACGCCAACACCACGTAAAGCCCCCGCATCGCCCAGTTATGTGAGGCAGGTTTATCCATCGCCGGCCTCATTGGGTGTCAGAGCGGCTTCGGGGCGCGCCGGGCCGACAATGCCACCGGGATCGCGGATCGAGGGCGCCGCGTTGAACCGCAGAACCCGCAGAAACTCCAGCCGCTCGAAGTCGGCGGACAGGCGCACGCGCAGGCGACCGCCGGGGTCTGCGGCAATCTGGCCGATCAGCAGTCCGGCGGGAAATACGCCCCCATCGCCCGAGGTAATCACCCGGTCGCCGGGGCGCACAAGTTCGCGGTTTTCAAGGAATTCGACGGCTGGGGCCGGGGTGTTGTCGCCGGCGATCAGGGCCGTTTGCCCCGATGGCTGGATGGTCGCGGGAATGGCGCTAGAGGCGTCGGTCAGCAGAATGACACGCGCCGTATCTGGCCCCACGCCCGAAATCCGCCCGACCAGCCCGATCCCGTCCATCGTGGCCCAGCCGTCGACGATCCCGTCACGCTCACCCACATTCAGCAGAACGGACTGCCGGAAGGGTGAGCCGCTATCTGCCATCACAACCCCAGTGATATAGGTCAGGCGCGGATCAAGGCGCACATTGTTCAAGTCCAGCAGGCGCGCGTTTTCCTGTTCGAGTTGCAGCGCGGCCTCTTTCCAGGCGCGCATCAGGCGCAGTTCGGACCGCAGCTCGCGGTTTTGTTCGCTCAGGCGCTGATAGCTTTGGAAGTCGCGCACCAGATTGACGGTCGCCGTCACCGGCACCATGGCCCATTCCATCGAGGGGACAACGGCGTCCACCACCTGAGCGCGGAAACGCTCAACCCGAGGGCTATCAATGCGCCAGACGACAAAGATGCCCAACAGGCACAGCACAACGATCCCCAGAAGCAGACGCCGCAGCGGGGTCGTGTAGTCATCGCGCTGTGATCGGTCTTTTGCCACAGGTTACCTTCCCGTGCTGCTCGTGCCGAATTTACCCTATGTGCGAAGGGTGCGCGCCTTAGCTTTCGTAGTCAATCGCGTGGCGCAGCTGTTTTTCGTATTCTAGCGCCTTGCCGGTGCCCAAAGCCACACAATTCAGGCTTTCATCGGCAATCGACACGGCCAGACCGGTCTGTTCGCGCAGGGCCAGATCCAGATCGCCTAGCAGCGCGCCGCCGCCGGTCAGCATCACGCCCCGGTCCACAATATCCGCCGCCAGATCGGGCGGCGTGGTTTCCAGCGCGGTCATCACCGCCTCGCAGATCTGCTGGACCGGTTCCGACAGAGCCTCGGCCACCTGGGCCTGGCTGATCTCGATTTCCTTGGGCACGCCGTTCAGCAGGTCGCGGCCGCGGATATGCATCGACTGGCCCCGGCCATCGTCGGGCATCCGGGCGGTGCCGATGGTGGTCTTGATCCGTTCAGCGGTGGATTCACCGACCAGCAGGTTCTGCTGACGCCGCAGGTACGAGATAATGGCCTCGTCCATTCGGTCGCCGCCAACGCGGACTGAGCGGGCATAGACGATGTCGCCCAGCGACAGAACCGCAACCTCGGTGGTGCCGCCGCCGATATCGACGACCATGTTGCCGGTCGGATCAGTGATCGGCATCCCTGCGCCAATGGCTGCCGCAATCGGTTCCGCAATCAAACCGGCGCGGCGGGCGCCTGCGGACAGAACCGACTGACGGATCGCGCGCTTTTCAACGGGTGTCGCGCCATGAGGGACGCAGACGATGATCTTGGGTTTTGAGAAGGTCGAGCGTTTGTGCACCTTGCGGATGAAATGCTTGATCATCTCTTCGGCGGTGTCGAAATCTGCAATCACGCCCTCGCGCATCGGGCGGATCGCCTCGATGGAACCGGGGGTCCGGCCCAGCATCAGCTTGGCGTCTTCTCCGACGGCCAGAACCTTTTTTACGCCGTCCTTGACGTGATAGGCCACAACCGAAGGTTCAGACAGGATCACACCGCGACCTTTGACATAAACCAGCGTGTTTGCTGTCCCAAGGTCGATAGCCATGTCCGCTGTGAACAGGCCGCCCAGATTGCCAAAGATCCCCATGTTTTCCCTGATCCTGTATGTCGGTTTTTCTACTGCCCGCGACTCGACGGTTCCGGGACGGATGACTTATAGGGTGCCAACTCGCCCGGTAAAAGGGCTGATTCCGCGACAATCAGCACCTTTTCGCCTCATTTGCAGGGACTTTAGAAGGCAACATGCTCTCATATCAACATATTTACCACGCCGGGAATCTGGCCGACGTGCAAAAGCACGCAATATTGGCATGGACGCTGTCTTATCTGACCCGCAAGGACAAGCCGTTGACCTATGTGGAAACCCATTCCGGGCGCGGGGTGTACCGGCTGGATTCAGACGAGGCGCGCAAGACGGGTGAAGCGGCGGCGGGGATTGAGCGGGTGCAGCGGGGCGAATGGTTCGAGGCATCGCATCCGCTGGCGCAGGCCATCGTGGCGACGCGGTCCAGATTTGGGTCGGCGTGTTATCCGGGATCACCCCTGATTGCGGCAAGTTTGCTCAGACAACAGGATAGTTTGCATTTTGCCGAACTGCATCCGCAGGAATATGCCGCGCTGTCGCAGGCCGTGCCAGGGGGCAATGTCAAAACCTACAAGCAGGACGGATACGATCTGGCGCAGTCCCTGCTGCCGCCCACACCGCGCCGGGGGATGCTGCTGATCGATCCGAGTTATGAGGTGAAAACGGAGTATGATCGCCTGCCGGGCATCATCGCCAAGCTGCATCGCAAATGGAATGTCGGGGTCATCGCGCTTTGGTATCCGATCTTGCGGGATAACCGCCAACAACAGATGGTCGATGCATTGGTTCGGCAGAACTTACCCAAAGCGATGCGGCACGAGGTGACCTTTCCGGCGGCGCGAAAGGATCATCGCATGATCGGATCCGGCATGTTCGTGATCAACGCGCCGTTTGGCCTGAGCGACGAAGCGCAGAGACTGACGGACTTGTTCAAAACCCTTTGAAAGCTGGTGCGGCAAAGGGGTCTCCCGCCTCGCTTGCCAGCATCAAAGATGCCGTCAACCGAGTTGGGCCCGGCAGCGCGCCGCAGGCGCGCTGCCGGGCCCAAAACCCAAGAAGGGTCGGCGAAGCCGGGCCGCCGCGGGTGCGGGAGCCTTTGGTCTGTTTAGGTCAGGTCCTTGTAACTGATCTCGCGCGTGTCCGCTCCGGGGCCTGCTTTCTCACGACGCATGATCAGACGGTTCAGCGCGTGGATATACGCCTTGGCCGAGGCTACGACGGTATCTGTGTTTGCAGATTGGCCGGTGGCGATCATGCCGTCTTCTTCCAGACGCACCGAGACGGTGGCTTGCGCGTCCGTGCCTTCGGTCACCGCGTGCACCTGATAGAGCTGCAAATGCGCTTTGTTGGGGTAAATCGCACGGATCGCCTTGAAGGTGGCATCGACCGGCCCATCCCCATGTTCGGTTGCGATGATGTCCTTGCCGTCCATCTCCAGCTCGACCGTCGACTCGGCCTGTCCGCCAGTGCCGCAGGTGACCTTCATCGACACCAGTTGCAGGTAGTCATCCGCCTCGTCCAGCGTCATCAGGGCGATCAGGTCGTCGTCAAAGACCTCTTTTTTGCGGTCGGCCAGGTCCTTGAAGCGGACAAAGATATCGCGAAGCTGGTTGTCCCCGACCTCAAAGCCAAGCGTCTCAAGTTTGTCGCGCAGGGCGGCGCGGCCCGAATGTTTGCCCAGCGGCAGGGATGTGCCGGTAAGGCCGACATCTTCGGGGCGCATGATCTCGAAATTGTCACGGTTCTTCAGCATCCCGTCCTGATGGATGCCGCTTTCGTGGGCAAATGCGTTCTTGCCGACGATGGCCTTGTTGAACTGCACGTTGAAGCCCGACACGGTGGCGACCCGGCGCGAGATATGCATGATCTTGGTGGTGTCGATACCGGTGTGGTAGGGCATGATATCGTTGCGCGTGCGCATGGCCATCACGACCTCTTCCAGCGCGGTGTTGCCCGCACGCTCACCCAGACCGTTGATGGTGCATTCGATCTGACGCGCGCCGCCGATGACGGCCGCCAGCGAGTTCGCCGTCGCCATGCCCAGATCGTTGTGGCAGTGGGTCGCAAACACGACCTCATCCGCGCCGGGGACGGTTGCGATCAGACGCTTGATCAAATCAGCCGATTCCAGCGGTGCCGTGTAGCCCACCGTGTCGGGAATGTTGATCGTGGTCGCACCCGCCTTGATCGCAATCTCGATCACACGGCACAGGTAGTCCCACTCGGTCCGCGTTGCATCCATCGGCGACCACTGCACGTTTTCGCACAGATTGCGGGCATGGGTGACGGTGTCGTGGATTTTCTCGGCCATCTCGTCCTGGGTCAGGTTCGGAATGGCCCGATGCAGCGGAGAGGTGCCGATAAATGTGTGAATGCGGCTTTTCTCGGCGTGTTTGATCGCCTCCCAGCACCGGTCGATATCGTTGAAATTGGCGCGGGCCAGACCACAGATGCGGCTGTTCTTGGCGCGCTGGGAAATTTCGGTGACGGCTTTGAAATCGCCTTCCGAGGCGATGGGAAAACCCGCCTCGATGATGTCGACGCCCATCTCGTCCAGCAGTTCGGCGATCTCCAGCTTTTCTTCATGGGTCATGGTGGCGCCGGGGCTCTGCTCGCCGTCGCGCAAAGTGGTATCGAAGATCAAGACGCGGTCTTGGTCGGTCACGTTGGTCATGGGATTTCTCTTTCTTCTTCTGTCCTAAAGCCTATGGCGCGCGGGCGTCCTCCTCTGAGCGGGCGCGCCGGATGGCACGCTCAGAGGCGGATTAGGATCAGTAGGCCACGCAGCGACGTACCGCCAAAGGCGGTGTCGGCAAAAGGGATATCTGCGCGGTTGATCATGGGCGAAACTTATACAGAGCAGAAGGGGAATGAAAAGAACCAATTTTCAGGCTTTGCGGATTTGGTCCGGTTTCTTTTGCTTTGCGTGTTGAACCCATCTGTGCTGCCGCTAGGTGGGGCGGTATGAAGACAGCTTTGATCATTGGTGCATCCGGGGGGATCGGTGGCGCGATCTGCGACCGGCTTGCGGCACAGCGCGTGGCGGTGACCGGCCTGTCCCGGTCGCAAGACGGGTTCGATCTGACCCGGCCCGAGGTGGCGTTGGCGCGTCTGGATGACTTGCAAGGGCCGTTCGATCTGGTTCTGGTCGCCTCAGGCGCATTGGAGATCAATGGCGCGCAGCCCGAGAAAACCATGCGCGCTGTGACGTCGCGGGCCATGATGGATCAGTATGCTCTGAATACGGTCGGTCCGGCGCTGATCCTTGGCCGGGCGCATCGGTTGCTGCCACGCGACAGACGATCCGTGATTGCGGTTTTGTCAGCGCGGGTCGGATCAATTGGCGACAATCGAATGGGCGGATGGGTCAGCTATCGCGCGGCCAAGGCTGCGGTTAATCAGGTGGTTCACACGGCGTCTATCGAGTTGGCCCGGACGCACAAACAGGCGATTTGCGTCGCCTTGCATCCCGGAACGGTCAAAACCGAGTTCACGCGGAAATATCTGGGCCGACATCCCGCTGTCGCGCCGGAGGAGGCTGCCGAAAACCTGCTGCATGTAATGGGGGCACTGACCCAAGATGACACGGGCGGGTTCTTCGACTGGGCCGGGAAGCGGGTGCCCTGGTAGCAGGTCAGTTCTCTGCGGGGGCCTCGGTTTCCGGTTCCCCGGCGCTTGGCGCATCCGGCTCTGCGTCTGGTGTGCCCTCGGTGGGTGCCGCATCTTCTGACGACAGGGCGTCGTTTTCCCAGAGGCCCGATTGCTCTTGCCCGTTGGCATAGCGCATGGTGCCCTGTCCCTGACGTTTGTTTTCGAAAAAGCCGCCCTCATACACATCGCCCGAAGCATAGGTTGCCACGCCTACACCGGTTATTTTGCCGTCAAACCATTCGCCGGTGTAGGTAAAGCCGCTGGGGGCCGTGATCGTTCCCTTTCCATGGCGTGCGCCATCGATGAAATCGCCCTCGTACACCGTGCCGTCGGCAAAGGTTGATTTTCCTTTGCCTTGCCGCACACCGTCAATCCATTCGCCTTCATAGCGATACCCATTGGCAAAGGTGACCGTGCCGGTGCCATGGCTCAGGGCGTTGCGGAACTGGCCTGAATAGACCGTGCCATTGGGATAGGTCGCCGTGCCACGCCCCTCAAAAACCCCGGCAATCCAGTCGCCGTCATAGACGGTACCGTCGGCATAGGTGCTTTGTCCCTTGCCATGCGGCAGGTCTGAGCTGAGCTCGCCGATATAGGCCGAGCCGTCGGGATAGGTGATCTCGCCAAACCCTTCGATCTGGCCTTGCGACCAGTCACCGGAATAGCGGTAGCCATCGGTGCCAACGAAGGTGCCCTTGCCATGTCGGCGGTCGTCTTCATAATCGCCCTCGTAGGCGCTGCCATTGGCGTAGGTTTCTTTGCCCTTGCCTTGACGGCGGCCTTTCGCAACTTCGCCTTCGTAGACATCGCCATTGGCCAGCGTCATTCGCCCGGTGCCGGTCATCAGGTTCTCGACCCACTGGCCGTCATATTCCAGACCGTCCGACTGGATCCAAAGACCCTGCCCATGGCGTTGGCCCTGCTGCACGTCGCCGTCGTAAACCGACCCGTCCGGGTAGGTGATCCTGGCCTTGCCCTGCATTTGGCCATCAACCCAATCGCCGTCGTAGACATAGCCGCTGGGGTCCGTGCGCTTGCCCGTGCCATGGTGGCGCGAGTCCTTAAACTCACCCTCGTAACGCACGCCGCTGGCGTATTCCGCGACACCGGTGCCGTTGATGCCGCCACCTTGCCATTCGCCTTCGTAGGAACCGCCATCGGCATAGCTGATCTTGCCCTGACCCTCGGGTTTGCCTTCGGCGAATTGCCCGACATAAACCGATCCGTCGGCAAAACGCGCCGTGCCCTGGCCCTGAATGACGCCTTCGACCCATTCGCCAGTATATTCAAACCCGTTGGGCAGGCGGTAGGTTCCGGTGCCATGGCGCAGCCCGTTTTCGAACGTGCCCTCATAGACGCCGCCGACCTCGTCATCCTTGGTGATCACCGTCCCGTCCTGGGCAAATGCGGCTGTCATCGTCAGGGACAGAATCCCGACCGTGAAAGAGTTGCGGATCAGCTTCATGTATCGTCCTGCCTGCCCGATGATCGTTTTCGCTTTGGTTGGCGCAAAAATAAGGGACCGCACAGGTCAGAGCAACGGCTTTTGCGGCATTGGTCTTTCACTCGCGCAACGATCTGCTAAATGCAGTAGGACTGACGAGGGCAAGAGGGCAGCATGGCCGACCGTTTCCGCATCACTCTGGCACAGCTTAACCCCACCGTGGGCGATATCGAGGGCAACGCAGCCAAAGCCTTGGCCGTGTGGGAGCAAGCCCGCGAGGCCGGGGCCGATCTTGTGGCCTTTCCCGAGATGTTCATCACCGGGTACAACACGCAGGACCTGATCCTGAAGTCGGTCTTTCATCGTGCGGCAATGGCGGCGGTCGAAGAACTGGCCGCGCAATGCGCGGATGGCCCGGCTGTGGCGATTGGTGGACCTTGGGCCGAGAATGACAGCCTGTTCAACGCCTATCTGATCCTCAAGGGCGGGCGGATCACCAGCAAAGTGCTGAAACACCATCTGCCGAACGAGACGGTTTTTGACGAGGTGCGCCTGTATGATTCCGGCCCTCTGGGCGGGCCGTATTCGGTCGGGAACTCGCGCATCGGCAGCCCGATCTGCGAGGATAGCTGGCACCCGGATGTTGCCGAAACGCTGGAAGAAACCGGGGCCGAGTTTCTGCTGATCCCCAATGGCTCGCCCTATTTCCGGGACAAATACGATGTGCGTCTGAACCATATGGTCGCGCGCGTAGTCGAGACCGGCCTGCCGCTGATCTACCTGAATATGGTAGGCGGGCAGGATGATCAGGTGTTCGACGGTGCCACGTTCGGCCTGAACCCGGGCGGAGAGCTGGCCTTCCGCATGCCGGTTTTTGACGAAACCGTCACCCATGTGGACCTTGAGCGGGGCGATGACGGCTGGCGGATCATCCCCGCCGAGATTGTGCCTCAACCCGATGCGTGGGAACAGGATTACCGCGCCATGGTGGAATCCTTACGCGATTATATGGGGAAGACCGGTTTCAAAAAGGCGTTGCTGGGTCTGTCGGGCGGTGTAGATTCCGCTCTGGTTGCGGCCATTGCTGTGGATGCTATCGGGGCAGAGAATGTGCGCTGCGTGATGCTGCCGTCGGAATACACCAGCCAGGCCTCGCTGGACGATGCCGAGGCGGTCGCCAAGGCGCTGGGCGTGCATTACGACTTTGTTCCGATTTCGGACAGCCGGGCTGCGGTAACGGATACGCTGGCCCCGCTGTTTGAAGGGCGCGACGCGGACCTGACCGAAGAGAACATCCAGTCCCGCCTGCGCGGTGTGCTGCTGATGGCGATCTCGAACAAATTTGGCGAGATGTTGCTGACCACGGGCAACAAATCCGAGGTGGCGGTGGGCTATGCCACGATCTACGGGGACATGAACGGCGGCTACAACCCGATCAAGGACCTCTACAAGACCCGCGTGTTCGAGACCTGTCGCTGGCGCAATGCCAATCACCGTGCGTGGATGATGGGCCCGGAGGGTGAGGTCGTTCGCCCCTCGGTCATCGACAAACCCCCAAGCGCGGAGCTGCGTGAGGATCAGAAAGACAGCGACAGCCTGCCGGATTATCCGGTGCTGGACGGTATTCTGAACATTCTGGTGGATCAGGACGGCTCCATCGCCGATTGCGTCGCCGCCGGTTATGACGAACAGGACGCCCGCAAGGTCGAGCATCTGGTCTATATCAGCGAATACAAGCGGTTCCAGTCTGCCCCCGGCACCCGTCTGACCAGCCGTGCGTTCTGGCTGGACAGACGCTATCCCATCGTGAATCGCTGGCGGGATCGGGGCTGAGGCCGATACGCGGCCCTGTTTCTAAAAACAGTTCCGCACCATGACCTTGTAATGTTTCCACATCGAGATCATTGATGCTGAAATCATGGCCCCAAAGGGGTTCTTAACCTTGTTCGGCTGACATTTTTCTGCCACATTTATGCTTGGAAGTTGCCCAATGTGGGGCGGATGTGACGCATTGCTGTTGAGTTCGCAGTTTTTCGACAAGTGATTTTTGTCTCGTGCGGCGCATCCGGGGTTGGATGTCTGAGTTAATAGTGTGGTGTTAACATGTACGAGGAATACGATAAGTCTCTGCACGCGCCGTGGCAGTACAGAACGATGGAATCTCCGGCGCAGGAACTGGATGAAGAAAAGCTGGACGCGGCCATTGCTGACCTGCTTGGCGAACAAGCAGCGGAAGACAAGGCCGAACCATCGCAGCGGCTGGAGTTTCCCGATCTGAAATCGCAAAAAGAGGTTTCGGCGCAGGCCGACGCAAAAGAGGCCGGATTGTCTGCGTCACTGCGTCAGAAATGGGCTGAACTGTCCGGCGCCGCCTAACTCTGAGTCAGAACCTGAAGTGACCTGCCGGGCGCATGCTTTGGCGCGGCTGCCACACGTCCGCACATTTGATAGGGCTGTGCTGAAAACCTGTTGTCAGGACCGGCAAGTTCAGCATCCTTGTACTCTGATAAATTGAGTATGAGCGGTAAATGCCCGGTCCCAAACCGACCCCATTTGAATCCGATCTTTCCCTGCCAAAATCCGTAAACACCGTCGTGATCGGCGGCGGTATCATTGGCGTTTCAACCGCGCTGGAACTGGCCGAACGGGGCGTGTCCGTCCTGTTGTGTGAAAAGGGGCAGATCGCGGGGGAACAAAGTTCGCGCAATTGGGGTTGGGTGCGTCTGGGGATGCGCGACCCGCGCGAAATTCCGTTGATGCAGGAAGCCACCCGGATCTGGCAAAACCTGGACAATCGTCTTGGACGGCAAACCGGATACGTGCAATCGGGCATCCTGTTCGGTGCATCAGGGGCGCGGGAGGCCGGCAATCTGCAATGCTGGTTGCGCCATTTGGACGGATTGCAAACCGGGGCGCGGATTGTGCCAGCGTCTGAACTGGCGGAAATGTTGCCCGGCTATACCGGCACACTCGATTGCGCGCTGCACATGCCGCAGGACGGGCGCGCCGAGCCTCAGCTTGCGGCACCTGCGATTGCCGAAGGGGCCCGCGACCGGGGGGCGGCGATCATGACCAATTGCGCCGTGCGCAGCCTTGACGTGCAGGGCGGACGCGTTGCCGGCGTGTTCACGGAACGCGGGCGCGTGGCCTGCGACAGGGTGGTGCTGGCAGGCGGCGCGTGGTCGCGCTTGTTTGCGGGCAATGCAGGCATTGATCTGCCGCAGCTGAAAGTGCTGAACACCGTCCTGCGAAGCTCACCTGTCGAGGATGGGCCGGACACAGCGCTGTGGTCCGATGACTTTGCAATCCGAAAACGCGCGGATGGAGGGTATTCCATCGCCTCGGCCCATCAAAACACCTATGACATCGTACCCGACAGCTTTCGCCTTGCATGGCAATTCCTGCCTGCGTTTTTTCAGGAATGGAAATCCCTGCGCTTTCGGCTCTCTGGTCGTTGGAAGGCCGAGGTGGCGCAGGACCGGTCGTGGGTGCCTACCGACGTGACCCCGTTCGAGCATTGCCGCGTTCTGGACCCCGAACCATCGCCGAAGACCCTGCGCACATCCTGGGCCAACGCGATAAAGGCCTTTCCGGCGCTACAGCAGGCCGAAGTGGTGCAAAGCTGGGCCGGGCTGATCGATGTGACGCCCGACGCGATCCCGGTGATCTCGGGCGTTGAGGATATCCCCGGCATGTTCATCGCCACCGGGTTTTCGGGCCATGGCTTCGGTATCGGGCCCGGTGCAGGTCGCCTGATGGCCGATCTGGTGATGCAGTCCACGCCCTGTGTGGATCCGGCCGCCTTCCGCCTGTCGCGTTTCACGGATGGCTCAAGGGTGCGGCCGGACCCCGGGTATTGAGGCGTCAGCCCATCATCTGATAGCTGACCGGGACAAAACGGAACCCTTCGCCGCGGGTCTCGACATACCCGGCAGCCGGGAACGGCATGTGATAGCCGATCATCGGCACCTTGTCGGCGGCCAGCAGACCCAGGATTTTGCGGCGGGAGTCAGTGGCTGCAGCCTTGTCCATGTCAAAACGAACCTCCCATTCGGGGTGCGCGAAGGACCAGACATAGTGATTGGCAAGGTCTGCCGTCAGGATCAGCCGCTGGCCATTGCTTTCCAGGTGATAAACCATATGGCCAGGCGTATGGCCGAACGTCGCCATTGCCGTCACACCAGAGACAACGTCGCCGCCATCTTCGATGAACGTCATTTTCTCGGCCAAAGGTGTGACTTTTGCCGCGACCAGATCACCGACCCGGTTGCCAGCCTCCTGCGCGGACCAGAAATCATATTCCTGCGCGGCGGTGACATAGCGCGCATTGGGGAATGTCTCAGCGTCATTGGTGGTCATACCGCCAATGTGGTCGGGATGCATATGGGTGATGACAACGACGTCGATCTGATCCGGTGTCACCCCGGCATCTGCAAGGGCCGCCTGAATGCCGCCCTGACCAAGCCCGGTGTCGAACAGAACCAGCTCGGCCCCCGTATTCACCAGCGTCGGCGTAAAGAAGAACTGCGCAACGTCGGGCGAAATGAAGTTTTCCGCCGAGACGCGTGCAAAGTCTTCGTCTGATGCACCGCCGCCAAAGATCTCTTGCGCACCATCGCGCGGCAGACTGCCGTCCAGCAGCGTTGTGACGGTGAAGTCGCCCAACTGGAACGATCTTGCAATGGTCGAGTTCGCCTTGGTCTCGGCCCCGGCTGCCAAAAGCGGGGTTGTTGCGGATGCAAATGGAAGGGCTGCGGCGGCGCCCAGGGCCGCTCTGCGTGTTAAGTTGATGGCCATGTCTTCGTCTCCCTGTCAGAACGCCAGATAATAAGTTAGTTCGTTGCGGGTCGTGCGCCAGTGTATAGCCCGGTTTGGCGCGCAATTGGATGAACATTACGTGTTCCATGGTTTTCGCCCCGCGATCTTGAAGCTGGGTATGGTGCGAACGATCCGAAACCCCTGCTGGACAAAATCGCGCCTTTGTGACAAGAGCCGCGCCAACAGGAGACACCCATGACAACCACCCGTTTCGCCCCGTCGCCCACCGGTTACATCCATGTGGGCAACCTGCGCACCGCCCTGATGAACTATCTGATCGCCCGCAAGGCAGGCGGTACGTTCATCCTGCGCATCGACGACACAGACCCCGAGCGGTCGAAGGAAGAATATGTCGACGCGATCAAGCAGGATCTGGAATGGCTGGGGCTGCATTGGGACAAGGTCGAGCGTCAGTCGGACCGTCTGGACCGCTATGCCGAAGCCGCCGACAAGCTGCGCGAGATGGGCCGGTTTTACGAGGCGTTCGAGACGCCGACCGAGCTGGATCTGAAGCGCAAGAAGCAACTGAACATGGGCAAGCCGCCGGTCTATGACCGCGCCGCGCTGAACCTGTCGGACACTGAAAAAGAGGCGCTGCGGGCCGAGCGGGGCAACGGCGTCTGGCGGTTCAAGCTGGATCATGAGCGGATCGAATGGACCGATGGCATTCTGGGCGACATTTCCATTGATGCGGCGTCCGTTTCGGACCCGGTGCTGATCCGTGGCGACGGTCAGGTTCTTTATACGATTGCGTCTGTGGTCGACGATACCGAGATGGGCGTGACCGACGTGGTACGCGGTTCGGACCATGTGACCAACACGGCGACGCAAATTCAGATCATCGAGGCGCTGGGCGGAACTTGTCCGCGTTTCGCGCATCATTCGCTGCTGACCGGCCCGCAGGGTGAGGCGCTGTCGAAACGTCTGGGCACGCTGGCCCTGCGCGATCTGCGCGAGCAGGGCGTGCAGCCTATGGCGCTGCTGAGCCTGATGGCGCGGCTGGGGTCGTCTGATCCGGTCGAGCTGCGCTCGGACATGGCGGAACTGATCGATGGGTTTGATGTGAACCGCTTTGGGGCTGCGCCGACCAAGTTTGACGTGCAGGACCTGTTCCCGCTGACCGCGAAACACTTGCAATCGCTGCCGCTGGCGGAAGTTGCTGATGCTGTGGCCGATGCAGGCGTTCCTGCCGAACTGGCCGAGCCGTTCTGGGCCATGGCGCGTGAAAACATCACCACTCTGTCCGATCTGAAAGGCTGGTGGGAGCTGTGCCGGGATGGGGCGGAACCTCTGATAGCGGATGAAGACCGGGTGTTCATCTCGGACGCCATGGCATTGCTGCCCGAAGGCCCGTTTGATGGTGAGACCTGGGGCACCTGGACCAAAGCGGTAAAAGAGGCGACGGGCCGCAAAGGCAAGGGCCTGTTCATGCCGCTGCGCAAGGCGCTGACGGGGATGGAGCGCGGGCCTGAAATGGCGGCACTGCTGCCCTTGCTGCAGGTGATCCGCGCGCGGGGCTGAATGCCGCTGACAATTTAGAACTTGAAAGAGGCAGGCAGTTCGTCTGCCTCTTTTTGTTGTTGTGGTTGGATGATCTTCACCGCCGCGCGCTGCAGGCGGTCATCCACAAAGGCAGTCTCGTCCGGTTTGAGTTGTTGGTGGCGCGGATACCTCGGTTCGGCCCGGTCATTCAACACAGGTGCGTCCCAGCCATCGGTCGTGGCAAAGAACCGGTCCACCCCGTCTGGTCCGAAAATGCGCAGGTACCCTTGCACCACAACGTCAATGTAGCTGAGCAGTAAAGGATGGTGGCCGGTCGGTGCATTATGCCGGGTTTGCGGGACGGCATAGACCGCGATTTCAACGTCATGGGTCAGCGGATGTGTGGCCGATTGTGTCACGGGTATCCGGTCATAGGCCCATTCCCTTTCATCCAGCGCGGCCCAGTCGTTCTTGGGAACATGCGCGATCATGCCTTCGATCTCGGACTCGGGGTCCGGAACCGCCGTCAGAAAGGCGACCGGACGCAGATCGGTGTGTTTCCAGGCCCGCCGCCAGCCCTTCAGTTTTGCCGGTCGTGGGTCGGGAAAATCATGGGTGGCCAGGTTCACAAGGCTGCCATAGCCAAAGAAATAGGGGTCTGCCATCTGCGAACGCGCCTTTCGATCGATTGATGTATGTCAAACCGCTTTTTTCCCGGACATGCAATAAGTCTGCATCATTATGTGAGGGAGGCCCATATGCGGATTACCAAACGAACGAATATTGCTGTGCGCCTGCTGATGTATTGCGCGGCGCACCCAGACCGGCTGGTGACGAAATCCGAGATCGCCGAAGTGTGCAACATCTCGGAAAACCATCTGGCGCAGGTGATCAATCAACTGGGTCAGTTGGACTATCTGAGCACGCAGCGCGGCCGGAATGGTGGCATGTCTCTGGCGCGCCCGGCGGATCAGATCCGCATTGGTGCCGTATTCCGGCATGTGGAAGGATCGCTGCCGATTGCCGAGTGTTTTGCGGATGCCGACAATACCTGTCCGCTGACCGACGCCTGCCGCTTGCGGGTGGCCTTGCAGGACGCCGCCGAGGTGTTTTACGCATCGCTCGACGACATCACGCTGGATGCGCTGGTCTGCGATAATGATCCGCTGCTGAAAATCCTGCAGCCGGTCGCGTGTATGCGTTAAACTCAGTCGCTGGCGCGCAGAATGCGGGCGGGTCGGACGGATAAGGGGCGCAGCGCAAAGATCAGCCCTGCGCCAAGGGTGACGATGACCCCTGTGATCACGATGCCCAGTGCCGAGGGCCAGATCACCGCGAACCCGGTGTCGAAGATATAGGTCGCCACAGCCCAGCCGCCCAAGATACCGACCAGCAGGGCGACGCAGCCTGCCGCGGCCCCCAGCAACATCGCACGCAGGGTGAAGCTGAGCAGAATGCGGCGACGGTCGGCCCCGATTGTTTTCAGGATCGCAGCCTCGTACCGGCGGGCCGGTTCTCCGGCTGCGGCTGCGCCGATCAGCACCAGAAACCCGGTCAGCAGCGACACCCCGGCTCCGTAGGACGTTGCCGAGGCCAGCCCCGCCAACAGGCCCGAGACACGGTCTATGGCATCGCGCACTCGAATAGCGGTTATATTGGGGAACTGACCAGCCAGATCGCGCAGGATGGCGGCCTCGGCCTGTTCTTCGGCATAGACGGTGGCGATGAAACTATGCGGTGCGCCGGCCAGCGCCGACGGGTTCATCGACATGATGAAGCCGATGCCGGCGGTCGAAAAATCAACCTCGCGAAAGGATGTGATCGCCGCGGTGATGTCGCGGCCCAGAATGTTCACGGTCAGCGTATCGCCCAGGGACAGGCCCATTTCTTCGGCCTCTTCGGCGGCAAAGCTGATCTGGGGGTCACCTGCATAGCCCTCAGCCCACCATTCGCCCGCCGTGATGCGCGCATTCTCGGGCGGGAGGGCAGAGTAGGTGATGCCCCGGTCGCCTTCCAGAACCCAGTGGCTGCCTGCAACCTCGCGGGCGGGCTGACCGTTGATCCGGGTGATGATCCCTCGCAGCATCGGTGCGCTTTCAAGGCGACTGACAGTGGGGTCGGTTTCCAGACGCTCGGTAAAACCGGGCATTTGATCCTTCTGGATGTCGACAAAGAAATACGAGGGCGCAACGTCCGGCAGATTGCCCGAGATGGCATTGCGCAATGTGCCATCGATCTGGCCCACGGCGGCAAGCACAGAAAGGCCCAGACCAAGGGACAGAACCACAGACCCCGCGCCTTCGCGTGGGTCCGAGATGGCGGCCAGCGCCCATCGCAGTGGCGGGTGGCCGCGCGACCACGGAACGCCCTTGCGGGCCAGCCAGCGAATTGCGAAAGCGGCCAGTGATAAAAGGAACAGCGCCCCGACCAACCCGCCGCTGGTCCAAAGCGTCAGCCGCGCCGAGCCGCTGAACCACGCCGCCGCTGCGATCAGAATGGCCAGACCCAGCCCGGTTGCCAGAACGTAAATCAACCGGGGTATCTGCCGGGCCGAGGTCAGGGCGTCGCGAAACAAGGTGGCGGCACGCACCTCCTCGGTTCGGGCCAGCGGCCAGAGGGTGAACAGAAACGCTGTCAGCAAGCCATACAGCGCAGCCTCGGCCAGGGGTTGGGGATAGATCGAAAACACCGCCGGGACGGGCAATTGGCTTTCGATGATAGGAGCCAACAGGACGGGGGCCAATCCACCCAAGGCCAATCCGATGGCAATGCCGATCCCGGACAACAGCCCGATCTGGATCATATAGGTCTGAAACACGGTCGCCCGATCCGCGCCCAATGTGCGCAGCGTGGCGATGGTTTCCGTTTTCTGCGACAGGTACGCCCGAACCGCGGCGGACACGCCGATGCCGCCCACGGCCAAGCCAGACAGGCCCACCAGAACCAGAAAGGCGCTGAGCCGCCCGACGAATTCGGCAATGCCGGGCGCTCCGTTTCGGGCATCCGTCCAGCGCATTCCGGTACCTTCAAAGGTCCGGGCGGCTTCGGTTGCGGTTACCTCAAGATCGGCGGTTTCCGGAAGGTTCAGCCGGTACTTGGTCGAAAACAAAGTGCCGGGTTCCAACAAGCCAGATGCGCCAAGGTCTGCGGTGCGAACCAGCGTTCTGGGGCCAAGGCCAAACCCGTCTGCGGCCCCGTCAGGCTCGGCGATCAAGGCAGCCATCAGAACGAAATCCTGCGTTCCCAGCGCAAAAACATCGCCCACCGAAAGGCCAAGCCGGTCCATCAGGACCTGCTCCATCACCGCGCCCGGCAGACCGTTTTGACCGTCTAGGGCGTCAGGCAAGGGCATGTCAGGGTTCAGCCCGACCTCGCCCAGCAAGGGATAGGCGGCATCAACGGCTTTCACCTGCGTCAACGCGCGTTCGGCGCCCGTATCAAGCGGGGCAACCGCGAGCGAACGGAAATCGACAACCTCCGAGACCGCCTCGGCGGTGTTTTCCATCCATGCACGTTCTTCTGCTGTGGCAAACCTGTAGGTGAATTCCAGTTCGGCGTCGCCGCCCAGCAGCGCCGCGCCTTCCTGTGTCAGCCCGATCTGGATGGCGTATCGGACCGATCCAACAGCGGCGATGGCCGCGACGCCAAGGGCCAGACAGGCCAGAAAGATGCGAAATCCGCGCAGACCTCCGCGCAGTTCCCGCCGCGCCAGCCGCCCGGCCAGTCGCAGGCTCATTCTGCAGCCTCTTTCCGCGCATCCTCGGCAATGCGCCCGTCGCGCAGGCGGACAACGCGGTCGCATCGGTCGGCCAGCGTATGGCTGTGCGTCACCAGAACCAGCGTTGCGCCGTGTCTGTCGCGCAAGCCAAACAGCAGATCGACAATGGCGGCACCGTTTGCCTCATCCAGATTTCCCGTGGGTTCATCCGCCAGCAGGATCTGCGGGCGCGGGGCCGAGGCCCGGGCCAGTGCCACGCGTTGCTGCTCACCGCCCGACAACTGCGCCGGATAGTGGTCGCGCCGATGCGACAGGCCAACCGAATCCAACTCGGCCTCGGCCCGGGCAAAGGCATCCTTGTGACCGGCCAGTTCCAGTGGCGTGGCTACGTTTTCCAGCGCAGTCATGGTCGGGATCAAGTGGAAGTTCTGAAACACCACACCCATCGTATCGCGCCGGAACCGCGCCAGATGATCCTCGTCCATCCCGGTCAGGTCCTGCCCCAAGGCCGTGACGGAGCCTCCGGTCGCCTGTTCCAGCCCACCCATCAGCATCAGAAGGGATGACTTGCCCGACCCGGATGGCCCAACCAGCCCCAAGGTCTCACCCTGCTTTACCGACAGCGTGATGCCATGCAGAATATCCACACGCCCGGCATTGCCATCCAGCGACAAAGCGGCATTTTGGAGCGAAAGAACAGGCTGAGTCATAGGTCTTTCCAAATGGAGGCAACACTTGTGGGATATGGAGCGGATACGACTTTGCGCAAGACTTTGATCGCAGGCCTTTTTGCAAGCTGCGGTTTTGCGGCCACAGCCGAACCTGTGATTATCGCCGCATTGGGGGACTCGCTGACGCAAGGCTATGGGCTGGTTGAAGAGGACGGGTTTGTTTCGCAACTGGAACGGTGGCTGCAGGCGCAAGGCGCGGATGTCCGGTTGATCAATGCGGGTGTTTCGGGCGATACCACGGCCGGTGGTGCTGCGCGAGTGGACTGGACCCTGACGCCCGAGGTGGATGGGATGATCGTCGCGCTGGGCGGCAATGATCTGCTGCGCGGGATCGACCCGGATGTGTCTCGATCAAACCTCGAGAAGATCCTGACCACCGCGCAAGCGGGGGAGGTTGAGGTGTTACTGGTGGGCATGCAAGCCCCCGGCAATTATGGCCCGGACTACAAGCAGAGCTTCGACAGCATCTATCCCGATTTGGCGCAGCAGTATCAGACGCTTTACGCAGACAGCTTCTTTGAAGGGCTGACGGCGGTTGACGATCCGAATGCTGTTGGCGCGTTCATGCAGCCCGATGGCATTCATCCCAACGCCAAGGGCGTCGCCCTTATTGTCGAGGCTTTGGGGCCAAAAGTGCTGCAACTGGCCAACGAGGTCGCAGAACAAGGGTAGCTCATGCCGGGACGGTTCTTTCTGACGCGACCTATCGCCGAAATCGCCGATTTGCTTGGTGTTTCGGCGGATGTCCCCGAACAACCGCCCCGCAGCAACATCCAGCCTGGTCAAGAGATGCTGGTGCTGACGCAAACCGGGCTGGTGCCGATGCGCTGGGGCATGATTCCGGTCGGTCGGGTCAACGCCCGAGGGCGCCCGGTGATGGAGACCATCATCAATGCCCGTTCTGAGACCGTCTTCGACAAGACCGCGTTTGAGGGCGTTGGCCGCGCAGTTATCCCGGTGGATGGGTGGTACGAATGGACCGGAGAGAAGCGTCGCAAGACAGCATGGCGTATCTTGTCGGCTGACGGCGCGCCACTGTTCTTCGCGGCGATTACCGACACCTGGCAGGCCCCGGGCGGGTTGCAGGTCGATCAGTTTGCTGCCGTCACTTGTGAACCGAATGGCGACGTGAAACCTATCCACCACCGGATGGGCGTGCTGCTGGATCGCGCAGGCATTGATTTATGGCTGACTGTCTCGGAAGATCAGGCCAAGCAGTTAACGCGCCCGTGGCCAGACGGGCTGTTGCATATCGAAGAAGCAAAGGGCGTAGACTGGTCCGCGCCCTAACCAGCCGGTCAGACCACGGTTACCACCGTTCCAATCGGAACCCGGTTATACAGATCGACCACATGTTCGTTCAGCATCCGAATGCAGCCGTTCGAGGCCGCCCGTCCGATGGTCTGCGGCTGTGTCGTCCCATGAATGCGAAAATACGTATCGACCCCGTTCTGGAAAAGATACAGCGCACGGGCGCCCAGAGGATTGTCCCCTCCGCCCGGTTGCACATAGTCGTTGTCCTTGAACTTGGCATAAGCCACCGGATCGCGTTCGATCATCTCATCGGTGGGCCGCCACGTGGGCCATTCCTTCTTGACGTCGATGGTCGCGGTGCCCGTGAACTCCAGCCCCGCCTTGCCGACACCGCAACCGTAACGGATCGCCTTGCGCGGTTCGGTCACGTAATAGAGGTAGAAGGATCGGGGCACGACCAGCAATTGACCGGGGACGAATTGCTTCTTGATCCGCACAAATTGCGGCGTTGGATCATACTCGACCGCCTTCTTGGCGCTGGCGATACCCGGCAGCAGGCTGGCAGCCGTTCCGGCAAGAAACACACGGCGTGTGAACATGGGTGAGCCTCTTCAAATGACCAATGCAATCATGACTATACTGTCAGGATGATAGCAAATCTGGTCATTTCTAGGGCAAATATAACGGAAACGTGATGTGTTCCGCTTGCGCGCTGCGCCGTAAGTAAAAAAGGGTGAGGATTGCGCCTCACCCTGTGACTGGCTTAGGCCAGCTCGATATTGTCGGCGCTTTCGCGACCGTCACGACCCGAGCGCAGCTCGTATGTGACTTTCTGGTTGTCGGCCAGACCTGTCAGGCCCGAACGCTCGACAGCCGAGATGTGAACGAAGATGTCTTTGCCGCCATCTTCGGGTGCGATAAAGCCGTAGCCTTTGGTGGTGTTGAACCATTTTACGGTGCCTGCGGGCATATCCGTTGTCTCCTGATTGGTGCTGCCCACGTGGATGCGGCAGCCTGGCGTCGTAGTCTGGATCGAATGACTGAGCGCCGTGGAAGGAGACAGTAGGTCGAAATAGAAAAACGTAAGCCCTTTGCATATGGCATTGGGGTGGGCATGTGGCAAGGGTGGAATTTGGTTCCGTTTAGCATCAAACTAACGAATGAACCTCCACTTATAAGTTGATTTTTCACCTTTTAAGGTTATATCTCAGTTGCGGGCAAGCGCTGGGAGCAATCCGAGTTGCCAAACGGCGGCAGCGTCCTGAGCGACGTGATACAGGATCCAGGGGCCCGCACTTTACAAACTTTGAACAAATACTTCTGACTGCGGTGGGATGGTGCAGCGACGCGGCACTAAGGTAACCCCGCAGTTCAGTATTCGCTTATTTTGTTTGATAAATCTGGGCCGCAAGTAGTTGGCATATCGTGGCTCGGTGTCACCATAGAGATTTGGTTCAAGCGCACTATACACAGCGCTGGTTGCCACATCAGCAATTTGTAAGCCTGCACGGTTTGAGTGGTCTTCAACTTTAACGTCTTCAGGATTCAAAACTGACCAATCAATCGAGCGGACCGGGCGCATGACTTCACGACCGTCACGCATTAAAAACAGGTAGTCACGCATTACCTCGTAGTCAGTGCCGCCCCGCTTCGAGAAAGTAACATGCACTTTACATGCTGTACCTGTAAGCTTGCTTTTTTGAGCACATGCAGCAGTGACCCTCTCAAGCAGAAATCTAACTAAATAATTGTATAGATGTCCTTTTCTTTTGTAGACTGCTAACTTTTGATCATCAAGTTGGAGCAAGGTTGGTTTGTAAGAGGCGACAACACAAGCTCCGAATGGTTTTCCGGCCAAGGTGCGGGAGGCCAGCACTTTTTGTTCATGTTTGAGTTTGTGAAAATGGAGGTCTCTGCGTCTTTTCTGGGGAAACTGATCCATGATTTCGTTCCGCCATTGTGGCAGAAAACGATCATTTTCTTTGGAAACAACAATTCCACCTAAGAGAAGCCAAGATGACTGACCGCCAGAATTGGAGTTTCGTAGCTTCCCGAAACCTTCGTCCCCCGCTTCGTCAATGTAAACGAAGTACTCAGTCAGAGTAGCCTCCAAAAATTCCTACAAGCAATGCTGCAAATTGTGTGCCAGACATTTGCTCGGCACACAACTAATAGGTGAACTATCGCGCAAACTTCTTATGCTTCAACCGCTTGGGCTCCAGCGCATCCGGTCCCAGACGGCGCTTTTTGTCCTCTTCGTAATCCTCGAAGTTGCCCTCGAACCATTCCACATGTGCATCACCCTCAAACGCCAGAATATGCGTACAAATCCGGTCGAGGAAGAAGCGGTCGTGTGAGATGACCACGGCGCAGCCTGCGAAATCGACCAGCGCGTCTTCTAGCGCGCGCAGGGTTTCGACGTCGAGGTCGTTGGTCGGCTCATCCAGCAACAGCACGTTGCCGCCCTCTTTCAGCAGGCGGGCCATGTGGACGCGGTTGCGCTCACCGCCTGACAGCAGCGAGACCTTTTTCTGCTGGTCGCCGCCCTTGAAGTTGAAGGACGAGCAATAGGCGCGGGAATTGACCTGCGCGTCGCCCAGTTGGATGATCTCGGCGCCGCCGGTGATCGCCTCCCACACGGTGTCGTTGTCTTTCAGGTCGTCGCGGGACTGGTCGACATAGGACAGCTCGACCGTGTCGCCCAGCGTAATGGTGCCGCTGTCGGGCTGTTCCTGACCGGTGAGCATCTTGAACAGGGTCGATTTACCCGCGCCGTTGGGGCCGATTACACCGACAATGCCGCCGGGGGGCAGGGCGAAGTCCAGCCCTTCGATCAGTTGCTTGTCGCCCATGTGTTTCGACAGGCCCTCGACCTCGATCACCTTGCCGCCAAGGCGCTGGCCGTTGGGGATGACGATCTGGGCGCGGGTCAGCTTTTCGCGTTCGGACTGTTCGGCCAGCTCGTTATAGGCGTTGATCCGGGCCTTGGATTTGGCCTGACGGGCCTTCTGGCCCTGACGCATCCATTCCAACTCGCGCTGCAGGGTCTTCTGCTTGGACTTGTCCTCGCGCGCTTCCTGTTCCAGCCGTTTGGCTTTTTGTTCCAGCCATGCGGAATAGTTGCCCTCGTAAGGAATACCCCGGCCACGGTCGAGTTCCAGAATCCAGCCGGTGATGTCATCCAGGAAATAGCGGTCGTGGGTGACGATCAGGATGGTGCCTTTGTAATCGATCAGGTGCTGTTGCAGCCAGGCGATGGTCTCGGCGTCCAGGTGGTTGGTCGGTTCGTCGAGCAGCAGCATGTCGGGCGCTTCCAGCAGCAGCTTGCACAGCGCCACGCGGCGTTTCTCACCCCCCGAGAGGTTGGCGATGTTGGCATCGTCCGGCGGGCAGCGCAGCGCCTCCATCGAGACGTCGATCTGGCTGTCGAGGTCCCACAGGTTTTCGGCGTCGATAGCGTCCTGCAGGGTGGTCATTTCCTCCATCAACTCGTCCGAGTAATTCTCGGCGATCTCCATGGCGATTTCGTTGAACCGGTCGACCTTGGCCTTTTTAGCGGCCACGCCCAGCATGACGTTTTCGCGGACCGACAGGCTTTCGTCCAGTTGCGGTTCCTGCGGCAGATAGCCGACCTTGGCGCCCTCGGCTGCCCATGCCTCGCCGGTAAAGTCGGTATCCAGACCGGCCATGATCTTCATCAGCGTCGATTTACCCGCGCCGTTGACGCCGACAACACCGATTTTCACGCCGGGCAGAAAACTCAGGTGGATGTTTTCAAAGCACTTCTTGCCACCGGGATAGGTCTTTGAGACACCCTGCATGTGGTAGACATATTGATAGGCGGCCATGTCGCGTCCTCTGGGTCGGGGAAATTGGGTTGGGCGGTGTGATAGCGGATGCGTTGGGTGGGGGCAATGATGCCCGTCAATGATTGTTGAGTGGCTGAAACACCTCTAGGTAATCGTTGATGAGTGCGGAGAGAAGCTCTGTGCGCGGTACGTTCCGAAGATCGTCAGGAACAAAGTCGTTCTCAAAATTAAGTTCACTCTGACCGAGTACCGGTCTGTCACCAAAGGCAGGGTCCAAGTAATAGTGCCATATCAATATTAGCATATGTCGCTGGCTATTGCGGGGCTTGCTGTGTTCATCAAGTTCTACGCGCGCCAAGACCAACTGTTCGAGCACTTCGTTTTTTGGAAGTTTTCCAGCTCTCAATGATGTGTAGAGCTCCGGCCTTTTGATTTTGATAAGCAGCAGACCCGGCACCAACCATGCCGCGTACTTCCCACCCCAGTCAGTGTCTATTGGAGCGGCAATGGAAGCCAAAGCACACACCCTTTCCGCTTCGCGAAGTGTCAATTCGCGAGTTGCTGAACCGTGCTTGGTGTAGAGGTTTAGTAGACCGACACCTTGAGTGTTCTTGCTCTTGGTATGTTCAGCGACGAGGGCTAAATACTTTGAAAGTGTTGTTGCTGATGCCTTGCCTGTTTCTAATGGCAGTTTGAACTGAACGTGAATGAATTTCTGTAGATAGGCATTTGCGTTTGTCTGTCTTCCATACCGAGCGCGAACTGAGTTCTGTAATTCCTCTAGATTTACGCCCAAAACGAACTGGACGCCTGCCACGTCGAAAAAGTGTTTGATCGTTTCCAGAACGGAGAGTGCAAAGTCGGGTCGACAACGATCCAGTTCGTCAATCACAACGATCAGTTTTCGGTTTGGCGCTCCGCTGGCATCTGGCTCGGTCAGATCGACCAGTGCCCGTCTGAAACCCTCCATTGCCGCGCGTTTACCATTTTCTAATTTCCAGAAATCAGTCACGGCTTCATCAAGCTCACCGGCAACGGTTTTGATCGCGGCCTCCGCCAATTCGTCTGCTTTGGTTACTAGACCCGCAGTCACGACGGACGCGCCGGTACGAACAAGTGCGCGCGCGAGGGCAGGGGCGACCTGCTTGGCTGTCTTCCAAGCCTTTTGAGCCGCTTCGTCGTTCGTTTCTTCGAACCGTTCGGCAATCGCTCCGGTCAACGCAATCAAAGGATCGTCCAGAAAGTCATGTTTGAACGCGTCGAAGTAAACGGTTTGGGTCGTGTTTCCTTCTCGCTTCAGATGCTCGCCCACCCAGCACTTTAGGAAGAATGACTTGCCGGAGCCCCATGCTCCGTCCAAAGCGATCACAAGTGGGTCGTCGATGCGCTCGACCAGTTCCGACAACTTGTCGCCGGTGGGTTTGCGTGAGAGTTTGTCGTGCTCGTCAAACCCATCTTTGTATAGCTTGATCTTGGGTTCGGGGATGGTCAGGCGCATGTTTGGTTCCAATTCACAAATCAATCAGCATTACTATTAGCGGCTGCCGCAGGAACGGCCAGACTGCTAGATGAGGGGAGGTGTGAAAATCTCGGAGCCTTTGATGTCCCTGAAAGATCTCATTGCTGGTTGGGCACAGTCGGGACGTGTTGAATGGATCGGCCTTCGGTCTGAGCGGCGGTCGGAGGTGATTATTGTGGACGAGGCCATGACCTCTGCCGATGGGTTGGACGGCGACCGCAGTCGCGCAGGCAAGCGGGCGGTGACTCTAATTCAGCAGGAGCATCTGGCGGCGATAGGCTCGTATCTCGGGCAGGGGCCGGTTTCGCCCGACATTCTACGGCGCAATCTGGTGGTTTCCGGGATCAATCTGGCGGCGCTCAAAGGGCGTGAGGTGCAGGTGGGCGAGGCCATCTTGCGCTTTACCGTGATCTGTGCGCCGTGCAGCCGGATGGAGGAGGCGCTGGGCAAAGGGGGTTATTCTGCCGTGCGGGGGCATGGTGGTTGGTGTGCGGAAGTCCTCCGGCCCGGGCGCGTCAAGCTGGGTGATGCGGTGCAGCCGGTTGATTGACAACGCCCGCCAGTTCTGAACATCAGCGTGGGATGGAGCGATACGACATTCCATATGCGCGGCCCGGGCAGGTGATCGGGCTGTTCGGCGGGTCCTTTGATCCGCCGCACAAGGGCCATGTGCATGTGACGCTTGAGGCGATGAAGGCGTTTGGGCTGGATCGGGTGTGGTGGCTGGTGTCTCCGGGCAATCCGTTGAAGGAGCGCGGACCGGCCCCTCTGGCGCAGCGGGTCAAGGCCGCGCGGGGGGTCATACAGCACCCGGATGTCGAGATCACGGATATCGAGGCGCTGACAGGAACGCGGGCGACGGCGGACACTCTGGCGGCGCTATGCCGGTTATATCCGCAGGTCAAATTTGTCTGGCTGATGGGGGCCGATAATCTGGCGCAGTTTCATCGCTGGAAAGACTGGCGGCAGATCATGGACAGCGTGCCGGTGGGTGTGGTGGCGCGTCCGGGGGATCGGATCAGTGCCCGGATGTCGCCTGCGGCGCGGCTCTATGCCCGCTACCGGATTGACGGGCAGGCGCGGCATTTGCTGGGGCGGGCACAGGCTCCGGCCTGGTGTTTCGTGAATGTACCGATGGTCGATGTCAGCTCGACCGAGTTGCGCAATCGCGGCGATTGGCGCAACGGAGTGTTGCCGGAATAGCCACATCACCTGCATATTGTCATGCAATGGTTGTCTGATTTTAATCGCTGGGATTTTAATTGCCCCATGGTTGATCGCATTTCACGACGGTTTTTTCTGGGGGGTATCGGGGCGTCCCTGATCCCGGCGACGGGATTGGCGCAGGCCCCTTTGGTCTCGCTCCGGCCGCAGGCGCGCGGGCCGCAGTTGACCGGCGCCGAACGTCTTGTCCGGGCGGCCGGTCTGAAAGGCGACGTCGTGTTCGCGGTGGCCGATGTTGGCACCGGTGCGCAGCTTGAGGCGTTTCAGGGCGAGATGGGATTGCCGCCCGCCAGTGTGGGCAAGGCGCTGACCGCGCTTTACGCGCTGGACGTGCTTGGACCCGATCATCGCTTTGAAACAAGCCTGATCGCGGCTGGGCCAATTGAAAACGGCATATTGCAGGGGGATCTGATCCTGGCCGGCGGAGGTGATCCGTTGCTGGACACCGACAATCTGGCCTCGATGGCGGCCAATCTGCGCGAGGCGGGCATTACCGAGGTGCGCGGCGCGTTCAAGGTTTATGACGGCGCGCTGCCTTTCGTGTTCAGCATCGACCCCGGACAGCCGGATCATCTGGGCTATAGCCCGGCCATCAGCGGTATTTCACTGAATTTCAACCGGGTTCACTTTGAATGGAAACGGGACGGCACCAATTACGACGTCACAATGGACGCCCGCACCGCCAAGTATCGCCCGGATGTTGACGTGGCGTCGATGCGGGTCGAAGGGCGCAGCCTGCCGATTTACACTTATCAACCCAGTGCGCGGCAGGACCGCTGGTCCGTCGCCAAAGGAGCCTTGGGCAACGGCGGTGCCCGTTGGTTGCCGGTGCGAAAACCTGCACTTTATGCGGGGGATGTGTTCAAAACTCTAGCCCGTGCCAACGGGATCGTTCTGGACCGGGTTGAAGTCACGCGCGAGGCGCCGCAAGGCACCACCCTCATTGTCCATCAAAGCGATCGTTTGGACAGTATCCTGCGCGGAATGCTGAAATACTCGACCAATCTGACAGCCGAGATGGTGGGAATGGCAGCGACCAAGGCGCGCGGAGTGATGCCGCAGGACCTTGCGGAATCGGCGGCAGAGATGAACCGCTGGGCGCTTGAGGTCTATGGGGTCGATCAGATTGCAATGGTGGATCATTCCGGGCTGGGCGACGCATCGCGCATGGCACCGGAGGCTTTGGTTGCGGCCTTTGTTCAGGCGCGCAAGGCCGGGGCGCTGCGCCCTTTGTTGAAGCCGTTTTCCCTGACCGACAAGATTGGCACGCCCGTAAAGGATCACCCGATCAAAGTGGATGCCAAAACGGGAACGCTGAACTTCGTTTCAGGTCTGGGCGGCTTTCTGACAACGGCGGATGGATCGGAGCTGGCCTTTGCGATCTTTACTGCAGATGTCGATCACCGCGCGACGATCCCTCGTGCCCTTCGCGAACGCCCCGAGGGCGCGCGCGCCTGGAACCGGCGGTCGCGCAAATTGCAACGGGCGCTGATTGAGCGCTGGGGCGCGCTTTACGGCAGTTGAAACCGTCAGACCACGTGACGGGCGCGTGCGCCACGCTCGATGGCGGCGGCGTGCAGGCGGTCAATGCTCAGCTCATACCGGATTTCTTCCAGCAGGCGCAGCTCGGTCTCGGCCAGTGATCCGTCGGCAGCGGCCACGTCGCAGGCCAGCGCATAGGCGGTTTCGTTCAGACGCTCGGGCAGGTTGTCCCGGATCAGGCCGAACAAGGCGTCCAGACCATCTTCCTGCTCGAACAGGTCGAACACGATTTGCGAGACATGCCGGGTGCGGTCCGCGTCATACCCGGCAAAGACCGGCAGCATGTTCACCGCGCCCTGGATCTTGACCAGCTCAGCCGTGCGGATGTTTTCGTCCGATGCGGAGACCGCGACCATGATCGCCACAAGGCAATCCTGCGGGGACATGGGATGAGGGGTTTGATCGGTCATGAGCTACGTCCTGATTGAAGGCCTTCAGAGGCGCACGATAGGCACCGGTGCGCGCGGGTTCAACAGCTTGTTTGGTCGCAGATCGAGTACCGATAAGAATTGATAAGGACCTGAGCGGGATGGGTCATCCCGGTCTTGCACGTCATTGTCAGTCGAACGTGGAGACTGATGAGAAGTCCGAGGCGATGCGGATCATACCCGACAACTTGCCCTCACCGATCTTGAGGTCCTCGCATTGCTGTCCAATCAAGGCGGCAGGGACCGAGGTTGCAGCCTGCAAGGCGTCCTCCGGCGGGATGCCGACTTTGTTGACCATCACGCCCAGTGCTGTGGTCAGATCCAGATCAGCGCCTGCCAAAGTGCCATCCGACAAGGTGAGGATCCCGTCACGACGCAGGATCGTGCGCCCGTTCAGTTGGAACTCAGTTTCGCTTGTCCCGGCCACAGCCATGGCGTCACTGACCAGATACAGCCGACCCGGCCCGCGCTTGGCCGCCCACGCGGCGCGGATCGTTTCCGGGTGAACGTGAACGGCATCGGCGATCAACCCGGACGAGGCCGCGCCATTGGCCAGAACCGCGCCGACCAGCCCCGGTTCGCGATTGCCCAGCTGGCTCATGGCGTTGAACAGATGCGTCGCACAACGCGCACCAGCCGCAAAGTACCGCATGCAGGTGTCGAAACCGGCGTCCGTGTGCCCCAGCGAAACCAGCACCCCGGCCTCGGCCAGCGTGCTGACCTGCTGTTCGGACACGGATTCCGGGGCGATTGTGACTTTGAGACACGGCAATTGGGCGGCGGCAGACAACAAGGCATCAAGATCGTGCTGCTCCATCGGTCGGATCAAGCTGGCGTCATGCGCGCCTTTTCGGGCAACCGACAAATGCGGCCCTTCCAGATGCAAACCGGCAATGCCGGGAATACCCGCGCGAACGGCTTGGATGGCTGCATCTATGGCAGCCTGAGTTTTATCGGCGGTATCCGTAATCAGTGTCGGCAGCAGCGAGGTGACCCCCAAACGACGATGGGTGCGAGCCATTCGGCGCAGCGTGTCTACCGAGGGATCGTCATTGAACAACAGCCCATCGCCGCCATTGACCTGCAGATCGACATAACCGGGGCTCAGAATATCGCCGCCAAGGTCAACGACACGTCCCGCGTTAGAGATGTCCGTATCCGGTCCGAACTCTGCCACGTGCCCATCGACGACCCGCAACGCGTGGTTCTGCCACAGCTTTGACCCGTCAAAACAAAGCCCGTTCCGGAATGTCACCACATCCTGTGTCATACCGTTTCCGTCACCTTGTTCAGATGCCGCGGCGTGTCGGGGTTGATCCCACGGTTTACCGCCACGGTTTCAACCATCCCGTAGAACGAAACGATGGCTGCAATCGGGTCGGTCAGCCAGTGATCGGTTCGCACATAAGGCAGACGCGTCGCCGTGTTGACCTTGTCGGACAGGGCAAAAACGCGCGCGCCCTTGGCGGCCATTGCGTCCGCCGTCTGCGCGACGCTATCTTCAGCGGCGTCTGCGGCAGCGAAGGCGATCACGGGAAAATCCTGCTCGACGATCGAGACCGGGCCGTGCAGAACCTCGGCAGACGAGTAGCTTTCGGCGTGGATCAGGCAGGTCTCCTTGAACTTCAGCGCGGCCTCGTTCGAGATCGCCCAGCTTGGCCCCCGGCCCAGCGTAAACAGCGACCGGCCGTCGACGGCCTCTGCCGCAGCGGACCAGTCGCATTGGGTCGCCGCCTCCAGCCTTTCCGGCAGGGTCTTGATCGCTGCGATCAGTGCGGCGTCCTTTTTGATTTCGGCAATCAGCCACAGCCCCGCGACCAGTGATGTGACGAAGGTTTTTGTTGCCGCGACGCTCAGCTCGGGGCCTGCATGGATCGGCAGCGTGGTGTCGGCAATTCCGGCCAGCCGGGACGTCGAGTCATTGGTGATCGCAACCGTAAATCCGCCGGTCTTGCCCAGCACTTCGGTCATGCGCGCGATGTCGGGGCTTTGCCCGGATTGCGAGATCGAGATGCACAGGGCACCTTCGGCCTGCAACGCGACATCGTAGATCGAACTGACGGATGGGCCGACCGATGCCATGGGGCGTTTCAGGATCAACTCGCTGGCGTATTTCAGATAAGTGCAGGCGTGATCCGAAGACCCCCGCGCCACGGACAGCAAATAGCGCGGGTCGATCTGCCGCGCTGTATCGGCGGCTTGCGTGATCGCGTCACCGCCCTGGGTCAGAAGCCTGTCGACAGCGCCGGGGATTTCCAGAATCTCGCGGCGCATCTGCGTGGTTTGATGTGGCATTCAGATCGGCCTTTCCGGTCTACAAGCGCAATTCGGCGACGAAATCGTAGGCATCGCCGCGATAGATGGAGCGGGTGAGTTCCGCGACCCGCCCACTGTCAAGGAATGAGGTGCGTTCGATCCTCAATCCGGCATCCCCTTCGGCAACATCCAGCAACTCGGCCTCGCGCGCTTCCAGATTGATGGCCGAGATTTTCTGCACCGCGCGCGTCGGGCGGTTGCCGGACTTGGCGAGCAGATCATACAGGGACGTGGACACCTCGGTCGGATTGGGCAGCAAATCCAGCGGCAGCGCTGCGCGTTCCAGCGCCAGCGGGCGTCCATCCGCCTCGCGCAGGCGATAGATGCGCGAGACCTGATCGCCTGCTGCAAGGTCCAGCGCCGACACTTCCTCAGGTGTGGCCATGAATACCCCGCGTTCCAGCCAGCGAGAGGTCGTCTCCATCCCCCGCCGGGTCATGTCTTCGGTGAATGAAGTCAGTTGCTTGAGCGACTGTTCCATCCGGGTCACCGGTTCGCGAATGAAGGACCCAGAGCCCTGCCGCTGTTCGATCAGCCCTTCGCGCACAAGTTCCTGAATGGCTTTGCGGACGGTGACGCGGGACAGGTCGGTAATCTCGGCCAGTTCGCGTTCGGGCGGCAGGGACGAGTTCGGTGGTAAGATTCCCGAGGCGATGCCCTCTTCCAGACGCCGCCTGAGCTGCACATAGCGTGGCCCGCCGGTTTCGCCGAGCCAGGTTTTCGACCGCAGGAATTCGATGGCGCTCATGCGATGACCTCCTCAGCGAAATCACGGGCCAATGACAGAGCACCGTCCAGAGGCGACTTGAGCGGTTGGGTCACGCAGTCCTGCATTACGGCCGGTAAATAGGCGCGGAATTCCGGGCCGATCCCGCCGGTCAGACAGACGGGAAGTCCGGGCGCCCAGCCGATCTGTTTCAGGCTGCGTTCGATCTCATCCGCTCCGGCCTGCATGGTGGATTGAGCTAGATGATCGCCTTCTGCCGCGAGTTCGGTGACGGTTTTCGCCAATTCGCCAAACTCGTGCGGGCGGGCGGTTGCGGCGAAGCGAACAAGCCCAGCAGGGGATTGGAATTGGGTCAGAAAGCGTTGGGCCATGGGGGCGTCGGGAATGCGACCATCCACGCTTTCCAACGTCAGGCGCAGGGCGTTTCGGCCGATCCATTGTGCCGAGGCTTCATCCCCAAGAACAGGGCCCCAACCGCCTGCGAATTTCGCGGTTGCACCAAACTGCGCGGCATAAAACGACCCCGTCCCGCAATGGGCCAGAACGCCGTCCTGCCGTCCCAAGGCTCCGCGCAAAGCGGCGCGCCGGTCGTCTTCGATGCGCAGGTGCGACAAGGGCAGGGCCTGTCGCAACCGATCCGCGATGGCTGGCCCGGTCACGCCTGCCAGCCCGACAAAGGCCGGTGTGTTGTGGATCACGTCTTGGGGCAGGCCAGATTTGGCTGTCAGCAAGTCCAGACCTTGCACAATCGAAAGGACGGTGCCGTTAAAATCGCTGGATACATTGGCCGAACCGGTCTCGACCGAGGTCACGGTTTGCCCCTGCGCCAGCGCGATCCGGCACCGGGTGCCTCCGCCATCGATGGCGAGAATTGGGGTTTGAGATTCGGCAGCCATAGGAGACTCCATTAAGATACCTGTGCGGGTAAGTAAATACCTTTTAAATACCAAAATCGCGAAAAACGCCTGTATTTTACCGCCAAGAAGGTCTCAAAAAGATTCTTGTGGACAAAAGGTATTATAAAGGTATTGTTTCCGGAGTTGGAGGGGGGAATCAGGTGCATTCCACACAGACAGAAGCGTTGCACGGATTGGCAAAGGGGTTGGATGCACGCCCGTTGGCCGATGTTGCGGCTGTGCTGGCGGATGCACAGATCGAGGCCGCGACGGCGGTCCGGGCTGCTGTTCCCGAAATTTCTGCCGCAGCGGCGCAGATGGCGGCGACCCTTCGTGGCGGCGGCGTCCTGCACTATGCGGCGGCGGGGTCTTCCGGGTTGATGGCGGCTGCGGATGCGCAAGAGTTGGGCGGAACCTTCTCGATCCCGCCTGCGCAGTTGCAGATCCATTTTGCGGGTGGTTTGCCAACGGGCGTCGAAATGCCGGGCGCAACCGAGGACGATACCGCCGGGCTGGACCGTGACCTTGAGACCCTGACGGCGCGCGACCTGCTGATCGGCGTTTCGGCCAGCGGCACGACGCCCTTTACCGTCGAAGCCGCCCGGATCGCCCGATCCCGAGGGGCCGCCGTTGTGGGGATCGCCAATAATGCGGGCTCTGCCTTGTTGGATCTCGCGGATCACGCGATTTGCCTGAGCACGCCGCCTGAAGTGCTGTCCGGCTCGACCCGAATGGGCGCGGGGACGGCACAGAAAATTGCGCTGAACATGCTGTCGACGCTGATGGCGATGGAATTGGGCCATGTTCATGATGGGATGATGGTCAACCTGCGGGCGGATAACGCAAAACTGCGCGCGCGTGCCGCTTCGATGGTGGCGCGGATCGCGGGCGTTGATGTTGCTGCGGCATCCGCCGCGCTGGATCAGATCGGGGGGCAGGTCAAGCCCGCTGTTCTGGTGGCAAACGGGGTTGCCCCCGATGCGGCCCATGCGCTGCTTCATGAAACCGAAGGAAACCTGCGGGCCGCGCTGTCGCGGCTTGAATGACAATAACCTGGGAGGACTATGATGAAACGCAATTCACTATCGCTGGCGATGGCCACCACTGCCTTTGTGGCGACGGGGGCCTATGCCGAGGATATCACGCTGACCATTGAAAGCTGGCGCAACGATGACCTGACACTGTGGCAGGACAAGATCATCCCGGCCTTTGAGGCCAAGCATCCCGGCATCAAGGTCCAGTTCACGCCCTCTGCACCTGCCGAGTACAATGCCGTTTTGAACTCGAAGCTCGACGCAGGGTCTGCGGGTGATCTGATCACGTGCCGTCCCTTCGATGCCTCTTTGGCGCTGTATGAGGCGGGGCACCTGACCGACCTGTCTGATCTGGATGCGATGGGGAACTTCTCGGACGTGGCGAAATCGGCATGGCAGACGGATGACGGATCGGCCAGCTTTTGCGTGCCGATGGCGTCGGTGATCCACGGGTTCATCTACAACAAGGATGCCTTCGCTGAACTGGGTCTTGAGGCTCCGACCACCGAAGATGAGTTCTTTGCGGTGCTCGATGCTTTCAAGGAAGACGGCAATTACATCCCGATGGCCATGGGCACGAATGACCAGTGGGAAGCGGCCACCATGGGCTATAACAATATCGGCCCGAACTATTGGAAGGGCGAAGAAGGCCGTCTGGCTCTGATCGCGGGCGAGCAGAAGCTGACCGACGCGCAATGGACTGCGCCTTATGCGACGCTGGCGCGCTGGGCGGATTATCTGGGCGACGGGTATGAGGCGCAGACCTATCCCGACAGTCAGAACATCTTCACCCTGGGACGCGCAGCGATTTATCCCGCCGGTTCGTGGGAGATTTCGGGCTTCAACGCGCAGGCCGATTTCGAGATGGGCGCGTTCAAGCCGCCGGTCCAGAATGCGGGCGACACTTGCTACATCTCGGATCACACCGATATCGGCATTGGAATGAACGCAGCCAGCGAAAATTCCGAGGCCGCGCGCACTTTCCTGGCCTGGGTTGCCAGCCCTGAATTCGCCGAGATCTTTGGCAATGCCCTGCCGGGTTTCTTCCCGCTGTCCTCGACCCCGGTCGAGTTGGAAGACCCGCTTGCCAAGGAAATCGTCGGGTGGCGTGGCGAGTGTGAAAGCACGATCCGTTCGACCTATCAGATTCTGTCGCGCGGCACGCCGAACCTTGAGAATGAAACCTGGGGTGCCTCGGTTGCCGCCATCAAGGGCAGCGCCTCACCGGACGAGCTGGGCCAGCAGCTTCAGGATGGTCTGGCCAGCTGGTACGCCCCGCATCAGTAAGCCCACCGCTGTTGCACACATCCCGGGCGCATCTGTCGCCCGGGTCCTTCTACCCCCGGAGATCGAACCATGAACCCCGGCCGCATTCGCTGGCATATCGTCGTATTCCTTGCGCCAGCCGTGATCGTCTACACCGCCGTGATGATCTTTCCCCTGTTCAACACCCTGCGTCTGGCGCTGTATTCGCGCATCGATCAGGAGAGGGTGTTTGTCGGGCTCGACAATTTCAGAACGCTGTTCTTCGATCCCATCTGGGCCGAGCAATTCTGGAACGCGCTAGGCAACAATTTCTGGTTCTTCCTCATTCACATGCTGGTACAGAACCCGATCGGCATCGCGTTGGCTGCGCTGCTCAGCCATCCCCGCCTGCGGTTTGCTGCGCTTTATCGGTCGGCGATCTTCATCCCCACGATTCTGTCCTTTGTAATCGTCGGCTTTGCATGGAAGCTGATCCTGTCACCCATCTGGGGCATCGCGCCATCCATGCTGGATGCGGTCGGGCTGAAATCCCTGTTCGCCCCGTGGCTGGGCAAAGAGGAATACGCCCTGACGACGCTGGCGCTGATCTCGGTCTGGCAGTTTGTCGGTATTCCGATGATGCTGATCTATGCCGCGCTGTTGACCATACCCGAAGAGATTCTTGAGGCCGGAGAGATTGACGGCATCACCGGCATGTCTGCGTTCTGGAAAATCAAGCTGCCGCTGATCTTGCCCTCGATCGGGATTATCTCAATCCTGACCTTCGTGGGGAACTTCAACGCGTTTGACCTGATCTATGCCGCGCAGGGCGCGCTGGCCGGGCCTGACTTTTCAACCGATATTCTGGGCACCTTCATGTACCGCACCTTCTTCGGTTTCCAGTTGCAACTGGGCGACCCGCATATGGGATCGGCCATCGCCGGGGCCATGTTCGCGATCATTCTGGTGGGCGTCTGTATCTATCTGTTTGGTATCCAGACCCGGATGCGGAGGTATCAGCTATGAGCAAAGCGCGTACGAATCCATTGAACGCGTTCGGTATGCACGGGGCGTTGATCCTGTACACGCTGATCGCGCTGTTCCCCGTCTTTGTCATCCTGATCAACAGTTTCAAAAACCGCAAAGCGATCTTTCGTCAGCCGCTGGCCTTGCCCGATGCCGACAGTTTCTCGCTGATTGGCTACCAGACAGTGATGAAACAGGGGGATTTCTTCCTCTACTTCCAGAATTCGATGATCGTCACGGTCGCGTCGCTGTTCTTTATCCTGCTGTTCGGCGCAATGGCGGCTTATGCGCTGAGCGAATACCGTTTCAAAGGCAACCTGCTGATGGGCCTGTATCTGGCGCTGGGCATCATGATCCCGATCCGCATCGGCACCGTTGCGATCCTTGAGATGATGGTGGCCACCGGTCTGGTCAACACGCTATGGGCGCTGATCCTCGTTTATACGGCGCAAGGGTTGCCGTTGGCGGTGTTTATCCTCAGTGAGTTCATGCGGCAGGTTTCGGACGATCTGAAAAACGCGGGCCGGGTTGATGGGCTGTCGGAATACGCGATCTTCTTCCGGCTGGTCCTGCCGTTGGTGCGCCCGGCCATGGCGACGGTTGCGGTGTTCAACATGATCCCGATCTGGAACGACCTCTGGTTCCCGCTGATCCTTGCCCCGGCCGAGGAGACCAAGACGCTGACGCTGGGCTCGCAGGTCTTCATTGGCCAGTTCGTGACCGACTGGAACGCGGTCTTGTCGGCGCTGTCCATGGCGATCCTACCGGTGTTGATCCTGTACGTAATTTTCTCGCGGCAATTGATCCGCGGTCTGACTTCGGGGGCTGTCAAATGATCCGTGTTCTTGTTGCCGGTCTTGGGAATATGGGCCTGAGCCATGCGCTGGCCCATCACCACCATCCGGAGGCCGAGATTGTTGGTCTGGTGAACCGCAGCGGGGAGGTCTCGCATCCCGATCTGGCCGGGTATCCCGCGTTTAACGATTTCGAGGCGGCTCTGGCGGACACCACTCCGGACCTTGCCGTTATCGCAACCTATACCGACACCCACGTGGACTATGCCTGCAAGGCGATGGAGGCAGGGGCGCATGTGTTTGTCGAAAAGCCTCTGGCCATGACCGTGGCCGATGCCAAGCGGGTTGTCGAAACCGCGCAGCGCACCCGGCGCAAACTGGTCGTCGGGTACATCCTGCGTCATCACCCGTCGTGGATTCGGTTGATCGAAGAGGCGCGGGGGCTGGGTGGGCCATATGTCTTCCGCCTGAACCTGAACCAGCAATCCTCGGGTGCTGAGTGGGAGACGCATAAGGCGCTGATGCAGACCACCAGCCCGATAGTGGATTGCGGCGTGCATTACGTCGACGTCATGTGCCAGATCACCGATGCCGACCCGGTGCGCGTGCATGGCATGGGCCTGCGCCTGACCGACGAGATACCGGAAGAGATGTACAATTACGGCCAGTTTCAGGTCGTCTTCGCCGATGGCTCGGTCGGATGGTACGAGGCTGGTTGGGGTCCGATGATGTCCGAGACGGCGTTTTTCGTGAAAGACATCGTGTCGCCCAACGGATCAGTCTCAATCACGGACGGCAATAAGGGCGCATCCGCAGATATCGATGGTCACACCAAGGTCGGCAGCATTCTTGTGCACAGACCAGATGGTGACACTACCGTCGAGATGCCGGATGAGCCGGGCCATCAAGAGCTCTGCGATGCCGAGCAGGCGTACATGTTGCGCGCCATCACGGACGACATCGACCTGACCCGCCACATGAACGACGCCGTGCAATCCCTGGCCGTATGCCTGGCTGCGGATGAAAGCATTCGCACCGGCCAACCCGTTTCGCTGAAGGAGGACGCCACATGACCGCGCTGACCTTGAAAGATGTGAACAAGTCCTTTGGTGAGGTTCACGTTCTGAAAGACATCAACCTCGACGTCGAAGAGGGCGAGTTCGTCGTTTTCGTCGGCCCCTCGGGCTGTGGCAAGTCCACCCTGCTGCGCGTGATTGCGGGGCTTGAGGATGCAACCTCGGGCGAGGTGCGGATCGGCGATGAGCTGGTCAATCTGACCCCACCGTCCAAACGCGGGATCGCGATGGTGTTCCAAAGCTATGCGCTCTATCCGCATCTGAACGTGCGCGGGAACATGACGCTGGCGCTGAAGCAGGAAGGCCAGTCCAAGGCGGTGATTGAAGAGCGTATCGCCAAGGCCAGCCAGATGCTGGATCTGGGCCCCTATCTGAACCGCTACCCGTCCGAGCTGTCCGGTGGGCAGCGTCAGCGCGTGGCCATTGGCCGGGCCATTGTGCGCGAACCCAAGCTGTTCCTGTTTGACGAACCGCTGTCGAACCTTGATGCGGCGCTGCGCATGAACACGCGGTTGGAGATTGCAAACCTGCACCGCCAGCTTGGCGGGTCGATGATTTACGTCACCCATGACCAGACCGAAGCGATGACCCTGGCCGACAAGATCGTGGTCCTGCGTGACGGGCGCGTCGAACAGATCGGCTCGCCGATGGAGCTGTATAATAACCCGGCCAACCAGTTCGTTGCCGGGTTCCTGGGCTCACCTTCGATGAACTTTTTCCCCGCCGGGTTGATGCAGGAAGGGGATGACCGGACCATGGGTGTGCGCCCCGAGGATCTGGTGCTGGACGACAACGGCGCGCTTCAGGCGCAGGTCAGCCATGTCGAGCATCTGGGCGGTGACACCAACGTCATTGCCAAGGTTCAGGACCACCAGATCACCGCCCGCCTGTTCGGGCAGCATCGGGTCGAAGAAGGGCAGGACATCCGCCTCGCCTTCGATCCGCAGAGCGTTTACATGTTCGACCAAAGCGGCGCGCGGTTGTCCTGAGCTTTGATCAGGTCTTGCGCCCTTGCCAGCCCAGCAGGCTGAAACAGGCGAACAGCACAGCCGCGACGCAGACGATTGAGGGGCCGGCGGGCGTGTCGAACACATAAGCCGCCCTCAGGCCGACGATCGATGAGGTCGTCCCGATAAGGGCGGCAATCACGGCCATGGACTCGGGCGATCGCGCCAGGCTGCGGGCTGCGGCAGCGGGGATGATCAGCATGGCGGCGATCAGCAACACGCCAACCACCTTGATCGCAACCGCGACTGTTACCGCCAGCGACAGGGTCAGGATCAACTGCTCGCGTTTGGGGTTGTAGCCGCTGGCATAGGCCAGTTCTTCGTTCAGCGTCGCGGTCAGCAGGTGGGACCAACGCCAAGAAATCAGGGCCACCACCAAAGCGGCTCCACCCCAGATGACGGCCAGATCGCTTTTGGAAACGGCCAGAATATCGCCAAACAGATAGGCCATCAGGTCGATCCGCACCCCGGACAGGAACGATACGGCGACAAGGCCGAAAGCCAGTGCGGAATGGGCCAAAACACCCAGCAGAGTGTCCATGGCATAGCCTTTGCCGGACAGCAGCGTGACTGCCAGCGCCATCACCAAAGCAACGGCCAAAGCCCCGGTGAACACAGACATCTGGAAGGTCAACGACAAGGCCACACCCAGAATTGCGGCATGGGCGGTTGCATCGCCGAAATAGGCCATTCTGCGCCAAACGACGAAACAGCCCAGCGGGGCGGCGGCAAAGGCCACACCAACGCCAGCAAGCGTTGCGCGGGTCATGAAATCATCAAGCATTATTCTGCAGCTTCCTGAGAGTTCGGGCCATGATCATGTTCGTGATCATGATCATGGTCATGACGATACAGCGCCAACGCGCCCCCCGTGCCTGTCCCAAACAACGCCCGGTATTCAGGGGCCGAGGCGACCACGGCGGGCGAGCCTTCGCAGCAGACATGACCGTTCAGACAGATCACGCGGTCCGACGCGCTCATGACCACATGCAGTTCATGGCTGATCATCAGGATGGCGCATCCGGTTTCCCGGCGCACGTCTTCGATCTGGCGGTAAAAGGCGGCAGAGCCAGGTTGGTCCAGCCCTTGAGTGGCTTCATCCAGCAACAGAACTTCGGGTCGGTTGATCAGCGCACGCGCCAGCATAACCCGCTGAAACTGACCGCCGGACAGCTGCGACATCTGCCGGTTCAGCAGGTCCGGGACACCGGCGGTTTTCAGGGCCGCCGCGCAATCCTGTTTTGAAACCCGATCCGTCAGGCGCATGAACCGCTCGACCGAGATCGGCAGCGTCGGATCGATATGCAGCTTTTGCGGCACATACCCGATCCGCAGCCCTTTTTTGAGCGTGATATGCCCCGCAGCGGGTTGGGTCGCGCCAATGATGGCGCGCAGCAGGCTGGTTTTGCCCGACCCGTTCGGACCCACGATGGTCACGATCTCGCCCGGCTCAACGGCCATGTTTACGTGGCGCAATACGGTGTTTGCGCCGTAGCGGACGCTGAGATCCTTTACAGAAACCAAAGTCATGATCAGGCTTTCTCGGTGCAGTCGGGGCAGATGCCTTCGGCTTCGACGACGGTGCGTTCGATCTCGAACCCGACGGCGCGCGCGGCAGCGCCTAGCGCGCCTTTGGCGGGGGCGGAATACGCCTCGGCCACGGCATCGCATTTGCGGCAGATCATGAAGGCCGGGGAATGCGAAGCCCCGGGATGCGCGCAGGCGACAAAGGCATTCAGTCGCTCGATCTTATGGGCAAACCCATGCTCGACCAGAAAGTCCAGCGCACGATAGGCCACCGGCGGTTGCGACCCGAAGCCTTCTTCACGCAAACGGTCGAGAATCGCATAGGCCCCAAGCGCCCGATGCTCTTGCAGCAACATTTCCAGAACCTTCTGGCGCACAGGTGTCAGGCGCAGCCCTTCTGCCTGGCAATGCGCCTGGGCATTGGCCAAACCGGTTGCAACGCACGAGGCGTGGTCGTGCTTGTTGAACCCAAGCAGGGTGGCTTCTTCAGCCGTGGCGGGCGGTGTCTCACTTGTCATGTTATTATATATCATGTATTTCACTGGTAACGTTATAAAATCACATAGGGTTCCCGATGTCCAGAAAGCTCCTTCCCGTTTCGATCACAGCCGCGTTGATGGGGGGCACGGCGATTGCCGATGTGCCGAATGTGGCAGTTGATATTGCGCCGGTGCATTCGCTTGTGGCGCGGGTCATGCAAGGCGTTGGCGAGCCGGACCTGATTATCCCGGCTGGGGCTTCGCCGCACGAATACAACCTGCGCCCATCCGAAGCTGAAGCGCTGCAAGAGGCGGATCTGGTGTTTTGGCTGGGTGAGGATCTGACGCCCTGGATGGAAAGCGCGGTGGAAACACTGGCCGAAGGTGCAACTGTTACGGCGTTGCTTGAGGCCGATGGCACCGTTCTGCTGGATTTCCGTGAAAGCGCGCTGTTTGAGGCGCATGATCACGGGGACCATGATGATCATGATGATCATGACCACGAAGACCACGCGGATGACGATCATGACGACCATGATCACGACGATCATGAAGATCACGCCAAAGACGAAGACCATGACCATGATCACGAAGATCATGCGGACTCGGATGGTCACGACGACCACGATCACGACGACCACGATGATCATGCCGACGCCAAGGATCATGATGGCCATGACCATGAAGACCATGCGGGGCATGACGACCATGACGATCACGACGGCCATCACCATGGCGCGCATGACCCGCACGCCTGGCTGTCGCCAGAAAACGCCGGAACTTGGTTGAACGTGATCGCGGCCCAACTGTCGGCGGCAGACCCTGACAACGCCGGCGCCTATTTCGCCAATGCGGCCGCCGGGCGGGAAGAGCTTGAGGCGCTTTCGACCGAGGTTGCACAGATGTTGGACCCCGTTCGCGGTGGCAGTTTCATCGTCTTCCACGATGCCTATCAGTACTTTGAGGATGCGTTTGATTTCCCCGCCTCGGGGGCAGTTTCGATTGGCGACGCAGCCGATCCCAGCCCCGCGCGGATTACCGAGATTCAGGGCAGGATCACGGAAGAGGGGATCGATTGCGTTCTGGCCGAGCCGCAATTCAACCCGGGGATCATTGAATCCGTTCTGGGCGGCACCGACGCAAATACCGGCGTCATCGACCCGCTGGGCTCGGACCTTGAACCCGGCGTGGACCTGTACCCTCAGGTCATCCGGAACATGGCAAAGACCCTGGCCGAGTGCCTTTAATTCCTGATCATCCCGGACAGTGCCGAGAGAGTTGTCCGGGATATCCAAAGTTGGGGGTGACGCGGGTTAACTGTTCCGTTTCGTCAAAAGTGGCGTTGCCCCCAACAACCGGCTGAGGCCGGCTGATAACCCCGACAAATCCTGCATTCCTACCACGTGAAGTTGTGCCCTTGATTGGCGCTACAGCGCGGCTGATAAGATTTTCTGTTGCCGAAACCGGTTTCGGAAACAAAAAATGAAGACATGGGAGCGAATCTTACAAATCGGCAATACGAAGCGGCGGGTGAAAATCCGCAGTCTTCGCGCCGTGTAAAGATCGATGAACTTGCGGCCCGTCTGGGCTTGTCCAAAAGCACGGTTTCGCGGGCTTTGAACGGTTATCCGGACATTTCCGAAACCACCCGAAAGCGGGTCGAAACCATGGCGCGCAAGCTTGGGTATCGCCCGCTCAGCCACGCGCAGGCCATTCGGACCGGGCGTGTTCGGGCGCTGGCCATGGTGCTCAACACAGATGAGCCGGACGGTCACAACCCGTTCCTGCAAGAGTTTCTGGCAGGCGCATGTGAGGCGGCCAGCGGTTTCGGCTGGACCATGACGATTTCAACGGCGCATTCGGAGCAGGACACGCTCAAGGTGCTTGGCCGTCTGGTCGAGGAACACAAGGCAGACGGCTTTATCCTGCCGCGTACCGCCGTCAACGACGCGCGGGTTCGGTTCCTGCGCAATCTGGGCGTGCCGCATATCCTTTATGGGCGCACCGGCTATGGCGGGGCCAAAGTGCCGGATGATATTTCGTGGTTCGATATTTCGGGCGAGTCCGCGATGCTGAAGTCGGTTCTGCGGCTGGCAAGCCATGGGCATACGCGCATCGGTTATGTCGGCAGCGATCCCAAGTTCAACTACAGCCATCTGCGCCGGGACGGGTATATCGAGGGGCTGCGCATTGCCGACCTGCCATTCGACCCCGATTTGATCCGCGAAGGCGCGCGAACACGCGAAGAGGGCGCAATCGAAGCGCGTGCCCTAATGGCGCTGGACCGTCCGCCAACTGCCATCATCTTTGCCACCGATCTTGCGGCATTGGGCTTCTACCCCGTTGCCGCTGAGCTTGGCCTGCAGATTGGCCGGGACGTTTCGGTGACCGGATATGACGGCGTTCCGGAGTGCCAATACGCCAACCCGGCCCTGACAACCTTCAGTGTAGATTCTCGCGCCGCGGGTGAGCGTCTGGCCACCCTGCTTATCCGTCAGATCCGGGGTGAAGCACCGGGCACACTGCGCGAGCTGGGTGAGGCGATGTTGATCGAACGGGCCTCGGACGGTCCGCCGATGCTGGGCTCGGACGCGCTGGCCACGAAAATCAAAGAGACGACAGAAAGTAAATTGGGAGGAAACCAATCATGAAACTCACGCCGAAAGCAGCCAAGCTGATGTTAGGCTCGTCCCTGGCACTGGCGCTGACCGCGCTGTCCGTGCAGGCGGATACGATCCGCTTCTGGACCACCGAAGAACAGCCCGAGCGACTGGCCAAGCAGCAAGAGATGGCCGATCAGTTCAAGGCCGAAACAGGCACCACGGTCGAGGTCATTCCGATCACCGAAAGCGATCTGGGCACGCGCGCAACAGCCGCGTTTGCCGCCGGGGATCTGCCCGATGTGGTCTATCACCCGCTGCAATACGCGCTGCCCTGGGCCGAGGCCGGAATTCTGGACACCGAAGCCGCAACCGAAGTGATCGAAGAGCTGGGGGCAGACACGTTCGCTCCTGGCGCGTTGGGAATGGCGGCGTTCAACGATGAAACCGCATCTGTTCCGGTGGATGGATGGACCCAGATGGTGGTCTATCGCAAGGACCTGTTCGAAGGGGCCGGTTTGGATGCGCCGGACAGTTTTGCGGGCATTCAGGCCGCGCTGGAGGCTTTGCATAACCCGCCCGAGATGTATGGCTTTGTCTCGGCCACCAAGGTTGACGAGAACTTCATGAGCCAGGTGCTGGAGCATGTCTTCCTGGCCAATGGCGTCTCACCGGTTGGTCCTGACGGGTTCCAGCCGCTGGATGAGGCCAAGACCACCGAGGTTCTGGATTTCTACAAAGCCATCTCGCAGGCGTCACCTCCGGGTGAGCTGTATTGGAAGCAGTCGCGCGAGCTGTATTTTGACGGCAAGGCCGCGATGATCATCTGGTCGCCCTTCATTCTGGACGAACTGGCCGGCCTGCGTGACAGCGCCCCGCCGACCATCAACGACGATCCGACCTCGCGCGATCTGGCCAGCAAGACCGGCATCGTGACCAAACTGTCGGGCCCGTCGAACCCTGACGGTGCGGCTTGGGGCGATGTGCGGTACTTTGGCATCACCAACGACGCGGATACCGATGCGGCGATGGAGTTCGTGAAATTCGCCATGGACGAAGGCTATACCCAAACACTGGCCATCGCGCCCGAGGGCAAATTCCCGGTCCGTCGCGGCAACGCCGACAACCCGACCGCGTTTTCCGAGGCCTGGGCGGACCTGCCCGTGGGTGTCGACCGCAAAGCGCCGCTGGGTGAGTTGTACGAACAGGCCATGATCGACGAAATCGTCGGCGGTCTGGACGTGGCCCAGCGCTGGGGCGTGGCCGAAGGCCAACTGGCGCTGGCCTCGAAAATGGTCAACAGCCAAGCGATTAACCGCGTTGTCCGTCAATATATCGACGGCGAAATTGACGCCGCAGCTGCTGTTGCAGCCATGAACGAAGAACTCGCCAAGGTCGAGTAACGCCACCTTCCAATGGCACTGCAGCGGCGTTCGCGCCGCTGCCCCCATCCCTTCGAGGTATCCCAAATGTCTTCGGCCACCCCACCGACCGGAACCGGGGCGTTAGCCAAACGCGAGGCGCGTCTGGCCTGGACGCTGCTGGCTCCGACCGTGATCAGTGTATCGCTTGTGGTGATCCTGCCTTTGCTGGCAATCATCTGGATCAGCTTCAAGCCCTTCACGCTGTCCGACCTGCGCCCACCCGCGCCTGTTGTCCGCGAAAGCCTGCGCGGATCGGGCGACGATCTGCAAATCGAATACCGCCTGCGCAATTCCAGCCAAGAGATCGCCATCGAAGGCGTGACCCTCAGCGATGTGTTGCCGGATGGCGTTGCACCAATTGGCGAGGTCGCAGCGCCCTGTGCCCTGAACGGGCAAGAGTTGTTCTGCGATTTCGGAACGCTGGAAGGCGGTCAGCGCGAGCGCATCCGCATCCCTGTCACCGTCGACGGCGACCCGGACGTGTTCGAGGATCTGGTCGAAGGATCCGAACCGGCCACCACCGGCAGCGGGCCGAGCGTTCTGACGAATTTCGAATTCAGCCTTGAAAACTTCGCCCGCGTATTTGATGGGTCCGAATTCTGGGGCGTGCTGTGGGTCACCCTGTTCTACACGGTCTTTGGCACCATCGGCGCATTGGTCATGGGCCTGTTTGCGGCGCTGCTGCTGAACAAGAGCTTTCGGGGGCAGGGCTTTATCCGCGGCCTGTACCTGTTCCCTTATGTGGCGCCTGTCATTGCCGTGGCCTTTACTTGGGTGACGCTGTTCGATCCCTTCTCGGGCTCGGCCAATGCGCTGCTGGTGCAGATGGGCCTGACCAGTGATCCGATCAACTTCTTCGGGGAACGCCCTCTGGCCCTGATCATGGTCACGGTGTTTGAGATATGGCGCTATTTCCCGTTGTCCTTCCTGTTCATCCTCGCGCGGATGCAATCCATCGACTCCAGCATGTATGAAGCGGCGGATATGGACGGGGCGTCGCCCTTCCAGAAGTTCTGGCTGCTGAGTATCCCGCAACTGCTGGGCATCCTGTCGGTTCTGTTCCTGCTGCGCTTTATTTGGACGTTCAACAAGTTCGACGACATCTTCCTGCTGACCGGTGGCAATGCGGGCACCCGCACGCTGACCGTGAATGTCTACGAGCAGGCCTTTGCCGTCTCGAACATCGGGGCGGGCGCGGCGGTGGCCGTGGTCATCCTGATGTGCCTGATCGCCTTCAGCTTTGTTTTCTTCAAATTCATCAGCCGTGAGGAGGGTTTGTGATGCGCAACGGCTTTGTCACCGGCCCCGTACTGGGCGCGCTTTGGTTGGTGGTGATTGCCACCACCATCGCGGTCACCATGTCCTTCGCAACAGGGGCGGCCTTCCGCCCGCAGGTTCTGCTGAGCCTGATCTGGGGCGCGGTCGCGGGTCTGGCCTATGTCCGGTTCCCTAAACGCCATGCCCCGGCACGTCTGGGCGTGTCGGTCCTGTTGGGCCTGTCTTGCCTGACCGGCTTTGGCCCGGTTCTGATCGGATCGGACACCACCCTGCAAGCCACGCTGATCACCGTGATTTCGCTTGCGGTGGTGATGCACCTGTCGATGGCCGAAATCCTGAAAGAGCTGCCCTTCGGCGAACTCACCCGTCATGAATTCGAGGACGCGGTGATCCGGTTCTGCACCGGCTTTGGCTACATCTTTTTCACCGCCATTGTCATCATCCCTTTCTACGTGATGGTGATGACCAGCCTGAAATCGCAGCAGGCGCTGTTGCAGAACCCGCTGGATTTCTCGGTTGACCTGTCACAGGGCTGGGCGCTGTTGCGCAGCTATACCGAGCTGTTCCGGGACTTCAACTTCGGCACCTATCTGTGGACCTCGTTCTACGTTTCGGTCCTGACGGTGTTCATCACGCTGGCCTTCAGTGTTCCGGGGGCTTACGCGGTCGCACGGTTTCGGTTCAAAGGGCAAAAGGCGTTCTCACGCTCGATCCTGCTGATCTACATGGTGCCGATGATCGTTCTGGCGCTGCCGATCTACATCGCGTTCTCGCTGACCGGGCTGCGCAACTCGATCCTTGGCATCGTGATGATCTACCCGGTCACGACGATCCCGGTCGCGCTGTATATGCTGCAAGGCTATTTCCGGGGTCTTCCGACTGAGGTGGAAGAGGCCGGTCTGATGGATGGCCTGTCGCGTCTGGCCGTGATCTGGAAGATCACCCTGCCGCTGAGCCTGCCTGCGCTGGCATCTGTGTCGCTTTACGTCTTCATGATCGCCTGGAATGAATTCCTGCTGGCCTTCATGCTGCTGGACGATCCGTCGAAATTCACCCTGACCCGAGGGGTGACGATGCTGAACTCTTCCGAAATCCCCCGACAGCACCTGATGGCCGGTGCGGTGATTGCCACCGTCCCGATCATGGCGCTGTTCCTGGGGCTTGAACGTTTCATGACCAAGGGCCTGACTGCAGGGTCTGTCAAAGGATGACCGAGATGAACCAACATACCAACCCCGACCGCGAGGCGCGCAACATTCTGGTTGCCAATGACCGCGGCGGTTACACCATCCCCACCGAAGGGCTGTATCCCTATCAATGGAACTGGGACAGCGCGATTGCCGCACTTGGCTTTGCCGAGTTCGACATCGACCGCGCCTGGGTCGAGCTTGAGACGTTGTTCTCGGGCCAGTGGGATGACGGCATGGTGCCGCATATCCTGTTCCACCAACAGGATGACGGCTATTTCCCGGGTCCCGATGTGTGGGGCTGCCACGGGCCGATCCCGTCCTCGGGCATCATCCAGCCGCCGATTGCCGCGACGATGGCGCGCAAAATCTGGGAACAAGACCCAGACGCGGGTGAGGCGCGCATCCGGGCGCTGTTTCCGGCCATGCTGGCGTGGCATCGCTGGATCGTGAAATGGCGTCTGGACGAGCATGACGCCGTATGCACAACCCATCCCTGGGAGGCCGGTCGCGACAATGCGCCCGACTGGGACAAGACCATGGCGCGCATGGACGCATCCGATGTGGGTGAATACCAGCGCCGCGATACCGCCCATGTGAACAGCGAGGATCGCCCGACCAAGTTCGACTATGACCGCTATATCAAACTGGTGCAGATCGGACGCGATGCCCAATGGGATCAGCAGAGATTGCTGGCGGACAACCCGTTCCGCGTGGCTGACCCGACCATGACATTCACCACATTGCGCGCCGCGCGGGATTTGCTGGCGGTCAGTGAGGCGTTGCATCTGAATGCCGATGGTTTGGCGGATGACATAGCGCGGCTTGAGGCCGGCGCGCTGTCGCTGTGGAATGAGGATCTTGCGTCCTTCGACTCGCGCGATGCCCATTCGGGCGAATGGTCGGGCACTGTGTCTAACGCGTCCTATATGTGCTGGTTCGCGGGCGTCGACTCGGATGCCATGCTGGACCGGATCAGGACGGTGCTGAACACCGTCGCGCATCCGGTGCCAAGTTACGATCCAACCATGCCCGGCTTCGACGCCCGCCGCTATTGGCGCGGGCCGACCTGGGCAATCATGAACATGATGATCGGCTTTGGCCTGAAAGACATGGGCCATACAGCCGAAGCAGACCACTTGCGCCGCAAAACGGCCGAGCTGATCTCGAGTTTTGGGTTTGCTGAATACTTCGATCCAACAACCGGCAGCCCCGCTGGTGGTAACGCATTCACCTGGACAGCCGCTGTCTGGCTGCACTGGGCAGGGAGGTCCTAATGGGTAGCATCGAACTTAAAGGCGTCGAAAAGTGGTTTGGTACCGCGCAGGTCATCAAAGGCATCGACTTGCAGATCGAAGAGGGCGAGTTCGTCGTGTTTGTCGGCCCGTCCGGCTGCGGCAAGTCCACGCTGTTGCGCATGATCGGCGGGCTTGAAGATATCTCGCGCGGTGAGCTGTTGATCAATGGCAATGACGTCACGGATCATCCGCCCTCCAAGCGCGGTCTGACCATGGTGTTCCAGTCCTATGCGCTTTATCCGCATCTGACCGTGGCCGAGAATATGGGTTTCTCGCTCAAGGTCGCAGGCGTAGCCAAGGCCGAGATTCACGAGCAGGTCGGTAGGGCGGCCGAAGTTCTGAAACTGGAACCGTTTCTGGAACGGCGGCCCAAGGATCTGTCCGGTGGCCAGCGGCAGCGCGTTGCCATCGGGCGCTCGATCGTGCGGGATCCGACCGCGTTTCTGTTCGATGAACCGCTGTCGAACCTCGACGCCGCGTTGCGGGTCGAGATGCGGTACGAGATCGCGAAACTGCATCAGAACCTCAAACGCACGATGATCTATGTGACCCACGATCAGGTCGAAGCGATGACGCTGGCAGACCGGATCGTGGTGCTGGAATACGGCAAGATCGCTCAGGTCGGTACGCCGCGCGAATTGTATGAACGCCCGGCCAATCTGTTTGTCGCCCAGTTCATCGGCAGCCCGAAGATGAACATCATGCCCTGCACAACGCGGGATGGTGCCTACCATCTGGATAATGGCGGGTCCGGCACGTTCGACCTGACGGGCGAAGCGACCCGCGTGGGCATCCGCCCCGAACATATCGAGGTGGTCGCCCCCGGTGCAGGTCAGACGGATGGCACCATCGAAGTGGTCGAGTATCTGGGTGCCGATACGTTCCTGATCGTCGATTGCGGCTTTGAAGAGAAAGTGACGGTTCGTCTGAACGGCGATACGGATCTGACCGCAGGAACCGGGATCGGGCTGCATTTCCTGCCCGAAAAACTGCGTTTCTTCGATGCGGACGGGCAGGCTGTCGAGGGTTAGTGCAACGGTATAAATCGGGTACCCCGACGCGCCGATCACCCGGCGCGTCGCTGACACTGATGTCTTGCGGTGGTTGCGCATGGTGTCGCAAAGTGCAAGTTGCGCCTGTCTCTGATGAGGGTATTTGCATCATGGCCCACCCGCCGATCCTTTGGTCTTTTCGCCGCTGCCCCTACGCAATCCGGGCGCGCCTTGCGATCCTCAGCGCCGGTGTGCAGGTCGAATTGCGGGAAATCCTGTTGCGGGACAAACCCGAGGCCTTTCTGGACACATCACCATCGGCCACGGTTCCGGCCCTACGGATGAAAGACGGGGTGCTGGATGAAAGCCTTGAGGTTATGCTCTGGGCATTGAACCAGAATGACCCGGCCCGTCTATTGGACATGCCACAGGCAGGTTGGGATTTGATCGAAACCAATGACGGCCCGTTCAAAGCGGCTTTGGATCACACGAAATACGCAACGCGGTATCCGGATCTGGACCCCGCGACCGAACGTGGAAAAGCGTCAGCGCATCTCCTAAAGCTTGATGCGCAACTCAACAGACAGCGCTGGCTGTTTGGAGAGCGTCCAACTCTGGCCGATCTGGCCCTTCTGCCATTCGTGCGTCAGTTCGCCTTTATCGACAAACCGTGGTTCGACGCGCAGCCCTGGCCGAATTTGATAGGTTGGCTGAACCGGTTTCTGGAGAGCACATCTTTCGAACAGGTTATGACAAAATACCCGACATGGTCAGAAGGGGACGCACCTGTTTGGTTTGGCTTATCGACCCAGCCAATGCCCGGGGCGCGGGAAGCCAGGGTCTGACACGCGCCGACTGACGCCGGGGCTCTCGGGCTCCTGTGCGTTACGATCCAAGGCGGAATTTGGTCGGCGTCATGCCGGTCTGGCCGCGAAAGAAACGCGTGAAGTGGGACTTGTCTGAATAACCAAGCATGAGACCGATCTCGGCAATTGTCCTCTTGTTTTCTCTAAGATGCTCTTTGGCCACATCGACACGCAGCCGTTTGACCTCGCGGGTCAAGGTTGTCCTTTGGTGCCTAAGGGCTTTCAGTAACCGCTCGGGCTGTATGCCCAACAGCCCGGCCACCACCTCTGGCCCCAGATTGGTTTCGTCCAGTTTGTCGCGCAGGACGGATCGCAAAGCAGCCACCACAGTTACTTCCTCGTGCCGCCGGGGTGAGAACTCAGCGGTGGCGGCATCTTGTGAGACATGGTGCAAAAACAACCATTCCACAGGAAAGCTGATCTGCATGCCGGGATCGGTTCCAAGACCAACCTCAATCCCCTTGTAGCCAATGGGCAGGCCATTAATGTATCTGCTTTCCCATCGCACTCGGGACGGATCCCATGACGATCCGACGACGGTCTGCAAGAGGCGCACATAGATGGCGGCGCCGAAGCCGGTCACCTGAACGGGTGGGACTGTTGGTTCCTGTTGCCTCTGGATCCGATAGATCGCTTTGTCCGCGTCAACGACAAGGCTGTGCCTTACAGAATTGGACTCGCGCGGGACAAGCCCCACGAAACGGGCGAAAAATTCGAACAGGGTATGTGTCGATTGCAGGGCCTGAGCGAACGGAGGCCACGCCTGCAGGTCAAACGTTTCCCCCACTTTCAACCCAAGATACCGATCCCCTGCCAAGTCCGCGAAGGCATTTATCAGACCATAGACCAGTTCTGAATGGACATAGACAGATGGGTCAGACAGCAGCTCAGCCTTCAATCCGACCTGATCCAGGGCGGGTTGCGGATTGATTTTGCGGTCAGTGAGATATTGCAAAAACGGAGACGCCAAAGCGAGGCGGATAAAGCCTTCGCTATGTTCCGAAGTCGAGGAGTTGAAAGGCAAGCTTGTCACCCTTTGTCGGTTTGCTCAGTGGCCACTTTTACAGTCACATTCGAACATCCTAACTCGAAACTGGCAACCGGACCAAGAATTTCCGGGCTACAGTTAGGAATTGGTGAATATGAAAGGGAGACCCTATGCCCGGCTTACAATTGCCCCTTCGCACAACGGTGATCTTTGCGGCGGCCCTGACACTGTCGGCGCCCGCACAGGCTCAGGACCAAGCGGAACCTCAAACGCTGTTTACCAACGTCCACGTCTTTGACGGTGTCAACGAACAGCGTATCGAGAATGCCAGTGTTCTGGTCGAAGGCAATCTGATCACGTCGGTTTCAACGGATGCTATCGATGCCCCTGATGCCATCGTGATCGACGGCGGCGGGCGCACGCTGACACCGGGCTTTATCGAGAACCACGCGCACCTGATGCTCATGGGGCCATCGATTGCTGAGATGGAAACCAACTCGACCTGGGAGGATTTCGCCATCCACGGGACCCGGATGGCCGAAATGTACCTGATGCAGGGCTTCACGACCGTTCGCGATGCCGGGGGAGCTGGTGGCGGGCTGCGGCGCGCAATAGACGCCGGCCAGATCGTCGGCCCCCGCTTTTATCCTTCCGGGGCATTTCTCGGAACACGTGGTGGTCACGCCGATTTCGCATCCTTCACATCTCCGCCGGGCGGGGTGACCAACTTTGGCACTCTGAATATGGCCCAACAGGTCAACGGTGTTGACGAAATTTACATGTATGGCCGCAACAACTTGCGCATGGGTGCCACGCAACTGAAGTTCATGCAATCGGGTGGGGTGATTTCGGCATTCGATCCATGGCAGTTGCTCGCCGGTTCGAAGGAAGAGATTGAGGCCGCTGTTCAGGTTGCCAACGAGTACGGCACCTATGTCATGGCACATTCCTACCGCAAAGAAGCGATCATCAATGCCTTGAATGCAGGGGTCAGAACCATTGAACACGGTTTTCATTTTGACTGCGAAATTTCTGCTTTGATGAAAGAAAAAGGAGCGTACATCACGACGAACATCACGGCATTTGATCCGGGCCTTCTTGACGTTCCGTCCGTGAAAAACAACCCTAACAGTTTGAGGAAAGCCAAATCGGCCTCGGCGACCTTCGAAGCCTATATTCCCAGCATGAAGGAATGCCCGGCGCCGCGCGGATTCCAAACCGATTGCGTGGGCTCAGTCGAAGCGTGCAACATCCAGATCGCCTACGAGAAACATTTGAACAACCATTTCTTCGGCCCCTATGCGTCGATGGTAACCCTGACTTCGGTAGGTGGCGAGATCGCGGCACTTAGCGGTGATTTCATGAACCCCTATCCGGAAGGAAAACTGGGCGTGATCGAGGAAGGTGCCTATGCCGACATCCTGCTGATAGACGGCAACCCGCTTGAGGATTTCTCGGTCGTTGGCACCGGCGACCAGTGGTTCGGCGCAGACCCGAGGCCCGAAAGCCCTGAAACGATCCGTCTGATTATGAAAGACGGCGTGATCTACAAAAACACATTGGATTGATCGGTAGATAGACGTTGGAGAGTTTCATGCGCCAATGGCTTCAAGTTTTTACCATCGCAACGCTGGGAATGGGTTGTCATTCCGCCATGGCGGCATCCGGCACTTCGCTGGACTGGTCTGACCTGCCGGATCCGTCAACGCAGATCTTTGACGACCCGTATCGCGATCTTGCCCCCGAACAGTTCGACGATGTCCTTTTCGTCGTGCGCCTGCGCGGCAGATTGCAACAGAAGGCTGGCAGCGTTGAGGAAAGACAGAAATGGCAAGAGCTGCTGACTGAAACCGAGGGCGCATTGTCGGCAGACGGAATTGATGTCGACTGGCTGCTCGATCAGCGAGAGGTTGTGACAGAACGCCGAAGAAAGGCTGGCACACAAGGAAACCCGCAATTCGATGGTCAGACAATCACACTTGCGGGCTTTGCCATTCCAGCCCCGACCGATCCTGACGGGCGATCTGTGGTGTATCTGGTTCCGGAACGTGGGATGTGCAGTCACATGCCCCCGCCGCCGCCGAACCAGATGATCCGCGTGCGGTTGAACGGCGATTGGACGCCCAGCTATTTTCATGAACCGGTGAGACTTACAGGAACGCTGACGATTGACCCTTCGGTTCAGAACATGATGGTCGTGGATGGCTTGATGCCCATGAGTGCGACTTTCCAGTTGGAGACGGATACAGTCGAAACGCTGGAGACTGAGGCAGACAGGCTGGAATGGAAACAACGTGCCGCCGATCGCATCCGTGCGGCGGGTAATCGCAAGACGGGCGGGGCGCGCGCATCGGAATGATCAGAAGCCTGCTTGCCTTATTTTGTTTTGCTTTTGCTGGTTCAGCGATGGCGCAGGGATTATCCGGGCCCTCTTCCGTTGAAGCTGATCTTGAGCCCGGAGATGGTCTGACCGACCCGCAGTACCGGTCGGATTTTCCGCGCAACATTGCTGCTGGCTGGTTCCAGTGGAAGAACAGGCTGGCTGAGGACGGGTTTCGGTTCAACATTGATTACCTGGCGTTGGGCCAAACAACGAATGCCGATCCGGGAACCGGCGAAGCGGCCAGTGGAATTGCGCGTATCTATGGCAGTTGGCAGGCGACGGAATGGGGTTCGCTGACGTTCAAGATCGAAGATCGGCACAGTTACACGGATGTTTCCCCGCAGTTTCTTGGCTTGGATGGCGGCGCGCGCGCGATTACGGGAACAGCATTCAACGACAACGGTTTGCTGTTGACCAACCTGTTCTGGACCCAAAGGGCCAGAGATGGCTCTTGGACATTGCAAATCGGGCAAATCGACGTGACGGACTTTGTGGATATCTACGGGCTGGTCAGCCCTTATAGTGGGTTCCAGAACCTGTCCTTCAACACCAACCCGACCATTAACACGCCCAATCAAGGTCTTGGCGTTGCCGGTGGGATAAAGCTCAGCAAAAACGTCTATGCCGTCGCCAGTGTCTCTGACGCAAACGCCGACCCGTCTGATCCAAATTTTGATGTGTTCAGCGATGGCAAACTCTTCAAATCACTCGAACTTGGCTACACCTCTGGCTTTGATCGCATCTATTTCGACAATATCCACCTGACCCTCTGGCATGCGGATGCCGCCGACGATGGCAGCCGTCCGGAAGACTATGGTGCCGCGTTTTCCGCGGCCTGGTTTGTCGACAACAGATGGATGCCATTCTTTCGGGCCGGGGCCTCAAAAGGGACGGCCGCGCTTTATGACCGGTCCGTCTCGGCCGGTTTGGGCTATTACGGTCGCAATACCGATCTGGCCGGGCTTGGCCTGAATTGGGCCGAGGCAAGAGGCATAGACGGCACACAGTTCACGCTTGAGGCATTCTATCGCTTTTCAATCTCACCCGGGCTGCAGATCACACCGTCGCTGCAGTTCATTTCCAACCCGCTCGATAACCCCGATCAGGACAGCATCACGCTGTTAGGTCTACGAACCCGGATCGTTTTCTGATGCCGGTATCACGCAGCATCTGTCTTGGATTTCTGTCTGGAGGTACCGCAATGAAGACCCTGTTGACCGCAAGCATAGTCGCTTTTGCTTTTGGTGGCGCATTGCACGCAAGCGAAGAAAGCAAGACATGGGACGCATCAGATGAAGCGAAGCAATTTGTGCAGGACACAATCGTGCTTGGCATGTTGGCCAGCCCTTACGGGACCGGTTGGACCGAGTATGAGCAGCTGCACACTTACTTCACACGGGCCCGGGAAAACGGCATCACGGGGCATGAGATGACGCTCGCTGCGGCGGATATGTCCTTTGAGACTTTTCTTGAACAGCATTACCATTTCCGCGCGGCGATGGCGCAGCAACCGGAAAACTACCTGATCGTGAACGAAACCCGCGATATTGAAGCCGCCCATATTCAAGGAAAGACGGCGGTCATCTGGAACAGCCAAACGGCCACGATTCTGGACGGCGATCTAAAGAAGATGGCCCTGCTCAAGGATATGGGGATCAAGAGTATGATCCTGGCCTACAATGACATCCTCCGAACCGGATCAGGGCAATTGGCGGCCTACAACGGGCGCGACATCGGGCTGACCCCTTGGGGGAAGTCTGTCATCGATGAAATGGTGCGGTTCGGTATCCTGCTGGACCTCAGCCATACCGGTTCCAAAACGGCCAATGACGCCATGGATTACATGGATGAGACCTACCCCGGTGTACCCTATGTTTACACGCATTCAGTCCCTGCCGGTCTTTATGCGAACGAACCCAATGCCACGCCGCGCGGGTGTTATCGGGCCATTCCCGATGATGAGGCGCTGCGCGCGGCCAAATCGGGGGGATATGTTTCTCCGACATTCACCGAATGGATGATGGACGGTGTCTGGCCCGAGGATATCTCTCCCAAACAAGCCGCTGATATGATCGACTACTACGTTCAACTTGTGGGCGTCGACCATGTCGGGATCGCAACGGATGACATGTTCTCGCTCGAACTGGTCGTGGAGTTCGCGACTGCAAACGCGAGCATGTACGATGACGGAGGGTACATGATCGATGCCTTCAACAAAGGGGCGACCGGCAACGGCGAACTTGCCAAAATTCTGGCCGCGATTACCGATGATCTTTGGGCGCGTGGCTATTCCAACGAAGACCTTGCAAAGATCTATGGCGGCAACAAGATGCGGGTCTACGCGCAAGTCTGGGAAGGCAAACCGCCCGAGCAGTTTCTGAAGGAATACCCCGAGCGTTTGCGCCTCAGGCAAGAGCTTCGTGATGGGTTCTATTCGCGATAGAAACGCAAGCGTGTGCATGAAGCTGGTCGACTAGGCGTGGCCAATTTCATTTTGGGCAAGTTGGCCCGGCTCTCAGCCTTTCAACGCATCGACAGCCGTTTTCAGCCGCGTGTTCGCCCACAGGTTAGCTGCCGCCGCGGAACGGATATCAGAGTTGAACAAACCCATCGGACCCATCACCGCGGGCCGGAACCCGCGCGCAGAAACCGGCGAGGTGACTGTCAGGCAATCCACTGGTGCAGTGCTGGGATGGGGATGGTGGGTGATGAGAGACTCGAACTCCCGACATCTTCGGTGTAAACGAAGCGCTCTACCAACTGAGCTAATCACCCGTGACGGTGCATGTAGCCAAGCCTGCGGGCGGGCGCAAGAGGGTGGGGTGGAATTTCTTGAATAGATTTGTTTCACCGGGATCGGTGGGAGGACCGCACGCCCAATGCCTGGGCCTTTGGCCAAAAACGTTGTCCGATCGAAGTTTTTTCTACCTTATCCAAAGTGCGTCAGGAAACGCGCTTGCGTGGTCCATGCAGCCTCCGATATTCCCAAACAGGATGGTAACTTTCCAGTCGGGAGTTTTAATGGCCCTTTCAATGGCCCGCCGAACAGTTTTTGCCTCTATGGTTCTGATCGCAGTTCTGCTGGCTCCGATACGGGCTGGGGCAGAGGGGATATTGGTATTCGCTGCAGCCAGCCTGAAAACCGCGCTGGATGAGATTGCGTTGGACTACACGCAGCAGACGGGCGTGGATGTGATCGTGTCATATGCGGCCTCGTCGGTCTTGGCGCGCCAGATTCAATTGGGTGCGCCGGCGGATGTGTTTATTTCCGCAAACCGGGATTGGATGGACGCGCTGCAAGGGGGCGGATGGATCGACCCTAAATCGCGGGTGGATCTGTTGGCAAATGGGCTGGTTCTGATTGGACCGGCGGACCGGGCGTCGGATGGACAGCTTGCCCCCGGATATGATCTCTCGGGTCAACTGGCGGGCGGTTATCTGGCTATGGCTTTGGTGGACGCGGTGCCTGCGGGCATTTACGGCAAAGAGGCGTTGCGGACTCTTGGCTTGTGGGATGCGGTGCAGGGGCAGGTGGCGCAATCGGACAATGTCCGCGCGGCGCTGGCTTTGGTTGCAACCGGCGCAGCCCCGCTGGGGGTTGTCTACCGATCTGATGCTATCGCTGAAACGCGTGTCGGCGTTGTGGGCACGATACCGTCCGAGGCGCATCAGCCGATTGTCTACCCTGCTGCTTTGACCGGTGCTGCCAACAAAGACGCCGCAGGGTTTCTGGATTATTTACAGACCAAGGACGCTGAGGTCGTGTTTCTGAACCAGGGCTTTGCCCTGCCGGGCGAGTGACGCAGATGGAGTGGTTGGGTCCGGCAGAGTTGGAGGCGTTGAAGCTGTCATTGCGCGTGTCTTTCTGGGCGACGCTGGCAACTTTGCCCTTCGGCATATTTGTGGCCTACGCGCTGGCGCGCTGGCGGTTTCCGGGTCGTCAGGTCCTGAACGGGTTGGTGCATTTGCCGCTGATCCTGCCGCCTGTCGTCACTGGATACCTGTTGTTGCTGACCTTCGGCATTCAAGGCCCGATGGGCCGATTTCTGGCCGAGTTTGGAATTGTCGTCGCGTTTCGCTGGACCGGGGCGGCTTTGGCCGCAGGGATCATGGCCTTTCCACTGATGGTCCGCGCCATTCGCCTGTCGATCGAAGCTGTGGACCCACGGCTGGAACAGGCCGGGTCAACGCTTGGGGCCTCGCGTCTGATGGTATTCGCGACTGTAACTCTGCCGATGATCCTGCCGGGGATCATCGCGGGCTCGATCCTCGCGTTCGCCAAAGCGATGGGAGAGTTCGGGGCAACCATCACCTTTGTGTCCAACATTCCGGGGCAGACCCAGACCTTGCCCTCGGCCGTATACGCCTTCCTGCAGGTTCCGGGCGGTGAGGCCGCTGCGACCAGATTGGTGATCATTTCGATCATCATCGCCATGTCTGCGCTGCTGCTCTCGGAATATGTAGGGCGGCGCGCCGCTGCCCGGGTGGCCGGGACATGAGCCTTTCTGTTCGCCTGCAACACAGCCTGCCGGGGATCGATCTGGATCTGACCTTTGACGCGCCGCCGGGGGTGACGGTTCTGTTCGGACGCTCCGGGTCGGGCAAAACCACGGTGGTCAACGCCGTCGCCGGGTTGCTGCGGCCACAGGCCGGTCGGGTCGCCGTGGATGATTGGGTTTTGTTCGACACCGATCACCAGAACTGGCTGCCCCCGCACAAACGGCGTCTGGGCTATATCTTTCAAGAGGGGCGCCTGTTCCCGCACCTGACCGTGCGCCAGAACCTTGCCTATGGCCGCTGGTTTGCGCCGCGCAAGGCAAAGCGGGAAAACCCCGACAAGGTCATCGAGATGCTGGGCATCGGTCATCTGCTGGATCGCCGTCCGGCCATGCTGTCGGGCGGTGAGAAACAGCGCGTTGCCATCGGTCGGGCCTTGCTGGCCAGCCCGCGCCTGATCCTTGCGGACGAGCCTCTGGCCGCGTTGGATGACGCGCGAAAGGCTGAGATCCTTCCCTATTTCGAACGCCTGCGCGATGAAGTGTCGGTCCCGATCCTTTATGTTACCCATTCGGCGGCCGAGGTTGCGCGTCTTGCGACGTCGGTGGTCGCGCTGCAGGACGGCAAGGTGGCGCGTCACGGTCCGGCGTCCGAGGTTCTGTCCGACCCGTCCGTCGCCCCTGCCGGTATTCGCGCCGTGGGGGCCGTGCTGCAGGTGCGGGTGCGGGAACATCATTCTGACGGTTTGACCGAGTTGGATGCCGGTGGCGAGCGGTTGTTCCTGCCGCGCATCGCGCATCAGGTCGGGGAAACCCTGCGCATTCGTATCCCCGCGCAAGAGGTTATTCTGTCCAGCAACCCGCCCGAGGGTCTGTCGGCCCTGAATGTGCTGAGCGGGCAGGTGGATTCGATCCGCGCGGGTGATGGGCCGGGGGCGATTGTGTCGGTAAAAACGCCAGCGGGCATTGTTCTGGCGCGGGTCACGCGACGCTCGGTCTCGGCGTTGGGTCTGCAACCCGGCGTGGCGTGCCATACGGTGATCAAAACCGTTGCGCTGGCACCGCAGGATGTTGGCGGGCGGATCTTGCAGGACAAATGACAGGGGGTCCTCTGACCGCTTTACTCATGCTGCACGACATCTATGTTATTGACAGAGAACGGAGTTCATTCAGGGTGTTTTGCCTATGAGACTTTTATCAGCTCTTTTGGTCACAGGCGGGATGGTTATGCCCGATTTGGCGCAAGCTGTCGGATTTGGCCTGAGCGTTCAGCCCCAGTACCGGACCGAGATCACTCAGGTCGGTGAGGGAACCTACAGCGTCAAAGCCATCGGTTCGTCCGCCCCTGTGAACTATTGGTGTGGCATTGGCGATTTTGCGATCCGTTCGCTGGGCGTGCCGAACAACCAGCGGATTTACATCTCGAAAGCCTATGAGCCGGGTGTGCGGACGGTTGAGTTCTCGCTGACCCCGCCGCCTGGTGCGGATACGAACCCCGGATACTCGATCACCGTCAAACGGGTGGGCGAGAATATGTCGGCATCCTCGGCGCAGAACTACTGCTATGACAACTTCATAGATTTCGGGTTCTGAGCTTTAGATCCATTTCGCCAGAGGCGGCAGGCTCATAAGCACGGCATCCGGGTCATGCCCGGTCTCCAGACCGAATTTCGTGCCTCGGTCATAGACCAGATTGTATTCGGCGTAGAGGCCGCGATGCACCAGTTGCGTCTCTTTATCGGCGTCCGAGAATGACTGCACCCGGCGCTTTTCAACCAGCGGCAGGAAGGCAGGCAGAAAGGCTTTGCCGATGTCCTGCGTCAGGGCGAAATCGGCCTGCCAGTCGCCAGTGCAGTAATCATCCATGAAGATACCGCCAACGCCGCGGGCGCGTTTGCGGTGGGGGATGTAGAAATATTCGTCGGCCCAGTCTTTCAGTCGCGGGTAATGGCCGGGGCCGTGCGGGTCCAGATGGGCCTTTTGCGTCGCGTGGAAATGGGCCGTGTCCTCATCATACTCAATGCAGGGGTTCAGGTCCGATCCACCGCCGAACCACCAGGCGTGCGGGGTCCAGAACATGCGCGTGTTCATATGCACCGCCGGGACATGCGGGTTCTGCATATGCGCCACCAGACTGATGCCCGACGCCCAGAACCTCGGGTCTTCGGTCATTTCGGGGATACCCTTGCGCGCCGCCATTGCCTGCTGCGCGCGTTCGCCCAGCGTGCCAAAGACGGTCGAGACATTGACCCCGACCTTTTCAAACACACGCCCACCGCGCATCACCGACATCAGACCGCCGCCTGCGTCCGAGCCATCCTCGGAGTGGCGGGTGGTTTCCTTGACCTCGAACCGACCCGGTCGGGCGTCCGAGAACGGGCCTGTGTCGTGGCTGTCTTCCAGCGCTTCAAAGGCGGCAACAATGTCATCGCGCAGTTGACGGAACCAGGCAGAGGCAGTGGTTTTTTCTGTATCGAACATGAGGTCTTAGTGAGCTGGCGCGGCAACAGGATCCAGCAGGGTCCGGCCACCGTCGATTGTCAGGATTTGCCCGGTGATGAAGCCGGCAGCGTCGGATGCGAGAAACTGGGCAGTTTCCGTCAATTCGGTGGGTGCAGCGATACGGGCCAGCGGGGTATGCTTTTCAATGTCATCCCGGAAGTCGCGGTTTTCCTTGAGCGTGGACTGCAAGGATGCACTCATGACTGATCCCAGCGCGATGGAATTCACGCGTATCCGGTTCGGGGCCAGTGCAACGGCCAGCGAGCGTGTCATCTGATCCAGCGCAGCCGTAGACACCGAATAGGCCATCAGATCGGGATGGGTTCGGCGGGCGGCAATCGAGGACAGGTTGATGATCGATCCGGCCGGGTTTTCGTCCTCGTCCCCGGCCTGTTTGATCATGCGCTTGGCCACCAACTGGCTGAGACGCAACGCGGGCATCAGGTTCTGGTTCAGCAGCGAGCGGACCGAGTCGTCATCGGGGTCCAGCGGATCGGACGGGATCACCTGCCGCGCGCCGTTGATCAGAATGTCCACCTGATCGAACGCGTCCAGCGTGGCCGACAGAAGGTTGGCGATGGTCAGTTTCTCGCGCAAATCGCCTGCGAAATAGCGGATATTGCTGTCATCTGCCTGCTCGCCCAGTTCCTCGACCAGACGCTTTTCGTCCATATCGGCGAACATCACATTCGCCCCGGCATCGGCAAAGTGGCGTCCAATGGCCAGCCCGATCCCATTGGCCCCGCCTGTGACGATTGCTGTCTTGCCAGCTATGGAAAAGGACATCCGAATCCTCCTGAGTTGGGGGGCAGGTTAACGGGCCTCAGCGTCGAGGGCGAGAGGCATGAAAGACCTTGAACCGATTGTCACCGGCAACCTCTTCCACATGCGCGAAAGTCTCGGCCAGCGTGGCCTCGTAGGGCAGGTGGCGATTGGCGACCATCCACAGATCGCCATTGCGGGTCAGGTTGCGGGCGGCAGCGGTGATAAACCCCTGACCCAACGCGGGATCAGCGCTGCGCGAGGTGTGAAAGGGCGGGTTCATGATGACGGTATCGCAAGGCTCGCTGGCCTTCCACGTCACAGCGTCTGCCCAGTGAAACGCGGCCCGGTCGTCGGTCACATTGGCGCGGGCACAGCCGAGTGCGACATGATCCGCCTCGACCAGATGCAAAGATGTGATGCGGTCGCGCTTCAGCAATTCGGCTGACAGATACCCCCAGCCGGCCCCAAGATCGGCAACACGTGGCCCCAGCTTTGCGGGCAGGGTTTGCAACAGAAGCGCCGAGGCTGGATCGATGCCGTCCGCAGAGAATACGCCGGGCGCAGTCCGGTACCCCTCGACCAGTTGCGTTTTCGGCGCGGCCCAATCGGCAAAAGCCTGAGGCTCGGATTGGAACCAGAATATCTTGCCATGTGCCTTGGAAAGCGGCCCATCGACGGGCACACGCTTGCGCACGTCTTTCAGGATACTGTCCACGCCATTGGTTTTGGCCCCGTCAACAACAACCAAGCCACTAGCACGGGTGCAGGCCTGATGGATCAGCGCGCGGGCCAGAGCCTTGGCGCGGGGCAGGAAAACAATTGCATCCTGACAGGGTGCGCCCGCTTCGGGCACTGCGGCGAAACCCAGCGACGCAAAGTGATCGTGAAATGGTTTGAACGGCTGCACGACCTGCGTATCACGCGGCAGGTCGGACAGATCCTGCTCGGGCGTCGGGCCGATCACTGTCAGCGGGTGCGACAGCGTCAAACCGCTTTGCAGGGCGAGATCGAGGCGAGGGGACATCTTCGAATGCGTCGAACAGCAGCGCGGGGCTTACTCTTCGCGCTCCATTGTACATTGCAGCGGATGCTGATGGCGGCGGGCAAAATCCATCACCTGACCCACCTTGGTTTCGGCAATCTCGTGGCTGAACACGCCGACAACGGCGACGCCCTTCTTGTGCACGGTCAGCATGATCTCGAACGCCTGCGCATGGGTCATGCCAAAGAAACGCTCAAGCACGTGAACCACAAACTCCATCGGTGTGTAGTCGTCATTCAGCAGCAACACCTTATAGAGCGGAGGACGCTTGGTCTTTGGCCGCGTCTGAACCAGAACGGACGAGTCGGCATCGTCATCCGATTTGTCAGACATCATCCAGGGGTTTTCCAGCATCGCGCGCTTCTGTCCGATTCAGGCATTGGGTTTATCTGAGCGCTTATATAACGTCGATGGGCGCAGAGAAAAGAGGAAGAGAGCGTATTCTGAATGGTGGAAAAACTGACCACAATCGGGTTCGACGCGGATGACACCCTTTGGCATAACGAACGGTTCTTTCAACTGACGCAGGCGCATTTCGCCAGCTTGCTGAAAGACCACGCCGACCGCGATCACCTGATGGAGCGTCTTCTGGCCGCCGAGAAACGCAATATCCGGCACTATGGCTACGGCATCAAAGGCTTTGTTCTGTCGATGATCGAAACGGCGATTGAGGTGACCGAAGATCGTGTGCCTGCATCCGTAATCCGTCAGTTGATCGAAGCCGGGCAAGAGATGTTGGCTTATCCGATCGAGTTGCTTCCCCATGCCCGCGAAGCCGTTGAGGCGGTCACCAACGAATATCGCGTTGTTTTGATCACCAAGGGCGATCTGATCGATCAGGAGCGTAAACTGGCCCAGTCGGGGTTGGGTGACTTGTTCGACGCGGTCGAAATTGTCTCGGAAAAGACAGCCGACACATACCGGTCGATCTTCACCTCACATGGCGATGGCCCGGCGTCGGCGATGATGGTCGGCAACTCGATGCGGTCAGATGTTGTGGCCCCGATTCAGGCTGGTTCCTGGGGCGTTTACGTGCCGCATGGTCTGGTGTGGGAGGTCGAGCATGCCGACGCCCCCGTCGATGATCCGCGATTCCGCGAGCTGCGGGATTTGGGCGATCTCAGCGATCTGATCCAGGAACTCGGGTGATGTTGCCATTCGGCCTCAGTTCCGAAAAATCCGCTTTGGGATACGCCCCGTTCCCGCCAACTTCGCCGATGTAGTAGGGCCAGGGTCGCGCCGCGCCTAGATATAGCTGCGGGTGCGGGCCATAACGAAACTGCGAAAACCGCAGCTTTCGGTTTATTTCATACGGCCCCTGTGTTAGCCTTTCCGACAAGCAGAATAAATTTTAGCTGACCGGGAAAACCCGGCGGCGCGAGGCAGACAGAGGCAAAGATCGTGCAGATTCGGCGGACAGTTCCGGCCCGAATGGGCTTATTTCTCATCGCATTGTTGATGGTGCTTTCTTTTGCGCCGCTTAAATCTTTGGCCGCACCCTACGCCGCCATGGTGATCGATGCCCGCACGGGCGAGGTTCTTCATTCCCGCAACGCGGACACCCGGCTGCATCCGGCATCGCTGACCAAGATGATGACGCTGTATATCGCGTTCGAGGCGGTGCGGAACGGCGAGATCACATTGGATACCCCGGTTCGTATCACCCGGGCCGCGGCGGCAGAGCCACCTTCGAAACTGGGCCTGCGCTCGGGCCAGACCATCGCGTTCCGGTACCTGATCCGCGCGGCGGCTGTGAAATCGGCCAACGACGCAGCAACCGCCATCGGCATCGCGCTCAGCGGGTCCGAGGCCGCCTTTGCGCGTCGCATGACCCGCACGGCCAAGGCCATGGGCATGAGCCGCACGACCTTCAAGAACGCACACGGGCTGACCGAGTCGGGGCATTTGTCCACCGCGCGCGACATGACCACGCTGGGGCGGCATCTGCTGTATGATTATCCGCAGTATTACAACCTGTTCTCGCGCCAATCGACCCATGCCGGGATCAAGACGGTTCCCAATACGAACCGCCGCCTGCTGGCTGCATACCGGGGCGCGGACGGGATCAAGACAGGCTACACCCGTGCTGCGGGCTTCAACCTTGTCGCCTCGGCCAAGCGTAAGGATGAGCGTATCATCGCAACCGTGTTTGGCGGCAAATCCAGCGCCTCGCGCAACGCCAAGGTGGCCGAACTGCTGGATATGGGCTTCCGCCGTGCGCCGTCACGCGCACCGATCCGCAAACCTGCGCGGCCATCTTACGCGGGCAATACGGGGCTTGGCGGTTCGACTCAGGTGGCCAGCATTAGCGGCGCGCCCAAAGCCAGCCTGCGCCCGGTTCTGCGTCCAAGCGCGGCCACGCAAGTTGCCAGCGCAATCGCCGAGACGGCAGATCAGGATCGTGACCGTATCCAAAGCGGCATCGCTGCGGCCATTGCCGAGGCTGATATTGCACCCACCGCTCCTCCGGTCGAAAGCTCGGACACACGCCCTGCATTGCGGCCCGACAACCTGGTTCTGGCATCGACACAACCTGCGGAACAGCCCGAACCCGAGCAAGAGGTCGTCACCCGCCTGTCCACATCCGGCGGGCATCTGTGGGGCGTCAATGTCGGTCGCTACACCACACGATATGAGGCCGAGAAGATCTTGCTGAAAACAGCGCTGTCGGAAATGACCACGCTGGAGGGCACGCTGCGCAAGGTCAATCAAAGCTCGAAAGGGTTCGAGGCGACGTTCCAGGGCATGACCCGCGAACAGGCCGATCTGGCCTGCCGCCGGTTGCAGGCGCGCAATGTTACCTGTTTCATGATCGGGCCGTCATAAGACCCGGCATATTCTCTCCTGATGGGTCTGGGCTGCGAGGTTTCGCAGCCCTTTTTTCATCCGGGAATGTCAGTCGAACACATGGCCATGTTCATACTGCTCGTCCTGCCCGGCGGCTGCCGTTAGTGCGGCCACGTTGTCCTTGGTAAAGAACCCGTCATAGTGGTGGCAGCGTTCGATATATTCGGTGATCAGCAGCGTGTTCTTCGAGTGTTTTGAGAAGATCTGTTTCAGGTTCGGATCGTCTTTGCACTCGCCCACCACATGCGCCAGGAACGGCACGCCCGTGTCTTTCAGGGTATTAACGACGAAATCGACATTCTTCTCACCCGCGCCATGATCGCCGTCTTGTATCTCGACCGCTATGTGGTGCAGGCGGCGCCCGAAATTGCGCACGAAATCCTCGGTCGGCATTGGCAGCTTGGCGAAGGAATTCACAAAGGACGGCGTGTTGTTGGCGGTGAACACCTTGGCCGGGGATTTCTTGTCGTCATCCACATTGGCGTTGCGGTTCACATTGGTGGAAGAGTTCATGTCGAAAATGTTGTATGCGCCCCAGAAATAATAGGGCACCATGGTCAGAAATTCGAGGATCGCATCCTCACGCTCACCCGCCAGAACCCGCGTGGCAAGGTGGTCGATCCCCAGCATCAGCGGCCCAATCTTGCTGTCCTCGGCAAACGCGGCCGCCTCATCCAGTTTCGCCTTCTCGGCATCGCTGAGCAAAACGCGATCCCCGAGGCCCAGACTGTCTGGATCATTGAAATCCAGCGTCGAGTAACCGACCCGATTGCAGGTGAAATCGGACGGGGTGGTAAACCGAAACCCGTCCAGCGTGTAAAAGGGGTTCTCGGTGTCGCCCGCATACTCGAACCGAATGTTCTGATCTTCCAGCGTCTTGGTAAGCGCGCCTAGATCGCTGGCGGCAAAGACCTCGCCCACATACCGGGTTTGGGGCGTATTGCGGGCCAGCGGATACATGCGGTTGATACGCGGGATGAAGTCTTCAAATGTTTCGCTCAGCGGTGCCATCACCATCAGTGCCGGGTAATCGGCATGTGAATGCAGGACCGAGAACTTGTGTGTCCTCCCCAAATAGCTGGCCGAGTGGCGATAGGGCGTCATCACATACAATTCGACCAAGGTATCGAACAGAGCGGCGGTTTCGACCTGTATGACAATCGCCCGCATGGGGCCAACCTGATCCGCGATCCCCGAACTTGTCCGCCGTTCATAGATCATCGGCAGGTATTCGTGAAAGAAGTCCGAGTTCTTCTTGTCGCCTCGGGGTTCATAAGACATCAGATCGAAAGACATTGGCGCCTCCTTGCGGAAATCTGGCTGCAAGCGTGTTGCTGCAATAACGGTATTCAGAACATGCACTTGCAGGCATGCTAGGCGCTGAACCCCGTTCGGGCAACAGCCAGACCCTGGACCGCCTGGATTACGGCCAGATGGCTATCTGGTGAACTTTGTCACCTCGACCTCGCCCGCAATCAGGTTTTCCCGGACCGAGTGGGCAATCTGCACAGCCGTTGGCCCGTCGCCATGCAGGCAGATCGTATCGATTGAGGTCTCAAGGTGTTTGCCGGATTCAGTGATGATCGCGCCCTCGCGAACCATGTTCAGGATGCGCGGCCCGGCAACTTCGGGGTCATGGATCACCGCGCCGGGCAAGCTGCGATCGACCAGAGTGCCGTCGTCATTATAGGCGCGGTCGGCAAAAATCTCGCCCACCCATTTGCAGCCAAGCTCGCGCACGGCCTCTTCCTGTTTCGTAACCGCCAGTACCATGATGATGATGTCGGGGTCCACATCCAGCGCCCCCTGATAGCAGGCCCGCGCCATGTCGATATCGACCGAGCACATATTGGCCAACGCCCCATGCAGTTTCAGGTGCCGGACCTTGGTGCCAACAGCCGCCGCCATCCCCATGGCTGCGCCCAGTTGGTACCGCACCAGATTGCGCAGGCTGCCATGGGGCACTTTCATATTGCGGCGGCCAAAGCCCTGAAGATCGGGAAAGCCGGGATGTGCGCCAATGCCCACATCGTTCTCGGCGGCCAACGCCATCGTCTTGGCCATCACGTCCCAATCACCGGCATGAAACCCGCAGGCGATATTGGCAGAGGTGATGATCTTCAACAGGCTTTCGTCATCGCCCATCTTCCACGGGCCAAAGCTTTCGCCCATATCAGCATTCAGATCCACGCGCGGCATCTAACGGTCTCCTTGCTCGGTGGCAGAGATCACTCCGCCGATCAATTGGTAGGACAACAAGTCCGGAATGTCATGCGGGTCGCGCACCAGTGGCTCAACACGCCCCGGCAGGCGGGCAAGATCCGCCCGAAAGGCCGCATCCAGTTCCATCGCCTGATCCATCGTCACGAATTCGAACCGGACCGAGCCACCTGCGAGGGTTTGCGCGGCACGCGGCATATCGCAGGGCAGTACGGTTGCAATCCGGGGGTAACCGCCGGTCGTCTGGCACTCGGGCAGCAGGATGAACGGGTTGCCAGTTCCGGTCATCTGGATGTCGCCGGGGGTGATCACTTCGGACAGGATGTTCAACTGCCCCTTCGCGGCGAACCCCTCACCGTCGCTCTCCATCTGCATGCCCATCCGGTTGGCGCGGGCACCCCGCCGGAACTGGGTTTGCGTGAAACGGCCCAGCGTCGTGTCATCAAACAGTGGGGTCTGAAAGCTGGCCACAACGCGCAATGTGCCGCCGTTGAACCGGTCGCTGGGGGGCAGCTTGCGCCCGGGCTCGCCTGCATCCGGCCCCGCGGGAAGCGTATCGCCCGCCTCGACCGCGCGCCCGATTTTAGCCGTCAGATGGGTCGCGCGTGAGCCAAGAAACACCTCGGTATCGATGCCACCACCCACATGAAGGTAGCCATAATTGCCTTGCAACGTCGCACCAATCGTCAGGCGTTGCCCGGGTTCCAGATGATGGGATGCGTTCCAGACAACAGGCGCGCCATCGATACTGGCTTGCATAGGCGCGCCGGTCAGCGCGACCCGCACGGGCTGAGTGGCTTCGAACTCGCCCCCCATGCCTGCCATTTCCAACGCGGCCAAGTCCGGGCTTTGCCGCAACAAGGCCGCGCCTTCATGCAGCGCCAGAATGTCGGCCGCCCCGGACCGGGACAGTCCCTGATCCAGGTACCCCGTGCGCCCCTGATCCTGAATGGTGCATGCGGGGCCGATACGTCTAACAATCAGGCTCATGACGCAATCTCGTGACACGTTGCGCCGCCAAGGCCGTCTTCGTTGTTCGTGCGAATGCTCTGCAATTCGTCACGCGAAATGGGATCAAACTGCAATTCGTCGCCGGGTCTCAGGGTGAAGGTCTCTTCCATCTCGGGCCGGAAGCACCGGAACGCAGTTTGACCGATATGCCGCCATCCGGTCGGGGTGGGGCCGGAAAACAGAACAAACTGCGAGATCGCAAGGACCAGAGCCCCCTCAGGCACCATCGGGTTTAATTCTTGCAGGCGCGGTATTTCGAACTCGGGCCCAAGGGGGCCGAGGTAAGGCTGACCGGGCGCAAAGCCAATCGTCAGAACCCGCACGCGGGACTGGCTGAGGCGGCGAATGGCCTCGGCGGTGCTCAATCCGGCGGCGGCTGCCGCTTCATCCAGTTGCGGGGCAAGATCGGTACCGTACACAGTCGGAACCCGCCACAACCTGCGCCCCGTCGGCAAGGGCGTCGCATACCAATCCTGCTGTTCCAAAAGCTGATGGAGGCTGGCTGTGATTTCACCGTAGGTCAGCTGCTGCGGATCATACCGCACATAAGCCGACCCAAGAGACGCCGAGGTCTCAACAATCCCGCTCAGGCCCAAGGCATCAAGCGCGGCCCGAAACGCCAGCGCGGCCCGGTTTGCGGTATCCGACATAGTGTCTGCAAACGTCACCAGGGCTCCGTCAAAGCCGACATTGCGTATAGCAGGAAAAGTGGGGGTGAGGGTCATGTCCGTCCCGCATCATCGTCATTGCTTGTTCCCTGGGAACCAGAGCGCATCGCGCAGAGATGCGCAAGGTCGGGTGCGGTGTCAGGGTGGCTTTTCAATGCCATCCAAATCTTTCCTGCGCACTTCATGCCGTTGGGCGCGGGAAACTATCCCGATTCATCGATTCATGCGGTGTTGAGCAAGGCCGATTCACCACACCGAGTCGCGTAGCCTAGTAGTCGGTGGCCATCGATGCCCTATATATAGTGGTGGACTGTGTAGGCCTTGGTTCGGAACAGCGACTGCGAGGCCCCACAAGTACCCCGCAGGTGCAGAGATTGGTGTTTGGTGGGTTGCTAAACAATTGAAAAGTATATATTTTCCCTGAGTATGCAAAAAAATGCGCCAGAATGCATTTTTCTGCTTGCGGCTATGAAAGGTTATGCTTAGAACGCCCTTCACCGGCGCTGCTGAGGCGCTCGGGACGCGGCGGGAGCGGCGGAGA